>NZ_JBLJAT010000001.1:0-1215466 GCF_047530025.1 Leifsonia sp. A12D58 | reverse complement strand
CGCGCGGGGGGGCGGGCGCCCCCCCCCCCCCCCCCCCTTCTCTGCGTTTGCGCTAGCCGATACCGAGGATGTCGACGACAAATACCAGCGTTGAACCGGCTGGAATGCTGCCGGAATCGGTGTCACCGTAGCCCTGGTCGGGCGGGATGACCGCAATGATCTGCGAGCCGACAGTCTGGCCGATAAGGGCATCCGCAAACCCGGGAATTACTCCCCCGGCAGTTTTCGAGCCATCAGCGGCGAGCAGCGTGACGGGGCTGCCCTTGGCCCAGCTGGAGTCGAAGACCTTCTTGGTGTCCCAGATCACGCCGGTGTAGTTGACGATGACTGAGTCGCCCTCCTTGACCGTGGCACCGCTGCCCTTCTTGAGTACACCGATCTCAAGTGTCTTCGGAGCCTCAGCGGACGGAATTGTGATGCCGGGAACGCCGTTCTCATCGAGGACAACGGATGGCAGGTTGGACGCAACAGTCTGGTCCTTGCCGTTCGCCCTGGGCAATGCTGCGCTGACGACGTCGATGACGAACACCAGCGAGTCATCGGCTGCGACGCCGAGCTGCGCGTTACCGCCCTGGGGGCCGAATGCATCGTCAGGAGCGACGACCACGGCGATCCGTGAGCCGACCTGAGCGCAGGTGAGCCCGTCGGTCAGGCCGGTGAGGGTCTGATCGTTAAGGGCGAAGCTCGCCTGCGAGGTGCCGTCGTAGGCACTTTCTTCGATCTTGGCGCCCGTGGAGCCGTTGTACACGCTCAAGTCGACGCTCACCAGCTGCCCGGTGACCAGTCCAGGACCCGTACCGTCGATGATGACGGCGCGCTCGGTGGTGTCCGTCTTCAGCGGCGTGGGGAAGTCGACCGTCGGTGCTTTTCCGAACTCACCGGTGACGGTCACGAGTTCTGCCGCAGGCCCATCTTTCACCAGCGGTGTGCAGTCAGCAGCTGAATCTGAGCTGGCGCTGCTACAACCAGTCAGGGCAACCATGGCCAGTGCGGCGGTTGCAATGAGTGCGAAGGGTTTACGCACAAGTCCTCGTTTCGATACAGGGGTGTTGCCTGGATGATTTGCGTGTGGCAGGCCGGAGCCCATCCTAACTTGCGTCGATGCCGCCGACCTCGACGTCGTCGGCTGTGACCTCGTTGCTGTCGACACCGCTGGCGTGGAAGTCGCGCGCCTTAGACAAGTCTGCGCTTACTGTGGCTTCGCGGGCACGCTTGCGCAGGCTCTTCGGACTCGCGGTTCGCTCGCCGAGAGCTCCAGGGGTCCAGGCTTCGAAGTCGGCATCATCAAAATCGGTCTTCGAGGGGCGACGCTTGAGCTCGGGGAGCACGGTGTTCGGGGCGAGACGCCTCGCGGTGATCAGGAACCCGGTGTGTCCGATCATGCGGTGGTCCGGGCGAACGGCGAGGCCCTCGACGTGCCAGCCACGCACCATCGTCTCGTTCGAATCGGGGTTGGTGTACAGGCCTGATCCCCTGATGGCTTCGGCGACTCGCGAGAGCTGCGTGACGGTGGCGACGTAGCACAGCAGCACCCCGCCAGGCTTCAGCGCGTCGGAGACGACAGCCAGGCAATCCCACGGGGCCAGCATGTCGAGTACGACACGATCCACCGAGGCGGCCGGCATCGTCTCCGGGAGCGTGTCGGCGAGGTCGCCCAGCGTGATCGACCAGTTTTCCGGGTCGTGGCCGAGGAAGGTGGCAATGTTGCCACGTGCAACATCAGCAAAATCTTCACGGCGCTCGAATGAAGCGAGGCGACCGGCCGGGCCGATGGCACGAAGCAGCCAGAGTGACAGCGCACCAGAACCGACGCCTGCCTCGACGACAGTTGCGCCAGGGAAGATGTCTGCCTGCGCCAGGATCTGAGCGGCATCTTTTGGATAGATAATGGCGGCGCCACGCGGCATCGACATGACGAAGTCGTTGAGAAGAGGGCGCAGGGCAAGGTGCTCGACGCCGACGTTGTTCGTCACCACTGAGCCATCCGGGCGTCCGATGATCTCATCGTGGTCGAGGATGCCGCGGTGGGTGTGGAAGCCCTTGCCCGGTACGAGCGTGATGGTGTTCAGTTTGCCCTTGGGCCCGGTCAGCTGCACGCGATCGCCGGCGCGGAAGGGACCGCTGTTCTGGATGACCTGGTTGTCGTTCATAGTGGGGCACTTTCAGTGGTTGTCTTCACGCGGTGTGAATTGGCTGCTTTGGCGCGCTCGTGCGCTCCATGTCGATCGGAATAGAGAGTGGCGAGGTCAGCGACAGTTCGTCCGTGAAGTGTCGGCCACAGTGAGTACTGTGCGCTTTCTGGCAACGGAATCTGGTGTGGCACTGCCACGGTGATAGCGCCGGATGCCACCCCGGCCGCCACGCCAGGCACAGAGTCTTCGATGGCGATGCAGTGCTCGGGGTCGACACCCAGCGTTGCGGCTGCCGCCAAATACGCTTCCGGGTGCGGCTTGCTATGTGTGACCATGTCTCCGGAGACGATGGTGTCGAACGCCGGGAAGCCAATGAGGTCGGCAACCTGCTGCGCCATGGTCAGCATTGACATCGTCACCAGGGCCGTCGGAACGCCGGCTGCTTTCAAGTCGGCCAACAGCTCCTTCGCCCCAGGACGCCAGGGAACGCCCCGCTCGCTGAGTTGCAGCTGCACGCGGGCGGTGAGCCAGTCGACGATCGCATCGGCTTCCATATCGACGCCGTGGTCTTGCAGGATCGTCGCAGAGGCCCAGAGGCCCGATCCGACAAGCATCATGCAATCGTCGTGAGTCCAGACACCCCCGAACGATTCGACGAGGTCGGTTTCGGCCTGCATCCAATACGGTTCGGTGTCGACAAGAGTGCCATCCATGTCCCACAGGACAGCGGCGGGCACAATAATGTCAGTTTCGCTGGTAGTCACGGGGTCCAAGTCTAGGGCCACCGCCTATCCTTGACTGAGGGCATGTCGACCGAGGCCGCCCGGATTGATCGAGGTTTCAGGCAGTGACTGACGGCAATGGATTTCTGGGCGGACGACTGCTCGTGGTGGCGTTCGAAGGCTGGAACGACGCCGGTGAGGCAGCGACCGGTGCGGTTCGCACGCTAAAAGACCTGCTTCAGGTGACCGAGATCACGAGTGTCGACCCCGAAATATACTTTGATTATCAGTTCAATCGGCCCACAGTTTCAACTGACGAAGACGGCGTGAGGCAGCTTGAATGGCCAAGCGCCACGTTGTTCGGCCCCGAGGTTCCTGGTGAAGTTGGACTGCCGCTGGCCGAAGACGCCCAACTCCGCGTCAGTGGAACTAACGCAGGCAACATCTACCTTCTGCTCGGTACCGAGCCCTCTCGGAGTTGGAAGAGCTTCACTGCCGAGATGCTTGATGGCGCCCTGGCCGCAGATATCAGCGGAATCGTATTCATGGGCGCAATGCTCGCCGACGTGCCGCACACCAGACCGATTTCGATCGTTGCGACGAGCGACAACCCTCAGGTGCGCGCCGAACTCGGAATCGAACGCAGCAACTACGAGGGTTCGGTCGGGATTCTGAGTGTGCTTGCCCATGCGGCAGAGCTCGTTGGTATCCCCACGCTGGCCATCTGGGCATCGGTGCCGCACTACGTACACAATGCTCCGTCGCCCAAGGCGGTGCTTGCATTGATCGACAAGCTTGAAGAGATCATCGACGTGGTGATTCCGCGTGGCGACCTCGTGTCTGAGGCGGCTGAGTGGGAAAGCGGCATCGATACCTTGGCCGCTGAAGACGATGAGATGGCCGCATATATCGCGCAACTCGAACAGGCCAGAGACACGGTTGATTCGCCCGAAGCGAGTGGCGAAGCTATTGCGCAAGAATTTGAGCAGTACCTGAGGAAGCGCAACGATGGCCGCGATGGCCGTGATGGCCGTGATGGCTGGGCTGACGGCGGTCGCCCGGGCGGCGATGGCCCACGACAGCAGTAACCACGTCAGCAGACAGCAGACAGCAGACACACAAGAATGGGCCGCGCGATCACTCGCGCGGCCCATTCTTGTGTGTTGGTCAGAGTCGGATGCCGAGCAATGCGTCGATCGCATCCCGCAGCAGGGCGGGATCGTCTACCCCGACCGGTACTGCAGCATCGATCAAGGTAAGCGCTGCCGGAGTGTCCAGATCTGTCACGAGCGCAGTGCGGATGTTCTCGATCAGCTCGGCGCTTGAGGCGCTCCCCGGAGCGACATGCTCGCCGAATGCGACGCCCCACCGGGTTTGCCTCAAAACGGCTTCGTCGAGCTGCGTGCCCGTCCACTCCCAGTCCGTGCGGTAGTGCTGCGACAGGAGTGCAAGCCTGATGGCGCGAGGGTCGATGCCGTCTGCTCGCAGGCCAGACACCAGCACGAGGTTACCGAGCGACTTACTCATCTTCTCGCCCTGGTACGCGACCATGCCTGCATGGCTGTAAACACCGGCGAGCGGATGTCCGCTCAACGCGGCCGCGTGCCCAGCGCTCATGTCGTGGTGGGGGAAGACCAGGTCTGATCCCCCGCCCTGGACTGTGAAGTCGGTGCCGAGCTCCATGAGCGCGATGACTGAACACTCGATGTGCCAGCCGGGTCGGCCATCACCGACCCGAGAGGGCCAGGACGGCTCGCCATCGCGCGCTGCGCGCCAGACCAGCGGATCGAGCTTGTCGCGTTTGCCCGCACGATCGGGATCGCCGCCACGCTCGGCGAACAACGTGAGCATGGTCTCTCGATCGAGATTGCTCTCGTCGCCCAGACGCCACGGCGCCGACTCCTCGGCAGCCGCGATATCGAAGTAAAGGTCGGTACCGCGCACTCCAGCGTCATTGACGAGCGCGTCAGGGGTGTCAACCGCATACGCGATCCCTGCATCACTCAAGCGACAAACAGCTTCAGCAATCTCGTCGATCACTTCGGTGACTGCCACATACTCGTCAGGCGGAATGATGCCGAGTGCGGTCATGTCTTCACGGAAGAGCTCAACCTGTGAGAGAGCCAGCTCCTTCCACTCGACTCCGGTGGCAGCCGCACGCTCAAGCAGTGGGTCGTCGATGTCTGTCACGTTCTGGGCGTAGTGCACGCTGTAGCCGGCGTCGAGCCAGATGCGCTGCAGGGTGTCATACGCCAGGTACGTCGTTGCATGCCCAAGGTGCGTCGCGTCGTACGGTGTGATACCGCAGACATATAGCCTCGCGACATCGGTCGGTCTGGCCTCGACAAGCGATCCAGTCGCAGTGTCGTGCAGTCGTGGCACACCGGCATGGCCGGGAAGTGCAGGGATCTCGGGACGGGGCCAGGCGCGCATATCTCCAGCCTAACTAGGCGGCGATGGTGTTCGTTGCCAGCAGGATGTAGAGCACAACGCCGAGGGCGATGCGGTAGATCACGAATGGCATGAAGCTGCGCTTGGAGATGTAGTTCATGAAGAAGGCGATCACGGCGAGCCCGACGCCGAAGGCGACAACAGTGGCCACGAGGGTTTCGAGCGGGCCGAACACCTCTGGCAGGCAGCCGACATCACCGGCGAGGCACGGCTTCGCGATGGATTTGTATACCTGGAAAAAGCCGCTGCCGAGCACCGCGGGAATGGCCAGCAGGAAGGCGTAGCGCGCAGCCGCGGCACGTTCGTAGCCCATGAACAGGCCGGCGGTGATGGTGCCACCCGAGCGAGAGACACCGGGAATGAGGGCGAGCGACTGGGCAAATCCGTAAACAATGCCGTTGCCGACGGTGAGGTCTTTGAGTCGGCGTTTTTTCGCCCCGACATAGTCGGCGATCCCGAGCAGGATGCCGAAGACGATCAGCATCGTTGCAGTGATCCATAGCGAACGAAGCACAGTCTCGATCTGGTCTTGGAAGAGCAGGCCGAGCACGATGATTGGCAGCGAGCCGATGATGATGAGCCAGCCCATGCGGGCATCCGGGTCATTTCGCGGCAGTTTGCCCACCAATGAGCGGCACCAGCGACCGATGATGCGGGTGATGTCGTGCCAGAAGTACAGCACGACGGCCAATTCGGTGCCGATCTGGGTGATCGCGGTGAAGCGGGCCCCCGGGTCACCGCCGGTTCCAAGGAACTCCCCCACGATTCGTACGTGGGCGCTCGAGGACACCGGGAGGAACTCGGTGAGTCCCTGGACGAGGCCCAGGATGATGGCATTCAGAAATTCCACGCGATTATCTCCGCTGGTTTGTGCTGTGCAGGGGCTGCAGGTCAGTAGTCGGTCAGCAGGTCGGTCAGGACCCGCCTGCCAAACACTAATGCGTCAAGTGGTACGCGCTCATCAACTCCGTGGAACATGCCGGGGAAATCCAAATCTGCTGGGAGTTTCAGAGGCGCAAAGCCGTACCCTCTGATGCCCAGCTTGCTCAGAGCCTTGTTGTCGGTGCCCCCGGAAAGCAGGTAAGGCAGCACCGGCGCGCCGGGGTCATGCCGCTCGAGTGTCGCGGTGACTGCATCGATGAGTGGACCGGAGAACTCTGTTTCGAGTCCGATGTCGCGGTGCATCACGACGATTTCAATATCGGGGCCGACTAGTTCCGCCACCTCAGCAAGTACTGCGTCCTCCTCGCCAGGAAGCGAGCGGATGTCGATGAGCGCCTCCGCTGTGTCAGGGATGACGTTGTGCTTGTAGCCGGCGTTCAACACCGTCGGATTGGTGGTGGTGCGCAGGCTGGCCTGAATGAAGCCCGACGCAGTACCCGTCGCCAGTGCCAGCTCATCGAGGCCGACCCGCTGCGGATCGACGTCGAGGATGCGGGCGAGCTCTGAAAACAGCGCGGTGGTGGTGTTCGAGAGCCTGATCGGCCACTCGCGCCTGCCCACCTTGGCGACTGCTTCTGCAAGCTTGGTGATTGCGTTGTTGGGGATCAGGCGCGAACCGTGAGCAGCATCGCCCCTGGCGATCAGCTTGATCCAGATGAGAGCTTTCTCACCGGTTTGCAGCAGGTAGGCACGTTTGCCGCCCAGCGTGATCGAATAGCCGCCCACCTCACTGATTGCGTCGGTAGCTCCCTCGAACAGTTGGGGCTGTGTGTCAACCAGGAAATGAGAGCCAAGGACTCCCCCGGCTTCCTCGTCGGCGAAGAAGGCGACGACAAGGTCCCTTTCCGGAGCCTCCCCTGCCCCCAGAATGTCCTGCAGTGAGGCCAAGATCATGGCATCCATGTTTTTCATGTCGACGGCGCCTCGACCCCAGAGCAGGCCGTCCTTGATCACGCCGCCGAACGGATCGACGCTCCAGTTCGCGGGGTCTGCCGGCACGACGTCAAGGTGTCCGTGCACAACGAGGGCTCCCTTGCTGGAATCCTTGCCCTTCACGCGGGCGACGACGCTCGTGCGGCCAGGCTCGGACTCGAACAGCTGCGGCGTGAGACCGAGATCCTGGAGTTTTGCAGCCACATACTCGGCGGCTTCCGTCTCACCGTTGGATCGACCCTCACCATAGTTCGTCGTATCGAAGCGGATCAGATCGCGCGCAATTATAGCGGTCAGGTCGAGTTCGGCCGGTGCGGAATGCGGGTCTTCGGTGTGTGCCATGTGCCTCACGCTATCGGTCGAAGCCGACTTCGGGCATGTGTGTAAAACCACGCTCAAAAACCGTGCTAAGTTATTACCTCGTCAGCAGGAAATAACAACGCAGACAACATCCAGTCCGGGTGGCGGAATTGGCAGACGCGCTAGCTTGAGGTGCTAGTGCCCGTAAGGGCGTGGGGGTTCAAGTCCCCCTTCGGACACAGACAGAAACCCCCACATTGCTTCGGCAGTGTGGGGGTTTTTTAGTTTAACCTCGTGGCAGGCAGTGCCGAAATTTATATTTTTTTTTCAGAAAGATTCTTATTTCGGCATATTTTTATTTGCGATTATTTGTTGCCGGAGTGGGAAGTGCGACGCGGTGCCAACCGCGTGCGCTCCTCCCACTCTGAAATACCGTTCTGAACTTCCGGCTCATATGACCGGGAAGTTCAGACTTCGTTTAACATCCCAAATGCTCGCCCTATGTCATCGATTTCGTAATGAGGGCGGCAGCAATGAGTGGAGAGCTGGGCGGCGTAATTCTAAAGAGCGAAGCGAGCTGCCTATTGGAGACGTTTATGCGCAATCCGTCCTTGAACTGCTCTATCCCGACCAACTTGTCAAAGCGGAACTCAAGGGTGCGAGCCTGCCCGGCGAATACAGCGCGCTGATTCGTAACGGTCAGGACGCCGCGGTCCTGGACTTGCAGATGTGTACCGACAACTACGCTGTGCACGCGTACTTGCGCGGTCCGGTAGTTCACGCCTTTTGCGATGTGGATATTAAATCCTTTTGATCCGCCGCGCATCTTACGAATCGCGACTTCCTTCATAAGCACCGCATCGAACGACGCGCGACCGACTTCGCCGGGCTTTAGCGCGATTGGCACGTCTGCAGTTGGCAAGCGCCCGTCGTTCAACCCAGCGATAACAAGTTCCTCGAATGCACGTAGGTCGCGGTCCGCTAGTTTCTGCAAATCCAGTCCGAGTGCACTGGACAAGGCGCGCAATCGCCCCTCTTCTGCTTCACTCAAGCGATCGTCCTGAAGTACGTCCCGAATGCCGGTGGTCAACACATCCCATTTCTTTTCCGCCAGCGCCTTGCCCCGATATACCTTCATTGCCCGCTCAATCGCCGCAGGTAGGGCAACCAAAGCGTTTGGATCACCATGCGCCGCTGAGAGGGAGATCGACTCGAATTCATCCCGACCTTGCCGCTTGGTTTCTCTGAGTGACGGACTTTTCGTTTGGTCTGACGGGTAATCACTCGGTGAGGCCGAAATGTCTCCGGCGGTGCTAGGGACCTTCTTCGGTTCCTGTTCATTTGAGCTCACGCTGATTGGCGCCAACTTGATGGGATCGATCCCTTGCTGTCCCGCGCTCCAGACAAATTCCGTCCAAGCTGTACCGTTCCAGTAACGCCGTTCGTTCCTGCCCGATGGATCTGGGTACCATTCGGGGGGTGCCATCGTCATGGAGCCGACTTTAGCCTTTTGCTCGGCGCCGACAACCGGTACGCGAACAATCGCCGTCGACTCCCCGGAAGCGATCCCTACCGAGGCCAGTAACGCCATCCCGCATCCCAAGCCGCGCCACACGCATTCCGACGGAATTGGCAGACGGAAGAACTAATCTCGTCAACAGGTTGTCGCCCACACCTGAGATTTGTCGATACCTTCCTTCTATGTGCTCCGCCCATGCAGAATTCTTAACTGAAGACCACGTCTTTGCCGCTTATGGTCGAGCGATGCACAGCGCCCAGGCGTTAGAGCATTGGTTGCGGGTCCTCGTCCACGTGAACCGGACCGCGTCCAAGAAGTTCTCGTCTACGGAAGAAGCTGATCGTGCCATCGATACCCTCTCAACGTCGACCATGGGCACAGTATTTGCAGCGCTTCGGTTACTCGTTGACGATCCGAATCTTGAGGATCAGCTCGCCCAGGCTGTCGCCGAGCGCAATCGTTTAGCTCACAAATACTTCGGGCAGTGGGCGGACGTCTGGGCGGGTCATGAAACCGACATTCGCATGATTGAAGATGCCGATCGCGTGCGAGTACATTTCGAGGAAACGACGCAGCGTCTCGCCCCAATCATCGGCAAGCACCTCGACACGATCGGATCGAATCCCGACGAATACGTCCCAGGCTTGAACCAACGTATCGACAACATCATGAGTCAACCCGATACAGCCGCAACTTTCCGGTAGATCGGCGGGTGGCGCCAAATCCCCCGTTAGCGAAGGATGCGACGCCAGAGCTCTCTTCTTTGTCGACAAGTGTTGTGGCCAGAGACCGGGGCGTGCTCGCGCAATAGAGTCCCATTGCGCCCCATAGTCGTTACCGTCGACTGCTCTCACGTAATAGCAGGGGTCGAAATCGCGGGACTTCACTTCAATGATGGTTGCCCACTTCAGGTGCGTGGATTCACGGCGAGGTGAGCGGCGCCACGGGCAAATACAGGATCGCGATGGGGATCTGTATTAACGCTGTGCCGAACCACTCATTTGGCCCTCCGAACAATTCGGAATGTCGGCGCTCGCCGCCCAGAGCACCACTAGCACGAGCAAAATCAATATCGGGCGGGGGTCACTGCATGCAGCGCACATGGACATTCCGAGTACGGCAAGTGCCGCGCCTCGCGAACGATAGGACGTGGCCGCCACACCTATGATCATCGCGACAAGGCCCCCGTTTTCTAGGACATTGGAACGCTCCGTAGTCCATTGCTGGGCAACAACCACGGCCGTTCCCGCGTCATCCAGGCAGAGCCAGCTGAGGAGAGCCGCCATCACTTCCAGTGGAGTCTGCCCGATGACCAGTACAGCGACTGTAGCCAGTCCGGCGGCGGATGCAGCGAATCGGATGAGCACGTCCCAGCGCACTCGAGGGCTCGCGATATGCCACCAAGAACGTCCACGCTACTCCTCCATCAGCATCCGGTCTTGGCAGAACCATATGGGCAGCTACCGACAGGGTTGTACATCGCGATGACTAAACACGTAGCGGGAGCCTCTTCGTGCAAACGTTCTCGTCCCTCGCTGTCTGAGGCACCGATGCCAGAATTCATTTTCGCCGCTGCTCGAATGCGGTACGAGTACCGATGTGCATGAATCCACCTTTGACAGATTCAACGAAGAAACCAGTTCCTCCGGCTTCGAGCACCCTATCTGGAACATCCACCTTCACCTTTTGAGTGCAGGGGAAGATCTTTTCAGAGAGATTCATATTTCGGGAAAATTGCTTTGCGGATATTTGTTGCCATGCTCCGAAATCGCACCACGGTCACATGAGCAGGAAGTTCAAAACAGCATCTCCGGGTGGGAATGGCGCTCTCGACACACCGATGTCGTCGATGGTGTGTAACCACTCGAGTGAGTCCCGCACGCAGCCGACGATTTACGGCCCGCCCATCCAATGATCAATGCGGTGGTAATCGGGGGAAAAGCCGTGGTTGACCCCGTAGATAACCGCTTGAGTACGACTAGTGGCCCCAATTTTGCGGTACACCGATCGAATATAGGACTTGACGGTGTTCGGACTGAGATAGGTGAGACGAGCAACATCGGCGTTGCTCATGCCCTGAGTAATCAACGCAAGGATCTCGGATTCGCGATCCGTGATTCCTTCCAACCTCCCCGGCCAGTCCAATCCCGGCGCGCTGGGGGCGGGGCGGCGATATTCACTGACTACAACCTCGCCAGCGTGAATCGCCTCAATCGCCGACACCAATTGCGACGCGGTAAGTGTCTTAGACAGGTACCCATGCACTCCGAGATCGCTGGCGGAGGCCACGAGCTCTGGATGCAGGTTCCAGGTATAGACGACAACTCGAGAGGCTCGAGGGTTGGCAATCAAGTCCGCAATTTGGCTCGCATCAGATTCGGGCTGCGCAAACGAGTCGTAGAGAACGATATCTACAGTCTCGCTCACATCGGTGTTTGCATCGATCTCGGCAACTACGACCCGATCACGGTAGTCATCGAAGAAGTGCGCGAGACCCTTGAGTACCACGTCGTAGTCGTCGACGAGCGCCACCGTGATGGGCGATGACGGGGCTGGCCGCATAGTGGAGGGCATGTGCTTCAGCATTTCACCCCCAGGGGTGTACCGCAACACCCCAATGGGTGGTTAATTGTGATGAGCTACGAGGCGGCATTCCAACCGGTACGCCGCCGCCACAAACGCTTTCAAGCGCAGAACAAAAGGAACATCATGCTTTGGACCATCCTCGGCCTCATTATCATCGGGCTTATCGCAGGCTTCATTGCACGCGCCGTCATTCCTGGTAAGCAGAGCATGAGCGTGCTCATGACCATCGTGCTCGGGATTATCGGATCCTTCGTGGGAGGCTTCCTCGGGTTCCTGATCTTCGGGAGCGATCCCGCTGACGGATTCCTCCAGGCCTCAGGCATCATCGGCTCGATCATCGGTGCGATCGTCGTCCTCGGCATTTACACCGCAGTTGCGGGAAAGCGCCGCGCCACTCACTAAGACGTACGCCGACTGCGAGCCGTGCCTTGGCACGGCTCGCAGTCGCGAGTGTTTCGGATTGTCATCGAAGTCGTCCCACCGAATTGTCCACGTTATGCGCTAATAGAATCGGCCTCATGTCAATCGCTTCACGGACTCACGACGAGACAGCCGATGGGCTGAATCGCGCGCAGGATAGGGCTGCACGAGCTGAACACCGCCTGCCAGCCGTACTCGCCGTCCTGGCCGCACTAACCCTCTATCTACTGCTCCCGAACAGTGTTCTCCCGCTGTGGCTGCGTCTCACAGTTGTTGGTGTAGGGGTCGTCTTACTCGTCCCCGTTATCGTGCTGAACCCTCACCGACTGCACCGACAGACCGCATGGTCTCGGTACCTCTCCGTCGGCCAAGCGCTTGCTCTCATGGCCGTGAATCAGTACGCAATGGCGCACCTGATCATCCAGCTGGTAACCGCAAAGAACTCTGATGGGCCATCCTTGTTGATTGCCGCCCTGCAGGTGTGGGTGACGAATGTCATCGCATTTGCGCTGATCTATTGGGAGATGGATCGCGGTGGGCCCGTCGCTAGACGGCACGACAATCGGAGCGAGTTACCGTTCGCCGACTTCCGCTTTCCGCAGGACGAAGACCACGATGCCATCACCGAAGTGGCGGCTCGGTCTTCGGCGAAACTCGACTGGATGCCATCCTTCATCGACTACCTCTACTTCTCCGGCACCAACTCGATGGCGTTCAGCCCCACTGACACCATGCCGCTGTCTCCGCGCGCAAAAGTACTCATGCTCACAGAGGCATTCGGTGGGTTCGTCATACTGGCACTCGTGATCGCACACGCAGTGGGTCAACTGGGTTGAGCATGCGTTGAATACGTGGCCTGCCCGCGTCACCAGCAGACGGTGTACCGTCTGCGGCATGACCGAACAGCAGCCATATAACGTTGTGCGCACCGAACCCGGCTTCGAACTGAGGTCTTATCCCCAGCACGTGGTCGCCGAAGTGACGGTTAGGGCTCCATTCAGTGACGCTGGCAACCGCGCATTTCAATATCTCTTCAGGTACATCAGTGGAGAAAACTCAGGCAGTCGCAAGATCGCGATGACCGCACCTGTCGTGCAATCCCCCGGTTCTTCTATCGCGATGACTGCCCCCGTAGTGCAGCGGCCAGGAACGGATGCCGACACTCATGTCATCGCCTTCGTTCTTCCCGCCTCGCTCACCGAAGAATCAGCTCCTCGCCCGACAAATTCGGCGGTTACTCTGCGCACAATTCCCGAGGCACTCAGCGCCGTCAGTACGTACTCAGGTCGATGGAATGAGAAAGGCTACGACGAGCACTGTGAACAACTATTGGAGCAGGTCGCCACGGCCGGACTGACTGCCGTTGGCACGCCCCGGTTCGCTCGGTTTAATCCACCGCTCACCCCATGGTTTCTCCGCCGGAACGAGGTTGTTGTCGATGTGCTGGATGACAAGCACGAATTCGACTGACGAGTACGGGGTATGACTGAATCCGCCCGACCATGGTGCAATGGTCAGTGATGTCACCCCTCACTGCCCCCGCGCCCCGGTCCGTGTACTCAACCGATGGCCTGAAACTTGCCACCTATGAGTTCGGCGATCCGACGGCGCCGACTGTACTCGCCATGCATGGCTTTGCATCGAGCGCACTGGCGAACTGGCACCTGACCGGTTGGACTCGCGATCTGACCCGAGCCGGATACCGGGTACTGGCCATTGACCAGCGCGGCCACGGCGCCAGCGACAAGCCGCACTCCCCCGCCGCGTATTCGATGGAAGCATTAGCTGACGATGTGCGCCAGGTGCTCGACGCTTATCTGCTCGACGAGGTGTTCTACGCGGGATACTCGCTCGGCGCCAGGGTGGGATGGCAGGCGGCTGACAGTTTCCCTGAGCGGATCTCTCGCGCCGTGCTCGGTGGCATCCCGGATGGCGACCCGCTCAAGCGGTTCCAGGTCGCTGATGCCCGCGAGCACATAGAACAGGGAACTGAAGTGACAGACCGCCTCACCGGCGCCTACCTGACGATGGCAAAAGCCGTACCCGGTAACGACCTGTCAGCGCTCGTTGCTGTGGTCGAAGGGCTGCGGGGCGGCACTCAGCCGGGGCCGGACAACGCTCCCGCTCAGCCGCTCCTGTTTGCAACCGGCAGCGACGACCGCATCATCGACGCGTCGAGGGCACTTGCCGCCGTCACGCCGCACGGGCAGTTCTTCGAGATTCCCGGACGCAATCATTTCAACGCTCCGACATCGAGGGCATTCAGAGAGGCCGCAATCGCTTTCTTCGGTGAGGCCTAAGACAGCACGTCCTTGGTGAGGAACCGGCCGAACGCCAGCGAGCCGAAAACGAGCACGTAGCAGGCCTGCAGCAGCGCGTTGTCACCGAATGAAGTCCAATCGATGGGTTGGCGCAACAGGTCGGCGAAATCCAGCCAGTAGTGACTGAACAGCCACGGATGCAGCCAGTCAAGCTGCGGTAGAGCGTCGAGCACTTGGGACACCACCGACAACACGATGGTGGCGGCCATGGCGCCGACTGGCACCTCGGTGAGTGTCGAAATGAACAGTCCGATCGCTGACAGCCCGAGTAATGAGACGGTGACGTATCCCGCCAGCAGCAGGGTGCGCACCACCGAATCGGCGACACCGATGGTGTCGCCAGACAACAGCGTCACTGGCCCGATCGGAAACAGGGCCAAGCCGGCCACAGTTCCTGCGATCACGACCGACAGGGTTGCTGCCGCGCAGAACACAGCGGCTCCCACGTATTTGACCACGAGCAATCGAGCCCGCCCTGCTGGAGCGACCAGGAGGTAGCGGAGGGTGCCGAGCCCCGCTTCGCCCGCAATGGTGTCCCCTGCAACCACACCGACGGTGAGCGGCAGGAACAGCGGAATGGACACGACCAGGGCGGTGATGCCGACAAACAGGCCGTTCTGGGTAATCCGGTCAAGAAACGCCGGTCCCCTCCCCGACGAGGTGCTCTCGGTGACGCGCACCGCGATGGCGATCAGGATGGGAATCGCCGCCAGGGCCAACAGCATTGCCCACGTTCGACGTCGCCGGAAGAGTATCGACAGTTCTGAACCCAGCAACGCCCAACCGACGGCCGGGCGCCTGCGAACGACCTCGGTGTCAACGACCTCGGTGTCACTGGACAACGTTGAACCCCTCACCAGTGAGCGCCACAAATCGGTCTTCGAGGGTGGCGCTGTCGACGCTGAATCCACGCACCCTGATGCCCGCTGCAACCAAGGCTGCCACGATCGACTCCGGCTCCCCCTGGTACTCGGGCAGGGCCGCGCTCACGATGCCATCACCCGCCATATCGGGTTCGATGCCCAGCGAGATCAGCACCTGGCGCGCGCTGACGACATCCGGCGTGTGCAACATCAAGCGAGCTTTCCCTGACCGCAATTCGTCGAGGGTGCCCTGTGCGACCAACCGACCGGCGCTCATCACTGCGGCGTGCGTGCAGATCTGTTCAACCTCGGCGAGCAGGTGGGTCGAGAGAAACACCGTGGTTCCTTCAGCAGCCAGGGTGCGCACCAGCGATCGCACCTCTCTGGTTCCCTGCGGGTCAAGCCCATTGGTGGGTTCGTCGAGAACCAGCAGTTCCCGCTGCACGAGCAGCGCGTTGGCAATACCCAGACGCTGCTTCATCCCGAGCGAGTATGCACGCACCTTCTTGTGAGACGCATGACTGAGGCCCACCCGGTCAAGCGCTCGTGCCACTCTGGCCGTGCGAGTGGATGCCGGAGCTCGCGGGTCTGCAGTATCAAGGCGATGTAGGTTGTCGGCCCCAGACAGAAACGGATAGAACGCCGGTCCTTCGACCAAGGCACCGACCCACGGCAGAACATCGTGCAACCGGTCTGGTATGGCAAGGCCCAACACATTGATCGAACCGCTCGTTGCCGATGCCAGCCCGAGCAGCATGCGAATCGTGGTGGTCTTACCAGAGCCGTTCGGGCCGAGGAATCCAAAAACTGCACCGCGTGGAACCGACAAATCGAGTTCGGCCACCGCATCTTGGTGGCCGAATCGCTTGCTGAGGCCCCTGGTCTCGATCGCCAGCTCAGAGACTGACGAACCGGCCGTCACTGAACCGACCGTCACTGAGCCGTGGCTGCGGCGAGCAGCGTCTCAAAGGGCACTGAGCCGACCAGGACGCGTCCGTCGTCGGTGACGTAGATGTTGAGCAACGCTGTAGAGATCAGGCGGCCGCCCTCCACTGGCTTAGTCGCCTGTGCGAACAGGGGCGAATTGCTGATGTCGGCAGGAATAGCACCGGCTGGTATCTCGCCAACTGTCGTCCAGCCGGTTCCGCTCGTCACCACCCCGGTGGGGTTGTCCGACGTGTGTGAATGGGATCCATCGGCCGGCCAGGCGGGCAGGGACTCCTGCTCAACTGTCGCTCCAGGCGGGGGCGTGAAGTTGAATAGCGCGGCATCCGGGGTCGCAAGTGTCAGTTGTGTGAATGCGAGAGTGAATGCAGGCGTGTCTTGGCCGCGCGCCTGCACGACAACACTGAGGGGTAACCCGGTCTCCGAATCGACTGCAATGGATACCGAACCGATCAATGTGTCAGTCGTCTTGGGGGTGAGCACCAGTTCGTATGTGCTTCTTCCGGCCACGACGGCGTCTGTTCCGACGGTGACTGTAGTGCTCGGGTCAATCTGTGCCAGCAGCGAATCTGCGAGTTCGGCAGGCGTCATCGTGGCGCGTCCGGCTGCGTCGGGCTTTCCCGTGCTGCCAGCGGGCACCGTCAATTGAGTTGCGGTGTTGTCACTCGAGCTGTACAACCACACATCACTGCCGTTGACGATCACGTCGCGCTCAGCGAGCTGATCGATGACCTGCACCCTGGCGTTTGACGGCCCATCGAGGTACACCCGAGCAGTATGCGAACCCGTCAATAGCTCAAGAGCGGATGCGGCCCCGGCCTCAGACTGCGACGTGCCCAAATCCAGTTGGGGCAAACCAAGTTCAGATGTCTGCTCGATGGTCCCTGAAAGATCCTGTACGTTGCTCTCGCCCGCCAGGGTCAGTACCTCTGCCGGGGTCTTGTCGGGCAGGTTCACTGCAGCTCCGGCCATCGTCTGGCTGAACGCCACACCGGCAACCACGACAACGGGAACCACCACCGCAGGCAGCCATCGAGTCCATACGCGTTTCGTCACAAGTACACCCCTGCGTGCCGTTCCATAGTGCGAGACTACGCCTCACGCGGGTGGGATGCACCCTGGAGCGGCCGTATACTTGAAGGGACTTCCGAACCTTTGCGGGTTCGGACGAGCGCTGGTTGAGACAGTGCACTGAAGGCCCAGGACATCACTGTCCTGGGCCTTCAGACTTGGTGCGGTAAGTAGCAGTTCTACACTTCGTCGTCGACGATTCCGATGAATCGGCTGCCGACGCCGTCGTACTCGGTACGGCGCATGCCGGCTACGGCTGCGGGGAGCTCGTCGTACCCATGGTGGTTGCAGGTGAGATAGCTGAACTCCGGCCACCATTTTTTGGGCCTGGCCGCCTCGGTGAATCCGCACACATCACAGGTCAGCTGCACCCATACCGGCTTCTTTCCCGTGCGATTGGCGCGAGACTGCACCAGCCAGGCCGGCGGATTCTTTTCGATCTCAGCAAGTTGTTCATCCGTCAGGCGCGATGGAATTCCGTGGCGCGTGGCCATTTCTAGGGGAATGTCCAGTCGTAGCGCTGCTTCTCGTCGCGTAATCATCGTGATCAACGATAGGCGCTTCACGACCCCTGCTGGTTCGACGCCGATCCACTGCCCTGCGACTCGACAGCCGCAACAGCGGCGTCTACGCTCGAAAACACTCGACCCGACGACGTGAGCGACCTGAACCACTCGGTTTTCTGGGCCAGCTTGTTGGCCTCGTCCGGCAACGCGGCGATACAGAGATTGCTCCCTAGCCCGGCGAGCTCAGAGTCCAGTTCGGCTAGGTTGTCGATGACCGTGACTGAGAGAAATTCCAAAGCGGTGGCGTCAAGAATCACCCACGACGGCCGTCCGGCGTGCGCGGCATCCTCTTCGACCTTCTGGATCGTGCCGACGACGTTCGCTGTATAGAGCGGTTCATTGAGGCGGATGACAACATAGCGCTTGCCAGCAGCTCCAACGCTGACTCGCGGCCGGTTGAGCTCTGACAGCACGATGAAGATCGTCAGGAAGACGCCGACCCCCAGAGCAGGAAGCAGGCCGAATGTCAGCCCCAGTGCCGTGGTGATTACCGCGACAGCGAACTCCGGAGGACTCAACTTCGCGAGACGGATGAATCCGCGCACGTCGATCAACGAGAGCACCGCAATCATTACCATCGCGGCTAACGTCGCCTGGGGCAACTGGCTGATGACGCGTCCGAGGAAGAGGGCGATGACAACCGCCAGGGCAGCTGTCGTCAGCGTAGCCACCTGCGACTTGGCACCGGCGGTTCTCGTGACGGCGCTCTGTGAGAAGCCGCCAGCCGCGGGCATGGTGTGAAAGAACGCACCGATGAAGCTTGCTGCCCCGGTTGCCAACAACTCTTGATTACTGTCGACGCGAGGCTCACCGGCCACTCTGACGCTGCGGGCGACGGCGGCCGTCTCGAGGAATGCGAGCACCGCGATTCCGAGTGCGCCTGGAATCAGCCCGGGAACGTGGTCGAACGACGGGAGCACGGGGGCTGGAAAGCCCTCGGGCACAGCGCTAATGAGCGAAACCCCCAGTGACGTGATGCCAGTGAACGACGTGAGCAGGATGCCGACGACGGCGACGATCAGCGAACCAGGTAGCCGGGGAAGAAAGCGTTCGAACACCACCAACGCAGCCAGCGAGCAGACCGACAGAACTATTGTCGGCAGATTCGCCTCGGGAAGCGCCTTGACGACAGATTCGATTGACGCGAGGAATCCGTGGCCTGACACTGCGACATCCGCTCCCAGCAGCCGCGGTAACTGGCCGATCGCAACTGTTACGCCCACGGCAGCTTTAATCCCGATCAGGGTGGAGTTGCTGATGTACTCGACCAGCGAACCGATGCGGAGCAGCCGCGCAATCAACAAAATCGCGCCCACGAGCATGGTTAGAGCGACCAGATCTCTCACAGCGTCGGTTGAGCCCGCTGCCACCCCCGAGCTGACCAAGGTGGTCGCCGTCAATGTGGCGATTGTCGACGTCGTCGACACGCTCATTGCACGGGATCCTCCCAGCAGCGCATAGACGGCCATGGGCACGATGCAGGTATAGAGCCCGATCTGCACCGGGAGGTTGGCGATTGTGGCATAGGCCATCGCTTGCGGCACCACGACGGCTCCGGCAGAGAGACCGGCTATGACATCGGCCGGCAGCCACGAACGCTGGTAGCCCACGAGCGTGGGAAACAGCCAGCGGCTGGCGGTAACTCGGTGTTGCTGCGGCTGGCTCATCGGTTCAACCGCTGCTGACGCTCAAACAGTTCACACACCGTCTCACATCTCCCCACAGGGTCGTGGCATCGCATGACTGCTAGGAGCTCAGTAACCACACCTGCCGTGAACTCACCACGCTAATACGGAGATGCGCGGCAGAGGAGAGGGGTGCGCAATAGTGCAGGTCTGCATTCTCCCCGATGGGAACACTATTACGCCAGATCTATCCCTCGGGGTCTCTGGCGGATAGGTTCTAATCACACGGAGGCACCGTGCCGCCGCTGGGGAGGCAATCATGGACTTTTGGGACAATGTCTGGAACATCATCTGGCTGTTCTTCTGGAGCTTCGCGTTCATCGCGTATCTCTTCGCTCTCTTCGCAGTGATCGGTGACCTGTTCCGGGATCACAAACTGAACGGATGGTGGAAAGCCGTCTGGATCATCTTCCTGATCTTCCTGCCGTTCATCACTGTGCTCGTCTACCTGATTGCCAGGGGCAACGGAATGGCGGAACGTCAGGCACAAGTGGTTCAGCAGGCGCAGAAGGAAACTGATACCTACATCAAGACGGTAGCTGGCCACAGCGCTGCAGATGAGATCGCCAAGGCAAAGGGGCTTCTCGACGCTGGCACCATCACGCAGCAGGAGTTTGAGCAAATCAAGGCGAAGGCGCTGGCCCACACTGGCTCGTAGTCGCCCTCGGGTTCAGAGTTACCAGTCCAGACCGCACGAGCGGCACGACGACGACCGAGGCGAACGATTGTTCGCCTCGGTCGTCAACGTCTATTTGGCGTTTAGCGTCCCGAATTCCAACGGCCGGCGTCTGGCCGATAGGTGGCAACATCCCGTTCGAACCGCTGCACGAGGCGTGTGAACTCCCCACGGTCGGTTTCACTCCAGCGGGTGAGGATTTCAGCCATCATGCGATCCCCAGCTGCAACAAGATCATCCATTAGGGCAACACCCGCAACAGTGAGCGTGAGCAGGTTGGCACGGGCATCCGTCGCATCCGGGATGCGAATGGCCAATCCCGCATCGATCAGCCGCGCAGCGATCTTACTCACGTTCGACGAACCCACTCGTAGCCGCTCAGCAAGCGCTGAGGGGCGCACAGCGCCCTCCTGTCCGAGCACGGTGATAGCCACAATGCTTGTCGAGTCAAGCTCGTACCCGGCACCGGCAGCAAGCGACGTCATGAACTGCTCTGAGCCCCAGTTGGAGAAGACCCGCAGCAACGCGGCCAGAGGCTGCGAGCTGTAATGGAGCCCAGACGCATCGTTCTCAGAATCAGGCAAACTGAGTGCCCCCATCAACAGGCAGGATCACACCGGTAACAAACGCGGCCTGATCGGACAGCAACCAGACAGCGGCATTCGCAATCTCGTCGGGCTGGCCGAGGCGTCCCATGGGAATCTCCGCTGCGTAGCCGGCCTTGGCCTCTGCCGGAAGCGATGCAAGCGCTGCAGTCTCGATCGCTCCGGGGGCAACAGCGTTGATACGGATTCCATCGCGCGCGTACTCGATAGCACCGCTGCGGGTGAGTGACACCACGCCGTGCTTGCTCGCACCGTACGGCGTGAGGTTCGGGGTGGCGTTCAGGCCGGCAATGGATGCGATGTTCACGATGTTTCCGCCGCCATTGGCGAGGAAGTGCTCAACCTCGAACTTCATCGAGAGCCAGGTGCCCCGCAGGGTGACGTTCATCGTGCGGTCCCACTCATCGGTGGTGACAGAGTCGAGGCGCTTCGGCATGGCTCCGATGCCAGCGTTGTTCACGGCCAGGTGCAGACCACCAAAGGTCGCAGAGGCAAATTCGACAAGTGCGGCCACCTCATCGGGGTCGGCGACATTGGCACGCTTGTATGCGGCTACTCCCCCGGCCGCCACGATCTCGTCGACAACTGCCTGGCCGTTGGCATCATTCACGTCAGAAACGACAACAGATGCACCCTCTGCCGCCAGACGCTTGGCCACCGCAGCACCGATTCCGGCTCCGCTGGCGGTGACGAGTGCAACTTTTTCTTCGAACAACATATTCACGCTTTCTTTTGAATCAAATAACCGTCTTCACGACAGTATATTTCACTTCGGACTCTTGTGCGGCGCTCTGCTCCGATTGGCGCCGTGAAAGAATGGGGCATGCCAGAAAACGCTTCGCCCCTCGGCCTCCTGCTTGATGTCGATGGCCCCATTGCCAGCCCGGTCACCCGCACGATATCGACACCGAGCATCATCACCGACCTGATCGCACTGGCCTCAGCCAACGTGCCGATCGCGTTCATCACTGGACGAAGCGCTGAATTCATCAGCGAACAGGTGATCACGCCGCTCATGGCGAAGGGCCTGCCCGCCGACATGCGCATGTACGGGGTTTGCGAAAAGGGCGCTGTCTGGTTTCCGATCACAGCCGGCGGCATGGGTGACGTCGTCGTCGATGAGTCAGTTGCACTCCCGGCCTCGCTCGTCGAACGCTTCAGGCAGCTGATCGCGACCGACTACAGCGACACGATGTTCTTCGACGAGACCAAGCAAGCCATGGTGTCAGTGGAGCAGCGCACCGATGTCGCACACGCCGACTTCCTGGTGGCGCAGCACTCGTTCAACGAGAGGGCATACGAGATCCTGGTCGAGGCAGGGGTCGGAGTGCGCTTCGGACAGCGCGAAATGCCGAACACCGCCGGAGAACTGCCATTCCGCATCGATCCCACCATCATCTCGACCGATATTGAATCGGTTCGACTCGACAAGGACCACGCGGCCGAGCGCGCACTCGCATTCTTCGCGCAGTCCGGTGACCTCCCCACGCTCTGGCGATCGGTCGGAGACTCCCGCAGCGATTACTTGATGGCCGACCACCTGCACGCAGCCGGCTACGACGTCGCCCACATCGACGTTCGACCGGCCGATGGGGTGCTCGAACGCCCGTACCCGGTCATCGTGATCGGTGAGGAGATCCACGACGAGGCCGGCGCGACGTTCCTTGACTACTGGGTCGACAAGCTCGGTATCGATCGCGGCTAACGCTGAGCCGCGTCGGCGGGCCGTCGGCATCCGGTTCAGCTAGCAAGTTGGCAAGCTAGTCAGCAACGAACTGGATGCCGTTCTGCAGCTGAGAACGCAGCTCGAACACCTTCTCGAAGCTTCCACGCTGCATGCCGGGGACGCCGTTCCGCAGAAGGTCGACCAGTCGTGACCTGGTGATGACCACCACGGCCGGACGACGACCACGCGATGGCACCATCTCGGGCTCGGAGATCGCGCCATCCGGCAACACGATGACAAGTGCGGTGAAACGGAGGCGCAGCGCCTTCGAGAAGGCCCTCGCGCTCGCCTGCAGTGCGTCGATCGGCTCTTCGTCCGGCGCAAGCACATCTCCGGCGATCTCGCCCCGACGAACCTGCACGGTCGAGCCCCAGTCTTCAGACACGATGCCGAACAGTCCGGCAGGGCCGAGAACGATGTGATCGAGCTTGCCTGTTGACGCGCCGGTTGCAACGTCATGCCACGCGGTATAACCAATACCAAGGCCCGAAATCAGTTGGGCCGTCGTCTCCTCAGCACTCGCCTTGGCAAGCAGGTGACGGATTTCTCGCGGGGCCGAACGAACGAGATCAGGTGCGTAAGGGTCGGTCAGCGTTGTGCCACGCCCTGACCACTCGCGCATCAACTGCAGATAACGCTGCCGGGACCAACCGCCCGGGTGTCCGTGCATCCGAGTCTTGGGACCTGACTGTCCGCGGCGGGTACCCGAGGAACCCGTTGCGAACGATGTTTCAGGCGCTGTTTCTGCGGCGCTATACCGCGAACGATCGTATGCGGCCCTGAGGTCAGGGGTGCCGATCCGTTCCCACGCTAATTGCACCGCATGGAACGCGATGACGTCACCGCCGGCATCCGGATGGGTCTGCCTCAGGAGGCGACGATACGCGCGTTTCAGTTCGTCGTCGCTGGCGGATGCTGCCACGCCCAGGATCTCGTACGGGGTGGACGCGGCCGGGCTATCTGGCATCAATCTCTCTCGATGTGGTGATCAAAAAGGTCAGTACATCAAGATACCGGGCGTTTCTGTGCAACTATCGCGGGGTGAAGAGTTTCGAATCGATCAGTCGTCGTCATCACTCCGCATTTCGCGTTTCAATCATGTTCGCGTTCGGGGTTATTGCCGCCCTGATCACGGGTTGGACCGGACAATGGGTCGTCTCGGCAGTTGTCGGCTGGGGGGTCTCGTGCATCACATACCTGATCTTGGTCTGGGTACTGATCGGATCAATGGATGCCGAAACCACGGCGCAACACTCGACTCGGGAGGACCCGACACGGCGCGCGACAGACCTGCTCGTGCTGCTCGCGAGTCTCGCCAGCCTGGGGGCCGTCGTCGTGCTGCTCATCGCAGCGCAAGGACATGCCTCGAACACCGAACAGGTGTGGACGGCCGTACTGGCCGTCGCGAGCGTCGCGCTGTCATGGTTTCTCGTGCACACACTGTTCACGCTGCGCTACGCACGGCTCTACTACACGGGGGTCGACGGTGGGGTCGGCTTCAACCAGGACGAGCCGCCGGTCTACAGCGACTTCGCGTATCTTTCGTTCACGCTCGGCATGACGTTCCAAGTTTCTGACACCAACCTGGAGACGCACGAGATCCGAATCACCGCGCTCAAACACTCGCTGCTCTCGTACCTGTTCGGCTCGGTCATCCTGGCATCACTCATCAACTTGTTGGCCGGCCTGCCGTCGTAGCAGCCCGGCTAGTCGCGCAGAAGCTGAACCGGGATGAAGTAGGCCAGGGCGCAACAGAGGATCCCGGCAAAGAAGACGGGGGCCTGGAAGGCGGTAAGGGTGAACGCCAAGCCGAACAGCCAGAAGCCGAAGAGCAGGATGGCGAACGAAATGATGAACATGACTACGTGCATGGCGACATCCTTTTCGTGAAGTGAAACTCGCAATCGCTGCTGCGAGCGTAGCCGGGTGCTACGACTTCGGGGAGTTCGGCGGCAGCGGCCTCATCAGCAGAGGGACCACATTCCAGATCAGGACCGTGATCACGAGCATCACGCCACCACTGATGAAACCCGCGGTTCTACCGACCACCACGTCGAAGATCAACAGAACAGTCCCCGTGAGTACCGCAGCAACGCCAATCAGGGTTGCACGGACCAGAATGCTCGCGATCCTGACCACCCTGGCCATTGCGTGGCGGCGGAACAGGATGCGGTGAAGACTGACCGGCGCCAATCCGATCGCCGTCGTCAATGCCGCGACACTCACCAATATCAGGTAGATGGTGATCTGATACTGGTCGAGTTCGGCGAACCGCGGCTGGAACGCTACGGCCAAAAGGAAACCGCTGAGAACCTGAGTTCCCGTCTGCGTGACCCGCACCTCCTGGAGCAACGAATTCCAGTTGCGGTCAAGTCGTTCGTTCTCACTCTCCACGCGCCCGTCGCCCGGAACTGCATCGGGCATGCCTGATTCTGAAGCGACAGCGCTCATGTCCCACATGCTAGTGTCGATGACCAAACAGAGGGGCGTTTGGTCCGCTTTTTTCGCCTACCACGCGCCCCAGAATGTGCGAAAGGAAGCCATGAAAGCGTCTAAAAAACTAAGCTCGAATTTGCAGTCAATCCTGGTCGACCTGATCGAATTGCACGTCCAGGGCAAGCAGGTGCACTGGAACATCGTCGGAAAGAACTTCCGTGACCTGCACCTGCAACTCGATGAAATCATCGACGCAGCCAGGGAGCATTCAGACGAGATCGCCGAGCGGATGCGGGCACTGCACGCCATTCCCGACGGCCGCGCCGAGACTGTCGCCGCGACGACGACTCTTCCCAAACTTCCTCTCGGTGAGATTGACACAACCAAGGCAGTGGATCTGACGGTCAAGTTGATGACGGCGACGACCGACAACATCCGCGCAGTCCACGATGAGGTCGACGACGAAGATCCCGCGACAGCGGACCTGCTTCACGCCATCATCCTGACGCTGGAGAAGTACATCTGGATGGTTGGTTCCGAGAACGCAAAGCCGCGCAGCTAAGCGTTCGTCGTCTCGGCACTAGTTGCCGCGGCTACACCGGCGCAATCATCTCCGGCGAGTCTCCCCTGATGGGTGAGGCGATCCGATGGAACTGAAGTGATTGTGCAACCGGTGTAGCCGCGGCAACTGCTGCGTCGACAAGCGTTTTGTCCCCGATTGTTTTGGGATCGATCCAGGTGTCGATCATGTCGGAGGGAAGGGTCACCGGCGTGCGGTCGTGTATGTCGGCGATCTCGCCAACGGCAGGCCGCGTCAAGATAGTTGCCGTCAGGTGCCACCGCGACGGATCGCTGCGATCCTTTGTAGGATCCACCCACCACGAGTACAAGCCGGCAAAATAGAGCAGGCCGTCTTCCGGGTGTATGAAATACGGGGTCTTGCTCGAGCCCTCTGTCTTCGTCTCGTAGTAGCCGATGGCCGGGATGATCGCTCGCTGCTTGGTCACCGACCCCTTGAACGAAGCAAGCGTGGTGACTGTCTCGCTGCGGGCATTAAACGTGGGGTTACGGCCCTTGAGCTCCTTCGCGAACGGCGGCGTCAGCCACCACTGGGCCAGCTCAGCGCGCCTGATGGTCGGGCCAAGCGGGTCTGCCCTGTCGACCGGGGTCTCGAGCAAGACCGGGACCGGGTCGGTGGGACGCACGTTGTACGACGGCTTCCAGTCGAGCTGCCACTGCTCTGGCGGCCGACCCGTCGCCTCCACGAACTCGGTGATCATCTCGTTCACCGAACTGTCCATCGCAAACCTGCCGCACATGAAGCGATCGTACGACGGCAAAGTCGGCCCGCACAGCGCATTGGTGTTTCTCCACAGATTTGTGTCGGTTGTGCGTGCGCCGTGAGAGCCATGCGGATGCTGGTCAGCGTGCCTGTTCAGAGAGACAATGAAAGTGGGGCACGCCGGTTGTGCATGCCGTGGAGATGAACCGCTCATGATTGGTCTAATTGTTGTTCTGGTGATCGTGGCTATCGTGATCATCGTTCTGCTCTTCGCCTCCATTCGGGTGGTGAAGCAGTACGAACAGGGTGTGGTGCTGCGCTTCGGGCGTTTGATCGGCCTCAGGAAACCGGGCCTCAGATTCATCATCCCGTTCGTGGATGTCATGCACCGGGTGTCGCTGCGGATCGTGACCCTGCCCATCCAGTCTCAGGGCATCATCACCAGAGACAACGTGAGCGTCGGTGTGTCTGCAGTTGCCTATTACCGTGTGATGGACCCGGCCAAGTCGGTGATCGCCATCGAGAGTGTGCAAGCGGCGATTGACCAAATCGCCCAGACCACGCTGCGGAAGGTTGTCGGCCAGCACAGCCTGGACGAGACGTTGGCGGAAACCGACATCCTCAACGTGAACATTCGCGAGATTCTCGACGGCCAGACTCTCGACTGGGGCATTGAAGTAACTCTTGTCGAGCTGAAGGACATCCTGCTACCCGAGTCGATGAAACGCGCGATGGCCAGACAGGCGGAGGCCGAACGCGAGAAGCGCGCCAAGATCATCAACGCCGAAGGCGAGTCGCTGGCGGCTGCCGCGCTGGGCGATGCTGCCGACACCATGATGGCCCACCCGATTGCCCTGCAATTGCGCAATCTGCAGACGCTCGTGGAGATCGGCGTCGACAAGAACACCATCGTTGTCTTCCCCGCCCCACTGATGAGTACGATCGGCGAGCTCGGCGCGTTCCTTGCCCGAGAAGATGCTGCGAGTCGAGAAGATGATGACGGCGGAACCACCGAGCCTGACGGATCACCTGGACCGCATCCCGTGCCTGTTTCTGCCTGATAATACGGTCATCATGGGGTCGTGTTGTGGTGCCTCAAACCGCTTCGAGATAGCCGGCACGACACGCCGGATCGGCGATACCCCGATTGACTAATTCGAACATGTGTTCGATCATGAATATATGTCCCTGTCAGCCATGGTCGAACCTCCTCTCGCCTCGGCGAAGGAACAGATCGCTGCCTTACAACAGCGGATTTCGAGTATGCAGGCGACGAAACTCGATACGAAAACACTGCCGACACTCGCTGCCCTGGCCGAGGTACTACCCGGCGGAGCGCTGAAGCAGGGTGCCGCCTATTCTGTGAGTGGATCGACCACCCTGGTGATGGCTCTTTTGGCCGGACCCTCGCAAAGCGGGGCATGGTGCGGAGTTGTCGGTATGCCTGACTTCGGGGCAGAGGCCGCCAGTCGCTTCGGTATCGAGTTGGAGCGACTCGTGTTCGTTCCCTCCCCCGGCGACCAATGGCTGACCGTGACAGCCGCACTCGTCGACGTGCTTTCAGTTGTGGTCATGCGCCCGCCGCTGCGCACCAGCGACGCCGATGTTGCCCGACTGGGAGCACGCCTGCGTCAGCGCGGCAGCACCCTGATCGTCATCGGTGACTGGCCGCAGTGCGAGGCCGAACTGCGCGTGAAAGAGAGCAACTGGAGCGGACTCGGCCGCGGTCACGGCTCCCTCACCGGTCGCGAGGTCACGATCAGCTCGTCTGGGCGTTCGTTTGCTGCACGCGGGCGGAGCGCCACAGTCTGGTTACCCGACCAGGACAACGGGTTCCAGAGCGTGACCACCGAGCGCGCGTTCCCGCAGCGCGCCTTCCCACCGCTGCGCGAAGTGGCGGGCTGACATGGCCATCCCCCTCACCCGCACGATCGTGTTGTGGTGTCCCGACTGGCCAATCATCGCCGCGTGCCGGAGCGAAGAGATTGAGGCTGATATTCCGCTCGCGCTCATCGAGAAGGGCTTGGTCTTCGCCTGCTCGGCGGCAGCCAGGAGCCAGGGCGTGAAGCGCGGCCTGAAGCTTCGCGAAGCCCAACACCGCTGCACCGATCTGGTGGCACTTCCCTACAATCCTGTGCACGACAGCCGTGCGTTCGAACCGGTGATCACCCGCATCGAAGAGATGGTTCCCGGCGTCCAGCTCATCCGCCCCGGAACCTGTGCTGTTCGGGCCAGGGGACCTGAGCGCTACTACGGCAGCGAAGAACAGGCGGCCTCAGCATTGATCAGCAGCCTTGAAGACCTGGGTATCGACGGCGCACGCGTCGGAATCGCCGATGGACCGTTTGCTGCTGAACAGGTGGCGAGAAGCACGAGCGGCGCTCCAGGCGACAGCATCCGGATCGTACCCATCGGCGACACGCCCCGTTTTCTCGCTCCATTACCGATCGAGATCCTCGTCGACGACAGGCTCAGCACGCTGCTGCATCGCCTCGGAGTACACACCCTGGGTAGCTTCGCCGCTTTGCCAGCCCTCGACGTGGTCAGACGGTTCGGCGCTGCCGGCGCCCAGGCACATGAGAAGGCAAGTGGTTATGAGCGTTCCGGGGTGGTGGCCCGTATCCCCCCGAAGGTCTTCGACAGGACGATCGAATTCGAGCCGGCGCTTGATCGCACAGACCAGGTCACCTTTGCCATCCGTGCGACTGCCGATGACTTCATCGACGCACTTAGCCAGGCAAAACTGGTGTGTACCGCGCTCCGCATCGAGGTGACGACCGAATCGGGAGAGATCTCCGAGCGCGGCTGGCTGCATCCGCGCTGGTTCAGTGCCGCGGATGTCGTCGACCGAGTGCGCTGGCAACTGCAGGGCTCCCAGGCCATCGACAGCGGCCTGAGCTCCGGAATCGCCCGGGTGCGGCTGTCGCCGGATCGGGTGGATGGCGCCGGCAACCATGAGGCGGGACTGTGGGGGCAGGGCCCGGACGAACGCATCCATCACGGGCTGACGCGGGTGCAGGGCATGCTGGGCCACGAGGGCGTACTCACCGCAGTGATCGGTGGGGGTCGGCTGCTGGCCGACAGGCAGATTTTCGTGCCCTGGGGCGATCGCCCCGAGGGAGACGGCGCGGTGCTTGAACGAGCTCAGGCGCAGCCCTGGCCAGGCAGCCTGCGCGGCACTGCACCCGCAACGGTGTTTCGAACCAGGCGGCCGGTGGCCGTAGTGACGACAGCCGGCGACCAGGTCGATGTTGATGAGCGGGGTGCTGTGCACGGCGAACCGGAATGGTTTTCGTCGACGGGACGCGCAGCCGACTACCTCCAGGTCGAGGCGTGGGCCGGACCCTGGCCGGTCACCGAGCGTTGGTGGGATGCCGAGCGCTCCACCGCACTGCACCGTTTTCAGCTTGTCGACATTGAGGGCAACGCCTGGCTGCTTGCCCTCGACAACCACCGCTGGTGGGCGGAGGCCCGCTATGACTAAGGCCCCGCTGCGACTGAGGACATCCGACATAACTGAGCACACAGAAGAAGGTAACGACTGATGGGCTGGAACAACCCGCCGATCCCCTGGTCGGAGCTCGAACGCAAGCTCTCCGACCGACGCCGTCCTGATTCTCCCTCGGGAGGCGGCGCTGGCGGTGACGAACTACAGGGCGACGGCGGCGATAGCCCCGCCTGGTCTCGAAAGCGCCCGAAGTACGAAGCACCGGCCCCACCAGCATCCGCTCCCCTGGCCAGTGCCGCGCCAGCCATCCCGTACGCCGAGTTGCACGCGCACTCCAACTTCAGCTTTCTCGACGGCGCCAGCTCGCCCGAACAGCTCCTGGAGGAAGCCGCCCGGCTGGGATTGCACGCGCTCGCACTCACCGACCACGACGGCTTCTACGGTGTGGTGCGCCTCGCAGAGACAGCTGAAAGCTACCCGGAGATCAGGACAGTCTTCGGTGCCGAGTTGTCACTGGGGTTGAGTACCCCTCAGAACGGCATCGCAGACCCTGAGGGTACCCACCTGGTGGTTCTGGCCCGCCAGGAGGAGGGTTACTACCGCCTCGCTTCTGCACTGACCCATGCCCAGCTGGCCGGAGAAGAGAAGGGCAAGCCGCTCTACGACCTCGATGAGCTCGCCGAACGCGCCGACGGGCACTGGGTCATTCTGACCGGATGCCGCAAGGGCGCGGTTCGACAGGCGCTGGAGAGTGGAGGCCCGGAAGCCGCTGCCATCGAGCTCGCTCGGCTGGTGACGCTGTTCGGCCACGACAACGTCTACGTCGAGCTGTTTGACCACGGGCATCCCGAAGACAGTGCCATCAACGACGCGCTTGCCGTGCTTGCCGAGAATGCCGGTCTGCCCGTCGTCGCCACCAACAACGTGCACTACGCGACTCCGTCCGAGCATCGACTGGCTGCAGCGCTCTCTGCTGTTCGGGCCAGGCGCAGCCTTGATGAGATGGACGGCTGGCTTCCGGCGAGCCCGAGTGCCCATCTGCGCAGCGGTGCTGAGATGACTGCCTTGTTCGCCCGGTTCCCCGACGCTGTAAGCAATACAGTTCCGCTGGCCGATGAACTGGCGTTCTCGCTGCGGAGGGCCAGGCCCAAACTGCCCAAGCAGGATGTGCCTGAGGGACACACCCCGATGAGTTGGCTGCGCACGCTGGCCTGGCAGGGAGCTGCCGAGAAGTATCCGGGATACAACGACAATGTGCGCGAGCGAATCGAAAAAGAACTTGCCGTCATCGAGGCCAAAGACTTTCCCGGCTATTTCCTCATCGTGCACGACATCGTGCAGTACGCGAAGAGCAGGGGCATCCTCTGCCAGGGTCGTGGATCTGCCGCCAACTCCGCAGTCTGTTTCGTGCTGGGTATCACCGCAGTCGACTCGATCTTCTACCGGCTGCCGTTCGAGCGCTTTCTCTCCAGCCTGCGGGAAGAAGAACCCGACATCGACGTGGACTTCGACTCAGACAGGCGCGAGGAGGTGATCCAGTACGTCTATCGGCGCTACGGGCGACTGAACGCCGCCCAGGTGGCCAACGTGATCACCTACCGGCCCAAGTTCGCTGTGCGCGACATGGCCAAGGCGCTCGGCTACAGCGCGGGGGCACAGGATGCCTGGTCCAAGCAGATGGAGCGCTGGGGCAGCGTCGTCGGCGGCGAAGACAACGACATCCCACAGCCCGTCATCGATCTGGCCACGCAGGTGCTGAAGTTTCCGCGCCATCTCGGCATCCACTCGGGTGGCATGGTGCTCACCGATCGCCCGGTCGGAGAGGTCTGCCCGATCGAACACGCCAGAAAAGAAGACCGCACCGTGCTGCAGTGGGACAAAGACGACTGCGCCTGGATGGGACTGGTCAAGTTCGACCTGCTCGGACTCGGCATGCTGGCCGCTCTGCAGTACACCTTCGATCTGGTCGCAGAATCGATGGGGGAACACTGGGATCTCAGCACCATCCCACGGGAAGAGCAGGGCGTCTACGACATGCTCTGCGTCGCCGACTCGATCGGCGTGTTCCAGGTGGAGAGCCGGGCGCAGATGGGCACGCTCCCCCGGCTGCAGCCCCGTCGCTTCTACGACCTGGTTGTCGAGATTGCCCTCATCCGTCCCGGTCCGATCCAGGGCGGTGCCGTGCACCCGTATATTCGCCGCCGACTGGGACAAGAAGAGGTGACCTATTTGCACCCCAAGCTTGAGCCTGTGCTTGAACGCACCCTCGGGGTGCCGCTCTTCCAAGAGCAGCTCATGCAGATGGCGATGGCGGTCGGTGGCTGCACGGGCGAAGACGCCGATCTGTTGAGGAGGGCCATGGGGTCCAAGCGAGGCATCGAGAAGATCTCCTCGCTGAAAGCCAAGCTTTACGTCGGGATGGAGGGCAACGGGATCACCGGCGACGTCGCTGATTCGATTTACGAGAAGATCGAAGCGTTCGCCAACTTCGGCTTCGCTGAGAGCCACTCCATCAGTTTCGCCCTGCTGGTCTATGCCAGCGCCTGGTTGAAGCTGCACTACCCCGGCGCCTTCCTCGCCGCGTTGCTGCGGGCCCAGCCCATGGGCTTTTACTCGCCGCAGACGCTGGTCGCAGATGCCAGACGACACGGCGTGCAGGTACTCCGCCCTGATATCGCCCTCTCCGGCGCAGACGCGGGCCTGGAGTTGAGCGCGGGAGCGACGCCTCTTGACGGCGCCCTCGATAGCTGTCTGGCGGTCGAGCAGCCTCCCGTACCCGTCTTCGATCGTTCTTTGCCCTCTCGCGTCAGAGATCACCGACGAGACGGCGCCTTTGCCGTCCGGCTCGGCCTGGCCGAGGTGAGCGGAATCGGCCAAGCGCTCACCGAACGTATAGTTGCCGAGCGTGTGGCATTCGGTGCGTATACGTCGATGGCAGACCTCTCCCGTCGCGTCGGACTCAGCACAGAACAGTTGGAAGCGCTCGCCGCAGCCGGAGCATTCGACTCGCTCGGCCTGGAACGCCGGGAAGCACTGTGGAACGCCGGCGATGCAGCACAAGATAAGGAAAGCTACCTCAGCGGCTCAGTCGTCTTCGTGCAGCCTCCGCTATTGCCGCTGCTGAGCGAATCCGAGCAGGTGGTCTACGACCTGTGGGCCACCGGGATCTCGACCGACGATCATCCGGTGCGGCATGCCAGGAGTCAGCTCGAGGCCAGAGGTGCGCTGCGGGTTGATCAGCTGGCGACCCATGAATCAGGCCGCCGCATCCAGGTCGGAGGTGTGGTGACGCACCGGCAGCGCCCCTCGACGGCTGGCGGAGTGACGTTCATCAACCTGGAGGACGAAACCGGAACGCTCAATGTGATCGCGGGAGTCGGCGTCTGGAATCGGTACCGACGTGTCGCCAGGGAGTCGCCTGCACTGGTGGTGCGCGGCATCCTGGAGCGCTCCCCTGAAGGCATCACCAACTTGATCGCCGACAAATTCGAGAGCCTCACCCTGAGTGCTCAGACCCGGTCACGAGACTTCCAGTAAGGCACTGCAACCACGACCTGTTGATGTCCCGCCACCCTGCCTGCCACACGCAGACATTCGACTAACGTCGAAGGGTGATGGATGACCGCTATGGACAAGACGTACTCGCTGCCGGTTGGCGCGATGTCGGCAAGAAGACGATTCCCACGCACGAGGCCACCCGCGATCTCGTCGTCGAAGAGGCCGTGACCGGATTCTGTGGCGCGGTGATCCGAATTGAAAAGAACATCGTCACGCTAGAAGACCGGAACGGCAAGCTGCGGTTGTTCCCTCTCGGTCCCGGCTTTCTGATCGACGGTGAGCCAGTCGTGCTCACCAGGCCGACGGCAACGGCACCGACGGGCAGGGCGCGCACAGCCTCTGGATCGATGGCGGTGTCGAACGCCCCGGCCAGAGTCGCCAGGGCCAGCCGCATCTTCGTTGAAGGACGCCACGATGCCGAACTCGTCGAAAAGGTCTGGGGTGCCGACCTGCGGATCGAAGGAGTCGTCGTCGAATACATCGAGGGTGTCGACAACCTCGACCAACTGATCAGAGAATTCCAGCCAGGTCCGACACGCCGCATCGGCGTGTTGGTCGATCATCTGGTTCCCGGATCCAAGGAGAGCAGAATCGCGGATGCCGTCGCGCGCGGTCCGCATGGAAAACACGTTCTAGTTGTCGGACATCCGTTCGTAGACGTCTGGCAGTCGGTCAAACCCCAGCGCCTCGGCATCACCGCCTGGCCGACAATTCCCCGCAATATTGAGTGGAAACACGGGATCTGCGAGTCATTCGGATGGCCACACGCCGAGCAAGCCGACATTGCGAGGGCTTGGCAGCGCATTCTCGGACAGGTGCGATCGTTCGTCGATTTAGAGCCTGAATTGCTGGGAAGAGTCGAACAATTGATCGATTTTGTGACCGTCCCAGATGCCCGAAGGTAACGCTTTGAAATAGATTCTTGAGAGAAACCGGTGAAAAACCAGCTTCGTGGGCTAGGGTTTGTAAAGAAGTTGTAGTGCTTGCACGTCTTAAAACGCATCGATCTCGGTTGATGCGCCACATTCCTTTCGGAAGCGGACGACGAATACCGCGACGAACGGTTCCGACAGTCGGAACCGATCTAACACTCCTGGAGGAGTTTCAAAATGGCAACAGGTACCGTGAAATGGTTCAACGCTGAAAAGGGCTTCGGCTTTATCGCACCCGATGACGGAAGCGCTGACGTGTTCGCACACTACTCGGCAATTGCTTCGAGCGGCTACAAGTCCCTCGACGAGAACCAGAAGGTTGAGTTCGAGGTCACCCAGGGCCCCAAGGGTCCCCAGGCTGAGAACATCCGCGGCCTCTAAATAGAGCCCGCGCGGATCTTCTAGAACCGCATAGTTCGTTACGAACTAACCGCAACGCCCCTGCTTCGGCAGGGGCGTTGCTTTGTTAACCCGCGTTGCGTTGTTCAGCCGGGCGTCAGTTCAGCCAAACATCGGTGCAGCAACACCGCTCCCTCAGGTGTAGGTCGTGGTGACAGGTCAGGCATTCACTGCCTTGGAGCTTGCATAACTCCTGCGCGGCCGGCTGGGAACCCCAGCTAGCTGACGTGCACTCTGGGACGCCGGGACGCATCGTGTTCGGCCTCCCTCAGCACCTCACGCGTGACCGGAGCGACCTCGCCTCCCCCGGTGATCAGATATTTGAACATGTTCGAGATCGGGTTGCCCTCTGTCCACTCGAAATAGATCTCGGGGACCAGCCCCGTCTCATCCCGGATCTCCAGCAACACTGCCGCAATGGTGCTCGGGATATTGCCACTCGTGACCTCAAGCACCCGATACCCGTGCCGCGTAACACCCTGCACGACGAGGTCTTCTTCGAAATCCGAGGAATCGGAGACGTGTACTTCGAGAAAGATCACGGGCGATCGTTGCGGAAGATTGCCATAGCGGCGTTCGTCCTTGCTCTTCTGCTGATATTCGGCGGCACTCGCGGTGTTCGGCTCGTGAGACACCAGCCGTAGCACGCCGTATTCCTCTGCATCCTGCAGGACAAAGTCGCGCGCGGTCGGGTCAAGGATGACCGAGGTCGCCCTGAGCTGAAAGGAGCGACGCAACCGGGACAGGATCGAGATTGCGAGGATACCGAGAATGAACAGCGTGGCGATCCGGACGCCATCGGGCCGTTCGATCACATTCGCAATGGTCGTGTACAGGAAGATCAGGGCGATCGCTGCGAACCCGACAGCGGCCCACCGCTGCTTCTTGCGCCTGGCCGACAGGGTGACTGCGACCGATGCCGAGGTGATGACCACCAGGACGCCGGTGGCATAGGCCCCGGCCTGCGCATCGACGCTGGCCTGAAACTCAAGTGTGATGAGAAAGGCAATAGCGATGAAGACCAGCACCAGAGGTCGAACAGCTCGTGCCCACTGCGGCGCCATGCCATATCGCGGCAGGTAGCGCGGCACGAGGTTCAGCAGCCCGGCCAGGGCGGAGGCTCCCGCGAACCAGAGGATGCAGATGGTGCTGATGTCATATACCGTGCCGAACACCGGGCCCAGGTACTCGTGAGCGAGGTAGGCAAGAGCACGCCCGTTCGCCTCACCGCCTGGCTGAAACTCCGCCTGCGGAATCAGCAACGTCGTCACGATGCTCGAGGTGATGAGAAAACCGCTCATGATGATGGCGGCAGTGGTGAGCAGTCTCTTCGCGCCCCTGATCCGTCCGCGTGGGTTGTCAGGCGTATCCGCTGCGTCACCCGTGATCTGCGGCATCACCGCAACACCTGTCTCGAAGCCGGAGAGCCCGAGCGCCAGTTTCGGGAACACGATCAGGGCAATGCCGACCATCACGAGCGGATTGCCATGCTGGGCGTTCAGTGCGCCCCACCAGTCGGAGACGAGTGTCGCCTCCTCGGCCACCTGCGCGAGGCTGACTGCGATAACGATGAGATTCAGCGCCAGATACACCCCAACGAGCACCACTGCGATGCCGATGGCCTCGGTGAAGCCGCGCAGGAAGACAGCTCCGAGCAGCGCGATGAGCACCAGCGTGACAACGAGCTGGCCGTCTTCGACCCAGGCCGGTGCCAACGGATTCTGGATGGCGTGGGCAGAGGCATCCGCTGCTGACAGGGTGATGGTGATCATGAAGTCGGTGGCAGCAAAACCGAGCAGCACCAGCACGAACAGTTTTCCGCCCCACCACGGCAACAGGCGCTCAAGCATATGGATTGAGCCGGAGCCCTGGAAGCTCTCAGAGGCGACGCGTCGGTAGACCGGCAGCGCGCCGGCCAGGGTGAGCGCGACAAGCACGATGGTGGCGAGTGGCGACAGCAGGCCGGCTGCCAGCGCTGCGATTGCCGGTTGGTAGCCCAGGGTCGAAAAATAGTCGACGCCGGTCAGGCACATGACCCGCCACCAGGAGTGGGTCTTCTCCACCTGCTGAGCGTGTGGGCCGACGTGTGCACCACGCGGATCGACGAGCCCCTTCAGCATCCAGGTTCTGAGGGACCCCCACGACGTGCCATCAGTGCTCACGTCGACAGAGTACGCCCGGCTGGCTACTTCACGAGGTCTTGCCAGCCATCACCGTCGACGTACTCGAAGATCAAGTTGGTCTCGGTGTGGGCGACGGCCGGATGCTCAGCGAGGTGCTCAAGCACGAAATCACGCAGGTGCGAGGCATCCGCTGCAGCCACGTGCAGCAGATAGTCGTCAGCGCCGGCGACGTGGAACATGCCGATAACGCCAGGCCAGTGCGGAGCCGCGCTGGTGAAGTCGTCGATCTGGGCTCTGGCGTGCTTGGCGAGACGCACAGCGATGAGAGCCTGCAGCGAAGCACCGAGAGCAGCCAGATCGATGTTCGCCCGATAACCACGGATGTGGCCCAGCTGCTGCAAACGGCGCAGGCGGAGCGACACCGTCGACTCAGCCACCCCGATCTCCGTCGCCAGCGCAGCACCTGAGGCGCGGGCGTTGACCGAGAGCGCTTTGAGAAGTGCGCGATCGACTCTGTCGAGGTCTGATTTCTTCGATTCGAGGGGCCCGGTGTCTTTCACCCTCAAAGTTTATTCGACATCGAGCGCCTACTCGGCACACGCTCCATCATTCGACGCGAATTCATGCAGAATCTGTGCAACCTTTGCCCAACTCAACTTCGGCCGAGTCGGCGCCGCAACAAGTCGATCCGTTTTTGCAGCTGGGTCACGCTGGCCTGGGCGACTGCCGGCCCTCCACACAGCTGCCTCAGCTCGGCATGCACCATGCCATGCGGCTCGTTCGCGAGTTTCGACCACATGCCAACCAGGCTGTTGAGCAGCGTGCGCTGCTCTTTCAGCGTGCGGTACAGCGGAATCTCTTCCTCGCCCTTCTCGTCGGCAGGAGTGTTCTTGCGCCTGTCGTCAGCCCGCTTGGACTGCTTGGCCTGGCGCTGCCGCAAGAGCTCAGAGACTTGCTCAGGCTCAAGCAGACCTGGAATGCCGATGAAGTCGAACTCCTCATCGGTGCCAGGCTCGGCGAGCTGGCCGAACTCGTCACCGTCGAAGACGACCCGGTCGAACGTCGCCTGCGAATCAATTGCTTGCCAGCTGAACTCATCGAGTAGCCCGTCTGAGCCCTTTTCCTGCCTGTTGGCTTCGGCGACCATGGCGTCTTCGGGGTTGTACATCCCATCGCCCTCGTCGTCGCGATTGCGACGATCGAGCGCGTGATCGCGTTCCATTTCAAGCGCGTTGGCGAGGCTGGTCAGGCTGGGGACGTCTGGTAGGAAGATCGACGCGGTCTCACCACGGCGTCTGGCACGCACGAAGCGGCCGATGGCCTGGGCGAAGAACAGCGGGGTGGATGCGCTCGTCGCGTAGACACCCACGGCGAGGCGGGGCACATCGACGCCCTCGGACACCATGCGAACGGCGACCATCCACCGCTTGGTGTTGTGTGAGAACTCCTCGATCCGGTCGCTGGCTTCCTTTTCATCGGAGAGCACAACCGTCACGGATTCGCCACAGATGTCTTCGAGCATCGAGGCGTAGGCACGCGCACTCGTCTGGTCTGTCGCGATGACGAGGCCACCGGCATCAGGGATGCCGTTCCGCACCTCTGTCAGACGCTGATCCGCTGCACGCAGTACAGCCGGAATCCAGGATCCACCAGGATCCAGCGCCGTGCGCCACGCTTGCGAAGTGATGTCCTTGGTGTTGCCCTCGCCGAGCTTGGCTTCCATCTCGTCGCCGGCTTTGGTGCGCCAGGTCATGTGACCGGCGTAGACCATGAACATGACGGGACGCACGACGCCGTCTTCAAGCGCCCGGCCGTAGCCGTAGCTGTAGTCGCTCTGCGAGAGCCTGATGCCGTGCTGGTCTGGCAGGTAGTTCACGAAAGGGATGGGCGACGTGTCAGAGCGGAACGGGGTTCCGGTCAAGGACAAACGACGCGTTGCCGGTTCGTATGCCTCACGGATCGCGTCGCCCCAACTCAGGGCGTCACCGCCGTGGTGCACCTCGTCAAGAATGACGAGAGTACGGTGCGACAAAGTCAGGTCTCTGTGCAATGCCGCGCGTGTCGCGACCTGCGCGTACGTGACGGCGATGCCGTGATAGTGACTGCCGTATCGACTGTCGCTGTTCTTGAAGTACGGGTCGAGACGGATGCCGGCACGGGCGGCGGCCTCGGCCCACTGACGTTTCAAGTGCTCAGTCGGAGCCACGACCGTGATGCGATCGATGACGCGCCTGGCACGCAGTTCGGCCGCTAAACGCAGGGCAAACGTGGTCTTTCCGGCGCCTGGCGTTGCGGCGGCGAGGAAGTCTCGGGGTTCGGTAAGGAAGTAGGCGTCGAGAGCCTCTGCCTGCCAGGCACGGAGCTTGTTTGCAGTACCCCATGCTGCACGTTCCGGGAATGACGGCGAGAGATGCTCTGCTGCTGATGTGCCCTGAGCGGGACCGAAGGCTGGCGGAGTATTCACTTCATAAGAACCTATCAAGTTGCGCTGGTATCCGCCTGACGATGGAGAATGAAATCATGACTGAACAACTTCATCCGTGGTCACGATACGTGGCGCTGGGAGACTCATTCACCGAAGGGATCGGCGATGCTGAGCCCTCGAGCCCAGGCGGCCACCGGGGATGGGCAGATCGCGTCGCTGAAGTTCTGAGTCAGGGCAACGATGATTTCTCCTATGCGAATCTCGCTGTGCGCGGAAAACTAATCCGTCAAATCGTCGACGAACAGATCGAGCCGGCCCTCGCGCTTCACCCAGACCTCATCACGATCTCGGCGGGCGGCAACGATGTAATTCGGCCGGGCACTGATCCTGACCAGATCGCGGCACAGTTTGACTCGGCGATCGCCCGATTGGCCGCAGACGGCGCCACCGTCGTGATCTTCACCGGAACGGATGTGGGCTTCTCCCCCGTGTTCCGTGGCATCCGCGGCAAGGTGGCGATCTACAACGAGAACGTGCGGGCGATCGCCGCACGGTACGACTGCATCGTTGCCGATCAGTGGGCACTCACCGAGATCCAGGACCCACGGATGTGGGCGCCCGATCGGCTGCACCTGAATCCACTCGGGCACCACACCGTCGCCCGCATGGTGCTGGCGGCCCTCAACGTGCCGAACTCGCTCGAGCCGCAGCGGCCGGAGCCGCTCCCCGCCGCATCGTGGCGTCAGGCGCGCACAGGAGACCTGGCCTGGGCCAGGGAATATCTCATGCCGTGGGTAGTCCGTCGAATCCGCCATCAGTCCTCAGGCGATCATGTACTGCCCAAGCGACCGGATGCCGGACCATTCGCAGCCGGTGGAGGTTACGTCGATCCTCGCCTCGATCTCCCGCCAGCGCCTACAGCGCCCGATACGCCCGATGAGCGCTGAGGGAGCGCTGAGGGAGCGCTGAGGGAGCGTCCGGGACAGGGCGCGCGGGCGCTAGCCCAGCTTTGTCGGGTGGGTCAGACGCCAACCGAAGCCAGGATCACTCACCTCTGAATCGAGTACCAGCGGCACGGTGACCGTCTGGGTGCCGATGACGAAGTCGACCGAGCCGACTGACTCACCAGCATCCCCCGTGGTGATCTCCTTCACCGTCGGAGAACCGGAGATTGGCGTATCTGACCAGACGAGTGTCGACGCGGCCTCTGCGGTGACAGCGTGAGCACTCTGACCCCACTCGGCCGTGTATGTGGCGAACGAAACACCCTGCTCAGTGAGCTGAACCTCCTGGAAGCCGGTCTTCACGCTGTCGATCAGCTCTGAAATCGACTCGTTGAGCTCTGAGTGGGTCTCTCCGCCGAGTACGAAGCCCACAAGGGTCACGGTCTTGGTTCCCACTGTGATGTCCGCTGAGAAGAGCAGGCAGGCGCCGGCTTCATCGGTCGTACCGGTCTTGATGCCGTTCACGCCATTGATGCCGAGCATTTTGTTGGTGTTGGTGACTTCACCGATCGTCGGCAATGTCGCAGTCTTCATCGCGACAATCTCAGCGACAACCGGCGACGACTTCACAAGCTTGCCGATTTCGACCAGGTCAGATGGCGTGCTCACGCTCTGGGCTGACAGCCCGCTGGTGTCGACAACCGTGGTGCCGGTCAGCCCGTGATCGGAGAGCCAGGATGCGGCGGCAGCGAGGTACGCGTCCTCAGAGCCATAGGCCCAGATCGCGAGCGACTTGGCGTAGTTATTGGCGGATGGAAGCAGCATGGCTTCAAGTGCCTCACGCTGTGAGAGCACCATGCCAACAGAAACCGGGGCCGACGAGCCGTTCTCGGCGATGGTCTCGTAGTAGATGTCGATGTCGTCTTCGGTGAAGGTGATATCCGGCCCGGCCTCGCCGACGCCGAGCGGCTTGGCCTGAAGGATCACGAGGGCCGTTATGGTCTTGGCGATACTCGCAATCGGCACTGGGGATGCGTCGCCCTCGGAGGCCAGCACTCCGTCAAATCCGACAGCACCGATCGCGCTCGTGCCGTAGCCAGGCCACTCCGGAGTTGCAGCCGGCTGCGTGAGCGTGACAGGCGGGGCGACTTGCGCCGCGTTTGCCGGCAACGGCGCGAGTCCGGTGCTGAATCCGTAAATGATGGCGATGAGAACGACGGTTAAGACGCTCAGCGCGGCAATACGTCGACGTCGATAGATCTGGCGTCTGGTCAGGTGCATCCGTCAATTCTATCGATGGCTGGCTGTGCTGACGCCTTACGCGCGGAGCGTGTATAGGGCCACGGCGCTGGCCGAGGCGACGTTCAGCGAATCGACGCCGTGCAGCATCGGGATGGTGACAACGGTGTCTGCGGCGGCCAGCGCCTGCTGGCTGAGCCCGTCACCCTCTGCGCCGAGCACAATCGCGATGCGTTCCGGTTGGTTCGCTGCGAACTCGTCGAGCGTCACCGCGGTGTCAGAAAGCGCCAGAGCAGCAAGGTGGAAGCCTGCTGCATGCAAAATGGGCGCCGCTTCCGACCATTCGGGCAAACGCGTCCACGGCACCTGCAACACGGTGCCCATGCTCACACGCACGCTCCGACGGTAGAGCGGATCGGCGCAGCGCGGCGTGATCAGGACGGCATCGGCGCCGAGACCGGCGACCGAGCGGAAGATGGCTCCAACGTTGGTGTGGTCGACGATGTCTTCGAGGATGACGATGCGCTTGGCATCCGTGATCAGGTGTTCGACGCCCGCCAGCGCCGGCCGGTGCATCGCCGCGAGAGCGCCGCGGTGCAGGTTGTAGCCGGTGAGCTTTTCGAGGACTGCCGGTTCGCCGACGTACACGGGCACATCCGGCCAGTCAGCCATCAACGGCTCGATGTCGGGCAGCCACTGCTCCTGCAGCAGCACTGAGCGCGGCTGGTGGCCGGCAGCCAGGGCTCGGGTGATCACCTTGCTCGATTCCGCGATGTAGAGCCCACCCTCGGGCTCGAGCACCTTGCGCAGAGCGACATCCGTCAATCGTGAGTAGTCGGAAAGCCCCGGCAGTGTGAGGTCGTCGATGTGGATCAGGTGCACGGCGGTGGAGCCTTTCGATGGAGGTTGCCTGTCAAGACTGCCAGTAGCGAAACAAAGTCGGAAACCGGGTTGTTTAGAATCAGGTCATAGGGATGCGCGTATGAAGAGGGAAGTATGACCGCTGGAACTGCAGGACTCGCCGAAGCTGCGCCCGACGCATCACTTGATGCTGTCGCTGATCTGCTGCGCGGCGGTCGTACGGCTGTGCTTACCGGGGCGGGCCTCAGCACTGACTCCGGCATCCCCGATTATCGGGGTGAAGGCGCCCCTGTCCGCAGACCGATGACGTTCCAGACGTTCGTCGCCGATGAGCGCGCGCGAAAGCGCTATTGGGCAGGCAGCCACTTGGGATGGCGTCGGTTCAGCGCCGCACAGCCGAACCTCGGGCACCGTTCACTTGCTGCGCTCGAAGCGCACGGCGCCCTCACCGGTGTAATCACGCAAAATGTCGACGGCCTGCACACTCGGGCAGGCTCCCTGCGTCTTGTTGAGCTGCATGGGTCGATGGATCGCGTCGTTTGTCTGGATTGCGGTCAGGCGTTCAGTCGCGAGAGCGTGGCGAGCCGACTTGAAGCGACAAATCCAGACATCCTCACCCCAGAGGGAATCACGGTGAATCCGGACGGTGACGTCGATGTCAGCAACATCGACGAGTTCAGCATTCCGGCGTGCACCGTTTGCGGGGGGATGCTGAAGCCCAACGTGGTGTTCTTTGGCGAGTTCGTGCCCACCGAGCGATTCGCCGAAGCTGTTGCACTCGTCAACACGGCCGACGCACTGCTCGTTGCCGGATCTTCGCTTGCCGTGAATTCTGGCATCCGCTTGCTTGAGGCCGCCCGCCGTCGCAAACTCCCCATCGTCATCATTAATCGGGGGCAGACTAAGGGTGACGCCCGTGCCGCGATCAAGTTGGAGACCGGGGCTTCAGAGGCGCTCGCCGGGCTGGCTTCGAGGCTGGGCGTCGGACAAAAGACGGGGCTGGACCACCAGTTGATCGCCTCGAAAGGGAAACGACTTTCATGACGAGACTCTCGATTGTGCGCCACGGGCAAACCGACTGGAATCTGCATAAGAAAATCCAGGGCAGCACCGACATTCCCCTGAACGCAACGGGTCGTGCCGAGGCCGCTGCAGTCGGCTCCGCGCTCCGCGAACGCGACTGGGATGCCATCGTGACGAGTCCGCTGAAGCGGGCACACGAGACGGCGCGCATCATCGCGGGTGAAGTCGGGCTGGCTCCCCCACGCGTGATTGCTGAACTGACCGAACGTCACCACGGTCAGATTGAGGGGTTGACCTTCGAGGAGCGACAAGCCCGCTTTCCCGACGGTGTCGCTGTACCTGGGCTGGAGACCAGACAACAGGTTCTCGACCGCGTGATCCCCGCGCTCGGGCGAATCGCCACGGAGCACGAGGGTGATTCAGTGCTCGTCGTCAGCCACGGAGGAGTGATCGGCACCCTGATCCGTCATCTCACCGACGGCAAACGACCGAGGCACGATGAGATCATCGCCAATGGATCCGTGCACGACTTCGCGTGGGAAGACGGAAAGCTGGTGCTGACCCACTTCGACTCCACGATCCGGCAGCTCGGAGACGCCTTTCACACCATTCGCTAGCGGCGGAGACCATGGTGATGGGGCACATCCGTTGCCGAGCGAGCGCCAACTGCTATCTCAAAGATGCGCTGACGCGGTGGTGGTGACACCGGAGGCAGCTGCCTGCCACAGGTGCAGGGCCGCGTACGAGCGCCACGGCGCCCAGGCTGCAGCTTTCTCGGCCAGGGTACGGTGCGCTCCAGTTTTCGAGAGGTTGGGCTCGAGCGTGCCCACCGCGATCGCGCCGGCGACGAGGGCGACATCGCCGTGCAACCAGGCATCGGGGTCGCCCAGTACACGCATCGAGATGTACGCGGCAGTCCACGGTCCAATACCTGGCCGGGCCACGAGACGCTCTCGCAATACCTCTGGGTCTGCGCCCACATCGACGACGAGTTCACCGTCGGAGAGAGCACGGGCGGCAGCGACTACGGTGCGCACGGAGCGACCGGGGAGCCTGAGCGGGCGATCCTGATCCAGCGGATCGCCCGGCATCGGTTCTGGCACCCCAGCTGCAATCTGGCCAGGCGTCGGGAACAACCGATCAATACCGGCGAATGATGACGTGTAGCGCGTGCCCAGCAAGGCCGTAAGGCGACCCAGGTGTCCTCGCGCCGCCGCCACGGATATCTGTTGCCCCACAATCGCGCGTATGACGAGTTCGTGGGGGTCAACCGCGCCGGGCACCCGTATCCCGCGCGTTCTGTTGACGAGCAGCGCCAAGGCGGGATCTGCGCTGAGCGCGGTGTCAACGGCGACGGGGTCGGCATCCAGGTCCAGCATCCGCCGCACGCGCGCCACCGCGGTCGCGACATCAGCGAGGGAGGCCAGCTCCAGTTGCGCCTGCAGGCGCCACTCAGAGCCCCCACCCTGTGTCGCGATGATCTCGACGGCACCGGCTCCGTGCGGGAGCAACAGGCTTCGCGCGTACCGCAGCGGGCCGTCAGTCGGAAGCTCGGCGGCCTCGACACCGGTGATCGCGCGCGCCGCCAGGAACCGAAAGAGGCCTGGAGCATCGAACGGCTGCCGCACGGGGAGAACGAGGCTGAGGCGTACCGATGCGCCGCCTATCATCTCCGCGCCGTCTTCGGGTGATTCTCTGTGCGCGGTCGCTGCCCTGGCGTTGGCAGCGCGATACCGCGCCCGCACCTCTCCAGGGCGCGCGGCGAACACCTGCAGAAAAGTATCGTTGAATTGCCGAATCGATCCGAAGCCGGCCGCGAAGGCGACATCCGCCAGTTGAAGGTCGGTGCCGACGAGCAGACTCCGAGCCGTTTGCGCTCGACGCGCTCGAGCTAGCGCAAGCGGTCCGGCGCCGAGCTCGGCCACAAGCAGGCGGTTCACCTGGCGCTCGCTGTAGCCCAGATGCGCCGCCAGACCGTTCACACCCTCGCGATCCACCACACCATCGACGATCAGCCGCATCGCCCGGCCAGCCAGATCCCGACGCAGATCCCACTCTGGCGTGCCGGGTGCCGCCTCAGGCACACAGCGTTTGCACGCGCGATAGCCGGCTTCGTGCGCCCCTGCCGATGTGAGGTAGAACGTGACGTTCTGCGCTTTCGGCGTGCGTGCCGGGCAGGATGGACGACAGTAGATTCCCGTCGACGACACAGCGGTGAAGAACTGGCCGTCGAACCGAGTGTCGCGGGCGTCGATCGCCCGATACCGCTCGTCAAACAGCGGATCGTACTGCGATCCATGCGCGTCAGCGGCTGCGCTTGCGACGAGTGTCTGCGGCGCACGTTCGTCGGTTGTCACGACTCTATTCTCGCTCTCCGCCAGGTCAGTGCGCTGCTTGGTCGGTGAGTACTCGCGTGCTCGCGTCCAACAGTCCGTTGAGCACGCCGTACTCGAGCCCACCCGCCACCGATTCATAAGTCCCAGAGGCGAGCAGTTCCGCTGTCGCACGGTGCACGACGGCGTAGGCCGCCTCCGCCACGCCGGACCCCACACTCACACGTGCCACCCCGACGCGAGCGAGTTCGGCGACGCTGAGCGAACCAGGGCCTGCCATCACGTTCACGGGCGCTCCTATGCCGGCCGTCAGCTCTGCGATCGTGGTGGCATCCACAAGGCCAGGCACAAATATCCCGTCGGCTCCTGCCTCCAGATAACGCGCTGCTCTGTTGATGCTCTCTGTCACGCGCTGATCCGGTGCTCCGATGCCGCGCAGGAAGACATCAGTGCGTGCGTTGATAAACAACCGCACCCCGGCCCGATCCGCCACGGTGCGAACTACGGCGATGCGTGCGGCCAGCTCATCGACGCCGCACGCCCCATCTTCGATGTTGATGCCCACAGCGCCGGCAGCAAGGAGCCCTTCGACGGTGACCGCGACATCCGCTGTTGCAGCAGCAAATCCGCTCTCGATATCGGCGGTGACCGGCACTGTGACCGCAGCGGCGATCCGCGTTATGACGGCCAAAGCCCGCTCGCGACCCAGGCGGTCGCCGTCCGGCATTCCCATGGACCAGGCGACGCCGGCGCTCGTGGTCGCGACAGCCTGGGCGCCGGCGGCTTCAACGACCAGGGCGCTGGCGACGTCCCAGGCGTTGGCAAGCGCGAGCGGCCGCGCGGTGTCATGAAGGGAATGGAAGCGAAGGGCCTGAGCGGCGAGAGTGGTGTTCATGAGTACATTCCACCAGCGGATGCGCGCCACGTCTGGCGGAAATCAGACACGAGAGCCGTGCTCGTGCCGCAGCGCCGACACGACTCTGTGTTGATGCGCCTTCACACGGCGGACGCTGCAGCGATGAACACGAACGGATGATTGGAGAGCGACGGCGCCCCTGCCCCCGGCCGTCTGCCTAATCAGTCGCTGCGGTGCGCGCCGTCGTCGGTGATACAGCTCCTGCATCCGTTGCACCAGAGCCCGCCCCGCGGCGTGCGGCTTCGGTCTCTTCCAGTGCAGCCAGCAGCGTCTTCGCCGAACGCGCCCAGGTGAACCGGGACGCCTGCACGACCGAGCGCTTCGAGCGAGTTGCCCACTCAGCCGGCATGCTCAGTTGCAGAACGCGTGCAGCGAGTTCATCAGGGGAGTCGGGGTCGAAGTAGAGCGCCGCCTCTCCCCCGATTTCACGGAAGATCGCAATGTCGCTCGTGATCACGGGCGTGCCGACGTTCATCGCTTCAACGAGCGGAATTCCGAATCCCTCGTCGCGTGACGCAGAGACAAGCGCCGTCGCTTCCTGAAGCAGCTCGAGGTACTCGGCATCCGTTGCGCCGTTGTGGAATACCAGGTTCGCCTGCGGGGCAAGAGCCGTCAGGCGCGTGCGCTCAGCATCGTCGATCCTGCTCATGAGGTGAAGCGTGTAGCCGGGCAGCGCGGCGGCGGCCCGCACCAGGGTGTCGACGTTCTTGTACGGCATGAACGAGCCCATATACACGAGGATGCCGGCTGACGGCATCGACCGCGTCATGTCCGGCGCCGCGGGTGAGGTGGCAGCGTTGTGCACGACGGTGATCGGCTTGACGGTGAGCTTGTGATCCTCGATCAGCTTCTTGGTGGTCTCTGAAACAGTCACCACGCCGTCTGAGCGGTTGAGCAGCATCCGCTGGGGCCACCAGGACAGGTGATACAGGCGCCAGAGTGCCCTTATCGGCCACGCGAGGTTTCTCGGCGGCGTGCGGTTGCTGTAGTAAATGAGGTCGTGGACCGTCAAGAGCAGGGCATATTTACGGCCCCAGGAACCCATGGTCTGCATCGGGCTGAACACCACGTCGGGCTTCAGCCGGTTGATTGTGCGGGCAATGAATGGCTCCATCGCACTCGTCGGAGAGCTGACGAGCTCCCACGGCAGCGGCGGCAACAGCGCGAGTTGCCTATGATCACTGATCAGCATGGTGACCGGATGCAGCGCGGCCAGCTCGGTCACGATGCCGGCGGTGTAGCGGCTGATTCCGTCGTGCTGGTCGAAACGCGTGTAGCGGCAGTCGAAGACGATCTTCATGCGGGTTTCACAGCGCTCAGGAAGCTCTGTACGTGGGCTGCGGCCTGCGCAGGCACTTCGTAGTGGATGAGGTGGCCGACATCGGAGATGACCCGTAGATCGGCGTCAGGGAAGAGTTTTTGCAGGCGATATTGGGCAGGCACGGCCGTGATGTCATCCTTCTCTGCGGCGATCAGCAGCGTGGGCTGGCTGATCTGGGCGGCGAACTCACTGACATCATTCTCAACCGAGGCGGTGAATGCCTCGAGCACAACGCGCCGATCGGAGAATGCCGAGAAATACCTGTCGTGCTGGTTGTGAATCCAGCGGCGCAGTGATTTGTCTTTGGTCTTCACCATGGCCAGGCTCGTGACGCGCACGATCAGCGGGTTCTGCAGCAGTGCGAAGCCGAGGCGCTCCGGCAATTTATCGGCAGCCCAGTAGTAGAAGACAGCGAGACGCGTGAGGATGCCGCGCGGCCCTGACAGGGCAGGCGCGGCAATGGGGTTGACCAGGATAACGCGGTCGGCAGGCAAGCCGCCGGCAACCGCGCCGGAGACGATGATCGAGCCGAACGAGTGGCCGAGGATGACCACGGGGCCGGTGAGCTGCAGCTGCGCGATGAATTCGCCCAGCCACGCGCCGTACCCGGGAATGTCGTGGGCAACCTCCGTGAGCGGGCCGGACTCGCCGAAGCCGGGCAAGTCGGGTGAGATGATCCGGTATCCAGAAAGTTGGGCCACGACGGGCTCAAGGCCGTGGTGGTCGCCACGGAACCCGTGAACCATAACTATTGTTGTCGGCGCAGCAGGGTCGCCATAGTCCCAGTAGTGGGTGGAACTGCCCAGAACTGAGGCTGAGCCCGTGCGAACGGGAATCCGGGCGAGTTGCCCTGCATATGGCGAAGGAACGATCATCACGCCTAAGTTTAGGCATGAGATGCCCGTGGCAACTGGACATTCGCTCCGCTGGTCGACCTAGACTCGAATCATTAGCTTTTAACCAGAAACTGCCCGTCATCGGGCCGGAAGGATCGACGTGAGCTTTACCGCACCCATCCAGCTTCCCGGGCTAGCGCTCGACACCCGCTGGTATCGCCGCGCAGTCTTCTATGAGGTGATGGTGCGGTCGTTCGTCGACAGCAACTCGGATGGATCAGGTGACCTGTCAGGGCTGGTGTCGAAACTCGACTATCTGCAGTGGCTCGGCATCGATGCACTGTGGATTCCGCCATTCTTCAACTCTCCGTTGAAAGACGGCGGCTACGACGTCGCGGACTACCGCGCGATCCTGCCGGAGTTCGGCACACTCGACGAGTTCAAGGACCTCGTCACGAAGGCGCACGAGCGAAACATGCGTGTCGTGATCGACCTTCCGCTGAACCACACCTCTGACCAGCACGACTGGTTCCAGCAGTCCAGGGAGAACCCAGAGGGACCGTACGGAGACTTCTACGTCTGGAACGATGACGACGAGAAGTACCCCAACATCCGCATCATCTTCACCGACACCGAAGACTCGAACTGGGCCTTTGACCCGGTGCGACGCCAGTTCTTCTTCCACCGCTTCTTCTCGCACCAGCCTGACCTCAACTTCGACAACCCGGCTGTGCACGATGCCCTTTTTGAGATCGTGCGATTCTGGCTCGACCTGGGTGTCGACGGGTTCCGGCTCGACGCCATCCCGTACCTGTACGAATCTGAAGAGGGCAACGGTGAGGGCGAGCCGCCCACGCACGAGTTCATCAAGAAGTTGCGTGCGATGGTCGACCGCGACTACCCGGGCCGCATCATGATCGCCGAGGCCAACCAGTGGCCGCGTGAGGTTGCAGCGTTCTTCGGCACGGAGGAAGAGCCTGAATGCCACATGGCATTCGACTTCCCCGTGATGCCCCGCATCTTCTACTCGCTGCGCTCCCAGCAGGCCAACGAGCTGGTTCGGGTGCTCTCTGAAACCACCGACATTCCCGACGGCGCCGGGTGGGGCGTCTTCCTCCGCAACCACGACGAGCTCACGCTCGAGATGGTCAGCGAGGAATACCGCCAGGCCATGTATGGCTGGTATGCATACGACCCGCGGATGCGCGCCAACATCGGCATCCGTCGTCGCCTGGCTCCCCTGCTCGACAACTCGCGCGCCGAGCTCGAGCTGGCGCATGCCCTGCTGTTCGCGCTGCCCGGCAGTCCGTTCCTGTACTACGGCGACGAGATCGGCATGGGCGACAACATTTGGCTGCCCGACCGCGACAGCTCGCGTACGCCCATGCAGTGGACGCCTGACCGGAATGCCGGCTTCTCGGCTGCCGACCCTGGCAAACTGTACCTGCCGGTCGTGCAGTCGCTCGTCTACCACTACACCCAGACGAATGTGGAGACACAGCTGGCGCAGTCGGGCTCGCTGCTGCACTGGGTGCGAAACGTCATTCACGTGCGCAAGGCTCACCCGGTATTCGGGCTTGGCACCATCAGAGTGCTCACGACCAACCATGAGTCGGTGCTCGCATTCATTCGGGAGTACGACGGATCTGGTACCCGTTACGGCGATCAGCCGGAGACAATCCTCTGCGTATTCAGCTTCGCTCACAACCCGGTCGCGTTCAAGATCGAGGATGCAGAGATGGCAGGGACGCGCCTGTACGACGTCTTCGGCGGTTCTGTCTTCCCGAGCTTCGATGACGACGGATCGCTCACACTCACTCTCGGCGCGCAGAGCTTCTACTGGCTGCACTGCGGCTGATTTGATCACCAGCGCGTGAATCGTGCCCGTTGCCTGCAGGTTGTGCAGCGCCGGGCACGCAGTGTCGGTAGTGCGCCGTAGGCTTTCAGTATGAGCACCTGGAGCGACACACTTGCAGTCTTCGATTTAGAGACGACGGGCATCGACGTAGAGACGAGCAGAATCGTGACGGCGACGGTTGCCGTCATCGACGCCGACGGACATGTGCTTGAGCGCGCAGACTGGCTTCTCGACCCGGTGATCGACATCCCGGAGCAGGCAACGAATGTACACGGCATCTCGACCGAGCAGGCCAGGCAGAACGGTCAGGATGCCGCTACCGGCGTAGCCGAGATCGTGCGCGCCCTGCAGTCGGCTCTCGACCGCTCGCTTCCCATCGTGGCGTATAACGCCCCATACGACCTCACACTGCTCAACAGGGAGGCCATGCGACACGGTATCCAGCCGTTGCACGCCCCCTCACCTGTCATCGACCCTCTGGTCATCGACAAGGCGGTTGATCGCTACCGCAAGGGCAAGCGCACCCTCGCCGTGACATCCGCCTTCTATGGCGTCACGCTTGACGACGCGCACGACTCCGGTGCGGATGCCATTGCTGCCGGCCGCGTGGCGCAGGCCATCGCCCGTACACACGCTGCAGCCCTGCCAGCAACAGCGATCGAACTGCACGCACTCCAAGTGACCTGGTCTGCCGAGCAGGCAGCGAGCTTCCAGGACTACATGCGCCGTGCACGCGACCCCGAATTCGTCGCCCAGGGCGAATGGCCGGAGCGATAGGTGAAAGCCCTAGATACTCAGACAGGGTAAACATGCAGAAAGGGCGACCAGCCGAAGCTGGTCGCCCTTTCTGATACGCGGTGTGCGCGCGCGGAAGAGTTACTTACCGAAACCCGCGTAGCGCGAGTTGAACTTCTCAACGCGCCCGGCGGAGTCCATGATGCGCTGCTTACCCGTGTAGAACGGGTGTGACTCCGAAGAGATTTCAACGTCGATGACGGGGTAGGTCGTTCCGTCTTCCCACTCGATGGTCTTCGAGCTGGAGACCGTTGAACGGGTCAGGAACGTCGCGCCCGACGCGAGGTCGCGGAAAACCACGGGAGCGTACTCGGGGTGAATGTCAGACTTCATGAAGACTTCCTTGTTGCGATTTGATGAATGAAAACTGCGATTGGTGAGTTCTGTCTCGCCAAACACGGCGAAAAAGTTGTCCGGCCACAGGGCCAGCTACTGAGTTTAGCAGAAGCCGATTGAATTGGCCGCCATGATCGGGCTATTCGTGCGCGCGTGCCGAATAACGGCCGTCTGTTTCGGTGAGTTCGATGTTGAGATCGAACGTGTCGCTGAGCGTCTGCGACGTCAAAGCCTCTGCCAATGGACCAGCAGACACGATGCGACCCTGCTTCAAGAGCAGGACGTGCGTGAATCCGCGCGGAATTTCTTCGACGTGGTGAGTGACCATGATGATGGCCGGTGCACTCTTCGAGCTGGCGTAGCCGCCGAGAAGCTGCAGGAGTTCTTCGCGTGCGCCGAGGTCGAGGCTTGCTGCCGGCTCGTCGAGCAGCAGGAGTTCAGGGTCAGTCATCACTGCACGGGCGATCTGAACGCGCTTCTGCTCGCCATCGCTGAGTGTGCCGAAGGTGCGCTCTGCGAGGTGCTCGAGTTTCCACTCGGAGAGCACACGAGAGGCGCGACGTTCGTCGATCTCTTCGTACTCTTCGTTCCAGCGGCCTGTCACCGAATATGCGGCGGTCATCACGACATCGAGCACACGCTCGTTGCCGGGAACTTTGCGGGCCAGTGCCGTCGAGGCGAAGCCGATACGGGGACGCAGCTCGAAGACGTCCGTGCCGCCGAGAGGCTCCCCGAGCACTTCGGCCTGCCCGGTTGTCGGGTAACCGACGGCTGCAGCGATCTGCAGCATGGTTGTCTTACCCGCGCCGTTCGGTCCGAGGATCACCCAGCGCTGATCATCGTCAACGCTCCAGTTCACTGAATCCAGAATGGGTGTGCCACCGCGAACGACGGACACGTCGGAGAGCTCGAGAACGTTGACCATACAGCCATGTTATCGGGCTTCAGCGACGCGTTCGACGCCGACCCGGTCACACTCAGCTCGGAAGCAGCGACCGGTAGATCTCCTGGGTGCGGGTGGCGATCTGGGCCCAGCTGAACTCCAGTTCGGCTCGCTTGCGCCCCGCAGCACCCATCTGAGCTGCCCGTTCGGGGTCGCTGACCACCTCAGTCAGCGCAGAAGCGAGATCAGCAACAAATCTGTCTGGATCGATCGGTGTCCCTGTCCCGTCGCTCACCTGATTGATGGGCACCAGGCGCCCCGTAACGCCATCGACGACAACCTCGGGGATGCCCCCTGTAACGGTGCCGACGACCGGCAGCCCGCAGGCCATCGCCTCGAGATTGACGATGCCGAGCGGTTCGTACACCGACGGGCAAACGAAAACTGTGCCGGCCGTGAGCACGGCTGACAGCTCGTGGTGTGGCAGCAGGCGGTCGATCCACACAACGCCATCCCGCTCGCGCTGCAGGGCTTCAACCCCTGCGGTGACTTCTGCCAGGATGCCTGGGGTGTCCGGCGCTCCTGCACAGAGCACCAGTTGCACCTCGGGCGGGAGCAGCGCGGCCGCCCGCAGGAGGTATGGGAGTCCCTTCTGCCGGGTGATGCGACCGACGAAGACAACCGATGGCCGATCCGGGTCGATGCCAAGCGATCGCACCAGTTCCTGGTCATCAACGGGCTTCCATCGTTCAAGGTCGATGCCGTTGTAAACGACATGAACGCGCGATGCGTCAAGGTCGGGATAACTACGCAGGATGTCGCGGCGCATACCGTCGCTGACGGCGATCACGGCATCCGCCGCTTCAAAGGCCGTCTTCTCGATCCAGCTGGAGACGCGGTAGCCGCCACCGAGCTGCTCTGCCTTCCACGGGCGCAGTGGCTCGAGGCTGTGCGCAGTGACGACGTGCGGGATACCGTGCAGAAGCTTCGACAGGTGGCCTGCGCCGTTCGCGTACCAGGTGTGCGAGTGCACGAGGTCGGCGCTGCCCGTGGCATCCGCCATCTGCAGGTCGACGCCGAGCGTGGCCAGGGCGCCGTTGGCATTCGCGAGCTCACCAGGCACCGGATACGCAACCGCGCCAGGCTCGTCTCTCGGCGCACCGAAGCATCGCACGGTGACGTCGATGTCGCTGCGCAGGGCTCGTACAAGCTCTGTCACGTGCACGCCAGCGCCACCGTAGATCTCCGGCGGGAACTCTTTCGTCAACAGGTCTACTCGCATGGAGCAAAACTAGCGCAGCCGGAGCTCGACACATACCTTCAAAGGAATGCTAAGAACGACCGCTTGGCCCTACTCTGAAGTCATGAAGCCTTTGAAGATCTTTGGCATTGTCTTAGCGGGTGGGGAAGGCAAGCGGTTGATGCCGCTGACGGAGGACCGAGCCAAACCGGCGGTGCCATTCGGTGGCCACTATCGGCTGATCGATTTCGCGCTGTCGAACCTGATCAATTCGGGGCTCGGACAGATCGTGGTTCTTACTCAGTACAAGTCCCATAGCCTCGACCGCCACATATCCCAAACCTGGCATGTCTCCGGACTCGTCAACTCGTATATCGCGTCGGTTCCAGCCCAGCAGCGCCTGGGCAAGCGCTGGTTCAGCGGTTCGGCTGATGCGATCCTGCAGAGCCTCAATCTCATCCATGACGAGAAGCCCGACATTGTTGTCGTGGTCGGTGCTGACCACGTCTATCGCATGGATTTCAGCCAGATGATCGAAGCACACGTTGCGTCAGGGGCGCAGGCCACCGTCGCAGCAATCAGGCAGCCGATCGGGTTGGCCGATCAGTTTGGCGTCATCGAGGTCGATGCGGCGACGCCCGATCGCATCCGTGAGTTCCGCGAGAAGCCGACGGATGCGATCGGTCTCGCCGATGCTCCCCACGAGGTGTTCGCCTCGATGGGCAACTACGTCTTCAACGCCGACGCGCTGATTGAGGCGGTGCTCCGCGATGGCGAGAAGACCGACTCGAGCCACGACATGGGCGGCGACATCGTCCCAGACTTCGTCGCACGCGGCCAGGCCGGCGTCTATGACCTGCAGCGCAACGATGTACCGGGCTCGACAGACAGAGACCGCTACTACTGGCGTGACGTGGGAACCATCGACTCATTCTTCGAGGCGCACCAGGACCTCATCTCGGCGCTCCCCGTGTTCAACCTGTACAACCAGTCATGGCCGATTTTCAGTCGTCAGCTCAACTCGCCGCCAGCGAAGTTCGTGCGCGATGCCAGAGGTGCCCTCGGCACCATGATCGATTCGGTCGTCTCACTCGGCTGTGTTATCTCGGGTGCTCACATCGAGCGCAGCGTGCTCGGACCGTGGGTGACCATCGGGTCGGGGGCTGAAGTCGTCGACTCCATTATTTTTGAACGTGTACAAGTGAAAGCGGATGCCGTCGTGCATCGCGCAATTTTGGATAAGGAAGTAGTCATTGAAGAAGGCGCATCGGTCGGGGTCGACCTCCAGCGAGATCTTGCCAGGGGGTTCAGTGTGACCGATTCAGGCATCACCGTCGTCGGTAAGGGAGTTCGAGTACTCCCGTGACCCGCTCCACCCCTTTCCTCGTCGTCTTAGACGCTGATTCCACCCTGATTGAAGACGAAGTCATTGAGTTGTTGGCGGATGTCGCTGGCTCGCGTGAACTCGTTGCCGATGTCACCGAACGTGCGATGCGCGGTGAACTCGACTTCGCCGAAAGCCTGCGAGCTCGAGTAGCGACCCTGGCTGGCCTGCCCGCATCTGTATTCGCTGAGGTTGGCCGCAAGATCCGTCCGACGCCGGGCGTGCATGATCTCATCGCAGGCCTGCACGCCAATGGCAGCCGTGTCGGCGTGGTGTCGGGCGGCTTCCATGAGTTGCTTGACCCGCTGGGTGACGCCCTCGGGCTCGACCATTGGCGCGCCAACCGGCTTGAGGTCGTCGACGGCCATCTCACCGGGGGTTTGGTCGGTCCAATCATCGATGCAGCGGCGAAAGCCACGGCACTGCAGGAGTGGGCGGCTGCAGACGGTGTTGCGCTCACCCAGACGATTGCTGTCGGCGATGGCGCCAACGACCTGGAGATGATGGCTGTCGCCGGACTCTCCGTCGCGTTCAACGCCAAACCGCGTGTGAAGGAAGAAGCCGACATCGTCATCGACGTGGCCGATCTGAGCCAGCTTTTGCCTGTGCTCGGCCTGCGCGGTTAGCTGAGCTACAGAAGAAGAAGCCCCTTCGTTCTAGAACGAAGGGGCTTCTTCTTTTGCCGCGAGCGGCTAGCGAGCGTCCCTAGTGACCCATCCCCGCAACGCGAAGCGTTGCGAAAGGCGGCAGCAGAGCAGTCGGAAGATCCGGAGAGCCGAACGCTTCCCGTGAGTCATGCGAGACGCGACCGACCCTAGTGACCCATCCCCAGCCCACCATCAACCGGAATGACAGCTCCAGAGATGTAGCCGGCGTCATCGCCAGCGAGCCAGGTAACGACGCGGGCAACCTCAGTCGGCGTCGCGAAACGACCGGCAGGGATGTTGCGCTTGTATTCAGCCTGCTGCGCTTCAGGCAGCTCGGCGGTCATATCGGTCTCGATGAAGCCGGGGGCGACAACGTTCGCGGTAATGCCACGCGCACCGAGCTCGCGAGTGATGGATCGAGCCATGCCGACGAGACCGCTCTTGGATGCGGAGTAATTGACCTGGCCGGCAGAGCCATAGAGTCCGACGACGCTGGAGATCAGAACGATGCGACCGAAGCGTGCCTTGAGCATGCCCTTCGATGCGCGCTTGACGATGCGGAAGGAACCTGAGAGGTTCGTGTCGATGACTGACGTGAAGTCGTCCTCTGACATACGCATCAGCAAGGTGTCCTTGGTGATGCCAGCATTTGCGACGACGACCTCGACCGGACCGAGCTCTGCTTCGATCTGGGTGAACGCAGCGTCAATGGATGCGGCATCCGTCACGTCTGCACGCACGGTGAGCGTACCTGCGGGCCCCTCGCCTGAGCGAGCGGTCACTGCAACGCGGTGTCCTTGTGCAACGAATTCTTCGGCGATGGCAAAACCGATGCCTCGGTTTCCGCCGGTTACGAGTACTGTTCTGGCCGTTGTCATGCCTATATCCAATCTGAGTTAGGCGGATTCACAGCCGCACACACATCAGCTCAGCTTACGGCGTACGTCAGAACAGCGCCGCGAGACGTAGGCTTAAGGCATCGGTATCAGCCGTACAACATTGACGAAGCGACAGTTGGAATGAAGCAGCAGGCGATCACCTCACTCCCCCTCTCTCCCGAGGTGGAACGACGCAATCGAATGATCAAGTATTCGGTTGCAATGGGCATTCGCGTTGTCTGCATCGTGATGATGTTGTTCGTCCAGGGCTGGTGGCTCCTGATCCCTGCGGCAGGCGCGATCCTGTTGCCGTACTTCGCGGTCATCATCGCCAACGTGCATTCAGACCCGCGCGGTGGCACTGTCGAACGGCCCGGAGCGATCCTTCCCGTTCGACCGGCCACCGGCGAGCGACCCCATGATCCAACGAACGGCGAGCACCTGTGAACTTGATCGGCGCACAACTTGATCAGGACACCTGCTCCCGGGCTGGATGCCGTGACCACGCGACCTGGCGGCTCGACTGGCGTAATCCCCGCATACACACTGAGGACAGAGTGAAGACCTGGCTTGCCTGCGACGCACACGTCGACTACCTGCGCGAATTTCTGAGCGCCCGCGACTTCCCGCTGGGCGTGCGTGCCCTCACCGGTGATGCGGCATCTGCTGCCTCGGCTGGGGTGGACAAGGCGTGAGCGGCTGGAAATTCGTTTTTTCACGGCGCTGGGCCGGCTATCTGGCGCTCACCATCGTCTTCGCTGTCGTGTGCAGCGGGCTCGGAACCTGGCAGCTGAATCGGCGCGCAGAGGCCTTGGCCGAGATCGCCAAGGTCGATGCGAACTTCGACTCGACCCCGGTTCCTGTGAACGAGGCGCTTCCGCAGCTTGATTCGTTTGACGAATCCCAGAAGTGGCTTCAGGTCGAGCTGAAAGGCACATACCTGATCGACGACGAGCTCCTGGTGCGCAATCGCCCGCTGAACATCAACCCGGGTTTCGAGGTGTTGACACCGTTGCTCCTTGACGACGGTACAGTCTTCGTCGTCAACCGTGGCTGGCTACCGACCGGCGAAGCGCAGGACGCTCCGGATGTTGTTCCTGCAGCTCCGTCAGGGCCCGTCACCGTTGTCGTCAGGCTCAAGGCTGGCGAGCCGACTCTGGCGGGACGCAGCGCGAGCGGCAACCAGATCGCGACGATCAACCTCGACGACATAGCCGGACGCGTCGACAAGCCGACGTATACCGGCGCATACGGCCTGATGGTCACGGAGGATCCCGCCCCAGCTGAACGCCCCGTCGCTGTTACCCGGCCGGTCAGGGACGAGGGCCCTCACCTTTCTTATGCTTTCCAGTGGTACGTCTTCGCGCTGATGGGCTTCATCGGCTTGGGCTGGGCGGTCAGGCAGGAATATCGCACGATCAACGCGCTGGATCCAGAAGAACAGGATCGCGCTGCAGAACGAGCCCGCAAGAAGGCTGCGAAGCCAAAGAGCGACGCAGACGTCGAAGACGAGCTACTCGGGAACCATCGCTAAACATCGAAAAGCCGGCACCGGGCGTCGCGGGTCGCTGACCAGTCTGAGCGCTGCTCAGCCAGCCGCTGTCGCTCACTTGCCGTGAACCCGGCGCATCTCATCGGCGAGCTCAGGCTGTGCGTAGTTCTCTCCGTGACTGAGCTCCGCTACGACATTGCCGATGACCCGGTCTGATTTGTCCTGGCTGAGCTTCGCTCGCGCTTCGAACCGATCGACCAGCAAGCGGAAGCCGATGGTTCCAGACACGATTCGTCTGCCGTACTCTTCGTTGTCCTCGAGCAGGTTGGGCTCTGGAAGCTTGTGCTCGAAGTGCTGCACGAGAGTGCTGAGAACACTCCAGTTCTCTTCGTCACTGAGGATCTCCGGGGTGCCGTACAAATGTGCTGTCACATGGTTCCACGTCGGAACCGCCGGCTCGCCGCCGTACCAACTCGGTGACACGTACCCGTGTGGCCCCTGAATGATGATCATCACCTCGTGTTCTCCCAACTCGAGGGCGCGATCATCCGGACGTCCGACGTGGCTGACGATGCTGATGCCATCGCGGCCCTCCTCCAGGATGACCGGATAGTGCGACGCGACAAGACCCTTCGCCGTGTTGGAAACGATGGTCGCCCACGGGTTCTCCCGAATCAATCGCTTGACTTCTTCTGGGTCGGTGACGATGTAGTGGGGTGTACGGCGCATGTCGACATCATGCCAGACGAGCAGGCGAGCAGACGTACCGACGAGCCACCGGCATCCGCAACGCAAAAGGGGCCGGGAATCAAATTCCCGGCCCCTCGTACGTTGCTGTGATCTGTTAAGCGAGCGTGATCAGGTCGAGGTAGTCCTTGTTCCAGTGATCCTCGATGCCGTCAGGCAGGATGAGCACGCGCTCGGGATTGAGAGCCTCAACGGCACCCTCGTCGTGGCTGACCAGGACGACTGCGCCGCTGTAGTTGGCCAGGGCGTCGAGGATCTCTTCGCGGCTGGCGGGGTCGAGGTTGTTAGTCGGTTCGTCGAGCAGCAGCACGTTGGCGCCGGAGACGACGATCATGGCCAGCGCCAGACGCGTCTTTTCGCCACCTGAGAGCACACCAGCGAGCTTGTTCGAATCATCACCGGTGAACAGGAACGAACCGAGCACACGCCTGGCTTCCATCTCGGTGATGTTCGGCGACGACGACACCATGTTCTGAAGTACCGATCGATTCACGTCGATGGTCTCGTGTTCCTGGGCGTAGTAACCAATCCGCAGTCCGTGACCGGGGATGATCTCGCCGGTGTCCGACTTGTCGACGCCGGCGAGCATCCGCAGCAGTGTCGTCTTTCCTGCACCGTTGAGGCCCAGGATGACGACCTTGGAACCGCGGTCGATCGCGAGGTCGACAGCGGTAAAGATCTCGAGCGAGCCGTAGCTCTTCGACAGGTTCGTAGCCATGAGTGGCGTGCGACCACAGGGAGCGGGCTCCGGGAAGCGCAGCTTGGCCACGCGGTCGACGGCGCGCACCTCTTCGAGTCCGGACAGCAGTTTCTCCGCACGGGCAACCATCTGGTGCGCGGCGGCAGCCTTACTGGCCTTTGCGCCGAACCTGGCGGCCTGCATCTGCAGGGTGGACGCCTTCTTCTCGGCGTTGGAGCGTTCTTTGCGACGACGCTCTTCATCCGAAGCGCGCTGACGCAGGTAGTTCTTCCAGTTCATGTTGTAGACGTCGATGACCGTACGGTTCGCGTCCAGGTAGAAGACGCGGTTGACCGACTCGCCGACGAGTTCGATGTCGTGGCTGATCATGATGCAACCACCGCGGTAGTTCTTGACGTACTCACGCAGCCAGACGACTGAATCGGCGTCAAGGTGGTTGGTGGGCTCATCGAGGATCATCGTCTCTGCGGCAGAGAACAGGATGCGGGCCAGTTCGATGCGGCGACGCTGTCCACCGGAGAGCGTCTTGAGCTGCTGGTCGAGGATGTGGTCGGGCAGGCTCAAGTTGCTGGCGATCGACGCGGCTTCCGCTTCAGCGGCATATCCACCGAGAGCGTTGAACTGATCGGTCAGCGTCCCGTACCTACGCATTGCCGCGCTGCTGACAGCTGCATCAGAATCTCCCATGAGGAGGCTGGACTCCTGCATACCGAGCGCGATGGAGCCGAGGCCTCGAGCATCGAGGATGCGCGTCCGAGCCAGCATCTCCGGGTCGCCGGAGCGCGGGTCCTGCGGCAGGTACCCGATTTCGCCGATGCGCTCGATCTTGCCCTTGGTGGGCAGGGTCTCCCCCGCGAGCGTCTTCGTCAGTGTGGTCTTACCCGCACCGTTACGCCCGACCAGACCGATTTTGTCGCCTGCGGAGACGCGGAAGTTCACGCCTTCCATGAGCACGCGTGCTCCAACTCGGATTTCGAGATCTTGCACACTGAGCACAGCAATAGTCCGTTCGGATGGTGGTGGTGAGGTTCGGGTCCGACTGGACCAACTCTCTAGTATATTTCCCCGCGAGCACCTCGCGGTACGCGTGCTTACGCCAACAGCGCAGTCAGAGACGTTCTGACCCAATTTCGGTAGGCGCCGACGGACCAACCGATGTTGTTCACGAGCGACCGATAGACCTCCGGATGGCCGATCGACCAGAGCGCGGCAGCAGCCTCGTGGTCGGTCAATCCGCTACGCAGACCGTGCAGTGAGCGCAGCGTCGAGGCTGCCTCTCCGTAGTTGTGCAGCCGTCTGGCCGAGCGCCGTTCGTCCCACTCGGCGATGTCGGGGTCGACGGATGCCGCCTGGCCGATGACCTGGTTGATCCGGGCAGTTCGTTGGTTGACCTCGACGAACCAATCAGTCATCACCGTGATCACCTGGCTCGTCGTGCGCGCCTGCGCGACCCTGAAGCGCAGCACGTCGGGTTCGAGGGCGGGCGCTTCCGGACCGACGGCAATGCGGTCGAGGACGACGGAAAGCAGCTCGGCCTTGTTGCCGATCGAGTTGTAGATGGTCTGCACTGCAACGTTCGCTTCACGAGCGATCGCAGAGATTGATGTCTGGATGTAGCCACCGTCGAGCATCAGGTGCGTGGCAGCCGTGATGATGTCGTCGCGAGTGACCGCGCTCTGCATGTCGCGTCGGGACGGCCGTGATTCCGCAAGACTGGACATGTCATTAGCATACCATTCCACTAATTGGACTGCCGCTCCAGTGCGGCTCCAAGGCTGGTATGGATGTCACGCGCATGCCGCTCGGCAGGTTCTTCACGCCCGACCGAGTCCTCACTACATCCCAAAAAGAAACGGCGTGTACCTGCATTTCCATGACTCCTGGAAACACACGTACACGCCGTTTGGTCTGAGGCCAGCTCAGGGTGAAGCGTTTGCTACATGGCGAACCCGAGGGCACGCATCATGTCGCGGCCGTCATCGGTGATCTTTTCGGGACCCCACGGCGGCATCCACACCCAGTTGATGCGGAACTGCTCGACGACACCGTCAAGTGCCTCGGCCGTCTGTTCCTCAAGCACGTCGGTCAGCGGGCAGCCGGCAGACGTCAGAGTCATGTGGATGATGAGAGCGTTGTTCTCGTCATCCCAACCCAGGTCGTAGATGAGACCGAGATCGACGACATTGATGCCAAGCTCGGGATCCATGACGTCTTTGAGCGCTTCTTCGATTTCGTCGTAGCGCGTGGGACTGAGAGTTGAAACCATGCTTCTAGCCTACGTTCGAGGCTTCGAGATAGCGATCGTAGCCCTCGTTTTCGAGGCGATCGGCCAGCTCGGGGCCACCCTGCTCAGCGACGCGTCCGTTGACGAACACGTGCACGAAGTCGGGCTTGATGTAGCGCAGGATGCGCGTGTAGTGCGTGATGAGCAGCACACCGAGGTCGGAGTTTGCCTTCGCACGGTTGACACCCTCTGACACGATCTTCAGCGCGTCGACGTCGAGGCCGGAGTCGGTCTCGTCGAGCACAGCGAACTTGGGCTTCAGGAGCTCGAGCTGCAGGATCTCATGACGCTTCTTCTCTCCACCGGAGAAGCCCTCGTTCACGTTGCGCTCAGCGAAGCTCTTGTCCATACGCAGGTTGGCCATCGACTCGCGAACCTCCTTGATCCAGTGGCGGATCGGGGGCGCCTCGCCGTCGATAGCAGTCTTCGCGGTGCGCAGGAAGTTCGTGACAGACACACCCGGGATCTCAACCGGGTACTGCATTGCGAGGAACACACCGGCACGAGCGCGCTCGTCAACAGTCATCGCGAGTACATCTTCACCATCGAGCAGGATTGAACCGCCCTCGACCTTGTACTTGGGGTGTCCGGCGATTGTGTACGCAAGCGTTGACTTGCCCGAGCCGTTCGGGCCCATGATCGCGTGGATCTCGCCCTGGTTGATGGTCAGGTTGACGCCCCGCAGGATCTGCTTGGTGCCCTGGTCGGTCTCGACACTGACGTGCAGGTCTTTGATCTCAAGAACAGACATGAAATTCACTTTCTTCGTATAAAGATTGGCGTCTGGACGCCGGTGCGCAAGCGCAGGAGTGGGGGAAGGGCTAGACAGCCAGCGTTACTGCCGGGTCAATGTAGACATCGCCATCGACAAGCGAAACCTCGTACACGGGTACCGGCTCGTACGCCGGGAGGGTGATCGGCTTGCCGGTGCGCAGTGCGAACTTCGAACCGTGAGCCCAGCACTCCAGGGTGTCGTCTTCGACGAAACCCTCTGAGAGCGAGATGTCACCGTGGGTACAGGTGTCACCGATAGCGAAGACGTCGCCGGCCGAATCGCGGACGACCGCAATCGACAGACCATCGATCTCAACCTTGACCGCTTCGTTGGGCGTCAGGTCTTCGAGTGCACAGATTTTGACGGATGCCATGATTACTTCACATCCGTTCCGACGAGTTCAGCTTCGATTGCGTCCTGCAGGCGCGCTTCGAGTTCCGGTGAACCGATCTGCTGCACGATCTCGGTGAGGAAGCCACGCACGACGAGGCGCCTGGCTTCGTCTTCCGTGATTCCGCGTGACTGCAGGTAGAAGAGCTGCTCGTCATCGAAACGGCCGGTCGCACTGGCGTGGCCTGCACCGAGGATGTCACCGGTCTCGATCTCAAGGTTTGGGATCGAGTCGGCACGCGTGCCCTCGGTCAGAACCAGGTTGCGGTTCTGCTCATAGCTGTCGGTGCCCGGAGCGCTGTTGCCGATGAGAACGTCACCGATCCAGACGGTGCGTGCGCCCTCGCCCTGCAGCGCACCCTTGTACGTCACACGGCTGCGGCTGTGCGGTGCGTCGTGGTTGACGTATACCTGCTGCTCGAGGTGCTGGCCGGCATCCGCGAAGTAGAGGCCGAGTGCCTCGATGTCCGAGCCAGAGCCCGCGAGGTGGATTGACGGGTTGACCCGCACGATGCTGCCGCCGAGCGACACGACAACGTGCTTAAGCCTGGCATCGCGGCCGACAGAAGCGAAATGGTTAGCCAGCTGAACAGCGGTGTCGTCCCATTCCTGAAGCGTAACGACAGTGAGGTTCGCCGATTCGCCGAGGATGATCTCGACGTTCTCGCTCAGGCGTGCCGAACCATTGTTCTGCAGGATGACAACACCCCGACTGAACGGTTTGGCCTCGATAATGGTGTGGGCAGCGCGGGCGCCTGTGCCGAGTTCGGCACGGACGATCATGATCTCCTTGGCCTCTTCACCGCTGACGGTGATGGCCATGGCCTGCTCGAAGTTGGTCCAGGCGTTGGCTGCTGCGCGCTCTTCAGGCGCACCCGCGGTGCCGATCCGCTTGTCGTCGCGGCCCACCCACTCGACGGTGATGCCGTCGACGTCGGTTGACTGGATCGGGTACGCGGAGCCGTCAAGCTCTCCCCCGGTCAGATCGGTGAATTTACCGACGGGCGAGAGCTTCCAGACTGCTTCGCGACCGGTGACGGCCTCGAAATCATTGACGTCGGTGCTCTTGAACCGTGCGGAGCGAGTCTGAACGGGCACGAACCCGAAGCGACCGTCAGAGTGCTCCTTGATTCCGTGCTGTTCAGATGTGGGCATTGCTTCAGAAGCGTTTTTCAGGGGTGCAGAGGCGGCGGTCATTTAGCCGACGGATCCTTCCATGCCCATTTCGATGAGCTTGTTGAGTTCAAGGGCGTACTCCATCGGGAGCTCCCGGGCGATGGGCTCGATAAAGCCGCGCACGATCATGGCCATGGCCTCGTCTTCAGGCATGCCACGGCTCATCAGGTAGAAGAGCTGCTCTTCGCTCACGCGCGACACTGTCGCCTCGTGGCCGAGCTGCACGTCGTCGACGCGGATGTCGATGGCCGGGTAGGTGTCTGAGCGCGACTGGGTGTCGACAAGCAGCGCGTCGCAACGAACGGTGTTTGCCGAGTGGTGCGCAGCGGCATCCACTCGTACTTCACCGCGGTAACCTGCACGGCCGCCGCCACGGGCGATCGACTTGGAGACGATGGACGACTGCGTGTACGGAGCCATGTGGATCATCTTGGCGCCGGCATCCTGGTGCTGGCCGGGGCCCGCGAATGCGACGGAGAGGGTCTCACCCTTGGCGTGCTCGCCCATCAGGTAGATGGACGGGTACTTCATGGTGACCTTGGAACCGATGTTGCCGTCGATCCACTCCATGGTTGCGCCTTCAGCAGCCGTCGCACGCTTGGTGACCAGGTTGTAGACGTTGTTCGACCAGTTCTGGATCGTCGTGTAGCGAACGCGGGCGTTCTTCTTCACGATGATCTCGACGACTGCCGAGTGCAGCGAGTCCGACTTGTAGATCGGGGCGGTGCAGCCCTCGATGTAGTGAACGTAGCTGCCCTCGTCAGCGATGATCAGGGTGCGCTCGAACTGGCCCATGTTCTCCGTGTTGATACGGAAGTAGGCCTGAAGCGGAATCTCGACGTGCACGCCTGGCGGCACGTAGACGAATGATCCACCTGACCACACAGCGGTGTTGAGCGCAGCGAACTTGTTGTCGCCAGAGGGGATGACAGTACCGAAGTACTCCTCGAAGAACTCCGGGTGCTGCTTGAGCGCCGTGTCGGTGTCCATGAAGATAACGCCCTGAGCTTCGAGCTCTTCGTTGATCTGGTGGTAGACAACCTCAGACTCGTACTGGGCTGCGACGCCCGAGACGAGGCGCTGGCGCTCAGCTTCGGGGATCCCGAGCTTCTCGTAGGTGTTCTTGATGTCGTCTGGCAGGTCGTCCCAGGTCTGGGCCTGCTTCTCTGTCGACCGAACGAAGTACTTAATGTTGTCGAAGTCGATCTCTGAAAGGTCTGCACCCCAGGTCGGCATCGGCTTGCGCTCAAAGAGCTGCAGCGCCTTCTGGCGGCGGTTCAGCATCCATTCCGGTTCGCTCTTAAGCGCCGAAATGTCTGCGACGACCTCCGGTGAAATTCCGCGGCGGGCTGATGCACCGGCCGCGTCAGGGTCTGACCAACCAAACTCGTAGGTACCCAGCCCTTCGAGTTCGGGGCGGTCAAGCAGGACATCCGACATACTTACCTCTTCTCCTATCCACAACAACCCGGATATCAGTCCGGTCATTCCCGGACACGGCTCCATGCGGAGACCCAGTCAGGGAACGGATTGTGTGGACGGCTACATTGCGTACCTAAGATGTTCAAGGACTTACGTCGCGCGTTGCCCAAGAGGCTCATCACGCGCACGATCCATGAAACACCTAATTCTACAGGTTCGATCAGGGTTTAGTAGTGGTCACACGGCGATTTCACATGTCTCAAGCACAAGGAGTTGGAACGGTTGAAGAGGTTATGGGCGATACTGCCCGATCGGGTTGATGTGCGACTTCGCGTAATCGCGTGGATCTACCTCGCTGCCCAGATCCTGTTGGTGGGAACCGGCGGGCTTGTCAGATTGACGAGTTCTGGCCTTGGCTGCCCCACCTGGCCCAAATGCACAGACGATTCACTGGTGAACACCCCGGAGATGGGCATTCACGGAATCATCGAGTTCGGTAACCGCCTGCTGGGTGTCGCACTTGGCTTGGTCGCGATCGCCGCGTTCATCGCCATCCTGCGGGTGCGGAAGACCCGCCCCGACCTGTTCTGGCTGACTCTGCTCGCCGGCCTCGGCATCCCGGCTCAGGCCGTCATCGGCGGCATCAGCGTGCTGACCCAGCTCAACCCGTACGTCGTCGGCTTGCACTTCGTCGTGTCGACGGTTCTGGTCGGCCTGTGCACTGCCTTCGTCCAGCGCACCTACGCCACACCGGGGCCGCGGGTTTCAGCAGTCCCCCGCTGGTACCGCATCGTCACCCACCTCACGAGTTTTGTCGTCGCGATCACCGTGCTCGTCGGCATCATGACAACTGGATCTGGCCCGCACGCCGGCGATGCTGACGCGCCGCGCAACGGTCTCGACTCCGAACTGCTGCAGCACATCCACGCGTGGCCCGCATACACGACGTTTGCGCTCACCCTCGTTTTGGTCGTTGCTGCGTTCCGGCTGCAGCTGCCGACGCGCCTCTGGGTGTCTCTGCTCCTCGCCGTCGAACTCGTACAGATCGCCGTTGGCCTGATCCAGGCAAATCTCGGCCTCCCCGCCTTCCTGGTCGGCATTCATATGGTGCTGGCCTGCACGTTGGTTGCAGCGATGGTCGCCGTGATCCTGAACCTCAAGCAGACGGCAACTGCGACGGATGCCGCGGGCAGCGTCGGATACAACATCGAATCGACGTCAAGCCGCGCCTAGCAGCGTCAGACGTACACAGGGCTGGGCTCCGGCATCCACCGGGACCCAGCCCTTTTCTGTGCTTCGAGTTCACCCCAGCTCAATCGGTCTCTGCGACACGACAACCGTGATTGATGCATAACTCCTGCTGGTCGCACCGCACACGCCGCGACGCACCGACTGTGGGCTGCCCACGCCGTAACGAGCAGGAGTTATGCAGACCAGTGCGGCCGCGGTTGGGCGGCATCCAGTGGCTGGAGTCAAAAAAATGACTCCCGCACAGTGTGCGGGAGTCATTCACAAGTGAGCTGCTGTCGAAGCGGCGCCGATTAGAACGGCAGGAGCGGGTCGACGCCCACGGCGACGAACAGCAACGTGAGGTACGCGATCGAACCGTGGAAGACGCGCATCGGCGACACGTGCTCGTGACGGATTGCCAGGTTGTACAGGCGGTGCGTCTCGTAGATGAACCAGCCACCGGTGACCAGCGCAACGAAGCTGTAGAGCAGGCCCATGTCAGCGACAGGAATCAGCAGAAGCGAGCAGGCGACGGTTGCCCAGGCGTACAGGATGACCTGCAGACCGATCTGGGTACGGCCACGGACGACTGAAAGCATCGGCACACCTGCAGCCTGGTAGTCATCGCGGTACTTCATTGACAGTGGCCAGTAGTGCGGCGGCGTCCAGAGGAAGATGATGGCGAACAGGATGAATGGCGGCCACGACAGGTCGCCGGTCACGGCAGCCCAACCGATGAGTACGGGCATGCAGCCTGCGACGCCACCCCAGATGATGTTCTGGGCGGTACGACGCTTGAGGATGATCGTGTAGAAGACGACATACAGCAGGATGGCAGCCAGCGAGAGGGCTGCTGCGAGCCAGTTCGTGAAGACCAGAAGCCAGAGAATTGAAGCGATTCCGAGCGCCCAGGCGAACACCAGAGCCTGACGGTCGGTCAGCTCACCCGTGACCAGCGGGCGGTCCTTGGTGCGCTTCATGATGCGGTCGATGTCACGATCGATGTAGCAGTTGAAGGCGCCGGCCGAACCTGCGCTGAACGCTCCGCCGATCAGGGTGGCAAGCACCAGCCAGAGGTTAGGGATGCCGCGCTCGGCAAGAATCATCGTCGGCGCGGTGACCACGAGAAGAAGTTCAACGACCCGCGGTTTAGTCAAAGACAGATATGCCTTGAGGGTGTTCCGGAAACTTGTCGATCCGATTGTGGTCCGGGGCTCTACGGCGACGTCCATTGCTCCTCTTACGCGTTGCAGTTTCCCTAATTCTAGGCCATGGAAGCCCGTTGGGTGTTCGCTCTCACACAAGAGCTGAACCACAACGGTTCGTCAGATTCCGACACTGGATGATCGGTGATCCCTATACTGAAGATGCTCGCCAATCATGCGGCTGGATCGCTGCGCCCTCGTGCGCACTCTGCGGCGTCGCTGATATGCCGAAGATGTCTACCGGCGCGCTATACCTCTATTCAGAGAGCGGGTTATAGACGACCTGCCCTCTTTGCACTCAGAAGGGTCAATTTCAAGTGGCAGCATTGCAGTGGGATTCCATTGACAACAAAGCAGTAGACACGGCGCGCATTCTCGCGGCTGACGCAGTTGAGAAGGTCGGAAATGGGCACCCTGGCACAGCCATGAGCCTCGCACCCGCCGCGTACCTCCTCTTCCAGAAGGTCATGCGTCGCGACCCGGCCGACAACGAGTGGATCGGTCGCGACCGCTTCATCCTGTCCGTCGGACACAGCTCGCTCACCCAGTACGTCCAGCTCTACTTCGGCGGTTACGGCCTCGAACTCGACGACCTCAAGGCGCTCCGCACGTGGGGCTCCAAGACTCCTGGACACCCGGAGTACGGCCACACCGACGGTGTTGAGATCACGACTGGTCCTCTCGGCCAGGGCCTCGCCTCCGCCGTTGGCTTCGCATACGCCGCACGCTTCGAGCGTGGCCTGTTCGACCCTGAAGCACCGGCAGGCACCAGCCCGTTCGACCACTTCACCTACGTGATCGCCGGCGACGGCGACCTGCAGGAAGGCGTCACCAGCGAGGCATCATCGCTCGCGGGCCACCAGCAGCTGGGCAACCTGATTGCCATCTACGACAGCAACCAGATCTCCATCGAAGACGACACCAACATCGCCTTCACCGAAGACGTCAAAGCACGCTACGAGGCGTACCACTGGGACGTCCAGGTCGTTGACTGGAAGAAGACCGGCGAGTACGTCGAAGACATCCAGGCACTGAACGACGCTATCGAGGCAGCCAAGGCCGTCACCGACAAGCCGTCGCTCATCATCCTCAAGACCATCATCGGATGGCCGAGCCCGAAGAAGCAGAACTCCGGAAAGATCCACGGTTCAGCTCTCGGTGCAGACGAACTCGCAGCGGTGAAGGAAGTTCTGGGCTTCGACCCAGAGAAGACCTTCGAGGTCGCTGACGAGGTCATCTCCCACACCCGCAAGGCTCTTGTCCGCGGTGCAGAAGAGCACGCAGAGTGGAACGTCGCGTTCGAGGCGTGGGCAACCGCCAACCCCGACAAGAAGGTCCTTCTCGACCGCGTCCTGTCCGGCGAACTGCCGGACGGCGTCGAGGAGGCACTGCCCGTCTTCGAAGGCGGCAAGGAAGTCTCGACTCGCGCAGCATCCGGCAAGGTGCTGAACGCACTCGGCCCAGTCATCCCCGAACTGTGGGGCGGCTCTGCTGACCTCGCAGAGTCGAACAACACCACCATCGAAGGTGCAGCATCCTTCGTACCGGCAGAACACTCCACTGGCGCATGGACGGGTAACGAGTACGGCCGCGTCCTTCACTTCGGTATCCGCGAGCACGCAATGGCCGCGATCCTGAACGGCATCGTGCTGCACGGCAACACCCGTCCGTTCGGCGGAACGTTCCTGATCTTCAGCGACTACATGCGCCCGGCAGTTCGCCTCGCCGCGCTGATGAAGGCACCGTCGATCTTCGTCTGGACCCACGACTCCGTCGCACTCGGCGAAGACGGCCCGACTCACCAGCCGATCGAACAGCTCGCTACGCTGCGCGCGATCCCGGGACTGGATGTTGTTCGCCCCGGTGACGCAAACGAAACCGCCTGGGCCTGGAAGACGATCCTTGAGCGTCGCAACGGACCCGCCGGTATCGCGCTGACCCGTCAGAACATCCCCGTGTACGCACGTGGCGAAGGCGAAGCATCAGGCGATGTCTTCGCATCAGCCAGCAACGTCGCCAAGGGAGCATACGTTCTCGCAGAAGCCGCGAACGGCACGCCTGATGTCATCCTCATCGCCACCGGCTCAGAGGTGCAGCTTGCCGTTGAGGCTCGCGAGGCACTGAAGGCAGATGGCCTCAACGCACGCGTCGTGTCGGCTCCGAGCCTCGAGTGGTTCGAAGAGCAGAGCGCCGAGTACCGTGAGTCGGTTCTGCCGGCATCTATCACCGCTCGGGTATCGGTTGAGGCCGGTATCGCGTTGACATGGAAGAGCTATGTAGGCGACAAGGGTCGCAGCGTATCGATCGAGCACTTCGGTGCATCGGCCGACTACAAGACCCTGTTCCGCGAGTTCGGCATCACCACAGAAGCTGTGGTCGCCGCCGCCAAAGAATCACTCGCAGCGAACTAATCGTCAACTGATTCAGCGGGGGTCGCAACCCGGCCCCCGCAGATTTTTTAGGAGAAACAAAGAACATGACTGAAACATCCCCCCTCGCCCAGCTTTCCGCAGCCGGCGTCAGCATCTGGCTCGACGACCTGTCTCGTGACCGCATCGTTTCCGGTGGTCTGCAGAAGCTCATTGACGAGAAGAACGTCGTCGGCGTCACCACGAACCCGACAATCTTCGCCAGCGCGCTGGCCAACGGCACCTCATACACGGAGCAGGTCACCGCACTCGCTGCAGCCGGCACCAGCGTTCACGACGCCGTCTTCGAGATCACCACGGATGACGTCGCTGCCGCCAGCGACATCTTCCGCCCGATCTACGACCGCACCAACGGTCTCGACGGCCGCGTGTCGATCGAGGTCGAGCCCGGCCTGGCACACGACGCCGCTGGCACTGTCACTCAGGCCGAGCAGCTGTGGGCCAAGGTTGACCGTCCCAACGCCATGATCAAGATCCCCGCAACCGTAGAGGGCCTGGTCGCCATCACCGAGACGATCGCCAAGGGCATCAGCGTCAACGTCACCCTGATCTTCAGCCTCGAGCGTCACCGTCAGGTCATCAACGCATACCTGGCCGGCCTGGAGAAGGCTCACGCCGCAGGCATCGACCTGTCGACCATCCACTCAGTCGCTTCCTTCTTCGTGTCGCGTGTCGACACCGAGATCGACAAGCGCCTTGAGGCCATCGGCACCGATGAGGCTCGTGCGCTCAAGAGCAAGGCAGGCGTGGCCAACGCCCAGCTCGCATACCAGGTCTACGAGCAGGAGTTCGCAAGCGAGCGCGCCCTCGGCCTGATCGCCGCCGGCGCCAACAAGCAGCGTCCGCTCTGGGCCTCGACCGGCGTCAAGTCCGCTGAGCTGCCCGACACCCTGTACGTGACCGAACTGGTTGCCCCTGGCGTTGTCAACACCATGCCGGAGAAGACCATGGAGGCAACGTTCGACCACGGTGTCATCCCGGCCGACTCCATCACCGGTGCATACGCAGAGGCCAACGCAGTGCTCGACGCACTCGCAGCCCTCGGCGTCTCGTACGACGACGTCACGCAGCTACTCGAAGAAGAAGGCGTCGCCAAGTTCATCGTGTCGTGGGGCGAACTGCTCGAGACCGTCACCGCTGCCCTTGACGGTGCCAAGTGAGTTTCCGCATTGCAGTGACCGGTGCGGCGGCTGAAGCCGTTCGCACCACGGTGCCCACACTGGTCGACGACCTCGTCGCATCAGGGATCACGGCCCTCGACCCCGCTTTGTGGGGCCCTGAGGCCGAGGACGAGGCTTCGAAGCGCCTCGGCTGGACAGAGTCCGTTGCGATCTCTCGTCCGCTCGTTGCTGAGATCGTCGCGCTGCGTGAATCACTTCACGCAGCCGGCGTGACCCACATCGCCCTCGCGGGCATGGGCGGATCGTCACTTGCTCCTGAGGTCATCGCGGCAACCGCAGGCGTCGAGCTCACCGTGCTGGATGCTACGGCACCCGGCCAGGTGCTTTCAGCGCTGAAGGACCGTCTCGAGGCAACAGCTCTCGTCGTTTCATCAAAGTCGGGTTCGACTGTCGAAACAGACAGCCAGCGCCGCGTGTTCGAGCGTGCATACCGCGAGGCCGGCATCAACCCGGCCGAGCGCATCATCGTCGTGACCGACCCGGGCTCGCCGCTGGAGGCATCGGCAAACGAGGCCGGATACCGCGTCTTCAACGCCGACCCCACAGTGGGAGGCCGCTACTCGGCGCTCACCGCCTTCGGCCTCGTGCCGTCAGGCCTCGCCGGTGTCGATATCGCCGAGCTGCTCGATGAGGCAGAAGCGATTTCGCTCTCGCTCGCCATCGACTCCCCCGAGAACCCGGGCCTCGTGCTCGGGGCCGCGATCGCGGCAACGTCACCGCGCAGGGACAAGCTCGCCCTCGTCAGTGATGGCACTCACATCGTTGGTTTCCCCGACTGGGCCGAGCAGCTCATCGCTGAATCGACAGGAAAGCTCGGCACTGGAATTCTTCCTGTCGTGCTTGAGAAGGATGCCCCAGAGCTGTCGGAGAACCTGTCCGACCTGCAGCTGGTTCGCATCGTCGACGACGCGGGAGACCAGATCTTCCCGCACGATGACACCGACGAGATCCGCGTCAGCGGCACGTTGGGCGCTCAGTTCCTGGTGTGGGAGTACGCAACCGTGGTTGCCGGACGCCTGCTCGGAATCAACCCGTTCGACCAGCCTGACGTCGAGTCGGCCAAGATTGCAACGCGCGGCCTGCTTGATGCACGCCCCGAACCGCAACCTGCAGCCTTTGTCTCAGACGGCATCGAAGTTCGTGGCACCCCTCACGTGATCGGTGCAGCAAGCGACCTGGCTTCGGCCATCGACGCCCTGCTCGAAGAGCTCGGACCCGACGGTTACGTATCGGTTCAGGCCTACGTCGACCGTCTGGCACTGCCGGAGCTGGCCGAGGTTCGTCCGCTGTTGGCGAAGCTCGCCAAGCGCCCCGTGACCTTCGGCTGGGGACCACGTTTCCTGCACTCAACTGGCCAGTTCCACAAGGGCGGACCCGCCAACGGCGTGTTCCTGCAGATCCTTGCGAAACCGACCGAAGACCTTGACATCCCCGAACGGCCGTTCACCTTCGGTGAGCTCATTGAGGCCCAGGCAAGCGGAGACGCCAGCGTCCTCGCCGGCCAGGGTCGCCCTGTGCTCACTTTGACGCTGACCAACCCTGCAGAGAACGTCACCACCCTGTTCGACGCGCTGCGCTAGCTCACGTCTTAAGAATCAAAAGGAGTTGCATGTCCCCGGTGGAAATTACCCCGGAGTTCAACCCGCTGCGTGCGCCGTCTGACTACCGATTGAATCGCATTGCTGGACCATCCAGCCTTGTGATCTTCGGTGTCACCGGCGACCTGTCGCGTAAAAAACTCATGCCGGCCGTTTACGACCTGGCTAACCGGGGGCTGCTGCCTCCCGGTTTCGCACTCGTCGGTTTCGCTCGTCGCGACTGGGACGACCAGGACTTCATGAAGGAGGTCTACGACGCTGTCAAAGAGCACTCGCGGACCGAATTCATCGAAGAGGTCTGGAACCAGCTCGCTGAGGGCATCCGTTTCGTCTCGGGTACCTTCGACGACGATGCCGCCTTCGAGCGTCTCAAGGAAACCATCGACGAGCTCGACAAGGAGCGCGGGACCATGGGCAACCATGCGTTCTACCTCTCGATCCCGCCGAAGGCATTCCCCACTGTCACCGAACAGCTTCGTCGCTCAGGCCTCGCCGAGCAAAAGGAAGGCCATTGGCGCCGAGTCGTCATTGAAAAGCCGTTCGGTAGCGACCTGAAGACAGCACGCGAGCTGAATGCGGTTGTCGAGTCAGTGTTCCCCGCTGACTCTGTGTTCCGCATCGATCACTATCTCGGTAAAGAGACAGTGCAGAACATTCTGGCGCTGCGTTTCGCTAACCAGCTGTACGAACCGATCTGGAATGCCAACTACGTCGACCACGTGCAGATCACGATGGCCGAAGATATCGGAGTCGGTGGCCGTGCAGGTTACTACGACGGTATCGGCGCAGCGCGCGACGTCATCCAGAACCACCTGCTCCAGTTGCTCGCACTGACAGCGATGGAGGAGCCCATTTCCTTCGATGCTGCAGACCTGCGCACCGAGAAGGAAAAGGTCCTGGCGTCAGTCCGACTTCCTGAAGACCTTGCAACCGGAACCGCTCGGGGCCAGTACGCAGGCGGATGGCAGGGCGGTGAAAAGGTTCTCGGCTTCCTTGAGGAAGACGGCATGGACCCGGAATCCGTGACTGAGACCTATGCCGCACTCCGACTGACCGTCGACACCCGACGCTGGTCTGGCGTTCCGTTCTACCTTCGGGCAGGAAAGCGTCTTGGCCGTCGAGTCACCGAGATCGCAGTCGTCTTCAAGCGCGCACCTCAGTACCTGTTCGAGGAGAGCCAGACGGCCGAACTCGGTCAGAACGCACTCGTCATTCGCGTGCAGCCCGATGAAGGAGTCACGATCCGCTTTGGGTCGAAGGTTCCGGGTGCCGGTATGCAGGTTCGCGACGTGACGATGGACTTCGGTTATGGCCACGCGTTCACCGAGGCCAGCCCCGAAGCGTACGAGCGTCTGATCCTTGACGTGCTCCTGGGTGACCCGCCCCTGTTCCCCCGCCACGAAGAGGTCGAACTCTCGTGGAAGATCCTCGACCCCATCGAGGAATTCTGGGCGACCCAGGGACAGCCGGAGCAGTACCGTCCTGGCACCTGGGGTCCGTCGTCCGCCGATGAACTATTGGCCCGCGATGGCCGCAATTGGAGGCGACCATGATCGTCGATCTGCCCAATACAACTACAGCCAAGATCTCGAAGGCTCTTGTCAGACTGCGCGAAGAGGGCGGCGCTGTCGCCCTCGGTCGTGTTCTGACGCTGGTCATCGCGTGCACGCTCGGTCGCGAGGAAGAAGCGATCGAAGCGGCAAACGATGCCTCACGTGAGCACCCCATGCGTGTGATCGTCTTGTCGACCGCGTCGATTGAAGGTGTTATCGACGAGTCTGTCGAACCGCGGGTCGATGCTGAGATTCGTGTCGGTGGAGATGCCGGCGCCAGCGAAGTGATCCTTCTTCGTGCGTATGGTGCTGCCTCCAGTGACCCGGAGAGCCTGGTTACCGGCCTGTTGCTGCCAGACGCGCCTGTTGTCGCGTGGTGGCCGGCTGAGGCGCCAGAGGTGCCCGCAGCATCGCCACTCGGCCGGATCGCGTACAGACGTGTCACTGACGCGTCTGCGCAGCCCGATCCGCAGGCGGCTATCCACAAGTTGACGTCGTCGTATCGTCCAGGTGACACTGACTTCGCGTGGACGAGACTCACCTTGTGGCGTGCCCAGCTTGCTGCGGTACTCGATCAGCCACCGTACGAGCCTGTTACCGCGATTCAGGTCTCTGGTGCTGCAGATTCACCGTCGACGACGCTTCTTGCAGCATGGCTGCAGTCGGCACTGAAGGTACCGGTGGATTATGAGCTCACCCATGGACCGCTCGCAAACGGTATCCATGGCGTGCACCTCACCCGCGCATCCGGCGTTATCACGCTGGAGCGCGAAGTTCCCGGAATCGCTACGCTCAGTCAGCCGGGCCAGCCGACACAGGACTTGGCGCTCCACCGCCGGAGCCTGCGCGACTGCCTGTCTGACGAACTACGGCGACTCGACCCCGATGAACTGTACGGTGAGGTCATCACCCGCGGCTTGCCCCAGTTGGACAATGCCATCACAGAGCAGGCCGGAGCCTAACGTGACCAACGAACGACGAGTGCTCGTACACCCAGACAAGCAGGCCCTTGCCGGTTCTGTCGCAGCGCGCTTCATCACCAAGACACTCGACATTCTCGATGAGCACGGCGTTGCCAACGTCGTGCTCACCGGCGGGTCTGTCGGCATCGCTGTGCTCGCGGAAATCAATGGCTCGTCAGCCAGGGACACCGTCGACTGGTCGAAGGTGAACTTCTGGTGGGGCGATGAGCGTTGGGTGCCGAAGGCGCACGCCGATCGTAACGAGCTGCAGGCCCGTGAGGCTTTGCTCAACCACATCGAGATTCCCGCCGAGAACATTCACCCGTTCCCGGCATCCGATGAGGGGATGAGCCTCGACGAAGCAGCACTCAGCTACGCGACCGAACTCGAGAGCGCCGCGCCGTATGACGCGCCACTCCCACGGTTCGATATCACGTTCCTCGGCGTCGGGCCCGACGGACATGTTGCGTCACTGTTCCCGCACCAGAGCGGTATCAGGGAGACTGAGACCGCAGTCATCGCAGTGCGCAATTCCCCTAAGCCGCCGGCAGAACGTCTGTCGCTGACCCGCCCTGTACTGAACAGCTCTGAAAGAGTATGGCTGGTACTGGCTGGATCAGATAAGGCGTCGGCCCTCGGGCTGGCCCTGGCCGGAGCGAGCAGGGATGAAGTTCCCGCCGCAGGTATCAAGGGACGTCGCCGCACCGTGTTCTTCGTGGATAAGGAAGCCGCAGCAGAGGTTCCAGAAAACCTCATCGCTCCGACCTACTAACTCTTCGCAGGCATCAAAAAGGCCCAGCTGGATAACTCCGGCTGGGCCTTTTAGGCTGAAACAGGTTGGTACTAGTTCGTCGGGGTCAGCTTGCCACGACGGATGCGGAGCTGCTCGAGAGCGTCAGCAAGAAGCGACTCAGCCTCCTCTTCGGTACGACGTTCCTTGACGTACGCGAGGTGGGTCTTGTATGGCTCAAGCTTGGCAACCGACGGCGGGTTTTCCTTGTCGCGGCCGGCCGGCAGGCCTGACGACGGGCTGTCGATGGTCTCGGGAATCTCTTCGTCAGGAAGGTTCGCCGCAAAGTAACGCACTGTCTCGTTGCCGAGTGCGTCCCAGTACGAAACCTTGATGCGGTCCGCGTGGAAACCGCGGTCCTGCTCCCCCATGGGGCCTGCTCCTACGCGAGATCCTCGAATTGCGCTGCCACCAGATGCCATTGTGTTCCTCCGTAAATAAGAACGGTCAGTTCGGGTAACTGACCAAAAATGCTAAAGCTGAATCAGGCGCCGGTGTCGAACTTGGTAATGAGACCAAGCACAATGATGCTTGCAATCCAGACCAGTCCGAGGATGACGGTGATGCGATTGAGGTTGCGCTCGGCGACGCCTGAGGCGCCGAGGTTCGACGTTACACCGCCACCGAACATGTCGGAGAGGCCGCCTCCCCTACCCTTGTGCAACAGAATGAGCATGGTGAGCAAGAGACTCGTCACTCCGAGAACAACCTGCATCACAACCTGGAGAATATCCACGCGAACCTTTCACAATGGGTGGGCTCACAGGCGCCACCAAGAACACTGGCAATTATAGCCTGACGCGCAGCCCCACCGAGGGACTGCGCGTCAGGAACAAGCAACTGGGGTTACAGAGCGACGTGCTTCTGGTACCTGACGATGCTGGAGAACTCTGCAATATCGAGGCTCGCACCGCCGACAAGTGCGCCATCGACGTTCGGCTCGCGCATGAAGCCGGCGATGTTGCTGCCCTTCACTGAGCCGCCATAGAGGATGCGGGTCTTGCCCGCGACGTCCTGACCCAGCGTTTCGCTGAGTACGGCGCGCAGTGCAGCAGCGACCTGCTCGGCCTGCTCGGGTGTCGCGGCCTGACCTGAACCAATGGCCCAGACGGGCTCGTAAGCAACGACGATGTCTGCTGCATTCGACACGCCGGCAAGTGCCGCGCGCAGCTGGGCGACGGGCACGGCGCTCGGGCCGTGGGTCTCCAGGTCTTCGGCAGTCTCGCCCACGCAGATGATCGGAGACAGGTTGTGCTTGATTGCTGCTGCAACCTTCGCGGCAACCACTGCATCGGACTCACCGTGCAGCGTGCGACGCTCGGAGTGACCGATGATCACGTAGCGGCACTCAAGCTGAGACAGGAAAGCGCCGGAGATTTCGCCGGTGTACGCACCGGAATCGTGCTCTGAGACATCCTGGGCACCGTAGGCAAGCTGAAGCTTGTCTGCAGAGATGAGGGTTTGCACCGAACGAAGGTCGGTAAACGGCGGGAACACCGCGGCTTCGACAGCCGTGAAGTCGTGTCCTGCGTCTTTGAGGTTCCAGGCGAGCTTCTGCACGAAAGCGATGGCCTGGAGGTGGTCCAGGTTCATCTTCCAGTTGCCCGCGATGAGCGGTGTGCGCCTGGGGTTAATTGTTACTGCCATCCGAGGACCTCCAGTCCTGGCAGACGCTTTCCCTCGAGGAACTCGAGGCTTGCGCCGCCGCCGGTAGAAATGTGACCGAACTGGTCATCGTTGAAGCCGAGAATTCGTACGGCCGCGGCTGAATCGCCACCGCCGACAACACTGAGACCGTCGACCTCGGTGAGCGCAGCGGCAACCGTGCGGGTGCCCGCTGCGAATGGTTCGAGTTCGAATACGCCCATTGGGCCGTTCCAGAACACTGTCTTTGATGCACGAATGATCTCGGCGAACGCTGCTGCGGTGTCGGGCCCGATGTCGAGACCCAGACCTGAAGCACCGAATGGGGTGTCTTCAATTGCGTCGGCTGCCGTGACAACGACGTCTGCGTCTGCTCCGAACTTGGAGGCAACGACGACGTCGGTCGGCAGGACGATCTTCACGCCGAGACGGTCGGCCTCAGCGAGGTAGCCGCGCACAGTGTCGAGCTGGTCTGATTCGAGCAGGCTGGACCCGACCTTGTATCCCTGGGCTGCCAGGAAGGTGAACAGCATGCCGCCACCGATGAGCAACGAGTTGACGCGGGGAAGCAGGTGCCCGATCACGCCGAGCTTGTCAGACACCTTCGAGCCACCGAGCACGACAGCGTACGGAGCCTCGGGGCTCTCGGTCAGGCGATCGAGCACGTCGAGTTCTGCAGCGATCAGCAGGCCGGCAGCACTCGGAAGCGTTGAAGCGAGTTCGTAGACGCTGGCCTGCTTACGGTGCACGACACCGAAGCCGTCTGACACCATGACATCGCCGAGTTCGGCGAGCTGGTCAGCGAAAGCCTGGCGTTCGGCGGCGTCTTTGCTGGTCTCCCCCGCGTTGAAACGCAGGTTCTCCAGAACAACGAGCTGACCGTCTGCTAGCGCAGAAACAGCGGCAGAGGCTGCTTCGCCGACGGTGTCTGCGGCAAAGGCGACAGGCTGCTCGAGAAGTTCACCCAGTCGTACGGCCACGGGAGCGAGGCTGTACTTCGGGTTCGGCTCACCATCAGGGCGACCAAGGTGGGAGATGACTACCACCTTGGCGCCCTGGGCAAGCAGTGCTTTCAGAGTTGGCAGAGACGCCCGCACGCGGCCGTCGTCGGTGATCTGACCGTCGCTCAAAGGGACGTTCAGATCACACCTGACGATGACGCGCTTGCCGTGGAGCGAGCCCAACGATTCAATAGTGCGAAGCGTCACTGCAATCTCCCTGTTTAGAGCTTCTCGGCGACGAACACGGTGAGGTCAACCAGGCGGTTGGAGTATCCCCACTCGTTGTCGTACCAGGAAGCGACCTTGACCTGGTCTCCGATGACCTTGGTGAGCCCGGCGTCGAAGATCGACGAGTGCGGGTCACCAACGATGTCGCTGGAAACGATCGGGTCTTCGGTGTAGCTCAGGATGCCCTTGAGGGGGCCCTCAGCTGCAGCCTTGTACGCTGCGTTGACTTCTTCAACCGTGACCGGGCGTGATGCCGTCAGGGTGAGGTCGGTGATCGAGCCGGTCGGGACCGGAACGCGCAGCGCGTATCCGTCGAGCTTGCCGAGCAACTCGGGGATGACGAGGCCGAGCGCCTTGGCAGCACCGGTTGACGTCGGGATGATGTTTGCAGCAGCTGCACGGGCGCGACGAAGGTCGTTGTGCGGGCCATCCTGCAGGTTCTGGTCAGCGGTGTACGCGTGAACCGTCGTCATCAGGCCGCGCTCGATGCCGAAGTTGTCAAGGAAGACCTTGGCAAGCGGAGCAAGGCAGTTCGTGGTGCACGATGCGTTCGAGATGACGTCGTTGACTGCGGAGTCGTAGGTGTCTTCGTTCACGCCGAGAACCAAGGTGGCGACGTTCTCGCCGGTTGCCGGAGCTGAAACGAGGACCTTCTTGGCGCCTGCAGCGATGTGCTTGCGAGCAAGCTCTGCCTTGGTGAAGAAACCCGTCGACTCAATGACGATGTCGACACCCAGCTCGCCCCACGGGAGGTTGGCCGGATCGCGGTCCGCGAGGACCTTGATGCGCTTGCCGTCGACAACGATGGTGTCGCCGTCGAGCTCAACCGTTGCGTCCAGGCGACCGGTGATGGTGTCGTACTTCAGGAGGTGGGCGAGGGTCTTCGGGTCAGTCAGATCGTTGACGGCAACGATCTCGATGTCGGCGCCCTTGGCAAGCGCTGCCCTGAAGAAGTTACGGCCGATACGGCCGAATCCGTTGATACCGATCTTTACGGTCACGAGTGACTCCTGTTGCTAAATGGCGCCGGCGGCGCGTTTATTTTATATGGGTATAAAAGAACGGACGGCGGTGTCCTGCGGATGGTTCTGTAGCAGGACACCATCCCGCTATGACAGTAGCAGCAGCCCGTTGGTCTTCTCACGCGCAACGGAGAAGCGGTCCTGGACGTTTGCCCAGTCCACAATGTTCCAGAATGCCTTGACGTAGTCGGCGCGCACGTTGCGGTAGTCGAGGTAGTACGCGTGCTCCCAGACATCGAGCATCAGCACGGGCACGAGGCCGGCAGCGAAGTTTGACTGCTGGTCGAAGAACTGCTGGATGATGAGGCGCTGGCCGATGGAGTCCCAGGCGAGCACAGCCCAGCCGGAACCCTGAACGCCGAGTGCTGCAGCGGTGAAGTGAGCCTGGAACTTGTCGAACGAACCGAAGTTGTCGTCAATAGCGCTGGCCAGTTCGCCGGTCGGCTTGTCGCCGCCGTTCGGGGACATGTTCGTCCAGAAGATCGAGTGGTTCACGTGACCACCGAGGTTGAACGCGAGGTCCTTCTCGAGCTTGTTGACATTGGCCAGGTTGCCTGAATCGCGAGCCTCGGCAAGCTGTGCAAGCGCGGTGTTCGCGCCGGTGACGTAAGCCTGGTGGTGCTTACCGTGGTGGAGCTCCATAATCGCTCCGCTGATGCTCGGCTCAAGGGCCGAGTAGTCATAGGGCAATTCGGGCAGCGTGTAATCAGCCATAGCGTATCTCCTCTATCGGTTGCCGGCTTGAGGCGTCTGAGCGCCCAGGCACCGGCGGGTTGAGCGACTTTTCGAGTCTACTCAGGTCATATGGATGCGGGGTGGGTGCGTGCCTTAAACGTCGTCGAGATCTGCAGGCAGGTTTGCATCGGTGCCCGGGATGTCCAGGTCTGCTGCCTTCTTGTCTGCCATCGCGAGCAGCCGTCTGATCCGGCCTGCAACTGCATCCTTGGTCATGGGTGGGTCGGCGTGGTGACCGAGCTCGTCAAGACTTGAATCGCGGAAGCGCAGACGCAGATCGCCCGCATACCGCAGGTGCTCCGGGATGTCATCGGCAAGGATCTCCATCGCGCGCTCCACCCGTGCGCAGGCCGCAACTGCAGCCTGTGCCGAGCGGCGCAGGTTCGCGTCGTCGAAGTTCACCAGGCGGTTGGCCGTGGCACGCACTTCACGGCGCTGGCGAAGCTCTTCCCAGTTCAGGACTGTCTCCTGAGCGCCCATGCGCACCAGCATCGCGCTGATGGCCTCACCGTCACGGATGACGACGCGGTGAACGCCACGAACCTCGCGGGCCTTCGCCGCGATGCCCAGACGGCCAGCTGCGCCGACCAGGGCCATCGCCGCTTCGTTCCCTGGGCACATGATCTCGAGTGCAGCTGAGCGGCCTGGATCGGTGAGGGTTCCCTGGGCGAGGAATGCACCGCGCCAGACGGCCGACACTTCTTCTTTCGTGCCGGTGGTCAGACGGTTCGGCAGACCACGGATGGGTCGACGACGTGCGTCGAGCAGGCCGGTCTGCCTGGCCAGCGTCTCGCCACCGTCGAGGACGCGCACGAGATAGTGGTTGGTGCGGCGGAGACCGCTCGCAGGGATGACTGTTGCAACGCTTCGCACGCCGTACAGCTCTGCAAGGTCTTTGCGAACGCGACGGGCAAGGATTGCGGTGTCGAGTTCAGACTCGACGGCGATACGACCTGAGATCAGGTGCAGTCCACCAGAGAAACGAAGAATCGTCGCGAGTTCGGCTGCTCGCACAGTTGTTTTTGATACCTCAACACGAGATAGCTCGTCTTTGACGTCGGCGGTGAGTGCCAATCGTGTTTCCATTCTGTTTTCCGCCCTTGTGGGGCACTTACTACTATTCGCGCCCGAGATCGCGGTGCTTGATGCTCACCACGACGCCCGGGAAGTTCTCGATCAGAGAAGCCAGTTCTCTTGCCATCGCCACAGAACGGTGTTTTCCGCCGGTGCAGCCGATGGCAATCGTTGCATGACGCTTGTTCTCACGCTGGTAGCCGGCCAGAACCGGAGCCAGCGCTGCCGCATAGTTATCCAGGAACTCGCGTGCCCCCGGCTGCTCGAAGACGAACTCGCTGATCTCTGGATCAAGGCCGGTGTGGGCGCGAAGCTCGGGAATCCAAAACGGGTTCGGGAGAAAGCGCGCGTCGGCAACGATGTCGACATCGGTCGGTAGACCATATTTGAAGCCGAAGCTCATGACGGTGACGCGCACTCCTGCAGTGTCATCGTCAGCGAACCACTCTGTGATGGTAGTCGCAAGTTGATGAATGTTGAGGTCGGAAGTGTCGATGACGATGTCGCTCGACTCCCGCACCTCGCTCAATCGACTGCGTTCTGCGCCGATGCCATCAAGCAACGTTCCGGTGCCCTGAAGGGGGTGCGGACGACGCACCGACTCGAAACGACGCACGAGAGCGGCATCCGTTGCCTCAAGGAAAATCACCCTGACCTGTGCTCCCCCACGAAGCGACTGCACGATTTCTTGGAAATCGCTGAAGAAATTACCTCCTCGGATGTCGACGACCGCCGCGATCTTCGGCAGGTTCGTGCCAGCACGTTCGACGAGTTCGACCAGCGGCCGAAGCATCTGCGGTGGCAGATTGTCAACCACATACCAGCCGAGGTCTTCCAGAGCGTTCGCTACAGTCGAGCGTCCGGCTCCGGACATTCCAGTGACGATCAGCATCTCCTGCTTCTCGTTGTCGGTCGTCATCTGCCGGTGTGCCTTCGTTCGAGGGATGGGTGACTTCCAAGCCTACCCATCAGAGGGCGCCTCATTCGTGCAAATGGGCATGAATGGTGGACGCAAGCGACTCACCGATGCCCCTGACATCCGCAATATCTTCGATTGACGCTTCTTTCAATCGCGCCACAGACCCGAAATGGCGAAGAAGCACCTTGACACGTGCCGGGCCGAGCCCGGGAATCTCTGCCAGGATCGACGAAATGTCCCTCTTTCGCCTCGCACGCTGATGGGTGATCGCGAAACGGTGAGCTTCGTCACGGATGCGCTGGAACAAGAACAGAGCATCGCTATTTCGCGGCAGGATCACGGGGTAATCGGAGTCAGGCAACCAGATCTCTTCGAGGCGCTTGGCAATGCCGCACAGCTGAATTCCCTCGATGCCCGAATCGCGCAGCGCCCGTGCAGCAGCTGCGACCTGCGGCTGACCGCCGTCGACGATGAGCAAGTTCGGGCGATAGCTGAACTTCTTGCGTCTGGCCTGCGCCTCGACATCCGTCTCGGTGCCGGCAGTGCCATCATCGCCCTGGCCTTCGTTCTCCGGCTTCAGATACGCGAGCCTGCGCATCAGCGTGCGATAGATCGAGTCGGTGTCGTCAGTGGACTCCGGGATGCTGAAACGGCGGTACTCATCTTTACGCGGCAAGCCGTCTTCGAAGACCACCATAGATGCCACGATGTTCGTGCCGCTCAAGTGCGATACGTCGTAACACTCCATTCGGAGCGGCGCCTGGGTCATCTCCAGGGCCTCCTGGATGTCTTCGAGGGCCTTCGAGCGCGCAACGAAGTCTGAACTGCGCCTGGTCTTGTAGAGCATCAGCGCATGCTTGGCGTTCTGCGTCGCGGTCTGCAGCAGTGCGGCTTTCTCTCCCCGCTGGGCGGCGGTGAGCTTCACCTTGCGGCCCGAATGGCCACCCAGCCACGTCTCAAGCGCTTCGGCGTCTTCCGGCAGCTCGGGTACCACAATCTCGCGCGGAGGCATCAGGGTGCCGTCGTACGCCGTTTGCATGATCGAGTCGATGAGCTCGCCGGTGGTGAGGTCGAGTTCTTTATCGACCATCCAGCTGCGCACACCTCTGATACGACCGCCACGCACGATGAAAAGCTGGACTGCCGCAGCGAGTTCGTCCTGATCGATACCGAACAGGTCGATGTCGACGTTGTCGCGAAGCACGACGGCGCTCTTCTCAAGTACAGCATCGAGGGCCATCACCTGATCGCGACGTTTGGCCGCGAGCTCATAGTTCTGATCGGCCGCTGCTGCTTTCATCTCTGCAGTGAGCGAGTTGATGAGCTTGCGGTCCTGGCTCGACATGAAGCTGACGAAGTCATTGACGATAGCGCGGTGCTCTTCGAGCGTCACCTTGTGTGAGCACGGGCCGAAACAGCGACCGATCTGGCTTGCAAAGCACGGCTTGCCCGACTGCATCGCTCGCTTGTAGTTGGCATTCGAGCAGGTACGGATCGGGAATGCTTTCAGCATGAGATCGATCGTCTCGTGCACCGCCCAGACCTTGGGGTACGGGCCGAAGTAACGGGCACCCTTGATACCTGTTGTGCGCGTCACCAGTGCGCGCGGCGCCTCGTCAGCGAGGGTGACAGCCAGGTATGGATATGACTTGTCGTCCTTGAACTGAACGTTGAACGGCGGATCGAACTCGTTGATCCAGGTCCATTCAAGCTGGAGCGCTTCGACCTCGGTGCCGACGACCGTCCATTCGACGGACGTCGCAGTGGTCACCATCCGCCTGGTGCGCTCATGCAGGCTCGCCAGAGGCGCGAAATAGTTGCTGAGGCGTGCCCTGAGGTTCTTGGCCTTCCCCACGTAGAGCACACGACCGGTTTCATCGCGAAAACGGTACACACCAGGAGTGGTTGGGATCTCACCCGTCTTCGGGCGATAGCTCAACGCATTAGACATTGATTCAGTACTTCACTCTCTGGCGCAGCGCATCCACTGCACTCTCACTTCTCTTGAGGCTAAGCGTCAGCCTTGAGAATCTCCTTCAGGAAGGCGCCGGTGTGGCTCTTCTTCACTGTGGCGATGTGCTCTGGCGTACCGGTGGCGAGGATCTTTCCACCGCCGGAACCACCCTCAGGTCCGATGTCGATCACCCAGTCAGACGACTTGATCACGTCGAGGTTGTGCTCAATGACGATGACCGTGTTGCCCTTGTCGACCAGGCTGTTCAGCACCAGCAGGAGCTTGCGTACGTCTTCGAAGTGCAGACCTGTTGTCGGCTCGTCGAGCACGTAGACGCTGCGGCCGTTCGAGCGACGCTGCAGCTCAGTCGCGAGCTTCACGCGCTGCGCTTCTCCGCCTGAGAGGGTCGTTGCACTCTGCCCCAGGCGCACATAGCCGAGACCGACCTCGACGAGAGTCTTGAGATAGCGATGGATCGCAGAGATCGGCTCGAAGAATTCGGCAGCCTCGCTGATCGGCATCTCGAGAACTTCTGCGATGTTCTTGCCCTTGTAGTGCACGGTCAGGGTGTCGCGGTTGTACCGCGCTCCCCCGCACACTTCGCAGGCAACATAGACATCGGGCAAGAAGTTCATCTCGATCTTGATGGTGCCGTCGCCTGAGCACGCCTCGCAACGGCCGCCCTTGACGTTGAAGCTGAATCGGCCAGGCAGGTAGCCGCGAGCCTTGGCTTCGGTGGTGTCGGCGAACAGACCACGGATGCGGTCGAAGACGCCGGTGTATGTCGCAGGGTTCGACCGCGGCGTTCGGCCAATGGGTGCCTGGTCGACGTGGATGACCTTGTCGAGGTTCTCGAGGCCCGTTACCCTGGTGTGCTTGCCTGGCAGCTTACGAGCGCCGTTCAGTCGGTTGGCGAGCACGCGGTACAGGATGTCATTGACCAGCGACGACTTGCCTGAGCCACTCACACCGGTAACAGCAGTGAATGTGCCGAGCGGGAAGTCGACGGTCACCTTCTGCAGGTTGTTCGCGGCTCCACCGACGACGGTGATCTTACGATCGGGGTCGATCGGTCGACGGGTCTTCGGTGTCTCGATTGCCTTGCGGCCTGAGAGGTAGTCGCCCGTCAGCGACTTGGTGTTGGCCAGAAGCCCCTCGTACGACCCTGAATGTACGACCTTGCCGCCGTTGACGCCGGCGCCGGGTCCGATGTCGACGACCCAGTCGGCCGTGCGAATCGTGTCTTCGTCGTGCTCGACGACGATGAGGGTGTTACCGAGATCGCGCAGGGCGACCAGCGTCTCGATGAGGCGACGGTTGTCGCGCTGGTGCAGGCCGATACTCGGCTCATCGAGTACGTACAGCACCCCGGTGAGTCCAGAACCAATCTGAGTGGCGAGACGGATGCGCTGCGCTTCACCGCCGGACAGCGATGCCGCTGCGCGAGCCAGGTTGAGGTAGTTGAGGCCGACGCGAATCAGGAAGTCGAGACGGACCTTGATCTCACGGAGAACCTGGGCAGCAATCGCAGCCTCGCGTTCGGTGAGCTCAAGCGTGTTCATGAAGTCGCGAGCGTCTGACAGGCTGAGTTCACAGACATCCGCGATGCTGGAGTCGTAAACCGTGACAGCGAGCACTTCAGGCTTGAGTCGCTTGCCGTCGCAGACGGGGCATGGCACCTCACGGAGGTATTCACCCCAGCGCTGCCGCTGGGTGTCGGTCTCGGCCTGCAGGTACTGGCGTTCGATGTACGGGACAACACCTTCGAAGCCTGAGGTGTAGCTCATTTCGCGGCCATAGCGGTTCTTCCACTTGACCTTGACTTCGAAGTTGTCTCCGCGGAGCACAGCGTTCCGTACCTCATCGCTGAGTTCACCCCACGGGGTGTCAAGCGAGAAGTGCAGGTCTCTCGCAAGGCCCTCGAGCAGCTTCTCGTAGTACTGGAACAGGCCCTTGCCCTGTGTCGTCCAGGGCAATACGACGCCCTCGGCGATGCTGAGTGACGGGTCACCGAGCATGAGGTCCTGGTCGACGGACATCCGGGTGCCGAGTCCTGAACACTCGGGGCATGCACCGAATGGTGCGTTGAACGAGAAGGTACGCGGCTCGATCTCCGTGAGCTGAACCGGATGGTTGTTCGGGCAACTGAGCTTCTCGGAATACGACTGCCAGGCTTCGTCACCCTCGAGGTCGACGAAATTGATCATGACGACGCCGTCGGTGAGCTTGAGTGCAGTCTCGAGCGAATCGGTGAGACGACTGAGCAGTTCTGGCCCGGCAACCAGTCGGTCGACGACGACCGAAATGTCGTGCTTCTGCTGCTTCTTCAGCTTGGGCGGTTCGCTCAGCTGGATCTGTTCACCGTCAACGATTGCGCGTGAGTAGCCGCCACCGGCGAGTTCGGTGAAGAGGTCGACGAACTCGCCCTTCTTCTGCGAGACGACGGGGCTGACGATCTGGTAGCGCGTGCCGGCGGGCAACTCCATCAGCTGGTCGGCGATCTGCTGCACCGTCTGCGACTGGATGACCTCACCACAGATCGCGCAGTGGGGCACTCCGATGCGGGCCCACAGCAGGCGCATGTAGTCGTAAATCTCGGTGATGGTACCGACAGTCGAGCGCGGGTTGCGGTTGGTCGACTTCTGGTCGATGGAGACCGCGGGGCTCAGGCCCTCGATGAAGTCGACATCCGGTCGGTCTACCTGACCCAGGAACTGCCTGGCATAGGCCGAAAGGGACTCGACATAACGTCGCTGCCCCTCGGCGAAGATGGTGTCGAACGCCAACGACGACTTGCCAGAACCCGACAAACCGGTGAAGACGACAAGCGAATCCCTGGGGATTTCAAGGTCGACATTGTGGAGGTTGTGTACGCGCGCACCACGAACACTGAGCTTGGACCCCGAGGTCACTTTGGAAATTGACACCCGTTGAGTCTATGCAGTACCGCCTTAGAAAAGGCTCTATCGACACGCGCTCTGAGCGAACATATGTTCGAGAAAAGCGAACATATGTCTCGGGGACGGATTAGCCGAGGTGACCGGCCTTCTCCATCTGGCGCAGTTCGCGCTTCAGCTCAGACACCTCATCGCGCAACCGGGCAGCAAGCTCGAATTTGAGTTCACCGGCGGCCTCAAGCATCTGCGTGTTCAGGTCGAAGATGATCGACTCGAGGTCGTTGGCGCCGTTGGCGGCCAAGCCGACCCGGCGCAGGTTCGGGGTCGGACTCTTCTTGCGAGCGTCACGACCGGCGAGCAGCTCTGCGGTGTCTGCTTCTTCCCTGGCCAACACGTCGGTAATGTCGGCGATCCGCTTGCGCAGCGGTGTCGGGTCGATCCCGTGGAGCGTGTTGTACTCGATCTGCTTCTCTCGGCGCCGATCTGTCTCTTCGATCGCCATTTTCATGGATGGGGTGAGGCGATCGGCATACATGTGCACCTCGCCAGACACGTTGCGGGCAGCACGGCCGATGGTCTGGATGAGCGACGTTGACGACCGCAGGAAGCCTTCTTTGTCGGCGTCGAGGATGGCAACGAGCGACACCTCTGGCAGGTCAAGGCCCTCCCTCAGCAGGTTGATGCCAACCAGAACGTCGTAGATGCCTTGCCGCAGCTCGGTGAGCAGCTCGACTCGGCGCAGGGTGTCAACATCGGAGTGCAGGTAGCGCACCCGTACGCCAGCCTCGGTGAGGAAGTCGGTGAGCTCTTCAGCCATCTTCTTGGTCAGCGTGGTGACCAAGACGCGTTCATGCAATTCGACGCGCTTCCTGATCTCTTCGAGCAGGTCGTCGATCTGGCCGTCGGACGGCTTCACGATGATGGCGGGGTCGATGAGGCCGGTCGGTCGGATGATCTGTTCGACGACACCGTCGGCAATGCCCATTTCGTACTTGCCCGGTGTTGCCGAGAGGTAGACGGTCTGCCCGACGCGATCCTTGAACTCGTTGAACTTGAGCGGGCGGTTATCGAGCGCGCTCGGCAGACGGAAGCCGTGCTCGACCAGGGTGCGCTTGCGCGAGGAGTCGCCCTCGTACATCGCACCGATCTGGGGCACCGTCACGTGCGACTCATCAATGACGACGAGGAAGTCGTCTGGAAAGTAGTCGAGCAGGCAGTGCGGCGCCTCGCCGGGTTGGCGAGCGTCGATATGCCTCGAATAGTTCTCGATGCCGGAACAGAAACCGATCTGCTCCATCATCTCGAGGTCGAAGTTGGTGCGCATGCGCAGTCGCTGTGCTTCGAGGAGCTTGCCTTCGCGCTCCAGCTGCTCGAGGCGTTCGGCGAGCTCTTCTTTGATGGTGCCAATGGCGCGGTGCATGACATCCGTGCTCGCCACGTAGTGGGAACCAGGAAACACCGACACTGATTCAAGCTTCTTGACGATGTCGCCCGTAAGCGGATGCAAGCTGTACAGCGCCTCGATCTCGTCACCGAACATCTCGATGCGGATGGCAAGCTCCTCGTACATCGGGATGATCTCGATGGTGTCGCCACGTACGCGGAAGTTTCCGCGAGAGAAGTCGATGTCGTTGCGCTGGTACTGCATGGCGACGAACTTGCGCACGAGCCAGTCGCGGTCGACCTTCATGCCGACCTGCAGCGCGACCATCGCCTCGAGGTAGCCCTCAGGCGTGCCGAGGCCGTAGATGCACGAGACCGTGGACACCACGATGACATCACGCCGGCTGAGCAGCGAGTTCGTCGTCGAGTGCCGAAGCCGCTCAACCTCGGAGTTGATCGAGGAGTCTTTCTCGATGAATGTGTCTGTCTGCGGCACGTATGCCTCAGGCTGGTAGTAGTCGTAGTACGAGACGAAATACTCGACAGCGTTATTGGGCATCAATTCGCGAAACTCATTGGCGAGCTGCGCGGCGAGCGTCTTGTTGTGGGCAAGGACGAGGGTGGGGCGCTGCACTGATTCGATCAGCCAGGCAGTCGTCGCCGATTTACCGGTACCCGTGGCGCCGAGCAGCACCACATCGGTTTCGCCGGCGTTGATGCGCTGGGTGAGGTCTGCGATTGCGCCAGGCTGGTCGCCACTTGGCGTGTATTCACTGACAACCTCGAAGGGATGAACTGCCCGCGTTGGTTCCATTACTCCAGTCTAGGGAGCACCCCTGACAGTAATGCGATTCCAGGCCTCATCGACCTGCGCTTCGGTGTCTTCCAGCGTGCCCGAGGTGTCGATCACAACGTCGGCGATGGCCAGCCGATCGGCATCCGTCGCCTGTGAGGAGATTCGAGCGCGGGCATCGGCTTCACTCATGCCGCGCAGTTCAATCATGCGGGCGACCCGCACGTCTTCGGGAGCGTGAGTGACCACGACCAGGTCGAACGCGTGGCCGGGTGCTGCTTCGACAAGCAGGGGAACGTCGTAAACGACAACGGCGTCGGGATCGCCGGTCTCGGCGTCTGCGAACAGCTGTGCGGTACGCGCTTTCACTGCGGGATGGACAATGCTGTTCAGCCGGCTGAGAGCTTCAGAATCGTTGAAAACGATGGCTCCGAGCGCAGGGCGATCCAGCCTGCCGTCCTCGGTGATCACACCTGGCCCGAATGCCGCTTCGATCTCTGCAAGTGCCGGCGTACCCGGTTCGACAACGTCACGAGCCACCTTGTCGGCATCAATGGTCACGGCACCGTGTTGGGCAAACCGAGAGGCGACTGTACTTTTGCCGGATGCGATGCCACCGGTGAGGCCGATCAAATACACGGAAGCCACTCTACTGCCGAGCAGGGAGCAATCAGCCGCCGCTGTCGCGCGCTACTCCGCTGACTCGGGAGCTGCGATCCAGGCCTCGGTCAGATATGGCAACCGCACAGGATCTTCTCGCGTCTCTGCATGGGCGTCGAGCACGGCGACAATACGCGAGCGGATCTCTGCCTGTTCACGTGGGCTGGCCACGAGATAGTAACTGCGCGTCGTCGCGAGGTTTACGATGCCCTCTCGGGTCGTCTGTTGCGTCCATCTGTCGATGCGTTTGTCGACCAGGGCCAGGCCGGCGCCGAGGGCTGGCTCAAATACCCCTGCCGCGTGCAGGCCCGGATTCATCGCGCGGGAGAGCTCGGCGACCCAAGACACCGATTCGTCACGGCTGTTCCAGATCAATCCGAGTCGTCCACCGGGCTTCAGTACGCGCAGCACCTCGGCCGATGCAGCGTCGACATCCACCCAGTGCCAGGCCTGGGCGAAGGTGACCAGCTCGACAGATGAATCAGGCAGGGGAAGATTTTCAGCTGCGCCCTGATACGTCGTCACCCGCGGCAGGCGCTCGTGGAGGACGCGCAGCATGTCTGCCGACGGATCGATCGCAGAGACAGTGGCGCCCAGGCCAGCGAGAATGCCCGTGAGCTTGCCCGTACCAGCCCCGACGTCTGCGACGGTAATACGGCGGCCAGTGCCCGGTTGCACGGCATCCAGCAGCCAGGCCACTGAGTCGTGGGGGTATGACGGTCGATGAGTGTCGTATCCGTCTGCGCCGGCCTTGAAAGAGTCGGCGTGAGCGTGCATTCGTCCGTCTTGCATAGCTCTGAGCCTACGCGGCAGCGCGCAGCACCTGCCGGTTAACGCACATCGGCCGGACCCCGAAGGGCCCGACCGATGTTGGAGTCACTGAGCGTTCTGCTCAGTAAACGGGAGCTCCGAAGAACTCACGTTGACAGTGACTAGTTGCCGCCTGAGAGCTTCTCGCGCAGTGCAGCAAGTGCCTCGTCGTCGGCAAGGGTGCCGGCGCCGGCGGACTCGCTCGAGAAGGTCGAACCTGCAGCGGAGGGGACGTCGCCAACAGCGAGGACCTCTTCGTTTGCGGTTGCAACCTGCTTCTTGTGCGCTTCCCAACGAGCCTGGGCTGCAGCGTAGTCCTGCTCCCACTTCTCGCGCTGGGCTTCGAAGCCTTCGCGCCACTCGTTGGTCTCCGGGTCGAATCCTTCAGGGTACTTGTAGTTGCCCTGGTCGTCGTACTCGGTGAGCATGCCGTACAGTGCCGGGTCAAACTCGGTACCTTCGGGGTCGACACCCTCGTTGGCCTGCTTGAGGCTCAGCGAGATGCGGCGACGCTCGAGGTCGATGTCGATGACCTTGACGAACACCTCGTCGCCAACCGAGACAACCTGCTCGGCGAGCTCAACGTGCTTGCCAGACAGCTCGGAGATGTGAACCAGGCCCTCGATGCCCTCTGCAACGCGAACGAACGCACCGAAGGGAACGAGCTTGGTGACCTTACCCGGTGCAACCTGTCCGATTGCGTGGGTGCGGGCGAATACCTGCCACGGGTCTTCCTGAGTTGCCTTGAGCGACAGGGAAACGCGCTCGCGCTCCAGGTCGACCTCGAGGATCTCGACGGTGACTTCCTGGCCAACCTCGACGACCTCGCTGGCGTGCTCGATGTGCTTCCAGCTGAGTTCTGAAACGTGAACCAGACCGTCAACGCCACCCAGGTCGACGAACGCACCGAAGTTGACGATCGACGAGACGACGCCCTTGCGGACCTGTCCCTTCTGGAGGTTGTTGAGGAACGTGGTGCGGCTCTCAGACTGAGTCTGCTCGAGCAGTGCACGACGCGACAGAACGACGTTGTTGCGGTTCTTGTCGAGCTCGAGGATCTTCGCCTCGATCTCCTGGCCCAGGTACGGGGTCAGGTCGCGAACGCGGCGCAGCTCGATGAGCGATGCGGGGAGGAAGCCACGGAGACCGATGTCAACGATGAGTCCACCCTTGACGACCTCGATCACGGAACCGGTGACAACACCATCGGCATCCTTGATCTTCTCAACGTCGCCCCATGCACGCTCGTACTGAGCACGCTTCTTGGAGAGGATGAGACGGCCTTCTTTGTCTTCCTTCTGGAGGACGAGAGCCTCAACCACGTCGCCGACCTTGACGACCTCAGTGGGGTCAACGTCGTGCTTGATGGAAAGTTCACGGGAGGGGATTACACCCTCGGTCTTGTATCCCACGTCGAGGAGAACCTCGTCGCGGTCGATCTTCACTACGGTGCCCTCGATGAGGTCTCCGTCGTTGAAGAATTTCAGCGTCTTTTCGACCGCGGCGAGAAAGTCTTCAGCAGATCCGATGTCGTTGATGGCGACCTGCTTGGGTGCCTTGGCGGTCGTTACGATTGTCATGTAGTAGTTGCTCCAGTATGGGCCTGCATCAAATCGACGCAGTGTTCGGGCCAGACGCGGTAGTGCTGATGAGGCTGAGCACAGTGTTGCACCGCGAAGGCAGCGGATAGGATGTCACGAGCGTGACACTCCAGTTTAGCCGGTAACCGGCACCTGCGGCAACCTGCGCTGCCTGACGATCTGGGCCAGAGCCGGTGTGAGTTCGGGATACTCGAACACATAGCCAGCTTCAAGCATTCGTTCGGGTACAACCCAACGACTTTTCAGCACAAGTTCGGTTTCGGTGCGGATGACGGCAGCCCCCGCCTCAAGCATCCACCGGGGTGCCGGCAGCCCGAACGGAACCCCAAGTACGCCGCGCAGGGAGCGCATCATCCCCACATTGTCGGTGGGATTTGGGGCTGAAACGTTGACGACTCCGTCGATCTGGGCGTGTTCGTCAATGAACCGGATGATTCCCAGCACATCGCTGATGTGCACCCAACTGAACTTCTGGGTACCGCCCCGGGCCCGCAGTTCGTGGAAGGTCCCTGCCGCCCTGCGTTCGGACGTCGCGATCCACTGGCCGTCAAGCTGCGGACCACCGAGTCCCGCCTTGGCGAGCCGAATGAGGGGCAGCAGAGCGCTGCCGTCTCCAAGCACGATAGCCATGCGAAGCGCGACACGACGGGTCTGGGGCAAGTCCCCCGCGAAGAACGCGTCTTCCCAGGCCGTGGCGATGCCTACCGAGAAGCCCCGACCGATCTCGCCGGTCGCCTCGGTCATCGGCCGATCTTCGGCGTGCCGATAAATCGTGGCGGTGGATGAGTTGAGCCAGAGACGTGGCGGCACGTCACAAGCCAGGATCGCCTCACGCAGTGCTGTCGTCGTATCAACGCGTGAACGCATGATCTCGGCGCGGTTGCGTTCGTTGTAGCGACAGTTGACGCTCTTGCCCGCCATGTTGATGAGCAGATCGGCGCCGTCGAGTGCCGCGCGGATGGCATCCGAGTCACCCCAGTGAGCATCAGGACCGTTACGGCCGATCTGCACGACAGTGGCTCCCTCAGCCAGGAACGCATCGCGCAGGTACGACCCGATGAAGCCGGAGCCGCCTGCGAGCACAACCCGGCGCGAGGGCGCGCCTCCCCCTGCCGGTTCCGCGTGGCCACCGGTGTTGTGAGTCGTCATGCTGTGCCTTCCCCCGAGCGGATCTCATAGGTGAATGAACCCGCGTATTCGTACACCGTACCGATGAGAGGCATGGCCAGGACCACTTCGACATGCTGGCGACAGTCTTCGTCACTGAAACGTTCGGTCAGCGTGACAGTGGGTGCCAGCCAGCGCGGAATACCGAGCCACCGGCGGCCAAGGCGCAGGGCGACACCGGTGGATGCCAGATTCAGGGCCCCGCCCCGCACACTGGCAGCAAGGTGAGCTCTCATCCGCCGACGGGCACCGAGGTAGTCGACGAGTCCGTCTGGACAGGCGCTGATTGCATCCGTCATGATGCGACGCCCTCCTGCCAGCTCGAAGACCCGCGAGGCGCCGATGGCCGGCCACCTCCCGACCACCGGGCGATTGATCACTGTGAATGGCACATCCCGTTGCCACACGGGGAAAAGGATGTCAGGCCTGCCCACCAGCCAGATGACGGGCCAGAGCCAGCGTCGTGGCGTGCCGACCGTGTTGAATCGGCCCTCGCCGAAGCCGTGGTGCCCGATCGGAATCGCCGAGAAGTAGGTGCGGAGCTTCGGATGAAGCGACTCGGGGATGCCGGAGAACACGGCTTCATAGGGCGATCTGTGCTCCGGCATCCCCTGCCGCCTACTTCAGCAGTGCAGCGGTCAGGGTGTCGAGACCAACGCCACCGAGGTCGAGAGCCTTTCGGTGGAACTCCTTGATGTCGAACGCAGCACCCTCGCGCTGCTGGTAGGTATCGCGCAGCTGTTCCCAGATGCGCTGACCGACCTTGTACGACGGGGCCTGGCCCGGCCAGCCGAGGTAACGGTTCACTTCGAAGTTCACGAAGCCATCGTTCATATTGACATTCTGGCCGAGGAACTCGAACGCATACTCAGCAGTCCAGGGGCCCTTGCCGTCAGGGCGCTGCTTCTCGAGGTGCACGCCGATGTCGAGCACGACGCGCGCTGCGCGCATCCGCTGGCCGTCGAGCATGCCCAGGCGGTCCGCCGGGTCGTCGAGGTAGCCGAGCTGTTCCATCAAGCGTTCGGCGTACAGCGCCCAACCCTCGGCGTGGCCAGAGGTGCCGGCCAGCTGCCGGCGCCAGGTGTTGAGCTTGGCCCGGTTGTAAACGGCCTGGCCGATCTGCAGGTGGTGACCGGGAACGCCCTCGTGATACACGGTGGTGAGCTCGCGCCAGGTGTCGAACTCGGTGACACCGACGGGAACTGACCACCACATGCGTCCGGGGCGGGAGAAGTCATCTGTCGGGCCCGTGTAGTAGATGCCACCCTCCTGGGTGGGCGCGATCATGCACTCGATCGTCTTGATCTCATCGGGAATGTCGAACTGGGTGCCGGCGAGTTCAGCCACAGCCTTGTCGCTCGTCTCCTGCATCCACTTCTGCAGCGCATCTGTGCCGTGCAGCTTGCGGCTCTCATCGGTGTCGAGAAAGGCGATCGCTTCGAGCACGCTGGCACCCGGCTTGATCTGATTGGCGATGCTCTCCTGCTCGGCGACCATCCGGGCGAGCTCTTCAACACCCCATTCGTAGGTCTCGTCGAGGTCTATCTTCGCGCCGAGGAATCGCTGGGACTGCAGTTCGTAGATGTCGCGGCCAACGGCGTCTCGTTCCGTCGCCACCGGTGCGAGTTCGTGCTCGAAGAAGTCGGCCAGGGCGCCATAGGCCTCGGCAGAGCGACTGGCCCCCTCGGTCACCTCGCGAGCAAGTGAAGCGGGAAGCTCTCCGTCGGCGAGGCGGGCGTTCGCGGCGAAGTCGGCGAAGAAGCCATCGGCTGCAGCCTGGCGGCGCACCTGGCCGATGACCTCGATGACCTGTCGCCTGGCCGGCGTCACTCCACGAGCGATACCGAGGCGCAACGTCTCGACATAGCCATCAAGCGCGTCGGGAACGTTGGAGAGTCTCGATGCAATGTTCTCCCAGTCGCCGACCTGTGCGGTCGGCATCAGGTCAAGCGCTTCGCGGATCTCCTGCACTGGCGAGGCGATGACGTTGAGGTCACGGAGCTGGAGCTGTGCGTCGGAACTCTCCAGATCGAGAGCGAGCGAGCTGCGCAGGTCGGTCTGGGTGACCTCGTCGACCGAATCGACCGGGGATGCGGCATCCAGAGCGGCGATCGTGGCTTTGGCGGCGTCGACATAACGCTGGTGGCCAGCCGGTGAGTAGTCGCCGTAGCGGCCGTCACCCTCGGTCCGGCCAATGTATGTGCCGATTGTGGGGTCGAGATCGACCAGGGTATCGACCCAGTCTTCGGCGATCTGGTCGATGGGACTGGGAGTGCGCTGAATACCGTTCGTCATGCTCCGAGCTTATGGCAGCGCACACTTCCTGGCCCGTTATGCAGCCGAGCCGGTCGTGAGTGAATCACGACCGGCTCGGCTGAGCGCTCTACTAGTGGGCTGCTTCGTCCCAGTTGCGGCCGCGACCCACCTGCACGTCGAGCGGTACCAGCAGCTCGGCTGCGGTCGACATCCGATGCGTGACGACATCGCGCAGGACGTCCCACTCGCCGGGAGCGACCTCGAAGATCAATTCGTCATGTACCTGAAGGAGCATGCGCGACTGCAGGTCTTTCTCACTGATGTCGCTCGCGATGCGGTTCATCGCGATCTTCATGATGTCGGCGGCCGAACCCTGGATAGGAGCATTCAGCGCGGCACGCTCAGCATTGTCGCGCAGCACGCGGTTGGTGCTGTGCAGCTCGGGGAACGGACGACGCCTGCCGAAAATGGTCTCGGTGTAGCCATCGACCTTGGCCTGCTCGACGACGTTGCGCAGGTAGTCGCGCACCGCGCCGAAACGAGCGAAGTAGTCGGTCATCAGCTGCTTGGCCTCTGCCGTGGGAATACGCAGCTGTTTCGACAGGCCGAACGCACTCAGACCATAGGCCAGGCCGTACGACATGGCCTTGACCTTGCCACGCATGACCGGGGTGACATCTTCTGGCGGCACACCGAAGATGCGGGACCCCACAAAGCGGTGCAGGTCTTCGCCCGCGTTGAACGCTTCGATGAGGCCGGCGTCTTCAGACAGGTGCGCCATGATGCGCATCTCGATCTGCGAGTAGTCGGCAGTCAGCAGCGATTCGGTGCCCTCGCCGGCGTGGAAGGCAGCGCGGATGCGACGGCCCTCTTCTGTGCGCACGGGGATGTTCTGCAGGTTCGGGTCTGTTGATGAGATGCGGCCCGTTGCTGTGCCGATCTGCACGTAGTTCGTGTGGATTCGACCGGTGGAGTCGATCGCCTTGTCGAGTGTCTCGACGATCTGCCTGAGCTTCGTGGCATCGCGGTGCTGCAGCAACAGGTCGAGGAACGGATGCGGGTTGCTGGCCTGCAGGTCGGCCAAGGCGCCGGCATCCGTCGAGAAGCCCGTCTTGTTCGCTCTGGTCTTGGGCATGCCGAGCTGGTCGAAAAGCACTTCTTGCAGCTGCTTGGGCGACCCCAGGTTCACCTCACGGCCGATCTCGGCGTATGCACTGGCCGCGAGAGCGGCTGACCGCTCCCCCAGCTGTGTCGAGAGCTCCGACAGTTCAGCATGCGAGACGGCGACACCGGCAAGCTCCATGTCGACGAGCGCGAGCAGCGTCGGCATTTCGATGTCGAGCAGCACGTGGCGGGAACCGTCATCGAAAAGTTCGTCGACGGCAGCGGCAACGCGCAGGGTGTACCAGGCCTGCATCGGCACGCCGGCAACCGTGGTTTCGTCTGGCACCAGCTGGTTGGCATCGTGAACAGGCAGGGTTTCGCCGAGGTAGCGGGTGACGAGGTCGGCCAGTGTCTTGTCTGGCCCACCCGGACGGAGCAGCCAGCCGGCAACCAGTGTGTCGGAGAACAGGCCGTCGAAGGGCAGGCCGCTCTGACGCACTGCCTTGAGCTGGAACTTCGCGCCGTGCATGATCTTGGGCGAATCGCTCGCCAGCCAGGCCTCGAACGGGGCGTAGTCGGTGCGACCTGGCTGCCACGGCAGGTTGATCGTTTCGGTAGCGCTGGCCAGGCCGAAGCCAATGACGGTGCCGTCCAGCACCTCGACGGTGAGGCCGAGTCCAACCGGGTTCGCAGCGACCGCGCGCTTGATCCAGGCTTCGAGTTCTTCATCGAGCAGGTCTTGGGCAGCAGGCGCCTGCGGCGCAGCAGGCTTCTCTTCAACGACGATCGTGGCAGCGCCGGCGGTGGCGTCGCCACCTTCGAGCTTCAGGACGCGATCGAGCAGGCTCTTGAACTCGAGCCTGGAGAAGATCTCACGCACAGCCTGGTCGTTGATCGGCGCGCGTTCGAGGTCGCTGATCTCGACGGGCAGTTCGACATCGGTCACCAGACGGTTGAGGCGGCGGTTGCGGATCGCGTTCTCTTTCTGCTCGCGCAGATTGTTGCCGACGACGCCCTTGATCTCGTCTGCATGCTCAAGGATGCCGTCGAGGCTGCCGTAGAGGCCGAGCCACTTGACGGCGGTCTTCTCGCCAACCTTGGAAATGCCGATGAGATTGTCGCTGGTCTCACCGACGAGTGCAGCGACGTCTGGGTACTGGGCAGGATCGATGCCGTAGCGCTCGCGCACCCTGGCCGGGTCGTAGCGAGTGAGCGCAGAGACGCCCTGGCTCGATGGGTAGAGCAGCGTGACGTTCTCGTTGACCAGCTGGATTGAATCGCGGTCGCCTGACACGACGAGAACGTCGTAGCCCTCAGCGACACCGCGGACCGACATCGTCGCAAGGATGTCGTCGGCTTCGTAGTCTTCTTTGGTGATCGTAGTGATGTTCATCGCAGCCAACGCTTCTTGCAGCAGCGGGATCTGGCCGATGAATTCAGACGGCGTTTCGCCACGGGTGCCCTTGTACTCCGGGTATTCCCTGGTACGGAACGAGTACCGGGAGATGTCGAACGCTACGGCTAAGTGAGTGGGATTCTCGTTGCGCAGCAGGAGCAGCAGCATGGACAAGAACCCGTGAATGGCATTGGTGTGCTGGCCGTCCCGGGTTTGGAAACTTGCGACTGGGAGGGCGTAAAACGCCCGAAAAGCCAGCGAGTGGCCGTCGATGATCATCAGGGTAGGCTTTTTGGATTCCGACACAGACCCAGCCTACAAGCGACCGGTGACACCCGGTTCTGGTGCCGGGCCTGAGTCAGCACCCCTTTACGACAATTCAAAGGTGACAATGATCGACAAAACTCAGGATGCTCTCACGTGGGTCAAACAGCGTGGTATCGGCGCTCTGGCCGAGAAGATGGGAATCGAGTTTCTCGAGTTCTCCGTTGAGCGCGCGGTTGCCAGAATGCCCGTAGAAGGAAACACACAGCCGGCAATGCTGCTGCATGGCGGAGCGTATGTCGTGCTCGGCGAGTCGCTGGGTTCAATGGCGGCGAACCTCTTCGCCGGCGAGGGAAGGCTGGCCGTCGGCATTGAGATCAATGCCACGCACACCCGGTCTGCGACATCCGGTTATGTGACGGGCGTCTGCACGCCGATCCACCTGGGGCGCACACTGACGACGCACGAGATCGCGGTCACCGATGATCAGGGGCGGCGCTGCTCCACCATTCGCATCACGAACCTGGTCAAGGAACTGCGGCCGCAGGTATCAGGCGCCTGACCCTGCAGGCATCGAGTGGCTGTTGTGCGGCGTCGACCGAGGATCAGAATCCGAGGCGGCGACGGACAACAGCCACCTCGTCGACCGGATAATCGGTCCACTCTTCGGCCAGCAGGATCCGCGCGCTGTCGAGCAGGGCGCGCCCACAGTTCTCGACCGGGAGCGACAGCGCATCGTTGATGATGCGACCGGCTTCTGGATACACCGTCTCGAAGCGACGCCACGAGTCGAGGCTGTCAAGCCGTTCAGGCCTGTCGCCCTCGAGCACGACACGCACAGCGTTCAGCAGGTGACGCACCGCATGAGTGCGAAGTCCCTGCCCGGCGGTCAGCAGTTCACCTCGGCGTGCACGTCCCGACGCGAGCAGCACGTTCACCAGGAACAGCCTGAATTCGCTCAGTGGATCAACAGGGGCCGAGATGCGAGGCAGCGGAGCGACATCGGTCGCCATCCGTTCTGCTATTCGTTCGCGATCGAGCACGACCTCGTAAACGTTGCCAGAGAACGTCGACAGTTCATCGGGCGACGCGACGGCGAACTCGAGGACCAATCCGCTGTCGTACACGACCTTCATGCCGTGCACCGAATCTTTGACCGAGATGCGGATGTCGTCGTGGTCAGGCAGCCAATTCAGGTTGGTGCGAAAGGCATCCTGGAAGCCGTCTGCGGTGATCAGGAAGAAATCGTGATCGGACCACTCGTCGACCCTGCTGCGATCAGCGGTCGATCCCACCCACACCAGACCGAGCACGTGAGGGTGGGATGCCGCTGAGGCAAGCAACCGGGCGTTGAATTCTTCGAACTCTGCGAGTACCGCTTGACTCACCACGCCGGTTGCCGTTGCCGAATTACGTTGTTACTTCTTGGCTGAGAGCTGCTCGATGATCGCCTGGGCGACATCGTGCATCGTCAGACGGCGGTCCATTGATGCCTTCTGGATCCAACGGAATGCTTCGGGCTCAGTCAGGCCCATCTTCTCGTTGAGCAGGCCCTTGGCGCGGTCGACGAGCTTGCGGGTTTCGAAGCGCTCGACGAGGTCGGCAACTTCGGCTTCGAGCGTGATGATCTGGCTGTAGCGGGAGAGAGCGATCTCGATGGCCGGCAGCAGGTCGTTCGGGGTGAACGGCTTGACGACGTAGGCCAGTGCGCCTGCTTCGCTTGCACGCTCAACGAGCTCTTTCTGGCTGAAGGCCGTCAGCAGCACGACGGGCGCGATGTGGGCCTTCGTCAGGCGCTCAGCGGCGCTGATGCCATCAAGCAGCGGCATCTTGACATCCATGATGACGAGGTCGGGGCGCAGTTCGGTTGCGAGGGCAACGGCGGTTTCGCCATCGCCGGCTTCGCCGACAACTTCGAACCCGTTATCACGGAGAATTTCGACGATATCGAGGCGAATAAGGGATTCATCCTCGGCGACGACAACGCGGCGAGGAGGTGTTGAGGTAGTGTCTTGGTCGGTCACACCCAAAAGCCTACGGTATTCTGGTCGAGGTGTTGTGAGCCGGTGTGGCGGAATGGCAGACGCGGAGCACTCAAAATGCTTTGTTCGAGAGGACGTGTGGGTTCGAGTCCCACCACCGGTACAAGTCACCGAAAGAGTCTGGTTCCCCCCTTATTTGGGCGGGGAGCCAGACTTTTTTATTTTCTGCGCTGGCCGGCGTGCACGTTTTTCCGAACCTGTTTTCGCGCCCTGAACACCTGTGCATGTTGTTGATCGTCGGTGGCGTTGGGAATATGAGCGTTCCAGTTACAGGCGATCGGGTGCAGTGTTAATCATGTGACTTGAGTTCTTGACGGGATCATCATGACTGACTACACGGATCCGACCCGATCCTCCCTCCGGCTGAGCAACGCCGAGCGCGAGGATGCAGTGCATGAACTCGCGGCAGCGCAGCTCGCTGGCCGACTGACGCGTGATGAGTACGATCAACGGGTCGACGCAGCCAGACGCGCAGTAACCAGGTCAGACCTCGCGCCGCTGTTTCGAGACCTGCCCGGAAGCGACGCTCCCTCTGCTGTTCCGCACGCGACCTATTCGCAGCCAACGAGCGCACGGGTCACGGACGACGCATCCGGGGCCAATGACGGCCCGTCAGCGGCCTGGGACGAGAATGCCCCCGGGCCGGGTCGCGGACCCCTCGGTGGCGCGCTGGGCGCAACCATCATGGGCCTCACCCCGTTCATCTCGCTCATTCTCTTCTTTATGTTCGCCGGGATCTGGGGCTGGGCATGGTCGTGGCTCTGGTTCCTCCTCGTGCCGATCGTCGGCGTGATCATCTGGGGCCCGTACCGCGACAGCCGGGACCGACGCTGACCGCCAGCGCGCAGCACTGACGATCGGAGCGCTCACTTCAGCGCTCAGTCTTCAAGGAATGCGCCGGAAAACAGCAGGGTCAGCCCCTCGGCCATTGTCGGGTGGGTGAGCACCGCATCCCGCACCTGGGTGAACTGCATGCCGGCCAGCATCGCCACCTGCACAACGGCTATCACCTCGCTGGCCTCCGTGCTGAGCAGGGAGGCGCCCAGGATGAGGTTCGTCTCACGGTCGATGACAGCACTCCACTGGCCCTCAAGATGACCGACAGTTCTGGCCCTGGGAATGGCGCTCACCGGCATCCGCGCCATGCGCACGTCGTAACCGGCGGCGAGGGCGTCGCGTTCGGTCAGGCCGACTCGGCCGAGCTCCGGTGTCATGAACACGCAGTATGGGATCAACCGGCCGACCGTGCTGCGCAGAATCCCGCCCCCTTCGGCAACCTCAAGGTTGTGCGCCAGAATGCGGTAATCGTCATATGAGGCGTGTGTGAACTGCGGGGTTCCGGCGACGTCACCGGCAGCCCAGACCCGGTTGGCGGTGGTGCGCAGATATTCGTCGACGATGATGTAGCCGCGCTTATCGGTCTGCACACCGGCGATGTCCAGGCCGATGCCTACCGTGACGGGCTGCCTGCCGACGGCGACCAGAAGCTCATCAGCGTCGACGGTGTCGCCGGAGTCGAGACTGACGGTAACTGTTCCATTCGCGTTTCTGACAACGCCCACTGCCCGGTCTCCCAGCCGCAGGTGGATGCCAGCGGCGATGAACCGGGCCTCGATCGCCTCAGCGACCCCAGCGTCTTCCTGAGGCAGCAGCTGATCAGGACCCTGGATGAGTGTCACCGCTACCCCGATCGTGTTCAGCAGGTCGGCAAACTCGCAACCGATGTAGCCACCACCCAGGATCAGCAGGCTGGCCGGCAGTTCGTCGAGCCTGACCAGATCGTTGCTGGTCAGGACGTCAGCGTCGGCCAGACCGGGAATCATGGGCAGGAGGGGTTCTGTGCCGAGATTCAGCACCACATCCGCTCCCCGCACGATACGGGTCTCTCCGTCGTTCAGGGCGATCCGCACGGTGCGGGGCGCGATGAAACTGGCCTCACCGAGGATGAAATCCATGCCTGAGCCAACGAACGAGGCAAGCTGTCCCTTCACCATGGTGGATACGACGTCTTCTTTGCGTCGGCGCAACAGCTCGAGATCCATCTGTGGAGTGATGACGTCGGCTACGCCGAACTCTGCCGCCCTGCGGACAGTCTGCAGAACGCGCCCACTATTGATGAGCGTCTTCGTCGGGATACAGGCCACGTTGATGCAGGTGCCCCCGATCATGCCACGCTCGACCATGACGACAGACTGACCGCTTCTCGCGACCTCCATCGCCAGGGTCTTGCCTGCTTTTCCGCCGCCGACGACGAGCAGGTCGACCTCTTCGATCTGCTCAGACTCGGCAGTGGCGATGTAAGTTTCTGCAGTGCTCATGTGGATTCCCCCTCCGAATCGACAGTACGCCCGCCGACCACGCGTGTCAGTGGCCCCAGCACCGTAGGCTGGATTAGCCGACAGCGGCGCAGCTGTACGCTCGAACACAGGGGCATTTCCCGCCCGACAACCGCCAGCCTGGAGACACGCGATGAAAGACAACCCCCAGCTTCGTTTCATCCTCATCACCATCGCGGTGCTGCTCGCGCTGATGCTGCTTGTCGTCGTCATCCAACTTGCAGTTCCGTCAACCGATGGCACGCCGACGCAGAACACCGGTCTGGCGGCGGCCTCAGGCCTGGACTTCGCCTGACACGGTCACTGAGGCAGCTCGCTGCCGACGCCTGTTCAGCTCTGCAATCGCGACCATGATCCCGACGAAGGCCGCTGCCCCCAGTACCAGGTAGACGGCATCCAGTGCTGCTGAGAAGGCAAGCAGCACGAACGGAAGCACAACGCCGACAACCGCCCAGGGCAGCACGTTACGCACGGGCTCCCGATAGCGCAGCATCTCCAGCGCATTCGTGAAGTAGAAGAGCGAGAGTCCACCGGTGATCGCCACCGTGGCTCCCGTCGGCAACGGATCCGCCGGCTCGGCGACCGCTGTGCCAAGACCGGCAGCGATCAGTACGACTGCCGTTACCAGCACGAACGGCAGGTACATCACCGTGTCGCGAAGTCCCCCGATATCTCCCGCGGCGTGCAGTCGACGCCAGCCCTTCTCGGCCGACGGCGTTCCGTAACTGAAGAACGCCCAGGCGAGCAGCGTGATCAAGGAACGACATGAGGGCGGCGAGGCCGGATTCCGCTGTCCAGTGCTCACTGAGCTGCTCGATGACTGACAACACAGACTCACCGAAAACGATGACGACGAAGAGCCCAACCCGTTCGCCGAGGTGATCGATATTCAATGCCCGGCGCAGCCAGCCGGAGTCGCGACCGAGGAACGCGAGGAGCACCACCTCGATGGCAATCGCGATGCCCCAGAGCACAAGCTGTGCGGCGTGAGGTGCGAAAGCCGATGCCGCCCACAGCACGGCTGTCACACCGCTGTAGACGACGGGCCTGTACCAGGCGACGCCATTACGCCTGCCCTGCAGCCACCACATGAAGAACAGCACAACGCGGATCACCGCATTTCCGAGAGCGTATGCCCAGGCCCGTTCGCTCAGTCCGTCGACTATCGCTGCGGCCATCATGCCGACAGCAAGCATCACGACGCTCATCATCAGCCAGATCTTGCCTGTCACGCGCTCACCGAACAGGTTCAGCGTGAGGGTGACGTTCACCCATGCCCACCACGCGGGAAAGAACAGCACGCCAAATGTGAGAAAGGCCGCCAGTGTCGGCGCACCATGCAGACCCAACGCCAGCTGACCAACGAAGACAACCATCACAAGGTCGAAGAAAAGTTCAAGCCAATTGGCATGCCTGGCGGGCCGATCACGGGTGTCGTCATCAGGTTTAGCGGGCGGTCCCACAACTGCAGGCACGGCGCCAGCGTAGTCGGGCCTGTAGCACTTCGAAAAGGATCGCCTCGTTTGACGAAACGCGATTATCGTCGTCAGCAGAGCGCGGGCGTGATACCGGGGGTCGGCGCTGAAGGGGGTCTTTGCGGATGTCTGAATCAGAACAACAGAGTGGTCACGTTATCGGCCTGGTGCCTGCGCTGGCGTTCGGGGTCGGTACCGTCGTTGGCGGCGGAGTCTTCACCCTCTCAGGAACGGCCCTGAACATGGCGGGCCCCTGGGCGATCGCCAGCTATCTCATCGCTGGGGCTGTGATGTTCCTCTGCGCGCTCTCCTTCGTCGTGGTGTCGGCCAGGGCCAAACCCGACGAGTCTGGCTACGGCCCGATCGGAACCATCCTCAGCCCGTTCTGGCGCTTCATCACCATGTGGGGTTTCTACTTGAACGGTGCCACGATCATCGCGTTCCTGCTGGTGTCGTTCGGTGACTATCTCGAGGGCTACTTCTTGCACGGGATCTCACCGCTGTTGCTCGGCTGCATTGCGGCCGTGGCCATCGTCGCACTGAATCTCGGGCAGACCGATACCGTGGCCAAGGCCGAGACCGGGATCGTCGGACTGAAGCTCGTCATCCTCGCTGTGTTCGCGGTGTGGGGCATACTCGCCCTGCGGGCTCCCGTATTCGAAAGGGATGCGCCGGAGGGTGTCGCCGGCGTCTTCGGTGCCGCGGCACTCGTCTTCACCGCGTACACGGGATTCAACGTCATCGCCAACATGGCAGGCTCCATCCATAATCCGAAGCGCACTGTTCCGCGGGCGATGCTTCTCACACTGCTCATTTCCACCGTCATCTACATCGGGGTAATCCTGGCCATGCTGGCCAGCGGAGTTACCGATTTCAAGTCTGTCGGTGTCGCACAAGCCGCCGACGCCCTGATCGGGCCGGTGGGTGGAATCCTCATTGCTTTCGCCGCCTGCCTCTCGACCCTGTCCGGCGCGAATGCGAACCTGCTGGGATCCAGCGAGATCGTGATCCGACTCGTCGCGCGCGGCGACATCCCGCCGGTGTTCGGCCGTTCGCTGCGCAAAGGGCATCCGTATGGCAGCGTGATCTTCCTCGGAATCGTCACGATCCTGCTCGTGCTCTTCGCCGAGATCAATTTCATCGTCTCGGTCGCAAGCGCCGCTGCTGCCATCGCAATGGTTGTCGTGAACATTGCGGCTGCAGTACTCGCCATCAAGGGATGGCCTGGTGAGGGCCCACGCCTGCCGCTCGGACCCACGATCCCGATTATCGGAGCCATCGTTACCGCAGCACAGTTGCCGTCTCTCGGCTTGTGGCCCGTTGTCGTGACGATCGTGCTTACCGCGCTCGGCGGGGTGCTCTACTACTTCAGGCACGTCACAAAGAACGGGGAGGGACGCAAGGAACGCTCGAACAGGCGCATCAACGAGCTGGACACCCCGCTGATGCGCGGCATCAGGCGCCGCTCCCCCAAGGATGTCTAGTCGACATCCCGGGTTAACGCACAGCGCCCCACGACCACAGGGTCGCGGGGCACTGCATATACGAGGTTCTTAGTCCTTGGCGTATGCCGGAGCAACACCGTTGTGCGCGTCACCGACGCTGTACACGCGGATGTCGTTCGTCGAGCCAACAATTCCGGGAGGGGAACCGGAGATCACAACGACCTTGTCGCCCATTTCGGCGAGCCCCTGACCGAGCAGGATGTCGTCGACCTGGCCAAACATGGCGTCGGTGTGCGTCACGCGGTCGACCAGGTACGTCTGCACGCCCCAGCTGAGTGCGAGACGACGACGGATGCCCGGCTCGGGAGTGAAGGCCAGCATTGGAATCTGCGTGCGGATGCGAGACATTCGACGAGCAGAGTCACCGGACTCGGTGAAGATGCAGATGTACTTCGCGTTAACGAAGTTGGCGACCTCGGTAGCGGCGAGGGTGATCGCGCCGCCCTGCGTGCGCGGCTTGACCGTCAACGGCAGAATGCGGTCGAGGCCGTGGACCTCGGTCGACTCGACAATGCGAGCCATGGTCTGCACCGTGACAACCGGGTACTCGCCGACGCTGGTCTCGCCACTCAGCATCACGGCATCCGCGCCATCAAGCACAGCGTTCGCGACGTCAGAGGTCTCTGCGCGCGTCGGAACCGGGCTGTGGATCATGGATTCGAGCATCTGCGTCGCAACGATGACCGGCTTCGCCATGCGGCGCGCGATCTCCACTGCGCGCTTCTGCACGATCGGCACGGCTTCGAGCGGAAGCTCGACACCGAGGTCACCACGGGCGACCATGATCGCGTCGAACGCGTCGATGATCTCTTCGAGGTTGTCGACAGCCTGCGGCTTCTCGATCTTGGCGATGACGGGAACGCGGCGTCCCTCTTCGGCCATGATCTCGTGAACGCGGTCGATGTCGGCTGCGTCACGCACGAACGAGAGTGCGATCAGGTCGGTGCCGAGGCGAAGGCCCCAACGCAGGTCTGCTTCGTCCTTCTCAGACAGTGCAGGAACGTTCACGGCAACGCCGGGCAGGTTGATGCCCTTGTTGTTGGAGACGGTGCCAGCAACGATCACCTTGGTGGTCACGACGGTGTCGTCAGCTTCAACAACCTCGACCTTGACCTTGCCGTCGTCGATCAGCAGGAAGTCGCCTGCCTTGACGTCCTGGGGCAGGCCCTTGAACGTGGTGCCGCAGATGTCCTTGTTGCCGAGGATGTCCTCGGTGGTGATCTTGAAGATGTCGCCGACGGCGAGCTCGTACGGGCCGCCCTCGAACTTGCCCAGACGGATCTTCGGGCCCTGCAGGTCGACCATCACGGCGATTGCGCGGCCGGAGTCGTTTGCGGCCTTGCGCACGTTGGCGTAGACGCCCTCGTGCACGTCGTAGCTGCCGTGGCTCAGGTTCATACGGCAAACGTCGACGCCTGCATCGATCAGTGCCCTGATCTGTTCATAGCTTGACGCTGCCGGCCCAAGGGTGGCAACGATTTTAGCGCGTCTCATTCTGGTAAATCTCCGGTTTCCGCGCAGTGCTGCGCTTTGTGCTTCGGGACGTGAAAATTTTAGGAAAGGGCGAATGCCCGATCGGTGGGCTTGACGGGGGAAGGAAGCTCAGTCTCACCTTCGAGGAAGCGGTCGACGGCTGCAGCTGCAGCGCGACCTTCGGCGATTGCCCACACAATGAGCGACTGTCCGCGACCGGCATCTCCTGCAACGAAGATACCTTCACGGCTCGTCTGGTAATCACCATCACGTTCGACATTACCCCTGTCGTCGAACGGAAGCTGAAGCTGCTCTGAGAGTTCATCACTCTCAGGGCCGGTGAAACCGAGTGCGAGCAGCACCAGATCGGCCGGAATCTCGCGTTCTGAACCGGCCTTCGGTACCCGCCTTCCATTCACAAATTCGGTCTCGGCGACGCGGATCGCGCGTACTTCTCCGACCTCATTCGCCAGGAATTCAACTGTCGACGCCAGATATTCGCGGGTGCCACCCTCTTCGTGGGCGCTAGACACCTCGAACAGGGTTGGCGCCATCGGCCACGGCTGGTGGTCCGGACGCGTGGTACCTGGCTGCTTGCCAATCGCGAGGTTGGTGACGGATGCCGCCATCTGACGGTGCGCGGTTCCGATGCAGTCTGCTCCGGTATCACCACCGCCAAGGACGACGACGTGCTTGCCCTCTGCAGTGATCTGTGACGAGACAGTGTCCCCTGCGCCAACCTTGTTCTGCTGGACGAGGTACTCCATGGCGAAGTGCACGCCGGGAAGATCGCGGCCGGGGATCGGGATGTCACGCGGAACCATGGCTCCCGTGGCGACCACGACTGCGTCGTAGCGGGTGCGCAGGTCGTCCCAGGTGATGTCGACGCCGATGTTGACGCCGGCCCTGAAGCGGGTGCCCTCTGCCGTCATCTGAGCGAGGCGCGCTTCCAGGTGCTTCTTCTCCATCTTGAAGTCAGGGATGCCGTAGCGCAGCAGGCCGCCAATGCGGTCGTCACGCTCGAACACGGCAACGGTGTGGCCGGCGCGCGTCAGCTGCTGGGCGGCAGCAAGGCCCGCAGGACCTGAGCCGACGACGGCGACAGTCTTACCTGTGATGCGTCCAGGCGGCTGGGGCTGTACCCATCCGTTGGCGAATGCCTGGTCGATGATCGACACCTCGACCTGCTTGATCGTGACAGCAGGCTGGTTGATGCCGAGTACGCAGGATGACTCGCAGGGTGCAGGGCAGAGCCGACCGGTGAATTCGGGGAAGTTGTTCGTGGCGTGCAGCCGTTCGATGGCCGCGTGCCCTTCTCCGCGCCAGGTGAGGTCGTTCCACTCCGGGATCAGGTTGCCGAGCGGGCAGCCCTGGTGGCAGAACGGAACGCCACAGTCCATGCAGCGGCCGGCCTGGCGCTTGAGAACGGCTGAATCACCGGCCTCGTAGACCTCTTTCCAGTCCATCAATCGCACAGACACCGGCCGACGGGCCGGAAGTTCGCGGTCAGTGGTCTTCAGGAATCCCTTCGGATCAGCCATTGGTTACCTCCAGGATGCGGTTCCAGACAACATCGCCGTCGGGGTCGAGCCCCTCATCGACAGCGTTCTTCCTCGTGGCGAGTACTGCGGCGTAGTCACGCGGCAATACCTTCACGAATGTTGCACACGTGGTTTCAAAATCAGCGAGCAAGCGCGTGGCAAGGGCAGAGTCGGTGTGAGCGACGTGCTGCTCAAGCAGATCGCGAACAATCTCGCGGTCGGCACTTTCAAGCGGGTGCAGTTCGAGCTCGCCCGAGTTCAGCGAGTCACTGTTGACGGCTTCGGTCCGGAGGCCGAGCACGTATGCGGTGCCACCGGACATGCCGGCTCCGAGGTTACGACCAGTCGTGCCGAGGATGACTGCGAGGCCACCTGTCATGTACTCGAGTGCGTGGTCGCCGACACCTTCAACGACGGCCGTCGCCCCGGAGTTACGAACCAGGAAGCGCTCCCCCACTATGCCGCGGATGAACATGCTGCCCTGGGTGGCTCCGTAGCCGATGACGTTGCCAGCGATGACGTTACGTTCCGCCGGGAACACGCTGCCCCTGTCGGGACGCACGATGATCTGACCGCCAGAAAGGCCCTTGCCGACGTAGTCGTTCGAGTCGCCCTCGAGACGCAGGGTGATACCGGCGGGAAGGAACGCGCCGAATGACTGGCCGGCGCTGCCTGACAGGGTGACCTCGATCGACCCCGTTGGCAGACCGTTGACACCGTGACGCAGCGTGACCTCGTGGCCAAGCATGGTGCCGACGGCGCGCTCGGTATTGCGGATAGGCATCGCGATTTCGACGTGGCCACCGTGCTCAAGCACGCTGGCGCTCAAACGAATCAGTTCATTGTCGAAGTGCTTCTCCAGCTCGTGCGACTGCTCACGCGCAGACTGACGCGGCTCGGAATCGGAGAAGTCAGGGCCGACCAGGATTGGCGCCAGGTCGAGACCCGATGCCTTCCAGTGTTCGAGCGCACGGTTGACGTCGAGCACCTCGCGGTGACCGATGGCCTCTTCCAGGCTTGCGAAGCCGAGCTCAGCCAGGTACTCGCGTACCTCCTGTGCGATGAACTCGAAGAAGTTCACGACGTAGTCGGCCTTGCCGGCGAAACGCTTGCGCAGTTCAGGGTTCTGGGTCGCAACGCCAACCGGGCAGGTGTCGAGGTGGCAGACGCGCATCATGATGCAGCCTTCGACGACGAGCGGGGCTGTCGCAAAACCGAACTCCTCGGCACCGAGCAGGGCGCCGATGATGACATCGCGACCCGTCTTCAGCTGGCCGTCGACCTGCACGACAACCCGGTCGCGCATGCCGTTCAACATCAGTGTCTGCTGGGTCTCTGCCAGGCCGAGTTCCCACGGGGTACCGGCGTGCTTGAGCGAGTTGACCGGGCTGGCTCCTGTACCGCCGTCGTGGCCTGAGACCAGAATGACGTCCGAGAGGGCCTTGGCGACACCGGCAGCCACAGCACCGATACCCGACTGGCTGACCAGCTTGGTGTGGATGCGAGCCTTCGGGTTGGCGCGCTTGAGGTCGAAGATGAGCTGCTTGAGGTCTTCGATCGAATAGATGTCGTGGTGCGGGGGCGGCGAAATCAATCCGACACCGGCGGTGGCGTGGCGAGTGCGAGCCACCCACGGATACACCTTCGTCGGCGGCAGCTGACCGCCCTCACCGGGCTTGGCACCCTGTGCGAGCTTGATCTGGATGTCTTCGGCGTGGGTGAGATACATGCTCGTCACACCGAATCGACCCGATGCGACCTGCTTGATCGCGCTGCGGCGCTCAGGATCGAGCAGACGGTCGAGGTCTTCTCCGCCTTCACCGGTGTTCGACTTGGCGCCCAGGCGGTTCATGGCGATCGCAAGTGTCTCGTGAGCCTCCTGCGAGATGGAGCCGTAGCTCATCGCGCCAGTGGAGAAACGCTTGACGATCGACGCGACAGACTCGACGTCATCAATCGGGATGGGCTTGCGCGCACCGGCGTTGAACGAGAACATGCCACGAATTGTCATGAGCGTCTCGGCCTGGTCGTCGACGAGCTTCGTGTATTCACGGAAGATGTCGTAGCGACGGGTACGAGTCGAGTGCTGAAGGCGGAAGATCGTCTCCGGGTTGAACAGGTGAGGCGAGCCGTCGCGACGCCACTGGTATTCGCCGCCGGTCGCCAGGCGTTCATGGGCCTTCACCGCGGCATCCGCTGGATAGGCCTGCGTGTGGCGATCAAGGTTCTCTGCAGCAACGACATCGAGTCCGATACCGCCGAGCTTGCTCGTCGTGCCGGTGAAGTATGCGTCGACGAACTCCTGGCTGAGACCGACTGCCTCGAAGGCCTGGGCTCCGGCGTAAGACGACACCGTAGAGATACCCATCTTCGACATGATCTTCAGAACACCCTTGCCGAGCGCCTTGATGACGTTATGCACTGCCTGCTCGGCCGTCACGTTCGTGATCATTCCGCTGCGCACGAGATCTTCGCAGGTCTCCATCGCCAGGTATGGGTTGACGGCAGACGCGCCGTAGCCGATCAGCAACGCAACGTGATGAACCTCACGCACGTCGCCGGCCTCGACGACGATGCCGACCTTCATCCGGTTCTCTGTGCGAATGAGGTGGTGGTGCACCGCTGAGATCATCAGCAAAGACGGAATCGGTGCGAGGTCTTTGTTGGAGTCGCGGTCGGACAGCACGATGAACAGCGCGCCGGCCTCGATGGCCTCGTCAACTTCTGCGCAAATCGCCGTGAGACGATTCGCCAGGGCATCAGGACCCTCATCGAAGCGGTACAGGCCACGGATCGTGGTTGTCGTGCTGCTGCCTGGACGCGTGTCGATGTGCTGGATCTTGGCCAGCTCGTCGTTGTCGATCACCGGGAAATCGAGGACGACCTGGCGCGCGTGGTCAGGTCCGACGCTGAGCAGGTTGCGCTCAGGGCCGAGGCCCAGCTTCAGTGACGTGACGACGGCTTCACGGATGGAGTCGAGCGGCGGGTTGGTGACCTGCGCGAACTGCTGGGTGAAGTAGTCGAACAGCAAGCGCGGACGCTCGCTCAGAACGGCGATCGGGGTGTCTGAGCCCATGGCGCCGAGCGGCTCCGCACCGGTACGGGCCATTGGTGCAAGGATGACGCGCACTTCTTCTTCGGTGTAACCGAAGGTGCGCTGGCGACGCACGACAGATGCCGGCGGGTGCACGATGTGCTCGCGCTCTGGCAGGTCCTTGAGGTTGATGCGGCCCTCATCGAGCCAATCACCGAACGGCTCAGCTGCTGCAAGCTCTGCCTTGATCTCGTCGTCTTCAATCAGGCGGCCGGCGTTGGTGTCGACCAGGAACATCTTTCCGGGACGGAGGCGCCCCTTACGGACAATCTTGCTTGGGTCGATGTCGAGAACACCGATCTCGCTGGCCAGAACCACGAGGCCGTCATCGGTGATGACGTATCGACCAGGTCGCAGTCCATTGCGGTCGAGGGTGGCACCGACAAGTGAACCGTCGGTGAAGACGATTGCTGCCGGGCCGTCCCACGGTTCCATGAGCATCGAGTGATACTCGTAGAACGCGCGACGATCGGGGTCGAGGTCTGGCTGGTTCTCCCAGGCCTCGGGCACCATCATCATGATGGCGTGCGGCAGCGACCGGCCAGACAGGCTGAGGAGTTCGACGACCTCATCGAATGAGGCAGAGTCGCTGGCGCCAGGGGTGACGATGGGCAACAGCGGTCCCAAGTCGCCAAGCAGCTCGGATTCGAGCTGGGACTGGCGGGCGCGCATCCAGTTGCGGTTTCCCTGGACGGTGTTGATCTCGCCGTTGTGCGCGATCATGCGGAACGGCTGGGCCAACGGCCACGACGGGAAGGTGTTGGTGGAGTAGCGCGAGTGCACGAGCGCCAGAGTCGACGCAAAGCGTTCGTCAGAGAGGTCGGGGTAGAACGGCTCAAGCTGGAGCGTCGTGACCATGCCCTTGTAGACCAGGGTGCGGCAGGACAGCGACGAGAAGTAGATCTCGAGTTCGCGCTCTGCACGCTTGCGCAGCCTGAACGTCTGGCGGTCGAGCTGGATTCCAGAAACGAGCGCACCGGTCTCGGTGGTGTTGATGCTCTGCACGAACAGCTGCTGGATGGCCGGCATTGCCGCTCTGGCCAGATTGCCAACCTCAGCGGGCCGCACGGGAACCTCGCGCCAGCCGAGGATGGTAAGCCCCTCGCTCGCTGCGATTGCCGCGATCTGTCGCTTGATCGCGCTGCGCGAGGTGGGATCGGTCGGCAGGAACACATTACCTACCGCGTAGCGACCCACCTGTGGAAGGTCGAAGTCAGTGACTGCCCGAAGGAAGGCATCCGGAATCTGGGTGATGATTCCGGCGCCGTCGCCCGTTCCTGCATCGGACCCGACAGCACCGCGGTGCTCGAGGTTACGCAGGGCGTCGAGCGCCAGGGTGATGATGTCGTGCCCAGCGGTACCGCGGAGCGTTGCAACCATCGCAAGTCCACACGCGTCGCGCTCGTTGCTCGGGTCATACATGCCCTGTTTTGCCGGGGCACTGCCGAAGCGAGCGAATGGCGAACGTAGCGGTGTAGCTGGATACTGCTCTGATATTGGTTCAAAAACCGACGATTGTGAATCCACTGGACCGTCCTCACAGAATGATTGGCACGGAGGGACGACGTTGGCCCACTGAAGGAACATTTGCACGGTGCTCGGTCTTGCAGAGCTTGTACCGTGAACAGGTTGGGAAGGGTAAATCCAGGCCTAGGGGCGTGAGTCGCGGGGGCTTGTGGCCGATGACTCACCTGACTCGCCACGGGCAGCGGCTCCATCGCCCTGATCCGACGTGTTCGAGTCGTCGTCAGATTCTACCTCAGGGTCGGGTGCAACCCATTCGCGTCCCGGAACATAGGGGCTGAGTTCGGCCCCGGCGTGCCTGCGCTGCTGAATCCAGATGATGGCTATACCGATCACGATGGCCGCGAATGACGCCCATACGTTGGTACGGATGCCCAGGAAGATCTCGCTCGGGTCAACGCGGATCGACTCAAGGAAGCTGCGACCAATGCCATACCAGATGAGGTAGACGCCGAACGCCTTGCCCCAGCGCAGGCTGAACTTGCGGTCCAGGTACAGGATGACGGCGACGCCGATGAGGTTCCAGATGATCTCGTACAGGAAGATCGGGTGGAACAGCGTGCCGTCCGGCAGTCCTGCGGGGAACGCCGCGTTGGTGGATTCGATCTGCAGGCCCCATGGCAGCGTCGTCGGCAACCCGAACAGTTCGTGGTTGAACCAGTTACCGAGGCGGCCGAAGGCCTGAGCGAGCAGCAGACCAGGAGCGAGAGCGTCAGCAAACGACCAGAAGCGGATGCCCGTCATCCGGCAGCCGATGAAGGCACCGATGCCGCCACCGATCAGTGCACCGAAGATGGCGTTGCCGCCCTCCCAGATGTACAGGGTTTTCAGCAGGTCGGCACCGTCGTAGAAGTAGTCACCTGGGTGCGTGAACACGTGGTAGATCCGGGCGCCGATGATACCGAGCGGAACAGCCCACAGGATGATGTCAAGGACGACACCGGGCTCAGCGCCACGCTTGGTCAGTCGCCTCGACGTCATGATCGTGGCGACAATGATGCCGACCAGGATGCACAGGGCGTACGCGTGAATGCGGAACGGTCCGAGGTCGAAGAAGCTCCAGTCGGGGCTCGGAATGCTGAGAATCACGGAAGCCGGTAGAACTGACACCTGTGCATTACCTTTCGTCGTGACGAGACGTCACCAAATGGCAGCCCTCTGGAGCCACCTCGGTCAATTTACCCTAAATAGTGCGTGCGACATCGCGGGTGCCAGCCGCGAGTTCACGAGCGAGTGCGCCGACGGCGTCGACTCCCCCGTCAGACAATGCCTTGACCAGTGCAGAACCCACGATGGCGCCATCGGCGTATCCGAGGATTTCGCGCACCTGTTCGGGCGTCGAGATGCCGAGTCCGACACAAGCGCTCGTTGATCCTGCCGCGCGCAGTCGCTCGATCAGGATTCGAGCAGCAGAGTCGACATCGCTTCTGGCTCCGGTGATTCCCATGGTGGATACCGCGTAGACGAAACCACGGCTTGCCTCAACGGCCTGCGCAAGACGGGCGTCTGACGACGACGGTGCGGCAAGGAAGACGCGGTCAAGTCCGGTGCGCTCACTCGCGCTGATCCAGTCTGCGCCCTCATCAGGGATGAGGTCTGGCGTGATCAGGCCGGCGCCACCCGCAGCAGCCAGGTCGTCGGCGAACCGCTCGACACCGTACTGCACGATGGGGTTCCAGTACGTCATCACCAGCACAGGCGCAGAAACCTGGGCGGTGATCGCTGCGACTGCTTCAATGCCGTGGCGCAGGCGGAAACCGTCGGCCAGGGCACGCTGGGTTGCAGCCTGGATGACAGGGCCATCCATCACGGGGTCGGAGTACGGCAGGCCGAGTTCGATGATGTCGACGCCGTTCTCAACCAGGGCGACGGCCGCATCAATGCTCTCTGCCAGACTCGGAAAGCCAACGGGGAGGTAACCGATCAGGGCACCGCCACCGGCAGCCTTGCGGGCTGCGATGGTTGACTCAACGGTGGAGATGGTGCTCATGACTGTTCCGCGCCTTCGTCGATGAGGTCGAAGTAGCGACCTGCGGTTTCCATGTCTTTGTCACCGCGACCACTGAGGCTGACCAGGATGATGGCATCCGGGCCGAGCTTCTTGCCGAGTTCGAGCGTGCCGGCCAGAGCGTGAGCCGACTCGATGGCGGGGATGATTCCCTCGGTGCGGCTGAGCAGACGCAACGCCTCCATTGCTTCGGCGTCGGTTACCGGCAGGTACGTGGCGCGTTCGATGCCAGCGAGCCAGGAGTGCTCTGGGCCAACGCCCGGGTAGTCGAGACCGGCCGAGATCGAGTGTGACTCAACGGTCTGGCCGTCTTCGTCCTGCAGCAGGAGGCTGCGAGCACCGTGCAGGACGCCGGGGCGACCCTTCGTGATCGTGGCCGCGTGCCGCGGAGTCTCGATACCTTCACCGGCTGCTTCATAGCCGTAGAGAGCGACATCGGCGTCATCGAGGAATGCCTCAAAGATGCCGATCGCGTTGGATCCGCCGCCGACACACGCGGTGACGGCATCGGGAAGGCGACCGGTGAGGTCAAGGACCTGCTGCCGAGCTTCGACGCCGATGACAGTCTGGAAGTCGCGCACCATTGCAGGGAACGGGTGAGGGCCTGCGGCGGTGCCGAAGATGTAGTTGGTGTTCTCGACGTTCGTCACCCAGTCGCGCATGGCGTCGTTGATGGCGTCCTTCAGCGTGCGAGAGCCCGCCTTCACAGCGACAACCTCTGCACCGAGCAGACGCATCCGTGCGACGTTCAGCGCCTGGCGCTCGGTGTCGACCTCGCCCATGTAGATGACGCAGTCGAGTCCGAATAGTGCTGCGGCCGTTGCGGTGGCCACACCATGCTGGCCTGCGCCTGTTTCGGCGATGACGCGGGTCTTGCCGATGCGCTTGGTCAGCAGAACCTGGCCGATTGCATTGTTGATCTTGTGCGAGCCGGTGTGGTTCAGGTCTTCGCGCTTCAGGATGACGCGCGCACCGCCGGCGTGCTCGGCGAACCGAGGCACCTCGGTGATGAGCGACGGGCGTCCGATGTATGAACGCTGCAGCTCAGAGAGCTCGGCAGCGAATGCCGGGTCTTCCCTGGCCGCTGCATAGGCGATGGTGAGTTCATCGAGCGCTGCAACGAGCGACTCGGGCACGAATCTCCCGCCGAAATCGCCGAAATACGGACCGGATTGCGAGCGAAGAGACATGGTTAGACCGCCAGGAACGTTAGTGGATCGAAAAAGACACCGCTAAACCGACAGAAACTCGGCCAGGGTATTGATGGGGTCGCTGGTAACCAGTGCCTCGCCGACGAGTACGACATCGGCGCCTGCAGCGCGGTAGTGAGCGACATCCGCTGCCGTCTTGACTGCGGATTCAGCGATACGGATGACGCCGGCCGGGATCTGGTCGGCCAGGGATCCGAAGAGATCCTGGTCGAGCTCGAAGGTCGAGAGGTTGCGAGCGTTGACGCCCACCACGGCTGCTCCGATATCAAGCGCACGACTAACCTCGTCGGCGCTATGCGTTTCGACAAGCGCCGTCATGCCCAGCTCACCGATCAGGCTGTGCAGAGAACTGAGAGTTGCCTGGTCGAGGGCCGCGACGATGAGCAGAACGAGGTCTGCTCCCGCTGCACGGGCTTCGAAGACCTGGTACGGATCGCCGATGAAGTCTTTGCGGAGCACCGGGATGGAGACTGCCGCCCTGACCTGCTCGAGGTCGTCGAGGCTGCCGCCGAAGCGACGGCCCTCCGTCAGCACACTGATGGCGCTGGCTCCTCCGGCCTGATATGACGCGGCAAGCGCTGCGGGGTCGCGGATCTCGGCAAGCGCGCCACGAGACGGGCTCGCACGCTTGACCTCTGCGATGATCTTCACGCGATCTGCCGGAGCAAGGGCCGACAGAACATCGAGTGCGGGGCGCTGCACTCTGGCAGCTGCTTCGACGCTGGCAAGGGAGCGCCCGGCCCGACGCGATTCCGCGTCGGCCAGCGAACCTGCCAGAAGCTCGTTAAGCACCCGGGTCAGTGGCCGCTTGGCTCGGTCGCGTCGACTCCGTAGCCGACACGTCCCAGGATCCAACCGACGATTGCGCCGATGACGAGAAGACCGGCCGAAGCCCAGACCAACCACTGAACGTCAAAAAAGAATGCGATTGTGCCGATGGTGACAGCCACCAGCATGATCGTGACAGCGGTCCATGCCGCCGGCGAATGGCCGTGACCAGGGTCTACTGACTCGACGCTCATTGTTCTCCTCTTTACACATTCAAGTACTGGTTTTCAGTCTAGCGGTTCCCGCAGACGGCATCAGGCAAGAAGCCGCCGCCTGGGGTTTCGTACGGGGTTTTTATACACCTGTTTACGACGCGGTGGGGTCTTCGCCCCTGCTCAGCTCATCCCAGTCGACGACGGCATCTGCTGCGGCGTCTGCCGTCATCGGGGTTGAGGCCTGTGTCGTCGATGTCGACGCCTGCGCGCTGTGTGCGTCCGGCGCGTCTGCAAGCGCAGCGGCCGACTCAGCATCGACCGGAGCAAGGGACACGGCCTGGAAGCGCTTCGTGGATCCGGGCCAGCGCCTGGAGGTCACGATCACTGCAAGTCCTGCGATCACCATCACGACGCCACCGGCTATGGCCACGAACGGCCAGGCGGTCACCGATGCGGCTGTCACGGTGAGCTCGATTGAATGGTTGCCTGCGATGCCCGTGGCGTCGGTGACTGCAGGGCCACTGGCTGCTGCCGGTGACTGGATCACCGAGTACGAGGCGATGAACACCGACGCACCGATCAGGATCTCCAGCACGCCCAGGATCAGACGGATGACGGGCCCCGCGATGGTGAGGGCACCGGCCAGGGCCAACCCGGCGAGGGCGAGGGCGGTGAGTGCCGGAGATGCAGTTGCACCGTCGACCTGCAGCTCGAGCTCGACGCCGGTCTCTGCACCGATGGTGACGTGCACCCAAGTCTGGGTCCACGCCAGGAGCACCAGGACACTGGCGGCCAGGATGAGCAGGATCAGGCTGAGTTTGATCCGTCGTGCGCTCTGCACTAGTTGACCCTTCGCATTGCATTGGCGACTGCAACAGCACGAAGTGGTGCCGCAGCCTTATTCAGTGACTCTTGGTATTCCGAGAGTGGATCGGAATCGGCGACGAGGCCTCCCCCAGCCTGGACGCGAGCGATGCCATTCGCAATGGTTGCTGTGCGGATGGCGATTGCAAGATCGGCGTCCCCTGCGAAGCCGAAGTATCCAACGACGCCGCCGTAGACACCGCGCTGGGCTGGTTCAAGTTCATCGATGATCTCAAGCGCACGCGGCTTCGGCGCACCAGAGAGCGTGCCGGCGGGGAAAGCGGCCGTAAAGACGTCGATAGCTGTCTTGTCCGGCAGCAGGTTTCCCTCGACAGACGACACAATGTGCATAATGTGGCTGAAACGCTCGATGCGCATGAACTCGGTGACCTCCACCGAACCGGCAGCGCAGACCTTCGCAAGGTCGTTGCGCGACAGGTCGACGAGCATCAGGTGCTCCGCGCGCTCCTTGGCGTCGCCGAGAAGCTCAGCTTCGTAGTCTGCGTCGGCTTCGGGTGTCGCGCCGCGCGGCTTCGAACCGGCGATCGGATGGGTGAACACGCGATCGTTCTGCACCTTCACGAGCGCTTCGGGCGACGATCCGACGATCCAGTACGGTTCGTTGGACGGCGACTCGAGACTGAGAAGGTACATGTACGGGCTCGGGTTCAGGCTGCGGAGCACCCGATAGACATCGATCGGGTGTGCGGTGCACTCCTGGTCGAAGCGCTGCGAGATGACGACCTGAAAGATGTCGCCATCGACGATGCGCTGTTTGGCGACATCGACTGACGCGAGGAAGTCAGCCTTGTCTGTGCGGTGGGTCGGGTTTGCCGGCGTCGACAGGTCGACCTCGGCCAGCCAGGCCTCTGCGGGAGTTGCGAGTCGCGACTGCAGGGAATCAAGGCGCACCTGAGCATCCGCCCACTGCTTCTCGGCCGAATCGACACCGTCATTCAAGACGTTGGCAATCAGCTGTACTGTGCCGTACTTGTGGTCGATGACGACGAGATCGGCGACGAAGCTGAAGGCCTGGCCCGGCACCGTGTAGTCGGCAGGTGGCTGATGCGGCAGACGTTCGATCTGCCTGATCGCCTCCCAGCCGATGAAGCCGACAAGGCCACCGGTGAGCGGCGGGTGCTCAGGAAGCCGAGGTGTCTGCCACCGCTCGTAGAGGTGAGCCAATGCCACGAGCGGGCCACGTTCGATGGTGTCACCGAGTGCGCGTTCGGCCGAGAGGCCGTAGTCGAGCCAGCGCACGTCGTCTTCGGTCTGCGTGAGCACGCCGAATGACGAGACTCCCACGAATGAGAAGCGTGACCAGATGCCGCCTTGTTCGGCGGATTCGAGCAGGAAGCTTCCCGGCGTGCCGTTCGCCAGCTTGCGGTAGATGCCGACCGGCGTCTCACCGTCGGCGAAGAGCTCCCTGATGACGGGGATGACACGGTGGCCATCCCCCAGGGCAGCGAACTGCTCAGGGGTGGTTGAACCGGCGGTGACGCCGTAGCCCGTGCTCACTCGTTCGACTCCTCGGGTTCTGTGCTGGCTACTGTGCCAACGACCACGTCGATTGCCCGGCCGTCGAAGCAGGTGCGGGTGCCTGTGTGGCAGGCGGCACCGATCTGTTCAACCTCGACAAGCAGGGTGTCATCGTCGCAATCGAGGGCTGCTGACTTCACATACTGTGCATGGCCTGACGTGTCGCCCTTGCGCCAGTACTCCTGGCGGCTGCGCGACCAGAACGTGACGCGGCCCTCTGTGAGGGTGCGGCGCAGCGCTTCGGCGTCCATCCAGCCGAGCATGAGCACCTCACGGGTGTCCCACTGTTGGATGATCGCGGGCAGCAAGCCGTCTGAATTGAAGGCTGCCCGTGAGAGGGCTTCTGTGGCATCCATCAGCGCACGACCATTCCGGCCTCGACCAGTTCGTTTTTGACGTCGCCGATCGTCAGCTCCCTGTTGTGGAAGACCGATGCGGCGAGCACGGCATCCGCACCAGCTTCAATCGCAGGCGGGAAGTCGCTTGCCTTGCCTGCTCCGCCAGAGGCGATCACGGGCACACTGCTGATCGACCGCATCAGCGCGATGAGTTCGGTGTCGAAGCCCTGCTTGGTGCCGTCGGCATCGATCGAGTTGACGAGCAGTTCGCCAGCACCCAGCTCGATGGCCTGTGCTGCCCAGGCCAGGGCATCAAGGTCGGTCTCTGTAAGGCCACCGTGGGTGGTCACCACGAAACCAGATTCGGTCCGGTCAGAGCGCTTGACGTCGAGCGAGAGCACAAGCACCTGCGCGCCGAAACGGTCGGCGATCTCTGCGATCAGTTCGGGGCGCGCGATGGCGGCGCTGTTCACGCCGACCTTGTCTGCGCCACTGGCCTGCAGCCGTGAGACGTCTTCGACGCTCCGGATGCCGCCACCGACAGTGAGTGGGATGAAGACCTGTTCAGCCGTCGCGCGCACCACGTCATACGTCGTCGACCTGTTGTCGACAGTTGCAGTGACATCGAGGAACGTCAGTTCGTCTGCGCCCTGCTCGTAGTACAGCTTCGCCAGCTCAACCGGATCTCCGGCATCGCGCAGGTTCAGGAAATTAACGCCCTTGACGACGCGGCCGGCGGCCACGTCGAGGCAGGGAATGACTCGGACTGCCAGCGTCATGATGACATCTCCATTCGACGATTCTGCATTCGAGACACCATCGCCCTACAGGCGTGCGTTGTGGATGCTGCTGACCAGGATCGCCCTGGCGCCGAGCTCGTAGAGCGAGTCCATCACGATGTTCATGTCGATGCGCGGGATCATCACGCGCACAGCGACCCACTCAGGATCGTGCAGCGACGAGACAGTCGGAGATTCGATGCCAGGCGCCAGCTCGCAGGCGGCGTCAAGCTTGCTCTTGGGGATGTCGTAGTCCATCAGCACGTACTGACGGGCGACAAGCACACCCTGCAGGCGGCGCAACAGCGTAGCAATGCCCGGGTTCTCGTTCGTTGAGCTAATCAGCACAGCCGTCGACTCGAGGATGACGGGGCCGAAGATCTCAAGGCCGGCCTTCTTGAGGGTCGAGCCGGTTGACACGACGTCTGCGACGGCATCCGCTACCCCGAGCTGGACCGCTGACTCGACAGCGCCGTCGAGCGTGACGAGTTCGACGCTCACGTCGTGCTTGGCCAGAAAGGTGCCGACAAGGCCCGGGTAGCTTGTTGCCACTCGGAGGCCCTGCATGTCTGAGAGTTCGGTGAATCGACCGGCGGGACCGGCGAAGCGGAAAGTTGATGAACCGAAGTCGAGGCTGGCGATTTCGGATGCCGTTGAGTGCGAGTCGAGCAGCAGGTCGCGGCCGGTGATTCCGACGTCGAGCGCGCCTGAACCGACATATGTTGCGATGTCACGGGGCCGCAGGTAGAAGAATTCGACGTTATTGCGCGGGTCGGAGACAACCAGGTCACGGGGGTCTCGACGACCGGTGTAGCCGGCCTCGTAGAGCATCTGCGCGGCGGTTTCGGACAACGAACCCTTGTTGGGAACGGCAATTCTGAGCATTGGACTACTTTCTGAGATCATGAGCGACAGTTCTGAACGGGATGGATGACCGTTTACAGATGTCGGTAGATGTCAGCCGGGCTCAGTCCCTTGGCCAGCATCATGACCTGCAGGTGATAGATCAGCTGGGAGATCTCTTCTGCTGCTTCGTCGTTGCTCTGGAACTCAGCTGCCATCCATACTTCGGCAGCTTCCTCCACAATCTTCTTCCCGATGGCGTGAATGCCCGCATCGAGCTCGCGGACAGTCCCTGAACCCTCTGGCCTGGTTTTTGCCTTCTCCTGGAGTTCGGCAAAAAGCTCGTCGAAATTCTTCACACTTACAGGTTACTAGTGCGCGTGGGTGTGCGCGTCCGCTGTGGCGCGCAGCAGGGCGATCTGTTCGGCCGGATCTCCCCTGAATACCGCAGAGCCCGCAACGAACGTGTTGGCGCCTGCCTCAGCGGCAATGCCGATGGTGTCGACAGTCACGCCGCCGTCGACCTGCATCCAGACGTCGAGACCGCGTGCTTCGACGGCGCCAGACAGCGTGCGCAGCTTCGGCATCGTGGATTCCATGAAGCTCTGGCCGCCGAAACCGGGTTCAACGGTCATGATCAGCACCTGGTCGAACTCGGGAAGTAGCTCAAGGTACGGCTCGATGGCGGTCCCCGGCTTCAGCGCGATCCCCGCCCGTGCCCCGATTCCGCGGAGCGTGCGGGCCAGGGCGACGGCATCCGCTGCCGCCTCGGCGTGGAAGGTCACCGAGAATGCGCCGGCCTCGGCGTAGCCAGGTGCCCAGCGGTCTGGGTCGTCGATCATCAGGTGCACGTCGAGTGGAATCGGCGACACTTCCTGTAGGCGCTGCACCATCGGCAGGCCGAACGTCAGGTTGGGCACGAAGTGGTTGTCCATGATGTCGACATGCACAAGATCGGCCGTGCTGATGCGGTTCAGCTCTGTCTCGAAGTTGGCGAAATCGGCGGCCAGGATGCTCGGGTTGATTCGGTTCGGCATGACTTTCACCCTACTTGCTAGACGGTGCGCTCGATCAGCGTGATGAACATGGCATCCGTGCCGTGACGGTGCGGCCAGAGCTGAACACTCGTCGGGTCACCAGCCAGATCGAGCTCGTTGACCGCGAGTGACTGCACAACGGCTGCGGTGTCGAGCTGTGTGACCTTGTCGCCCCACGCCTTCAGGGCCGTCGCGACAATGCCGCGGGTCTCTGCGATGTGTGGCGAGCATGTGACGTACGCGAGGATGCCACCCGGCGCGAGTGCCTTGAGCGCAGCATCGAGCAGATTCGACTGCAGATTCGAGAGCTCAGTGACATCCTGCGGCTGCTTGCGCCAGCGGGCCTCCGGCCGACGGCGGAGCGCACCAAGACCGGTGCATGGGGCGTCAAGCAGAATCCGGTCGAAGGTGTCTGCGTGCCGCTCGGCGATTTGAGTGCCATCGCTTTCCCACACAGGGACGTCGAGCGGAACCGGCGCAAGCGCATTACGCACAAGCTCGGCGCGCGTCGGTACGATCTCGTTGGCCACCAGGTATGCGCCACCGGCAAGCGCCTCTGCAGCAAGCAGGGCGGCTTTGCCACCTGGGCCGGCACACAGGTCGAGCCAACGCTCTTCAGCACGCACGGGGCGTGCCCTGGTGAGTGCGAGCGCTGCGATCTGCGAGCCCTCGTCCTGCACGCGGATGCGCCCGTCATACTCCTTCATGAGGGTGAACGGGTCTCCCCCAGCCAGCACGAACCCGGTCGGCGAGAACGCGTCGGCCTCGCCGAGGCTCTCCGACAGTTCGGGGTCGGTCAGGCCTGGCAGGGCAACCATGTTCACCCGCGCTGCCTGGTTGTCGGCGTCAAGAAGGGCTTCAAGTTCATCTGCCCTGTTTTCGGCAAGCAGCGACTGGCGCAGTGCACGCACCACCCAGACCGGGTGTGAGTACACCGCGGCGAGCTTGTCGTCGGCGCTCGTCGTCGCATCGAGTACGCGCTCTCGCCACTCGTCGGCACTGCTGCGCGAAATCGTGCGGAGTACACCGTTGGTGAATCCGGTCGCTGAGCGCGAACCAACCTGCTTCGCCAGCGACACCGATTCGTTCACCGCTGCGTGCGTGGCGACGCGCGTCGAGAGCAGCTGGTGGGTACCGAGACGCAGCACGTCGAGGATGGCGGGGTCAATCGCGTCGACCGGCCGGCCTGCGGCCAGCGAGATGACACGGTCGTAGTAGCCCTGCATGCGCAGTGTGCCGTAGGTCAGTTCGGTTGCCAGCCCGGCGTCGGCAGTGTTCAGCGCAGCGCGCTTGATCTTCGTGGGCAGCAGCAGGTTTGCGTAAGCATCCGATTCACGGACTGCCGCGATGACCTCGTATGCCACGCGTCTGGCTGGCTGCACGAAGTCGGCCGACTGGCGGCTCTGACGGGAGTCCGTTCTCGCAGCGGCGTCCTGCCTGCTCGGCGCTCGACCCTGTGTTCTGTCGTCGCCTGTCATGATGCCACCACTTCTTCTGTTGCGAGTCCGCGCCACCAATCGGTGGCACGCATTGGTTTCTTGCCTGCCGGCTGAACGGTCACCAGTTCGAGCGGCGTTGTTCCTGTGCCGATCTGCACTTCACCGTCGATGAGGCGGATGACGCCGGGCTGCAGTGAATCGTCGCCCGTCGTACGGGCCATTTCGATGAGCTTGAGGCGGGTGTCGCCCAGCATGGTGAACGCACCGGGTTCCGGCGTGACGCCACGGACCCGCTGGTAGACGGCCTCAGCCGACCGTGTCCAGTCGATGCGAGCGTCGGCAAGTCCGAGCTTCGGAGCGAGGGTAACCTCGCCGACCTGTTCGATCGACCTGGCGGTACCGGTGGCCAGCTGGTCGACGACGCGTACCAGGAGTTCGGCGCCACTCACGCCGAGGGATTCGAGAAGTTCGCCTGCTGTCTGGTCTGCACCGATCCGTTCGTGGATCATGCCGAAGATCGGACCAGCATCGAGCGCAGGAACCAGCTGGAACACGGCAGCACCGGTCTCCTGCTCACCGGCGATGACTGCATGCTGCACAGGTGCAGCACCCCGCCAGCGCGGCAGCAGCGAGAAGTGCAGGTTGATCCAGCCGAGGCGAGGCACAGAGAGCAACGGCTCACGCACCAATCCGCCGTACGCGACGATGACGCCGAGGTCGGGCTGCAGTGCGCGCACAGCCTCTGTCGCTGCATCGTCAAGGCGGTTCGCCTTGATCAGCGGGATGCCGTTCGCTGCCGCGACGACGGCGACCGGAGACGGTGTGAGGACGCGTTTCCGGCCGAGTTCAGCGTCGTGGCGCGTGATGACGGCCGCCACCTCGTGTTCTGAGTTGATCAGCGCCTCAAGGGACGGTACCGCAGGCAACGGAGTGCCGGCGAAGACGAGTTTCATTTAGAGCAGCTCCGGGTCATCGAATCGTACTTTGAGTGTAGGCGTGGGCACGAAGGCGGCACTGGATCCTGCTGCGCGCTTGCGGCGCTGCGAGGCGTTGCGCACGATGGCGGCCTTCAGTGTGTGGGCGACAGCGTCGCCGTCGGCATAGGCAAAGCGCACGACAGCGCGCACCTTGCCGGAATCTGCCGGTACGGGGCCGAGCACGTCGACTCCGGCCTGGTCCGCGAATTCGGCGACAGCTGTGGCGACGCCATCGTCGGTGCCGGTAACAGATGCTATCCGAACGGCGGGAGGGAACCTGAGCACCCTGCGGTCGGCAAGCTCACTCGCGGCATACGCTTCTGGCTGCCACGAGTTCAGCGCACGGGCCAGGGCTCCCCCAACGCCGACGAGCACAACCGATGCGCCTGGCGCGGCCATGGCTGCGGCGTTCGACCACCAGCGCAGGCAGTCTTCACCGACGCGCAGCGACTCTCGCGCCAGCATCCGCTCGCCATCGAGCAGCAGGATGGCGTGGTAGCCGCCCGTTGGGATCGGTTCGGCGCCGCGGGTAGCGATGACGAGAGCCGGTTGCGCATCAATGTGTTGGATGGTGTGCTCACCGTCGGCGATGATCACTCGCACACCGGGGAAAGCGCGACCGAGTTCTTCGGCGGTCCTGGCGGTGCCGATCGTGACCAAGCGATACGTACGGCCCTCACAGTGGCTGCACTGCCACGAGACGGCCAAGGCGCCACAGAGACGGCATGACGGCGTTGCGCCGGCCGTCGTGAGGCCGAGTGGGCCCTGGCAGTTCGTGCATCGTGCCGCCTGCTTGCAGGTCTGGCAGGCGAGCACCGGCGCATAGCCGGGGCTGGCCACCTGCACGAGGACAGGGCCGGTTGCCAGCGCTTCTTTGGCTGCACGCCACGCTGCCGTTGGAATGCGTGCCACTCTTGCCTGTTCGTCTGGCGATGCCTGGTACGCGGTCGGAATGACTTTGGGGTGTACGACCCGCTCAGGGTGGATCTCGCCGAGCCAGCCGAGTTCGACCAGGCGCTGTGTCTCAACGCTGCGCGAGTGGCTGAAGAAGGCCAGGGCAGCACCTGACTCCTGCTGGCGTATCAGGGCGGCATCACGGGCGTGCACGTACGGGCTGTGCAGTTCGGCGTGCAGCGGGTCTCCGTCGTCCCACAGGGCGATCAGGCCGAGGTTGGGGGCGGGTGCGTACACCGCAGACCTGTTACCGACGACGATGCGCGGTTCGTCGGTCAGGCAGGCGAGGAAGGCGCGATAGCGTTCTGTGCCGGTCTGTCTGGCATCCACCCGGCTGACCGAGGAGCCAGGCACGAGCTGCGCCAGTGCGGCCTCGACCTGATCCTGGTCGCGGTAGTCAGGCAGCACCAACAGCGTTGAGCGTCCGGCCTGCAGCGTGACAGCAGCCAACTCGGCCAGGGTATGAGCCCAGTGGCCGATGGTTGTGCCGTTGGCCAACTGCAGCAGACGGGGTACAGCTGCGACGGCGACGCGTTTGCGTTCTGCGATGAGTTCGTCGAATACACCGGCCCGGTAGCCGTCGAATCCGGCTGCGCTGAGGCCAGCGGGACTTTCAGGGGCGGCAGCATCACCGGCATCGGAGCCATCGGCCTCGGCAGCCAGGGCCGCCCTGGCGGCCAGCCACGCCTTCTCTGCCCGAACCTGCCTGGGTGGCACGGCCAGACGGATGACGTCGCTCGCGTTTCCTGCAGCCCGATCGGCCACTTGGCGAGCCAACCTGGCCACCTCAGGGGTCAGCACCTGTACGGCTGAGACCACAGAGTCGAGTGGGCTGAGCGTACCGGTAAAGGCTGGCTCGCCCCCCGGCCCGCCCGCCCCGGCATCCGTTACCTCGATGAGGTAGCCGGCGGCGATCCTTCCCGCTCGGAACGGCACTTTGACGCGCACGCCGGGCAAGGCGATGTCAGCCAGCTCGGCTGGAATGCTGTAGTCGAACAGGTGGTCGAGCTGCGGCAGCGGGGAGTCGATGAGCACCCGCGCCACAAGGCCGGTGTGCGTCATCGTCAGAGCCCGGCTGCGCTTCTCAGGTCGTCGACCCTGTCGAGGCGTTCCCAGGTGAAGTCGGGCAGTTCGCGGCCGAAGTGGCCGTATGTCGCCGTCTGCGCGTAGATCGGGCGCAGCAGATCGAGTGAGCGGATGATTGCAGCAGGGCGCAGGTCGAACACCTCGCGGATCGCCGCAGTGATGCGCTCATCTGACATCGTTCCGGTGCCAAAGGTCTCGACGTAGAGGCCGACAGGGGATGCCTTGCCGATCGCGTATGCGATCTGCACCTCGAGGCGCTCGGCCAGTCCGGCAGCGACGGCGTTCTTGGCAACCCAGCGCATGGCATACGCCGCTGAGCGGTCGACCTTCGACGGGTCTTTACCGCTGAACGCACCGCCACCGTGGCGGCTCGCTCCCCCGTAGGTGTCGATGATGATCTTGCGGCCTGTCAGTCCGGCGTCGCCCTGCGGGCCACCGATCTCGAAACGACCCGTCGGATTGATGAGTGTGCGTGCCGCTGCTGATTCAAGCTCGACGCCGGCGAGTACCGGGCGGATGACCAGTTCTTCGATCTCGGCGCGCAAGCGGTGGGTCGATACAGAGGGTGAATGCTGGGTCGATACGACGACTGTCTCTACGGTGCGCGGAATGATTCCGTCGTAGCCGATGGTGACCTGGGTCTTGCCGTCTGGACGCAGGTATGTGAGTTCACCCGACTTGCGGACGGCAGCGAGGCGCTCGGCCAGGCGGTGCGCGATCCAGATCGGAATCGGCATCAGCGAGGGCGTTTCAGTCGTCGCATAGCCGAACATGATGCCCTGATCGCCTGCACCCTGACGGTCGAAGTCGTCGACGCTGTCGCCTTCGCGAGTCTCGTATGCGTTATCGACGCCCTGGGCGATGTCGGGAGACTGGCCACCGATTGAGATCTCGACGCCACATGAGCGACCGTCGAACCAGACGTCTGAGGAGTTATAGCCGATGTCGGTGATCGTCTTGCGCACGATCGACGGGATCTCGACGTATGCGTTGGTGGTGACCTCACCGGCGACGTGCACGAGCCCCGTGGTGACGAGAGTTTCAACCGCAACACGACTGTTCGGGTCTTCAGCGAGCAGCGCATCGAGGATCGAGTCGGAGATCTGGTCACAGATCTTGTCTGGGTGACCTTCAGTCACGGATTCAGAGGTGAAGAGGCGAAGGTCGCTCATGGGGCCCATCTGTTGTTAGTTGAAGGAATCGTTTCGGACGATCACGTCAAGAATGCGATTGGCCACCGACATTTTGCTGCCGGAAGCCTCATTTACTATATCTCCGCGGGCATCGAGGATCATGACTTCATTGCTGTCTGTGGCAAAGCCCTCTGACCAGCCGACGCGGTTGACAACGAGCAGATCGCAGCCCTTGCGGGCGATCTTGCCGCGGCCGAGCGCGAGCAGCTTGTCGGCATCCGGCTCTGTCTCGGCCGCGAAACCGACGATCTGCTGGCCGGCGGGCGCATGCCCGGCGCGACGAGTCTCGACCAGACCGGCGAGTACGTCGGGATTCTTGACCAGCGTCAACGTGAGAGTGTCGCCCGTGTCTTCCTTCTTGATCTTGCCCTCGCGTATCTCGGTCGGCCGGTAGTCGGCGACAGCGGCAGCCATGATCACGATGTCGGCACTCACGCACTCTTCACGCATCGCTTGCTCAAGGTCGAGGGCGGAACCGGCCAGGTGCACGGTGACGTGCGCGGGGACTGCAACGTCGAGGTTCGCCGCGACCAGCACGACGGATGCACCGCGGGCTGCAGCGGCGAGGGCCAATGCGACGCCCTGCTTGCCACTCGACCGATTGCCAAGGAAGCGGACGGGATCGAGGGGTTCTCTCGTGCCGCCTGCACTGATCACGACGCGTTTGCCCGCCAGGTCGTCCGAGTCGACCGTCGGCTGCGCGTCAAGCACATCAAGCGCGCGTTGAACGATGACATCCGGCTCTTCCATGCGGCCGGGACCGACGTCGCTGCCGGTGAGCTGTCCGACGCCGGGACCGACGATCGTCATGCCGCGTTCCCGCAGCGTGGCAACGTTGGCGACGGTGGCCTTGTTGTTCCACATCTCGGTGTGCATCGCCGGCGCGAGCACGATCGGTGCGGTGCTGGCCAGCACCGTGTTGCCCAGCAGATCGTCTGCGATGCCGGCGGCCAACTTCGCAATGGTGTTCGCGGTAGCAGGAGCGATCACGATCAAGTCGGCCGACTGGCCGATCGCCACGTGACGCACCTCGGCGACACCCTCGTAGAGGTCGACGTTCACCGGATTGCGAGAAATGGCTTCGAGGGTTGGCTTACCGACGAAGCGCAGCGCGGCCTCAGTGGCCACGACGTGCACCGAATGCCCCTGCAACACAAAAGCGCGTACAACGTTGACTGCTTTATACGCTGCGATGCCGCCGGTGATACCAACGACGATCGTGCGTGAAGCCAACACCGTACGCGCTCGTGCTCTGACTCTGGTTATTCGACGATCGGCTTGGCGACGAGCTTGTCTTCGTTGATCTCGCGCAGAGCAACGGACAGCGGCTTGTCGTCGATGGTCGAGTCGACCAGCGGGCCGACGTTGTCGAACAGGCTGCCTTCGTGCAGGTCTGCATAGTAGTCGTTGATCTGACGAGCACGCTTGGACGCGAAGATCACCAGGGCGTACTTGGAGTCGACCTTGGTAAGCAGGTCGTCGATGGGCGGATCAATGATGCCAGTGAGCTTGGTAGCCATTGGTGACACTCCTTAAGTGCAATGTACGTAACTGCATTGTGCGCAGTGAATAATGCGCAGTGAAACTGTGCTGCGGCGTCGGGCCTGACGCTGAAATCAAGACCAAATACGGCTTATGGGCGCGCAGATGCCTTGCGAATCTCCATCAAGTCTACGACTTCTCTGGCCGCTTCGGCCACGTCGTGGTTCACGACACGGTAATCGAACTCGCCCTGAGCGGCCAATTCGAGCTTCGCGGTCTCTAATCGGCGGGTCTGTTCCGCGGAATCCTCGGTGCCGCGACCGATCAGACGACGCACAAGTTCTTCCCAGCTGGGTGGCAACAAAAAGACCAATCGGGCTTCAGGCATCGCGCGACGCACTGCCCTGGCACCCTGCAGGTCGATCTCGAGCAGCACACTGTCGCCCTTGGCGATCGCTGCGTCCACGGGTCCGCGGGGCGTGCCGTAGCGGTGCGCGTTGTGCACCTGGGCCCATTCGAGCATTTCGCCTTCATCGATCATGCGATCAAATTCAGCGTCGTCGACGAAGTAGTAGCTGACGCCTTCAACTTCACCAGGTCGGGGTGCCCGCGTTGTCGCTGAGACCGACAGGTGCACATCCGGGTAGTTCTCCCTGATGTAGTTGGCGACGGTGCCCTTGCCGACGGCAGTCGGGCCGGCGAGCACGATGAGCTTGCTGTCAGCGTTGCCGCGCTTGGCCGTCGGCTTGGTCGACAGGAAATCGCGCAGTCGATCACGCTGGTGCGTACCGAGGCCGCCCAAACGCTTCGAGGGCGAGATGTCGAGTGAGCTCATGATGCGCTGCATCTTGGTGACACCGATGGCCGGGATGCTGGTGAGCAGTTCGGTCACGCGCAGGCGCCCTTCGACGCCGGCCGGGTCTTTCACCGCTGCCGACAGCACGTCAAGCGCTGTGCGCCTGCCTGCCGCGACATCCGCTTTCACGGCCGCGCGGGCGCGACGGGCTGCCACTGCTGCCCGGGAAGCCGCTACACGATCGACTTCGGGTGGGGTGGGACGTTGCTCAGCCACGGACCGCTCCTGCCTCAGCTACTCGGTGCGCGATCGTGCGGGAAAGATCTGCTGGCCCGGACGACAAAATGCTACGCGATTCACTCACGATAACCCCACTTGCGTATCCGCCATAGAGGTTGTGCAGACCTCGTACATCTGCACCCTGGTGACCGAATCCTGGAGCGAGCACCGGAGTGAGCGCTGAGCTCGGTGCAGACGTGATATCGATTCCGTATGAACCGAGGTCCATCGTCGCGCCGAGCACGACGCCGATCGAGCCGAGCAGTCCAGTCCCTGCTGCCGCGTTGCGTGCGGCGACGTCGGCCAGCACAGCACTGGCGACACTCTGACCGGCAAATTCACCGGCTGAGACGACTGCCTGCTGAATCGACGGGCCTTCTGGGTTTGAGGTGGCAGAAAGCACGAAGACTCCCTTGCCGCCAGAGGCAGCAAGCGCGAACGTCGAGTCGAGCGAGCCGACGCCCATGTAGGCGTTGACGGTGATGGCATCAACTTCAAGCGGTGAGCCGGCACCGAGCCAGGCCTGGCCGTACGCTTCGACGCTGGTTCCGAGGTCGCCACGCTTGACGTCAGCGATCACGAGCAGACCGGCGGCTCGGGCGTCAGCCAGTACACGTTCGAGTGCGATGAAGCCGGCTGAACCGAACTTCTCGAAGAAAGCCACCTGCGGCTTGACGATACCGGCCTGGCCGGCCGTTGCCGCGACGACGGTGCGTCCGAACGATTCGGCACCGGCGGCGGAGTCTGGCAGGCCCCATTCGGACAGGAGCCAGGAGTGTGGGTCGATCCCCACACAGAGCGCCCCCCGCTCGGTGAACGTCTGCTCGAGACGCTCACCGAAGCTGGGGACGGTAACGCTTGGTTGTTGCTGTGTCATGTGTTGCTATGTGTGTTTCGGTTTAGAGCGCGGCTGCGCGGGCGAGGGCGTATTCCTGGAGAGACGTCACGGTGAAGCCTTCCTTCACTGCATCGATCGAGCCCACAGCTGCGCTGAGCTCGGCGATCGTCGTGAACAGTGGCAGGTCACCGGCGACGGCTGCCGCGCGGATCTCGTAGCCATCTGCACGAGCCGAACCGCCACCGGGCGTGTTGATGACGACCTGGACTTCTTCGCGCTTGATCAGCTCGACGATTGAATCGTCGGATTCGCTGGTCTTCTCGCTGTACTTGCGTACGATGCGGGCGTCGATTCCATTGCGCTTCAGCACCTCTGCGGTGCCCTCGGTGGCGATGATGTCGTAGCCGAGCTGCTGCAGGCGCAGCACGGGAAGGATGATGGCGCGCTTGTCGCGGTCTGAGACCGAGACGAAGACGGTACCAGAGTCAGGCATTCCGCCGTATGCGGCCAGCTGGCTCTTGGCGAACGCACGTGGGAAGTCGCGGTCGATGCCCATGACCTCACCGGTTGAACGCATCTCCGGGCCGAGCACTGAGTCGACGACGTTGCCTTCCTTGGTGCGGAAGCGCTTGAACGGAAGCACGGCTTCCTTCACGGCGACCGGTGCATCCATCGGTACGCGCGAGCCATCGATCAGGGGCAGCTTGCCCTCCGCCTTCAGCTCGGCGATCGTCCTGCCGACCATGATCAGCGAGGCAGCCTTGGCCAGTGTGATGCCGAGCGCCTTGGCTACGAACGGAACTGTACGCGAAGCGCGGGGGTTGGCCTCGAGCACGTAGAGCACCCCAGCGCCGATTGCGAACTGCACGTTCAGCAGGCCGCGCACGCCGATTCCCTCTGCGATGGCCAGCGTTGCGTCGCGGACGCGATCGATCTCTGCCCGACCGAGAGTGACGGGCGGCAGGGTGCAGCTCGAGTCACCGGAGTGGATGCCGGCCTCTTCGATGTGCTCCATGACGCCACCGATGTAGAGCTCGTGGCCGTCGTAGATCGCGTCGACGTCGATTTCGATCGCGTCGTCAAGGAACCTGTCGACAAGCAGCGGGTGCGATGGGCCGATGATGCCCTGTCCGGCCATGCGGTTGAAGTAGTCGGCCAGCGAAGCACTGTCGTAGACGATCTCCATACCGCGGCCACCGAGCACGTAGCTCGGACGTACCAGAACCGGGTAGCCGATCTCTTCTGCAATGGTGACGGCACCGGTGAAGTCGGTCGCTGTGCCGTTGCGCGGTGCGAGCAGCTTGGCATTGTCGAGGATCTCGGAGAACAATCCGCGCTCTTCGGCGAGGTCGATCGCCTCAGGCGTCGTGCCGAGAATCGGAATGCCTTCGGCCTCGAGGCCCTTGGCCAGGCCGAGTGCTGTCTGGCCACCGAGCTGTACGACGACGCCAACGAGCTCTCCGCTCTGGCTTTCGGCGTGAATGACCTCGAGCACGTCTTCGAGCGTCAGCGGCTCGAAGTACAGGCGGTCTGAGGTGTCGTAGTCGGTGGAGACAGTCTCAGGGTTGCAGTTGATCATGATCGTCTCGTAGCCGGCTTCTGACAGCGCGAACGAGGCGTGTACACAGGAGTAGTCGAACTCGACACCCTGACCGATACGGTTCGGCCCTGAGCCCAGGATGACGACCTTCTTGCGGTCGCTCGGAATGACCTCAGTCTCCTGGTCGTAGCTCGAGTAGTGGTACGGCGTGAGTGCGGGGAACTCCCCTGCACAGGTGTCGACGGTCTTGAAGACCGGACGCACGTCGAGGATGTGACGGATCTTGCGCACATCCGCTTCGCCGAAGCCGCGGAGCTCACCAATCTGGGCGTCGGAGAAACCGTGGTCTTTCGCAGTGCGCAGGGTGTCGGTGTCGAGTGTTTCTGAGGCGGCGATGGCGTCGGCTACCTCGTTGATGAGCACGATCTGGTCGAGGAACCACGGGTCAATCTTGGTGGCCTCGAAGACCTGCTCGATGGACGCGCCCTTCCGGAGCGCCTGCTGCACGGTGACGATGCGGCCGTCGGTCGGGATCTCGGCCTCGACCAGCAGTTCGTCGATCGAGCGGGTCTCTGGTCCCCAGTGGAACGACGAGCCACGCTTCTCCAGGGAGCGCAGTGCCTTCTGCAGTGCAGAGGAGAAGCTGCGGCCGATAGCCATGGCCTCACCGACTGACTTCATGGTGGTGGTCAGTCGCGGGTCTGCTGCCGGGAACTTCTCGAACGCGAAGCGCGGCACCTTGACGACGACATAGTCGAGCGTCGGCTCGAAGCTGGCCGGCGTCACCTTGGTGATGTCGTTCGGGATCTCGTCGAGGCGGTAGCCCAGTGCAAGCTTCGCGGCAATCTTGGCGATCGGGAATCCGGTTGCCTTGCTGGCCAGTGCTGATGAGCGCGAGACACGAGGGTTCATCTCGATGACGATGATGCGGCCGTCGGCCGGGTCGATGGCGAACTGGATGTTGCAGCCACCGGTGTCGACGCCGACGGCGCGGATGATGTCGATCGAGATGTCGCGCAGCTTCTGGTACTCGACGTCGGTCAGCGTGAGTGCGGGGGCGACAGTGATCGAGTCACCGGTGTGCACGCCGACGGGGTCGACGTTCTCGATTGAGCAGACGACGACTGTGTTGTCAGCCGTGTCGCGCATCATTTCGAGTTCGTACTCTTTCCAGCCCAGGATCGACTCTTCGAGCAGCACCTCGGTGTTGGGGCTCTGGTGCAGGCCGTCGCCGACGATGCGGCGCAGCTCTTCTTCGGTGTACGCGAAGCCCGAGCCGAGGCCACCCATGGTGAATGACGGGCGCACGACGAGCGGGTAGCCGAGGTCTTCTGCGAAGCCGACGGCTTCTTCGACGGTGTGGGCGATGTATGAACGGGCGACGCCTGCGCCGGCAGCGATGACCAGGTCCTTGAAGATCTGGCGGTCTTCGCCCTTGTTGATCGCTTCGAAGGACGCACCGATGAGTTCGACGTTGTACTTCTCCAGGATGCCGAGCTCGTGCAGCTGGATCGCCGCGTTCAGCGCCGTCTGGCCACCGAGTGTCGGCAGGATGGCATCAGGGCGTTCCTTGATGATGATCGACTCAATGATCTCGGGTGTGATCGGCTCGATGTACGTCGCGTCGGCGAAGTCGGGGTCGGTCATGATGGTGGCCGGGTTCGAGTTGACCAGGATGACGCGCACGCCTTCCTCGCGCAGCACGCGGCAGGCCTGGGTGCCCGAGTAGTCGAATTCGCAGGCCTGACCGATAACGATCGGACCCGATCCGATGACGAGGACGCTGTTAATATCGTCGCGCTTTGGCATTACTTCGAGTCTCCTGCTCCTGCAGCGTTCTGGTGGGCCATGACGACGTCCCTGAACCGGTCAAAAAGGTGGTTGGCGTCGTGCGGCCCAGCCGCAGACTCCGGGTGGTACTGCACAGAGAACGCGGGGATGTCGAGGCAGCGGATGCCTTCAACCACCTTGTCGTTCAGGCTGTAGTGGCTCACTTCGACGCGGCCGAATCCGGCGCGCGAGTCGAGCTCGCCCTCGATGGGCATGTCAACGGCAAAGCCGTGGTTCTGCGAGGTGATCTCAACCCGGCCTGTTGCCTTGTCGAGCACGGGCTGGTTGATGCCACGGTGACCGAACGGCAGCTTGTAGGTGCGGAAGCCGAGTGCACGGCCGAGCAGCTGGTTGCCGAAGCAGATGCCGAAGTACGGCAGGCCGGCCCGCAGGCATTCCTGCAGCAGGTCGACGTGGGCATCGGATGCCGCGGGGTCGCCTGGCCCGTTCGAGAAGAACAGGGCGTCGGGGTTCAGCGACAAGACGTCCTTGGCCGTGACCGTCTGCGGCAGCACCAGCACCTCGAAACCGCGCTCAGCGAGGTAGTTGAGTGTTGACTTCTTCACACCGAGGTCGAGCACGGCGACGGACCCAATGCGCTCGCCCTGGGCAGGCAGCGAGTACGGGTCGACCGTCGAGACATCGTCTGAGAGGTTGCGGCCACGCATCTGGGCTGCGTTCTGCACGAGCTCAAGCTGCTCAGAGTCAGACAGCTTCAGGAAGTCGCCGGAGAAGATCCCGGCGCGCATTGCACCGGCTGAGCGGATGTGACGGGTGATTGCCCGTGTGTCGATGCCGCTGATACCGACGACGTTGTTCGACTCGAGGTCGTCATCGAGGCTGCGCTGCGAGCGGAAGTTCGACACTGTACGGGAGGGCTCACGCACAACGAAGCCGGAGACCCAGATTCGCGCTGACTCCATGTCGGTGTCGTTCGCGCCGGTGTTGCCGATGTGCGGGGCGGTCATCAGCACGATCTGGCCGGCGTACGACGGGTCGGTCAGGGTTTCCTGGTATCCGGTCATACCGGTGGCGAAGACGATCTCACCAAGCGTCTGGCCTGTTGCGCCGTATGCCTTGCCGACAAATCGCTTGCCATCCTCGAGCACGAGGACGGCCTGGGCCGTCCCGTTGGTGGGAATGCTGCCTGAGTAGCTCACGCTACGCCTCACTTTCAGTGGTGCCAGTTGGGTCGATGACCCCTGGAGCAATGGATCGAATCGCATCAACGATCCGGGCACGATCGGCCTGGTCGACGATGCGGAAGTAACTGTCGACCGAAATCGTCGACCCCGTGGGGGAAGTTGATGTAGTTGAGGACTCGGCCACACCACCCGAACCCGCCAGACGCCAGCCGAGGACGACGAGGCCGTCGGTCTCGACACCGCGGTCGATGGCGAAACTGGCCTTCGTCAGCGTCTCGATGGCGCTGGCCGGCACGAAGACCGGCTGCTCACCATCCAGGTCGATGATGACGCCGTCGACACGAACTGCGAGCACTCCGCGGGCGCGGAACCCGAGGCCCCGGATTGCGAGACGCTCGAGTGGGCGCTCGCGCGGAGTCGTCGCGACGTAGAACACCGGGGCGTCGGTAGTGGACGAACTCTGTGCGCCAGCCGGTGTTGCGGTTTCTGCCGGGAACACATAACCGGCGGCCAGCGTTGAGTCACGGGCGCTGCGTTTGCGCCAACTGCGTGCCATCAGCAGCAGCAAGCCAAGGACGACGACAACGACGATGATCGTGGGGGCTGTCCTATCCACGGGCGCTCACCGCTTCCGACGCCGTCGCGGCCTGGGCTGCGGCGTGAACCGATGCCGCATCGCGCAGTTGGCCGTCGAGCACCGTCGCGTATCCGCGGTGGAAGGTGGCGATGATGCGACCGGGCAACGACATGCTGAGGTACGGCGAGTTGATGCCCTTGCCAGCGAGGTCGTTCTGACCGAAGACGCGGGAGGCTGCAGGGTCGTACAGCGTCAGTTCTGCGGGTGCGCCGATCTCGATCGGCTGACCCTGGTCATCAATGCGGCCGATGCGCGCCGGCGTGTGCGAGAGCACCCGGGCGACGTCGTTCCAGCCGAGCAGGCCGTTGGCCACCGTCGAGGCGTGCACGACCGACAGCGCGGATTCGAGCCCCACCATGCCGTTGGCCGCGGCATCCCACTCGCAATCCTTGGCTTCAACCGGGTGCGGGGCGTGGTCGGTGGCGACGATGTCGATGGTGCCATCGGCCAGGCCAGCGCGGAGTGCCTCGGTGTCTTCACGGCGACGCAGTGGCGGGTTGACCTTGTATCGAGCGTCGTAGCCGGAGATGAGTTCTTCGGTGAGCAGCAGGTGGTGAGGGGTGACCTCTGCTGTCACGTTGATGCCGCGGGCCTTGGCCCAGCGCACCACGTCGACCGATCCAGCGGTTGACACGTGGCAGACGTGAAGTCGTGACCCGACGTGCTCTGCCAAGAGCACATCGCGGGCGATGATCGACTCTTCGGCGACGGCCGGCCAGCCGGTCAGACCGAGTTCGGCCGACAGCGCGCCCTCGTTCATCTGGGCGCCCTCTGTGAGACGTGGCTCCTGGGCGTGCTGGGCGACAACGCCGTCGAACGACTTCACGTATTCGAGTGCGCGGCGCATCAGCAGTGGGTCGGAGACACAGAAGCCGTCGTCAGAGAAGACCCGCACCTGGGCACGGCTGGCTGCCATGGCCCCGAGCTCAGCGAGCTGCTTGCCCGCGAGTCCGACTGTCACAGCGCCGATCGGCTGCACTCGGACGTACCCTGCAGACTCCCCCAGCGCCAGGACCTGCTCGACGACACCGGCGGTGTCCTGCACAGGCGAGGTGTTGGCCATGGCGAACACGCTCGTGAAGCCGCCGACCGCTGCAGCCTGGCTACCGGTGAGCACAGTCTCACTCTGCTCATAGCCCGGCTCGCGCAAGTGGGTGTGCAGGTCGACGAGGCCAGGGAGGGCGATCAGGCCGTCTGCATCGATGACGGTGGCGCCGGCATCCGACACGGTGGCGCCCAGGTCGGCGATCCGACCGTCAGCAATCAGGATGTCTGCACGCGCGCCATCAGGCAGCGTCGCACCCTTGATCAGGTATCGTTCAGTCGACATTTATGAATCCTCCCGGTCACCGGACAGCAGCAGGTACAGCGCCGCCATCCTGACTGACACGCCATTGGTGACCTGTTCGCGCACACTCGACTGGGCCGAATCGGCCGCCGTCGAAGAAATTTCAAGGCCACGGTTCATGGGCCCAGGGTGCATCACAATATTATCCGGCCCGAGGCGTGCGAAACGCGCATCGTCGAGCCCCCAGCGCCTCGCGTATTCACGGCTGTTCGGGAAAAACGCTGCGTTCATGCGCTCGGCCTGGATTCGCAGCATCATGATGACGTCGGGCTGGGCGTCGATCGCGTCGTCAAGATCGAAGCCGATCGTGGCTGGCCAGGCAGACGTGTCAGTGGGCACCAGCGTGGGCGGAGCCACGAATGTGACCTCGGCGCCCAGCGTGTTCAGCAGCCAGAGATTGGAGCGGGCGACCCGGGAATGCAGGATGTCGCCGACGATCGTGACCGTGACGCCGTCGAGGTCTTTGCCCCTGGACGCGTCACCGTGCAGACGTCGACGGATGGTGAACGCGTCAAGCAGCGCCTGGGTCGGGTGTTCGTGCGTGCCATCCCCCGCGTTGATGATTCCGGCGTCGATCCAGCCGCTCTCAGCGAGCACCTGCGGTGCGCCTGAGGCATGGTGACGGATGACGACACCATCGGCACCCATGGCCGCAAGCGTCTGTGCGGTGTCTTTCAGGCTTTCGCCCTTCGAGACGCTCGAGCCTTTGGCACTGAAGTTGATGACATCCGCTGACAGGCGCTTGGCTGCAGCCTCAAACGAGATACGGGTGCGGGTCGAGTCTTCGAAGAAGAGATTCACGACCGTCTTGCCACGCAGCGTCGGGAGCTTCTTGACCTCGCGGTTTGACACATCCGCCATGTCTTCGGCGATGTCGAGCAGGTTGATTGCTGCGTCGCGGGAGAGTTCCTTGGTCGAGAGTAGGTGACGCATCACTCGGCACCCCCGTCGGTGCTGAACCCGTCGGTGTTTTCGATGCTCACGAACTCGTCTCCGTCTGTCTCGTCGAGGTGCACGTTGATGCGTTCTGACGCTGAGCTCGGCAGGTTCTTGCCGACGAAGTCTGCACGGATCGGCAGCTCGCGGTGCCCACGGTCGATCAGAACGGCCAGCCGGACGATGCGCGGGCGACCGTGGTCGTTCAGCGCGTCGAGTGCAGCCCTGATCGTGCGCCCTGAATAAAGGACGTCATCGACAAGTACGACAGTTTTGCCGTCAATGCTGCCGGGGATCAGCGTCGGCGATGGCGTGCGGGTGCGGGTGCGCCCGAGGTCGTCGCGATACATCGTCACGTCGAGTGTGCCCACCGCAATATCGGTGGCCGCTGGCTCGATTCGACGGATGGTCTCGCTGATCCGCTGCGCGAGCAGAATGCCCCGAGTCGGAATGCCGAGAATGACGAGATTGTCTGGTCCCCGATTGGACTCCAGGATCTCGTGAGAGATTCGAGTCAACGCTCGGGTGATGTCAGCTTGTTGCAGCACGATTCGCGCCATAAAAAACCGACCTCCTTCCCCGTCTCACAGGACGGCTCTTAAAGGATGTCAAAGTACTCGTCCAGCTTAGCAGCCAGCGGATGCGCCCCACGCCGTTCGCCGCGTGCGTGGCTGGCGCTGACTATCGCGGGGCGTCCAGGTCGATGTCGTCGGGTGCCGTCGCATCCAGTTCGTCTGGCAGCTCGAGGGGTCGTCGGGAGAAGTACGCTGCACCCTTCTTCCAATAGAGGATGATCGGCACGATGCCAAGTGCGAGTGCGCCGAGCCCGATGACGATAACGATTGTGTCGAGCGAGGGAATGGACACCACGAAGATCCGCACCATGAACAGGGCGGCGATGCCGGGCCACAGGCCGATAAAGATGAAGTTCTTCACCGATTTGAAGATGATCTTTCGATACGCCACCACCACCGCGATACCGGCAAGCGCGTAGTAGAAGGCGATTTGCAGCCCGATGGAGCTGATCGCATTACTCAGGATGTCTCCGACGCTACCCAGAAAATTCGAGCCGATGAACAAAACAACCGAGACCCCGGTGACGACGAGCGTGGCAAAGGCCGGGGTGCGCCACTTCGGGTGCGAGTGGCCGAATGCTGCAGGAATTGTGTTATCCCGACCCATCGCAAACAGGGTGCGCGTCACCTGGATGAGCGTCGTCTCCAGAGTGGCGATCGTCGAGAGCATCACGGCGACGATCAGGATCTTTCCGCCGATGCCCGGACAGACGGCATCGCCGAGCACGCCGAGCACATTGCCGCTGTTGGCGGCAATTGTCGCGGTCGGCAGGATCACCAGAGTCGCGATGGTGAAGATCTCGAACAGCACGAAGACGATGATCACTCCGACGAGGCCGCCGATACCGGATGCCTTGCGGCCATTCTTCGTCTCTTCGTTGAGGTTTGCCGCGACATCCCAGCCCCAGTAGTAGAAGGCGGCGACAAGCGCAGCGGCCACGAATGCGCCGGTACCGGTGAAGTGACTGAAGCCGAACCAGTCCCACGAGAATGACGGGCCACCGTGGCTGCTCGTCAGGGCGTGCGCGATCGCTGCGATGGCGAAGACGACGAGGATGGTGACTTCGATCGTTGACATGATCCACTGGGCGCGCGCCGTGATGCGAACGCCGATCAGCACGCAGGTAGCCATGATCAGAAACCACACGGCCCCAACCAACGTCACCACCGCCACATTGTCCATGTTTTCGGGGCTGAACAGGGCAACTGTCATCACCCCTGCAGGCAACGCCCCGGCAACCATGAAGATCGTCGCCGACACCACCAGCGCCCAGCCTGAGAAGAAGCCAAGGATCGGGTGGAGCGCTCGACCTACCCAGGAATACGCGGCGCCCGCGTTGACATCCGCTCGGCCCAGATAGGCGAAGGCCCAGGCGATCCCGAGCATCGGCAGGGCGCACCAGAGCAGAGCCGCGGGGCTCGCAAGACCTGCGACCGCAACGAGCGTTGCCGTCGTTGCAGCGATCGAATAGGCAGGAGCGCTGCCGGCGACGGCCATCACAATAGAACCGGCGGCCGTGATTCCATCGGCCTGCAATTCATGCTGAGGAGGCTGTGTGCGTGAGACATCGGTGTCGGCCATCAGGTGCTCCTTCGTACGACGCAGTACGTGTGTCAGTGCAGACGCTATTCCTCAGGAGGGTGCACTACAACGGTCAGGCGGCACGACACAGGCGAATTCGGGTGAGAATCCGACAAGGTTTGCGCCGGCGTTCTGCTGCCATTCAGCGACGACTGGAGCAGTCCTAGGCTGGTGACATGACTGAGCAGCGCGGCAACACAGCATTCAGACGCCTGGTGATCATGCGGCATGCCAAGTCGGACTGGCCGCCAGGTGTGCAGGATCACGACAGGCCCTTGAACGATCGTGGCCGGCAGGAGGCTCCGCTGGCCGGCGCGTGGCTGCACGAGAACGGATGTGTGCCCGACCTCGTCGTTAGTTCATCCGCGGTTCGCACGCGGCAGACCTGCGAACTCGTCTGCAGTGAGCTCGGCGATGCCGCTCCCGCGCCGCAGCTCGACGATGCGCTCTATGCTGCATCCGCACCCCGGATGCTGTCGATCGTCAACCATGTGCCCGACTCGGTGCAGACCCTGCTGGTGATCGCGCATATGCCTGGCGTGCAGGAGTTGGCGATGCATCTGGCATCCAGCGATTCAGACCCAGATGCCTACCAGCGGGCGGCCGAGCATGTTCCGACGAGCGCGCTGATGGTGTTCGAGGTGGACAAGCCATGGGGCGAGCTCGACGGGTATGACGCCAAGCTCGTGAACTTCGTCAAACCTCGGTAAGTGGGTCGTGGCCGCGTCTTTAGTTTGCTGCGATGAACGCTTCGAGCGCTGCAGCGTCATTGACTGCGCCGGGGAAGCTCTTGCCATTCACCAGTACGGTGGGCGTGCCCTTGACGGCTTCGATGTCTGCGCCCTCGATCGGACCTGAAAGCGCCTTGTCGTTCACGCTCTGCACCCAGGTAATGTAGGTGCCGGCGTTGACGCAATCTGCGACATCCGTTGCCCCGACCTTCTCGGCGATCGAGATGAGTTCGTCATCGGTCAGGCCGTCCGAGTTTTCTTTGGGCTGCTCGGCGAACAGGGCAGACAGGTACGGCAGCACCAGCTTCTCGTCTGAGGCGGCAACACAGGTCAGTGCGGCGGCGGCCCGGCTGGAGTAGTCGGTACCGTTCGATGCCCGATTGAGAAAGTTCATCGGGTGGATGCGCTGTGTGATCTCGCCTGAATCGACAAGCTCGGTGAGGTTGGCACCGTTGGTCTCTTCGAACACTCCGCAGATCGGGCACATCAGGTCGACGTACACATCAACGACCTTCGCCCCGGTGCCCACCTGCAGGTAGCCATCGTCGAGGTGCGCAGCACCGGCGGTTCCGGTGGCGACGGGCAGTTCTGCACCTGTCACTGCACTGTTGGGAGCGCTGGGTTCGGGTGCGCAGGCAGCCAGGCCCAGGGTGACAACCGAGACGAGCGCGATCGCGGCTGCACTCGACCAGATTCGACGGGAAGTGCTGGACGAGTGAGCCATGATCGGTACGCCTTCGTGGTGTTCGTAGTCTTCGTCGAGCTCGTGATGCGCGTCTACGACGAGATGGTGATTATTAGGACGACGGAGCTGTCTGCGCGATGCGGCCGAGCAGTCCGTTGATGAATCCAGCGGAATCATCGGTCGACAGAGTCTTTGCGGACTCGACTGCTTCATCAATGGCCACGGCGTGCGGCACTGCGTCGTTGAAGAGGATCTCCCAGATGCCGATGCGCAGGATTGCGCGGTCAACGACCGGCATACGCGACAGTGTCCAGCCCTGTGAGTACGTGGTGATCAGCTCGTCGATCTCGTCTGCGTGGTCTACGACCCCGTCGACGATTTCGCGGGCATACAGCCAGGAGGCTGCGCGAGACGGTTCGCTCGCGGCCCGCTCGGCCTCGTTTGCCAGGGACTGCGCGACAGTGATCTGTCGTACATCCGCTGCGTACAGGATGTCGAGCGCGCGCTTACGTGCTTTGGTGCGGGCGCTCACTAGTTGACGCGGCCGAGGTAGTCACCGGTGCGGGTGTCAACCTTGACCTTGGTTCCGGTTTCGAGGAACAAAGGCACCTGGATCTGGTAGCCGGTTTCAACCGTCGCGGGCTTGGTGCCACCGGTCGAGCGGTCGCCCTGCAGGCCAGGCTCTGTGTAGGTGATCTCAAGCACGACTGATGCCGGCAGCTCCACGTACAGCGGGTTGCCGTCGTTGAGCGCAACGGTGACCATCTGGTTCTCAAGCATGAAGTTAGCTGCGTCACCGACGACTGCTGCGGGGACCGACAGCTGGTCGTAGTCAGAGACGTCCATGAATACATAGGAGTCGCCATCCGCGTACAGGTACTGGTAGTCGCGGCGGTCGACGTTCTCGGTCTCGATCTTCGCACCGGCGTTGTAGGTGCGGTCAACGGTCTTGCCGCTGACGACGTTCTTCAGTTTGGTGCGCACGAAGGCGCCGCCCTTGCCCGGCTTCACGTGCTGGAACTCGATGACGGTCCAGAGCTGGCCGTCAATCTTCAGTACGACGCCATTTTTGATGTCGGCGGTAGATGCCATGAAAGGGTGATCCATTCGATTAGGAAAGATATGGTCAGAAACGACCTCAAACGAGTGTAGTTGCAGGGTGGCCGGGAGCCAAAGCCAAGCAATACGGCTGAGGCCGGGGAAACTACTGCAGTCGCACGAGGTAGTCCAGTGCCAGCCGGTATGAGTCAAAGCCGAAGCCGGCGATGACTCCGGTCGCGATCTCGCTGATGACGCTGTTGTGCCTGAACGACTCACGCGCGTGCGGGTTGGAGATGTGCACCTCGATGAGCGGAGTGCCGCCCTTGGTCACCTGGGTGGCCGCATCCCGCAGTGCATAGCTGTAGTGAGTGAAAGCCGCGGGGTTCAGGATGACCGGGGTCTTGCTGTCGGCCGCCCCGTGCAGCCAGTGCATGAGCTCGGCCTCATCGTCTGTCTGGCGCAGGTCGATGGTGACATCATCCGGCGCTTCGGCGACAAGGTATGCGCGCAGGTCTTCAAGGTTGGCCGCACCATAGACATCGGGTTCGCGGCTACCGAGACGGCCGAGGTTCGGGCCGTTGAGGACGAGAATTGTGCGCATTCTCCCAGCCTAGTGAGTGCGACGGCTGCAATTGCGGTGTAGGTGGGTGGCCGTGCCACCTAGGCATCACGCGACAGTTTCGCTATCCGACGCACCGCTGAACGCAGCTCGACCAACAACGTGTCGTGGCCAGCACGTGTGCGTTCACTCAGCCGTCCGATGATCAGTCCGTACACAAAGGTATCTTCGCTGACTGCGCGTGCTTGCCTGGCCACCACCATCACATGCTCAGAGAAGAGCAGCCGGTCGCGGTGTGCGCCGAGGGCAGACACCACCGGTTTCGCCGTCGCTGCGATCCTCCGCAACTTCTTACTCGGGTGCCAATACCTTCCCTTTTTTCCGGCGGATGATGCGTCGGCAAGCACCGAGATCGAGTAGCGCAGGCGGCGCAACGCCTTGCGAGCCTCATGCAGCGCAGCCTCGCGATCGCTGTCAGACGCCTGGGCGGCATCCGCTGTGGCATGCGCCACCGTCACCTGCTTGCGGACGGCTGCGACCAACACGGTGTCGGCCGGACGACAGGCACGCTTCCGAAGTGGCGGATGTGCAACGAATTCGTCTAAGCCGTCGAGCAACCGGGCATACCGTCTTCCGTCGAGCACTTGGCGCAACGTCGCCAGTGCTGCGGCGTAGTCGCGGCGGTCGGCGTCGACCAGGCGGATCCACGCCGACTCATCGTCAATCGGAATCAACTGGAGCTCGCGGGCCGCACGACTCCGGCGCACTTCGACGTCTCGCGCGACACCGAGCATCCGGCCCAGCCACTGCAACTCCGCCCGAAGCTGCGCCACCGGAGCGTGAGCGAAGAGCGATCGATAGGTGGCGAGCAGGCTGCGCAACTGGCGGGTGATTCGCCGCATGTCGTGGACCGCGTCGGATCCCTGGATCGCCCGAGCGGCGCGCACAGCCGGGTCGGCACCGTTCAGCCCGATGACTAGCCCACGCATCGCTGTCACAACGACGGTTGCTGCACTCGTGGCATCCAGCTTCGACAACGGGTCATACGAGTCACCTTCGTTCGCCGCCCTGCTCGATGCAGCCATCGCTCCCCCAAAGGATGCATGCCGAAAAACCCCCGGCTACGCACCATTGAACCCCTGCGGCCGCCCACAGTGAATGCGTTCGAGCAGAGTAGCCCGATGAATCTCCCAGAGTGCCGCACGTAAACTCGCACTATGAGAATTGCGGCTGCGACAGTATTACTCGTGGGTGCTCTCGCGCTCACCGGATGCACCGCTGCCGGCGCCGACAGCGCTTCTGGCACGCCCGCACCCACCACAGCAAACACCGATTCGCCGGACGCGTCGTCGTCTGAAGCCACAGTGGTGTCGTCAGTGACCGCAATTGTGCCGACCGACCTGAATGAAGAGACCATCAGCGCCGAAACGACGCGCATCGCTGCGGCCGTACAAGCCCTCATCGACCCAGCCCTCATCATCAATGTCGACGACCACGCGCAGTTCGTCGACAAGACAGAGAGCGTTGGCCGCTACTACGGCATCCTGCGCCCGATCACCCTGGAACCATCAGTTGATGCGGTGCGGGCGGCAACCGAGATCGTCTCGATCCTCGAGTCATCTGGCTGGATAAACCGAGATGTCGCAACCGAGGCCGATCCGTTCCTCAGCGGACTCGTCAGCAGCAAGGACGACGCAACGTCGTGGTTCCTGGCCATCGTCGGCGACACATCGGTCGCTGGCCAGTCAGTGCTCTCAATCCAGTTGGCCAGCCCCGACATTCCCTAGGGCTCGGTAATGCGGCGCGCTCCAGGGCTTGTGCCCACGCAACGCATACCGAATGCTTGAAGCAATTCGGGCATCCGTTTCGGAGCTCGTTGCCGACCACCAGGGAGCGCACATGACAGAGCAGTCACCGGCCAGGGTCGCGGTGTATCTCGACTTCGACAACATCGTGATCTCCCGCTACAACCAACTACACGGACGTAATCAGTTTTCCCGTGACAAGGTGCGCGATCACCTGGTCGCCAACCCCGAGTCCGATCCCGAGATCACAAAACGGATGCGTCTGGCCACCGTCGACATCGGCGCCATCCTCGACTACGCCTCCTCATTTGGCTCGATCGTGATCAGCCGGGCATATGCCGACTGGTCGGCGGCCGTGAATGCCGGCTACCAGAAGCAGCTCATCGGGCGGGCAGTGGACCTGACCCAGCTGTTTCCGACGGTGACGTCGCTGAAGAACGGTGCAGACATCCGCTTGGCCGTCGATGTCGTTGAAGACATATTCCGACTGGACGAACTCACCCACGTGGTGATCGTGGCCGGCGATTCTGACTACATCCCGCTAGCTCAGCGCTGCAAGCGGCTCGGTCGTTACGTCGTGGGAATCGGCGTGGCTGGCGCGACAAGCACCTCCCTCGCTGCAGCCTGCGATGAGTTCGCCGACTATGACGACCTGCCAGGTGTGACGGATGCCGCCACCATCCTCGCCAAGGCGGAGGTCGCTGCGAGCAGGCACCCTGCGAAGGTTGAAACGGATGCTGACACAGCCACCGCTGCCGGGGCGAAGGCACAGAAAGCAGCGACCGACCTGCTCGTTCGAGCGCTCACGCTGCTGGACAAGAACGACCGCGAGTGGCAATTCGCCGCCGAGGTGAAACCACAGATGCAGCGGATGGATCCGACATTCCAGGAGCGGGCACTGGGTTTTTCACAGTTCTACGACTTCGTGAAATCCCGCAACGATGTGGTCGAGCTCGATGATCAGAGCCCGTCGGGAGCCAGACGGCTGCGACTGCGTAAGTCGCGGTAGTTGCCGAAAATCAGTGCAGTACGCGGTAATTCACGTGGGTGACCAGGCTGCTGCTCGTCGAGCTGACCTGCTCAAGTTTCACGTCGGCGACGCCGTCGAACAGTCGCTCGCCTGCACCGAGCACGGCGGGTGCGATGTGCAGGCGCAGTTCGTCGATCAGTCCGGCCTTCAGGTACTGCCGTGCCGTGTTCGCGCCACCGGCGATCGATACGTTGCGTTCCCCCGCGGCGGCCCGCGCCTGCGTCATCGCCGACTCGATGCCATCCGTCACGAAGAAAAACGTTGTACCCCCGATCATCAACATCGGGTCACGCGGGTAGTGGGTGAGCACAAAGACGGGCCCGTGATAGGGCGGGTCAGCACCCCACCAGCCGGTCCAGTCTTCATCCCAGTCATCGCGCCCCGGGCTGAACATGTTGCGCCCCATGATGAACGCGCCGGCATCGACGATCGATTCGATGACCGCAGCGTTCTCGTCGGGCTGCTCAAACATCCAGCGGGACAGCTGATCGCCGCCCACTCCCATCGGATGCTCCAGGCTCTGGTTCGGCCCGGCCGAAAACCCATCGACAGAGATCGCGATGTCACAGATCACCAGGCCCATGGCCCCCTCCTTCTGCATCGAAGCGCCGGTCTAAGTTGGCCAGGAGTTCACGTTCCTCGCTATCAGTGAGCCCGGCCCCATGCGGCCCGCTCTCCACTTTGGCACGTTCCCAGTCGAGAGTGTCGGCAAGCGTGTCAGCGAGCGGCCGCAACACAAGCCCGGCGGCCATAGCCCGCGCATTCGAGCGCGCATTCATGCCGTACCAGGATCGATCGGCGAGCCAGAGCGGCAGGGATCGCGCACCTGACCATTCGCCGACACCACGATCAGTGAGCCAGTCCTCCGGCGCATGCACGATGGAGCCGGTGTGACCGGCGACAGCTCTGGCCACACTGAGGTGCTCAGGGAAAAGAACCGGTGTACCCGCGGCGTTGAACACCCCAGTGGGTCCGCCCTCTGCCCGCTGCACGAGCCAGGCGGCCAGGTCGCGCACGTCGATGATGGCTGTCGGTAATTCAGCCGCATCCGGCGCGAGCACTGCGCCGTCGTCGCTTGCAGGATGGGCGAATCGCCAGGGCCAGTATCCGCTTCGGCCGCTGGCGTCCCCCGGTCCCCCGATGAGACCCGCCCGCGCGATCACCGTGCGGTCACTGCCGAAGCCCGCCACGACAGCGTTCTCGCAGGCAACTTTCGCGGCACCATAGTCATCCATCGACGCCATCACGTCGGCGTCCAAGGGGTCGAGAGTGGGTGCATCCTCATCCTGGCCGACTTCCTCCTGGGAGGCATATGCGTTGCCGCTGGACACGAAGATATAGCGATTCGCTACCGGCTCGAGGTCTCGAACCGCACGTCGAACCTGCCCGGGTTGCCTGGAGACGTCGACGACTGCATCCCACAGCTCGCCGCTGACGGATGCCAGTGCGTCGTCACGGTCTCGGTCGGCACGAACCACTACCGTGCCAGGGGCAACATCAGTTCCCCGAGCGAGGCAGGTCACGTCGTGTCCGGCGGCAATGGCCGTCGTCGCGATCGTACGCCCCAGCCAGGCTGTGCCGCCGAGGATCAGGATTTTCATAGCGGCTGTCCTACGAAGCTGACTGTCTCGAAGTGCTCGACCAACGGAAATGGGTCATAGAAGGGATGAAGGAGCGCACGCCACTCTTGATATTCCGGGGAGCCCCTGAACCCCTCCGTGTGGTCTTCCAGGCGCGTCCAGCTCACGAGCAGCAGGTACATATTCGGCCGCTCCATGCACCGCGACAGGGTCAGCCCGGCAAAGCCAGGCATCGACGCGATAATGGAGCGCGCACGTGAAAACGCCGCTTCGAACTGTTCCTCCTGCCCACTTATGACGGGCAGCAGGGCATGTTCTGTGATCATCGCCCCACTATGGCAGCGATGTGCGGCGTGCAGCCAGCGTTGTTTAGCTCGCCCCGGCTCGCACGCCTTTCTCCACGCGGTCGCCGATGTTCTGGTCGATGTTCCGCCAGTACGCGAATGCACGCACAAGCACCGGTTCCGTGACCCCGTCGAGCAGGTGCCCAACGACGTTGCTGACAAGCCGGTCCCGCGCTGCGTCATCCATCACGTCTCGCACGAGAGTGCCCGGCTGGCCCCAGTCATCGTCATCGCGGTGGAGGGACGCGGCCGTGCGAACCAGATCACCGTCGGCATACCAGACTGCCGCCTCGCCAAAGCGCTCGGTATCGGCAACCGGCCCACCCTTCGAGTTCGGCACGTAGACCGGATCCCCCGGATTGTGATGACGCATGGCCCCGTCTTTGGAGTACGACCGAACTTCAGCCGCGTGCGGCGTATTGACCGGGATCTCGTTGTAGTTGGTGCCGATCCGGGCCCTGTGGGCATCGGCATACGAGAATATCCGTGCCTGCAGCATCCGGTCGGGGCTGGCACCGATGCCAGGGACGAGGTTGTTCACGTCGAACGCCGCCTCCTCGATTTGGGTGTGATAGTCGTCGGGATTTCGGTTGAGGGTCATCTTTCCGACTTCGATGAGCGGGTAGTCCTTTTGCGAGATGGACTTAGTCAGGTCGAACGGGTTGAAGCGATAGTCCTTGGCTTCGGCGAAGGGCATGATCTGCATCTTCAGCGTCCAGGTCGGATAGTCACCGCCTTCGATCGCTCTGTGCAGATCACGCGTGTGGTAGTCGCCGTCGATGCCGGCCAACGCATCCGCTTCAGCCTGCGGGATGAACTCGATGCCCTGGTCAGTCTTGAAGTGATAGCGCACCCAGAACTTTTCACCCGTCGCGTTGACCCACATGTAGGTGTGGCTTGAATAGCCGTTCATGTGACGCCAGTTGCGCGGGATGCCCCGGTCACCCATCAGCCAGGTAACCTGATGCGCCGATTCCGGCGACAGAGTCCAGTAATCCCACTGCATGTCGTGGTCGCGCATGTTGGTGTCAGCGCGGCGCTTCTGCGACCGGATGAAATCCATGAACTTCATCGGATCCTTCATGAAGAAGACCGGGGTGTTGTTGCCGACCATGTCGTAGTTGCCGAACGCGGTGTAGAACTTGATCGCAAACCCGCGCGGATCACGCCAGGTGTCGGGGCTGCCGCGCTCGCCAGCAACGGTGGAGAACCTGATGAGCAGATCGGTCTTGCGCCCCGGCTGAAACAGATCGGCCTTGGTGTACGCGCTGACATCATTGGTCACCTCAAAATGGCCGAATGCGCCGGCGCCCTTTGCATGCGGCTGCCGTTCAGGCACCCGCTCACGGTTGAACTGGGCCATCTTCTCGAGGAGATAGTGGTCGTGCAGAATAATCGGCCCATCGGGGCCGACAGTCAACGAGTGTTCGTCGCTGGCTACCGGAATACCGGCACTGGTCGTGGTGAAGTTCTCGTCTGACATAGTTTCCCCATTCGCTCGAAATGCGCCCTTCCAGAACCTGAAAGGGATCGGCGGGTTACCGGCAGAGGCCGTCACACGAGCGGATCATCCGAGAGTGGTTTCTCAACCAGCAATTCCATCTGACTCCCGCCGTGTCGATGGGGTCAAGGAGACTCTGCAACATCACAGGCTGGCGCAACAACTTTGTGAGGGGCGGTCCCACGTTCTCTGGGCCCGTCGAGCCGAGGTTCTCTGGGCCCGTCGAGCCGAGCTGAGCCGTCAGCTCACACTGAATCTGTCAGGGACGTATCTTCGTGTATTCGGCCAATGCACTCACGACCGGAGCCACCGGCCCCAGGTCGACGACGGCGCTGCCTGCGGCCCGTTCTGCGATAGCAGGGGCGAGTGCCGCGAGTGCACGACGTGCAGCCGAGAGGTGCCCGGTCTCGAGTGCGGCGTGGGCGACCAGGACCCACGTCGCTTCGAGCATCAAGTCGGAGGGCGGCTCAGGGATGGTGTCGAGGGCAGCGGATGCCTCGTCATCGTGACCAGATCGAGCGAGCAGCAGCGGCCTCGTCCATGGCTCGTACGGGCCGAAGTCACCGTCGGGCAACGCGGCACCAGCGCGCAGCGCTGAGGTCAGCTCTGCGAATGCGGCCAGGCCGTTGGCGAAGCCCGGCATCTCCGAACCCGATGGTGGAGTCGTCGGTAAAGTCGTCGGTGGAGTCGTCGCCGCGCCCATGAAGACATGGCGGAACCACGCCGTGAAGACCCGTGCCAGCGGACGCTCGTGCTGTCGAGCAAGTTCATCGATCGTGTCGGCTTCACGAGCCGCTCCTGGCATGTCATCGCGTGCGCACAGCGCCTGCATTCGGATCAGGTGTCCGTGAATCTCAAAGGTCGGCAGCTCAGCGGCCTGCGCCGTCGCGACGAGTTCGTCTGCGATCCCTTCCCTGATGGCAGACAGTCCTGCGACGTCGAAGCTCTGCATGTAGAGCGCGCTCAGGGCGAAGCACAGCAGTTGGGGGTCGCCGAGTCTTCGAGCGACGCGCTCAGCTTCGCGGGCTTCCTCGCCCCTGTTCGCTGTTCCGCGCGACTCCATTGCCACCGTCGCGAGTAACCGAGCCCGCAGACGGTCAGAGCCCTCAGGAGGAAGAGTGGCGAGTGCGCGGAGAGCGGCGTCAACAACAACGGCCGACTGGACTGGATCATCGGAACGAGTCCACACTCCTGGGACATCAAAGCTGCTGATCACCCGAGCGGCAAATTCCGCATCGCCCAGGTCTTCCGCAGCGCGGATGGTCTCTCCGCGCTGCTCTGCGGCGAACGCTAGTCCGCCAGACACGGCAAGTCCGGCGAGGAGGGCGCTGGTGCCCTCAAGCTGGGCACGAGCACCGACAGTGACGTGAGCAGCCGCCGTGCGCAGGAGAATTGATTCGTTTCGTTTGGGTGCGTCCAGAATCGGATCCTGGCGCAGGATGTTTCGTTCCAGCTCTGCGAGCCGCGTGCCGGGCTCCAACCCGAGTGCCCCTGCCAGATGAGCGCGGGCCTGGCGGAGTACCGCGAGGGCTTCACCTGGCCGCTCGCTACGGTAGAGGGCGAGAGCGAGTAGCCGCCATCCGCCCTCTCGCCATGGATAGGTCACAACGTGCTCGTCGAGCAACGGCGCGACTTCTGCGGGTCGCCCGAGAGCAAGGCGGGCATCGGCAAGCCGTTCAACGGCGTCTGCGCGCAGTGCGTCCAAGCGAGCACGCTCTGAGTGCGCCCACGGCCTGCTGCCGAACTCGGCAAATGCCGCTCCGCGCCATTCGCTCATGGCTGCCGAAAGCTGCAGTTCTGCACTCTCCGGAGACGCGCGCATCGACTCGCCATACGCCCGCTCAGTACGCCACATGTCAACGCCGTCCACCGGCAGGCGCAGCGCATATCCATTGCCAACCGTGACGAGCACGCTTGGCGCCGCACGCGCTGGCCGATCCGGCTCAATGACGCGGCGAAGCTCGCCGATGAACGTCCGTACCGCTCCAACCGCGCCCGCTTCGGGGTCATCCCAGAGTTCGTCAATCAGCCAGCGCGTCGATACCGCGTTGCCGTGTCTCGATACGAGTAGCCCCAGGATTTCCCGGTTCCGCGACTTCGAAATTCGGAGCGGGGTTTCGTCGATCTCGGCCTCGATAGGGCCAAGAACACGAATCTTGAGCTCGCTCACCTGACCACCTTAGCTCGCTGCAACTGCGGGCTGATCGGGCGCTGATTGACGAGCCCCATTGTGGACGCAGTGCCAATTTCCCACACATTACAAGGAGCTCCCATGACCATCACCCTTCCGAATTTCGACTACCGTCGGGTTCCCGTTGCCGACGGCGTCTCAGTGAGTGTTGCCGTCGCAGGTACCGGCCCGACTGTCGTTCTGCTGCATGGTTTTCCAGAGACCCACCTGATGTGGCGGCACGTCGCCGCCGACCTGGCCACAGACCACACGGTCATCTGCCCCGACCTTCGGGGATATGGTGCCAGCGACAAGCCGGACGAGTCATCAGAGGACACCTACTCGAAGCGCACCATGGGCGCCGACGTTGTTGAAGTCGCTCGCGCATTGGGACACGAAACGTTCGCACTTGCGGGTCACGACAGGGGTGCACTCGTCGCGATCAGGGCCGCCCTCGACCACCCAGGCACCATCACACACCTCCTGTCCCTCGACGTGCTGACCACGCTCGACATGTGGAGCATTCTGGGCGGCGCAGACGCGAAAGTTGCTTGGCATCTCTACCTCATGGCGCAGCCGGCAGGAGTGGCCGAACCCATGATCGAGGCGACGGCCGACAACTTTTTCGGCACGTTCATCGACGACTGGGTTGCCAACCCGGACGCTATTCCTGCCGAGTACCGCACCGAGTACCTCCGCGCCTCCCGTGAAGCGATCCCGTCGATCGTTGCTGACTACAGGGCCTCTGCCGGTATCGACCTCCGCCATGATCGCGAGGATCGCGAGGCCGGACGAACTCTCGGAATCCCCGTCACCGTCATTCAGCAGGACTGGGGCACGGCGCTCGGGTACGACGCCGCCGGCCTGTGGGGCGCGTGGGCGTCTGACCTTGACCACCGCACACTCGCGGCAGGCCACTTCATGGCCGAAGAGGCGCCAACCGAGGTGATCAGCGCCCTCCGCGACCTCCTCGCGCGTTAGACGCCACTTGTAGGCAACTGGGGAACGTCTGAAGCGGACCGGGTGAGGTCGTCGGTGGCCCTTGCTAGCGTTGCCACCATGACAACTCATCAGATCACCCTTGGCGCGGTCAACATGGATGCCCAGAATCCGGCCACGCTGGCCGAATTCTGGGCATCCGTTACCGGCGCAGTGCCATCGCCAGGGGGCGACGCGGTTTACCTGCCTCCGGCGTTCCCCGGAGGGTTTGGCATGTTCTTCCAACCCCAAAGCGGTTCGCGCCCCGATCACCAGGGTTCCCACCTGGATTTGACTGTTCCATGGGGATCACGGGAGGCAGAGGTCGAACGTCTTCTCGGTCTCGGTGCCACGCACAAGTGGGATGTCCTCGACGAATTCCCGCACGTGAAGTGGACCACCATGGCCGATCCGGAGGGCAACCTCTTCTGCATCGCAGAACACCCACCCGTGGACTAACTCGGCGGATTGACTGGGCGGGCTCACTCGCTCCTTCGGCGCCGGCAGCCGTCGGTGGCGCTGTGCTCACCCTCGAGGGACGCTGCTCCGCAGGTGTTCCCGCAGGCCGGGGATCGCGAAGCCGATGTGTCCGTACCCAGCTGGTTCGATGAGCCCGGCGGCAATCAGGCGGCCGCGGTAGTTGGCCACCGTGTTGGGCTTAGCACCGAGGCGGTGGCCGATGTCACCAGCGGCGGTTGGCCCATCGTCGATGGACATCGCGCGCAGGAAGTCCAGGTCTTTTCTGGAGGCCGTCGACAGTGCCGCTTCGATCACCGTTCTGGCATTGCGCCGATGGGCCGCGTCGATGGCTCGCTGCACGGCATCTACATCCAATTCTGCAGTGGCCTGCTCTGATTCCTTCCATAGGAAGTACCCGACCAGCTGGATGAGGAATGGATAGCCGCCGGTGGCCGCGGCAGCGCGCTGTACAAGATCGAGAGACAGCGGGAAACCAGCGTCGGCAAACGTCCTGGTGAAAGACGTCTCAACGTCACGGACAGCGGCGGCGTGGAGATCTATCTTGTCCGCACGGCGCAGGAAAGTGGCAACGCCCTCGTTGAGCAGGTCGGACACGGCCGCCGGCAAACCGGCGAACACAAGGCCGATGGGCAGTCCGTCCTGAATGAAGTGTTGAACGTACGCCGCGAGTTGGGCGATCTCTCCCCGATCGGCGGCGTGGATCTCGTCCACGGTGATCACCAGTCCGGTACGGTGCGTGTCGAGGAGAGTGAGGAGGTTTTCACCGGTGATCCGCCAGTCGACCTGCTTCTCAGGGGGCAGCTGCGTTGTCACGCTGAATCCGGCTGCGGCGACCGCCGTGATGCGGCGACTCGGAGGACCGTCACCCAACTCGTCGCGCAGCCTGCGCATGGACTCGCCGATCCTGCCCATGAATCCACGGGTCGCTGTCTCAGAGATGACGGCCCACCCTTGTTCCCTGGCGAGATCGTGGGCAGCGCCGAGCATGACAGTCTTACCGATACCCCGAGCTCCGGTGAAGATAGTCAGCAGCCCTGGCGCGCCAGAACCGAGCCGCAGTCCGTAAGCGAATTCGTCAAGCACGCCGACCCGCCCGATGATCTCAGGCGGTGTCGCGCCTGCTGACGGCTTGAATGGGTTGTTCACGGGATCTCCTTGTGAGCACCAGTGAAGTGGGTGAGTGTTGTGCTGCGTGTGTATCTTGTGAGTCTTGTGTATCTTGTGAGTCTTGTGTATCTTGCCCACCCTACCGCGTGGAGCGCGCTCCCCGGCCAGCCCGGAATCTTGTGCGGGTCCTGATTACCTGATAGGCCTGAGACGTGACCAGGTCACAGCAGGGCGCCGCGGCATCCGCTTGCCGGTAGGTACTCTCAGGAGTTTTCGGACAGGCGAGGGAAGGCACTCAGCATGACTCACAAGCCACCGATCGATGACGTCAACGACGACGACATCGAGATCGGCAAGCCAGGCACGTCGGCAGCAGGCATCCCGGGCATCGTCCACTCGATGGTTCCGGCCTTTGGCGGAATGGGCGTCTCGCGGGCGCTCAAGACCCTCACAGCGATGAACCAGAAGGACGGGTTCGACTGCATGAGTTGCGCCTGGCCGGATCCTGATCATCGCAAGGCGCTGGAGTTCTGCGAGAACGGGGCGAAAGCCGTGACCTGGGAGGCAACACCGGTCACGGTTCCCACGAGCTTCTGGGCAGAGCATTCGATCGACGACCTGCTCACCAAATCCGAGTACTGGTTGGGGATGCAGGGACGCTTGGTCGAGCCGGTCTACAAGCCGGCAGGGGAAGACCATTATCGGCCGATCAGTTGGGAGAACGCGTTCTCGATCATCGGCGAGAAGCTGGCGGGTTTGGCCTCTCCAGACGAAGCAGCCTTCTACACCAGCGGGCGAACATCCAACGAGGCAGCATTCGCTTACCAGCTCTTCGTGCGCGCCTTCGGAACCAACAACCTGCCCGACTGTTCAAACATGTGCCATGAGTCGACCAGCCTCGCCATGGGGCAAACAATCGGCATCGGCAAGAGCACGATCAGCTACAACGACTTCGCCAAGTCCGATCTGATCATCATCATGGGGCAAAACCCGGGCACCAATCACCCACGGATGCTGACCGCCCTTGAAGACGCGAAAGAGGCCGGCGCCGACATCGTCGCCATCAATCCGCTGCCAGAAGCCGGTCTGATGCGGTACAAGAACCCTCAGAAAGTACGCGGGCTGATCGGCCACGGCATCGGGCTCGCCGACCAGTTTCTGCAGATCAGGCTCGGGGGCGACATGGCCCTCCTGCAGGCCATTTCCAAGCGCGTGCTCGACGCTGAAGCGGCCCACCCTGGCACCGTCCTCGACCACGAATTCCTCGCAGAGCATTGCGACGGCCTTGACGAACTGACCGCCCACCTCGCGAACCTCGACGAAGCGGCGGTGCTCGAAGCAACAGGCCTCCGCGTCGACGAGATCGACGAGTTGGCTGAGCGTTATCTCGCGGCCGACAGGGTGATCATCACCTGGGCGATGGGGCTTACGCAGCACAAAAAGGCAGTCCCCGCGATAAAGGAGATCATCAACCTGCTGCTGCTGCGCGGAAACATTGGCAAGCCGGGCGCCGGAGCATCTCCGATCAGGGGACACAGCAATGTACAGGGCGATCGCACCATGGGCATCTGGGAAAAGATGCCACCAGCTTTTCTGGACGCGCTCGAGCAGGAGTTCGGTTTCGCCCCTCCTCGTGCCAACGGAATCGACAGCGTCGATGCGATCCGGGGCATGCGCGACGGAAAGGTGAAGGTCTGGGTCGCGCTCGGCGGCAACATTGCTGCGGCGATTTCGGATACGACGGTCACGGATGCGGCGTTCCAGAACACCGAGATGACCGTACAGATATCCACGAAGCTCAACCGGTCGCACGCCGTTGTCGGTGCAGAAGCGCTCATCCTGCCGACACTGGGGCGAACCGAGATCGACGTGCAGGCAACCGGCGAGCAATTCGTTTCTGTTGAAGACTCAGTGTGCGCCGTGCACTCCTCGCACGGCCGCCTTCAGCCAGTCGCGCCCGGCTTGTTATCTGAAGTGGCCATTGTCAGTCGTATCGCCAGGGCAACCCTGGGTAATTCAGGGACAGGCGCCAGCCGACGCTCAGGCACGATCGACTGGGCCGGCTTTGAGAACAACTACGACATCATCCGGGACCACATTTCTCGCGTCGTCACCGGATTCGCTCACTTCAACCTTCGAATCAGGGCGAAGGACGGATTCGTGCTCCAGCACGGGCCGCGCGATACGCGCACGTTCCCGACGCCGACGGGCAAAGCGATGCTCACCGTCAACGACCTTGAGCATATTGAGCGGCCGAGCGGCCGACTGATCCTGCAGACCATCCGCTCGCACGATCAGTTCAACACCACGACCTACAGCCTCAACGACCGATACCGCGGAATCAAGAACGGGCGTCAGGTGGTGTTCGTCAACCCAGACGATCTCGTGGATCTGGGCATTGTCGATGGCCAGCTGGTCGACGTGCACAGCGAGTTCAGTGACAACGTCGATCGCGTGATCAGACGGTTCAGAGTCGTCGCCTACCCCACGGCCAGAGGATGCGCCGCGGCGTATTTTCCAGAGGCGAACGTTCTTGTCCCGCTCGACGCCACAGCGGAGGGCAGCAACACCCCGGTGTCGAAATCGATAATCGTGCGCCTTGAACCGTCTGTCGAGGCTGTGTAACGCGGCTACTGCCCGGTCTTTGTCCAGCCTTCAGCGCTCGGATCTTCAGTGCTCTGTTGCATGCGGCAGAGCTGGAGCGCAACAGCTGTGGCGTCACGGACAGCCGCTTCCTGGCTCTTTCCGCCTGCGGCCGCGAGTCCGGCTGCGTAGCCGACAATGAACGTTGTCAGCGGAGCTGCAGGGCGAACGACGGCATGGGCAGCGTGCCCGGCCAACCCCAGAATTTCTTGGGTGTCGACAGTGAAATCCAGAATTTGCAGGGCGTCGACGAGACGACGGCTCCAGTCGGTCAGAACTTTATCTTCATCTTCTTCGATGTTGGCCATGACGCTCCTTCGTTGCGGACATCGTACCCGCGCAAGCGACAGCTGTGGCGCGGTGAATACTCACCGCGCCACAGCTGGCAACACAACGCCGATTCGGTTACCGGTTATACCTTGAGGTATCCGTTGGGATTCAGCACGTACTTGGTAGCCGCACCCGAATCGAATTCGGCATAGCCACGCGGTGCGTCATCGAGCGAGATCGCCTTGGCGTTCACGTTCTTAGCGATGTGCACGCGGTCGGCCAAGATCGCCTTCATCAGATCCAGGTTGTATTTCATCACCGGGCACTGGCCGGTGGTGAAAGCGAGCGACTTTGCCCACCCGGTACCGAGACTGAGTGACAGCGAACCCTTCTGGGCGTTCGAGTCGATTCCTCCCGGGTCACCCGTCACATAGAGCCCCGGAATACCCAGCGCCCCACCTGCCGCCGTGACATCCATCAGGGAGTTGAGCACGGTTGCCGGTGCCTCATGTCCGGCATCCGACCCATGTCCCCTGGCTTCAAACCCGACGGCATCGACGCCACAGTCGACTTCTGGCACACCGAGGATCTGGTCGATCTGCTCGGCCGGGGACCCCTTGCTGACATCAACGGTTTCACAGCCGAAGCTACGTGCCTGGGCCAGCCGTTCCTCATTCATGTCGCCGACGATCACGACGGATGCCCCCAGCAGCATCGCTCCCGTTGCCGCGGCGAGTCCCACGGGGCCCGCTCCGGCGATGTACACCGTCGACCCCACGCCCACACCCGCTGTGACGCAGCCGTGGAAGCCGGTGGGGAAGATGTCGGAGAGCATCGCCAGGTCCATGATCTTCTCCATGGCCTGGTCCTTGTCGGGAAACTTCAGGGCATTCCAGTCTGCATATGGCACCAGCACGTACTCGGCCTGACCGCCGACCCAGCCACCCATGTCTACGTATCCGTAGGCGCTGCCCGGGCGATCGGGGTTCACGTTGAGACAGATCCCTGTCTTGCGCGCCTTGCAGTTGCGACAGCGGCCGCACGAGATATTGAACGGCACCGAAACCAGGTCGCCTACCTTGATGAATTCGACGTCAGGACCGACCTCGACGACCTCTCCGGTGATCTCATGGCCGAGGACAAGGCCCTGCGGCGCTGTCGTGCGACCGCGGACCATGTGCTGGTCCGATCCGCAGATATTGGTTGCGACTGTTTTGAGGATGGCACCGTGTGGCACCTTTCGGCCGATATTGGCCGGGTTGACCCCAGGACCGTCTTTCAGCTCAAAAGTCGGATAGTCGAGGTCGATGACCTCAACCTTTCCTTTTCCCTCGTACGCGACTCCTCTGTTGCCTGCCATGGATCTTCCCTTCTACGGTGATGGGCCTGTCCGGGGTACCGAGGCCCTCGTGTATATGGGCGCCACAATCAGCGCTCTCCCCAGCCCGCACTGAATGCGTCATTGCGCAGTCGGGTCGGTGTGCCCACCATCGTGGGCTACATCTGAGGAAGTGTCAACAGTGCGCGAGTGGCGCGCCCGGTGAGCGAACCGTCAGGGTCGCATCCGTTACCGGCGTCGCTTGGCTCTGGCCGCAAACTCGTCAAGTACCCGCACAATGTCTTTCGCCAGCCAGATCCGATTGCGACGTCCGTCGGTGATTTGAGTCAAGACCTGCGCCTCAACGAGCCGGTCAATTGCCACCTGGGCGTTCACTGTTGAGATTCCGAGTTCTGTTGCCGCCGCAGCGCTGTCGATGACCGGTTGGCGCAGCAGGATATCCGCAAGGCGGTGTGCTGAAGAGTCACGCCTCGCCGTAATGCGACCGACCCACTCCAGCCGCACGGCCTTCAGGTCGGCCACAAGGATGCGTCCGTTGTACACCGCGGCAAATGACGCATCAGCGATCGATCGAACGATCGGCGCGATGTCGCCCACCCTGTATGCGCCGAGAGCGTCAAAATACTGGCCAGTGTTGTGGAGCAATCCCGCAGACACCGGAACTGCCACGTTTCGAGTGAGCTTGCCGCCGCGCAGCATGGCCTGAATGAGAGCGCGGCCCACCCGACCATTGCCGTCGGGGAACGGATGGATCGTCTCGAACTGGGCGTGAGCGATTGCGGTCTGGGCCAGCACAGGGAGGTCATCGCGATTGGCGAAGTCCACGAGGTCGTCCATCAGGGCCGGCACTCGATCGTGATGGGGAGGTACGAACTGCGCGGTGTGCGGACCGAGATTCCCCCCGCCGATCCAGACCTGCTGGTCGCGCCAATGGCCGACCATGTCGGGATGACTGTGCTCAAGCAGGGCGCGGTGCATTTCGAGGATGGCACTGCCGTCAATAGATTCAGACAGGGCGAGGGCCGCTTGCATCGCCCGAACGTTGCCGACGATGAGCTGCGCATTTCTCGAGGCGTGCTCGCCGAGCTCCGCCAGGGCGATCTGTCGCGCGCCGCTGGTGAGATTCTCGATTTCTGAACTGGAGGCGCTTTCCGTGCGCAGCAGAATGGAAGCGAATGGCGCGGCGATCTGGCCGACTTCGGCATCGAACCGTGCGAGCTCGGTGGCGGCCTCCTCGGTTACAGCGAGCAACTCACCATCAAGCGGAATGCTCAAGTCGGTGGTAAATGCGGGTACAGCGGCCAGATAGGGCCCGGTCGCCAGCCGCTTCTGCGTGCGCGAGCCGTACTCGTCTTGCACGCTGTGCCACGACCGCTGCTCCTGGCCGAGTGCCGGCCACGCCGCCCCCTGCTCAAACGTTGACATGGAACCAGCATACATATGGTTAGTGGGTTATCCATAGGTATGGAGTGCGGCTCTTCTGACTTAGTTCAGGCGCAGTGCGACAGCTTGACGCCGGTGAGCGAACTGTCAGGGTCGCATCCGTCACACTGTCACTATCGATACTTCGCCTCTGACCTCCTTGTGGTCCACGCTCTTCACGCCGACAACACCCATCGACGTCTCGCCGCAGATCATGCTGACAATCCTCGTGATAGCGGCGGCACTCAGCATCCCTCGCCTCACCTGGCAGCACTTCGGGCTGTTCACCACGCTCGTGCATGAGCTCGGGCACGCGATCGCCGCAATCCTTACAGGGCGCGTGGTGCACGGCATCCGCTTGCGCCGCAATCATTCGGGTGAGGCGCTGAGTAGCGGGCGTGGCAGGTTCGGTCTCGTAATCAGCGGGCTGTTCGGGTATCCGGCACCCGCGATCGTCGGAGCCGCCCTGCTCTGGAGCGTCTTCAGCGGATACACGGCGCTGGCACTGTTTGCGGGCGGGGTCATCCTGGTGCTCACGCTCGTGGTGATCCGCAACCTGTTCGGCGTGCTTGTGGTGCTCGGTTCGGCGGCCACCAGCATCGTGCTCTGGTTCTACGCGACGCCCGAGGTGCAGAGCTATGCGCTGCTCGTCGTCGGATCCGCCCTGCTGGTGGGGTCGGTGCGAGGTCTTGCCACAGTGATCAGCGTGCACACACGGCGCCGTACGCAGCTGCAGACCTCCGACGCGTACATCCTGTACCGGCACACCGGCGTTCCGTCGCCGGTCTGGCTGCTGGTGTTCGCGATCGTGATCGGCGGATGCGCGTGGGTCGCGCTCCAGACGTACCTGGCGCGTTAGTGCGGAGCGCCAACTACTACTCACCAGCATTCCGCTCGCTAGCCCCGTGGAACAAGTCCCAACCGCACGAGGCTCTCGGCGGTCGCCAGGATCGCTTCTTCGTTCGACCGCGGCTCCCAGCCGAGCATCCGCCTGGCCTTCTCGTTGGAGACCCGCTTGGGCTGGCCCAACTGCGGCACGATCTGGCGCAGCGCCGGGTTGACCAAGGCGAGAGCACGCACCAGCCAGTCAGGCAGAACGCGCGTGGGGACGCGGGCTGCGGCAGGGCCCATCCGCTCGCGAAGCAGCCGGGCGACCGCCATGAGTTGCATCGGCTCCCCTGCTACCGCCAAGAAGCGTTCACCCGCTGCCGCGTGGTCGACCATCGCGCGCAGGTGCAGGTCGGCAACGTCGCGCACATCGACGAATGATGTGGAGATGCGCGGAAGTGCCGGCGCAACCCCGTTCATCAGCCCGCGGAGCAGCTCGATGGACGTCGACGTGTCTGCGCTGAGCGCAGGACCCACGATGCCGACAGGGTTGATCACCGCCAGCTCCATGGCGCTGCCGCTGGTGGCAATGAAATGCCAGGCGGCGAGTTCAGCGAGGGTTTTCGACTTCGGGTATGGCCCGACGCCCTGACCGTCAATATTGGTCCACACCTCTTCAATGAACGGCACGGCGGTCGGCGGACGTCCGTAGCCAACAGCCGCGAATGATGATGTGAGCACTACCCGTCTGACGCCGGCATCACGTGCAGCGCGCAGCACCCGCAGCGCACCGTCGCGGGCGGGAACGATCAGCTCGTTCTCATCCTTGGGGGCACGCGCCGGAAACGGCGACGCAACGTGCAAAACGAAATCGCAGTGCTCGACGGCTTCTGGCCAGCCGGCATCCGACAGCAGATCGGCGGTCACGAATGAGAGTCGATCACCCGGGTTGACGCCAGCGACTTTGAGCATCATGCGCACATCGGTTTCGCGGGTGAGTGAGCGGATGCTGGTGCGCACTCGATATCCGCGCTCCAGCAATTGCGCAATGCAGTGGGCCGCCACGAATCCTGTGCCGCCGGTGACCAGAACCAGTTCGTCGCTCATGTCGACCTCCTGGATCGACCGTACTGGTCAGGTGCGAGAACGAATAGCGCCGCAGCGTTTCAGCGCGAATACCCTTCACTGGAATTGCGTTCCATTCACTGTAATTTTCGTGCGTTTTCTTGCATACATGATGCACACAACTGGCACGCGAAGCGTGTTATGCCATAACGGCTGTGGCGATGCTGACGTCGCTGAGCGCTTGACGGCGCCTGGATGACAACGTCGATGACGACTCACGACTTCGGGTCAGAATCTCCCGAGCCCGGGGCTGCCTCAGGCGGCCCGCTATCCGAGCTGTCGTCCGAGCCGCTGTCCGAGCCGTGCTCCGGTCCACCCTCACCGGCGCTGCCGGAATCGGAAGCCTCACGGGAGGCTGCAGCATCCGCGACCCAGCCGTCCCGTGACGCTGCACCCGTTCCCGACGCCACACCAGGTCCAAAACTCGCGGTCGAGCCCGAGTCGGCTCCCGTCTCCGCGCTGGTGCCCTCGCCCAGCCGGCTTGTCGCATCCGTCTGCCGCGGCGCAGCACGTGCGAATCGTCTCAGCCAGCGTGGCGAGACCACGGTGATGCCTCGCTCGATGGGGCCCTCAACTTCAAGCCCGTAGTGCTCGCCGATCCGGTCAATGAAATGGGCACGCTGCGCCTTCTCGAAAGCTGCGCGCTCCCGCGTGAACGCGATGATCGTCGACCAACACATCAACAGCATCACGACGCTAAAGGGAAGAGCGATGATGATCGCGGCGGTTTGCAGCGCCAACAGGCCGCCGGAAAGCAGTAGCGCAGTCGCGAGGACGGCGGTGATCAACGTGAAGAAGATGCGTGCCCAGCGGCGTGGTTCAAGGTCGCCACCTGTGGCGATCATGCCCATCACGAGAGCACCGGAGTCTGCCGAGGTGACAAAGAAGATCACGATGATGATGATCACGCCGATGTTGAGGAATGCAGTGCCGGGCAAGTGGGCGAGCAGGGCGAACAACGATCCTTCAAGGTCGACGTTGCCGTCCGGCAGCAACAGACTTGTACCGCTCAATTCCAGGGCGATAGCCGAGCCGCCGAGCACACTGAACCAGAGGATGCCGATCAGCGTCGGCACCAGGATGACGCCCAATACGAACTGTCGCACCGTGCGCCCGCGCGAGATGCGAGCGATGAAGATTCCCACGAACGGTGCCCAGGAGATCCACCAGCCCCAGTAGAACGATGTCCAGCTGGCCTGCCACTGCTCCCCCGCCGTGCCGGTGAAGGCATTGACGTTGAACGAGAGTCCGATGAAGTTCTGCAGGTAGTCACCGAGCGACTGCACGAACTCACGCAGCAGAAACGTCGTCGGTCCCACGAAAAGTACGTAGATAAGAAACAGGCCAGCCAGGATCAGGTTGGTGTTCGACAGCCACTTCATGCCGCGCGTCACGCCGGAGAGCACCGAGTACAGCACCAGTGCCGTGATCACCACGATGATGACGATCTGCGTTGTCACGTTCGGTTCGGCAATGTTCGCCGCCGAGAGCCCCGCACTGATCTGCAGTACGCCGAGACCCAGCGACGTCGCGACGCCGAAGAGCGTGCCGACGAGGGCGATTACGTCGATAGTGTTGCCCCAGCCGCCCCGAACCCGCTTGCCGAGCAGTGGCTCCAGTGTCCAGCGGATGGAGATAGGTCGGCCGCGGCGGTGGATCGCATAGGCCAGAGCCAGGCCCACGACCACGTAAATCGACCAGGCGTGGATGCCCCAGTGCAGGTAGGTCTGGCTCAGTGCCTGCTCCGCCAGCTGCTCAGGAGTGCCCGTGATGCCCGGCCGCGGGTGGACGAAATGGCTGAGCGGTTCGCTCACGCCGTAGAAGACCAGGCCTATACCCATGCCGGCGGCGAAGAGCAGTGAGAACCAGCTCATCAACGAGAACTCGGGTTTATCGTCATCCTTGCCGAGCTTGATGTCGCCGAACCGACTGAAACCGACCCACAAGCAGAAGACCACGAAGAACGTGGCGATCAGCACGTAATACCAGTTGAACGTGTTGACGATGCCTGCCTGAATCGTGGTGAAGAGTACTTCTGCCGCTTCCGGTGTGACGATGGCGAATGTCGCGAAGATCACCACGATGGATGCCGCCGGCCAGAAAACCCAGCGGCGGACGGGTGAGCGATGCGTGCTCGTGGCCATGGATTCGAGGCTATCCGCAGTGTGGGCAGAGGTCGAGGGCTTGTGCGATTGCGGGCTTCGTTGGAGCATCATTCTGCATGGCCAGACGCCAGCATCGTTCACAGTTCACAGTTCACAGTTCACAGTTCGAGGGAGAAAGACATGTCGTTTCAGGCCTACCTCGACAACATCGAAGAGAAGACCGGACTCACGCCCCGGCAGTTCATCGAGCTGGCGCACGAGCGTGGATACGACGATCCAGCGACGAAGTCCGGTGTGATCGTCGACTGGCTCAACGCTGACTACGATCTGGGCCGCGGTCACGCCATGGCGCTTGTGCACGTGATCAAGAACGGCGCGAAGATCGACGCCAAGCACGTGGGTACTGGCACTGCGCACAGCGATGAGTCCGACACGCTCTGGCTGGATGGGAAGGCGAGTAAGCCTGCTGCACCTTCCGCTGCCCCGACTGCGGCCCACTAAAGAGCCAGCGCCGCAGGGTGGCTGCCGGTCGGCTCGTAGCCTATTTTCCGGCCGGGCGAGCCCGGCATGTCAGCGTGCAGTTTTCTGCTTGTCAGGTGCTTGGCGTTGCATCTGCGCGTGTCCACGGCAGCGACAATAGAGAGGTGAGCGCTGCCGGAGAATTCGTGGATGCCACGCTCCAGAACGAGGGCGACTGGTTTCGAGCCGCCGAGGCGAAATCACGGCTCGAAAGCGAACTCCGCTTCTATGGAGCGTCGGTCGGAGCCATCCGCGGCACGATGAGGGACATGGCGCGCCGCTACCCCGGCCTGACCCACGACGAGATCACGTCGCTGAGTTCTGAGCTCTGGGCTGAACCCGTGTTCGAGCTGCGACTGGCCGCGATCGTCTTGCTGCAGTCGAACGTTCGGCTCCTCCGTAATTCCGATCTGACTCGCCTCGAGGGCTTCCTCCGCGACTCAGGCGTGAGTGCGCTGGCAGATCCGCTCGCCGTCGATGTCATCCGCCCGCTGCTCGTGGGGCTCACCGGAACGGCACGACAGCAAGCGGATGTGATCATCGAGCGCTGGTCGCAGGAGGACAACCTCTCGTTGCGGCGTGCTGCCCAGATCGTGCTGGATGGCGCTTAGTCGGCATCCGGCATCCGCATCCGGCGCGCTGTTGCCGGCTGCCGGATGCCGTAAGCGCGCTGCGCTGATTCGCGGGCGAGCTTCACGATTTAGGTGTTTTGCCGATGCCCAGGTCGATACGAGGCAACCACGACACGATCCCCAGCATGGCGAAAACGAGCGCGAGCTCCGCGACTCCAGCGCCGAAGTAGATGCCCTGCAACCAGCTGAATCCTCGGATGATTGCCGTTTCGGTCAGAATCCAGATGATCATCGCGAACCCGGCGACGGCTGTCCAGAAAAGGCACGACTTTCTGCGTCTCAGTAGCAGCACTGTCGAGAGCGTGTGGGTGCCACCTATGGCAATCAGCAGGATCAGCGCCGGCAGAAAGTACGACGTGAATGGGCCACCGTCCAGCGCCGATTGGGGCATGCCGAGGCCATTGGTGAAAAGCATGGCGATGGCTCCGCCCACGGCCGAAATCGCATTGAATATCACCAGCGCGAGCAGGGTTCTCCACGCGATTCTCGTCAGAATACTCGGTTGCATATCGTGCTCACCTCCAGCGCTTTGTGAACAGTAGCGCGATTGGGCGCTGGCTCGTCTTACGCAGACCTCGCCCTGCTGGAAGCGCCGGCGAGTTCCCGCACGATCATCGGGACGACCGAGCGCGAGCTTGAACGTCAGTGGCGCCCTCTAGCGCCACTACTGTGCAGTCCCAACCAACGTAGGAGGACAGCATGAAAATACTTGTGGCAACCATGCACGCGCAATGCATGCGCGATGATGATTTCTCGCGCCCGGTAAGCGGTGAGCTCGTCTCCGATGGCGGGCCGTGCAGCGGCGTTACGTCATCGAACGTGACCAGTTGGCGTTCGGTACTCGCTGGCTTCAGCAACGACGCCAAAGGGGCGGATGCCGTGAGTTTCTGTCTTTCGGAGGCGGTAGACCTCGCTCAGGTCTTGATTAGCGCTCGGCCTTGCACGGCGGCAGATCCACCAGGGCGAATCGACGGGTGCTATCGGCCGCCGTCGCTCCTCCACAAGGGGCCTGACTCTCGAAGTTTCCACAGAATGCGAGCCTCCTTCGAACATACCTACGAAACTGGAATGATTGTGTTATGACCTTCTCCACCGCAACTCCGGCCTCGCCGCCCAATGGGGCGACCGAGCGTGACGCGATGACACCATGACTCTCCTGAGTGAAAAACCATCCGCACATTCGACGGCTCTTCCGCTTGTCGTGGCGCTGAAGCAGGCCAGGTCACTGGTCGCTGCCGCGCTGGCCGACTCGTCTTTGCCGCTGCTGGCTGATGATGATGCGCTTGCCGTGCTGGCCGAGGCAGAGGCCCTCGGCCACATGACGGATGCCGCCAGGGTTGCCGCCGCGACCGATGTTGAGCGGCGTTCTGCGAGGTGGCTCGGCAAGGATTCTCTGGCACGCAAGCGCGGATGTCGCAATGGCCGCGATCTCATCGTCGAAGTGACCCGCATCTCGGGCCGCGAGGTGGCTCGCCGGTTGAAGCTGGGCGTTCAGGTGCTGCCCCGATATGAGCTGACGCAGGTCTTGCCGCCGCTCTTTCCGCTTGTGGCGGATGCCTTTTTCGCGGGTGAGTTGGGCGTGGATGCAGCGGAGGCCATCGTGACAGGGCTGGGCGAGATTCGATCCCGGGTCGACCCTGACCTGCTTGACGTCGCGGAGGATGCGCTCGTCGCCGCGGCAACCGGGATGGTCACCGAGACGACAGCCGGTATGCCGAATGCAGGGTTTGCGTTCGATGCGGATTCGATCCGTGGGCAGGTGGCTGTGTGGGTGGCTCGGCTCGATCCCGACGGTGCGGCGCCGAATGATGATATTTATGAGGCGCGCAGCCACTTCAGTTTCGGGAGCTTGCGCAATGGCCTCTATTCACTGCATGGCGGTGTCACGCCGGAGATGCGCGGCATCATCGATGGCGTCACGAACCCCTTTCTGGCCGCGCACGCCCCGCTGCCGGGAAACGGTGGCCTGCTCCCAGACGCACATCTGGCCGATCCCGGCCACCCCGTCGATCCCGACGACCTGGCGGATCCCGACGACCTGACCGGCAGGAGTCCGGCGTTCCCCTCGCTCTCCGAGCAAGCAGCTGAAGCCGAACAACAGGCCCGCATCGACTCCGGTGAACTTCCAGAGGCCCCCATTCCATTCGATGGCCGCACTGCAGCGGAGAAACGCGCCGATGTACTCCGCGGCCTGTACGACGCGGCAGCTCGCGACCCGCACGCTCCCACGATCGGCGGGTCCGCCCCGACGGTCATGGAGCACGTCAACGCTCGCGACCTCGCCGATGAGAATGGTGTCGGCTGGATCGACGGCGTCGAAGCCCCGGTCTCGCTGCGCACCGTGCAGCGGATGATCTGCGCCGGCGGTTACCAAAAGATCGTTTTTAGCGACAATAACGAAGTGCTCTACCTCGGCCGAGTTGAGCGGATCTTCAACCGACAGCAGCGTCGAGCGATGGCCGCCCGCGACGGCGGCTGTGCGATCCCAGGCTGTGACACTCCACCGGCCTGGACCGAAGCCCACCACGTCATCCCCTGGCAATCCAACGGAAAAACCGACATCAATAATGGAGTGCTCCTCTGTTGGTACCACCATCACAGCCTCGAGACCTCCGGCTGGCAGATCCGAATGGTGAAGGGCGCGCCTCAGATCAAGGCACCGCCCTGGCTCGATCCTGAACAACTCTGGCGACCCGGCGGCCAGCACCGTGCAACTCAGCACACCCTCACCGGGCTGTGAGCCGGCCGGGCGAGTTGGCCCAGCGCCCAGCACGTCTCGCTCACCATGCCCAGCACGTCTCGATCACAGGGGGAGCGCGAAACGTCCCGGTGCTTCGGCGAGCGCCACACTCTAGTTAGCCAGCTCAGCGAAGACACGCGGGAGCCAGCACCACGAAGAACTCACAGCACTGCAAACACCAGCAGCAAGGGAAGCACCGGATGCACCGGCAGAACCCACGTGATCACGAACACCGACGACGGAGATCGATAACGATGGATGCGACACCGGGCATCACTATCCTCGGCGCAATATATCCCCTCTCACGTAACTCCTCCAGAATTCAGGTCAGGCGCGAGTAGCTCTGTACCGTGTCATGAGTATCGGCGTCTCCCGTGTGGCGAAGGCAGACGCATCCGGAAACAACGCCCGTACCTGAGCCTTGGGCAGGTGCAGCAGTACTCCCCCATTGGCGGTGAAGCGACCCGTGGCTGTTTTACCCCAGCAGGTGCTAACCGCCGTGACGTACCGCCTCCGCTGGTTAGATATCGTGGCCATATGACGCATCCCCTACCCACGGCTCGGCTGCAGTTCCGAGAGATGGCCCACTCCGATCTGGACGATATGGCCGCACTGCTGGGCGACCCCGACGTCATGCGTTTCTATCCAGCGCCCAAGTCGCGCGACGAAGCTGCCGCCTGGATCCAGTGGAACCAAGCGAACTATGCCGCACACGGCTATGGCCTCTGGGTGATCGAGACACTCGATGGTGGATTTGTCGGCGATTGCGGCCTTACCTGGCAGGACGTCAACGGCTCACCCATGCTTGAGGTCGGGTATCACGTTCGCGCTGAACTACAGGGCTACGGATATGCGACAGAAGCAGCTACGGCCTGCCGCGACTTCGCACGCGGACACGTCGACGCTACTGACCTCGTGGCCATCATCCATCCTGACAACCGGGCCTCTGAGCGCGTCGATGAAAAGATCGGGATGCAGCGGGTCACTGACGACCGTGGTGGCAACATCCCCGTCCGTACTGTCCTGGGCATGCAGCTCTAAGCAGCCAGCGGCCAGCGGCCAGTTACTAGGAACCGGCAACCAGCAACCAGCAACTAGCAGCCAGCTCTCGCCGCCCCGTTCTGGCGACTGTCTGACATACCAGACACAACCCGCCCCACACACGGTGCTTCGGCGAGCGCGCTCAGCTTCAATGAACCCATGGCCATTCAGCAGCAGGAACCTCAGCAGACGCCGGAGCCGCAGGCAGCACAGCAGACGTCATCCCCTGTCTCCGCCCCCTCCATAGCTCGCCCTGTACGCGCAGCCCGGGGTAACACTCTCACCGCTAAGAGCTGGCAGACCGAGGCTGCCATCCGCATGCTGATGAACAATCTCGACCCTGAGGTCGCTGAGCGTCCGGACGATCTGGTGGTCTACGGCGGTACGGGCAAAGCTGCCCGCAGCTGGGAGGCATTCGACGCCATCGTGCGCACCCTCACCACCCTGGAAGCGGATGAGACCCTCCTCGTCCAGTCGGGCAAGCCCGTCGGTGTCTTCCGTACCCACGAATGGTCACCCCGCGTGCTCATCGCCAACTCCAACCTGGTGGGCGATTGGGCGACCTGGCCTGAGTTCCGCAAGCTCGAAGCCGCCGGTCTCACCATGTACGGACAGATGACAGCCGGCTCCTGGATCTACATCGGTACCCAGGGCATCCTGCAGGGTACATACGAGACATTCGCCGCCGTCGCCGACAAGCGCTTCGGCGGCACCCTCGCCGGTACTCTCACCCTCACCGGTGGTGCAGGCGGCATGGGCGGCGCCCAGCCCCTGGCCGTGACAATGAACGGCGGCGCAGTACTCATCGTGGATGTCGATCCCGCACGTCTTGCCCGTCGCGTTGACCACGGCTACCTCGACGAGATGACTGACGACCTCGATGACGCTCTCTCCCGTGTGCTGACGGCCAAGGCAGAAGGGCGGGCTCTCTCCGTCGGTGTTGTCGGCAATGCGGCGACAGTGTTCCCCGAGCTCCTACGCCGTGGGGTACCCATCGACATCGTGACCGATCAGACATCCGCTCACGATCCGCTCAACTACCTCCCCGAGGGTGTCAGCGTTGAGGAGTGGCACACCCTGGCTGCGGCAGACCCCGAGGGCTTCACCCTGCGAGCGCGCGCGGCCATGGCGAAGCAGGTGCAGGCGATGGTGGAATTTCAGGATGCCGGCGCCGAGGTGTTCGACTATGGCAACTCCATCAGGGCTGAAGCGCGTCTGGGGGGCTATGACCGCGCATTCGACTTCCCTGGCTTCGTCCCGGCCTACATCCGCCCCCTGTTCGCCGAGGGTAAGGGCCCGTTCCGCTGGGCCGCCCTCTCTGGTGACCCAGCAGACATCGCAGCAACCGATAAGGCGATCCTCGAGCTGTTCCCCGACGACGCACACCTACACCGCTGGATCACCGCTGCCCAGGAGAAGGTGCACTTCGAGGGCCTGCCCGCACGTATCTGCTGGCTGGGCTACAAGGAGCGACACCTGGCCGGCCTGAAGTTCAACGAGATGGTGGCATCCGGTGAGCTGTCTGCCCCTGTCGTCATCGGACGCGACCACCTCGACTCGGGTTCTGTCGCCTCTCCATACCGGGAGACAGAGGGTATGGCAGACGGATCGGACGCCATCGCCGACTGGCCGCTGCTCAATGCCCTGCTCAACACGGCTTCCGGAGCCACCTGGGTTTCCATCCACCACGGTGGTGGTGTGGGCATCGGTCGGTCCATCCACGCCGGGCAGGTACTTGTCGCCGACGGGACAGATCTCGCGGCGCAGAAGATCGAGCGCGTGCTGGTGAATGATCCGGGTACCGGCGTGATGCGCCACGTGGATGCCGGCTACGAGCGCGCCACGGAGGTGGCCCAGGAGCGTGGCCTGCGTATCCCCATGACCGAGTCATGACCCTCACCGAAGTGGCACACGGTACCCTCGCTGGTCTCGCCGAGATCAATGGCACTGGCCGTGATGCCTCCCGCGGTGGCTACTCCCGCCACATCTGGCAACCGGCAGAGCTCGAACTGCGCGAGTGGTTCATCGAACGCGCAGTCAGACTCGGCCTGGACGTCGAAACCGACCGCAACGGCAATATCTGGGCCTGGTGGGGTGCGCCCGGTAGCAACGCTGTCGTGACCGGCAGCCATCTCGACTCGGTACCCGGCGGCGGCGCATATGACGGCCCCCTGGGCGTGATCAGCGCCCTGGATGCCATTGCCCGCCTCCAGTCCACCGGATTCACTCCCCGCAGGCCCTGCGCCATCCTCGTGTTCGCCGAAGAGGAGGGTTCACGCTTCGGGGTGGCCTGCCTCGGGTCACGCCTGCTCACAGGGGCCATCTCACCCGAGCGGGCGCGAGGGCTGACCGACGGTGATGGCATCCGCTTCGATGCCGCTGCGGCCGGCGCCGGACTCGACCCGGCTCACATCGGCCGCGATTCCGAGGCTCTCGAGCGCATCGGGCTGTTCATCGAGCTGCACGTCGAGCAGGGACGTGGTCTCATCGACCTGGGCGAACCGGTGGCCGTCGCGTCGTCGATCCTGGCCCATGGCCGTTGGCAGCTGCGCTTCACCGGGGAGGGTAACCACGCCGGGGCAACGCCGATGGACGGCCGACGCGACCCGATGATCGCCGCGGCCCGGGCAACAGTGGCGATCAGGGACGCCGCACGGGCACGCGAGGGCAGTTACGCGCAGGGCAGTCGGGCGACCGTCGGTCGGATCGATGCCATCCCCGGCGGCACCAACGTCATCGCCAGCACGGTGACCGCCACCCTCGATGTGCGGGCAGAGACCGACGAAGAGACCCGTGCCCTGGTGTCCGATATAGAAGCGCTCGCCGCGGATGCCGCCACAAAAGAGAACTGCGCCGTTCTGGTGACCGAAGAGTCCTGGAGCAGCGTCGTCCACCTCGACCCTGAACTGCGCAGCCAGGTCGCCAGCACGTTGGGAGGCATTCCCACCCTGTCGACAGGAGCCGGACACGATGCAGGGGTACTGGCATCCGTCGTACCGTCGGCGATGTTGTTCGTACGGAACCCCACCGGCATCTCGCACTCGCCAGACGAATTCGCCGAACTCGACGATTGCCTAGCCGGCGTGACCGCACTCGAATCTGTCCTCAGGGAGCTACTGCAATGATCTACTGGTGCGAGAGCGCGCTCATCGGGGGTGTAGCCACGCAGGCTGTGCGTATCCACGCCGACTCCGCTGGCCAGATCACCCGGATCGAAGCGGATGTCGCAGCGCACGCCGGCGACGTCCGCCTCGGCACTGTGCTTCCCGGTATGGCCAATGCGCACTCGCATGCCTTTCACCGGGCACTGCGTGGCCGAACTCATGCCAATGGCGGCACATTCTGGGTGTGGCGCGAGACAATGTATGCCGCAGCGGCCGCTCTCGACCCCGCCAGCTACTACGACCTGGCCAAGGCGGTGTTCGCCGAGATGGTGACCGCGGGCTGGACGGCCGTCGGTGAGTTCCACTACGTGCACCATTCACCGGATGGCACGCCATACGGCTCGCAGCACGGACTGGCCGGACAGTCGGGGCTGCCCGAGCTTCCCGGGCCGCCCGACTCCCGAGAGCACGCCATGGAGTTGGCGCTGGTGTCCGCAGCACGGGAGGTGGGCATCCGTCTGACGCTGCTCGACACCAGCTACCTGCGTGGCGGCATCGGTGCGGAGCTCTCGGCCGACCAACGGCGATTCGGTGACGGCTCAGCGAATGGCTGGCTCAAGCGCTGGCACAGCCTGAACCAGCTGCTGGGTGCCGATGGCACGGGCGTTGCCACCACTGCAGGAATACCGGACGCCAGTAGCGTCGTCCTCGGCGCAGCGCTGCACTCGGTACGGGCACTCACCCGGGATGACATCCGTACAATCCTCGATGGCCTCCCCGCTAAGACACCCCTGCACATCCATCTCTCTGAGCAACCGCAAGAGAATATCGATTGCCTGGCCGAGTACGGCCTCACCCCGACCGAGCTTCTCGACGAGTTGGGCTCTCTCTCCCCTCGGCTCAGCGTGGTGCATGCCACTCATCTGAGCGCCAGAGACATCGCACTCCTCGGCGATGCAGGCGTAGGCGTGGTGATGTGCCCGACGACGGAGGCCGATCTCGCCGATGGCATCGGCCCAGCAAGGGCGCTCGCCGATGCGGGAGCACGCATAGCCCTCGGCTCCGACCAGAACGCTGTCGTCGACCCGTTCCTCGAAGCTCGAGGGTTGGAGGCCGGAGAACGCCTGGCAACCGGATTTCGCGGGAGGTTCAATCCTGCTGAGCTACTGACCGCACTGACAGAGTCCGGCTATCAGTCACTCGGGCTCGGCCACGGCGGCATCAGGGTGGGCTCCTGGTGCGATCTCGTCGAGGTGGATGCAGGGTCGGTGCGTACTACCGGGAGCGCGACGGAACAACTGGTGCTTACGGCCACCGCATCCGATGTGCTCCAGGTGATCGTCGGCGGGCGGCTGGTTGCCGTCGACGGGCAGTTGTATAGCCCCGCAACGCCGGGCACAGTGACCGACCCGGCAGTACTCCTCCGTGCCGCCCTCAGCGTACTCGCCGCCCGTACCAACGAAATGGCATCATGACAGATACCAGCGCACCCACCGAACTCATCACCGACATCGGCGAGCTCACCACGCAGGTCGACGGTGAGTCCCGCCGCACCAACGCGGCACTCATCGTGCAGGACGGTCGTATCGCCTGGATCGGTGACGCCGCATCAGCACCGGCCGCCGACATCCGAACAAGCATCGGCGGCCGCGCGCTGCTGCCCGGCTGGGTGGACTCCCACAGCCACATGCTGTTCGCCGGTGATCGGTCAGCCGAGTTCGAGGCCAGGATGGCCGGTCAGAAGTATGCGGCGGGCGGCATCGCGACAACCGTGCGGGCCACCAGGGCTGCCACAGACGGAGAACTGCAGAACACGCTCGTTCGCCTCCGCCGGGAAGCCGAGCGTCAGGGCACCACGTATCTGGAGACCAAGACCGGTTATGGCCTCGACGTCGAGACCGAACAGCGCTCGGCCCGCATCGGTTCCGAAACAGCCGATGTCGTGACATTCCTCGGCGCCCACCTCGTACCCGAGGGCATCGACACCCGCGACTACATCGACCTGGTCACCGGCCCGATGCTCGACGCTGTGCTGCCCTGGGTGAGTTTCATCGATGTCTTCTGCGAACGCGGAGCCTTCGACGTCGATCAGGCCCGCGAGATCCTGCTTGCCGGCCGAGCAGCCGGTCTCGGCCTCCGTCTGCACGGCAACCAGCTCGGCCACGGTGGCGGCGTGGCGCTCGCCGTGGAACTTGGCGCGCTGAGCGTCGACCACTGCAACTACCTGAGCGAAGGGGATGTCGCCGCGCTCGCCGCATCCGCTACTGTCGCCACCGTGCTCCCGGCCTGTGACCTGTCGACCCGGGAGCCTCTCGCTCCGGCCAGAACACTGCTGGATGCCGGCGCCACCATCGCCATTGCGACGAACTGTAATCCGGGTACCTCGTACACAACGTCGATGCAGTACTGCGTGGCAACCGCCGTGCTGCAGATGGGACTAACCGTCGAGGAGGCAGTCTGGGCAGCCACCCGTGGCGGCGCCCGTGCACTCGGCGTCGAGACTGGCCCGGATGCCGTTGGCTCACTGGCCGTCGGCTCTCACGCCGATCTGCACGTGCTGGATGCCCCCTCCGTCGCGCATCTGGCTTACCGCCCCGGCGTGCCGCTGACCGCTGCGGTCTGGCGTCGTGGCATCAGCTCATGCATAGAACGGTTGCGTGACTGATCTTGCTTCCACGACTGCGTTGGGACGCTAGGCGCTACGGCGCCCCGAGCCGCGAGTCGGAGTTGCCGCGCTGACGCTTCTCGTAGCGTTTGTCCTGCCCGCTGTCGGTCGGGAGCCGGTCGTTGATGACCGGGTTCCGCCGGTTGACGGGCGTGAACCGCCACTGGATGACCGCGAGTTTCCTGCGGATGACCGCGAGTTTCCTGCTGCCCCGTCAAGACGTCGCAGCTGAGTGCCGACGAGCAGCCACCACAACGGCCAGATCAACCAAACGCCACCGGCCAGGAAAACACCGACACCGAGAAGCAGGATCTGCGGAATCGTCAGCACCTGAAGCGTCAGGCCGATGCCGGCCAACGGCAGTCCAATCATCAGGCCGAGACCGATCAAGCGTCCGAGCGAACCGGTCCAGGATCGGATGGCGCCCTCAGCGACCAACTGGCGATTGACCCAGAACATCCAGGCGGCTTCCACAAAGATCACGGCCGCTTGAACCAGGATCCAGACCAGCGCGTCAAACACATTGATTGTCACCAGGACTGCGGCAATTGCGCCGATTATCAGTGCAATGAAAACCAGGGGCGGAAATGTGCGCGAGGCGGCGCTGGGGGCGAGGCGTGCACTGATCTTGATCACCAGGACAGCCGAAATCACGCAGCCTGCCGCCGCGAGCAGCTCATACCCCGAGCCGAAGGCATACGGGCCGTTGAATGGCACCTCAATGACGAACATCAGGATGAGAAGGACGCTGGCGACCAAACCGATCGCCGCGTTGACCAGGGCCAACGGTGCCATCCACACATCTTGTATACGAGTTGTCATCAATTCTCCAGATTCACTACGTGCGGCCTTTTCTCCGCCCGTCGGGACAAATTTCCCCTCTCCATTATCCGCGAGTCGTCTGAGTCAATGCCGAACCGTGCCCTGAGCCCGAGTCGCGCCCCAGCCGAGTAGCCTCTCATGGTGCCCCTTTTTCTCGACTCCGCCGAATGGCGTGCTCTCGAGCAGCAGCACCAGCAACGCGCCGACGCCCTGTCTCTCGGCCGGCGACAACGTGTAGAACGCGGTGAGACGCATCCGGTCAACGACTTTCTCTTCACCTACTACCCGCTGCGCCCCGGGCTGCTGCGCCGCTGGCACCCGGGCGCTGGTGTCGTTCTGGTGGATGCCGCAGGCGACGAGCGCGGCAGCTGGAAGTGGTACCGCAGCGCAGGCACAGGTGGCGGTACCGGAGTACGCGGCGACTCAGACCTTGAGGTCGACACCACTGCATTCCTGCAGGCGAAGGCACGCACCATCACATTCATCACCACGCTGCTCGCAGACACCATCAAGCGCACACCAAATTTCGGCTGCTTCGGCCTGCACGAGTGGGCGATGGTCTTCCGCCAGGGTGAGCACAGGCACGAGGCCCCGCTGCGTATCGGGCAGGCTGCGACCGATGAGGTCGTTGTCGGCAGCCGCATCGCCTGCAGCCATTTCGACGCGTACCGCTTCTTCACCCCAGCAGCGACGGGCCTGAATGCACTGAGCCCGACGCGAGAGAACCAGCCAGAGCTTGAACAGTCGGGTTGCCTGCACGCCGGCATGGATGTCTACAAGTGGGCGATCAAGCTCGGCCCGCTGATCCCGGGCGATCTCCTGCTCGACTGCTTTGATCTGGCCGCCGACATCCGCCAGCTCGATATGCGTGCATCGCCGTACGACCTCAGCGCGTGGGGCTACGAGTCGGTCGCCGTCGAGACCCCGACAGGCAAAGCCGATTACGTACGCCAGCAGCGGGGTTTCGCCGCACGCGGCAACGTACTGCGCCAACGGGTCATCGACGCCGTGGCGCTGGCCGGCGCGCGCCCTCTCCTGTAGCCCGCACAACCCCCTGTCCCGGGCCAGACCTCTGCGGTAGCCTCGGGAAAATTGGGTGCCTCGCCACGTGGGGCGACGCTCATTCGCGTACTCACGTAGATCCACGGCGAGGGAGCTGTCATGAAAGCACTTGTGTACAAAGGGCCGGGCGAGAAGGCATGGGAAGACGTGCCGAAGCCCGAGATTCAACATCCCACCGACGTCATCGTGAAGATCGACACAACGACGATCTGCGGTACCGACCTGCACATCCTGAAGGGCGACGTGCCCGCGGTGACCCCTGGTCGTATCCTCGGCCACGAGGGTGTCGGCACGATCACCGAGATCGGGGATGCCGTCACGACGCTCAGCGTCGGCGATCAAGTGATCCTCTCCTGCGTCTCGGCGTGCGGCAAATGCAGCTACTGCAAGCAGGGTGTCTTCTCGCACTGCCTGGGCGAAGAGGGCGCACCGGGCATCGGCTGGATCTTCGGCCACCTCATCGATGGCACGCAGGCCGAATTCGTGCGGGTGCCGTATGCAGAGACATCGGTGTATCCGCTGCCAGCCGGGGTGTCGGCGGAGCGCGGAACCCTGCTCTCAGACATCCTGCCGACCGGCCACGAGATAGGGGTGCGCTACGGCATGGTCAAGCCGGGGGACGTCGTCGCCGTCGTGGGGGCAGGTCCGGTCGGCCTCGCAGCCATCGCAACTGCCGGGCTCTATGGCCCCTCGCGCATTATCGCCGTCGACCTCGACGCCAACCGCACCGAGTCGGCCAAACGTTTTGGGGCGACCGACGGCGTGGTCTCCAGCGCCGCAGATTGGAAGGAGCAGGTTCTGGCTCTCACAGACGGCTTGGGTGTCGACGTTGCAATCGAGGCTGTCGGAGTGCCTGCCACATTCCAGATGTGCCTGGACATCGTGCGCCCTGCCGGCCACGTGGCCAACGTGGGTGTTCACGGAACGTCGGTCACCCTCGCACTCGACGAACTCTGGATCTCCAACATCACCATCACTACTGGACTGGTCAACACCAACACCACGGCGACCCTACTGAAGATGGTCACCCAACAGAAGCTGCCTGTCGATCAGTTCATCAGTCACACGTTCGCACTCGGGGACATCATGGAGGCGTACGACGTTTTCGGTCGCGCGGCTGAGACCAAGGCGCTCAAAGTAATTCTCAACGCCTGACCAGCTGCCGCTGTAGCCTCGTTGTGCGCGAAAGGACGACACCATGGCCGATTCAGCAGCCCAGCCAGCCCCCACGGGTTCAACGGTGCCCCGAGGGGCCTGGAACGCACTCGTCGTGCTGCTCATCGGCATGTTCATGGCCCTGCTCGACACCACGATCGTCAATGTGGCGCTCCCCTCGATCAGAACGACACTCAACGCGTCAGAAGCGACACTGTCGTGGATCATCTCCGGCTATGCACTTGCGTTCGGGCTCGCCCTGATTCCTGCGGGTCGTGTCGGTGACCGTATCGGTCACAAATGGGTGTTCTTCAGCGGCCTGGCCCTCTTCACGGTCGCCAGCTTCTTCTGTGGCCTCGCCCAGACCGACCTCGAGCTGATCATCTGGCGCGTGATCCAGGGCCTGGCCGGTGGTGTGTTTGTTCCCGGGGTGACGGCGATGATCCAGCTGATGTTCCCTGGTCGCGTGCGCGGCAAAGCCTTCGCCATCATGGGCGCTGTGATCGGTGTGTCAACGGCAATCGGACCGATCCTCGGTGGCCTCATCATTGAGGCGTTCGGCGACACAGAAGGCTGGCGCCTGGTGTTCTGGGTGAACCTGCCGATCGGCGTTATCGCGCTGGTCGCCGCCGCACTGCTCTTGCCAGGCCGCCATGAGAAGGCGGCGAAGTCGGCTACAGACCTGTTCGGCCTTGCGCTCTTGTCCGGCGGACTCATCGCGTTGCTCGTTCCCCTGATCGAAGGCGAGAACCAGGGCTGGCCGCCGTGGACATACGTCACGCTCGCTGTCGGCGTTCTGCTGCTTGCTGCGTTCGCGTTCTGGGAGGTGCGGGTAGCCAAAGCGGGTGGCTCTCCCCTGGTACCTCCGCACCTGTTCTCGCATCCGGCCTTCAGCGGCGGCGTGATCCTGGCGCTGGTCTACTTTGCAGCTTTCACCAGTATCTTCTTCACTATTTCCCTGCTCTGGCAGGCGGGCCTGGGGCATACGGCGCTGGAATCGGGCCTGGTGTCGGTGCCATTCGCCATCGGCAGCATCATCGGCGCCGCGCTGAGCGACCGTCTATCGCGAGCGCTCGGTCGTACAGTGCTCGTCATGGGCACAGCGCTCGTCACAATCGGGCTCATCTGGGTGTGGCTGGTGCTCCTGCTCACCCCGGCCAGCGATCTGAATCACTGGGCGTTGCTCATCCCGCTATTCCTGGCTGGGCTCGGCAACGGCTTTTTCATCGCCCCCAATGTGCAGTTCATCGTGGCCACCGTCGACCGTACAGAAGCGGGTGCGGCCAGTGGCGTAATCAGCGTCATGCAGCGCATCGGAAGTGCCATCGGCATCGCGATCATCGGCAGTGTGTTGTTCGGCAGTATCCACGTAACGGCCAACACGCAGGCGGCCGTAGCGGACGCATTCGCCTCGGCATCCGCTAACGCGCTGGCCGTCAGCGCCGCCTTCAGCGTCGTCGCCTTCCTGCTGGTGTTCATGCTGCCGAAACGCGTCAGTACCCCGACCGAATAGCCCGACAGGATGGCCACGCCGGGCGTAACGTTGCAGCATGGAATTCAGATACCTCGGTAACAGCGGACTCAAGATCTCAGAGATCACATACGGAAACTGGCTCACCCACGGATCCCAGGTGGAGAACGACGTGGCAGCCCGGTGCGTGCGAGCTGCACTGGATGCCGGCATCACCTCGTTCGACACGGCTGATGCCTACGCAAACACCGCGGCCGAAGTCGTGCTCGGCGATGCACTCAAGGGAGAACGTCGCGCGTCGCTCGAGATCTTCACCAAGGTCTACTGGCCGACAGGACCGAAGGGCCACAACGACGTCGGGCTCTCACGCAAGCACATCATGGAGTCAATCGATGGCTCACTGATGCGCCTGCAGACCGACTACGTCGACCTGTACCAAGCTCACCGCTACGACGTCGAGACGCCGCTTGAAGAAACGATGCAGGCATTCGCCGACATCGTTCGGGCCGGCAAGGCGCTCTACATCGGCGTTTCGGAGTGGGATGCCGACCAGCTGCGAGCGGGCGCTGCGCTGGCCAAGGACCTCGGCTTCCAGCTCATCTCGAACCAGCCGCAGTACTCGATGCTGTGGCGGGTCATCGAGGATACCGTCGTGCCGACATCCGAAGAGCTCGGCATCTCCCAGATCGTCTGGTCGCCGGTCGCCCAGGGCGTACTCACCGGCAAGTACAAGGCTGGTGCCCCTGCCCCAGAGGGATCCCGCGCTCGGGATGAAAAGGGTGGAGCGACCACCGTCACCGGCTTCATGCGCGACGAGGTGCTCACGGCCGTTGCGAAACTCGAACCCATTGCAACCGAGCAAGGCCTGACCATGGCGCAGCTCGCTCTGGCCTGGGTGCTGCAGAACCCGAACGTGGCATCCGCCATCATGGGTGCATCACGCCCGGAGCAGGTCGTAGACAACGTGCGTGCAAGCGGTGTCACGCTTGATGCCGATGTGCTGGCGCGCATAGATGAGGCAGTGGGCGGCGTCGCCGAGCGCGATCCAGCTCAGACCGTGTCGCCGGCGGCACGGCCGGTATGACGATGACGAACCCACCGCTTCCCCCGCACTCACAGCAGCCTCTACCCCCGCAGCAGGCCCCGGCTTCACGCGAACCCCACAAGCTCTCGCTGACCGCCAAGCTGCTGCTATTCGTGGCACTCCCCCTGGTGTTGATCATCGTCGTCATCGTCGCGCTTGTCATCGTGTTCAGCAGCTTTCAGGGCACGTCTGTCTCTGAGAAAGCAGATGTGATTGCCGGCTCAAGCGTCGACGTCACTGTGCCGAATGCCACCGTCACCTTCAGCCCGAGTTCCGACGATCAGGTACACGTGAGCATGACAGGCACATACTCGGGGCCCACGCCGACGCTTACCGCGACGACATCGGGTCGTGAGACGCAGATCACCGGCGGCTGCGCCAACGGCTGGTTCTTCAGTCGGTGTGATGTCACGCTCGCCATCGCCATTCCGGCCGGAGTCGACCTGGATTTCGAGGGCACTAACGGGCGCATCACCGCCAGCGGCCTGACCGGCGAGCTTGAGCTGTCCACGACCAACGGTTCGATCAAAACCTCAGGCACACGCGGTGATCTCTCGCTCCACACGTCAAATGGCGGGATCAGAGCGGATGACATCGGCTCGGCAGATGTCGAGGCCAGCACGACGAACGGCAGTATCGAGCTCGAATTCGCTCGCCCGCCAGCCGAGGTGGAGGCACGCACCACGAACGGCGCCATCCAGGTTCGGGTGCCGACCGACGGCGCGACCTACCTCATCAACGCCACGACGGTGAACGGCAATGTGAACACTGGCACCGTGCCGAGCGACAATGCATCTGAACGCACCATCACCCTGGAGACGACGAACGGTGCAGTGAAGGTGGAGTCCACGAACCGCTGATTCGCTGGCCCGTCAGCCCGCGATGCATACTCCCCCAAGCGGGGGTATGGTCGCGGGCTGCGCTCTGCGAGACTGGACCCGCACCGGCGCATACCCACGCGCCGTGCGCATGTAAGCCCGTTTACCACTCGCTTCATTGCTCGCGCCGCTTTCAGCTGCGCCGGAAGGACTCCATGTTCGACTTTTTCCTCGGCCCAATTCCCGGTCTCATCGCTCTCGGTGTGGTCGTCCTGCTCGTCGCGCTGATCTACGCGAAGACCGTTTACAAGAACGCGGGGCCAGACGAAGCGCTCGTCATCACGGGCAAGAAGTCGCGCAAGACAACCGTGGACGGCGCGACCACCGAGCAGTCAGGCCAGCGCATCGTGCACGGCCAGGGTGTCTTCCTCACGCCGTTCTTCCAGAAGGCGCACAAGATCAGCCTGCGCAGCCGCGCGATCGAGATCACCGCCATCGCCCAGGACAAGAACGGCATCACGCTCACCGTTGACGCCGTCGCCATCGTCAAGGTCGGCGACGACCCGGCTGCCATTCGCGCCGCAGCCCAGCGGTTCCTCGGCCAGGACAAGAACATCGACAGCTTTGCCCAGGAAGTACTCTCTGGCTCGCTGCGGTCGTCTATCGGTGCAACGGATGTCATGACGATCATCCAGAAGCGCGACGAACTCGGCGTTTCGGTGCTCGCCACGGCCAGGGAGTCGCTCGCCAACCAGGGCCTGGATGTCGACTCATTCGAGATCAAGGGCATCACCGACGAGAACGACTACATCCGTGACATCGGTCGAGCCGAGCAGGCCAAGGTGCGCCGTCAGGCAGAGGTCGCAGAGCACCTGGCTACCCGTGAGGCTCGCGAAGCGGCCATTGCAGCCGAACAGGCTGTCGCCGAGGCAGAGAACACGCTCGCCCTGCGCAGGGCCGCACTCCAGCTCGACACCGACAAGGCTGCGGCCGAGGCTGCCGCCGCTCGTCCGCTCGCCGAAGCCAAGGCCCAGCAGGCAGTCGTCTCCGAACAGGAGGCCACTGCCCAGCGCCGTGCCCAGCTGCGCAAGGCCGAGCTCGAGTCTGAGGTCAACGCTGTGGCGGATGCCGAGGCGTACCGTGTGCGGGTAACCGCTTCTGCGGCCGCTGAGGCCGCCGTTGCCGCTGCAACCGGTGATCGCGACGCCCGCGTCGCCGCTGCTCAGGCCATCCGCGCAGAAGGTGAAGCACAGGCTGATGCAATCCGCGCCCGCGGTGCTGCAGAGGCCGAGGCAACACGACTCTCGGCACAGGCACTTGCTGAGCAGTCGGATGCCCTCATCCAGCTGCGCCTGATCGAGACCCTGCCGCGAATCGCGCACGAGCTGGCGGCCCCCGTCGGCAACATCGATCAGCTGACCGTGATTTCAACGGATGGCGCCTCGCAGCTGTCCAAGAACGTCGCGTCAGGCTTCTCCGAAGTCGATGCTGTGCTGAACTCAACCATGGGCGTCGGTATCAAGGACCTGCTCGGCGGCATCCTCGGTGGGGTGGCCGCTGGGGCAGCCGGCGGCGCCATCGGCACCAGCGTGAATCAGGCGCACGCCAGAGGCGAGCTGGCAGCCCACGCAGATTCCAGGGTCGGAGCTGACAGTGGCGCCGACGCCAGCGAACCGGTTGGCGCAGCAGCCGAATAATTGCTTAACCAGCATTCGGCCGACACGGAATCCCGTGTCGGCCGAACGTTGTTAAGAGTCCTGTATCAGGAACCGATCGCCTGGTAGGCAGCGAACAGCAGCGAGGCGTCTGGGCCCTCAAGCACTGTCGGCTTGCCGATGTCGTCAAGCACGATGAAGCGCAGCATGCCACTGCGGGTCTTCTTGTCGCGCTGCATGGTGGCCAGCAGAGTCTTCCAGCGGCCGACCGGGTACGTGGTGGGCAACGTCAGCGATTCGAGGATGCTGCGGTGCCTGTCGACGACCTCGACGGGCAGGCGTCCGGTGAGGCTGCCCAGCTCGGCGGCGAACATCATGCCGACAGCGACGGCAGCACCGTGGCGCCAGCCGTACCGCTCAGCGTGCTCGATGGCGTGGCCGAGGGTGTGGCCGTAGTTCAGGATCTCACGGAGGCCGGCTTCCTTGAAGTCAACACCGACGACACGAGCCTTCATCTCGACCGACAACTCGATGAGGCGACGGAACTCGGGCGTCGTCGGGTCTGTCGCGACGTCGACATCCGCTTCGATGATGTCGAGGATCTCAGGAACCTGGATGAATCCGGCCTTTACGATCTCGGCGAAGCCGGCGAGGATCTCGTTGCGGGGCAGGTCGTCGAGGGTGTCGAGATCGCAGATGACGGCGGCCGGCGCATAGAACGTTCCCACCAGGTTCTTGCCCTCTGCCGTGTTGATGCCGTTCTTGCCGCCGACGGCCGCATCGACCATGCCGAGCACGCTCGTCGGCACCTGCACAAGGCGAACGCCACGCAGCCACGTCGCAGCAACGAATCCGGCGAGGTCGGTGACTGCTCCGCCGCCAAAACCGATGACGGCATCCGTTCGGCTGAAATCGGCCTGGCCCATGACCTGCCAGCAGAATGCGGCAACCTCAACGCGCTTGGCCGCTTCGGCGTCAGGCACCTCGGCGATGAGTACCTCGTACGTGTCCATCAGGCTCTCGCGCAGCGCAACGGCGCGGGCACCGAGCGTCGAGGTGTGCACGATCAGCACCTTCTTGACGCCGGTACCGAGCTGCTCGGCGATGCTGTCGGCAAGCAACCCCCTGCCGACGAAGACCGGGTAGCTGTCCTGTCCGCTGACGGTGATGACTGTGGTGTCTGTCTCGGTCACTATTTCCCTCTTACCCAGGCCGCTACTTCGTCGGCGATGGAGTCGATGTCCCGGTTGGACGTGTCGATATGGATTGTCGCCAACTCTTCATAGGTCGGTCGACGTTCTTCGTAGATGCGCAGCCAGTCGGCAAGCCCGTTTTTCAGCAACGGACGCTTGCCGCCGCCGATCCGGGATTTCACCGAGTCGGCATCGACTGACAGGTAGACGACTGCGGCATCGGCCAGTAGCTCTCGGGTTGCCGGGTGCAGCACTCCCCCGCCGCCGATCGAAATGATTGCACCGGCCCCAGCGCCAGCGCCCAGTGCTTCGGCGATCGCTTCAGCCTCAAGTTCTCTGAAGTGCTCTTCGCCTTCAGCTGCAAAAATGTCCGAGATCGCACCATGCCGGTCGACGATCACCATGTCGGTATCGATGAACGGCAGATCGAGCACCGCGGCGACACGGGACCCGATCTTGCTCTTTCCCGCCGCCATCGGTCCGATCAGGACGACAGGCAGCATCTCACTCACCTGACGCCGTCGTCATTCGAAGTCCGGGACGCTCTCGCCACGAGTCTTCAGGTTCTCCGGGATGTGAGCGAGGTAGGACTCCAGGTTGCGACGGGTCTCAGCGACCGAGTCGCCACCGAACTTCTCCAGCACCGAGTTGGCCAGCACGAGTGCGACCATGGCCTCAGCTACCACGCCGGCTGCCGGAACTGCACACACGTCAGAGCGCTGGTGGTGAGCGGAAGCCGCATCACCGGTCGCAACGTCAACGGTACGCAGCGAGTGCGGAATCGTCGCGATCGGCTTCATGCCTGCGCGTACCCGGAGCACGGTGCCCGTGCTCATGCCGCCCTCTGTACCGCCGGCCTTGTCACTCGAGCGAGTGATGCCATCCGCGGACTGGAACAGCTCGTCGTGCGCCTGGGAGCCACGGCGGGTCGTGGTGAGGAAGCCGTCGCCAACCTCGACACCCTTGATCGCCTGAATCCCCATCAGTGCAGCGGAGAGCTGCGAGTCGAGACGGCGGTCCCAGTGCACGTACGAGCCGAGCCCGGGGGGAAGGTTGTATGCCAGAACCTCGACGACGCCACCCAGGGTGTCGCCCTCTTTGTGCGCGGCATCTACCTCTGCGACCATCAGTTCAGAGGTAGCAGGGTCGAAGCAGCGCAGCGGATCAGCGTCGAGCAGGTCGACATCGCTCGGCACAGGCAGCGGAGAGCCTTCTGGCACGCGCACAGGGCCAATCGAGAGCGTGTGGCTGACGAGGGTGATGTCAAGCTCTGCGAGGAACGCACGGGCGAGAGCGCCGAGCGCCACACGGGCGGCGGTCTCGCGGGCGCTTGCGCGCTCAAGAACGGGCCTGGCCTCGTCAAAGTCGTACTTCTGCATACCGACAAGGTCGGCGTGGCCGGGACGCGGGCGCGTCAGCGGGGCACCACGACCTCGCACCAGAGTGCTCGGGTCAACGGGCTCAGGGCTCATTACCTCTGACCACTTGGGCCATTCGGTGTTGCCGATGCGCACGGCGATCGGGCTGCCGAGCGTGAGACCGTGACGAACACCACCGGAGATGTTCAACTCGTCCTGCTCGAACTTCATGCGCGCACCTCGCCCATAGCCGAGTTTACGGCGCGCTAAATCGAGACGGATCGCATCAAGAGTGACCGGGATTCCAGCGGGCAAACCCTCGACAATAGCGATGAGTTCGGGGCCGTGGGACTCTCCGGCGGTGAGCCAACGAAGCATGTTTCTATTCTGGCATGCGCTCAGGCCAGTGCATTGCGCATGGCGGTGAGAACTGCCTCTTCGTCGGGCAACAGGGCGAACGGATCGCCAGAGACGAAGATGCGCACCTGGATGAGCGCCTGGTGCAGCAGCATCCCGAGTCCAGAGTCCGCCTGACCTCCTGCGGCAGTCCACGACTGGGCTAGCGCGCTCGGCCACGGCGAATACGCCACGTCGAACAGCGGCACGCGGCTTCGAACTTCAGCGCTGAAGAGGTCGCCGAGATCGGTACCACCGGGCAACGTGCTGATCACGACATCCGGAGTCACGTCGGGGAATGGTGCGACATCGCTGCTCATTGTGCCGTCGGCACGTGCACCGGATGCCGCTGCGGCCAGCTCAGAGACGCCAACGACGAGGCCGAGGGTACGGCCCAACGCCACGAGCGGAGCAGCCTTCGACGGCGTGCGCAAGAAGACCTCGACCGACTCTGCACCGATCTCAGCGGCAGCGGCCAGTGCAGACGCTGCCGTCGCCCCCGCGCCGAGAATGGCAACATGGGTAGCGGCCGAAACGTCGATTTCGGCCAGTGCCCGTACGATGCCGGTCACATCCGTGTTAAAACCCGACAGCGTGCGCTCACCGTTCATCTCGCCGAGCACCACGGTGTTGGCCGCGTCGGTCAGCTGCGCAACACGTGAGAGATCAGTGACCAGAGGAAGTACTTCTTGCTTGAGCGGCATGGTGAGCGAGAGTCCGCGCCATTCGGGCCCACGGCTGGCGATGAACGCTGCCAGCTCGCCCGATTTCACCTCGACCGCCTCGTACTCCCAGTCGAGGCCGAGAGCTTTGTAGGCGGCCAGATGCAACGCAGGTGACTGCGAGTGCGCTATCGGTGAGCCAAGTACCGCGAGGCGGTTAGCCATACTCTGGGTGTTCATCCATCCAAGCTAACCACTTAGCCACCGCCGCGTCATGCTCTTCGGCAGTCGTCGAGAAAATCGTCTCGCCGGTGTCGAGGTTCCAGGTCACGAAGAACAGCCAGGAACCGTCTGCCGGATGCAGCGCCGCATCGATGGCGAGGTCGCCGGGGTTGGAGATCGGTCCGATTGGCAGACCGGGGTGCACGTAGGTGTTGTAGGCGTTGTTTGCATCTGCGCGCTCGGCATCTGTTGTGGTGACCAGGTGCGTGTTGCCGGTTCCGTACGCGACAGTCGCATCCGACTGCATCAGTCCGCTTGGCCACTGTGCGGGGTCGAGGCGGTTCTTGAAGACGCGGGAGACCTTGTAGAAGTCGTCCTTCAGCCCGGCTTCACGCTGCACCAGCGACGCGAGCACAATCGTATTCCACCGGTCAGCGGGAGCTACTCCGGCCTCGTCGAGGGCCTGGAACTGCCTGTTGACCATCGTCTGCAACGCATCGTGCGGGGTCGTGCCCGGATCAAACGTGTATGTCGCAGGGAACAAGAAGCCTTCAAGCCTGGTCGCCTCTGCGGGAAGACCGTATGAGGCAACGTCCGCGGCAGCAGCCTGCACGTCAGCCAGCGGCACATCGAGTGTCTCTGAGAGCGAGATGAGCACGTCGGCCTCTGCCAGTCCTTCTTGGACAAGCACAGTGTTCTCGAGTTTGTTCGCCGGATCGTTGATGGCCTTCAGCGCGGCGGCTGCACTCATCTCAGTCTTCATCTGGTATGCGCCAGGCTGAAAAACAGGGGCAGGCAGTTGCTTGAGCAACAGGTCGTAGAAGGCGTCGTAACTCGCCACGACGTCAGCGGCTACCAACGTCTCAGCGATGTCGTGACCGTTGTCGCCATCGTGGATGACAATGATCACATCCTCGGATCCTGCGCCCGTGTAGTCGGCAGCCGGCTGGGTCGCAGCGATCAACTGACTGATCGGACCCTGCAGCGTGAGTGCTGCAACGCCGGCAAGCGCGACGAAAACCACGAGCACAATGAGGCATCCCCATGCGCCCTTGCGCTTCTTCTTCTCGCGGGGTGGTTCGGTGGCCAGCTGTGCGCGCCGACTGAAACGGGTGCCGACACCGGGCGTGTCCCCTGGTTCGGTGCGAGGCTCGTTCGTCTCGTGCTGAGTAGAAAGATGCGAGTGGGGACCAGCACGGTGATGGGCCGACCCAGGGTGAGGGTCTGCTGGTGGGTGAATCGCGTGTGGCCCGCTGTCGTTTCGACCAGACGCTCCACCGAGAAAGTCGCTCCAGTTGAATGGATCAGCATCCTGCTGAGCTCCCGGTATGTCCTGCTGAACTGCCGGTGTCGACGGCTCGACGTGAGGATCGGTGACCAGGCCTGCCAGCGTCCCCGCTTGGGGAACGGATGCCGCCGAAACGGGTGGGGTTACGGGCGTCTGCTCCCCCTCCTCCGCCGCGCGTTCCTCAGCTTGCCTAGCGGAGCGGCGAGATCGGCGCGTCGGAGCGGGAGCAGCTGAGCCTGGATCCTGCGACGCTGCGGAATCCTGCTCGGGATCTGGGGGAATTATCGACAACTACAGCGGCCTTTCAGTCGGTTCCACGGGTGAGCCAGGCGGCATTCCCGAGGCACGCTCAGTGTCGAGAGCGTGCTGCAAAATGATAGTCGCAGCAACCTGATCGATAACCGGACGTTGCGTCTTGGCCTTGCGCCCAGACGCTCGAAGCGCCGACTGGGCCGACACCGTCGACAGCCGTTCGTCGACGAGACGAATCGGGATGTCGAGTGCCCGGTCAAGTGCCGCTGCAAACTCCACAGCGTCATTCGTCGATGCAGTATGGGAGCCAGACAACGCAAGCGGCAGGCCGACGACGATCTCGATCGGTTCAAGCTCCAGGCAAATTGCCGCGATGCGGGCGAAGTCGGTGACTCCACCCGCATCCCTGGCCACTGTCTCGACGGGGGTGGCAAGCATCCCGTGTGAGTCGCTTCGAGCAACACCGACACGAGCTTTGCCCACATCAATCCCTAGTCGGACGCCGTGACGCATATGACTAACGCGCCACTGCCGTGCGCACAGCGTCAAGCGCTGATTGAATCGCCGTCACGTCGGTGCCGCCGCCCTGGGCAAGGTCATCCTTGCCGCCGCCGCCGCCACCGAGAACACCGGCCGCCACCTTGGCCAAAGCGCCTGCGCGCTGGCCCTGGTCGCGTGCTGCCTGGTTCGTCGCAACGATCACAACCGGTTTTTCGCCGACTGTTGCGGCAAGCGCGATGACCGCTGGGTCGCTGCCGAGACGCTCACGCGTTGCCGTCACCAGCATCCGGATGTCGTCTGCCGAGTTGAGCGTGCCAAGATCCTGCGTGACGATGCGCACGTCACCGACGCGTTCTGCCGCAGCGACAAGTGCGGGAACCTTGTCGGTCAGCGCACGAGCCTCGAACGCTGCGATCTTCTTCTCAGCGGCCTTGAGGTTCTGCACCAGGTCGTTGATGCGCTCGGGCAGCTGCTCACGCGGCGTCTTGAGGTTCGACGTGAGCTGCGACACGATGGCGCGCTCCGCTGCGAGATCCTTGAAGGCTTCGAGACCGACCAGCGATTCGACGCGACGGTTGGTGGATCCGACCGATGCTTCGCTCACCAGGTTGATCATGCCGATTTCAGCGCTGCTCGACACGTGGGTGCCCGCACACAGCTCGCGCGACCACGGGCCGCCGATGTCGACGACGCGCACACGCTCACCGTACTTCTCACCGAACAACGCCATGGCGCCGAGCGCCTTGGCCTCATCCAGCGGAAGCTCGCGCGTCACGACGGGAAGATTGTCGCGAATGGCGTTATTCGAGATCTCTTCGATCTCGCTGCGGGTGGCAGGCGAAAGCGCCTGGTTCCACGAGAAGTCGAGACGGAAGAAGCCGGCCTTGTTGTACGAGCCAGACTGGTGCGCGTTCGGGCCGAGCACCTGACGAAGGGCAGCGTGCAGGATGTGGGTTCCTGAGTGTGCCTGGCGTGCACCGCGACGCCAGTTCTCGTCGACGATGCTGGTGGCGCTGTCGCCGACGGTCACTTCGCCTGAGCGAACCTGCACCTTGTGGCTGATCAGTCCCTTGACGGGCTTCTGCACGTCAAGCACTTCGAGCTCGTAGCCCGGGCCGACAATGAGGCCAGCATCGGCCTCCTGTCCACCTGATTCGGCGTACAGCGCCGTCTCGGCGAGGATGACCTCAGCGATATCGCCTGCAACGGCGTTCGGTACCGACATCCCGTCGACGATCAGGCCCAGGATGCTCGATTCGGTCTGCAGCTCGTCGTAGCCGGTGAACAGCGTCTCACCGGCAGCGCGGAAGGCGCTGTAGACCGACAGGTCGGCCAGGTGCGTCTTCTTGGCCTTGGCATCCGCCTTGGCCATTGCGCGTTGCTTGGACATCAGCGTGTTGAACGCTTCGCGGTCGACCTTGAGCCCAGCTTCTTCAGCCATCTCGAGGGTGATCTCGATCGGGAAGCCGTAGGTGTCGTGCAGCAGGAAAGCGGTGTCGCCGGCCAGCTCGGTCTTCTTGGCTTCCTTGGTCTTTGCCACAGCGAGGTCGAGCACGCTCGAACCGCTGGCCAGCGTACGCAGGAATGTCTCTTCTTCTGCATAGGCAGCCTGGCTAATGCGACCGTAGTCTGCCTTGACCTCCGGGTACGCAGCGCTCATGGCGTCACGCGATGCGGGGAACAGCTCGGGGAAGGTTGCGTCCTCAACGCCGAGCAGACGCATGGCGCGCACGCTCCGACGCATCAGACGGCGCAGGATGTAACCGCGGCCCTCGTTCGACGGCATCACGCCGTCGCTCATGAGCATCAGCGAGGAACGCACGTGGTCTGCGACGATGCGCATCCGCACGTCGTCGCCGTGGTCTGCACCGTAACGACGGCCGGACAGCTCGGCAGCACGATCGAGTACCGGGCGAACCTGGTCGATCTCGTACATGTTCTCGACGCCCTGCTTGAGGAACGCGACGCGCTCCATGCCCATGCCGGTGTCGATGTTCTTCTTGGGCAGGTCGCCCAGGATCTCGAAATCGTTCTTGCCCGTTCCCTCGCCACGCAGGTACTGCATGAACACGAGGTTCCAGATTTCGACATAGCGGTCGTCGTCGGTAGCGGGGCCGCCGTCGATGCCGTACGACGGTCCGCGGTCGAAGAAGATCTCGGAGCACGGGCCTGCGGGGCCTGGCTGGCCGGTCGACCAGTAGTTGGTGTCCATGCCGAGGCGCTGAATGCGCTTCTCCGGCAAGCCGAGCTTCCGCCAGTGCGCGAATGCGTCGTCGTCGTCTTCGTAGACGGTGACCCAGAGGTCCTTCTCGTCGAAGCCGTAGCCGCCGGCGGACTCCGTGCTGGTGAGGAGCTCCCAGGCGTACTCAATCGCCTGTTCCTTGAAGTAGTCGCCGAACGAGAAGTTTCCGGCCATCTGGAAGAACGTGCCGTGACGAGGCGTCTTCCCGACCTCTTCGATGTCGTTCGTGCGAATGCACTTCTGCACGCTAGTTGCACGCGGGTACGGTGCAGGAACCAGTCCGGTGAGGTACGGCACGAACGGCACCATGCCTGCAACTGTGAAGAGAAGTGTGGGGTCGTCGCTTACCAGGGAAGCGGACGGGACGACGGTGTGTCCACGATCGGCGAAGAAATCGAGCCAGCGCCCGCGAATGTCAGCAGTCTGCATGTGTTCCGTAGTTCAGAGTGGGATGAAAGAGTTGATAGTACTCAGTGGATAGTGCTAGTTGGTGCTTGTGGGGGCCGATGCGTCGTCGGAATCGCCACCCAGTGCGGCACGCAATTCTGCCTCGCGCTGCCGGTAACCGTCGGAAAGGGCTTCACCGAATTCGCGGGCTTTGGTATCGAGTTCGGAGAAGAATGCTTTGCCCTGCTGCGTCTTGTTGACCTCGTGCGCGACAACGAAACCGGCACCGAGGCCCACAACAAACCAGATGAAGTTCTTCATGACAATGCTCCCTGAAGTGAGTTGGTATGAAATCAAGAGTAGTGGTTGTGTCTATGAACGGCGGCGTGGCGCCGGTTTTCCTGCCTGAAATACGGCACGAACGCCGGCGGAGAAACCCGCAAGCTTGATCAGCGGTCCACCGACTGTCGCAGCGAAAAGAGCCACAAGAGCTGAGACGTTTCCGGTGACCTCGGCGACGTTGCTCGTGATGGTGTCGACCCTGGCCAGCTGCCTGTTGGTTTCCTTGATCGTGGTGGTGCTCTCTTCGAGCAGCGGGGCGATACCCTCGCTCATCTCGTGGATCGCCGTTGTCGTCTCATCGAAAACGCGGCCCAGTTTGATCAGCGGAATCGCGAGGAATGCGACAAGCACAGCAAACACAGCGGCCGCGATCAGTCCGGCGATATCTCCAGCTGACATAGGCAACACCTTTCATTCCAGTTTCGGAATGCATCGCAATCAGCCATGCACCACACAAAGCAAAGGGCGGACCATCCGATGGATGATCCGCCCTTTAGCGTAGTTCAGAAACTCAAGCTAATGAATTACTTAGCGTGCTGCGTAGTACTCAACGACGAGCTGGACTTCACAGGTCACGGGGACCTCTGCGCGCTTCGGGCGACGCACGAGGCGTGCCTGCAGCTTGTCGAGCTCAACCTCGAGGTACGGCGGCAGCTTGGGGAGGACATCAACGTGTCCGCCGGCTGCGGAGACCTGGAAGATCTCCATGCTCTCGCTCTTGGCCTTGACGTGGATGGTCTGACCCGGCTTCACGCGGAAGGACGGACGGTCGACAAGCTGGCCGTCAACGAGGATGTGACGGTGCACGACCATCTGACGAGCCTGTGCGGTGGTGCGGGCGAAGCCTGCACGCAGCACGAGAGCGTCGAGACGCATTTCGAGCAGCTCGACCAGGTTTTCACCGGTCAGGCCCTGGGTCTTGCGAGCTTCCTGGAAGGCAATCTTCAGCTGGGCTTCGCGGATGCCGTACTGGGCACGCAAACGCTGCTTCTCGCGCAGACGAACTGCGTAGTCGGAGTCAGCCTTGCGCTTGGTGCGGCCGTGCTCGCCCGGAGCGTACGGACGCTTCTCGAGGTACTTGGCTGCCTTCGGCGTCAGGGCGATGCCCAGTGCGCGCGAGAGGCGGGTCTTGCTACGGGTACGTGACTTGGTAGACACGGTGTCCTTTCGATGGATCTCAAACAGGGAATCCCTGGCAACCGATGATGAACAGAGCGATGCCGGGGGAAAGTCAGAGGGGTGTTGCCGCGGGCCGCTCGGCTACAGAGCGAATCCCAACTTTCTGGTCTCGGTCACAGCCGCGCGCCAAAACCAGTAGTAGGCAGCGACCAGACTAACACATTCGACTGGGCCAGCCGGCTATTGGCCACGCACAATCTTGCGGATCTTTGCGAGCCTCGCCGAGACATCCCGCTCATTGCCATGCTCAGTCGGTTCGTAGTAGCGCACGTTCTTCAATTCGTTCGGCGGATACTGTTGCGTAAGCACGCCCAGGGCATCGTCGTGCGGATATCTGTAGCCCTTGCCATGACCGAGTCGCTTCGCTCCGCCATAGTGCGCATCGCGAAGGTGCTTGGGCACGCGCCCCGCCTTGCCGGCCTTGACGTCAGCGATTGCAGCGTTGATTGCCATATATGCGGCGTTGGACTTGGGAGCGGTCGCCAGATGCACAACAGCCTGGGCCAGCGGGATACGGCCTTCTGGCATGCCGATCAACTGAACCGCATCTGCCGCCGCAACCGCGATCACCAGAGACTGTGGATCGGCCATACCGATGTCTTCAGATGCCAGCACGATGATGCGCCTGGCGATGAATCGGGCATCTTCGCCTGCTTCGATCATCCGGGCCAGGTAGTGCAACGAAGCATCGACGTCTGAGCCGCGTACCGATTTAATGAATGCACTGATCACGTCGTAGTGCTCGTCACCGTTGCGGTCGTATCGCAGCAACGCGCGGTCGACAGCCAACGCGACGATCTCGGTCGTGATGACGGGCTTGGCGATGCCGTCAGACTCAGACTCTGTGTCCGCATCAGACTCAGCGTCCGCATCAGGCTCAGTGTCCGCATCAGACTCGGTGTCCGCATCAGACTCGGGGGCAAACCCCGACGCCGCAAACCCCGACGCCGCAGACACCGAAGCCGCTTCAAGTGCCGTGAGGGCCCTGCGCGCGTCGCCGGAAGCCAGTCGGATGATCGTGGCGCGTGCTTCTAGCTCAAGCACGAAGCGGCCGGCGAGTCCGCGCGGATCTTCGACTGCACGATCGATGACAACACCGAGGTCGTCGTCGCTCAGTGTTTCGAGTGTCAGGAGAAGTGACCGCGACAGCAGCGGAGAGATAACAGAGAACGAGGGGTTCTCTGTCGTCGCGGCGACCAGGATGACAACACCGTTCTCTACACCGGGAAGCAGGGCATCTTGTTGCGCCTTGGTGAAGCGATGAATCTCGTCGAGGAACAGCACAGTGGACAGCCCGTAGAGGTCGCGGCTCGTGCGCGCCTCTTCCATCACGAGCCGCACATCCTTCACACCGGCATTGACTGCCGAGAGTTCAACAAAGCGTCGACCGGAGCTATGAGCGATCGCCTGGGCCAGAGTGGTCTTGCCCGTGCCAGGCGGACCCCAGAGGATGACGGAGACAGAGCCACGCTCCCCCGTTTTGTCTGACGCAAGGCTGACCAGGGGTGAACCGGGGGTCAACAGGTGACGCTGCCCGGCGACCTCGTCCAGGCTTTTGGGGCGCATGCGCACTGCGAGGGGCGTTGCGCCGCCGCGCAGGCCTAGTTGAGCATCCGACATACAACCAGCGTAGTTTGTGCCGCTGACATTGCCCGACGAGTGCCCGCGCGGCTATTTGGCCACCGTCACGCTTGTTGCGTAGAGTTCATCGTGGCCGAAGACATGCGCAAGCTGTACGGCCTCTTTTTGTCTTATCAGCCGATGGTCTCCCCATCGACGCTGGCGTCCGGGAGGATCGACGTGGCACCTAGTAGTAAGCAAGACCGTGAGGCACGCGAGACCCGAGCACGCGTTCGCGGCTACCAGGCCAGGCGCGCAGTGAACGAGCACCAGCAGAAGCGTCGGGCCAGAGACAACGTGATTGCGGCATCCGCTCTCGTTGTCGTCTTGGTCCTGGCCGTTGGCGCCCAGCTCCTCTTCTTCAACGGCGGTCCAGGCACTCCCGATGCTGAGGCAAGCGCAACTCCGACGCCCACGTCGAGCGCCACTCCGGAATCGGGCGCCAACACGGGTGACGTGCCATCGGCAGACCTCGCGGAGAACCGCGTCTGGACAGGGGAGATGACCCTCAACTCGGTTCCCCTCGGCATCGAGCTCGACGGCGCAACGGCACCGCAGGCTGTGTCATCGACGATCAGCCTCATCCAGAGCGGCTTCTACCAGGATGTCTCGTGCCACCGTCTGACCAACGGCGGTTTCTTCGTTCTCCAGTGTGGCGACCCGTCAGGCAACGGCAGCGGCGGCCCCGGCTACAACTACGGGCCCATTGAAAATGCGCCGGCAGACGGGGTCTACCCGGCTGGAACGATCGCCATGGCGCGCCAGGGTGGGAATGCGTACACAAACGGCAGCCAATTCTTCATCGTGTACGACGACACAACTATTCCCGCTGATGCAGCGGGCGGCTACAGTGTGATCGGCAAAGTGACCAGCGGGCTCGACGAGCTCAAGGCGCAGATCACTGATGCGGGCGTCGCAGACGGCTCCACCGATGGAACCCCTGCAGTTCCGACGACGATCACATCCGTCACAATTCAGTAGTATCCGTTTCCACGGCATCAGTTTCCACAGCGGCATTGCAATAGGCTGGTGCCGTTATTCCAACGTTCGTGAGAACGCAACTACATCAGCAAGGTGAGGCTCTTGACTACGACAGATCAGCAACCATGGGGTCGCGTAGACGAAACCGGCACGGTTTACGTGCGCGAGGCATCCGGAGAACGTGCCGTCGGCCAGTACCCAGACGGAACGCCAGAAGAAGCCCTTGCGTACTTCGAGCGCAAGTACGTCGAACTCAACGGACAGGTGACCCTGCTCGAGCAGCGCGCCCGTGGCGGCGCCCCGGCAGCCGACATCGCCAAGGCCGTCGCACACCTGCAGGAGACTGTCGCCACCGCAAACGCGGTCGGCAACCTTGCAGCACTCGTTGAGCGTCTCGGCGCACTCGGTGGCACCGTAACCGAGCTCACCGAGCAGCAGAGCGCCGAAGCAAAGGCCGCGTCTGCCGCAGCCCTGGCCGAGCGCACCGAGATCGTTGAGCAGGCCGAGCGCCTCGCCGCCGAAGACCCCGCAAAGACCCAGTGGAAGCAGGCCAGCGCCGCTCTCGACGAACTCTTCGCCAAGTGGCAGGCACACCAGCACGACGCGCCGCGCATTCCGAAGAACGAGGCGAACGAGCTGTGGAAGCGATTCCGCGCAGCCCGCACCACGATCGAGCAGAACCGCAAGGCGTTCTTCGCCGACCTCGACAGCGCACACCGCGACGTTCGCAACCGCAAGCAGCAGCTCATCAGCCAGGCTGAAGCGCTCGCTCCTCGTGGCGCAGACGGCATCCCGGCCTACCGCGAACTTCTCGAAGAGTGGAAGCTCGCCGGTCGCTCTGGCAAGAAGCAGGACGACGCCATGTGGGCGAAGTTCAAGGCTGCCGGAGACGTGCTGTTCGCCGCGAAGTCCGAAGTCGACGCCATCGAGAACGAAGAGTTCGCTGGCAACCTCGAAGAGAAGCTCGCGCTGCTCACCGAGGCCGAGCTCATCCTGGATGAGACCGACCGCAACAAGGCACGCACCGCACTGACCTCGGTGCAGCGTCGCTGGGATGCCATCGGCAAGGTCCCGCGCGACCAGGTCAAGGTCATCGAAGAGCGCCTGCGCAAGGTCGAAGCAGCTGTACGTAAGCTCGACGACGATCACTGGAAGCGCAACAACCCCGAGACCAAGGCTCGCGCCGAAGGACTCGCCGGCCAGCTGCACGATGCCATCGCCAAGCTGGAGGCCGAACTGGCCGAGGCTGAGGCAGGCAAGGACCCCAAGGCCATCGCAGCGGCCAAGGAAGCCCTTGAGACCAAGCAGTCCTGGCTGAAGGCCATCGGACAATAACGCTCGTCCACTGCATATACGAAGCCCCGCTGGTTATACACAGCGGGGCTTCGTCGTGCGCCGTCCACAGATGACGGCATCGTGCCGACGAGCATGCGGATGAGGCTCACTGTGGGCCGATGACGACTCGCCTGGCTCCTGTGCTTTCAACCGATGACCTCCCGCTCGCTGAGCTCTGCAGCGCACGAATGGATGGCGAGCTCTTCGCTCTCGGCGACGTGTGGTGTCCGATCGACCAACCCGACGGTGCTCGTGAACGCGCGCTGGCCGCGGCAACGATGGTGCCGGCCAGGGCGATAGCCGAGCGACTCACTGCAGCCTGGATCTTCGACGCTGCTCCGGAGCCTCATCGGCATAATTTCTGTGTCGATACCAGCGCACGTGCGCACGTCGCGTTCTCGACCCGCTATCAGCTGCGTGAGGTTACCGGGATAACGGCAGAGACAATCGATCTCGGCGGAGCGATCGTCACCACGCCGCTTCGCACCGTCGTCGACCTCGCCAGAACGCTCGACGCGAGTGACGATGAGCTGGTGCCCGTGCTCGCCGCACTCCTTGTCTCGTGCACGACGCTGCAGGGCGACGCCGTCGAGCGGCATCCGCTTCTGCAGAGCGGTCGACAGTATGCAGCCCTGGCGCGTGGAAGAATCCAGCGCGCCAGGGCCCAGTTAGCGACCGGGGCCGCAGCGACCCGGGATCTAGCCGTCGCTTACCCGGTACACGTCATACACCGCATCGATGCGACGTACGGCATTCAGCACACGGTCGAGGTGGGTGGTGTCCCCCATCTCGAACACGAACCGGCTGAGCGCCAGGCGGTTGCTTGATGTGTTGACTGTTGCCGACAGGATGTTGACGTGGTGCTCAGACAGTACGCGTGTCACGTCAGACAGCAGCCCGGAGCGGTCAAGTGCTTCGATCTGGATCTGCACCATGAAGAGGCTCTTCGAGGTGGGCGCCCACTCGACGTCGATCATCCGCTCTGGCTCTTTCAGCAGCGACTCGACGTTGTGGCACGACGCCTGGTGCACTGACACGCCGGATCCGCGGGTGATGAAGCCCACGATCTTGTCGCCTGGCACCGGCGTGCAGCACCTCGCCAGCTTGACAAGGATGTCTGGGGCTCCACGTACAAGCACACCTGAATCGCTGTTGCGCAGCGTCTGTGTGCGCCCTCTCGGCGCGATGGGGATGTCAGCGCCCTCAGCCTCGTCGACGTTCTGTAATGTCGACACGACCTTCTCAAGCACCGACTGGGTCGAGACATGGCCCTCACCGACTGCGGCGTAGAGCGCAGACACGTCTTCGTACTTCATCAGCGCGGCGACTTCGGCGAATGAATCCTGGTTCATCAGCTTCTGCAACGGCAGGTTCTGCTTGCGCATCGCCCTGGCGATCGCGTCGCGACCCTGCTCGATCGCCTCGTCGCGGCGTTCCTTGGTGAACCACTGGCGAATCTTGTTGCGAGCCCTCGGGCTCTTGACGAAGTTCAGCCAGTCCTTGCTTGGACCAGAATCAGGGTTCTTCGACGTGAAGACCTCGACGACATCACCGGTGTTGAGCTCGCTCTCCAATGGAACGAGACGCCCGTTGACCTTGGACCCCATGGTGCGATGCCCAACCTCGGTGTGCACTGCGTATGCGAAGTCCACGGGGGTTGCGCCGGCCGGAAGACCAATGACCCGCCCCTTCGGGGTGAACACGTAGACCTCTTTGGCGCCGATCTCATAGCGCAGCGAATCGAGGAACTCGTTGGGGTCGCTGGTCTCTGCCTGCCAGTCGGAGATGTGTGCGAGCCACGCCATGTCGGTGTCGCTCTTCGGGCCAAGGCCACTTGACTTGCCGTTGACCTGCTCCTTGTACTTCCAGTGAGCCGCCACACCGAACTCGGCGCGCTGATGCATCTCCTGGGTACGAATCTGGATTTCAACGGGACGACCGCTCGGGCCGAGCACCGTCGTGTGCAGCGACTGGTACAGGTTGAATTTCGGGGTGGCGATGTAGTCCTTGAAGCGGCCGGGCAGCGGCGTCCACCTGGCGTGAATGGCGCCAAGGACCGCGTAGCAGTCCCGCACCGAGTTCACCAGCACACGGATGCCGACCAGGTCGTAGATCTCGTCGAACTCACGACCCCGCAGAACCATCTTCTGGTAGATCGAGTAGTACTGCTTCGGGCGTCCGGCTACCTTGCCACGGATGCGTGAGGCCTTGAGGTCGTCGTTGATCGCGTCGATGACCTGCTGCACGAATTCTTCGCGCTGCGGGGTGCGCTGTTTGACCAGGCTCTCGATCTCGGCGTACAGCTTGGGATACAGCACCGCGAATGAGAGGTCTTCGAGCTCCCATTTGATGGCCTGGATACCCAGCCTGTGCGCGAGCGGAGCATAGATCTCGAGCGTCTCTGTCGCCTTGCGGGCCGCTGACTCCGCCGGGACAAAGCCCCAGGTGCGAGCGTTGTGCAGCCTGTCGGCCAGCTTGATGATGAGTACCCGGATGTCTTTGGACATCGCGACGATCATCTTGCGAACGGTCTCAGCCTGGGTGCTATCCCCGTACTTGACCTTGTCGAGCTTGGTGACGCCGTCGACCAGCATCGCGATCTCATCACCGAAGTCGGCGCGCAGCTGGTCAAGCGTGTACGCCGTGTCTTCGACGGTGTCGTGCAGCAGGGCAGCAGCGATGGTCTTCGGGCCGATACCGAGATCGGCCAGGATCTGGGCTACCGCGATCGGGTGCGTGATGTAGGGCTCGCCGCTGCGACGCTTCTGACCGCTGTGGGCGCTCTCTGCCGCGGTGTATGCCCGTTCGATGATCCCCAGGTCAGCCTTGGGATGATGCATCCTGACTGTCTTGAGTAATGTGTCGACAGCTCCGGCCGGCTGAGCCCTCGAGAAAATGCGCGGTACGAGACGGCGCAGCGAGGCAGCAGACGGGACAGAAGTTTCCGTCATGATCCACCTTCGTTCTTGTTGGCCCCCACCATACGAATACTGACGCCGAAAGAGGCGTCAGCTACCCAATCATTCAATTATCGCTGTTGTCCCTGATAGTCAGCCCGCCAGAGGCGAGCCAGGCCTCCATGCCGCCCTCGACGTTCTTCGCGTTGTACTCCGCGCGAACGAGTGCGTCTGTCACCAGCCGAGACCGTCCGCCCGAGTGACAGATCACCAGGACGAGCTGGTCCTCAGGGATCTCACTCTGCCTGGCGCCCAGCTCAGCCATCGGGATGTGGTGGGCCTCGGCCACGTGGCCGTCTGCCCACTCGTAGCCCTCACGCACGTCGAGAAGCCAGGCGTCGCCCGCCCCAACGAGACGGATGGCATCCACCGCATCGACTGCCGTTGGACCGGCAGCCGACGCATCGTGAAACGAACTCATACGCCAGCTTCCACGGCGCTGCCTGTGGTTGCCTTCGCACGGGCAGCGAGGATCTTCTTGTCGCGCTTGCGGATCTCAGGCTCGCCCTCACGCAGCTGGGCGTAGAGCGGCGACGCGATGAAGATCGTCGAGTATGCACCGACGAGCATGCCGATCAGCAGTGCGAGAGAGATGTCCCGCAGCGTGCCAGCACCGAGTACGAATGCACCGATGAAGAGAATCGAGGCGACCGGAAGCGCGGCAACGACCGAGGTGTTGATCGAGCGGACGAGGGTCTGGTTGACCGCAAGGTTCACCGATTCAGCGAATGTGCGTCGTTCCAGGCCTTCTGCGCTGGTATTCTCACGGATCTTGTCGAAGACCACCACGGTGTCATAGAGCGAGTAGCCGAGAATCGTCAAGAAGCCGATGACCGCAGCAGGCGTGATCTCGAAGCCCGTGATTCCGTAGAATCCAGCGGTGATGATGAGGTCGTGTACCAGAGCGATCATTGCGGCCAACGCCATCTTCCAGGTGCGGAAGTACAGCGCCATCACAACAGCAGCCAGGGCCAGGAAGATCAACAGACCTCGGATTGCCTGACCGGTGATGTCAGCACCCCACGACGGGCCGATGAACGAGGAGGTCACCTGATCTTCGGGAACCCCGTATGCCTCGGCAAGGGCTACGCCCACCGCGCGAGTCTCTTCACCTGTCATCTGGTCTGTCTGAACGCGGATGGCCGAGTCGCTGACGGTGGTCACCTTGGCGACGGCCGTCGGAACGACGCTGGTGACAGCATCGTTGGCGATCGACTGGTCCTGGCTCGTCACCTCCGAGACGACGAATTCCGAGCCGCCGGTGAACTCGATGCCGAAGACGAAACCGCCGCGAAGCAACGGGCCGACGATGGCGATCAAGATCATGATGCCGGCGACGAGGTACCAGGTCTTACGTCGACCGACGATGTTGTATGAGCGCTTGCCGGTGTGCAGGTCGTTACCGAACTGGGCGAAACTAGCCATTAGGAATCCTTCCCCTTGTTCGGCGCATCAGTGTTGTTCGGCGCATCAGTGCTTGCAGGCTTGGAGCTGCTGGATCCGGCGAGTTCGGCTGCCTTACGTTCTGCAATCGTCTGCCTCTTTGCGGCCTCACGACTGGCGGACGCCGCCTTCGTCGGGGAGACCGCGGCCGACGGAGCGAACTGCGCACGGCCGCGGTACACCGCGCCGAGTGCTCGGGGGTCGAGACCACTCAGTTTGTGGCCCTCGTTGAAGAACTTCGTGTTCGACAGCAGCTGCAATATGGGGTGAGTGAACAACATCACGACGGCAACGTCGACGATGGTCGTCAGTCCCAGCGTGAGAGCGAAGCCCTTCACGTTTCCGACCGCAACGATGAACAGCACGGCGGCAGCCAGGAAGTTTACGGTGTCCGAGGCCAGGATCGTTCGAATCGCGCGCTTCCAGCCGGCTTCGACTGATGACACCAGCCCGCGCCCGTCGCGCAACTCGTCACGTACACGTTCGAAGTACACGATGAACGAGTCGGCGGTAATACCGATGGCGACGATTAGACCGGCGACACCGGCCAGCGACAGTCGGTAGCCTTCCCGCCACGACAGGATCGTGATGAGTAAGTAGGTGATCACAGCCGCAACCGCAAGCGAGGCGACGGTCACGAGACCCAGCAGCCGGTATTGCAGGAGTGAATAGATGACAACGAGGATCAGACCGATGAGGCCGGCGATCAATCCGCTGGTCAGCTGGGTGGAACCCAGCGTCGCAGAGATGGTGTCCTGGCTCTGCACAACGAAGCTGAGCGGCAGCGCACCGAACTTCAGCTGGTCGGCGAGGGCCTTCGAGGAATCCTGATCGAACGAACCGGTGATCTGTGGTTCGCCATTGGTGATGACCGCCAGTGTGCGCGGCGCCGAGATGACCTTGCCGTCAAGAACGATCGCGAACTGGTTCTGTACGCCGGTCAGACCGCTGAGGCGCGTGGTGACCTCAGCGAACTGCTTGGTTCCGGTGCTGTCGAAGACGATGTTGACTGCCCACTCGCCGGTGGTTGCACCGCTCGAGGTCGTGACCTGTCCGTTTGTCGCGTCTTTGATGTTCTCGCCGCTGACTTCGACAGGGCCGAGGATGTACTTGACCGAACCATCGGCTTCACAAGTGACGAGCGGCTCATTTGCCGGGGCGACCTGCGAGGTGTCAAGGGTGCTGCAGTCGAGAGCGTCGTACTCGGCCTGTAGGGCAGGCGTGACGTAGTTCAGGTCGCTGGCATCGGTGGGGCTGACAGTCGGCGTGCTTTCAAGGCTCGGATCGACGGGTGCTGCCGGTGTCGGCGTTGCTGTTCCATCAGCACCAACGGCGGAGTTCGACGGCTGTCCAGCGACGAGGACGGGCCGGAACTCAAGCTTCGCCGATGATTCAATGCGGTTGATCGTCTCTTCATCAGGCGTGCCTGGGATAGACACAACGATGTTCTTGCCACCCTGGGTGTTGATCTCGGCCTCAGAGACACCGGAGGAGTCAACACGCTGACGGATGATCGAGACTGCCTGGTTGAGCTGCTCAGACGAAACTGTCTGACCTGACTCGAGCTTGGGCGCCAGGATGATCTGGGTACCGCCCTCGAGGTCGAGCGCGAGCTTCGGAGTCCATGAACCACTACCGGTCATCACGCCAACGGCGTTGATTGCGAACAGACCGACGATGATCACGCCCAGCCAGCTCAGGGAACGCCAGGCCTTTTTGACCGGGGTCGACGACTTTGCCACCTTGAACTCAGCTTTCTATGCTCGTGCCCGCGCTCTATTGCGCGGGCACGGGAGAGGGATTAGTTACGCGTCGCCCTTTTTGGGTTCGTCACCTGAAACGTCGCCAGAGACGTCGTTGTTACGCTCGCCGAACTCCGGCTCATTCAACGAAGAAGTGCTGTCAAGGCTGGTTACTGCGTCAGCTGACTCTTCGTCATCGGCAACGGGCTCGACAACGCGAGCGATCGTCTGGCGGTGAATCTCAACGATGGTGCCCGGTGCGATTTCAAGCGCAACCTTGTTCTCTTCTTCATCGATCGAGACGATGGTTCCGAAGAGGCCGAAGTTCGTCATGACCTTGGCTCCGGCGACCATCTTCGACTGCAGCGAAGCGGTGTCTTTCTGGCGCTTGCGGCTGTTGCGGAACATGAAGAAAACGAGCAACGCCAGTACGGCGAGCATGATGAGTGTCAACGGATCCATAAAACTGTAAAACCTTCCGAATTGCGGTGCGACTTCCGCGGTGCGTGAGCGCGGAACCGTGCGAACCAGCTTGAATTATAAGTCATCAAGGGTGAGTCCAAGCTGCGGATTGCGAAGGCCCATGTGCTGCCAGGCCCGCGGAGTCGCCACTCGTCCTCGAGGTGTACGCGTGAGGAAGCCTATCCGTACCAGGAAGGGCTCAACGACCGCTTCGATCGTCTCGGGCTCCTCACCCACAGAAACAGCCAGAGTATTCAGGCCAACTGGCCCTCCCCCAAAACGGGTCAAGATCGTATTCATGACTTCGCGGTCGAGCCGATCGAGGCCGACCTCATCGACGTCGTACAGTTCGAGAGCTGCATGAACCGCCGCAATATCGGGGTCTCCACCGTGGACCAGGGCGTAGTCGCGCACACGGCGCAACAACCGGTTCGCGATACGCGGTGTGCCACGGCAGCGACCGGCAATCTCGGCCAGTGCTTCGCTGTCGACGGGAAGGCCAAGGAGCATCGCAGCGCGAGCCAGTACTTCGGCAAGTTCGTCGTCTGAGTAGAACTCCAGGTGGGCAGTGAAACCGAATCTGTCGCGCAATGGGTTTGGAAGCAGTCCAGACCTCGTCGTAGCCCCCACCAGGGTGAACGGCGCGAGGTCGAGCGGAATCGACGTTGCGCCGGCACCCTTACCGACCATGATGTCGATACGGAAGTCTTCCATTGCCAGGTACAGCATCTCTTCGGCCGAGCGAGCCATCCGGTGAATCTCATCAATAAAGAGCACCTCACCGGGAACGAGCGACGACAAGACAGCGGCCAGGTCGCCTGCATGTTGGATCGCCGGACCGCTCGACATCCGGAGAGGCCGGTTGCCTTCGTGCGCCACGATCATGGCCAGCGTTGTCTTTCCGAGACCGGGAGGCCCAGCAAGCAGGATGTGGTCTGGCGTTCGCTGCTGCATCGTTGCCGCGGTCAGCAGCAACTGCAGTTGACCCCTCACCTTGTGCTGGCCGACGAACTCATCGAGGCTCTGCGGACGAAGAGCGCCTTCAAAGGCAAGCTCAACATCTCCGTCGACGGCTGGGTTCGTCAGTTCGATGCTCGGGTCGTCGCTCATGATGAAGCACCGCGCGTCGCTGCGGCGGCCGATGCCGTCGACTGCCTGGCCGGGCCAAGCTTGGCCAGCGCCAGACGCAGGATGGTGCCGACGACGATGGGCTCGTCTCCCCCGGTCTCTGCCAAAATCTCATCGACGGCCTCAGCAGCAACCCGCTCCGACCAACCCAGGCCGATCAGTGCAGCCTGCACGCCAGCGGATACAGCGGCTGCGTTGCCCCCTGTGGCTCCACCAGGCGTTCCGGGTACGGCCGCTGGAGCCGCAAGCGCGATCGCGTTCAACTTGCCGGCGAGCGAGAGCACGATCAGCTTGGCCGTCTTCGGGCCGATGCCGCTAACCTTGCGGAACGCGCTGTCGTCGTCAACGGTGACGGCGTGTGCGATCTGCAACGGAGTAAGGGCAGCCAGTACCCCTAGTGCCGACTTGGGACCGACGCCGGTGACGCCGGTAAGCAGCTCGAACACTGCGAGTTCGTCGGCAGAGTTGAAGCCATAGAGCGTCAGGGAATCTTCTCGGACGACGAGTGTGGTTGACAGTCGCGCTTCGGCACCCACGCGCACAGAAAACGCCGTCGCCGGGGTCACCTGAAGCGCCAGTCCGACTCCCCCAACCTCAATGACGATCGTTGAACCGAGGGCGGAGAGGACAAGACCACGAACTGAAGAAATCACCTCTTCAGACTACGGGGAGCCACCGACGCTGCCGCGCCACGCTCAGCGGCGAGCCATGCTTTCTGGGCCGGCGTCTGTGCGCCGGTTCCCCGAGCCGCCGCACTGCCAGCTCCTGACACCACGCCAGATACCGAGGTTGTCGGCAGGGCGCCGCCTGCCGCCCCCGTGCGCCAGGCATGACAGATCGCCAACGCCAGTGCGTCAGCGGCATCCGCAGGCTTCGGGATCTCTGCCAGCCCAAGGATGCGGGCAACCATCGTACCGACCTGCTTCTTGTCGGCGGAGCCATAGCCGGTGATCGCGGCCTTGACCTCGCTCGGCGTGTGGAGTGTGACGGGCAGGCTGCGCCGGGCTGCGAGCAGCATCGCGACGCCACTGATCTGGGCTACACCCATGACCGTGCTCACGTTCTGCTGGGCGAAAACACGCTCCAGTGCAACGAACTGTGGCTTGTGGCGATCGAGGAGTTCCTCGAGACCGTCACCGATCGACAACAAACGCTGCTCGAGTGGCATGTCAGGCGTTGTGCGGAGCACCGTCACGTCGACGAGCCGAGCGGAGCGATTGCCTGAGACGTCGACAATGCCGACGCCGCAGCGCGTCAGCCCGGGGTCGATGCCGAGCACCCGGACCGACATGCGGTTGCTACTCCTCGTCAGCCTGAAGTTCGGCCTGAACCTCTGGCGTGATGTCGTAGTTGCTGTAGATGTTCTGCACGTCGTCAAGGTCTTCGAGTGCATCGATCAGGCGAAACACCTTGCGAGCGGTCTCAACGTCGACCTCGACCTTGAGCGACGGTACGAATGCGGCGTCGGCCGAGTCATAGTCGATGCCGGCATCCTGTAGCGCGGTGCGGGTGGCAACCAGGTCGCCGGGCTCACAGAACACATCGAAGGTCTCGCCCTCGTCGACGACCTCTTCTGCGCCGGCGTCGAGAACTGCCATCAGAACGTCGTCTTCAGTGACGTTCTCGGTGTGCGGAACGACAACGATCCCCTTGCGGTGGAAGTTGTACGCCACACTGCCTGGATCTGCCATGGTGCCACCGTTGCGGCTCATGGTCGTGCGAACTTCGGCTGCAGCCCGGTTCTTGTTGTCGGTCAGACACTCGATCATGATGGCGACGCCGTTCGCTGCGTAGCCCTCGTACATGATGTTCATGTAGTCGACGGACTCGCCACTGAGGCCGGCGCCGCGCTTGACCGCGCGATCGATGTTGTCGTTCGGAACAGAAGTCTTCTTGGCCTTCTGGATGGCGTCCACCAGCGTGGGGTTACCAGAGAGGTCGGCGCCGCCCATTTTGGCTGCGACTTCGATGTTCTTGATCAGTTTGGCGAAAGCCTTGGCCCGACGAGAGTCGGTGATTGCCTTTTTGTGCTTAGTAGTCGCCCATTTGGAATGCCCGGACATGAATCTCCCGTTGTGTCGCTCTCATAGTGCTGCTGCCTAGCCATTCTAGTTCAGGCCGGCAGTTGCAACCTTTGTCAAAAAGTACTCGTGAATACGGTATTCGCCCGTAATTTCGGGGTGGAAAGACGTCCCGAGCAGATTTCCCTGCTCAACGGCCACGCAACGACCATCCGCCACAGAGGCCAGAGCGGTTGCCGCAGGCCCGACAGTCTCGACGATGGGGGCACGAATGAAGACCGCGTGGACTGGCTCTTCACCGACCGCGGGGATGTCGAGATCAGTCTCGAACGATGCGGTCTGCGAGCCGAACGCATTGCGGCGTACAGCGATGTCGAGGCCGCCGAGGCTTTGCTGGCCTGCGATGCCGTCGATCACCGTGTCGGCAAGCATGATTAGTCCCGCGCAGGTGCCGTACACCGGAAGCCCGCCGCGAATGGCGGCCTTCAACGGTTCGGCGAGCCCGAAGGTGCGCGACAGCTTGTCCATCACGCTGGATTCGCCGCCCGGAATCACCAAGCCGCTGACGCGGGCCAATTCTTCCGGGCGACGTACGAACTCGACCTCTGCGCCGAGCGACCGAAGCACCTGTGCGTGCTCACGAAAATCGCCTTGCAGGGCGAGAACTCCAACGATCATCTGTTGTGTATTACCAGCCGCGCTCTGAGAGGCGGTGCGGGGCGGCGAGGTCTGACACGTTGATGCCGACCATTGCCTCTCCGAGTCCGCGCGAGACCTCAGCGATAACGCTGGGGTCGTCGTAGAAGGTGACAGCCTTGACGACCGCGGCCGCGCGCTGTGCCGGGTTGCCCGACTTGAAGATGCCAGAGCCAACGAACACGCCGTCTGCACCGAGCTGCATCATCATTGCTGCGTCGGCAGGTGTTGCGACGCCACCGGCGGTGAATAGCACGACGGGAAGCTTGCCGGTCGCAGCGATCTCAACAACGAGCTCGTACGGGGCCTGCAGTTCCTTCGCTGCGACGTACAGTTCGTCCTTGCTCAGCGCGGCGAGGGCTGCGACCTCACCCTTGATCTTGCGGATGTGCTTGGTCGCCTCTGAGACGTCACCGGTACCGGCTTCACCCTTCGAGCGAATCATCGCCGCACCTTCGTTGATGCGGCGCAGTGCCTCACCCAGGTTCGTCGCGCCACAGACAAAGGGAACCGTGAAGTTCCACTTGTCGATGTGGTTCACGTAGTCGGCCGGGCTCAGCACCTCTGACTCGTCGATGTAGTCAACCTCGAGGGCCTGCAGAACCTGCGCCTCGACGAAGTGGCCGATACGGGCCTTGGCCATAACTGGGATCGATACCTCGGCCTGAATCGCCGCAATCAGGTCGGGGTCGCTCATACGGGCAACGCCGCCCTGTGAGCGGATGTCGGCCGGAACGCGCTCGAGTGCCATAACGGCAACGGCGCCGGCGTCTTCTGCGATACGTGCTTGCTCTGCGGTGACGACGTCCATGATGACGCCGCCCTTCAGCATCTCAGCCAGGCCGCGCTTGACGCGGCTGGAGCCAAACTGCTCTGCGGGAGTGGTCTCAGTCATACGTGGATTCTATTCCTTGCGTGATGGTGCATCAGGTACCGCAGGGCTCCAGCGGCCAGTACGGCGTTGAGTGAGAAAACTTAGTCGGTGTCACTGGGCCAGGCGTCGGCGATCTCTTGCCTGACGTCGCCGAGCAGACGCGGAAGCGCCTTCGTGCCAGCGATGATCGGGAAGAAGTTCGCGTCGAGCGCCCAGCGCGGAACGATGTGCTGGTGCAGGTGCTCTGCGATTCCCGCCCCTGCAATCCGGCCCTGATTCATGCCGAGATTGAAGCCATCGCAGTGCGACACCTCTTTCAACACCCGCATCGCCGTCTGGGTGAGGCTACCAATTTCGGCAACCTCTTCCGGTGTCGCCAGGTCATATGTCGCAACATGACGGTACGGGCAGACCAGGAGGTGGCCACTGTTGTACGGGAACAGGTTCAACAGTACGTATGCGTGCTTTCCCCTGGCAACGATCAGTGCCTTCTCGTCATCCATTCCCGGGGCGAGGCAGAACGGGCAGTCATCGGGGTGCGGCTGCTGCCCGTCCTGGATGTAGACCAGGCGGTGCGGAGTCCAGAGGCGCTGGAAGGCATCAGGAACAGCGGCGAACTCTGACGAGTTCTCCACTTCGACGCCTGCGGCGTCCTCTGGGAAGTTCGCACTCACGTTAGACCTGACCCTGTGTCGTCACCTGCGCACGAGACTCGATGGACGCGAGGATGCGAGCAATCGCGTCATCGACCGGCACACCGTTCTCTTGCGTGCCATCGCGGAACCTGAAGCTGACAGCGTTGTTGGCGCGGTCCTCTTCGCCCACGATGAGCTGGAATGGCACCTTGGCCTTGGTGTGGTTGCGGATCTTCTTCTGCATGCGGTCGTCAGAATTGTCGACCTCTGCACGCACACCGGCGGCCTTGAGCTTTCCGATGACCTCGTCAAGGAACGGTCCGAACTGCTCGCTGATCGGGATGCCGACGACCTGCACAGGAGCGAGCCAGACGGGGAATGCACCGGCGTAGTGCTCGGTGATCACAGCGAAGAACCGCTCGATCGAGCCGAACAGTGCACGGTGGATCATCACGGGACGCTGCTTGGTTCCGTCAGACGCTGTGTATTCGAGGTCAAAGCGCTCAGGCAGGTTGAAGTCGAGCTGGATCGTCGACATCTGCCAGGTGCGACCGATGGCGTCGCGTGCCTGCACCGAGATCTTGGGGCCGTAAAAGGCGGCTCCTCCTGGGTCTGCAACGAGTTCGAGACCGGATGCCGCCGCAACCTCGGCCAGCGTCGCCGTCGCTTCTTCCCACGCGTCGTCAGAACCGACGAACTTCTTCGGGTCCTTGGTCGACAGCTCGAGGTAGTAATCGTTCAGGCCGTAGTCGGCGAGCAGCTGAAGCACGAAGTTGAGGGTGCTTGTGAGCTCCTCTTTCATGCCCTCGCGGGTCGTGTAGATGTGAGCGTCGTCCTGCGTCATGCCGCGCACACGGGTGAGTCCGTGTACAACGCCGGACTTCTCGTAGCGGTAGACACTGCCGAATTCGAACAGGCGCATCGGCAGATCGCGGTAGCTGCGGCCGCTTGAACGGAAGACGAGGTTGTGGAACGGGCAGTTCATCGGCTTGAGGTAGTAGTCGACGCCCTGACGGGTGACGTGTCCGTCAGCGTCGCGCTCCTCGTCGAGGTGCATGGGCGGGAACATGCCGTCTGAATACCAGTCGAGGTGCCCAGAGGTTTCGAACAGGTTCGACTTGGTGATGTGTGGCGTGTAGACGAAGTCGTATCCGGCCTCGGTGTGACGCTTACGCGAGTAGTTCTCCATCTCCTGACGGATGATGCCGCCCTTGGGGTGGAACACCGCGAGACCTGAACCGATCTCCTCGGGGAAGCTGAACAGGTCGAGCTCTGCACCGAGCTTGCGATGGTCGCGCTTCGCTGCCTCTTCCATGCGCGCCTGGTATGCGCGCAACTCGTCCTTGGTCGGCCATGCCGTGCCGTAGACGCGCTGCAGCTGCGGGTTCTTCTCAGAACCGCGCCAGTACGCGGCGGCCAGGCGGGTGAGCGAGTAGCCGTTGCCGATCATGCGGGTGTTCGGCAGGTGCGGGCCCCGGCAGAGGTCCTTCCAGACCGTCTCGCCCGTCTTCGGGTCGACGTTGTCGTAAATGGTGAGCTCTGCGCCACCGACCTCGACTGACTCGTTGTCTTCGGTCTCGGATGCTGCTCCACCCTTCAGGCCGATCAGCTCAAGTTTGTATGGCTCATTCGCGAGCTCAGCGCGGGCCTCGTCGTCGGTGACGACACGGCGCACGAAACGCTGGCCAGAGCGGATGATGCGGTCCATCGACTTCTCGATGGCCTTCAGGTCTTCTGGCGTGAATGGCTGCTCGACATCGAAGTCGTAGTAGAAACCGTCGGTGACGGGCGGGCCGATGCCGAGCTTGGCTTCTGGGTTGATCGTTTGCACGGCCTGCGCGAGCACGTGGGCTGCAGAGTGGCGCAAAATGTTCAAACCATCGGGCGAATCGATGGTGACCGGCTCGACGACATCCGTCGTAGTTATCGTTGTTGCGAGATCCTTGAGCTCGCCGTTGACGCGCATTGCGACAACAGATCGATCAGTGAATAGCTCAAAGCCGTCAGCCACGTAATAACTCCCTGTTTTGGTGTACCCGTTAACTTTAGTGGGAGAACTTTACGGGGACTCAGCATCTGCAGTGACAGCGGCGGTGTTGCGTACGAAAATCACTAGCCAGGTGAAGATGAGAGCCGCTGAGATCAACTCGAAAGCTGTCAGGTTGTAATAGCCGACGGGAAAAAACATCACCGCGGCGATGATGATCGCGGCAAGAAAGCCGTAGCTCAGAACGAAGAACGTTTCTGGATAGCCAGGCACGAGCTTTCGCAGGCCGATCATCAATGCAAAGAACACCACGACCATGCCAGAGGCAGCAATGTTGTGAATGAGCAGGATTTCGTCAACGGGCACGAGCCCGACGAAAGCCAACATGATGCCGATCGTGACGAGCGCCCACTTCACCACGCTGATATGCGCGGTTGCCTCGCCCCGTTGCTGCGCCGTCCACCGCATCAGGTCGTTGGTGAGGTAGTCGGCGAGGATCGTGATCGTCGCGCCGGCGATGGTCAGTGTCGCGTTGAAGGCGAAGCCGGATATATCAGTTGTCGTGCCGAGACTGCTGAAGTTGGCGTGCCACCAATCCGGATCGCTCGCCGTTGTCATGCTCAGCAGCACTCCGCTGCTGAGGAACACCGCGAGCAGGCTCGACATCTTGTACGCGGTCATCGACGACGCCGAGAGGTACAGGAAATAGCCGCAGGCTGCTCCGGCCACGCCAACAAGCACCATCCCGGTCAGGGCATCGACCTCAAGCCCCAGAAAGGCGTCCTGCAGAGTCGAGAACAGAACCAGGCACAGCATCGCGAAGACGGCGACGTGAGTGAACGTGAGTGCGGCTGTATCCCAGGCGAATCGCAGGAGTCGCAGTTTCACGCCTGTCGTCGCTGCGTTGCGGCTCCTGGTGTCATATGCGCTCAGCACGTAGGCTGCGGCGCCGACAACCGACCCCGCGAGGATGGCAAGCACTCCGACCGACAAGTCTTTCCACAGCGGCAGGGTGATCCCGCGCATCACGATCAGAGCGGTGAGCGCCGAGAGAATGAAGGCGCCTGCGGCCACCATGATGGCCCGGGATTCGATTCGCGTGGCATGCGTGTGGACGGTGGAACGAACGGTTGCCGGCGTCGACGTGAGCACATCCGTGACACTAGCGCTGCCCCCGGCGAAAGCCGAGGGCAGCGCAAAATATTTAGCCGGCAGAATTATTCGGTTGGCTGCGGGAAGCGGCGACGTAACTGGTCGCGACCCTGCTGGGCAGCGCGACGAACGTCCTTGTCGGGATCGCGCAAACGCGCTTCAAGGGCCGGGAGGTCTTCTTCGCGGCCGCACGCACCGAGAGCGTGGGCGGCAGCGGCACGAACACGTGCTGATTCATCAGTGAGGAGGGTCACCAGCGACGACGCGACATTGAGTTCGCGTTCCTGGCTCACTCTGGCGGCCATTTCGCGTACACGCCACGCCTGGTTCTCCAGGCCGGCCTTCACTGCGGTTCCGGCTGAAGGGTCCCACACATGCAGCAGCGCACGCATCCCCCAGAGCTCAGGCCAGTACAGGGCGGGAGCACCGTCGAGCAGCCCCTGGGCGTGGCGACCCCCGACATAGAGGAGGAAGTCTTCTCCGGCCATTGCGCCCTCTGTGAGGGCGACTGCGCGGGACAGGACGCCGGCTTCGGTATATCTGGCCACCGCCGCATCCAGTCGCTCGGCAAGCGGAAGATCGACGGGGACGGTGGGCTGTGACTCTGATTCGGCGCGCATAACCTCTCAAGGCTACCGTGCTGCACTGGCCAGATGCTGGCAACGCCACATGCGCCGTGTGCGCTTGTATCAGGAGGATTCTGCTAGGCACAGTAGACAGCGTGTATTTATTCGAAATGAGAGTGCGCTAGCATCAAGCCGACAACGGCAATCCCCACCCGCTGATGACACAGAGTCGCCGTCTACGAGATTGGAATACACACCGTTGCCTGACACGTCTACGCGTCCGATGCGCGTTCTTATCGGAACAGATACTTTTGCACCAGATATCAACGGTGCCGCGCGCTTTGCCCGCAACCTCGCCGTTCGGCTGTCGCGCCGCGGGCACTCGGTGCACGTCGTCGCGCCGTCAACGAATCTCTCGAGTAGCACCGCGACCGAACTGCTCGATGGCGAGCTGATCACGGTTCACCGCCTACGGAGCGTCCGCTGGCTCCTGCACGACTGGATCCGCTTTCCCCCTCCATGGGAGATCGCCAAAGCCGTGTGTAGTGTTCTCGACGAAATCGAGCCGGATGTCGTTCACATCCAGTCGTTCATCAATATCGGGCGCTCACTCAGCATCGCGGCGCGGGCCAGGCATATTCCGTTGGTCGCAACCAACCACGTCATGCCGGATAACATCATCGAGTACAGCGGACTCCCCCGCCAACTCCACCCACCACTGACGCGGTTTGGCTGGAATCTGGCATCCTCTGTGCTTGGCGAGGCAGACATCGTCACCAGCCCCACCCCGATCGCTGCCAACTACCTCGCGAAGAACACGACGGTCGGCTCTGTGATCCCCCTCTCGTGCGGTGTTGACCTCAGCCGATTCGCCCCTCACTTCACCAGGCCACCGGGAAACCGGGTGCTCTACGTTGGCCGGCTTGACGCCGAAAAGCGCCTGGACACGCTCTTGCAGGCTTTCGCGCAGGTGTCAGTCGCCCTCGATGCCCACCTCGACATCGTCGGCGGCGGCACCGAATTGCGCCGTCTTGAAAAACTTGCCGATTCGCTGGGCATCGCCGACCGAGTGCAGTTCCACGGCCGAGTGACTGATGCCCAGATCGACGAGCTCTACACGCAAGCGTCGCTCTTCGCGATGCCGTCGACAGCCGAACTGCAGAGCATCGCCACCCTTGAGGCGATGGCCAGTGGCGTGCCCGTGGTACTGGCGGATGCCATGGCACTGCCACATCTCATCGACAGAGGACTGAACGGCATCCTTGTGCCGCCACGGAACCCCGCTGAGCTCGCACACGCCATCGAGACGATTCTGACGCTCCCCGACGAGGCATACACCGCCATGAGGCGTCACTCATACGAACACTCCCTCACCCACGACAGCACAGCGATCACCAAGCGCTATGAAGAGCTCTATCGGGACGCCAGGGCGAAGACGCACGAACGAGCCGGAGCGCTGTCCGCGATCAGCACAGCATAAACACGAACCCCCGGCACGCTGCCGGACCCACAGCCGCCACCTCTGGCCATCCCGCGCTATCCGACCTACCATCGGCATAAACGCGCCACCAACGTCGAGGAGGACACGTGGACGGCTCTGGTATCACCGAAGCGCCCAAGCGCCCCGAGCGCCCTAAGCGCACTACGCATCCCAAGCGTCCCAAAGGCACCCCGATGCTGATGGTGCTGATGATCATAGTTGTGCTCCCCTCCGTACTGCTCGCCGATGCCTGGGGGGCAGGCGCAGCCGGGATCATCGGCGGGCTGACAGGCATGTTCTCGCTGGTGGCATTCATGGGCGGCCCGCTCAGAGCCGACCTCCGCATCACCGCGGTGATGGGGCCGCTGCTGGTCTTCGCAGCGGCAGTCCCGCGCCTGGTGGCCGAGGCCTCGCGCCCCGCGGCGATCGCGCTCGTGGTGATCCTCACCTTCGTGGCTGCGCTGCTTCCGCTGCTCGGTTCACGCTTCGGTAACGCCGGACTGGGGCTGGGGATGACCACGATGTTCGGCTACGGTTACGCACCTATGGGCGGCGCAGACCACCAGCAGGTGTTCGCAGCCGCCATTGCGGGCGTCGTCGTAGCGCTCCTGTTGCGCATCCTGATGGGAATCTCTGATCCCTCCAAGCCGACAAGAGAGCAGATAGCCGAGATACTCGTCGCCGACGATCCAAGCGCCGCGACCGCCACCGCGTTCGGCACCTGGCTCAGCGACGGCCGGCAGCGCTGGCTCGCCGACGCGCTCGAAGGGGCATCCCGCTATCGCCTGGCCCTGCACACCGCAGAGTTGGCGAACGCTGGCGGCACCGCAGACGCCGCCGAGCTGAGAGGGCGGGCTCACGAGCTCGCCGAGGAGCTAAAGGCCAAGCCCAGGCGGGACATGCCCGCCAGTGCCTCGTTGATTGCGTCGGCCCCCAGCACCGAGGCACCGTTCACCGATACAACACGCGCCCTGGACGCCGTCGAACGAGCAATGCTGGAGCACGACACCACCCCAGTTCAGCTTGATCGCCACCGGCGCCACCGACTCCAGGACGCGGTGCTCCACCCGTCTGCCAGGCTGCAGTCCATCCAGGTCAGGCACGCGCTCCGCACCGCGCTCGCTGTTCTACTGATGCTGCTGATCACCTCAGGTCTGGAGCGGGGTGACCCGCTGGTCTCCACCACGCTGCTGACCACGTTCAGCATCCTCCAGACCAGCTTGAGTGACACCGCGACTAAGTCGAGAAACAAGATTATCGGACTGGTCTCCGGCTCACTTGCTGTCGCGGTGATCCTGCTGGTAGTGCCGTCCACCTACCTCACAGCCATAGCCGTCGTCGCCCTGTGCCTGGGGTTGTGGTACATCGTCACCCGCCCGGCCCTGGGCGGCGCATTCATGGTCATTGTCAGCGTCGGCTTCAACTCCGTGACCCGCGATCTGAACGCGGTCAACCTCCTGGTGCAGTATGTGGGGCTCACTGTGTGCGCGGTGTTGGTAGGAGTTGTACTGGGTTTCACAGTGATCCCCGGCTTTCGACCCGCGCCGCTACGGCGACGTATCGAGAAGGCGACAGAGGCAACAGAAGCCGCGCTCCGTGCCTCTTCGAACGGCACGGGTCAACTGCCACCTGAGCAAATCGCCCTGCTCAGGGACGCCACACGGATGCAGGACGAGCTGGTACCTGACCGCGATCGCCTCGACGACAGGCAGCTCGACGAGCTCGACAAGCTGCGCACCGGGTTGCGCGACCTGACAGCCCTGGCCGACGGCACAGAGCTGACCCGCGATGATCTTGACCAGATCATCCAGGCGCTGAACCCGGACGACCTGACGGGCAATAGCGAGCAGGGCACCGCGCCAGAGACTTCCGGCGCGGCGTCATCGACGCTGTGGGACCTGGCCAGGCAGGTTGGCTCTGCCAAGCAGCATCTGCTCCAGACGCTGCCAGACCGCCAGGCGAATTAAACGAAGAAGCCCGCCAGATCTCCCTGGCGGGCTTCTTCGTGAAACTAATTTTTGAATCTGAGCGGATGACGAGATTCGAACTCGCGACCCTAACCTTGGCAAGGTTATGCGCTACCACTGCGCCACATCCGCAGAAAAATTCTCGGAGGAATTTCTCGAGTTCAAGCTGGTCGTGCATGCACAATTCACGTGACCAACTTAAACAAACAAAACCCCCGGTTTCTCGGGGGTTTTACTGTGGGCGATACTGGGATCGAACCAGTGACCTCTTCCGTGTCAGGGAAGCGCGCTACCGCTGCGCCAATCGCCCATATCTTGTGAACTAGTTCTCAAGAATTGAGGTGGATACGGGATTCGAACCCGTGTATACGGCTTTGCAGGCCGCTGCCTCGCCTCTCGGCCAATCCACCATTTTGGGTTCTGCACCAAATGAAGAGAACCGCCCCTTTCGAGGCGATTCTGTTCCATTCGAGCGGATGACGAGATTCGAACTCGCGACCCTCACCTTGGCAAGGTGATGCGCTACCACTGCGCCACATCCGCACTTTGTTTTGTTTTTGTTTACCGCATCTCTGCGACGTAGAAGACTTTATACCGAAGCGGGCGTGGAAACCAAATTGAAGAACTGAGCGGCGTTTCGCGCCTGCCGATGTGCGCCGCGTTCCGCCCGTGGACTAGTATCGTAAATCGCGGTTGAACATAGTTCGACTGCATGGGCGATTGGCGCAGTTGGTAGCGCGCTTCGTTCACACCGAAGAGGTCATCGGTTCGAGTCCGGTATCGCCCACAACAAAACCCCCGGTTATCCCGGGGGTTTTTTGTTTCTACGCACTGGATCAGGGCTGCGTCGACGACGTGGGTCGACGACGTGGATCGTGCGCTGAGGTGCATACGCTCGCCCTGTTTTCCGAACACGCTCAGGATCTCAACCTGGCCAGCGCCCGACAAACCGAACCAGTACGGGTTGCTCAAACGACGATCGCCGGGCTGGTCACTCTGCGTGCCAGCCCGGCGATTGTCGGCGTGAATTGCGCTCGCGCTACTGCGCGCTGCAGTTCGCCTTGGCCTCAGCAGCCGCGTCCTGCACAGCAGCAACGGTGGCGGTGAGCTGAGGGTCTGCCTCGGCGTCGTCTTCAGTCGCATCCGCAGCCGGCACTGGAGCTGCCGCGACGTAGTCGGCAGCCGCGCTGAGTTCTGCAGAGAACTCGGTGAACGCCTTGTCTGCAGCCGAGTCGTCAACGGATCCGACAAGGGCGTCTGCGCGTGCAGCCAGTTCGCCCAAGTAGCCTGCGGTTGCCGCCTGATCTGTCGTGATGTCGCCCGCGAGTGTGTTGAGGGCGCCGTTGGTGATGTCGCGCACCTCGTTGCACACGTTCACGGCAGTCGAGGTATCTGTGGATGCGGCGTCGGCAGTACATCCGGTGAATGCAACTGCAGCGCCAAGGGCTATGGCTGCGACTGTGACCATACGGGTCGACTTCATTTCTGTGGTTCTCCTTGAGTGCGTGCAAGCGTGACGGAACGCGTCGTGCCGGATCCGGCAGGTGAGCACGCCAAACGGCGGTCGCCTCAACGCGTACGGCCCCAGATCGTGGCGCCTCGGTCGCTTGCGGCTGTCAAGTCTACGCGGGGTTGCGTACCGGATCAGCGAGCGCTGGAGCCGGCGCCACAACCCTTCGACGTTCGTACTGAACGATTCCCCACACGATAAGCGTCTGGGCAGCGATGTATGTGCCCATGATCAAGAATTGCACCACCGGTATGCCCGGATCCAGGAAGAGGTTGATGGCCAGGATCGAGTCGGAGGCCACGAAGAACGCCCCGCCAAGCGCGATCCAGCGGTTGCAGCGAGACGCGACTGCCGCCATCCCGCACAGTACTGTGCCGTAGATAACGACCGGGATCGCCAAATCGCCGGTGTTCGGCACCAGCAGCACGAGCAGTACAACGAGCCAGACCGCGTAGCCCATGGCCCACCATTGCATCCGGCGCACAGCCAGTTGGGTGACGAACAGCACCAGATAGGCAATGTGCGCGATGAGGAAGCACGCCAGCCCGATAACGAACCAGACGAGCGTGACGTCTCCCGCCCACGAGAAGAACAGGGCAACGACCCCGAGCACGATCACGCGGGAGCGACGAATCGGCGCTGCCCAGACAAGCCCGATTGCCAACGCAGGCATGAGCAACGGCTTGGTCCAGACCACGACATCGTCCAGAGACAGCAGAATCGCGACCAGGTGAACCGCGCTGGCCACCATGAGTGGCAGAAACGCGACAACGGATGACGGTCGGACTGTTGTGCGGGAATGTGGCACGATACTCACTTCGCTGTGGGACAGATGTCCCACTCACTGTACTGAGACTCCCCCACGTTGCACGACGTTTCGGTGCCCAATCGCGGCTGGCAATGACATCCGCTGTCGTATGGGAGCACAGAGACGCGGAACGCCGCCCCGAACCCTGTTCGATGGCGGCGCCCGCGGTGCGTCCTGTGCCTACTCGTTGAACGGCTAGTCCTGCCGAAACACTGATCGTCGATTGCGACGAATCGCGATCATGACCAGGCCAAGCACAAGAAGCACGAGTCCGCCAGCTGCGGCGCCGGATCCGATCGGATCGACTCCTGTTGATGCCAATGCCCCGCTCTGGCTGGAAACCGGAGTTGGCGCTGATGCTGCGGGTGCGGGACTCTGGGTGGGTGCTGGGGACGGGGTCGGGAGCACGACCGGTGCCTGCGCAACCGTGACGGAGAACGAAACCGTCCGGCCCGACGCCGCACCCACAGCGATGATCGTGTGGTTGCCTGGGTCGACAACAGGCGTCGTGAACGTGAATGAACCGCTTCCTGTAGCGTTCATCGTCGCGGAGCCCAGCCGAATCGGGTCGGAGTGCAGCGTAAGATCCACACTCTCGTTCGGCGCAAAACCGGTCAGCTGTAGCGTGACCTCGCCGCCCACAACCAACTCGGAATTGTCAAGGACGAGATCGGGCGTGCGCGCTGCGACCGTGAGCGCCACACCAGCGGATGTAGATGCCAGGTACGAGTCGTCACCGTCGTAGGTCGCCGTGAGCTTCGCTGTGCCCACTGAGAGGCCGGCGAGCACCACACGTGAACTGCCTGCATCCAATACCGCGCGACCCAGAGCTGCGCCCGTGCCGTCACGAAGAGTGACGGCACCCGTGGGCGCGGTGCCACTCGCGCCATGGGCACCGACCACCGAGATGGTGACTACGGCATCAGCACCCTCCCATACGCTGGTTCGATCAAGCACAACGGTTGTCGTGGTCTGGGCCTTGCTAGTCGTCGCGCTGCCACTCACAGCCAGCGAGAGCGTGGATGGCACTGCAACTGACGCGGTGAACTGCACGTCACCGACGGCGCGCACACCGAGGTCGAGAGACGCGAGGCCATTGGTGTCAACGGGCGCTGAACCGAGTGACGCACCACCGGCATCCGTGAAAGCAACGGATGCCGTGATCGGCTGGCCATCGGCGCGAGCGAGGGTTGCGTTGAGTGACGCCGTGGCCCCATACGACACGAGGGCTGGAACCGACGCAAGAGTCACGTCAGTGATCACAGACACATTCCCGTTCCCGGCGTTCGGCACGTAGAGGGTGCCACCGGCGCGGGAATCTTCGATTCCCCAGAATGCCAGGTCGCCCACTGCGACCATCCGCACTGGGTGCTGTGCGTCGACCACCGCCGGTATCACAGAGACGAATGAGGTCGTTGTGCCGTTCACCTGAGAAACGACGAGAGTGCTACCGTCGGCTCGGACGCTAGCCGACAGGGGCAGAACGAACGCGCCGGACGTGTCAGAGGCATCGGTCGCCAGTGCCTCTGTACGGTTCGGGGCCGCGATGCTCCCGCCGACTGTCGGAGTGAACCAGGAGACGGAATTCGAATCAGGGGTAACGATGACCACATCTCCCGTTGCCGCGTCCACCGAGATTCCAGTTGGCGCATCATCGACGGCAAACGTGCCGTTCACCGCGGCCGGACTCGCCGACACATCGATAGATGTGATCGTGCTCGTTCGCTCGCTTGCGATGTAAAGCACGCCTCGTGTCGCATCCAGCGCCGTCGTCGCCTCCGCCGTCGCGAGCCCAGTGAGCGTCTGCACGACCGCCAGTTTCGTCGGCCCTCCCACCGGCAACAGCACAGACACGGTTCCGTCGTCGAGGCTCGTGACGTATGCACGGCCATCGGCGCCAACGTCGATCTTCTGAGCGTTGAAACCGACGGACACCGTCGGTGGAGTCGATGCGGTGTAGTCGGCGTCTGGGTCAACGATCGAGACCACCGATGCGCTGGCTGTTGGAGCTGTCTGCACGACATAGACAGACCCGTCAACGGACGATACTGCGGCGTCCATCGCGGTGGCGCCAGCCGGGCCGCCGAGCACAACACTGCGCACCGAGTTCGTGTCCAGCTCGACAATCGCGAGGCTCGGGTCATTGTCTGCAGTGGAATCCGCCAGGTACAGGCGGTTGGTCTGCGGGTCAACGGTACCGCCCTGCAACGAATATCCGTTGCCGGTCTGGCCATGCACAGCGACGCGCCCCACGACGGCAGTAGTCGTCGCGGTGGCGGGAAGGGCTGACGGGGCTGCCTGCGCACTCGGCGACGGAAGAGCCACGGCAACCAGAGGCAGGGCGAGCAGCGCCACCACCCCAGCGCCGCCAAACGTGGAACGGGAGCCCCGGATTGAACGCGGGCGGGGGCGGAGGGCAGGCGTAGTGCGGCGGTGCATCCAGTAACCTTTTTCAGTTCGTAACAACCTGTAGCGAGTCGCTACGAATCCACACGCTAGCAGCGCTCGGGAGGGGAACTCTGCGAAACCGCAGCATGCGTTGACCCCACTTTGCGGGCTAGAACACGTCAAGAAAGAAGCTGCCAACTCCCCCTCAACCCCCCAAGCATGGGCCAGGCGGTCAAGACAGCTTCTTTTGCAATGTAACGTCGTAGGGTGAAATCTTCAGCCCGCACTTCCCAGACCGCCCGAGTCATTACATTGGCAGTCGCAGGCGCCGTAGGTGGCTTCTTGTTCGGCTTTGACTCTTCGGTTGTGAACGGAGCTGTCGATGCGCTCCAAGGCCAGTTTGAGCTCTCCCAAGCGCTCACCGGCTTCGCCGTCGCCAGCGCCCTCATCGGCTGCGCCATCGGCGCCTATGCCGCAGGGCGTCTCGCTGACAGGTGGGGTCGCATCCCCACGATGCTCGTCGGCGCTGCACTCTTCTTGCTGAGCGCGTTCGGCACCGGACTTGCCTTCTCGGTGTGGGATCTCATCATCTGGCGCATCGTCGGCGGCCTGGGAATCGGGATCGCATCGGTGATCGCTCCCGCATACATCGCCGAGATTTCACCCCGCAAGATGCGCGGACGCCTCGGATCACTCCAGCAACTCGCGATCACGATCGGCATCTTCGCCGCGTTACTGTCTGATTCGATTTTCGCCAACGCAGCGGATGGCGCCGCGAACGTACTCTGGCTCGGCCTTGAGGCATGGCGATGGATGTTCCTCGCCAGTGCAGTTCCCGCAATCGTGTACGGCGTGATCGCACTGCTACTGCCCGAGTCTCCTCGCTACCTGATGCAGAACGGCAAGGAAGAGAAGGCGCGCGCCATCATGGCGACGATCGTCCCCGCCGACGAGCTTGAACGCCAGACGCGTGACATTCAGGACAGCATCGCTGCTGACAAGCTCGCCAAGACAAGCGGTAGCCTGCGCGGCCGTGCATTCGGCCTGAAGCCCATCGTGTGGATCGGCATCGCCCTGTCGATGTTCCAGCAGTTCGTGGGCATCAACGTCATCTTCTACTACTCGACAACGCTGTGGAAGTCAGTCGGTTTCGACGAAAGTAACTCCTTCACGATCTCTGTCGTTACGTCGGTCACCAACATTGCGGTGACACTCGTCGCTATCGCGCTCGTCGACAGGGTCGGTCGCCGTCCCATCCTGCTGTTCGGTTCCGCCGGCATGGCCGTATCCCTCGCCGTGATGGCAATCGCCTTCTCACAGGCCGTCACGGTCGATGGTGAGCCCTCCCTCACGGGGGCATGGGGACCGATTGCGCTCATCGCCGCGAACCTGTTCGTCATCTCGTTCGGCGCCTCATGGGGCCCTGTCGTCTGGGTGCTTCTCGGCGAAATTTTCCCGAACGCGATCAGGGCGCGCGCGCTCGGCCTGGCGGCATCCGCTCAGTGGATTGCAAACTTCTTGATCACCGTCTCGTTCCCACCTCTGGCCGAACTCTCCTTGGTGCTCACCTATGGCATGTACGCCGTGTTCGCAGCGCTCTCCTTCATCTTCGTGTTCCGTCTCGTACCAGAAACCAACGGCATGTCACTTGAACAGGCCGAAACGCTCTTCGTCTCGAAAAAGAAGAAGGGCACCGCTCCCTCCACCCCCGTGGAAGAGGGAGTCGGGGTCTAACACGCAAGCGGATGCTGTTGCGCACCACCTGAGGCGAAACCGACCGAAACTGCCTATCCCCTCGGCGGGCTTGTCGATGTAGCGTCGGAACGTGGCCACATCAGCGAACAACTCGCATACCGCGCGAGTCATCGCGCTTGCCGTCGCGGGAGCCGTCGGCGGCTTCCTCTTCGGATTCGATTCATCAGTCGTCAACGGGGCCGTCGACGCCCTCTCAGGTGAGTTCGACCTCTCGGAAGGTCTCACCGGGTTTGCGGTTGCCAGCGCACTCATCGGTTGCGCAATCGGCGCATACCTCGGGGGGCGCATTTCGGACCGGTGGGGGCGGATCCCGACAATGGTCGTCGGGGCAGTCCTCTTCCTGGTCAGCAGCTTTGGCACTGGACTGGCGTTCTCGGTCTGGGACCTGATTTTCTGGCGTGTCATCGGCGGCCTCGGCATTGGCATCGCGTCGGTGATCGCGCCCGCCTATATCGCTGAGATCTCCCCACGAAAGATGCGCGGCCGGCTGGGTTCTCTGCAGCAGCTCGCCATCACCGTCGGAATCTTCGCTGCGCTGCTCTCCGATGCGCTCTTCGCTGGAGCGGCGGGTGGGGCTTCGAACGAACTGTGGCTCGGTCTCGAAGCGTGGCGTTGGATGTTCCTGGCCGCAGCCGTTCCGGCCGTCGTCTATGGAGCGATCGCGCTACTCCTGCCCGAGTCGCCCCGTTACCTCATCCAGAAGGGTAAAGACGATCGAGCCAGAGACATCCTGGCGACCATCGTCCCCGCCGATGAGCTTGATCGATCACTGCGGGATATACAGGAAAGCATCAAGATCGACCAGCGCGCCCTCAAACCAGGCAGCCTGCGCGGACCGGCATTCGGGCTGAAGCCCATTGTCTGGGTGGGCATCGCGCTCTCGATGTTCCAACAGTTCGTCGGCATCAACGTCATCTTCTATTACTCGACAACCCTGTGGCAGTCTGTCGGATTCGACGAGAGCAATTCGTTCACGATTTCGGTCTATACGGCGGTGACCAACATCCTGGTCACCCTCGTCGCCATCGCTCTGGTTGACAGGGTCGGTCGTCGCCCCATCCTGTTGTTCGGCTCCGCCGGAATGGCCGTGACGCTCGCGGTTATGGCGATTGCGTTCTCGCAGGCCGTCACAGTGGACGGCGCTCCCTCGCTCACCGGAATCTGGGGCCCGATCGCCCTCATCGCCGCGAACCTGTTTGTCATCTCGTTCGGAGCCTCGTGGGGACCCGTAGTCTGGGTGCTGCTCGGCGAGATCTTCCCGAATTCGATCAGGGCACGTGCGCTCGGCCTGGCAGCATCCGCTCAGTGGATTGCGAACTTCCTCATCACCGTGTCGTTCCCACCGCTCGCGGCCTTCTCCCTGGTCTTCACGTACGGCATGTATGCCGTATTCGCCGCGCTATCGTTCATCTTCGTGTTCCGAGTGGTGCCGGAAACGAACGGTATGTCTCTCGAGGAGGCCGATACGCTCTTTGTCAATAAGAAGAAGCCAGGTGCAGACAAAGGGCGGTGAGGATGCGTGATGTGTGTGACACATCCGCTTGCCTCACCGCCCACCGCCCGAAGGCGTCTGCCGTGATTATTGACTAGACCGTTTCGAGTGCGTAGCCCTCTTCGCCGTGGACGAAGGTGTCGACACCTGCGAGCTCGTCTTCGTGCTTGATGCGGAATCCGATGGTCTTCTCGATGGCGAAGCCGAGCACCAGCGCGATGACGAAGGAGTAGATCATCACGGAGAATGCTGCGATCGCCTGGACGGTGAGCTGACCGAAGTCGCCACCGGTGAACAGGCCGGTGTCGATGGCGAAGAAGCCGAGGTACAGCGTTCCGATGAGGCCACCGACGAGGTGGATGCCGACGACGTCGAGCGAGTCATCGAAGCCGAGCTTGAACTTCAGTTCGATCGCCATGGCACAAACTGCACCGGCGAGTACACCGAGGAGCAGTGCCCAGCCTGGTTCGAGGTTTGCACACGCCGGGGTGATGGCGACCAGACCGGTAACTGCACCGGATGCCGCTCCAGCAGCAGTCGCCTTGCCGTCCTTGACCTTCTCGACGATGATCCAGCCGATGATTGCCGCGGCCGTTGCACCGAGGGTGTTGATGACGATGATGCCGACGTTCTCGAGCCCGTTCAGCCATTCAGCACCGGCATTGAAGCCGAACCAGCCGAACCACAGCACTGCGGCTCCGATGAGCACCAGAGGAACGTTGTGCGGCTTGGTGATGCCCTTCTGGAAGCCGACACGCTTGCCGAGGACGATGGCCAGCGCAAGCGCTGCGGCACCGGCGTTGATGTGGACTGCGGTACCACCTGCGTAGTCGATCACAGCGGGGAGGCCGAGAGTGTCACCGAGGCTCATGATCCAGCCGCCGCCCCAGACCCAGGCCGCAACCGGGAAGTAGACGAGCGTCGCCCAGATACCGGCGAAGATCATCCATGAGCCGAACTTGGCGCGATCAGCGATCGCTCCCGAGATCAGCGCGACGGTGATGATCGCGAAGGTAGCACCGTATGTGGCGCCCAGCAGGTCGGTGTTGGCCGAATCGCCCGTTGCCAGTGCGCCGAGACCGAAGTCGGAGAATGGGTTGCCCGCAAACTGCGTCGGGCCGTCGACTGCGCTCATGTTGAAGCCGTAGAGAATCCACAACACGCTGATCAATCCCAGTGCGCCGAAGCTCATCATCATCATGCTGACGACGCTCTTGGCCTTGACCAAACCGCCGTAGAAGAATGCGACGCCGGGGGTCATAAACAGAACCAATGCGGTGGCTGTTATTCCCCAAGCAATGCTGCCCGTGTCCATAGGTTGTCCTCACACCTCTCGAGTTTCAGGTTTACCGCGAGTGAGGCTGTGTTCACGAGGAGCACGTCCATCTCGGGTATGCCCATACTCGATCCTCGACATTTCGACAGGTACCCCGGGATGTTTCGAGCCGGTTACGGACAGGCCGATGATGTTAAAAGGATGTTTCGGAACCCCATGAAACCGTTGTGGGGCGCTAACCGCCGTGGCGCATTAAGCGCTGTGCGGAGGTAGCTCCCCCGTGGTCAGCGCGACCATCCGAGACTGCGACCGCTGATACTTCTTGCGGTAGCCGCCATTCATCATGTCGGCGTCGAAGACGTCATTCAGCGCCAGGCCGCTTGAGATGATCGGGATCTCGGCGTCGTAGACGCGGTCGATGAATGCGACAAGCCGCAACGCATCGGTCTGATTGGTGAGCAAGAAGGCATCCCTGATGCCGATGACATCGACGTTGCGGATCAGCTTGATGTATTTCGACGGATGCACGGTCGCCAGGTGGCGCATCAGCGCACCGAAGTCATCTTCAGTCACGCTCGAACCACGCTGGATCAGTGAATCGACCATGTGATCGAGTCCTTCCGGCTCCACTGTCGTTGCGCGCCCCTCGGTGTCGCGGCGGCGATAGTCGAGGCCATCGATTCGCAGCGTCTCGAAGTTCGACGACATGGCCTGGATCTCGCGCATGAAGTCGGAGGCAGCGAACCTGCCCTCACCCAGAGAGTTCGGTGGCGTGTTGGATGTCGCCGCGACCCGGGTTCCCGTTGCGATGAGTTCGCCGAGCAGCCGGGTCATCATCATCGTGTCGCCTGGGTCGTCGAGTTCGAATTCGTCGATGCAGATCAGCTTGGCGCCCTTCAACTGAGCGACGGTGTCTGCGAAGCCGAGGGCACCGACAAGAGCGGTGTATTCGATGAATGTGCCGAAGTACTTCGGCCCTGGCGCCGCGTGCCAAAGCGAGGCAAGCAGGTGGGTCTTACCGACACCGAAGCCACCGTCGAGATAGATACCGGGCAGTTCAGCCTTCACCTTGCGGTTGCGAGAGAAGAATCCTCCCGGCCGTTGCTGCGCACGCCAGACTCCAGCGAACTCACCCAGTCGCGATACTGCCGCGGCCTGCGACGGAAAGTCGGCGTCAGGTCGATACGACTCGAATGAAGCGCTCTCGAACTGGGGCGGTGGAACCAGATCGGCAACGATCTCTGCACCGGTGATGTTCGGTGTGCGATCGATCAACCGATCGGCCCGCTGAGTGGCGCCGTGCGTCATATCCGATTTCCCGTATCTCTCGGTCAGGCAACACTGAAGTCTGGGCTTCACGTGTTTCAAAGGGTTACCGCATGTAAGCGGTGCTCGCCCGGATTGCGTAGATTCGATACGCGGGCAGGTCACAAGCCTAATCCGCACTCACCCCGATTTCTTGCGCCGGCCGGCGCCCTCTGGAGGTTCACCATGTCAGTCGAACTCGACCCGGCACCGAAATTCGCCGCGTATGCCCACCCGGAGCGTCTAGTCTCGACCGACTGGCTGCAGGAACATCTCGGCACCCACGGTCTGGTCGTCGTCGAGTCAGACGAAGACGTCATCCTCTACGAGACAGGCCACATCCCTGGAGCCGTCAAGATCGATTGGCACACCGACCTCAACGATCCGGTCGAGCGCGATTTCATCGGTTCGGACGAGTTCGCCAGGGTCCTCGGATCCAAGGGGATCGCGCGTGACTCGACAGTGGTGATTTACGGCGACAAGAACAATTGGTGGGCCGCTTACGCCCTCTGGGTCTTCACTCTCTTCGGCCACGAAGACGTTCGTCTGCTCGACGGCGGGCGCGACAAGTGGATCGCCGAAGGCCGGGAACTGACCACTGCAGCCACTCCCGTTGATCAGGCCGACTACCCGGTTGTGCCACGCAACGACGCACCGATTCGCGCATTCCGTGAGGACGTGCTCGCACACTTCGGCAACCCGCTGATCGACGTGCGTTCGCCCGAGGAGTATTCGGGCGAACGGACCACGATGCCGGCTTACCCCGAGGAGGGTGCTCTGCGCGGCGGCCACATTCCGTCAGCAGCTTCAGTGCCGTGGGCACGCGCTGCGGCACCGGATGCGACCTTCAGGTCCCGCGAGGAGCTCGAGGCGATCTACCGAGGCGAGGCCGGGCTGGCCCCGGGCGACAATGTGATCACATACTGCCGGATCGGTGAGCGTTCAAGCCACACCTGGTTTGTACTCACCCACCTGCTCGGCTTTGATGGCGTGCGTAACTACGACGGCTCCTGGACAGAATGGGGCAGCTCAGTGCGAGTACCGATCGCGGTCGGCAACGAACCCGGTGAAGCCCCAGCTCCGCGCTAGAACGGCGTGGGACACTAGTCGAGATGACTTCAACAGAACTTCCCGCCAAGCTGACTGAGATCCGAGAGGATTTCCTCTCCCTTGAGCAATCGGACCGCCTGCAGCTCCTGCTCGAGTTCTCGGGCGAACTCCCCGGGCTGCCTGAGCGCTACCAGGATCATCCCGATCTGTTTGAGCGCGTGGTGGAGTGCCAGTCACCGGTCTACATCTTTGTGGAGGTCGACGAGGCAGGTGCGGTTCATCTCTACGCGACAGCCCCCAGGGAGTCGCCGACCACGCGCGGCTTTGCGTCAATCCTGGCGCAGGGCCTTGATGGCCTGAGCGTCGACGCCGTGCTCGACGTTCCGGATGACTACCCACTGACGATCGGACTGACACAGGCTGTCTCTCCCCTGCGAATCAGAGGTATGACAGCCATGCTTGCCCGCACTAAGCGCCAGCTTCGGGAGCGCACCGCTTCGTAAGCGGTAACCGTGTTGCTAACGAGTGACGACGGCCAACCACTCGGCGATCGCCGCATTCCACTTGTCACGGTCGTAGTTCCACAGTCGCGTGTGGGTAGCCACGGTGAACGGCACGAATGTGACGATGTCTGGCCGAAGCTCGGCGAGCTGCCTGGATGCCGTTGATGGCACGTAACCGTCATCATCGCTGTGCATCACGAGCATCGGCAGGGCGAGTTCGCCTGCCCTGGCCACGAAGTCGAGCCGATGAAAATCGATCGGCGCTTCCTGACCGGTGAACAGTCCGCCCCAGCGCTGACTGAGCACATGTACCGCTCCCACTGCGACAGGAGCCGGCAGCCGCAGTAGCTTGCCCTGGTAGGCCAGAACGTCATTCCAATTGACGACCGGAGAGTCCAGCACGATCCCGTTGATCAGCTCGCGGTGCGTCGACCTGGTTGCCGCCTGCAGCACGATGGCACCGCCCATCGACCACCCCATCAGCACCACGCTTGTAGCTCCGTGGGCCGCCGCGTACTCGAGCGCGGCATCGACGTCCTGCCACTCGGTGTCGCCCAGACCGTAGCGCTTGTCGTTGCTCTGGGGTGCGTCACCATCGTTCCGATACGACACAAGCAACGCGGTGAAGCCAGCCTCGTGGAATACCGGCAGTGCCCGCAGCGCTTCCTGCCTGCGCACTCCCCTGCCGTGCACCTGGATCACCCACCGACCTGACTGAGCTGAGTGTGCTGAAGGAATCAGCCAGGCCGGGGCGTTTCCGAGCGACGTGGGAATTTCGACGTTCTCGAACGGCAGCTCGAGATCCCAGGGTCCCAAATAGAACCAGGCGCCGGTTCTTCCGCGTTTCGCCGAGTGGATGTCGCCGAAATCGACATCGATCAGGGTGCGGGTCACCGTTGTCGGCGTCGACGAGAGGATTTCTCCAATCCTCGCGTGACCGGTGTCCTTGTTGAACCACAGCCCATATCGGCCAGGCAGAATCGTTTGACCCGTCGAATTGAGAGTCACGGTGTGCGCGTGATCGTCGACACCGAGGATCCGCACGTCCTCTTCGTTGCGAGTCGGTGGCGTCACCACCTTTCGGGCCATGACGGCCGCGAGCGTCGACAAGGCAGCGGCAGCAAAAATTGCTGCAGTCCCGATTGCTAACCCCGAGAGCTCAGCGACCGAGAGTGATTGACGATCTCGACCACGTTTGCGCACCAGGCACACCTCCAGAAGTTCGGCGTGCCGGAGCGACAGCACCTGGAAAAAACTCTAGTCTGCAGAAGTGCCCGAAACACAAGATCAGCAACCGCCACCAGCGGTCTTCACCGCAGCCTGCGAGTCAATTCGCGCAAGTGCTACCCGCGACGACCTTGTTGTTCACGAAATGACTGCCCCATCCGGCCTCGCGCCGTACGCAATCGCCTTCGCCGCCGATGTCAAGCCAGCCAGGCATGGCAGCGACTCCGACCTCGGTACCGGTCGCTTCGTTCTGCTCTACGACCCGGAAGAGCCCGAAGAGTGGGGTGGCGCGTTCCGTGTCGTCTGCTTCGCTCAAGCCCCGCTCGAAACCGACATCGGACTCGATCCGTTCGTCGCTGAAGTCGCGTGGTCCTGGCTCGTCGATGCACTCAAAGCCCACGGTGCCCACTACGAGGCCGCATCAGGCACTGCCACCAAGATCATTTCCTCAGGTTTTGGTGAACTCGCACAGCAGGGCGACGGCGCGCAAATTGAACTTCGGGCGTCTTGGACGCCGCTGGGTCGTAACCTGGCATCACATTTGGAAGGCTGGGGTGAGCTCCTGTGCATGCTGGCCGGGTTGCCCCCGGCAGGCGAAGGCGTGAGTTCGCTGGCTGCCAGGAGGGCCGCACGTGGCTGATCATCAGGTCATCGATACTCGGGATGACTACCTTGCAGCGATTGAGACGTTGGCGCAGGGAACAGGGCCCATCGGTATAGACGCTGAACGCGCATCCGGATTCACGTATTCGCAACGTGCATACCTGATCCAGGTGTTCAGACGCGGCGCAGGCACGTTCCTGTTCGACCCGCCGGCCATCGGCAGCTTCTCCGAGCTGAACGACGCGTTCTCCGATGAAGTATGGATTCTGCACGCGGCAAGCCAGGATCTCGCCTGCCTGCGCGAGGTCGGCATCGACCCGGCTACCATTTTTGACACCGAGCTCGCTGCCCGGCTGCTCGGCATTCCCCGAGTCGGCCTCGGCACTGTCGTCGAGGAGCTGCTCGGCACGCATCTCGCCAAGGAGCATTCGGCAGCCAACTGGTCGACCAGGCCGCTGCCAGAGTCGTGGCTCGTCTACGCGGCGCTCGACGTCGAGTTCCTTCCGGATCTGCACGATCGTATGGTCGAGATGCTCGCCGAGGCAGGCAAGACTGAAATCGCAGATCAAGAATTCGCTGCAACCCTCGCTAAGGAAACAAAGGCGCAGCGGCCAGACCCGTGGCGAAAGTTGTCTGGTGTGCACTCGGTGCGCGGCCAGCGCAACCTCGCGATTGCGCGTGAACTCTGGCAGGCACGGGATGAGCTCGCGCAGCAGCTCGACGTCTCGCCGGGCAGGCTCGTACCTGATGCCTCCCTTGTCGCCGCAGCCCGGGTCGCGCCGGCATCCAAGCATGCGCTGGCCGAACTGCGTGAGTTCAGCGGACGCGCAAGCCGAAGCGAGCTCGATCGCTGGTGGACCGCCGTGCAGGCAGGTCTTACCACCGAAGACCTTCCATCGTTCAAGACCAACGGTGATACGTTGCCCCCGCCGCGCTCGTGGGCCGACCGCAACCCTGAGGCAGACGTGCGATACAAGGCTGCTCGTGCGGCCCTGGTCGTCCGAGGCGAAGAGCTCGAGATCCCCATCGAAAATCTGCTCACGCCTGAGTATTTGCGTCGTTTGGCCTGGACTCCGCCGGAGCCTGTCACGGTTGAATCTGTGTCGGACGCACTCCGCACGCTCGGCGCCAGGCCGTGGCAGATTGAAGCAACTGCACAGTTAATCACCGATGCCTTTGTGGAAGCCCACCAAACGATCGACGCGGCACCGGAATCGGATTCGTAGAAACAGTCAAAGGATTCTGTCTGTAATTTTGCCCCCCGTAGGATCGTTTTTGATCTGATCCAACAATGGAGGCAAAGTGGCCGAGAGAGCAGAAGTCGTCTTCGTCGATGGCGTTCGTACCCCGTTTGGGCGCGCCGGCGAAAAAGGCATGTATTGGAACACCCGGGCAGACGACCTGGTGGTGAAGGCGATCATCGGCCTGATGGAGCGAAACCCTGGCGTGCCAGGCGATCGCATCGATGACGTCGCAATCGCTGCAACGACCCAGACCGGTGACCAAGGCCTGACGCTCGGCCGCACGGCCGCGATCCTGGCCGGGCTGCCGAAGTCAGTGCCCGGATTCGCCATCGATCGTATGTGCGCCGGCGCGATGACATCCGTCACCACCATGGGCTCAGCTATCGGTTTCGGCGCGTACGACCTGGCCATAGCCGGTGGCGTCGAGCACATGGGACGACACCCCATGGGTGCCGGCGTCGACCCCAACCCCCGGTTCCTCTCTGAGCGACTCGTCAGCGAAGACGCACTCGCGATGGGGGCGACAGCGGAGCGCATCCACGACCGTTTCCCCTCGTACACGAAAGAGCGGTCAGACCGCTATGCACTGCGCAGCCAGCAGAAGGTTGCCGCTGCATACGAGGCGGGCAAGATCCAGCCCGATCTGGTGCCAGTCGCCATCCGCAGCGAGTCAGGCTGGGGCCTGGCCACACGTGACGAGGCGCCCCGTCCCGAGACGACAATGGAGGGCTTGTCCGCGCTGAAGACTCCGTTCCGTCCCCACGGCCGAATCACTGCCGGTAACGCATCGGGTCTGAACGACGGTGCGACGGCCTGCCTGCTCGCCAGTGGCGACACAGCCACGGAGCTCGGCCTCTCCGTCAAGATGACGATGGTGAGCTTCGCCTTCGCCGGCGTCGAGCCGGAGGTCATGGGCCTCGGTCCCGTCCCGTCGACGGAGAAGGCGCTGCGTAAGGCAGGCCTCTCCATCACTGACATCGGCCTGTTCGAACTGAACGAGGCGTTCGCCGTGCAGGTCATTTCGTTCCTTGACCACTTCGGTATCGACGACGACGACCCCAGGGTCAACGAGTGGGGCGGCGCAATCGCCATCGGCCACCCGCTGGCGTCCTCAGGCGTGCGTCTGATGAACCAGCTCGCCGCGCAGTTCCGCGAGCACCCTGAGGTCCGTTACGGACTGACTGCGATGTGCGTCGGTCTCGGCCAGGGCGGCACAGTTATTTGGGAGAACCCGCACTTCAATCGGAAGGCAAAATAGCGATGACCGACTACTCAACAATCGACTTCGGCCCGCTCGTCGCGCTGTCTGACGACGAGGTCGTCACCCACTCATATGTGCGTGACGTTCCGATCTCTGGTGGCCGCACCCTTGCACTTGTCACCCTCGACAACGGACGCGATCACACCAGGCCGAACACCCTCGGCCCGGTAACCCTGCTCGAGTTCGCAGCGGCAATGGATGCTCTGAAGGAGCGTGCAGCTCGCGGAGAGGTCCACGGTGTCGCCGTTACGGGTAAGCCGTTCATCCTGGCCGCCGGTGCAGACCTGAGCAAGGTCGCCGAGATTCCGTCGTTCGCCGTCGGCAAGCAGCTGGCACAGCTCGGCCACTACGCCCTCGGCAAGCAGTCAGAGCTGGGTGTGCCGTCGTTTGTGTTCATCAATGGGCTGGCACTCGGTGGCGGCCTGGAAATCGGTCTGAACGCCGATTACCGCACCGTCGACGAATCGGTTCCCGCGATCGCACTGCCCGAGGTGTTCCTCGGCCTGATTCCCGGCTGGGGCGGTGCGTACCTGCTGCCGAATCTCATCGGCATCGAGAACGCCCTCAAGGTCGTCATCGAGAACCCGCTCAAGAACAACCGCACGCTCAAGGGCAAAGATGCTCTTGGGCTCGGTATCGCGGATGTGATGTTCCCGTCATCGATGTTCCTGGAGAAGTCGATCGCCTGGGCCGACGGCGTTATCGCCGGCACCACCAAGGTGTCCAGGCCCAACACCCCGGGCAAGGTTGAACGCCTCGTCAAGTGGGATGCCGCGGTCGGCATCGCCCGCAAGATGCTCGAGAGCCGCATCGGCACAGTCGCGAAGTCGCCATACATGGCACTTGACCTGCTGAAGGCAGCCAAGGGCGGCACCAAGGCCGAGGGCTTCGAGCGAGAAGACGACGCACTTGCCACACTCGTGACCGGTGACCAGTTGCAAGCGAGCATCTACGCATTCAACCTGGTGCAGAAGCGCGCCAAGCGGCCTGCTGGCGCTCCGGACAAGTCCCTCGCCAAGCCGATCACCCAGGTTGGCGTCATCGGCGCAGGGCTGATGGCCAGCCAGTTCGCCCTGTTGTTCGTTCGTCGCCTGCGGGTTCCCGTCGTCATCACCGACCTCGACCAGGCCCGTGTCGACAAGGGTGTCGCGTACATCCACGATGAGATCGCCGCCCTCGAAGGCAAGGGACGCATCACAAAGGATGAGGCCAACCGCCTGCAGGCCCTTGTGACCGGCACCACCAACAAGGCGGACTTCGCTGATTGCGATTGGGTCATCGAGGCTGTCTTCGAAGAACTCGGCGTAAAGCAGGCAGTCTTCGCCGAAATCGAGCAGTACATCGCTCCGGACGCCATCCTGGCAACGAACACGTCGTCGCTCTCCGTCGAACAGATCGGCGCAGAACTTCAGCATCCAGAGCGCCTGGTCGGCTTCCACTTCTTCAACCCGGTTGCAGTGATGCCGCTGATCGAGGTCGTGAACGCCCCGCAGACGAACGAGCAGAGCCTGTCAACGGCAATGGTCGTCGCGGGTAAGCTGCGCAAGACTGCCGTGATCACCAAGGACACCCCTGGTTTCGTGGTCAACCGCATCCTGGCGAAACTGCTCGGCGAAGCGATGAACGCAGTCGACACTGGCACCCCGTTCGATGTGGTCAACCACGCGCTCGACTCGTTCGGCCTGCCGATGACCCCGTTCGAGCTGCTCGAGCTCGTCGGCCTCAAGGTCGGGGCTCACGTGCTCGACACGCACCACGCGGCATTCCCCGATCGTTTCTTTGAGAGCGAGAACCTGCACAAGCTCGCAGAGTACGGCCGCATCCTCGAGCGCGACTCGAAGGGCAAGGTCAAGGGCTTCGACAAGGGCGCCGTGAAGATCGTGTCAGGCGGCACGACGGCGATGACGGGCGACGAGATCCTTCGTCGAGTCGAAGATGGCCTGGCAGACGAAATCAAGCGGATGCTCGACGACGAGGTTGTTCACGCGGCCGAAGACATCGACCTCTGCATGATCCTCGGTGCAGGCTGGCCGTTCCAGATGGGTGGCATCACGCCATACCTCGACAGGGTCGGCGCCAGCGAACGCGTCTTCGGTGACACGTTCCACCACCCGCCTGTGCGCGGCGTAGGCAGCGAGGCCCTGGTCTCGGCCAGCGCGTAGCGGCCACACACAGGGCGGGCCCGACCATGAGATGATCGGGCCCGCCCTGTGTGTGAAGCGATCAAGCAGTTCAGCGGTTCAGCGGCGTCATATCCGCGTAGCGATCCCCGGCGGGCGCCTCGATTGCATCCAGAGCAGCGAGCTGGTCGGCACTGAGTTCGAGGGCATCAGCTCTTACGTTTTCTTCAAGCCGTTCAACCCGCTTGGTACCCGGTATCGCCGCGATGTCATTGCCCTGCGCCACCAGCCACGCCAGGGCAACTTGAGCCGGAGTGGCATCAAGCTCGGCCGCCACAGCATCCACCTGCTGGACGATGCGCGCGTTGGCCGCCAGGTTATCGACCTCGAAACGGGGGTTGGCCCGGCGGAAGTCATCGGCGTCGAACTGATCAACCGAGCGGATGGCTCCGGTGAGGAACCCCCGCCCGAGCGGCGAGTACGCGACGAAGCCGATGCCAAGTTCGCGCAGTAGCGGCAGGATTTCGGCTTCGGGGTCTCGAGTCCAGAGCGAGTATTCGGTCTGCAGAGCGGTCATCGGATGCACAGCATGGGCACGCCTGATGGTCTCTGGTCCCGCCTCCGAGAGTCCATAGTGATGGATCTTGCCCTCGCTGATCAGCTCAGACAGTGCCCCGACTGTTTCTTCGATCGGAGTGTTTGGGTCGACTCGGTGCTGGTAGTACAGGTCGATACGGTCAGTGCCCAGACGGGTCAGTGACCCTTCGACAGCCAGCCGCACGTTTTCTGCGCTGCCGTCAAGGCCGCGTGACCCGTCTCCCCTGTGCAGGATCGTGCCGAACTTCGTGGCAATCACCACCTCGTCGCGCCGTTGCACGAGTGCGCGTCCCAGCAGTTCCTCATTGAGATACGGGCCATACATCTCGGCGGTGTCGAGTAGCGTCACGCCTAAGTCGATTGCGCGGTGGATCGTCCGGATCGATTCGGCATCGTCGCTGCCTGCACCCGAATAGAAAGCAGACATTCCCATGCAGCCGAGCCCAAGGCGCGATACCTCGAGGCCACCGGTTCCCAGCGTGATGTGCTTCATGGTCGACAACCCCTGCTCCCTGCCGCCGGAGCACCTCAGACAGAGGGTGAGACGGTCTCCAACGACCGGCCAAACGCTAACCCTGTCCGGTGGGGCAGGCAACCCTCGGCGCCCAGCCTGTGGCACCACCTAGGCGGATTCTCAGGCTCGGCCCCTGGCGCTACTCTGCGGGGCGCTGCGTGAGCGGAATCGAGCCGGTGTTCGTACCGTCTGCGGACAGCGGCCTGGCCCGCGGCAACTTGCTGCCGAGCACCATATCGATCACGTCGCGGGCAATCTGCTGCGAGGTGAGGCCAGCATGCTCCAGGATCTGAGCACGCGTTGCGTGGTCGAGGAACTCGTCTGGCAGCCCCAACTCGGTCACCGCGGTGTCGACGCCGGCTTCACGCAGGTCTTGACGGATGCGCGTGCCGATGCCACCGACCCTGATGCCATCCTCGATACTCACCACCAGGCGGTGCGACCTGGCCAGTTCGATGACGCTCTTCGGCACAGGAACGACCCAGCGCGGGTCGATGACCGTCGCGCCGATCCCCTGGGCTGCCAAGCGCTCCGCAACTTCGAGGCCCATGCCGGCCATCGGCCCGACTGTCACGATCAGCACGTCGTGCTGGACCGACTCGTGCAGCACGTCGACGCCGTCGTCAAGGCGACGAAGAGCCGTGAATTCAGTACCGGTGCTGCCCTTGGGGAAGCGCAGCACGGTCGGTGCGTCTTCGACGGCGACAGCTTCGGCGAGTTCTTCTCGCAGGCGGATCGAGTCACGTGGTGCAGCAAGCTTGATGCCTGGCACTACCTGCAGGATCGCCAGGTCCCACATGCCGTGGTGACTGGGGCCGTCGGGGCCTGTGACACCGGCCCTGTCAAGAACGAAGGTGACGCCTGCCTTGTGCAGTGCGACATCCATCAACACCTGGTCGAACGCACGGTTCATGAAGGTGGCGTAGAGGGCGACTACCGGGTGAAGTCCGCCGAAGGCGAGGCCGGCAGCGGATGTCACGGCGTGCTGTTCTGCGATCCCCACGTCGTGAACGCGGTCGGGAAAACGCTCTGCCATGCGGTGCAGACCTGTCGGACGGAGCATCGCCGCAGTGATACCGACAAGACGGGGATTGGCCGTGGCCAGATTCAGCAGCTCGTCGGCGAATACCGAGGTCCAGCTCGGGTTGCCTGCAGCTTCGACAGATTCGCCTGTCTCTGGGTCTATCTGACCGACGGCGTGGAACTGGTCGGCTGTGTCCTGGACGGCAGGGTCGTAGCCCTTGCCCTTCTGAGTGATCGTGTGCACGATCACCGGCGCGCCGTAGCCCTTCGCCTGGGACAGTGCCTCCTGGAGAGCGTCGAGGTCGTGACCGTCGACGGGGCCGATGTACTTGATGTCGAGGTTGGAGTACAGCGCCTCGGTATTGGAGAACCGGCTGAGGAACCCGTGAAGGCCGCCGCGCACACCGCGATAGACAGCTCGTCCTGGAGCGCCGAGGTGGTCGAACGCCTCACGACTCGACAGGTAGAGGTTTCGGTAGCTGCGCCGGGTGCGCACCGTGTTGAGGAAGCGAGCCATGCCACCGATCGTCGGGGCATAGGAGCGACCGTTGTCGTTGACGACAATGATCAGGCGACGGTCGTTGTCGTCGCTGATGTTGTTCAGCGCTTCCCACGTCATACCGCCGGTGAGTGCGCCATCGCCGACGACTGCAATGACGTGTCTGTCGTTCTGGCCGGTCATGGTGAATGCGCGAGAAATGCCGTCTGCCCACGACAGTGAGCTTGACGCGTGTGAACTCTCGACAATGTCGTGCTCGGACTCTGAACGCTGCGGATAACCCGCGAGGCCGCCGCTCTGGCGCAGCCTGCTGAAGTCCTGACGCCCGGTCAGGAGCTTGTGTACGTATGACTGGTGTCCGGTGTCGAACACGATCGCATCCTTGGGCGAGTCAAAGACCCGATGGATGGCGATCGTCGTCTCGACAACACCCAGATTGGGGCCGAGGTGCCCGCCTGTCTTTGCGATCTCCTGTACGAGGAAATCCCTGATCTCGGCGGAGAGCTGCAGCAGCTGATCCTTCGAGAGAGCATCGAGGTCGCGAGGACCTTTAATCGACTCGAGGAGGGTCATGCACTACCTTTCATGAACCGGCAAGCCGGTCGAACAGTTCTCGCAATTCTACGCTGCTCGGCTGGGTGAGCACGTGGTAAAGCGTCCACGTCCCAATGTCGGGCATGATGAGCGTGGAATGAGCGCCCGTAGGGAGAACCATGACACAGCCTGAAACTACCGGAGCAGACATCGCTCCGGCCGTTGTAATCGAGACCGGCATCATCCGCGGACTTCGCGTCGCCGGCGTCGACAGATACCTGGGCGTGCAGTATGCCGCTGCCCCTGTCGGCCCGAACCGTTTCGCTCCCCCACAGCCGGCGCCGTCGCACGACGATGAACGCGACTGCGGGCGTCACGGACCGACGCCGCCACAACTCCCGTACTCCGGCGGCATGGAGCGATATTTGTCGACGGTGACAGTGCCGGGCGATGAGATCTTGAACCTGGCGATCTGGGCGCCGTCCGAGACGCCGACCGTGCGCTGGCATCCGGTGATCGTCTGGATACACGGCGGCTCGTTGACGCGTGGTTCGAATGCGCTGCCCGTCTACGACGGGACAGCCTTCGCCCGCGACGGAGCGGTGTTCATCAGCGTCAATTACAGGCTCGGCGCTGAGGGGTTCTCGGTGATCGATGGAGCTGACACCAATCTCGGCCTTGCCGACATCGTTGCAGCGCTCCGCTGGGTACGCCGCAATGCTGCCCAGTTCGGTGGAGACCCCGACAACGTCACGGTGATGGGTGAATCGGCAGGTGCAATCTGTATCGCAGCGCTGCTTGCCCATCCAGACGCCCGCGACCTGTTCGACAAGGCGATCATGCAGAGTGGACCACCGGATGCCAGACCCCGAGCGAAGACCAAGGGGATCAGCGATCTGATGGCCAGGAACCTGGGTGTGAAGGCGACCCGTGCCGCCTTCGCCGGAATCAGGGCAGATCGACTTCTCGAGGCCCAGCGCGAAGTAACCGCCGGCACCACTCCCCTGACCGGTGGCCCGGCATTCAACCTCACGATCGACGACAATCTGATTCTCGCCGACCCGGCCGAAGCGATCTCCGTCGGAGCGGGATCCGACATCCCCCTGCTCATCGGGTCGAACACCGAGGAATACCGACTCTGGTTCATTCCTACCGGGCTGCTGAAGAAGATCGGCTGGCTGCACATCGCCGCGGCCATGCTCACGTTCAAGATCTCACCACGCACTGTGGCGATGTATCGCCGCAACCGCCCCGGTGCCAGCGTCGGCGAATTATTCGGGGCACTGGCCACCGACTTGTTGCTGCGGGTACCCATCAACAAGATCGCCGACGCGCGCCTGACCGAACGGGAGGCGGCGACCCACGTGTATGAATTCTCCTGGCGCTCACCCGTCGAAGATCTCGGTGCCTGCCACGCACTGGAACTCGGCTTCGTCTTCGACGCCCTTGCCAGCGAGGATGCCACGGCCCTAGCGGGTCCAGACGCACCCCAGCCTCTCGCCAGCGCCATGCACTCGGCGTGGGTGGAGTTCGCCAGGTCAGGAAACCCGGGCTGGCCGGCCTGGAACGCCTTTCGACCTGTGAAGGTCTGGGACGGCGATGCCAACCCCGTTACGCACGCACCTCGCGACGCTGAACGCGCAGCGTGGCGCAAGTAGGGCACTCTGGCCGACACTACCGCTGCGTACCGATCGCTGGCTGCTCAAAGGGCTCTCCCCAGCATGCCTGTTATTCTCAAAGCTGATACGTGCCGTGTGATGAATACTTCTGGCCGCGGCCCGCCGAAAGGAACCTCCTTCCCATGCACCCCACCCTCCTGGGTATCGACTTTCTTGATGCCGACTGGCTGATCCACTGGTTCGGTCCGTTCATCCTGATCGGCGTCGCAGCCGTCATCTTCGCGGAGACCGGCCTGATCGTGCTCTCGTTCTTGCCCGGCGACTCCCTGCTGTTCACCGTTGGATTGCTGACGGCGACTGGATTTGTCGACTTCCCGATCTGGCTAACAGCTGGGGTCATTTTCGTCGCGGCATTCGCCGGTGACCAACTCGCGTACTTCCTCGGCCGAAAAGCCGGGCCGGCGATCTTCAGGCGTAAAGAGAGCAAGTTCTTCAACCCCGCGAATGTTGAGCGCACCAATGCCTTCTTCGAGAAGCACGGCGGCAAGGCAATCATCCTGGCGCGCTTCTTGCCAGTGTTTCGGGCTTTTGTTCCCGTTGCAGCAGGTGTTGGCCGGATGAGCTACCGCACATTCATCTCGTTCAACCTGGTCGGCGCATTCCTGTGGGGCGTCGGTCTCACCCTGGTCGGCTTCTTCCTCGGCCAGATCGAGTTTGTCGCCACGTACTCCGAGTTCTTCATCATCGGCATCATCCTGATCTCGGGAATTCCGATCCTGCTCGAACTGAGCAAGGCCGGGCGCACTGCCCTCCGCACCCGTCGGTCTCGCGCCGCGCAGGCCGACGAGCGGCCCATCGCATCCGACGACGCGAAGTCACTCGCAACGTCAGACTGAGCGGCAGAGCGGCCCGGCGGTAGGGCGGCCAGGCACGCCCGGAATCAATCGCACGCCCGATTGGTCATCGCTGGTTTGACCTGTGACCGTTGGTGACTCGGTATTTGAATCCTATGTGCGACCCAGTGAAGCCCAAACGCTCGTAGAACCGGTGCGCGTCGCGCCGTGCGGCGTCGGATGTCAATTGCACAAGGCTCGAACCAAGTTCGCGGGCTGCGACATCCGTTACCCACCGCATCATGGCGCTGCCGATGCCGCTCGAACGTTGATCGCCCCTGACTCGCACCGCCTCCACCAGAAGGCGCGTTGATCCCCTCCTGGCCATTCCCGGGATGCGCGTCAGTTGCATTGTGCCGACCAGAGTGTCAGAAGCGTCGACGGTCACGATGAGGGCGTTCGCCGGGTCCGAGACGATTGCGCGGAGCGCCGCGAGGTACGCAGGTCGGTCGTCTGCATCGCCGACATCGCCGCGTGTGGCACTGATAGTGTCGTCGGCCAACAGCTGCATGAGGGCGTCGAGGTCCCTTTCGGTGGCATTGCGAAGCGTGACAGAGCCATTCCGTATCGCGAGAGAAGCCGGCAGCGAGAGATCCTTGAGCATCTCACCAGTCTGACGCATACCGGAACAGGGCCATCGGATGCGTTCCGACCTGCTTGTCATCGCTATGTTTGAGACATGCTTGACGCCGAGATCACGATTGTCGTAGCGCTTTTCCCGCAGCTCACTCAACTGGATTTCACCGGCCCCGCGCAGATCTTCGCCCGGATGAGCAATACCCGCGTTGTTCTCGCGGCACGAACTCTCGACCCGGTCGTGACGGACTGCGGGTGGGCGATCGTTCCCACCGCAACGTTCGATACCGCCCCGCCGTCGGATGTGCTCTTCGTCCCGGGAGGAGCGGGAGCGTTCGACGCCATGCTTGACAGCGATGTGCTTCGCTTCATCCGCCGCCAAGCCGACGCGGCCTCCTTTGTCACGTCCGTCTGCACGGGTTCATTCGTTCTGGGTGCCGCGGGACTCCTCAAAGGAAAACGAGCCACCAGCCACTGGGCATCCCTCCACATGCTTTCCGAGCTGGGCGCAATTCCCACGAGCGAGCGGGTCGTCCGCGACGGCGCGGTCATCACTGGTGCTGGAGTATCTTCCGGTATCGACTTTGCGCTCTCTCTCGTGGAAAACCTTCGAGGTCGTGAAGCTGCAGAGCGAATCCAGCTGACCATCGAATACGACCCTGAGCCGCCCTTCGCAACGGGATCCCCGAAGAACGCTCCCCCGGACTGGATCACGGCGGGCCGGCGAGACGCCGAAGCGACAAGGCTGGACCCGGTGCGGCAAGCGGCTGCCGCGCTGTCCGAGAAATAGCCGACGACGACACAGGTGCATCGTGCCTGAGCTCTAAGGAATGGGAGACTGGGTGCAGCATCGAGGGGGATGCCCGTTGAATCCACCTCATGAAAGAAGCGTGCATGATCTCGTTGTCCGCCGCCGCCGGTATCGCTCTCATCGAGCTTGGGCTCGCCCTCACCCCCGGGCCGAACATGATGTATCTGGTCTCTCGCAGCATCGGCCAGGGATGGCGTGCCGGGTTGATGTCACTGTCCGGGACCGCGGTTGGCTTTGTTGTGTACATGGTCATGGCCAACCTAGGGTTAGCGGCAATCTTCCTCGTCGTCCCGTGGCTGTTCATCGCACTGAAGGTCACGGGCGCCATCTACCTCCTCTGGCTCGCCTACACGACGCTTCGGCCGGGAGGGAAATCGCTGTTCGAGACCAATGAACTTCCTCGGGACTCGTTCGGCAAACTCTTCCGTATGGGGCTCCTGACGAATCTGCTCAACCCGAAGGTCGCGATCCTCTACCTCGCGCTCATCCCGCAGTTCATCGACCCTGCCGCCGGCAGCATCGTGGCACAAGGATTCCAGCTCGGCGCGATCCAGATCCTCGTCGGCGTCGCGGTTAACGGTGCGATCATCTTGGCCGCAGGCTCAGTCGCCCTGTTCCTGCAGCGCAAGCCCGCATGGATACGCTGGCAGAAATGGGTCACTGGCACACTCCTCGGCGCGATCGGCCTGAAACTCGCGATTGACGCGCCAGCCCCCGCTGGCACCCCATAAGGTCGGCACTCGTGCGTCAGGTCGAGAGTCGTTGCACGAGGCGAATGAGGTAACCGTCGGGGTCTTGAGCCAGGTACTCGAGCTGTGTCCACGGCCCTTCGGCTGTGTCGTACGTGCTCTCTGTCACTTCTCTGAAAGGTGAGACACCCATTCCGGTGAGACGGTTGCTTGCAGCGAGCACATCGGGAATCTCGATCTGCAAATTGAACCCTGCCCCTCTTGGCCCGTCGAGGGAACCGGTGGTCCACGCCTCCTCATGGTCTTCCTCGAGCATCAGCTGAGCGCCCCGGAGGTCCAGGTAGGCGAAGGCCGGGTCTGAGCGAGTGTAGGCCACAGCGAAGCCAACTCCGTGGACATAGAAGTCGAGGCTGGCGGCGAGGTCGCGAACTGACAGTTCCGGGACAAGCAGGTTGCGTTCCATCCATTCAGTATTCACGAGTCAGGCGACCACGAGCGACAGCCCGTCGCCTGCGGATACGCCGCTGGCTCCCCTGCTGTTCGGCGTCGGAGGTCTGCTCATTACCGGTATCGCCGTCGGAGCGATGGTCGTGGCACGCAAGCGTTCCGTCTAGCCACTCGGGGCGCTAGCAAGCTCCCCATAGCCCGACGAATGCGGCCTGAGCAGCTTCCTCGGCGGCGCGGAAGACATCCTGGTACGCGATGTTCGGCGAAATCGAGAGCGTGCCTGCAGCACCTTGTGCCAGGAGTTCATAGTTCACGAAGCTGCCGTCCGCTGTCCACAGGTAGAAGAGGCTGCGGCCGTACTTGTCGGTGGGCTCGAGGTCTGCGGCCGCGAACACCTGGCTGCCCTCCGGCAACAGTGCTCGCAGGGTCTCGGTCGCCTCCGCACCGAAGCACTCGGCGTTGTCTCCGATCTCGGGGGTATCAAGGCCGATCAGGCGAACCTTGAGCCTGTCCCCTGACGATCCGTCAGCGGGCACAAGAAACAAGGTGTCGCCGTCGTGCACATAGTCGACGACCATCGGCGCTGCACTATCAGGACGTGCAGGCACTGAGAGGGCGACTGGCTCCGCCGCTTCCGCAGCGGTTGCCGGCGAATCGTCGGCCACGCTGGCCGGCCCGTCTGACGACGTGCTGACATCCGCTGCCGACGACAGAAAGCCTTTGACGGTCGATGGCGAGTTCGCGACAATCGGGCCGATCAGCGGCATAAACGCGACGAGCGCAGCGACGCCGACTGCGATGACGATGAACCTGCCCAACCAGCCGAATTTTCTCCTACGCACCCTCAGAGCGTATGGCACGCGATGCGCTGGGTCTGCGCACCTAGAATTCTTCACGTGCTGATTCGCCTATACGAGCCGACTGATGCTCGTGCAACGCTCGAGATCTTCACTCGCGCTGTCCACGAAACCGCCGCCGGTAATTACACCGCAGCGCAGCTCGCCGCATGGGCCCCCAGCGACCGGGACGCTGGCGCCTGGGCACAGAAGCGGATGCAGGCAGAAACTCTCGTCGCTGTCGACGACGGCTCTTCCCGGGTGATCGGCTTCACCGACCTCGATGCGACCGGCTACATCGACATGATGTTCGTGCACCCCGACTGGGCCAGGCGCGGGGTGGCGACGGCCCTCCTGGACGAGGTGGTCGACCGGTCGCTGGCGCGCGGCATCCAGACGCTCACGACGCACGCCAGCCTGACAGCGCGCCCGTTCTTCGCCGCGCACGGGTTCGTCGTCACCGAGCAGCGCGAGCCTGTCCTGCGCGGCGTTGCGCTGACCAACTTCGCGATGCTGCGCGTTCTGCGCCCCACTACCGCGCCCTGAGTGGCACGCCGCTACCGCTAGAGCGGGCGCGAGCCGCCACACGGGGCGCGGGCATGCAGAAGGGGCCGGATTCAATCGAATCCGGCCCCTTCTGTGTGAGACGAAGCGTCTAGACGATACGACTACGCGACGAGTGAGCGCAGCACGTACTGCAGGATGCCACCGTTGCGGTAGTAGTCAGCCTCACCCGGGGTGTCGATGCGAACCACGGCGTCGAACTCGACGACGGCCTTGCCGGCCGGCGAGTTCTCAGTCGGGGTTGCAACAACGCGAACCGTCTTCGGCGTCGTGCCGTTGTTCAGCTCTTCGAGGCCCGTGATCGAAACGGACTCAGTGCCGTCGAGGCCGAGCGATGCCCAGGTCTCTCCGGCCGGGAACTGCAGCGGAACGACACCCATACCGATCAGGTTCGAGCGGTGGATGCGCTCGAAGCTCTCGGTGATGACTGCCTTGACGCCGAGGAGGCTGGTGCCCTTGGCCGCCCAGTCGCGTGACGAGCCGGAGCCGTACTCCTTGCCACCGAAGATGACCAGCGGGGTGCCGGCAGCCTGGTAGTTCTGCGATGCGTCGTAGATGAACGACTGCGGGCCCTCTGGCTGCGTGAAGTCGCGGGTGTAGCCGCCCTCAACGCCATCCAGCAGCAGGTTCTTCAGACGGATGTTGGCGAAGGTTCCACGGATCATGATCTCGTGGTTTCCGCGGCGCGACCCGTACGAGTTGTAGTCGGCACGAGCAACGCCGTGCTCGTCGAGGTACTTACCTGCAGGGCTATCCGCCTTGATCGAACCGGCCGGGCTGATGTGGTCGGTGGTGACCGAGTCGCCAAGCTTGGCCAGAACGCGGGCACCCTGGATGTCGGACACCGGGGTGGTCTCCATGGTCATTCCCTCGAAGTACGGGGGGCGACGCACATAGGTCGACTCCGGGTTCCACTCGAAGGTGGCGCCGGTCGGCGTCTCGAGCGACTTCCAGCGCTCGTCACCCTCGAAGACACCGGCGTACTGGGTCTCGAACATGCCCGAGTCGATGGACTCGTCGATGGTCTTCTGCACCTCGGCGGCGTCTGGCCAGATATCTGCCAGGAACACGTCGTTGCCGTCGTGGTCCTTACCGAGGGCATCCGTCTCGAAGTCGAAGTTCATCGACCCTGCGAGTGCGTATGCAATGACCAGCGGCGGGCTGGCCAGGTAGTTCATCTTCACGTCGGGGTTGATGCGACCCTCGAAGTTGCGGTTTCCGGAGAGAACGGCGGTGACGGCGAGGTCGTTCTTGTTGATCGCAGCCGAGATCTCGTCTTCAAGCGGGCCGGAGTTACCGATGCACGTGGTGCAGCCGTAACCGACGAGGTAGAAACCGAGGTCTTCGAGGTAGCCGTTGAGGCCGGCCTTCGCGTAGTAGTCGGTGACAACCTTCGAGCCAGGTGCGAGCGTGGTCTTAACCCATGGCTTGCTCTTCAGGCCCTTCAACGATGCGTTGCGGGCCAGCAGACCGGCCGCAAGCATGACTGACGGGTTCGAGGTGTTCGTGCACGAGGTGATTGCCGCGATTGCAACTGCACCGTTGTCGATGGTGAACTCGCGGCCATCGGCCAACGCAACCTCTGTGGGCTGCGTGTGCTTCGCGGGGCTGTGGCTGTGGTGACGCGACTCGTGCGAGTGGTGCGACAGATCGTGGGCGCTGTCTTCGTCCTGCGCGGTGAAACCGAGCGGGTCTGAAGCGGGGAAGGTGCCCTCGAGCGCCGCATCGACACCCGAGATCGGGGTGGCGTAGTTGTCGAGGTCGATCTCGAACTGGCTCTTGGCTTTGGACAGCTCGATGCGGTCCTGGGGGCGCTTCGGGCCGGCGATCGAGGGAACAACCGTGCTGAGGTCGAGCTCGAGGTACTCGCTGAAGACGGGCTCAGCGGATGCGTCGTGCCAGAGGCCCTGCAGCTTCGAGTACGCCTCAACGAGCGCAACCTGCTCGTCGCTGCGGCCGGTGAGGCGCAGGTAGTCGAGGGTGACGTCATCGATCGGGAACATGGCAGCCGTCGAGCCGAACTCGGGGCTCATGTTGCCGATGGTGGCACGGTTGGCCAGCGGCACCTGGGCGACGCCTGCTCCGTAGAACTCGACGAACTTGCCGACGACGCCGTGGCGACGCAGCATCTGGGTGATCGTGAGAACGACATCCGTCGCGGTCACACCGGTGGGGATCGCGCCGTTGAGCTTGAAGCCGACAACCTTGGGGATAAGCATCGAAACGGGCTGGCCGAGCATGGCAGCCTCTGCTTCAATTCCGCCGACGCCCCAGCCGAGCACACCGAGGCCGTTGACCATCGTGGTGTGCGAGTCGGTGCCGACGCAGGTGTCAGGGTAGGCCTGGAGAGCCCCGTTGACCGTGCGGGTCATGGTGACGCGGGCCAGGTGCTCGATGTTGACCTGGTGGACAATTCCGGTTCCCGGCGGTACGACCTTGAAGTCGTCGAATGCGGTCTGGCCCCAGCGGAGGAACTGGTACCGCTCACCGTTGCGCTCGTACTCGATCTCGACGTTGCGCTCGAAAGCGTTCTCGGTGCCGAAGAGGTCTGCGATGACCGAGTGGTCGATGACCATCTCTGCTGGCGCGAGCGGGTTGATCTTCTTGGGGTCGCCGCCGAGCGCTTCGACAGCCTCACGCATTGTGGCGAGGTCGACGATGCAGGGAACACCGGTGAAGTCCTGCATGATCACGCGTGCCGGCGTGAACTGGATCTCGGTGTCTGGTTCAGCGGTGGGAACCCATTCGCCCAGGGCACGGATGTGCGCCTCGGTGATGTTGGCGCCGTCTTCGGTGCGGAGAAGGTTCTCGAGCAGCACCTTCAGGCTGAATGGCAGCTTCTCGTAACCGGCTACGGCGTCGAGGCGAAAGACTTCATAGTCTGTCTGCCCGACGCGCAGGGTGTCCTTTGCTCCAAAACTGTTTACCGTCGTATTGATTGGCTCAGACACGATGCCCTCTCCTTCGTGGAAGCCGACGGAAAGCCGCAGGCCGTTATCAATCTTTGTGGCCACAACCCGATGGAGCTAGCAAGGTAAGCCTTACTCGCATCCCATACGGTGAGCCGATTCTGTGCGCCAAACTATCTCGACGTCGAGATAACTCTAGCATTGGTCTCGGTGCTATTCCCGGCCATGGACCCGGCCGCGGCGTTTCGCGAAACGATAGAAGAACTCTATTCCGGATACGAGCAGCTGACCGCTGAGAATCGTTCTGGCGCTACGACTGAGGGGGCGTGTCGCCAGCCGGCGCATCAGTGGGGACGGCGGCAGGACGGTAAATCGCCCGAACGACGAGCCAGGACACCAGCAGGAGCGGTGCGTACAGAGGAATACCCATCAGCAGCTTGGTCAACGCGAGTCCGCTGACGTTGTCTGCGAGGTAGAGCGGCAGCTGAACGATCAGGCGCGCGGCGAACATGCCGAACCAGCACAGCGTCAACAGCTGCATCGCCCTGAATTTGGCCTTGTTGGTGCGCCAGGCCAGACCGTCACCCATCAGGTAACCGACGGCCAACCCGATGAGCGGCCACCGCACGAAGAGCGAAACAAGCAGCGCGAGTGCGTATCCGGCGTTGGTGAGCAGACCAAGAACGAAGTTGTCGCTGCCCCTGCCGCTGATCAGTGCGAGCACAGCGGATGCCGCGACTCCGATGAGTCCGGCGACCGCCTGTGTGACCGGCGTGCGGCCGATGATCCGAATGACGGTGAACACCACGGCAACGGCGACAGACGCGGCAAGCGAAAGCGGCACGTTGAAGGTGAACGTGTAGATGACAAGGAAAACGAGCCCAGGCAGGATCGTCTCGGCTAGCCCTCGGATGCCACCCATCGCCTTCAGCAGCGCAGCGCCGGTGGGCGCCTGCCCCTCAGCCACCTGACCCAGACCACTGCGCTTGGCTGCAGCCGCCAGGCCCTGGCCCAGTGCGCCGGGCACCGACTGGTCGGCGCCCGGCTCTGTTGAGGATGATTCGTCGTCGTTACGCGAATTGGCGTTGGTCATGGCTTGAGTCATCCGGTTGTGAGGCGTGCGTGGGATCAGGCGTCTGTCGGCTCGCCGCTTGGCGTGGCCGGCATCCGAAGCGGAATCAAGTCGCGGGGCGGCATAGGTGCGTTGCCACGAACGACGACGATGCTCCTGAAGAGGTCTTCGATCTGCTGCGCGGCTTCGACGTTTACTGCACCTTCACCGGCAATGACGCCACGCAGGAACCAGCGAGGACCATCGACGCCAATGAATCGAGCAATGCGGGTGGTTCCACCAGCGCCCTGACCCGCTGCTACGGGAATCTCTGCGACGAGTTCTGGTCCGAAGCTGCCTTCGCGCTCGGTCGTCGTGCCGCCCTGCTTGGCGATCTGGTCTGCGATCTGGTCGCGGATTTCGTGCCACAGTCCACTTGATCGCGGCGCTGCGAACGGCTGGACCTGCAGCGTGGAGCCGGCGTAGTCGAGGCCGATGGCTACAACGCGCTTGCTTCCTTCTTCGATCTCGAGGCGGAGGTGCAGGCCCTCCCTGGGCAGGATCTTGATTCCGCCCAGGTCGACGTATGGGCGAACAGGGTTCGCCTCAGACTCGTCGAGAGGACCTTCGGTCTCACGGTCTTCCGGGGCCGACTTTTCCAGCGGTTCAGGAAACTCGTCGGGGTTCTGGGTGTCGCTCACAGGGTTCCTCCTGTTGTGTCGGCGACCGATGCATCCGCCTGAGCGGTGGTCGGTGCTGCCTGATGTTCGGAAAAACCTGTCGATCCGAATCCGCCTTCGCCACGCTGACTGCCCGGCAGGCGATCAACGGGAACAAAGTTGGCCCGGATGACGGGCATGATGATGAGTTGGGCAATGCGATCGCCCACTGAAATCTCGTACGGGCTCGTCAGGTCGGTGTTCAGCAGCGTGACCTTGATCTCGCCGCGGTAGCCGGCATCGACTGTGCCAGGGGAATTCACGATGGTGATGCCGTGCTTCGCGGCCAGGCCGCTCCGAGGCACGACGAACGCAGCGCATCCGTCCGGGAGTGCGATCGACACTCCGGTGCCCACGAGGGCTCGCTCACCTGGGCCGAGAACAAGGGCCTCGGTTGAGTGAAGGTCTGCTCCTGCATCGCCTGGGTGGGCGTAACTGGGAACAACGGACGCGGTTATCAGTACTTCGACGCTTTCTGCCACGTGTCGAGGGTAGTGCAGAAGTCTGATCGAATAGAGCCATGCCTGCATATCGTGAAAAACTCTGGCCCACCCCCTGGATATTCATCTTCACCGCGCTCGTCATCCCCGCCAGCATGCTGGTCTTTGCGCCGATCTCGGCACTCGCCGGGATCATCACTGCCGTGATTCTCTACGGCGGCTGCGTGGTCATCCTGACGCTCACCTCACCGGTTATCACCGTCGCTGACGGCGTGCTGACCGCGGGAAATGCCCGGATCCGGACCGAAATGCTCGGAGAGCCCGAGGTGTACGAGGGCGCTGAGGCCACTGCCCAGCGCGGAACACAGCTTGATGCCAGGGCCTGGCTCCTCATCCGTGGATGGGTGCAGCCAGTGGTGCGTCTTCCGATCCTCGACCCGAACGACCCTGCGCCGTACTGGCTGATTTCGACAAGGCAGCCAAAAAAATTGGCCGCCGCGATCAATGGATCGCGACGGCCAACAGTGTAGGAGCGTGGACGCTTAGGCGTCGCACTCCAGACATACCGGACCGAGTTTGGTCTCGTGTGACATCTGCGAGCGGTGCTTCACCAGGAAGCACTGTACGCAGGTAAATTCGTCGGCCTGCGGGGGCAGGACGACGACATCGAGGTCGAGATCTGACAGGTCAGCACCAGGAAGGTCGAACCCACCTGGATTGTCAGCGTCGTCGACATCCACTACTCCGGACATCTTGTCAGGCACACGCTCCTTGAGAGCCTCAATCGACTCAGAGTCGTCTTCGGTCTTCCGCGGTGCGTCGTAATCGGTTGCCATGCCCATCCATTCAGTTACGCCGATCAAACGAAATCGGCGGCCATAGTTTGCATCAATCCGAGAGGAATAGCAAACCACTGTCCTGTTTATCTGGCCAGCTATTTTCTCAACTTCCGGCACGCCCGCTGTATTCCCGCAGAAACGGCCCTATGCGTGACAGTCTTTACCCAACAGTGATCGCGAGAGGGCTTTCGCCATGCAGGAATTGAAAGTTATCGGAGTCGAGAACGGGGCGCTGCTTGCAGCGTCAGAAGATGGCGATCGTTTCCGTATCGCCATTGACGAAGTTCTCCAGTCCCGGCTTCGCCAAACCCAAACGGAATCGTCGTCAGGCCCCAAGCTGTCGCCGCGTGAAATCCAGGCACACATCCGTTCAGGAATGTCCGCCGAGGATGTCGCAGCGGTCACAGGAGCCTCGCTCGACTACGTACGACGGTTCGAGGGGCCGGTTGTCGCCGAGCGCGAATACGTCGTCACATCGGCGCTCAGCGTGCCGGTGCACACCGCCATAGATCCAGACCCGCTCGATGACAATGCCAACTTCGGCAGCGTCATCCGCGAACGACTCGCTGCGCTCGGCGCCACGAACGAACGCTGGGCGAGCTGGAAAGAGCCGGCAGGAGGGTGGATCGTCAAGCTGTCATTCACAGCTGATGACATCGACCACGATGCCCGCTGGGGCTTTGAGCCCAAAAAGAACTCGCTCACCCCTATCGGTAGCGAAGCAATTGCGCTCTCCCAGCAGGGCGACCTGAAGGGTGCGCTCATCCCCCGGCTGCGTGCTGTCGGCGCTGAAACGAGTGCAGCTGATATTTCCCGTTTCGACAGTGGCGCATTCACGTTCAGGGAGTCACTCGCTGACGAAATCCTGAACGACACAGCTCCCCTGCTTGAACCGCTGCCATACAGCCGTCCGGCAGGAACCACCGACGCCGTGTCACGGGCCGCGATCAAGCGCGCAGACGAGCCGACCCAGTCGCTCAGCGAGACAGCAGATCTGCTTGAGGCACTTCGCCGTCGACGCGGAGAACGCGAAGCCGCTTCATTCGGCGAAGACGAGACCAGTGCAACACCGGACGAACTACCGGCTTCCCCGCAGGGAATCCGACTCGTCGAGTCGCCGTCTTCCGCTTTCGAAGCGCTGGTGAGACTTGATGCACATGATGACGCATCGGCAGAACCAGAGGCTCCTGAGCCAGCGCCAGCGCCCGCGCCGGCCCCAGCTCCCACTCAGAACGTGTGGGCCACCCAGGCCGCTCAGGCACAGGCGCGAACCAACGCAACACCGACGAAGCGTGGCCGAACCTCGATGCCCAGCTGGGATGAAATCGTGTTCGGCGCCCGCACCGACGACGACCTGGCCTAATCCCGGACAACCACCGAATTCATGGTGATCGCAGCCTCACGAAGAGACATCGTGGGGCTGCGCTTGTCTGCGCAGCTACTCGCAGCCGATTCTCAGGCTACGTCGAGCGTTGTCGACGTAGCCGAACGGATGCTCGCCGTGCAGGCGCAGGATTTCATCGGCGGAAAATGGGCGCTCGGCGTCCGGGCTCCTGGCAGCGCTGAGTCCGACGTAACCGCGGCGCTGGATGCCGGCACTCTCGTCAGGTCCTGGCCCATGCGCGGCACCCTCCATTTTGTGCCCGCCCGCGAGTTGAACTGGATGCTTGAGCTCACCACCGCTCGCCTGATCGCCGGCACCACCACCCGGCGCAAGCAACTGGAACTCGACGCCGACACCGTTGCCCAGGCGCGTGCGGTGGCTCTGGAGGTCTTGGGCGGCGGCGGCGAACTCACCCGCGCACAGTTCATGGCGGCACTTGAATCCCACGGCATCGCGACGACAGGACAGCGCGGCTATCACCTCGTCTGGCACCTCGCCCAGACGGGCGTACTGTGCTGGGGGCGCGAGGTGAACGGTCAGCAGATGCTGGTTCTACTCAGTGAATGGGTGCCTGCTCCCCGGCTTCTTGAGCGCGACGAGGCACTCGGAGAGTTCGTGCTCCGCTACCTCGCCGGGCATGGCCCTGCAACCATCACCGACTTCGCTTGGTGGACGAAGCTCACGCTCACCGATGCCAAACGTGGTTTTTCCGTTGCCGCAGCTGCGCTGAGCGAGCTGTCGGTCGATGGTGAGCGCTATTTCTGCGTGGCATCGGGCGAAGCCCCCGGGGCCAATGACGCCCTGCCCCGCCATCGCCAGCGCAGCCCAGTGATGACCCTCGGCCCATTTGACGAGTATCTGCTCGGCTATCAGGACCGCTCGCTCATCATCTCTGCCGATGACTATCAGAAAGTCGTACCAGGCAAGAACGGAATGTTTCTGCCACTCATCGTCGTGGGCGGTCGGATCGTAGGAACGTGGCGAAAACCACCTGGCAAAAAGTCGACTCTCGCTGTGACCGCGCAGCCGTTTACCCCGCTCAGTGGGAGCGCTACCGCGGGATTCGCACGATCGGTTGCGGCATACGGCCGCTTCTTCGGCCGCACTGTGGATGTCCTCACGGGGAGCGATAACCTGAAGTCGTGAAAGTGACCGCAACAATTCGGACTGAGGATCGCGTACCGCTCCTGCAAGCCGTCAAGACGTCGGTCGCCATGATCCTCGCGTGGCTTGTCGCCCAACTGCTCCTGCCAGGCGAGCTTCCTGTCTTCGCGGCCATCGCTGCACTTCTTGTCGTCCAACCCAGCATTAACCAGTCGCTCAGCAAGGCGATCGAACGCAGCATTGGCGTTATCCTCGGTGTTCTGATCGCATACGGCGTCGGATTCTTCTTCGGGAGCTCAACCTGGATCGTGCTGCTCGCGATCGTTTTGTGCGTCATGTTGTCCTGGCTGTTCAGGCTGTCCCCTGGCTCGTCGAACCAGATTCCGATCAGCGCCATGCTGGTGCTCTCCATCGGCGCATCGACCCCCAACTACGCACTAGAACGGATCATCGAGACGATCATCGGCGCGGTGATCGCGCTGCTGGTCAATGTGATCATCGTGCCGCCTGTGGCACTCGCGCCGGCAAAGGATGCCGTTGCCCGCCTGGTCAGCGAGGTCGCGAACACGCTCGACAACGTGGCGGCCGCCCTGATCAAGCCACGAACGTCGGCCGAACTTCAGGAGATGATGATTGAGGCCAGATTGCTGCGTCCGATGCAAACGGCAGCAGACAAGGCTATAGGCCAGGCAGACGAAAGCCTCACGCTGAATCCCAGGCAGGGCAAGCTCAGGGAAGAGCTCCAGGCCGAGATCGACCTCAACGAGAAGCTCTCGACGCTCGTCACGCGGGCCATCGGCATGACCCGCGCGGTGAGAGACCACTACGACGATTCATTGCACCTGGAGCCGACTGTTCGTGCGCTCTCGCTCGAGCTCAAACGCGCCGCCCACGACCTCCGCCTGCTCGGCAGACACACTGAGGATCCGGAAAACGTCCCCGTTCCCGAGGCTGAATCCCAGCCGGCATTGACAGCGCCACTACGTATCCACACTCCGCATCCCCAGCACTGGATCCTGATCGGATCGCTGATGGAAGATCTGCGCCGTGTTCGCGAGGAGATCACAGGAGAGTAGGGCGGGAGTAGGCTCCCGCCATGACGAACCCCGTGGCATCGACATCCGCTCCCCGCACTCTGTCGACCAGGCGCCTCGAAGCCTTCACAGACGGCGTCTTCGCAATCGCAGCCACCCTGCTGGTCTTGAACCTCAGCGTCGATGCCATCGGCAATGTCAATTCAAACGCCGAACTATGGCATGCCCTGCTGAAGCAAGGCCCGGCGATCCTGAGCTTTGTCATCAGCTTCTTGTTGCTCGGACTCCTCTGGAGCCTGCACGTTCGCCAATTCGAATACATCGTCGCTGTTGACAGCATCATGATCTGGCTGAACATTATCCGGTTGCTCGGCGTCGTATTTGTGCCTTTTGCGACGAGTCTGAACAGTGAATACTCCGATTACCTCATCGGCCAGATGGTACTGCCGGTGACATTCCTCTTCGTGATCCTGTTCGGAACCTGTCAGTGGTTCTACGCGACGAAGCCGGCCAGACAGCTGTTGCAACCGCACACCGGCCCGGTATTCGTCTCCGCGAACAGGATTGGCGGGATCATTGCGGTTATTACCGGCATCGTTGTCGTCGCACTCTCGGGCTTCGTGGGGTCGTACGCCTTCCTGCTGTTCGCTCTCGGTCCGCTGGTCACGCGCCTGGCCGGTCGGGCCCGAACGCACAAAGCGGGGCCCCACGACTCGTGAGGCCCCGCTTGTGCAGCTGGAATGCTTGAGCGTTGATTACGCCTGGTTCAGAACAGCCTGCAGCTCGATGGTGATGGTCACCTTTTCGCCGAGGAGCACGCCACCGGTCTCCAGTGCCGCGTTGTAGGTCAGACCGAAGTCTTCACGGTTGACGTCGGCCTTAGCCGTCGCGCCGGCCTTGTAGTTGCCGTACGGGTCCTGGCCGAAGCCACCGAACTCGAAATCGAACGTGACGGGCTTGGTGACACCCTTGATGGTCAGGTTGCCGTCGACGAGGAAGTCGCCCTTGACCTCACGCACGCCGGTCGAGACGAAGTCGATCGTCGGGTAGGTCTCTGCGTCGAAGAAGTCGCCGGTGCGAAGGTGGCCGTCGCGGTTCGCCTCGTTGGTGTTGATTGAAGCGACCGCTGCCGAAGCGGTGACGGACGACTCAAGCGGGTTCTCAGCAGTGACGAATGTGGCGTTGAACGTCTCGAACTTGCCCTTGACCTTGCTGATCATGATGTGACGGATGCTGAAGCCGACCTCGCTGTGCGTGGGGTCGATGGTCCAGGTGCCTGCCCTGTAGCCGGGGATGGTGGTAGCCAGTGTGTCGCTCATGCGTGCTCCTTGTGTGAACTGATGGAAGTCATCGGACAGTTTCCCTGCCCATAGATGTATGCAAGCGCATGAACCTGCGAGTTATTCCGAATGAGTGGACATTTTTTGGAAATGGTAAATGAACACTTTGAGTCAACTGACGGAAGCGTCAGCACTGGTGCCGCTATGCTCGACCTCCTACCCAGGGAGACGTGGCACATGCTTGACCTCGCCGGCGAATCGGTACTGATCGCTGCTGGCGGGCGCGCAATCCTGCTTCAGCTCGCCGACCCGGCAGTGGGCCGCGGGGTGGCCGAACACAGCGACTTCGTGACCAGGCCGCTCGACAGACTTCACGCAACCCTCACGTATGTGTACACCGTCGCATTCGGCACACCGGACGAAATTGCCGAGGTGGTCAGGCGTGTTAATCGCGCCCACGTTCCGGTACATGGGGCCGCCGAAGGCGAGCAGGCTCATCGCCCGTCGTACAACGCATTCAACCCAGAGCTGCAGCTCTGGGTTGCTGGCACCTTGTACGACTCCGCCGCAACCATGTACGGCCTCGTCTTCGGCAATCTCGAGCCGGCTGTGGCCGACGAACTCTACGACGGCTACGAGAAGCTCGCGACATCGCTGCAGGTTCCGAGCGGATACTGGCCGCGGACTCGTGCCGACTTCGCACGCTACTGGGATTCACGACTCGTCACTCTCGTGCCTTCGCCAGCCGCCGTCGCAGCCGCACATGCGCTGCTTCATCCCCGGAGCGGACCACTGTGGTTGCGCGCCATGATGCCCCTGGGCCGGCTGATCACTACAGGACTGCTCCCGGCAGAGCTCAGGGAGCCGTTTGAGCTGCAGTGGTCAGCAAGGCGGCAGAAGCGTTTTGACCGCGTGATGGGCCTCACCCGCCTGATCTACCCGAAACTCCCCCGGTCGCTTCGACAATGGCCGAAGAACCACTACCTGCGCGTGCTCCGGAGTCGCATCGAAACGCCCGGCGGGCGAGCGGACGTGTGAAGGAAGCCACGCGGACAGAGATCTGTGAAAGGGTGCGGCTTCCCAGGCTGCTCGCGCAAAGGCTGTGAGTTCACACGCGAGCTAGTTGTTGTGTCGTACCCTCGCGTGGCCGATCAGCTTCTTCGCACCGCTCCCGCGGTGTCTCATAACTAACGATGACTACTTTAATTTAGCTCAGAGGTTATGCGACGTAGTTATGAGACTCGCCGAGCCACGAAATTCCGGCAATATTGCAAAACTGCAGGTCAGGAGCATGAGATGTCTTATATCCCTAGGGTTACGAGACTGATGTGACAATCGGATTGGACCCACGCTGTTGTGTGGCTATTCTGAGCCGAGTTCAATGAGGCTATGCATTCTCAGTTTCTTTTTGCACTTGAGCCCGAGCACGGGATGGAACGTCTCGGCAGGCCAAGCTCGTGATTTTCCAGACCCGAGTTTGTAACATCGCCCTAACTCGGGACATGTACTAGGTATGAGCCCACCTGGAACCGTCCCGACTCGACAGCAACGATTCTCCGTTCTATATGACAGTGCCCATGCTGATGTGCTTCGCTTCATCCGGCGTCGAGCGGACTTCGACGTAGCCGAGGATCTCACTCACGAGGCGTTTTTGATCGCTTGGCGGCGCTTCGATGATGTCCCACTCACAAAGGATGCCGCGCGCGCTTGGCTATTCGGTGTGGCTCGGAACTGTCTGCTCAATGACCACCGCTCGAGAGAGCGGTACGCGCAGCTCGGCGTACGGATCGCCAACTCGACACGCTCAACAAGCAATCTAAATCCAGATGCTGTAACCCTTCAGCTGGACCTCATCACCGCCTGGCACTTGCTCTCGAATAGCCAGCAGGAGGTGTTGTCCCTAGCGCTGTGGGAGGAGCTGCCCGCGGTGGCCGCGGGCAAAGCACTTGGAATCAGCGCGTCGGCGTATCGCATTCGTCTCCATCGCGCCCGCAACGCACTACGCCGCAGCATGGACGGCACCGCCCCAACGCCCTCTTTACAACCCGCACATTCGACGACGGAGATGCCCGCATGAACGATCACGATCTGACACGCACCCTGAAGGCCCTTGATATCGCGCCCAAGGTGGAGGGCGATGACGCAACCAAACGTCGAACCGACGCCCGCAAGGAACAAATTCTTTTGACGCCGATCCTCGAGCAAGCGCCGACGCAGTCCTCGACCTCACGTCGGCGTTGGCCGTTGGCTGTGGCGGGGCTTGCCGCCGCAGCTGTAACTGGGCTTGTGCTCACCGGCGCACTCACACCGGCCCCTGCCTATGCGTCGTGGACGGTAGTCCCGACCTCCGTCACCACGAACGAACGAACCATTGCGGGCGCCGCCTGCATAGAAGCCGCAGGCACGCCCGGGGCCGAAGTTGTCCTCGCTGAACGACGAGGCGATTGGATCGGGATCGCCGCAGTTACGGATGATTTCAAGACAGCCACTTGCCTCCTGTATTTGCCGGTCGGTGCGACCCAACCCGAGCACGTTATGGCTGGCTCAACCGGGGGCGAAGGCGCAACCCCAATCGGCGGAGAGTTCACCGAAGGGTCTATCACTGAGTTCTCTGAAAGGGGGCTGTTCGGACTGGGAGCATCGCCCGCGGCGGCTTTCAATATCGGAGATGTCGGTAGCGACGTTACCGCCGTGAGCATCACAACGGCTGATGGCGACCTGGTCCACGCCACCGTCGACGACGGTCGGTTCATCGCTTGGTGGCCCGGACACGCTTTTGGGGAGGCCACCGAAGGCAACGGCGGCCCCGCACCCGACCTCAAATACAGCCTCACTCTAACGGACGGGACCGTCATGACCGACGCCCAGCCCGTCCTTCCGGAGTAGCTCGAGACCGTGGGCATGGAATCACCCTCGGCGTCATCGGCCATCCGCCCCGACGCAGTCGATCTACCCCCCCCCTGCTCCGTAAACAACGACGGCGCGGCCCAGCAACGATCGCCTGTCGGCCCAATAGATCGCTGACATGAAGTGCTGCACCTTTCGGGATGAGGCGCCTCGTATCCTCGGGTCATGAGACCGTCTCGCCCATCCGAGAGAGTACGGATGGACCCACGAACGAAGGACAAGCAGGAGCTCCTTTCATTCGATCAAGAGAGCCTGGTGCGGGTGTCCCGCCGAGAACTCTATAGCGACGACAGTTGCCACCTGACCCCTTCGGGCTGCTTCCTGTAGGAGGCAGTGTCGAGTCGGAGCGGGTTTGGAATCTCTTATTTCAAACCACTTGCAAGGATTCGTCCGTTCATTGGACGACTTTCTGCCCGCTGATACGGGTCGCCGTCAGCTCCGACGTCGGGGCCGATGCCAATACCTGAGGTGTCTCATAACCTCAGTGTGTCGAAACCCATCGGATACGAGACATCTACTCCCGCTCTGACGCAGCACGGATCAAGGCTAATGCGACAAATAACTGTGACAGAACGCCGAAAACCACATCCGTGGGTGTAGAGGCAGTCGGTTCAGCGACCTTCAACCTGTCCGGCTAGGAATCGGCTATCGGACTCGAAAATGAACCCAGGCATCGGCCGGAAGGGCCGGGCGGCCAGGTACCTCGCGATGCTCCAGCGTCCAGTGACCGTCTGCCTCAGCAGCCACGGTCGACCAAAACCGAGACGCCACCGTGTTGCTGTCCTGGAACGCGACTGACCATGTTCCGGGTTGCAGGCTTGTAATGTGTCTCACCGCGGCTCTGCCAACTCCGGAGCGGCGCGCGCCATGCACGATGAAGAAGCTGCTCATGATCCGTTCGTCGGTATCGAGCCCGCGCACCACTGCCAGCCCAACGGGTGACGAACCTAGCCAAAACAGGTACACGGCCCAGCCCGGCTCGGTTAATCCTGCGTCCAGGCGTTCTTGACGGAAACGCCCGTTGTTGTCAGGAAGCGCTCCCGTGAACGTGGACATATCGTGTCGGAACATCGTCCAGAGCTGTTCGAGCAGAGGGCGGTGCTCTTCGCCAGCAGCGAGAACGCAAAATGATTTCGGTGAAGTGGTCATACAGAAAAACCTCCACCCGGCCGGGTGAAGGTTTTGATATCAGCAGTCTATCGCTCTTCGCGAGTCCATCGCTGGACAGGCAGTCCGAGCCGTCCCCAGCGGATTCGAGAACAGCGCAGAATTCGCGGGGAGGGTCCGCTTGTGCGACTCCGCGAACTGGGTGCCGACCGTCCAATAGCGAGCCGATCGATGCTGGAGTATCTCATAACCCAACTGTCGCGAAACCCATTGGATACGAGACAGCTCACACACGCACGGACCGCATTGGGCTGCTGCGAAGGTTCTGAGGCTTCTCGCAAGGGAACACTCAACTGGGCGGCATGGGCCGTTGTCGATCAAAGCAGGGTGCGCCATGTTCGGCGAATGGCGCAAGAGCCGATCCAACGCCCGCTGAACGGACGATATCGTCTGCTGTGCAATTGCTTGCGACAATGGACGCTTCGAGGTCGAGCGGACATGTAGAGGTAAGTGCCCACGTTCGTCCCCAGGAGGACTACATGATCAATGATCTCGACAGGTGGCTGGCCGCCTCACCGCCTCAGGTCACAGTGCGCAGCCCGGACCTGACCCACGCCATGGATGAGCTTGTCACAGAGCGGGCTCCCCGAAAGCGCCGGAGTCCGAGACTGGTAACCGCATGCCTTGTAGCGGTCGCACTGCTCGGCGGCGGGCTCTCCCTCGCGGCAGCCGCGCCATCACTGCTCGCCTGGTTCGGGCATACGGACAATGAGACCTCGTATTCGAACGGTCAGGACTGGTGCAAGGAAGGATTCCGCGTCGTCGACACGTCGAACCCGAAATCGGAAACTGCATCGTTGATCGCGGCGCGCGAGTACCTAATGGGTCTCGACATCGAATCGGTGGACGTCAGGGCATATCTCGAGCTCACTCAGGGAGCGCCCAATCCCGAGTCCCTGGCGCGCGCGCTGGCGATTCAAGACGCCATGATCCAGCAGATGGAGAACGTGCAACTCCCCAGTGCGGGTCTCACGATTGAGAGCGCCGGCGAGTGCGGCGGGGCGGAGCGATGAGCCACGACCGCGCATCGACCGAGACCACGCTCACTCGTTCACTGCGCCTCCACTCGTCGGATTTGCTCGCCTATTTCGAGCGGCGTCTCGACACGCGCGCGGACGCAGCCGATTTGCTCAGCGAAGTCATGATCGTGGCGTGGAAGCGAGCAGACCGAATCCCCGCCGTGGAAACGGAAGCCCGGATGTGGCTGTTCGGTATCGCGTCCCGAGTCTTGTCCTCGGCGTGGCGAACCAATCGGCGCCGAACCGCCGCTGTCGAACGGCTGCGATTGGAACTCACCCGAGCTGTCCTCGCCCATCCGACAGAGTCTGAGTCCGTCGACATAGCCGAGGACGTTCGGGCGGCCATCAACAGGCTCCCGCCGAGGCTCCAAGAGCTCGTCAGACTCGTGCACTGGGAAGGGTTCAGTCTCACCCAGGCCGCGGTCGTGATGAACGCCTCCGCCTCCACCACACGCTCCCGGTATGCGCGCGCCCGTGAGCTTCTGCGTACGGACTTCGGCGCACCGCCCCACGAGCTGCGGATCGCCGCAGCTAAGTGATGTGCCAGATCCAGAACGATTCACGGCCGCCTAAGCCGTGCTACTTCTTCATGGGTGAGCTGTCTCGTAACCTAAGCGTGTCGTAACCCATCGGATATGCGACAGCGCGGCATTAGACATCTCCCGCATCAAGCCCGGTGCGGAAAAAACGAGCTGCAGAAGCGAGCGGCATGAGGACAAGCGTCTGGCGCGGTCACGGCGGTAGGGAAAGAGTCAGCTCGGCGCGGGAATCTTGTTTGGTGGACCGAACGCCAGCGGGCCGAGTTGGTTCACCGAATTGTCCGCGAGTGAGGGGGGGCGTAGTGCCCGGAAAAGAAGCATGGTTCGGTCCGAATGCTCGATTCGGACCAAATCTAACGGCCAGTTGGCGGCAGCACATCCCCCGCCCGGTTGAGAGCGGCCAATTAAGTGCGCAGGAATATCCCCAATTGAGACGTCTAAGAGAGCGTCGTTAACCGGACGGCCAATTCACTTCGAGCTTTCGTATTCGTTGAAGATTGCTTCAAGGGCGCGGTGAGCAGCGCGTGACTCGTCGTCCTTCTGGTCGAAGGTCCCCGCATAGGTAGAAAGCGTCTTCCATAACGCCCAGCCGCGCCCACGCGCCCACGCCGGCGCGTCGATGTCCAGCTGGTTCCGGAACACATTTCGACCCTCCGAGGTCAGTAGTGTCCAGGCTCCCGCAAGATCGCAGGATGGATCACCCACGCCGCAGGTTCCAAAGTCGATGACGGCCGCCAGCCGGCCATCGACGAGCAACAGGTTGCCTTGAGCAATGTCGCCGTGGAACCACGCTGGCGCACGATCCCAAGGAGCGCTCAGAGCCGCGCCCCAAATGTCCTCCGCGAGCCCGACGTCGATTCGGCCCTTAAGAACACTCAGCGCGTTTCGTGTTGTCGCGTCAAAAGTGCGCAGCGAGCCGCCGCGGAACCAATTATGCGTACCAGGGCGCGGTCCGCCGGTGGGGTCTATCTGTTGCAATGCCCCGAGGAAGTTGGCGAGGTCCTCAGCAAATCGAAGCGGGTCGGCAACGCGATCGGCGGCGGCCGTCTCTCCGTCGAGCCACGCGTAGACGGACCACGAAAACGGATAATCCTCGCTCGGGCGGCCCTTCCCCAGAGGGGTCGAAATGGGCAACGGGAGTTGGCCGGCGATCTGGGGGAGCCAATGCTGCTCCTTCTCCACCGCGAGGGCGTACTCAGCCGCGCTAGGTAGGCGGATCGACATTTCCGGGCCGAGATGGAATGTCCAGTTGTCCCATCCGCCGAGGGCGACCGGCGTGACAGGGAGGGCAGACCACCGGGGAAATTGGGTGGCGATGAGCCGCTGCACTAGTTCGCTGTCGACAGTGATGCGGGAAGGCACGGGTCCAAGATCATGCGCGCCACTCATGCTGCACATTGTAGCCAACGCCTTTGCTCGCGTGTTTCAACGATCCCCTAACGGTCAGTCGAACCCATGGCTAGCAACGCTTCAACTTCCGCGGTCGCGTGACAGGATACGAGACGTAGGAGATCGCCTATTCCCGCGACGAGCGTCGGGTGGAGGCACTCATCTCCCCGAACGCCGCAGAGAAGTCGCCATGACGCATCCGAACGCGCCGCTCGCTCCCGAGGAACCTCGCCGGATGGCCATGCTCGTCATTCATGCAGGCTGACGTTCGCTGCGCTTCCAGTGCTCGGCCGCCGCCGACTCACGATGGATACGCCGATACCGAGAAGACTTGTTGCTGATGGATCGCAGGTCACGCCCCACCACTCCCTACGCCGCACCACTAATGACGAGGCGCACGATCCCCGACGGCGATCTCGGCACCGCCGGTCACCGCGCCAGTTCATGATCCATCGTCGTCGTATGCGGTTCCTCTTGCGGGGAACATCACGATAGCGGGCACTTCACTCCTGTCTCGTAACCGCCGTGTGTCGAAACCCATGAGATACGAGACGTTGGGACCAGTCCCGGCGACGCGACCCGCGACGAACGGAAGGGTGAGACGTCTCGATTCGCTAGGGAGACGAGATGTTCGATTAGGACTTCTTGAACTCTCCTCGGGTCCGATTCGCGGGGACCGAGGAGGCTCCTCCTAGGATGGGCGCGTGAGTACAACGCGAACGATCATCGACACCATTGAAGATCTACGCAGTCAAGATTCCTCGATCACTGTCGGTGTTTCTGGGTTCGGAGGATCGGGAAAGTCCACACTCACCCGTCAATTGACCGCCTCCATCGAAGGAAGCGCCCGTATTCGTGGAGACGATTTCCTCGATCCTGACAGATCCCACCAGCGCTCCTCCGACTGGGACGGCGTGGGAAGGATCCGCCTACGCGAAGAAGTGCTCAATCCTTTTCGACAAGGGCAGCCTGGTGCCTTCCGTCGCTTTGATTGGGGAACACGGCAGTTGAGTGCTCCTGAGGCCATACCGACGGCCCAAGTCCTTATCGTTGACGCGATCGGCCTTTTCCATCCAGATCTGGACGGAGCCTTCGATCTCACAATCTGGGTCGACCTCGACCTCCCCGTCGCAACAGCAAGAGGCAAGGCCCGCGACCACCAACTTGGGCGGTCTCACGATCGACTCTGGGACGAGGTTTGGGTGCCCAACGAGCGAGATTTCTTCGCGCGTTTCAACCCACGGCCAACGGCCGATTGCCTATTCGTCCCCGCCTAAGCGCCGGTAGCTGACCGAGACCGTTCCGTTGGTCGGAAACCTCGGGCCTTAGGAGCTGTGCCGGTCGCCCGTTGCGATCCGATTGATGGGTGAGGTGTCTCGAAACCGAAGTGCTTCAAAACCCATGGGTTGCAAGACATTGAGCCAGTCTCCAGGCCGGGCCGGATGCGGTGTGGGACGTCGAAAACACGACACCTTCGAGTCCAAAAGTGATCGACACCTCACGTGAGCAGCTTCCGCTGATGCCTGCTTGCAATGTCGTAGGTGTCAGCATGGCCAGCTGTCCCTCCCTATGATGACGCATTTACGTTCTGTGGCTGGGAGACTGCCAGTATGGACTCGCTCACGCCGCCTCATCATCCGCCGTCGCGCCCCTGGCAGTCGACCGGCGCACTCGTTCTCGCCGGGATCGTGATTGCCGTCGCATTCGTCTCGTTGCTCCTCCTTGCTGTCTCAGGGTTCATTTTTGATCCCGACGACTACCCGCCTGAGTTCTACCTTGCCTTGGCAACCGAACATAAACGGGACATGCTTTTCACACTCCTGCTTCCTGCTGTCTCGTTGGTGCTGGCTGGCCTCTCCTGGTTCTCATCGGCGCGAGCGGGAGCGCGCGTGTTGGGCGCGATGTGGGCGGGGGGCATATCTGTGTTGTTGGCGTTGGCTATGATCTTTGTCGGCGTGGGCAACATCAACGGTGCGCTGTACTTCGCCGATCTCTTCGGCGGGTAGGAACGCTCCTACGACAGCGACCGCGGTGGGAAGGGAGACGATGATCTCTCTGGGCTCACCCCGAAATCGGGCAGGACGCGTGGAGTAGGGACCAGAAGACAGTCTCGCCCCGGTGGGCCCCGAACGTCAATAAAGATGGCCCACGCAAACGCACGCTGCCCTGCTGCAGGTGTGCGGTTCGCTGTGCTGCGTGGAGCGTCCTCGATAGGCTCGTGGATGTGACCGAAATTGATCCGAGACTCGCCCGCACAACCCGGCGCGTGCCGTCGATCGGCGTCGCCTGGATCGTCATCTTGGTCGTTGCTGGGCTCGCGTCGGCAACTGTCGCGTAACCCAAGTGCCTCGTATCCCATGGGATATGAGAGGACCACGTCGGCTGGGGCTCTTGGTGAGATGGAAGAAGCGCCTCGCGGCGACCCGTCATGCTCGCCAAACGAACCACAATGCCGCGATGGCGCCCGGAAGGGCGGCGGCAACCACCGCGGCCGATCTAAGTAGCCGGTGTGGCCTCAGATATGTCGTGGGCGAGAATAGGCTCCAGGACAACGCACCGATGAAGGTGAGGCACGTTATCGCCGGTAACCAATTTCGGGCGTCCCGGGCAAGAAGTTGCCGTCCAGTCCATGGGTCCGGGGGTTCGATCTGGATAAAACTGAACGCGAGGAATCCGAAGAGCACGAGGACTACCAAGAGGGCTGCGATCGCGGTCTTTGGACCCCATGCGGCGCACATCCGCCGTCGGCTTTCGGAGAACCGTGCGGAGGCCAAGACAGCCAAGACCGCTCCCAGCACGACCGTAAATGCTACGTACGTCCGTGCAGCCTGAGCTACAACGGCGTCATTGTTCCCAAGGATGGCGTTGCCCAACACTGACGCAGCTTGTCCTGCCGCCAGTGTCGCGGTCAGGACCGCCGCGACAACAGCGGCTGCAATGACATGCGCAACAACGACCTCTACGCGATTATTCACAGGGACGAGTTCATGGACGCTGCGGTCGTCGCATAGGCACCCCGTAGCGCCACCATCCCTCGCACATCAGCAGCTGAATGTGGCTCGACCTGCGGGCAACTCGGTCTCGAGCAGCAGGCCAGGACGACCACAGCAATCGAAGTGATCAGCTCCCCAGCTCGCGCCCGCCTTTGTATTGATTTGACCATCTCTCCCCCTGGTGAGCTCAATCGAGCAATTGAACGCAAGCCGTTACTCATCCCGAACTCAAAGCGTGCGACGCTAATGCAAGCTCTAGTGTCTCGTAACCTGAGTACCTCATATCCGTTGGGGGCTTCAAGGGTTCGAAGACGCCAAAGCCGCCGCCAGGCAAAGTTCATGAGGTGGAGCACATCGCGGCGGGCCAAGACGATGCCATAGGACGTTCATTCGCAGTTGTCTCATAACCTCAGTGTGTCGAAACACATGGGATACGAGACGCTGACCACCCACGCCGAGCCAACGCGGATAACCAGGTCGATGCGCCAATTAGCGATCACAGAAGGCCGCCACAAAGCACTAACAGTCACACTACAAAGTGCCCTGAACTGGCCCGCACAGATCCGGGACGCCCTCGCCGTCTCGAACAAGCTCGCCCGCTTGTAGCGGATACGAACGAATTCGCTACAGCTTCGCGCCCGTGATTCCCAGCGGGCTCTTGACCGGTCGCGATGGTTTAGGCGGCGGTCTTCGAAGCGAGCGGGAAGGTGGTGCGGGTGAGTTCTTCGGAAACAGTCCAGAGTCGTTGTGCGAGCTGGGGGGTGCTTGCTGTCGCTGAGCGGTCGACCAGGGTGGCGGGTCCGCGGACTCCGAATCGGCTGGGGCCGGCGAAGGAGTCGCCGGGGATATCGCTGGTGGTGGCGAGGAGGGTGGGGAGTGCGCCTCCTTCTGGCCCGTGTGCCATCAGTGGAGTGGCGAGGGCGCTCAAGCGGTCAAGGACTCGGTTCCCGCTGGTGATGGTGAATCCTGTCGATGCCCAGCCGGGATGGGCGGCGTTGGAGCGCACGAGTGAGACGGCACTCGTGAGGCGTCGTTGCAGTTCGGCTGTGAACAGCAGGTTCGCTAGCTTCGATTGTCCGTAGGCGCCGAATGGACTGTAGGGGCGGCGTTCCCACTGTAAGTCGTCAAAATCAATTGACGCGGAGCTGTACGCGGCGGAGCTGACGGTCACGACCCGGGCGGTGACGCGATCGATCAGCAGGTTCGTGAGGGCGAAGTGGCCGAGGTGGTTCACGCCGAACTGGCTTTCGAAACCGTCCCTGGTGATCTGCCGGGTGCTGCTCATGGCCCCGGCGTTGTTGATCAGGTAGTCGATCGATCCGTCGATGCCATCGGCGAACGCGCGCACCGATGACAGCGAGGACAGGTCAAGGCGACGAGCTTCTGCACCGGACCCGATATTCTCCGCAGCGGCCCGGCCTTTGTCGAGGTCGCGGCTCGCGAGGATCACCCGGGCACCCTTTGCGGAGAGAGCTGCCGCCGCCGCGTAGCCGATGCCGCTATTGCCACCCGTGATCACCGCCGTACGTCCGGTCTGGTCTGGAATGAGGGAGGCAGAAGTAAGTCGAGTCATACTCCGACCGTAGGCAGTGCCAACAGTGTTGTCAACGGCAACCAGATGGGTAGGCTGTCCTCATGGCGGAAAATATCTCTTATCGGCGGAGCAATCTCCGGGAGGCTCTTCTAGATCGAGCCATGACTGTTCTTGGTCATCGTGGCGCGGAAACGTTGTCGATTCGCGAGCTGGCGCGGGATCTCGGTGTGTCCCATACAGCGCCGGCTCGGCATTTTGCCGACCGCCAACACCTTCTTCAGGCCCTGGCTGTTGAAGGCTTCGAACAGCTCGGCGAGGAAATTACCCGGGCGATCGCTTCGACACCCGAGCTGCAAGGCCAAGCGCGCCTTGTGGCGGGGGCTTACGTCGCCTTCGCCGTCGAGAAGGCGAACCTTGTCGATGTCATGTTCCGGCACGAGAGAGCAAATGGTGATGGGGTCATCGGCGCGAGCGCAGCCAGGACGTTCAAGCCGCTCTTGCAGCTCTTTCACGACGGAGAACACGACGGGGTCGTGCCTGTGGGTGAGGCCGAGATGACGGCGACTGTGTTCTTGGCGGCGCTTCAAGGGATCGCCGCGTTGGTGAACTGCGGCGTAGTATCGCCGGAGACCGTGCCACAACTCGTGGACAACGCCGTGCCCCGGTTCATCGCTTCACCGGGAAACAATTCCCGGGATGTGCGCTCGTGAGCCGCGTCGTGATTTATGAGCGATTTGGTGGACCCGATCGGCTTCTCCTGCGACACATCGCCGAACCGCACCCGGGGCCGGGCGAGGCGCGTGTGCGTGTCACAGCGATCGGGCTGAACCCTATGGACTGGATGATTTCCTCCACGCCCGCTCTCGCGGCCGCGTTCGGTGTCGCTGTCCCCTCGGGGTTCGCACACGACTTCGCCGGCGTGATCGATGAGGTCACGGATACCTCCCTCGGCTACGCCGTAGGCGACCGGGTCTTTGGGAGCGTCTCCAGCAGAGCCGCCGCGGACCACCTCATTGTCGACCGATCCGACACCGTGTACCGCACTCCGGACGGTATCCCCGACGATGTCGCGAGCACCCTGACCGTTGCCGGACTGACGGCATCGGCGGCGCTCTCCGCCATCGGCGTCAGCTCCTCAGACACAATTCTGATCGGTGGCGCTGCAGGCGGCGTCGGAGTGTTCGCCGTACAACTCGCAAAGCTCGGCGGCGCCACCGTCATCGGCACAGCAGCATCAACAACCGCACGATTCCTTCGGGAACTTGGGGCCGAACCGATCGGCTACGGCCCGGACCTCGCCAACAGGATCGCGGCAATGGCCGGCGCGCACGTCACCGCCGCGACCGACCTCTTCGGAACTGAAACCGTCCACGCCGCCCTCAGGCTCGGAGTCCCAAGCAGCCGGATCTCCGCAATTGCCGCCGGAACAGCCCTGCCTACCGGGGTCTCAGCAACCGGCGCACAAGACGCCGACCCACACGCCATGGACACCATCACCGACGCCGTCCTCGCCGGACAACTACACGTCCCAATCGCCGAAGAATTCCCGCTCGCCCGCATTCAAGATGCCGTCATCGCGCAAGCCGCACGACACACCCACGGGAAAATAGTCGTCACGATATAGCAACCACGACACCGGGCCGCCCCGCCACCACTCGGCAACAAAACCCCGCCAACCGGCGTCTAAAGCCACAGACTAGTCTCGAATCTTGACCTGTCTCGCATCCGTAGGGATACGAGACGCGAATCCACGTGCAACTCGTGCACCTTCGCGGGCATTGATCGGGCGGGCTCAGCGGGCACGCAGCGACAACGGAACCGGCGCAACCGCTTGGGACATACTGGGTGCGCTAGCCGACCGGCAAATGGGTCGTGTCACACGCACCCAAATCCGGCGCATGGAATGCGTCAATGGCAAGCGCGGCGAAGCGGCTCGCGGCGATGTCGCGACCAGCGGGAGAAACCGAGGTGAGTCCTCGTCCCGCCAGAAGAACAAGTACCAAGTCCTGAATGACGAAGTCATCTCGCAGGGAGCCGGCGGTCTGAGCGCGTCGAGCTAGTTCAGCAAGCATGTGCAGTAGCTCGCGGCGATGGGACGAGAAAGCGTCTGCTGACGGGTCGGTCGATATGAATGCATCAACGAATCCCCGATTGCGGACGTTGAGAGCCGTCAGGAGGTGCACGACGGACACGAATCCCTGCCACGGGTCAGCGTTGGCGCAGCCATCGGCGACAATCTGACGGCAGGATCGCAGCTCGACAGCGAAAGCTTCGTCAATGAGATGCTGCTTCGTTGGGAAGCGGCGGTACAGAGTTGCTGGTCCGACCTGGGCGCGGCGTGCGATCTCGCGCATGCCTACATCGAGGCCCTGCTCGGCAAACAGCACCCGTGCAGCCGCCAATATCCGGTCGCGATTGTCCTGCGCGTCGACGCGTAGCAACTGAGACGTCTGTGCCTTCATGATTACCATTTCCCATCAGCGGACGGGTGCGTCCACTAATCTTCTGACCGTACCTCATAGGAAGAACCACATGGAGAAGATGATGCGCGCAGTAGTGATCCAGGAGTTCGGAGATCCCAGTGGAATGGCCATAATCGAGGTTCCCGTGCCGACCCCGGAGGCAAACCATGCACTGATCCGAGTAGAGGCGATCGGCGTCGGCGGCGTCGATGCAGTCATACGCCGCGGAACCCTGGGGGCCTCATTTCCGATCGGAATGGTCCCCGGCAGCGAGGTCAGCGGCACGGTGGTCGCTGTCGGCGAGAACGTCGACCCGTCGTGGATCGGACGTCGCGTGTGGGCATTCACCGGGACGGACGGCGGTTACGCCGAACTCGCGGTCGCCCTCGCAAGCGAACTGGTACCACTCCCGGCCGCATTGACATCGATCGAGGCAGTGACGCTCGGTAGCGCAGCGACCGTGGCGCATTTCGCTCTTGCCCACGCGCACTTCTCGGCGGGCGAATCGGTGCTGGTGCGCGGTGCAGCGGGCAGCATCGGCATCGCGACAGTGGAACTCGCTCGTCGTGGCGGTGCGAAGGTCGTTGCCGTCACCACCTCGTCGGTCGACCGCGGTCGTAAGTTGAGAAAGCTCGGGGCTACCGAAGTTCTCGATCGCGCAGGCAAGGGTGATTCGATAATCTCAGAGTCGTTCGACGTCATCATCGACGTCGTAGGTGGAGCAGACGTGCCGGCGTTTATGGACCGGCTCGCCCCGAATGGTCGGATGATCCTCGTCGGAGCCGTAGCTGGATTTCCGCCCGCCGACTTCGGCACGCGCCTCACGCAAGCATTTCAACAGTCGCGTTCATTTGCCACATTCAGCCTCGCATCGATACCCACAGAGCAGAGAGACGCCGCTCGCATCGACATGTTTGAGGCTGCCACGCGCGGCGAATTGCACCCCGCCATCCACGCAGTTATGCCACTCGATCAAGCTCCCGAAGCGCACCGTCAGATGGACCTAGGTGTCGTGTTCGGCCGGATCGTGCTCACTCCCTAGCCTGAGGGGCACCCGACGGATGTGTCTCGCAATCGACCCGTCTCATATCCCATGGGATCCAAGACTCTGAACTGACGTAATCCGAAGCAGCCAGGATTGCAAACCCGCTACCACCCGAACGTCCCCAGACTGCTGCATCGATGTGGTTTCATCGGACGATGAGTCGCAGCCTTGTGATCGGAACGATGGGCGTCCTTCTTGCGCTCGCGCTGGTGTGTGGACTTCCCATCTTGGGTGCCGCCTACGAAACCCGCAGCCCGGACTATCAATGCGCTATGTCTCAGCATCTGCCCGCCGGCGCGGACCTCGAGCGGGGCGCGGCCGGGGAATTCATGGTCTGGCCAGTTGGATTAGAGTGCCGGTATTTCGATGCGTCTGGGGCGTCACTCACGGAATCGCCTGGATGGTTCCTGACGGCGCTCACTGCTGCAAGCTTCGCCGCGCTACTTGCCGCTGTGGCCATACCTGCCGTTGCAGGAGCGCGCAGACTGAGCGCGACCAAGACTGTCTGAAGCTGGCGAATTAGATCCTGGCGCTGGACCTGTCGGCTACTGACGGGAGAGAAGCTCACCAGGGCGGGATGTCTCATAACCGATGTGTGTCACAAACCATAGGTTACGGATCACTCGTGGCGCCTACCAGAGGTGGCTCGTGAGACGCCTCATATCCCTAGGGTTTCGAGACACAACTGGCGGCCGGCCGGCCGTGCACCGCAAAGCGAGGAGCGGCGATCGTCGCTTCACGGAAAAATCCGACACATCTGCTGCGTATGCTCAGAGCCCGCTGCGCCAAGGTATGCGTGTGTCCCCGAAACTCTCGTCCGAGCCGAGAGCTAGCCGTTCGTGCGAGCGGACGCGCATCATCCCAAAGGTAGTGTTCAGCTATGGACTCCGCTCTCTTAGAACCGATGGTCGTGATTCTTGCGACGATCGTTTCTCCACTTGTCGTGGGCCTCCTTGCCGTGCTCTTCGACCGGAAAGAGCCAAGACCGGGCATCTGGGCGGAATACATTCTTGGGGTTGTTTTGATCGGAATTTTGCTGTTGGCCAGCCCAAACGCATGGTTGGGTTTGCTCTCGGAGCACGAACGAGAAAACCGAGTGATTCTATCCAACGCAAATCTGATTTTCGGACCGTGGCTCGGCGCAGTTTTGACCATCACGGTTGGCATTATCGGTGGTTCAATCGGAGCCAGCCGGCATCGCCAGCGGCGACGAGAAATAGCCGCAACTAACCTGTCGAAGACGCTGCAAGCACAGAATGCCGCCACAAAGAGCTAACAGCCACAGGCTTTAACGGCACGAGCTGGCTGTACCCGAGACGTACGCGCTGCGTTGTAAGGGCTCGAATGTGCGCGTTCGGTGATGCCGCATCTCTTGTGTCACCTGAAATGGGTGCGTTTCGGAGGCGAAGCCGGTTACAGCGCGCTGGGAGGATAGGGACGCGGAGCGAGTTTCGCTCTCGATCGTTGCAGCTACAGGCGGGGCAGCTGGTGATCTGCACTGCGAGGGACCATTTCCTCAGATCCGGACGCTGTCAACGAGACAGTTGTCATAGACCGCCTCAGTTCTGTCCGTTTCGTTCAAAGGATTCGTCGCATGCTGAAGACCCGAAATGGCCGCGCCGCCCTCGCCGCGCTGTTCACACTCCCCGTTCTTGCGCTGCTTGGCTGCGCCGCCGCGGCTGCCGAAACTCCGGCATCATCGCCGGCCAGCGCGCTGACGTCGACTGCGACTCCGACTGCGACTCCGACTGCGACCCCGCAGAATGAGGCAGCGGATCCTGTTTGGCCCAACGATCGGTGTCAGGACGAGCAACTCGCCGCCGAGCTCGTGGACCGACCCGACCTTTCGGAGGCAGATCGGGACGGGTTCGTGATCGTGCTCACAAACGTGTCGGAGCAATCCTGCTCGTACTACGGGTGGCCCGGGGTGCTGTTGCTCGGCGCCGACGGCACCCTACTCACCAGCAGGGACGACAAGATGATGGGCATCGCCGACCCCGAGCCCGGGGCTCTCGCCCCGGGCGAGTCGGCCGAGGTACAAGCGCTCCTCACGGAAGTGGGCACGTACGACTGCACACCGACGACCGCGACAACAGTCCGGGTGCTCGTCACATCGGACGGTGCTGGGCCGGGCATCGACGCACCAGCCGATCTGCAGGTCTGCGCCGATGCTCGGAGCGATTTCTCGGCAGGACCAAGCACTCCTGCATCATAACTCCGCCCGATGCCATGCTGCGATCGGCAGGCTATCGCCGTGTCGCGGCGGCCCACATTACAGCCCAATAGCTCAGCGACCCGTCTGAACAGGGCACCATCAAGGCCTACTAGGCCGCCGGCTCCGTGGCCGCAGAAATTACCACAGACTTTGTCTGGGTTCGCAGCACCGCTGAATGTGGAGGCCCAGCCATCCGGACCTGACTTGCATCCGCAGGGTTCCAAGACAGCTTTTATGTGTCCGTTTGATGACCCATGCCCGGGAATTTTCTCGGACGGACCATACGGGATTGACGGCCCAAACGATTGTCTCGGTGGCGAAACGGTCTGCATGCGTCTCTGCGGACGTCCGGCTTGCGGAAACGGAGCCCAGAAAAAGACCCAAATTTCATGCAGGTACAGCTGTCGGCCCTTGGCGGTCGGGTGGGTGGACCGCGAGGCGGTGGCCTTGCTCGACGGAGCGACCCCACGCTGTTCCGGCGAGGATGAGGGCGATACCGCAATATCCGACAAGTCCCACGCTGTCGTGGGCGATCGCGATTCCGATGATTGCGGCCCAGATGGGCTCGGTCCCGAGGAGGAGGCTGACTCTCGATGGTGATGTGCGCCTGACCGCCCAGGTTTGCACAAAGAAGGCGAAGACCGTGCAAGCGAGAACAAGGTACAGGAAGAGCATTCCGCGTCCAGGGTCGAGCTGCGTGAGGAAGTGCGGGATTGAGTCGCCGTAAAACAGTGATGTCGCCGAGAAGAGTGCCGCGCATGTGGCTAGTTGCACCGTCGTGAGATGAAGCGAGTCCATCGGCTTTTCGGTAGTGAGCTTATGCATCGACGTGACGTGGACTGCGCGAACGATTGCGGCAATAAGGACAAGCAAGTCGCCGAGAGTCGGCGGGCGGAGTGCGCCGTTACCGGCGAGAAGTACGACCCCCATGACGGCAATCATGGCGGCGAGGAAGAACCTGCCGGGCAGCCGCCGACCGGATGCGATGGATTCAAGAATTGGGGTGAACACGATCGTCAGGCTGATGATAAGTCCGGCATTCGTGGCCGAGGTGTGGGATATCCCGAAGGTTTCGAAGGTAAACACGGCGGCCAGCAATAGTCCGAGGGTCGCACCCACGCGCAGTTCCGGAGCGGTGACACGGTTGCGCCGAGCGGCCACGATTGCCGCCATGATGGCCGCGGCGAGCAGCATGCGTAGCGCCAGGAGTGCCACCACAGAACTCGGAGAGACAAGTTCTTTGGCCGCGAGGTACGTCGATCCCCACGAGGCGGCAACGAGGAGCAGGAGCAGGTCGACGCGGAATCGGGTCAGAAAAGTAGTCACTCCTCCATGGTTCGGCTCAACCTTGCACAAGACAAGACAGGACTTTCGTGACGAATGGTTTAGTTTGAACTTATGGAACTGGGCCAGCTTCGCGCTTTGAGAGAGTTGAGTGATCGGGGCAGCATTGCCGCCGTCGCGGCGGCTCTGCACGTAACACCGTCGTCGGTCTCACAGCAGATCAGCGCATTGCAACGTCACTCGTCCGCCCCATTGACGTTCAAGGACGGACGACGAACGGCACTCACCGATGCGGGGCGGGCGCTGGCGGTGGCGGCGATCGACGTCGAAGTGGCGCTCGAACGCGCCGGACAGGCAGTGGCAGGTTTTCAGGGCGACCGGTCGGGCCCTGTTTCAGTGGCGGCTTTCCACAGTGCGGGCTTGGCGGTGTTCGGTCCGCTTATCACCGCGTTGAACAGCCCGGATCAGCCGCGCGTCAGTCTGAGCGATTTCGACGTGGCACAAGAGCGTTTCCCCCCCCTCACCTCGGGCCACGACCTCGTCCTCGCGCACCGGCTGGTCGGCAGCCCGTCATGGCCGGCGTCAGTGCGCGTGGAACCGCTCCTGTTTGAGCCCCTGGACATCGTCGTCCGACGCGACCACCCGCTGGCAGCGAAAGCCTCGATCGAACCAGCGGATCTCCGCGACGAGGCATGGGTTGCCGTGCACGAGGGTTTCCCACTCGAGCAAGCTCTCACAGTGATTGCGGGCATCGGCGGCAGCGAGGCGCGCATCATGCATCGCATCAACGAGTTCCTCGTCGCTGCCGCTGTTGTCGCCGCTAGTGGGTGCATCGCGCTGATGCCCCGGTACACGAACAACCTCCACGACCATCCCGAACTGGTCCTCCGCCAACTTGCCCATCCCGGGCTCGGCCGATACATCGACTGCCTCGCCCGACCAGAAACACTCGAGCGCGCCAACGTGAAACTGGTGCTGTCACAGATCAGATCCATTGCGAAAGGCCTGACAGGGCGTCCGCCTATCCGCTAGCCGAATGCGCTGCCTATTCAGGCGTCCCGCTGCTTCCTCGCTTGCCTCGAATCGCCGGTTGATGCGGCGTGGGCATCTAGGGTGGTCGTATGGGGCGGATACGGGCATTTCGATGGGTTGGCGCGGTCGGAATTCCGGTCACGATGTTGTCGGGCGGATGCGCGTTTGCGTCCAGTCCTGTTTCGTCGCAACAGGCGCCCGCCTCAAGCTCTCCGATTGCATCCGCAACCGCCGAAACACCTGAGCTAAGCGAGTTCGACCAGCAACTGCCTCTCAGCGGGGAGTTCGTATCGCAGGCAGTAGAAACCACCGGCACCGTCGATATCCAGCGCCGGAAGGACGGTTCAGTTTGGATCGTGCTCAAGAACTTCCAGACCGGAGACGCAACGGACCTCCGTCTGTACCTGAAGCAGGACACACTGGTGCAGGATGCAGATGGCCACTGGGACTCCTCCGAGGACGGATATGAGATTTCCGCGATTGATCCAGGAGCATCGACCCAAGAGATTGAGGTCCCCGGCGCGTGGGATATGCCGGCGATGTACACACTCACGGTCAGGGACTACTTGCCGCCCGATTACCCGGCGCGTGGCTCTGCCGCCCTCGACTGAAACCAACCTGTCCGAAGCGGCGCCGGATCTGATACCGCGTGAAGCCATGCGGTTTTCCGTATCGTCAATCACGTGGCCGTGGGCGAGACAGCAAAAATCTCGAAGTGGCGCGCAATAACAACAAGGGCGGACAGCTTGCGCTGTCCGCCCTTGTGGGATCACTCTGGTTAGAAGAAGCCCTCTGGTGTTCCTGCAGCCTTGGTGACCTCGTCTGTCCCAATGCCAGCTGACGACATCTTGACCATTGCCACGCGGAGCCCTGCTTCGAGTTGAGCCGCCCAGACCTCGCTCTCACGACTGGCGATATCTGCGGCTTCAGCCCTGGCAATCGCGCGCTCCTTCTCGGCGCGCTCGCTCCGCACCTGCTGGATACTGAGCGTTATCCCGTAGTAAGCGGCGACAAGCACCGCAATGGGCGTCGCGATGACCGCAAGCGCATTGATGCTTGCCGGGGTGACGTCCACGAACAACATGACGATGAATGCGGTCGCAAGCGCGATCATCCCGACGACGACAACGAGCGCGCCCTTGGGTGGCGTCCATTCCCTCGCGTTGAACAGCGGACGCTTGTTTTCGGTTCGATCATCGTCCGTGGCCGGATTGTCTCCGGTCGGCGTGGGTTCTCCCCCAGCCGCCTGAGTAGCAATCACCTGGGTCTCGTCGGCTCTGCCGTCAGCGTTCTGGGGCAGCACCCTGGTCTCTGCGGTCGGGAAGAAATCCGTCATTTGTTACTCCATTGCTCGATGCGCTGTTGCCCCATTGTGCGGCCCCCAGACGAGGGGGTCAAGTCAGGCGGAAGCCTCAGCCAACAGCTCGCGCACGCGAGGCGCAACCTCGGTGCCATACAATTCGATGCTCGTCATGAGCTTCTCGTGCGGGAGTGTGCCGTTGCTGTATTTGAGGTCGAATCGGCTCAATCCAAGTGCAGTGGCAACCTTGGCGATCTTGCGTGCGACGGTCTCGGGAGAGCCGACGAATGATGCACCATCGGGGCCTGTTGCGCGGTCGAAGTCGGCCCTGGTCATCGGGCCCCAGCCGCGTTCACGACCGATCCGATCCTGCATCGCCTTCATGTGCGGCCAGGCCTCTTCGCGCGCCTGCTCGTCGGTCACGGCGATGTAGCCCGGCGAGTGCACGCCGATGGGCTGAATCGGCTTTCCGAACTGGGTGAGGGCCCTGTGGTAGAGGTCAGAGAACTGCGCGAAGGCGAGGGGGGATCCGCCGATGATGGCGAGCATGAGCGGGAGTCCGTAGTGCGCCGCTCGAATGACCGACTCTGGGCTGCCGCCGACGCCTACCCAAGTCTTGATTGAGCCGGAGTCTGTCGTCGGGTACACCCTCTGGTTGTTCAGCGCAGCACGGGTCGTGCCCGTCCAGGTGACCGGTTCTTCCTTCAACAATTCGGCGAAGAGCTCAAGCTTCTCTTCGAAGAGCGTCTCGTACTGACCGAGGTCGAGTCCGAACAGCGGGAATGATTCGGTGAACGAGCCGCGGCCGAGTATCACCTCTGCGCGCCCACCCGACACAGCATCGAGCGTGGCAAAGCGCTGGTAGACGCGCACAGGATCGTCTGAACTCAGCACAGTGACCGCGCTTCCCAGCCTGATTCGGGTGGTCTGGCCAGCGATAGCGGCCAGGACCACCTCAGGGGCCGAGACAGCAAAGTCTTCGCGGTGGTGCTCTCCGATACCGATGAAGTCGACACCGACCTGATCGGCAAGCACGGCCTGGGCAACAAGATTGCGCAGCACCTGGGGCTGAGAGAGAATCTCGCCGTTCGCGTCGACTGTCACGTCACCAAAGGTGTCGAGACCCAATTCGATTTCGTGCGCCATTCGTCTACTCCTCGCGTTTTTCCGGCGCAGACGCCGGATACTATTTAGATGCATACGCATCTATTCGCTGAACCGTACCGGCACGAATACTATTCCCCCAGCTGTGACTTGGGGCTGGAGCGGGGCTGTCGAGGTTAGAGTTCGCCCTCGTACACCCAGCGACCGTTTTCGCGGCTAAAGGTGCTGACCTCGTGCTGGTCGCGCGGCTCGCGCGGCTCGCGATCAATGCGGTAGTAGGCACGAAACTCGACAATGCCCACCGTGTCGAGCATTCCGCCCCGCTCGGTCCGCAGGATGTCGAGGCGCGTCCAACGGATGTCAGCATCAAATTCGAGAGACGCCGGCCGGGTGGAGGCCGCCCAGGTGCTCAGGAGATAGGCGTTGTCGTGGCAGGCGAACGCCGTGAAACGCGAACGCATCAATCGCTCAGCGGTCGGAGCGGCTGCAGCACCGCTGTGAAGCGGTCCGCAGCACGCGCCATAGACCTCGCCACTCAGGCAGGGGCAGCGGCCGGCCTGATCAAGCACGAGAGGGCTGGTCATGGGTCTTTAGACGTTCTGACCCGCACGGTCGCCTGCGGTCAGCGCGTGGGCATCACTGTGGTCACGGCCGCAGGTGCAGGAGTGCTCGATGGCTGCAGGCTCGGCATCGGCATCGGCCGCGGCCGACTGGCCAAGACTGACGTGGCCGCCGGAAGCGAGGCCGTTTTCGATCGGGATGTGGCCGTGTTCCATCCGCTGAGACATGGCGTCGATCCAGGCGAGGGCCAGTGCAGACAGGATAAACACGACGTGGATGATGACCTGCCAGAACACGCCCTCTGACGTATATGTCATGTTGGTCGTCTCGTCGACGGCGGTGGTCGCTCCGTTGGCGCCGAGGTCGTTGATGCCAATGAAGGTCTTCAGTAGGTGGATTGAGGAGATACCGATGATGGCCATCGCCAGCTTGACCTTGAGCACATTTGCATTGACATGGGAGAGCCACTCCGGCTGATCAGGGTGGCCGTCGATGTCGATGCGGGAGACGAAGGTCTCGTAGCCTCCGATGATCACCATGATCAGCAGGTTCGCGATCATGACCACGTCGATCAGGCCGAGAACGCCGAGCATGATCACTGACTCGTCGATGTGCGACCAGTCGGTCGCGACCTCTACGGCAAGGTGCCATAGCTCGTTCATGAAGACGATGACATAGATCAGCTGGGCAATGATCAAACCGACGTAGAGCGGTGCCTGCAGCCAACGGCTGAAGAAGATGAGGTATCCGACGCTCTTCAGCCAGGCGGACTGGGGTCGATATTCACGTTGAGGCGGCACGCTATACAAAAAGGCACTCCAGAGTCGAGGGAGTTCAATTTTATTGAATCTGAAGTTCCTCTCAGACCACAGCGAATTCGATGCGACGGATTGTCAGCAGATCTACAGCGGCCATGAGCGGTCGTCGGCCGCTGTGGCCAGCCGCTGACATGGCGCTTCCGGCCCTGATGCCTAGATGCGGCCGCGGACGTCGACCGACGTACTCCGGTAGCGCCGCCACGCAGCGATCAGCCCCTGCTGCGAGCCATCAGGGTGTTCTCGATGCCACGCGCGGGTGAAACGGTTGTATACGAGCTGTGCTGCTCCTGACAGAGAAGAAGCCAGGCACGGTCGCGACGCTGGGTCTTCAGGCATCACGCCAGTGTAGACAGCCAGATTGGTCGAAAAAAGATTCAAGAAAGATTCAAGAAGTTTTTTCGAATCTATTTCGTGGCGCTGTTAAACGAAGAAAAGCCCGGCACACAGTGCCGAGCTTTTCTTCTAATGGTGGATCCAAGGGGATTCGAACCCCTGACCCCCTGCATGCCATGCAGGTGCGCTACCGGGCTGCGCCATGGACCCATTTTGTTTCGAATTCCTCCGAAACAACTTGTTTAGATTACTACACGATCCCTAGAAAAACGAAACCGAGACTAGCTCATGCTTTCGCGGGTCGGCAGCTCGACGGGAACGACAGGGCAGTCCTTCCACAGACGCTCAAGGCCGTAGTACACGCGCTCTTCTTCGTGGAAGACGTGAACGACGAGGTCTCCGAAGTCGAGCAGGATCCAGCGACCCTCAGCGCGGCCTTCGCGACGCAGCGGCTTGGTACCTGACTCGATCAGCTTGTCTTCGATCTCGCCGGCGATTGCAACGACGTTGCGCTCCGAGCGACCGGTGACAATCAGGAAGACGTCAGTGAGCGGCAGCGGCTCTGAAACGTCGATCGCAATGATGTCCTCCCCCGCTTTCGAGTCGGCGGCGGCGACGGCCACCTTGAGAAGCTCGAGAGCGTGGGTAGTTGCAGTCATCGGGTAAACCTCAGTGTCATTGTGCACGACTGGAGCGTGCGGGGTGAAAGGTGGTGCATTAGAAAATCTTGAACAGGTATCCAGCGAAGACCAGTGCAATCACACCGACGGCAAGAACCGCCGCGGTTATCGACAGGATCATCGGGACTGACGCGCTGCTCTTCTTGGGTGGCGTCATGACGCCACGCGTCGATGTGTGGGTACTCACAGCCTTGCTGGCGCTCACGGGAGCGACAGAACTCGTAGAAACGCCCTCATCGAGCTGGTCGAGCATGTGATCGACGTCCGCAGAATCAAAGTGATCAGGATGCTGACCCGTCGATCCGAGACTGCGCGGAAGATCGATCGATCCTGTGATCAGGATCTCACCCGTGCTCGTGAGCGGTCCGGATGCCGTTCCCTGCTGTGGAATCGCGGGAAGTATGAGTGCGTTGGTCGTTGTGGGGATACCACCGGCACCGACACCACGCGACATCAGCTGATCGAACGATCCTGCGGGCCGTTCAACCATTTGCACGTGCTCGTCAACCTCGCGGTCAACAGACCAGTGACCGATCGGCGGATTGAGCTTCGTCCGTGCCTCGTCAGCAGATTCGCCCGCCGTGGCGTCCTGGTCAGCTGACCCGAGTGGATCTACCGGATCGTCGACGCCGTCGTCTTCGGCAGGAATGCCGCTCTGCGCGGCGAGCATGGCACGCAACTCACGACGGCTCAACGTGCGTTCGCGGACGAAGTCTTCTTCGTCGTGCGCGGTCGGTGCGGGGTGGGTGCGCGCTGGCTCGTCAACGGCCTCGACAGATTCAGCGGACTCGACAGATTCAACGATCTCAACGGATTCGGTCGAATCTGCAGCCTGCGCAGGCTCCTGCCCGCGAGCCTGTTCACGTAGCTGCCGCCGCGTGAGTGGCTGCGGGTCGTTACCCAACGTCATGCCACACTCCGATACAAATGATGCTTTGAGATGTACTGGACGACCCCATCAGGGACCAGATACCAGACCGGGAAGCCCCGATTCACCCGTGCCCGGCAGTCTGTCGAAGAGATCGCCAAAGCCGGTACCTCCAACAAGCTTACGTCTTGGTTCGGCAATCCCGAAACAGTCAGCTCATGTCCCGGTCGACTCACAGCCACGAAATGGGCGAGATCCCAGAGCTCCTGGACATCTTTCCAACCCAGAATCTGCGCGATGGCATCCGCTCCGGTGATGAAGAACAGCTCTGCATCCGGTCGTTCAAGATGAATATCGCGAAGCGTGTCGATCGTGTACGTCGGACCCGTGCGGTCGATGTCGACCCGACTCACGGTGAAGCTCGGATTGGATGCCGTTGCAATCACCGTCATCAGGTAGCGGTGTTCAGCCCGCGTCACGTCGTGCTTCTGCCAGGGCTGCCCCGTCGGCACAAAGACGACCTCATCGAGGTCAAAACTCTTCGCAACCTCGCTTGCTGCCACGAGGTGCCCGTGGTGGATCGGATCGAACGTACCGCCCATGACACCGATGCGTGGGCGCCGACCCGCTTCAGTCACCTGAATACCAGCGGTTAGTGGCCGCCGTGGCCGGATGTGTTGCCGTGCGCCTTGGCGTAGGCCGCAGCCTTTTCGCTGTGGCGGTTGGCGACGTCACGGTAAGTCCACAGGGTGACTCCGAGTGCGATGAAGATCACAAGCGCGATCAGGCCGTATGCCCACGTCGGCATCGGGAGCGAAACGTGCTCGGTCTCGGCAAGCAGGGTAGTCACGAATGACATGGGGATTCTCCATTCACACACACGGTCGAGGCTTACGCCACCGAACCATTCTAGTGTTGCCTAGGCGCGCACCTGTCCGGTGCCACGCACAATCCACTTAGTGCTGGTCAATTCGGCCAGTCCCATCGGGCCGCGTGCGTGCAGTTTCTGGGTTGAAATTCCCACTTCAGCACCAAAACCGAATTCGCCGCCGTCGGTAAATCGTGTCGAAGCGTTGACCATCACTGCAGCAGAATCCACCTCGTTCAGGAATCGCTCCGCGTTCGCCAGGTCGTTCGTGATGATCGATTCGGTGTGCTTCGTCGAGTACGTACGGATGTGGTCAATCGCGTCATCGAGGGAGTCGACGACCCGCACGGCCAGGTCGAGTGACATGTACTCGGTGGCCCAATCGTCGTCGGTCGCAGCCACAGCGTCCGGGTAGAGCGCTCGGGCACGATCGTCGGCGTGGATCGTGACCCCGGATGCAGCGAGCCTGGCGAGGACCGCGGGAATCAGGCGCTCCGCTGCTGCCTCGTGCACGAGCAGAGTCTCGAGAGCGTTGCAGACGCTCGGGCGCTGCACCTTGGAGTTGTGCACGATGTCGACAGCCCACTGCGTCGTCGCCGATTCATCGAGGAAGATGTGGACGATGCCGGCACCGGTTTCAATGACGGGAACCTTGGATTCGGACACAACGGTGTTGATCAGGTTGGCACTCCCCCGCGGGATCAGGACATCGACTGCGCCGCGTGCCTGCATCAGCAGCGTTGCGCCCTCTCGCCCGAACTGATCGATCGTCTGCACGCTCTCGGCAGGCAGGTCAACGGAGGCCAGCGCGGCCTGGATCAGGGTGACGAGCACGCGATTGCTGTTTTCGGCGGCGGATCCGCCCCGGAGCACAACAGCGTTCCCGCTCTTGAGTGCCAGCGCCGCGATGTCGACAGTGACGTTCGGTCGCGCCTCATAGATGGCACCGATTACGCCGAATGGCACCCGCACCTGGCTGATCTTGACACCGTTCGGAAGGCTGCTGCCTCGTACGACTTCACCGACGGGATCACCGAGGGCGGCGATGGACGTCACGGCTTCAGCAAGCGACTCTATCCGGGCGGCATCAAGTGTCAGGCGGTCAAGCAGGCCGTCGCCCAGGCCGTTGGCCAGGCCGTTCGCCAGATCGAGCGCATTGGCGTCGATGATGTACGCAACGTTACCCCGCAGCTGCTCAGCGATCGCCAGAAGCGCGCTGTTCTTCTGCTGCGTCGTGGCTGTCACCAGCGACAGTGATGCGACGCGAGCTGCATCGAGAATGGGGGTGAGTACGGTTGCGGAAGACTCAGTCTGCGACATGCCGCAAGTTTACGGGAGTGTCCGGCGATCTGTGGGCTCGAACCATGTGCCGACAGCGTCGCCCCTGAGCGCCTCTGCGACAAGGCTGGTGGCCGTCACGAGAACAGCTGTGCCGGCATCCGCTGCGATACGAGCAGCAGACACCTTCGTGACCGCTCCCCCTGTACCAACACCGTCGGCGCTCGTCGCCCCGAATTCAACGCCGGGAAGCTCATCTCCATGACGAACCGAGTGGATACGCGTCGCCCCTGGAAGGTGCGGCGGCTTGGTGTAGAGCGCGTCGACGTCGCTGAGCAAAACGAGGAGGTCGGCCTTGATGAGTGTGGCGACCATTGCGGCCAGGCGATCGTTGTCGCCGAAGCGGATCTCGTGAGTGGCGACGGTGTCGTTCTCGTTCACGATGGGAAGGATGCGCAGGTCGAGCAGCCGGTCCATTGCACGCTGCGCGTTGCTGCGGTGCGACGGATTCTCCAGGTCGCCCGCGGTGAGGAGTACCTGACCTGCAACGATGCTGTAGCGGTCAAGGCTGTCCTGGTAACGGTAGATCAAGACGTTCTGGCCAACCGAGGCCGCAGCCTGTTGAGTCGCAAGGTCTGTCGGACGCCCATTGAGGTGCAGATACGGCATTCCCGTGGCGATGGCGCCAGAGGAGACCAGAACAATCTGGGCTCCTCTGGCGTGTGACGCGGCAAGCGCATCAACGAGCGGGGCAATCTGGCCGGCGTTTTCGCCGCTGATCGAAGAAGATCCGACTTTGACGACTATGCGCGCTGCGGCCGCGACCTGATCCCGCTCGAGGATGCTCACTCGGCTTCGCCCTCCACGCTCACACTCTTCGATTCGCTGCCATCGACGTCTGCATCGGAAGCGTCAACCGATTCAGCATCTGATTCGACACCGTCTGCAACGACACCATCTGCAACGACATCCGCTGACTGCTCGGAGCCATCGAGTTCGGCGTCGGCCGGAGTCTCATCTGACTGCCCCGCGATATACAGGGCGCCACTGAACTCTTCGCCCTCGCTGTGCCACAGACCAGCTTCGCGCTCACGGATGAGCTCTGCGCGGGCTGCTGCCTTGGCGTCCATGCGACCGAAGTACGTCTCGCGACGCTCGTTGCTTGTGCGCCTGCGTGAATCGTCGAGTCGCGCATCGGTTCCACGAGGAGCGGTGATGAGCTCTGCCGTCGACGTCAGCGTGGGCTCCCAGTCGAAGACGACACCGTTGCCAGGGCCGATGATGACGGTGGAACCAGCAACGGCTCCTGCCTTGAACAATTCGTCTTCGATACCCAGCTTGGCCAGGCGGTCAGCGAGGAATCCGACGGCCTCATCGTTCTTGAAGTCTGTCTGCTGAATCCATCGCTCAGGCTTCGTGCCGAGGATACGGAAGATGTTACCGAACGAGCCACCCTCGACCTTGACGACGAAACCGCCGTCGTCGACAGCCTTCGGACGCAACACGATGCGCGGCTTGACTGCTGCAAGGGCAGCGGCCTCCTGGCGACCCACCTCAACCGTTTCGGCGAGTGCGTAGTTCAGCTGCTTCAAGCCCTCGTGCGTCGCCGTGGAGATCAGGAAGACGCGGTAGCCCATCTCTTCGAGATCGGCACGCACGAATTCGGCAAGCTCACGAGCTTCGGGCACGTCGATCTTGTTCAGGGCGATCAGCTGCGGGCGCTCGAGGAGCGGCTTCTGTCCTTCGGGTACCGGGTAGGCAGCCAGCTCTGTCTTGATGATTTCCAGGTCGCTGAGCGGATCGCGGCCCGGGTCAAGGGTTGCGCAGTCAAGGACGTGCAGCAGGGCGGTGCAGCGTTCGACGTGACGCAGGAACTCGAGCCCGAGACCCTTGCCCTCACTGGCGCCCTCAATGAGGCCAGGAACGTCGGCGACCGTGTAGCGGGCATCGCCCGCCTGCACCACACCGAGGTTCGGCTGAAGAGTGGTGAACGGGTAGTCGGCGATCTTAGGCCGAGCGGCCGAGATCGAGGCGACGAGGCTTGATTTGCCGGCCGACGGGTAACCGACAAGCGCGACATCGGCAACTGTCTTCAGCTCGAGGAAGACATCGCCTTCCCAGCCGAGAGTTCCAAGGAGCGCGAAGCCTGGGGCCTTGCGCTTGAGTGTCGCGAGTGCCGCGTTGCCGAGGCCGCCCTGGCCGCCGGGTGCGACAACGAGCCGGAAACCAGGCTCGGTCATGTCGGCGAGTACGTTTCCTTCGGCGTCCTTGACGACGGTGCCGAGCGGAACGAGAAGTTCTACTTCATCGCTGCTGTAGCCGTTGCGGTGGTCACCCATTCCTGGGCCGCCGTTTGCGGAGCTGCGGTGCGGTGCTCGGTGGAAGCCGAGAAGTGTTGTCACCTGCGGGTCAGCGATGAGCGTGATGTCTCCACCGCTACCACCGTTACCCCCATCGGGGCCGGCAAGAGGCTTGAACTTCTCGCGCTTTACCGAGACACAGCCGTTGCCTCCGTTGCCCGCTCGCAAGTGCAGCGTGACCTGGTCGACGAATGTGGCCATGAATTGCCCCTTTCAGGTGGCGAAAACAAGTAAGGGCGAGCCGAAGCCCGCCCTCACCTTTGAAAAGCTATGGATGCCTACTCGGCAGCCACCACGATGTTGACAACCTTGCGGCCGCCCTTCGCACCGAACTGGACCGAGCCAGCCTCGAGAGCGAACAGTGTGTCGTCGCCGCCACGGCCGACGTTGACGCCGGGGTGGAAGTGAGTGCCGCGCTGACGGACGATGATCTCGCCCGCGCTGACAACCTGACCACCGAAGCGCTTCACGCCGAGGCGCTGTGCGTTTGAGTCACGACCGTTGCGAGTGGAACTCGCACCCTTCTTGTGTGCCATCTGTTCTTCTCCTCAGGCCTTAGGCGATGCCAGTTACCTTGACGCGCGTGAGCTCCTGACGGTGCCCCTGACGCTTCTTGTAACCAGTCTTGTTCTTGAACTTCTGGATAACGATCTTCGGGCCACGGAGGTCGTTAAGAACCTCGGCGGTGACCTTGACCTTAGCCAGCGACTTCGAGTCAGACGTGATGGAGTCGCCGTCGACGAGAAGCACAGCGGCCAGCTCGACGTTGCCGTCCTTGTCAGCCTTGATTCGGTCCATCGTTACGATGGTGCCGACCTCTACCTTCTCCTGCCGGCCACCGGCGCGCACAACTGCGTAAACCACTTTACGTACCTATCTCTGGGGAGCCCCTGGGGCTCCGATTCCTATTATGGAAAGTTACTGGGCTGCACAACCAAATCAGTTCAATGCAACCAGGAAACCTTGGCAAACGCGCGAGATGACACCCAGCGCACACCAACGGTCAACTTTATCTGATCCGGGGGTCCCGGTCAAACTGAGGGCGAATCGTGCTTGCGCACTATCGCCTTCCTTACAATGATGCCATGACAGTGCTCATAGACAGTGCCGACTGGCCCGCTCACGGCACATTCTGGTCACATTTAGTCAGTGACACGTCACTTGAAGAGCTGCATTCGTTCGCCGAGGCCAATAATCTGCCTCGTCGGAGCTTCGATCTTGACCATTATGACGTCCCAGCTGCCCGCCATAAGGCCCTCGTGGCCGCTGGAGCCCTTCCGGTCTCATATCGGGACCTCGTTCGTCGCTTACAGGCAAGCGGGCTCCGAGTGAGCGGCAAGGAACGCGCTGAGCGCGCTCGTCGCGCGCACTGACGCACCGTGACGGGGACAGATCACTCCAAGCTGCGAACCTGCCGTTAAACAACCGACCGCTTCAGCCAGGGGCCGAAGCGGTCGGTTACGACAGCGATTGAGAGTTAGTCGTCTGAACCCTGCTTGGTCACAACAGGGTTGGACCCTGCGGTTGACAAGCCGGAGGTCGAGACTCGACGACTGCGCGAACGGCCCTGTCCCGGCTGCTTGGGCTCAGGCAAGGCTTCAAGAACCGAATCGAGCAGCTGGTCGGTGACCTGCTTGCTTACCGGACGCTTATTGCGTGCAGACGTGGTGACGGGAATGTCGAGGATGGTGGCAGGCACCGGCTCGGTCGCCGACCCCGTGGTCACCTCTGGCTTCGTGACGACTGCTGCAGCTTCAGCCTTCTCAACGCCAGCCTTCTCAACGCCAGCCTTATCAGCGGCTGCCTGTGACCGCTGGGCGCGCCCCGACTCGCCGCGAGGCGACCTGGTGCGCTCCTGGCGACGCGACGGAACCTCTGCCGACTTCTCGGCTGCATCCGTTGTGGCTTCAGCTGTCACGGCATCCGCCTTGGCTGCATCCGTCTTGGCTGCATCCTTCTGCACTGCCTCTGCGCTCGGAAGCGTGATGGCACCGGTGTGCGGGATGGTGCGCGCGGCAATCAGGGCGAGTGCGTGCTTTGCATCCTCGGTGATTCCGTGGGTGCCGACTGCAGACTGCGTGTGACCGTTGGCGCTGGCCTCACTTGCCCCATTGCCTGCGCTGCCATTGGAGTTGGAGTTGGCGTTGGCGTTGGAATTTGAGTTACCCCGGCCGCCACCGTTGTTGTTACCACCGTTGTTGTTGGAGGCCTGGTTATTGCCGTTGCCACCCGACTTGCTGCGGGGACGACGTTCCTGCGGCGGCTGTGCGGTCTGGCGGTGCTTGACGACGGGATCGTGGTGCACGATGATTCCACGGCCTGCACAGGCTTCACAGTTCTCGCTGAACGACTCGAGAAGGCCAAGGCCCAGTTTCTTGCGCGTCATCTGCACCAGACCGAGCGACGTGACCTCGGCAACCTGGTGCTTCGTGCGGTCACGGCTGAGGCACTCAATCAGACGGCGCGACACGAGGTCGCGGTTCGATTCGAGAACCATGTCAATGAAGTCGACGACGATGATGCCGCCGATGTCGCGCAGACGCAGCTGGCGAACGATCTCTTCTGCAGCTTCGAGGTTGTTCTTGGTGACAGTCTCTTCGAGGTTTCCGCCTGAGCCGACGAACTTGCCGGTGTTGACGTCGACAACGGTCATGGCCTCTGTGCGGTCGATGACCAGCGAGCCACCGGACGGCAGCCAGACCTTGCGGTCGAGAGCCTTCTCAATCTGCTCCGAGATACGGAAGTCATCAAAAGCGTCGCCATCGCCCTCGTAGCGCTCAACACGCTCAACGAGATCGGGAGCGACCTGACGAAGGTAGTTCTCGATCGTCTGGCGAGCCTCGTCACCAGAGATGACCATCTTCTGGAAGTCCTCGTTGAAGACGTCCCTGACGATCTTGATGAGCAGGTCGGGTTCGCTGTGCAGCAGCGCAGGCGCCAGAACTGTTTCAACCTGCTTGCTGATGTCTGCCCACTGCGCGGTGAGGCGGTTGACGTCGAGCGTGAGCTGCTCGTCGGTCGCGCCTTCTGCAGCCGTGCGGACAATGACGCCGACGTTTTCGGGAAGAACTTCCTTGAGGATCTTCTTCAGGCGGGCGCGCTCGGTGTCTGGCAGCTTGCGGCTGATTCCATTCATCGAACCGTTCGGCACGTATACGAGGTAGCGGCCCGGCAGAGAAATCTGGCTGGTGAGCCTGGCGCCCTTGTGACCGACGGGGTCCTTCGTGACCTGCACGAGAACCTTGTCGCCCGGCTTGAGCGCGAGCTCGATGCGCCTGGCCTGGCTGGCGTTTCCTGAGTTCTCGGCTGCGGCATCCCAGTCGACTTCACCGGAGTAGAGCACAGCATTGCGACCGCGTCCGATGTCAACGAATGCGGCCTCCATGCTGGGCAGCACATTCTGCACCTTACCGAGGTAGACGTTGCCGATCAGCGACGCATCCTGGTTCTTGGCAACGTAGTGCTCAACGAGCACGCCGTCCTCGAGAACACCGATCTGAATCTTGTTGTGCTTGGCGCGCACGACCATGACGCGGTCGACGGACTCGCGGCGAGCAAGGAACTCAGCCTCGGTGATGACCGGACGACGGCGACCTGCATCGCGGCCGTCGCGACGACGCTGCTTCTTCGCCTCAAGCCTGGTAGAGCCCTTGATGCGCTGCGGCTCAGTGATGAGCTCAGGCTCGCGGGGCGTACGCACCTTGACGACAGTGTTGGCCGGGTCATCAGACCCTGAACGGTTCTCTTCGCCACTGCGGCGGCGCGCACGACGACGAATCGTCGACGGCTCTTCATCGTCATCATCGCGCTGGTCACGCTGGTCACGGTCGTTCTGGCGCGGCGGCAGCGGCAGGATGTCGGGAGCCTGGAAGATCAGCGACGTCGTTGGACGACGCACCGGCTCCTTCACCTCGGCGGGCGCCTCGGTCGCTTCTGCTTCAGCCACGACTGCGTCGGCCTCGATGACATCCGTTACCGGCTTCTGCACTGGAGCCGCCTCTACGGGGGTCACCGTCGCCGGAGCGTCGATGGGGGTCACTGTCTGGGGTTCTGCCTCGACCGGTGTTTCGACCGGCGGTGGTGTCACCGCTGCTTTGCGTGAATTTTTGCGAGTGCCGAAAAGGCCTTTGCGCTTCTTGTTGTCGTTGTCTTCCACCATCTCTGGTGCACTCCTTGACCGGTATAGGCGGCCGCGCCATCCATCCGGTTACTCTCTCGTGTGAGGTAGCGCCTGGGCGTTTCCTCACGAATCCTTCAATGATGCAACCGGCTCTTGGCTCTGGTTGCTAATACCTTTGGTCGTGGGACCAATGAATCTGGGCGATTTCACCCATTAAGCCTTCTGTGGCGTCTTTCTGAGCGCGGCTCAGATGACTTTCTTAATTATCGCATGCATTCGGCAGGAACGTGGTGCAGCCGCGTGTCATAATCCGAAGGTGTCTGAGACAGAACCCCGAACCGCCCCCAAGGGGCTGGCAATTTTCCTCATTATTGCTGGCGCCATCGGTTTCGCCGCAGCGTTCGCGCTCACCATCGACAAGATCCACCTGCTTCAGGATGCCGATGCGCAGCTCTCATGCAACTTCAGCGTGCTGATCGGCTGTGGCACCAACTTGAATTCATGGCAGGGCTCGCTGTTCGGCTTCCCCAACCCACTGATCGGTATTGCGGCGTGGAGCGTCGTCATCACGATCGGCATGGCAATCCTGGCCGGAGCGCGATTCGCCCGTTGGTTCTGGCTGGGACTGAACGTCGGCGTGATCGGTGCGATGGCCTTCGTTATCTGGCTCATCTCACAGAGCATTTACGTGCTCGACATCTTGTGCCCCTGGTGCATGGTGACCTGGGTTGTTGTCATCCCGCTGTTCTTCGCCGTGACCCTATACAACCTGAAGTCCGGCAATATTCCGGCAAAGGAATCTGTCAGGCGGCTGGCAGCCGGCTGGTATTCCTGGATAGTCCTTATCTCCGTGGCCTGCTACATCGTCGTCGCGGTTCTGGCACAAGTGCAGATGGATGTGCTGCACCGCCTCTAGCTCGCTCAGTTCCGCGAGTGATGCCTGCGTTGCCCAGCGATGTGGTGCGCTGCCCCGCGAAGTACGGCGGTGTACGACCACACGACCGAAGCCACGACCACGACAAAACGCGCGGCTGCTGTCACCGAATGATGACAGCAGCCGCGCGTTTCGCGTACGGGCCTCGTGCCCGCTGAGGTTCGGGGCCTACTTGAACCAGAGTCCGAGTTCGCGGGCGGCGGATTCGGGGGAATCGGAGCCGTGCACGAGGTTCTGCTGAACCTTGAGGCCCCAGTCGCGGCCCAGGTCGCCCCGGATGGTGCCGGGAGAGGCAGTCGTCGGGTCTGTGGTGCCGGCCAGCGAGCGGAAGCCCTCGATGACGCTGTTGCCTGCGATACGGATGGCGACGATCGGGCCGCTCTCCATGAACTCGACGAGGGGCTCGTAGAACGGCTTGCCCTCGTGCTCCTCGTAATGCTTCGCCAGCAGCGAGCGGTCAGCCTGCAGGAACTTGATGTCGACGAGGGAGTAACCCTTGGCTTCGATCCGACGCAGGATTTCTCCGGTCAGGTTGCGGGCAACGCCATCCGGCTTAACCAGGACCAGTGTCTCTTCGATGTCTGTACTCATGCGATCTCCTTCTGACGATCAATTCTGTCGCCGTTAATCATGCAGTAGGTCCACATGGCGGCGAATATTGCACCAACGATAAACAAAGCGGGGTTGAAGAATCCGCAGACGATGACGACAACCTGGATGGCCCATCCGACACCGTATGCCCACGGGTGACGGAGCATCGCGAGGGTCGCGACCATCACCAGGCAGAGCACCGCACCACCGCCGAGCGCGACTGCGGGCGGCAATGACTTGAGTCCGAACAGCACGAGTGCTGCCAGGAACACCACGATGAGCTCGAAGCCGAGCACGATCGAGGCGAGTGAACGCTTCACAGAGGGAGCCGCCGGCGCGCGACGTGGCCTGGGTGTCTTGTTTGCTCTGGCGCTCACGGCGTCATCCATTCCCCTGCTTCGGAGAGGGCAAGCGCTTCACCCACGACGGTGATTGATCCGGTGATCACGACTGCGCGCTTGGGCGATTCGCTCGCCCAGGTGCGCGCGGCATCCGCTGCACCGACCAGGTCGTCGAAGCGGTAGACCCGCTCATCGCCGACCTGGCTGGCGATGGTGTCTGCCAACTCATCAGCCGCGATCGAACGGTCTGACTGCGACTGCGTCACGAAGAACGCACCCGGGATCGGCGCCAGGGCAGACGCGATTCCGCTGGAGTCCTTGTCGGCAAGGACACCGATGACGAAAGCGATCTCTTCGAAGTTGAAGTAGGTGCCGAGAGCTGCGGCCAGTGCTGCTGCTCCGTGCGGGTTGTGCGCAGCGTCAACAAAGACGCTCGGCTCGATGCCGACGAGCTGCAGACGGCCGGGAGACGTTGCACCGCCCAGCCCTTCAATCACCAGTTCGTCGGAGAGCGGCTGGCTGCCACCGCCGAGGAACGATTCGACAGCGGCGATGGCCACAGCGGCGTTCTGAGCCTGGTGGGTTCCGTACAACGGCAAGAAGACATCAGAGTACGTTCCGGCGAGGCCACGCACCGAGATCAGCTGTCCGCCGACGGCGACCTGGCTGGAGATCAGTGCGAATCCGTCGCCCTCCGTGGCCAGGGTGGCCTCGGTCAGCTCGACGGCACGCTCGAGTTCGGTGCGTGCTTCGGGCGTCTGGGCTGCACTGACAACTGACGCCGCCGGCTTGATGATGCCCGACTTGGTCCTGGCGATCTCGGCGATGGTGTTTCCGAGGCGCGCTGTGTGGTCGAGGGCGATCGGGGTGAAGACGGCGACCTGGCCATCGGCCACGTTCGTGGAGTCCCACTCCCCTCCCATACCGACTTCGATGACTGCAACGTCGACGGGCGCATCAGCGAAGCTGGCATACGCCAGCACGGTCAGCGCCTCGAAGAATGTCAGAGTCTCTTCGCCAGCCTCGGCCAGCTCCGCGTCGACCATGCCGATGTACGGCATGATGTCTGCCCAGTTCTCGGCAAGCGCTTCGTCACTGATGGGCTGGCCATCGATCATAATGCGCTCGTTCAAGCGGACGAGGTGCGGGCTGGTGAGCACACCGGTGCGCAGACCGTACGCGCGCAGGATGCTCTCTGCGATCCGGCTCGTGCTGGTCTTACCGTTCGTGCCGGTGATGTGGATGATCGGGTAGGCCGTCTGCGGGTCGCCGAGCAGATCGAGGACACGCCTCGTCGGTTCGAGGCGCGGCTGGGGCGAACCCTCGCCGACACGGGAGAGGAGCGCCTGGTACACGGCGTCACCAGCCTCGCGGAAGGCGTCTGCAGGTAGGTCGGATGAATTAGACATTGATCAGCGGGGTCTCTCTTGATACTGCGACGAGGAATCCGCCGCGGTTTGCGTATTGACCGGCAGGGTATGACACGAAGTGTTCGACGACTTCGCCTGTGACGGCCGACAGCCACTCGGACGGCAGGGAGTCGAGTGCGTGCTCGTGCACTCGCAGTACAGTCGCGAGTGTCTCTGCTGCGACATCCACGACGGCGCCTTCTGAGCCGACGGCCTGCGTGAACGACGCGACATCCGCCTCGTCGGCGAAGACCAGGTGCAGGTGGATGCGATCGCTCACATTGAATCCTGCCGACTTGCGAGTGTCCTGAACCGCACGGATGATGTCGCGGGCGAAGCCTTCGGCCTCAAGGTCAGGGGTGGTTTTGGTGTCGAGCAGCACAAAGCCGCCACCGGGCAGCAAGGCCAACGCGATGCCCCGCTCTTCTGAGCTGTTGTCGACGGCGAGTTCGAGTTCGAACTCACCTGCTGCCAGTTCGATCCCACCGGCGGTGACGACACCGTCGGTTTCTGACCAGTCGCCGCTGCGGGCAGCCTTGATGACCTGCTGGACCCGTTTGCCGAGACGGGGGCCTGCTGCGCGGGCGTTGACGGTCAGCTTCGACGTGATTCCGTACGAGGCCGCACTGTCATCGGCGAGCTGGGCGAACTCGACACGCTTGACGTTGAGCTCATCGCGCAGGATACCGTCGAAGGCCGACAGGGCATCCGGATCTGCTGCGACGACGGTGAGCGCTGCCAGCGGAAGGCGCACTCGGAGGCCGGCCTGCTTGCGCAGCGAGAGCACGGTGGAGCTGATCACGCGGATCTGGTCCATTGCGCTCACAAGACGCTCGTCTGCCGGGAACGCCGACGCGTCTGGCCAGTCCGTCAGGTGCACGCTGCGTCCGCCGGTCAGACCCTGCCAGATGCGCTCAGAGATGAGCGGAAGCAACGGGGCTGCAAGACGGGTGACGGTTTCGAGAACCGTGTAGAGCGTGTCGAATGCTTCTGAACCTGTGCCGTCAGCTGCGACGCCTGCCCAGAACCTGTCGCGGGACCGACGTACGTACCAGTTGGTCAGCACATCAGCGAAGTCGCGCAGTTTGCCGGCCGCCAACGTGCTGTCAAGGTTGTCGAGGTCGAGCGTCAGCTCTTCGATCAGATCGCGGGTCTTGGCAAGCAGGTAGCGGTCGAGCACATCCGTGGAATCGGTGCGCCAGGTGGCCTCATAGCCGTTTTCACCCGACGCATTCGCGTAGAGCGAGAAGAAGTACCAGGTGCTCCAAAGCGGAAGCATGACCTGCCGGACACCCTCGCGGATGCCCTCTTCTGTCACGACGAGGTTGCCACCGCGGAGGACAGGCGAACTCATCAGGAACCAGCGCATCGCATCAGAGCCGTCGCGGTCGAAGACCTCGTTGACATCTGGATAGTTGCGCAGCGACTTCGACATCTTCTGGCCGTCGTTGCCGAGCACGATGCCGTGGCTGACGACGTTCTTATACGCCGGACGGTCGAACAGTGCGGTGGAGAGCACGTGCAGCACGTAGAACCAGCCGCGTGTCTGTCCGATGTACTCGACGATGAAGTCGGCCGGGTTGTGGCTGTCGAACCACTCGCGGTTCTCGAACGGATAGTGAGCCTGGGCGAATGGCATCGAACCAGAATCGAACCAGACATCGAGCACGTCGGTGATGCGGCGCATCGTCGACTGCCCGGTCGGGTCGTCGGGGTTCGGCCGCGTCAGTTCGTCGATGTACGGACGGTGCAGGTCGGTCGGACGCACGCCGAAGTCTGCTTCGAGTTCGTCGAGCGAACCGTAGACGTCAACGCGCGGGTAGTCAGGGTTGTCGCTCTTCCAGACCGGGATCGGTGAACCCCAGTAGCGGTTGCGGCTGATTGACCAGTCGCGGGCGTTAGCCACCCACTTGCCGAACTGGCCGTCCTTGACGTTGTCAGGAACCCAGTTGATCTCCTGGTTGAGGTCGACCATACGGTCGCGGAAGTCAGTGACGCGCACGAACCAGCTCGACACGGCCTTGTAGATCAGGGGGTTGCGGCAGCGCCAGCAGTGCGGGTACGAGTGCTCGTAGCTGGCCTGGCGGATGAGACGTCCCTCAGCCTTGAGCAGCTGCGTGAGCGGCTTGTTGGCGTCAGACCACAGCTGACCGGCCACCTCTGTGACCTCGGAGAGGAACTTGCCGCCATCGTCGAGCGAGATGATCACCGGGATGCCGGCGGCCTCACAGATCTTCTGGTCTTCCTCACCGTATGCGGGCGCCTGGTGCACGATGCCTGTACCGTCTGCCGTCGTGACGTAATCGGCGACCAGGATGCGCCAGGCGTTCTGAGTGCCCCAGATCTCGGTGTCCGCGTAGTAGTCGAACAGGCGGTCGTACTCGACGCCCTCGAGGTCGGATCCGGTGACCGTGCGGGAGACAGCAGCGAGGGCATCCTCGGCACTGTCGTAGCCGAGGTCTTTGGCGTAGTTGCCGACCAGGTCAATGGCCAGCATGTACTCGGCACCGAGGACTTCTGTCGCTCCGCCGGGGTGAACGCTCGAGCTGTCTTCGCGCAGCACCGTGGCATCCGGGGTGCCGTTCGGGCCTGCAGGCAGTACGGCGTACTGGATGTCTGGGCCGACGGCCAGCGCGAGGTTGGTCGGCAGGGTCCACGGGGTGGTCGTCCAGGCCAGTGCACGCACCGCTGTCAGGCCGAGGCTCTCTGCCTTGGTGCCGACGAGAGGGAAGGTCACGGTGACCGTCTGGTCCTGACGCATCTTGTAGACGTCGTCGTCCATGCGCAGTTCGTGGTTGGACAGCGGGGTTTGGTCGCGCCAGCAGTATGGGAGAACCCGGTAGCCCTCATAGGCGAGGCCCTTGGTGTGCAGCTGCTTGAACGCCCAGATCACCGATTCCATGAATGTGATGTCGAGCGTCTTGTAGTCGTTCTCGAAGTCGACCCAGCGTGCCTGGCGGGTGACGTAGTCCTGCCATTCGTGCGTGTACTTGAGAACTGAATCGCGGGCGACCTCGTTAAAGGCGGCGAGACCCATCTTCTCGATCTCGCTCTTGTCTGTGATACCCAGCTGACGCTCTGCTTCGAGCTCTGCCGGCAGTCCGTGGGTGTCCCAGCCGAAGCGTCGGTGCACCTGCTTGCCGCGCATCGTTTGGTAGCGCGGGAACAGGTCTTTGGCGTAGCCGGTCAGCAGGTGACCGTAGTGCGGCAGGCCGTTGGCGAAGGGAGGCCCGTCATAGAAGACCCACTCAGGGGCGCCCTCGCGGTTGTCGATCGACGCCTGGAAGGTCTCGTCGTCCTTCCAGAACTGCAGGACCTCGGTCTCGATGGCCGGAAAGTTCGGCGATGCTGCAACGCCCTGCTGTGCATCCTGACCGGATGTGGCGGAGGCTGAGCTTGAATCCTTGGGGTACGTCATGTTTCTCCTGGACGGGCGTAATACGGAAATGCTGGCCTGTTCCACGAGGACGAACGATCCGTGTCGGATTCGCCGCGGTACCACCTCGCTTGCCGCATCTGTTCCACACGTGCGAAACATTCTGCGACCGCTTATTCATCGGCTGTGACGGGCCGAACCCGTTCGGTTCTACTTGAAACACCCCGCACAGGCGATGATTCGTTCTTCCGAAGACTCACCGGTGATAGCCGGATCGACGTCATTCGCCATCGATTCTACCCGAAGCCCAACTCCAGGCGGAATCCGGCACAGACCGGGGACACCGCGTCGTCGACGTACTGCGCTAGATTGCCTCGCGTGACACCAGCCGCTGCCCAGCTGAGGGCACCGGCTCCCGCTGCGGCGAACACCGCCATGGCAAAGCTCGAACAGATGAGATCGCCTCCCGCCCTGCCCGTCCGCTGCGCAACTATGTCGGTCACCAGCCTGGCCTGGGCGGCAAGTCGAGACAGCGCAGAGGCCTCCAGGTCATTAGTCGTTCCCATCAGGTCGGATTGAGTCAGCGCCCACGGTACCCGCGACGGGCCGAACGTTGCAGCAACCTCGAGAAGTGCCTGCTTGACGGCATCCACGACCGGCACTGTGGCGTCGATTGCGGCGAGCGCCGTGGGAAGCTCGGCCAGGCTGGCGTCGACCTCGACCCAGAGCAGGTCGCTCTTGGCTGTGAAGTAGTTGAAGAACGTATTGCGACTCACCCCGGCGCGACGGGTGATCTGGTCGATGCTGGTGCGCGCGTATGTCTGCTCCAGGAACAACTCTGCCGCCGCCTCCTGCAGCATTTCGCGCGATGAACCGCGTGGCCGTCCTGCACCGGCCGAACCTGCCTGAATCACGTTTTCCTCCGTCAGACCCTAGGATAGAGATTGAGCACGATTAATGTACTCAGTCCAATAATTGCACAGTTGGCGGGTGACCTCGCCATGCGAAAGAGACGTGAATGAAGAAGTCAAGCCTGTTGCTCATCGCCACGGCCAGCCTGGCTGGCCTTGCACTCACCGGATGCACGGGGAGCCAGGCGCCTGGCGCATCCGACGGCTCTCCCACCCCTGGCGGCACGCTCACCTATGCATCAGGCGATGCCGAGCCGACGTGTCTCGATCCCCACGTCGGTGGCAACTACCCCCAAGCGCTGGTGAGCACGCAGTATCTCGAGTCCCTGGTGTCCCGCGACGCCAGCGGCACGATCATTCCGTGGCTCGCCGACAGCTGGCAGGTCAGCGACGACGGCCTGTCGTGGGATTTCACCCTGCGTGACGGGGTTTCCTTCACCGACGGCACTCCATTCGATGCCGCAGCAGTCGAGGCGAACATCGCTCACGTGCAGAATCCTGAAACGGGGTCGTCGACGGGCTACCTCGGCCTGCAGAAGATAACGAGCACCGAGACGGTCTCTCCCCTGGTCGTCCGCATCCACCTCAGCACGCCAGACAGCGCCCTGCTCGAATCGTTGTCACAGCCATGGGTCGCCATCGAATCACCCACAGCCCTGGCCAGGACCCTCGACGAGAACTGCCTCTCCCCCGTGGGCACCGGCCCTTTCGTCGTCTCCGACTGGGTGAAGCAGGATTCGATCACCCTCACCCGCAATGACGAGTACACCAGCCCTCCAGCGGATGCCGAGCACTCGGGTTCCGCCTACCTCGACCAGATCACCTGGAAGTTCATTCCTGACTCCGCCACCCGGTATGCCGCACTGCAGGCCGGCGAGGTCGACGTGATCGACAATGCGCAGCCTGACACCATCGTGCAGGCCGATAAGAGCGGGAACATCCAGCACCTCGACGCCCCGCGGCCCGGAGCATCCAACCGAATCGAGCTGAACGCGGGCAAGGCGCCGTTCAACGACGAACACGTGCGTGAAGCCTTTGTGCGCAGTGCGAACGTCGATGACGCCGTCTCAAGCCTCTTCTTCGGCACCGCCGCCCGCTCGACATCGGCACTGTCGAGCATCGAACCCCTTGGCGTCTCCCGTCCCGACCTGTTTGCTTACGACCCTGATGCCGCAAACACCTTGCTCGATGCAGCAGGGTGGACGGCCAGGGACGCCGATGGGTACCGCGTCAAAGACGGCAAGCGCCTGAGCGTGGTCTTCCCGGTGAGCACGAACCAGTCGATCCCCGCAGAACAGTCGGTGTTCGAACAGATCCAGGCAACGGCCAAGGAGACAGGCTTCGATGTGACGCTCTCTCCGATGGACCTCTCCAGTTGGTACACCGCCCTGGGTTCCAATGCGTACGACGCGGTGAGTGCCCCGTATACGAAGGTCGGCCCTGACGTGCTGCGCTTCCTCTACCACTCAGATGGAATCACTCCCGCGCCGAGCGGCTACTTCGCCAACCACTCCCAGGTGAATGACCCGACGCTCGATGGCTACCTGTCTGCAGCAAGTCAGACGTCCGAAGCGGATGAGCGTGCGTCGCTCTACACGGATGCACAGAACCTGCTGCTCGAGGGTTACTACGTGCTGCCGCTCTACGACCAGCAGAACCATTACCTGCTTGGTGCCAATGTCGAGGGCGTCAGGGCGCTGCCGACAGTATCGACACCCACCTTCTACGATGCGTGGTTGAACTAACGCGTGAGAGAACTCGCTCGGTGGTGCCTACTGCGAATCGGTGGCGCTGTCTTCGTGCTCTGGGCCGTCGCGACCCTGACGTTCTTCGCGGTTCGGCTGATCCCTGGCGATCCCGCCGAGGCGCTTCTCGGTGGGCCGGGATCGCAGACCTCGCCAGAGGCACTGGCCGCCGTCCGCGTCCAGTACGGTCTCGATCAGTCGTTGCCCGTGCAGTATCTGGCTCAACTGGGCCGGCTACTCACGGGCGACCTGGGCCGTTCGTATGCGCTCAAGGTGGATGTCGCGCCACTTATCCTTTCCCAGCTGTGGGGAACTCTAATCCTGGCGATCTGTGCTCTGGCGGTAGCCTGGCTGATCGCTGTGGGGCTCGTAGTCTGGGCGACGCGCGGGGGGCGCGTCGCCTGGGCAATCGGGTCCGGCATTGAAATCGTCGCGGCAGCACTGCCCAGCTTCTGGCTGGCGACTGCCCTCATCGTTCTGTTCAGTTCGTGGCTCGGCTGGCTGCCGCCCATCAGTACGCCGGGGCCGATCGGCCTCATCCTGCCTATGCTCGCCCTGGCCATCCCGCTCGCCGGGTTTCTCGGCCAGGTGATGCGAGAACCCATGAGCGCCGCCCTTGATGCACCGTTCGTGGTCTCGGCCAGGGCTCGGGGCGAGGGAGACATCGGCATCCGGATGCGCCATGTGTTGCGGCATGCCGCCCTCCCTGCAATCAGCCTGTCTGGCTGGGCGTTCGGTTCACTCATCAGTGGCGCTGTGGTCGTCGAGACGATCTTTGCCAGGCCGGGCCTTGGCCGCACCCTGCTCAACGCTGTCACGGTACGCGACGTCCCTGTCGTACTCGGAGTGGTGCTCGTTGTTGCTCTCGCCTACATCCTGATGACCATAACCACCGATGCGCTCAGCCGCATCGTCGATCCCCGGGTGCGAAACGCATGAGCGAACTCGAAGTACAGGCAGGACTTGGCCGGTTCAGAGTACAGAAGAGCGCTGCAACCCGCCGGATCGGATTCATCGACATCACCGCAGTGCTCTTCGCGGTCTTCATTGTCGTCGCCGGCATCTGGCCGTCGCTTCTCGCGCCAGGTGATCCCCTGGCCATCAATCCGGTTGATGCGTTCGCTTCGCCATCTGTGGCCCACTGGTTCGGTACCGATGAATCCGGGCGGGACATCTACACCCGAGTCATCCACGGCGCCGGTAGCTCTCTGCTGATCGGACTCGTCGCCACAGCGATCGGACTCGGCCTCGGAGTCGTGCTCGGCACAATCGCGGGAACTCTAGGCAGGGCCGTCGACTTCGGTGTCAATCGACTCCTCGAAGTGATGTTCGCATTTCCTGGATTGCTCCTGGCCCTGCTGTTCATCCTGATCCTCGGACCGGGGCCTGCGACAGCGACAATCGCTGTCGGCCTGTCGACAGCCCCCGGCTACGCACGCATAATCCGCTCGCAGCTCATCTCGATCAGGGGCTCGGGGTTCGTGGAAGCCGCAACCGCGCTCGGCCGCACGCGTGGGCAGATCCTGCGTCGGCACATCCTGCCCAACACTCTGGCTCCCCTGTTCGTGCTCGGCACCCTGGGCATCGGCCAGGCCATCGTCTGGGCATCTGCCCTGTCATTCCTGGGTCTTGGCGCTCAGCCGCCAGCCGCAGAGTGGGGCGCAATGCTCTCTGCCGGTCGCACCTACATCACCACGGGCTGGTGGATGAGCTTCTTCCCTGGCCTGTTCATCGTGCTGACAGCGGTGACGGCCACAGTGCTCGGCCGCGCCATCGAGAAACGGATGCGACACGCATGAGTCGTACTACTCCCCTGCCGGCATCAGCTCCGCCAATCCGGGATGCGGCGAGCGCCGTGGTCTCGGTACGCAACCTGAGCGTCGGGTTCGCCCCGCACACTGCTGTCGTCGACTCGGTGTCGTTCAGCATCGCGCCTGGTGAGTGCCTGGCGATAGTAGGCGAATCAGGCTCTGGCAAAAGCGTGACAGCGCGAAGCCTGCTCGGACTGGCCGGCGCAGGCGCCTGGGTACGGGCGGATGAGCTGCAGATTTGCGGGTCGTCAGTCCTCGAGCTGTCTGAACGTGCGTGGCGCACCAGAAGGGGAACGGATGTCGGGCTCGTGCTGCAGGACGCCCTCGGCTCTCTTGACCCGCTGCGTCCGATTAGCAGAGAGATCGCCGACTCGCTGCGCCTGCACACGTCACTGGACAGGGCCGGTATCCAGACTCGGGTGGCAGAACTCGCGGCTAGCGTCGGGCTGCAGGGCACGGATGCACGGTCGTTGCTTGCGAACCGGTCGGGGGAACTCTCCGGCGGCCAACGCCAACGTGCCCTGATTGCGTCCGCCATCGCCCTTGATGCGCCGCTCCTCATCGCGGATGAGCCGACGACGGCACTTGACGTGACGGTACAGGCGCAGATCCTGCAGTTGCTGGAATCGTTGAAGGAGCGCGGCACCGCCGTCCTGCTCGTCAGCCATGACCTGGCCGTCGTCGCACGCATCGCCGACCGCGTTGCCGTGATGAGCGAGGGTCGAATCGTGGAGATCGGCCAGACGGCGGAGGTACTCACGGCCCCCGTGCATCCGGTTACCCAGGCCATGATCGCGGCCATTCCGGTTGACAAGCCGCGCGGTACCCGGCTGAGTGCGCGAGCACATCCCGTGACTGACCGCACCGCGACGCAGTCGACGCTGCCCCCTGACGATGAGCATTCACCGGCCATTGACGCCATTGGCCTCACCAAGACATTTGTCCTGCGCGGTGGTACCCGACAAACGGCCGTCGACGATATCTCGTTCAGCCTGCAGCGTGGCAGCACGCTCGGCATTGTCGGCGAGTCGGGCTCAGGCAAGACCACGACGGCTCGCCTCGTCCTCGCATTGACCGAACCGGATGCCGGTGAGGTACGCCTGTTCGGCCGGCCGTTCAGTACCGCATCGGTGAGGGACAAGCGAGCACTCCGGGCACGAATCGGTGTGGTGTACCAGGACCCGCAAGACTCGTTCGATCCACGGCTGTCGGTCGGCGACATCCTGCACGACGCTGTGCGGGGTGACGGACGGCACCATAACCTGCGCAGCCGGTCTGACACGCTGGCGGAGGCGCGTCGACTGCTCGACAGCGTTGGACTGGCAAGCACGGTGCTCGATCGCCGACCCGCAACGCTCTCCGGTGGACAACGCCAGCGGGTGAGTATAGCCAGGGCACTGGCATCCGGTCCTGACATCCTGGTCTGCGACGAACCCGTCTCGGCGCTCGACGTGACAGTTCAGGCCCAGGTGCTCGACGTGCTCACCGACCTGCAGCGCGAGTTGTCGCTCAGCATGCTGTTCATTTCGCATGACCTCGGGGTGATCCAGCACGTCAGTGATAGCGTCGCCGTCATGCAGGCGGGCCGGATCGTTGAGCAGGGCGACACCCGCACGGTCTTCGCTCACCCCGAGCATCCGTATACGCGTGAGCTTCTGGACGCTGTGCCCCGGTTGTCCTGAAAAGAGGCGACCTGAAATCTACGGCGTCCCTCCGATACGATCAGCGTCAGCACGCAGTGAAAATCGTGCCGTCGCACCCGCCGTCACCCAGGAGTATTCGTGGCCCACCAGTATCAGCTTCACCAGAAGATCACCGTGCAGTGCTGGTGCTGCCGAAGCCCGCAGGAATTCGTGTTCAGTTCCCCGAGCGATCAGGTGGTCTGCTCGCACTGCGTCGCCCACACCGGCAACACGCATGCTGAACGCCGAGACGCCGACCACGTACAACTGTGGAGCGACTTGTATGCAAGGGCTCTCGCCGAGCATGCTGCCCAGACCGCGGCGGCCGACCAGACGATCGCGTTGCTCATCGCCGAGCTTGACGCAGCCAAGGAGCAGGTTGCACAGTTCAGTGCTGTGCTTGCACGCGATTTCGATCAGACCCAGTCGGCCGAGGTTCGAGCGATCCTTGAAACCGATCTGGTCAAGAGTGCCGAACGCAAAACCGATGCCGCCCTGCTGCGCTACGACCGAGCGATGGCTGCCCTCTGGCGCATCAGCACCCAGCACCAGCTGAGTGACGCCAAGCCGCAACCGAATCAGCCGCTTCGCTGCAGCTGCGGCAAGCCGGTCACCGAGTGTGTCGAGTGGGCCGCGCTCGAGTCTGTACGACAGCTGCTTGAGAGCTGGGAGGCAAAGCAGCAGCGGCATTTGGCTGCAGGTGAGCGGCACGCGCTGCCGTCTGAACACCCGGATGTCCAGACAAGCACCCCGATCTCACCGCGGAATTCCGGGCGTCGGCGCTAGCCACTTGGCCTGGCAACTTCGCGACACTGCGCGCTACCGGTAAGTTGGACTGAGAAAACTTGAGGCACCTCACCATCGACACGGTGCCGTACATAACGAACCGGAGAATCATGAGCGCCGCCGACCGCGTCCCAGAAAAACCCGCCCTCGAAGGGTTGGAAACCAAATGGGAAACCGTTTGGGAAGACCAGGGCACCTACCGATTCGACCGTGAGAACGCCACGCGCGAGTCGATCTACTCGATCGACACGCCGCCGCCGACGGCATCCGGCTCGCTGCACATCGGTCACGTCTTCTCGTACACCCACACGGATGTCGTTGCCCGCTTCCAGCGCATGAACGGCAAAAAGGTCTTCTACCCGATGGGCTGGGACGACAACGGCCTGCCCACTGAGCGTCGCGTGCAGAACTACTACGGTGTGCGCTGCGACCCGACCCTGCCGTACGACGGAGAATTCGTTCCGCCATACGAAGGTGGAGACGGCAAGAGCATCAAGGCCGCCGATCAGAAGCCGATCAGCCGCCGTAACTTCATCGAACTGTGCGAACGCCTCACCGCCGAGGACGAGAAGCAGTTCGAAGCGCTCTGGCGCACACTCGGCCTGTCGGTCGACTGGAAGCAGAGCTACCGCACCATCGGCCACGAGGCACTGTTCACCTCGCAGCTCTCGTTCCTCGGCAACGTCGAGCGCGGCGAGGCATACCAGGCCATGGCGCCGACCCTCTGGGACGTCACGTTCCGCACCGCAGTCGCCCAGGCCGAGCTTGAGGACAAAGACCAGCCTGCCGCGTACCACCGCGTCTCGTTCCACAAGCCTGACGGCGAGACCATCGAGATCGAGACGACCCGTCCCGAGCTACTCGCCGCCTGTGTCGCCCTCGTTGCACACCCCGATGACGAGCGCTTCAAACCACTGTTCGGCACCACGGTGCGCACGCCGCTGTTCGACGTCGAGGTACCGATCCTCGCTCATCACCTCGCCCAGAAGGACAAGGGCAGCGGAATCGCAATGATCTGCACGTTCGGTGACGTGACGGATGTCGTCTGGTGGCGTGAACTTTCGCTGCCGAACCGCGCGATCATCGGCTTCGACGGCCGCATCATCGCTGAGAAGCCAGAGGTCATCGTCTCAGAGGCCGGCACCGCCGCCTTCGAGCAGCTCGTGGGCAAGACTGTCTTCTCCGCCAAGCAGACAATGGTCGACCTGCTGCGTGCCAGCGGCGACCTGATCGGCGAGCCGAAGCCGATCGTCCACCCCGTCAAGTTCTTCGAAAAGGGCGACAAGCCCCTCGAGATCGTCTCAACGCGTCAGTGGTACATCCGCAACGGCGCCAAGGACGAAGCGCTCCGCACCCGCCTGCTCGAGCACGGATCAGAACTTGCGTGGCACCCCGAATTCATGAAGGTGCGCTACGACAACTGGGTCAACGGCCTCACCGGTGACTGGCTCGTGTCTCGCCAGCGCTTCTTCGGCGTACCGCTGCCCGTCTGGTACCCGCTCGATTCAGACGGCAACCCGCTCTTCGACGAGCCGATCCTCGCCACCCGCGAGATGCTGCCTGTCGATCCGTCAAGCGAGCCGGCACCAGGCTTCGATGAGGCGCAGCGCGGAATCGCCAACGGATTCGTCGGCGAAGTCGACGTCATGGACACCTGGGCTACCTCCTCACTCACCCCGCAGCTTGCAGGTGGCTGGGAGCGGGACCCTGAGCTGTTCAACCTGGTGTTCCCGTACTCCCTGCGCCCTCAGGGTCAGGACATCATTCGCACCTGGCTGTTCTCCACCATGCTGCGCTCAGAGCTGCAGCACGGAGTTGCCCCGTGGAAGCACGCGGCGCTCTCCGGCTTCATCGTCGACCCTGACCGCAAGAAGATGTCGAAGTCCAAGGGCAACGTCGTCACGCCGGCCGGCATGCTTGAACAGCACGGCTCGGACGCCGTCCGCTACTGGGCTGCCTCGTCACGCCTCGGCACGGATGCCGCATTCGACCCGCAGAACCCGACCCAGATCAAGATCGGTCGCCGTCTGGCGATCAAGATCCTGAACGCGTCGAAGTTCATCCTCACCTTCGACGGTGACGCAAGCGCCCAGGTCACAGAGCCGGTTGACGCGAGCATGCTCGCCAACCTGCGCGAGGTCGTTGCCCAGGCAACCACCGCGTTTGAGAAGTACGACCACGCACGCGCCCTTGAGCTCACCGAGAGCTTCTTCTGGACGTTCTGCGACGACTACCTTGAACTGGTCAAGGAGCGCGCGTACGGCGAGAAGGATGCCGCGCAGGCCTCGGCCGTCGCCGCACTCCGTATCGCGCTGTCGACGCTGCTGCGTTTGTTCGCCCCGTTCGTGCCGTTCGCCACTGAAGAAGCGTGGTCATGGTCGAATGACGGCTCTGTGCACACCGCGCCGTGGCCCAGCGCCGCCGACCTCGAAGCAGGCGCTACGGGCAACGTTGCACTGCTCGGTCTGGCCAGTCGTGCACTCACGGGCATCCGACGCGCAAAAACTGATGCCAAAGCTTCTCAGAAGTCTGCGGTAGTTTCTGCTGTAATTAGCGGTACACAGGACGAGGTGAGCTTGCTTGCCCAGTCCGCTCAAGATCTCAGAGCAGTTGGTCGAATCAACGAATTAACATTTGTTGAGGGGGATGAACTGACTGTGACTGACATTGTTCTTGAAACAGTGTCAGAGAGTGAGGAGAACTGAATGTCAGTACACGTACGTCCACTTGGGGACAAGGACTTCTTCCCCTGGCTCGGACTCTTCGAGGGCTACAGCGAGTTCTATGAGAGCGAGCTCACCGATGAAAAGGCACTCCGCGTCTGGAGCTGGATCATCGACAAGAACCACGATCTCGACGGCGCAGTTGCTGTCGATGAGAACGGTGAACTCGTCGGATTCGTTCACTTCCGCGAGTTCCCGCGCACGCTGAGCGCTGACCAGGCGTTGTTCCTTGACGACCTGTACGTGGTGCCGAGCTCCCGCAGCGACGGCATCGGCCGCCAGCTGATGGCCTACGTGAAGGACTACGCCAAGGCGCACCACCTGCACCAGGTGCAGTGGCTCACGGCTGCAGACAATGAAGCGGCCCAGCGCCTGTACGACGACATCGCGACCCGCACCGAATGGGTCACCTACGAGCAGGAAGTCTAGGAACAATGCAACTTGGTAGCCGTTGGCCGCTCGGTGGCACTGCGCCGTCCGACCTGCCCGAGGTCGTTGAAATCGCGCTGCATGCCGTTGAAGAAGAGCTCGCCGCTGGCGACACTGACACATCGGCCTGGCGATGGACGCTGACCTGGCTGGAAGGCAGTCCCGTCATCGAACTCGACGATGGAACCGTCATCCGCTATAGCAAGAAGGATGACAGCGCCACCATCACCCAGCCCGTCCTCGTCGATAACGACGATGACGACGACTGGATCTAACGATTAACTACTCCGTCAGTGGGACGAAAGCTATCTAGCTTTCGCCCCACTGCCAGAGTGACGACACTCCCAGGCCGCCGGCGATACTGAGCGCGGCGAGCCCGAGGTCACCATCGGCTCCTGTCGCAGCGCTCTGCTGCAGCAGTCGCAGCACGAGCAGGGCACCCGACGCTCCAAACGGATGCCCGACTGCCAGCGCTCCGCCCTGCAGGTTGATGTCGTTCTCGTCGAGTCCCATCAGGTCGCATGAGGCCAACACCTGCGCAGCGAACGCTTCGGTGTACTCGGTTCGCGCCAGGTCACCCGCCGTGATCTCCGTGCGCTCGAGCAATTCGGCAGTCGCCACGGCACCGGCGACACCCAGATAGTGCGGGTTGACACCAGCGGCAGCGCTGTCAACGAAGCGGAGCGAACGGGTGAACCCGACCTCCCTCGCCTTGGCCAGGCTCGTCACGATGACGGCAACCGCACCGTCGGCATCCGCGCAGGAATTGCCTGCGGTGACCGTGCCGTGTGCCGCGAACACCGGGGGAAAACGCCTGAGTGTTGCTTCAACCAGTGAGGCGCGCGGCCCTTCGTCGGTCTCGACCAGCGCCTGGCCTGTCTGGATGGGCACGATTTCGGTGTCGAACTCCCCCGCGGCCCGTGCGGCGAGAGACCGCCGATGGCTCTGCGCAGCGAACCTATCCTGACGATCTCGGTCGATCAAATACCGGGCAGCCACGTTCTCGGCAGCGACACCCATGTCAGGGTCTCCAATTGAGTCCGGTGAGAATTGGGCGCGCGTATAGAAATCGGGCTGCTCAGGAGTCGATGAGAGCCGATGGGCGCGGAGGGGCGCTGTGCTGCAGCTGTCGACGCCGCCTGCCAGATACAGGCTGCCGGCACCTGCGGCTATCAGTCGGCAGGCAAGCACGATCGCTTCGAGCCCTGACCCACACTGCCGGTCAATGGTCAGGCCTGGCACGCTCACCGGAAGGCCGCCGTCGAGGGCAGCCAGTCTCGCCACGTTGCCACCACCGCCGACGGCGTTACCGATGATGACGTCGTCGATCTCATCAGCCTGGATGCCCGAGTCATCAACCAGGGCGCGCAGCACAGGGGCAAGAAGGTGTTCGGCACGGACGCTGCGCAATGATCCATTCTTGCGTCCGAAGGCCGTGCGACGCCCAAGGATCACCACCGGAATTCTACGGAGATCAACGCGGGACTCGATCCCGGAACCGTCCTCAGCCAAGGGGTCTGACACGGGCGTCTCCTTCAACGATCCACTGTTCAAGCAAGCGACGACTGACCTTACCCGCAGGGGTGAGGGGCAGCTCCTTCAGTCGCAGGTATGTTCTCGGGCGCTTGGGCCCTGCAAGTTTCTGGGCAACAGCACCGCGAAGCTCGTCGGCGCAGAGGTCGTTGTCGCCGAGGATCGCGGCAACGACACGCCTGCCCCTGCGCGGGTCAGGCGTGCCCGTCACGACCACCTGATCGACCCCTGGCATCCGCGAGATCGTTGCTTCAACCTCGTGCGGGTAGACGTTGTGCCCCGAGGTCACGATCATGTCTGAGCCACGTCCGAGGTGGTGCAGGATCCTATCGGCATCGAGAGTGCCGAGGTCACCGACGGTGCACCAGTCCCCCTCGCGACGGAACGCGCGCCCATCGTCGCCCCAGCTGTACCCATTGCTGACCAAAGCGCTGCGTACGAAGATTTCACCGGATACGCCGCTGGAAACCTCGTTGCCTTCGTTGTCCCTGATGCTGATCTCCACCCCGGGAAATGCAGCGCCGACTGCTGTGGCATCGCGCTCAACATCTCCGAGTACCTCGGCGGAGACAAAGTTCAGCTCGGCAGCGCCGTAGTACTGGTACACGGTTGCCCCGGGGATCCACTGCCTGATAACGGCGAGGGTGCGGGCGTCGAGCGCTGCACCTGCACTGACAACGCTGCTAATCGAACTCCCGTCGACGTCGGCAGCCTGACCGCGTTCGACGATTAGTCGCAGGGCAGCGGGCACGGCGACAAGCCGCGTGATGCTGTGCTGAACGATGGTGTCGATAGCGGCTCCGACATCGAAGACAGACAGGGCATGGATGGCCGCACCGGCGTATAACGACTCGGTCAGTGCATACAGGCTCAGGCTGGCCGAGAGCGGGCCGGGAACCAGGGTGCGCTCCCGCTCAGTCACGCCGAAGTAATCGGTGCTGGCTGCGCAGGCGAGCTGCCAGGATGCTCGCGTCCGGGTGAAGCACTTGGGTACCGATGTGGTCCCGGAGGTCAGTCCGTAGAGGAATACCGACTCACCGGGGCCGTCAGCAAACACGCGCTCGATGGCCTCTCCATCGGCTGCCTCTCCATCGGCTGCATCGCGCTCGGCAGCATCGCGGTCGGCAGCATCGAGGCGGCGTAGTCGATCAACGATCTCGTCACGCTGCGCGCCTGGCCAAAGAGGATCAAGCACTGCGCATCGCCCCGTCCCCGCCACAGCAGCCATGAAACCGACGGCCACATCGGTGCCGTTCGGCTGGCACAGCATGGTCAGGGTGTCACCCGCCGTGCCACGGAGTCGCTCGGTCGCCAGGGTCTGAAGCTCGCCGTACGTCAGAGAGTCTGTTCCGACGACGACAGCCGTCGCATCGGGCTTCACCATAGCCCAGTGGTTCACTCGATCAATGACAGGCATTCACACGGTCCGTCAGAGTCACGCCAGTCGTATTCACGCCAGGCATTAGAGGGCGAGGCGGGCGAGAATCTCTCCGTGCGGCATGCCCATCCAGCCATCGGGGTTACCTGCCCAGCCCAGCCACGCGGCAGACATTTCGCGTAGGTCTGCCAGCGTCGCAGAACCCGATTCAATCGCGTGGGCCGCGAAACTCGATTCAGTAGCCCTGGCTGCCCATGACTCGCCCCACCATTCACGTTCGGCGTCTGATGCGAAGCACCACATCGATGCGCTGCTCACCACTCCGGTGAATCCGGCCAGGTGCGCCCACGCCTTGAGGGCGCGACCGGCATCCGGCGTTCCCCCGTTCCAGAAGGCGACCTCGCGGTAGACCTTCATCCAGGATGCCAATCCGGGCAGCTCCGGGTACCAGACGACTCCGCCGTAGTCGACGTCGCGAGCGGCGAGCAGACCGCCAGGCTTCAGCACTCGCTTGATCTCTTTGAGCGCGGCTACCGGGTTGGCCAGGTGCTGCAGCACCTGGTGCGCGTGAACGATGTCGAAGGTGTTGTCATCAAAATCCAGCGAATAGACGTCGCCGACGTGGAAGCTCACATTGTGGATGCCCTCGTCGTGCGCGAGGGCACTCGCCTGCAGAACGATATCGGCAGAGGCGTCAACACCCGTGACGAATCCGGGCGCAACCCTGCGCGCGAGGTCGATTGTGATCGTTCCAGGACCGCTCCCGACGTCAAGCACGGCGAGACCGGCGGCAAGCTCAGGGATCAGGTAGGCCGCTGAATTCTCGACGGTGCGCCAGGCGTGCGAACGCAGCACGCTCTCGTGGTGACCATGCATGTATTCGTCGCGCTGGGGAGAGTCAACAGGGTCTGGAAAGTCAGGCATGAGTCGAGGCTACAGCCAGAAAGTCGGCTAAGCGCGTACGGGGCGTTTCCAACCCAGCCACAGCATGAGGACGCCGCCGATGACGAGACCCCAGAACGCCGACCCAATGCCGATGATCGACACACCGGATGCCGTGACCAGGAACGTGACAATGGCAGTGATGCGGTGTGCGGGGTCTTCCAGCGCACCCGTCACGCTGGTCACCAGCGCTCCGAGCAGTGCAAGGCCAGCGACGGCGGTGATGAGGATCGGCGGGGAGGCAGACACGAGGGCAGCGGCAAACCCGGCCCCCAGCCCGATCAGCAGGTAGGCGACGCCAGACGAGACTGTCGCGATCCAGCGCTTGTCCTTGTCTGGATGCGCCTCCGGGCTCGCCATCAGCGCTGCCGTGATCGCTGCCAGGTTGATGCTGTGTGCGCCGAAGACCGATCCGGCAGCTGTTGCCACGCCAGAGCTCACCAGCACCGCACGCGGAGGAGCCCGGTACCCGAAGGTCGACATCACCACGAAACCGGGAACGTTCTGGCCCGCCATCGTCACGATGAACAGCGGGATACCGAGGCTGACGATGACAAGCGGATCGAAGACCGGAGCGGTGAAGACCAAAGCTGGCTGTGAGGAGCTTGCGCTCAGCCAGTCTGTTCCTGCAGTCAAGGCGATACCGATCGCTGCGACAAGCATTGCCGCGGGCACTGCCCACCTCGGCGCCAGCCGAAACAGCACCAGCCACACGACGATGACGGGAATGGCCAGTAGCGGCTGCTCGACGGCAGCCGTCACGGGGGCGAGGCAGATGGGAAACAGGATGCCGGCGAGCATCGCACTCGCGAGGGGCTTGGGGATGCTCGTGATCGCACGCCCAAGCGCCGGCCAGAGGCCGCTGAGCACGATGAGCACGCCGCAGACCATAAATGCTCCGACGGCAGCGCCGAAGTTGTTGGTGCTGCCGCCGGCCGCAACCAGCAATGCTGCACCCGGCGTCGACCACGCGAAGGACAGCGGAATCCTGAAGACCAGCGGCAGCGCGATGCAGACGATTCCGACAAGCAGGCACAGCGTCAACAGCCCGGATGCCGCTTGGGCATCATTCGCTCCGACAGCGTGAAGCCCGGCGATGACCAGAACGAACGAACTGGCGAAACCCGTTATCGCGGCGACGATGCCAGCGGTGATCGGCTGAATGATGGGTTATGCGGACTTCTCTTCGCGACGCTCGGCGTGAAGCACGATGGTCGGGGCAGCATTCTCGAGCACGGCTTCTCGGGTCACAACGACGCGGGCAACCTCGCTGCTTGACGGCACCTCGAACATGATCGGGCCGAGCACTTCTTCCATGATCGCCCGCAGGCCTCTGGCGCCCGTCTTACGAAGCACCGCCAGGTCTGCAATTGCTTCAAGGGCCGGCTGTTCGAAGTCGAGCTCGACACCGTCGAGTTCGAACATGCGCTGGTACTGGCGCACCAGGGCGTTCTTCGGCACCGTGAGAATCTGCATAAGCGCGACCTGGTCGAGCTGCGTGACAGTCGTCACGACCGGAAGCCGGCCGATGAATTCGGGGATCAGCCCGAACTTGTGCAGGTCTTCAGGCAGAACCTCGCTGAACAGGTTTTCGTCGTCGCCCTTGCTGTGCAGCGGGGCACCGAAGCCGATGCCCTTTTTGCCCGCACGTGACGAGATGATCTCTTCGAGCCCGGCAAATGCACCGGCAACGATGAACAGTACGTTCGTCGTGTCGATCTGGATGAATTCTTGGTGCGGGTGCTTGCGCCCGCCCTGCGGGGGTACCGAGGCGACTGTGCCTTCGAGGATCTTGAGCAGCGCCTGCTGCACACCCTCGCCAGACACATCGCGAGTGATCGACGGGTTCTCCGCCTTGCGGGCGATCTTGTCAATCTCGTCGATATAGATGATGCCCGTCTCGGCACGCTTGACGTCATAGTCAGCGGCCTGGATGAGCTTCAGAAGAATATTTTCGACGTCTTCACCGACATACCCGGCCTCGGTGAGGGCCGTGGCATCCGCTACGGCGAACGGTACGTTGAGGCGCTTGGCCAGAGTCTGAGCGAGGTAGGTCTTGCCACAGCCGGTCGGGCCGATCAGCAGGATGTTCGACTTGGCGATCTCGACATCGTCGTGCATCGCTTCGGCAGCGGTGAGGGTGCTGCGGGCACGAACACGCTTGTAGTGGTTGTAGACAGCAACGGCGAGTGCACGCTTGGCGGCCTCCTGGCCGATGACGTACTCCTCAAGGAAACCAAAGATCTCTTTGGGCTTGGGCAGGTCAAATTCGCTCGAGCCCTCTTCTTCGCCCGCTTCTGCGAGGCGCTCCTCGATGATCTCGTTGCACAACTCGACGCACTCGTCGCAGATGTACACGCCGGGACCGGCAATGAGCTGCTGCACCTGCTTCTGGCTCTTCCCGCAGAAGGAGCATTTCAACAGGTCGGCGCTTTCGCCTATTCGTGCCATCTGTCAGCCTCCTTCGTGGGTGTCGCTGTATTTGAGCCTAGCTGGTACGACAGACAACATTGCGCAGCGACAGGCGAACGTCATTCCAGCAGTCGATTCAGATAGCGTTCGGGTGCAACAAGGAATGAACGCCACTCCCCAACGATCTGCAGATCTTCCCACGAAGACTCTCGAATCCCCCAATCACCGAGTTCCAGGATGCGAGCTCCCGGCAGCGAGGCCAGTACGGGTGAGTGCGTGGCACAGAGGATCTGGGAGCCGTTGTCCGCCAGGAGCGACAGCGCCCGCACCACGCTGAGAGTCGACGTGAACGATAGAGCGGCTTCCGGCTCGTCGAGAACGTAGAAGCCACGCTTGCTCGCCTTGCGATCGAGCAGTTCGAGAAATGACTCCCCGTGACTGAGCTCGTGCAGGTCGGCATCCGGGCTGCCGTCGAGCGACTCCAGATAGCTGTAGTACCCGTGCATCGTCTCAGCGCGCAGAAAAATCCCCATGACGCATGCCGCGCAGCCCCACGCTCGACATCAAGCCAGTCGACCAGCGGAGATTCACTCTGCCTTGTGGTCTGACCGCCGTTCAGAGTGCCGCCTTCTGCGGGGAGTCCGACAGCTGCGGCGACGGCTTCGATGATCGTCGACTTACCGCTGCCGTTCTCACCAACCAGAAATGTGACGCCTGCGCCCAGGTCGAAACCCTCGTCGATGACGCTCTGCACCGCGGGAAGCGTCGCAGGCCAGACTGCCCTGTCGACCTCGCGTTCGCGAGACACAGAAACGCGGCGGATAAGGCGACTGTCAGTCAGCCACTCATCCGCCGCGCCCATAGGGTTACGTCTCTGTGTTGTGACGTGTCGTTACTTAACGAGCGTCGGAACGTTCTTGCGTGAGGTCAGGATCTGGTCGATCAGGCCGTACTCAAGTGCCTCGGATGCACCGAGAATCTTGTCGCGGTCGATGTCCTTGTGAACCTGCTCAGGGGTGCGGTTCGAGTGGTGGGAGATCGTCTCTTCCAGCCACTCGCGCATCCTCTGGATCTCAGCGGCCTGGATCTCGATGTCGGATGCCTGTCCGCCGCCCTGGCCACCGGCTGAGGGCTGGTGGATGAGGATGCGGGCGTTCGGGAGCGCAAGGCGCTTACCCGGGGTACCTCCGGCGAGGATGACCGCGGCGGCTGATGCCGCCTGGCCGAGGCAGACCGTCTGGATGTGCGGACGGATGTACTGCATCGTGTCGTAGATCGCCGTCATCGCGGTGAACGAGCCACCCGGTGAGTTGATGTACATGACGATGTCACGGTCGGGGTCCTGGCTCTCAAGAACGAGGAGCTGCGCCATGACGTCATCAGCGGATGCGTCATCGATCTGCACGCCGAGGAAGATGATGCGGTCTTCGAAGAGCTTGGCGTACGGGTCCTGGCGCTTGTAGCCGTATGCCGTGCGCTCTTCGAACGTAGGGAGGATGTAACGAGCCTCTGGCGCCTGCGGTGCGCGTCCGCCAGCCTGGTGACCAAAATTCGTGAATTCCATGTCTGTGTACTGCCCGTTCTACTTCTTGTTCACTGAGTCGTCGGTGCCGCCGCCGCCGACCACTTCCGACGCAAACTCGCGCAGGTGGTCAACGAAACCGTAGTCCAGAGCCTCCTGGGCAGTGAACCAGTTGTCGCGGTCGTTGTCGATGAGGATCTGCTCGACCGACTTGCCGGTCTGCTCTGCCGTGAGCTCAGCCATCCGCTTCTTCATGTCAAGGATGACCTTGGCCTGAGTCTGGATGTCGGCTGCAGTGCCGCCGAATCCGCCTGATGGCTGGTGCAGGAGGACGCGGGCATTAGGCGTGATGTACCGCTTGCCCTTCGTGCCAGAGGACAGCAGGAACTGGCCCATGGATGCCGCAAGGCCAATGCCCACGGTCACGATGTCGTTCGGCACGAACTTCATCGTGTCGTAAATTGCCATGCCTGCTGTGATCGAGCCACCTGGTGAGTTGACGTACAGGAAGATATCCCGCTCAGAATCCTCTGCGGCAAGCAGCAGGATCTTTGCACAGATCTCGTTGGCGTTGTCGTCACGGACCTCTGAGCCGAGCCAGATGATGCGGTCCTTCAGCAGTCGGTCAAAAACACCGGGTGTAGGTGTCTGGTCGGCCATGTCGTGCTCCGTTTCAGTTATCGCTTGAAATTGAATCTATCGGAGCTAACGCGCCAGAACCGGCGTGTTCGCCCTCGGCAGATTGCGGGAGGTGCAAACAAGGCAAAAGGGCCGGATGTCATCGACATCCGGCCCTTTATGCAATGCAGGTGAAAATTACTTCTTGGCTGCAGCCTTCTTCTTCGGCTTTGCCTCTGCTTCAGCAGCCTCGGCCTCAGCCGGTGCCTCTTCAGCGTCGTCTGCCTCAGCGTCTGCAGCGGCTTCGTCGTTGGCAACGACAGCGGTGAACTCAGCGAGGTCAACCTTGTCGCCGTTGGAGTCAACGACCTCTGCCTTGCCGAGGGCAATGGCGAGTGCCTTGTTGCGAGCAACTTCAGCAACCATCGATGGGATCTGGCCGTTGGACGACAGCGCCTGAACGAATTCGCTCGGGTCCATGCCGTACTGGGCTGCGCCCTGGATCAGGTACTGGGTCAGTTCGTCCTGGCTGACCTGGACCTTCTCTGCCTCAGCGATGGTGTCGAGCAGGATCTGCTGACGGAACGTCTTCTCGCTCGACTCGGTGACCTCTGCACGGTGCTCAGCGTCTTCGAGGCGGTTCTCGCCCTCGAGGTGACGGTGAACTTCGTCTTCGATGATCGCTTCAGGGATCGGGACCTCAACGGCCTCAAGAAGCTGGTCGAGGAGCAGTTCACGAGCCTGGCTGCCCTGGCCGAAGACCTTGGAACGCTCGACCTGAGTCTTGAGGCTGTTCTTCAGCTCTTCGACGGTGTCAAACTCGCTGGCGATCTGAGCGAAGTCATCGTCGAGCGGGGGAAGCTCGCGCTCCTTGACTGCGGTCACCGTGACGGTGATCTCTGCAGTCTCGCCCTCGTGGTCTCCACCGAGAAGGTCGGAGTTGAAGGTGGTGGTCTCGCCGGCGGTGAGTGACTCGAGGGCTTCGTCGATGCCCTGGATCAGGTCGCCTGAGCCAACCTCGTATGAGATGCCGCTGGCGGTGTCGACCTCGACGCCCTTGATCGACGCGTTCAGGTCGATCTGCACGAAGTCACCAGTGGTGGCCGGGCGGTCGACGGTGACGAGTGTACCGAAGCGGCTACGAAGCTTGTCGAGCTCTTCGGCGACCTCTTCGTCTGACACCTCAACGGCGTCGACGGTCAGCTTGAGGCCTTCGTAGGAGGGCAGCTCGATCTCGGGGCGAACGTCAACCTCGATCGAGAGCAGCAGGTCTCCGGAGAAGTCCTTGTCGCTCGGCCATTCAACGATGTCGGCCGACGGACGACCGAGCGGGCGGAGCTTGTTCTCTTCAACGGCTGCGCGGTAGAAACCGTCAAGGCCTTCGTTGACAGCGTGCTCGAGAACGGCCATCTTGCCAACGCGCTGGTCGACAAGTGCCGGCGGGATCTTGCCCTTACGGAAGCCGGGGATGTTCATCTGCTCGGCGATGTGGCCGTATGCGTGGGTGATGCTCGGCTTGAGTTCATCGGCCGTCACCGTGATGGTGAGCTTGGCGCGGGTCGGGCTCAGCTTTTCGATCGTGGACTTCACGTAGGGATCTCCTGTTATTGAACGATGTTCTGGGGTAAATGGTCGGGGCGACAGGATTCGAACCTGCGACCTCTCGGTCCCAAACCGAGCGCTCTACCAAGCTGAGCTACGCCCCGGGCATTACTTTCAACCCGGTTGATCAATCACGATGCCCAGATTTTCACCTAGCTCGCAGATTGACCTCGGTCAGTCTACTGCACAGGATCGGACGCCTGATGTCACCGACGCCTTTCATCGAGCTGTCACATCGATGGTGCACATCGGTCACTCAAACATGTACTACGCTATTCGAGTGCCCAGCGAACACGGGCTTGGGGATGTAGGTCAATGGTAGACCCTCTGTCTTTCACACTGACTACGCGTACCCATCAATCCCGTGCTTTGCGCGAGAGTGACCAATAACTGAATACGAAATCCCGGCGGAAACACGCCGGATTCGGGGCTGTAGCTTAGTGGTAAAGCCTCTGTCTTCCAAACAGATGATGCGAGTTCGATTCTCGTCAGCCCCTCAGAAAAATATTCAGCAAAAAGGATCGGCCATGTGGCCGGTCCTTTTTGCATTCCGGGCGTGCCGACCCTCGTTTACACCCGTTGTGCATGGGTGATCTCTTTCGTGTCTGGGGGCGCGAGACGATACGCCGGTATGAGGTCGAACCTGTCAGGTGACTCGACGACGGCGATCTCTGCATTCGTTTTATTCCTCGCTGTGCTTTTCGCTCAGCGCGAACATTTCCGGCGCTTCGCCTGTGACGTCTTCCTCGATCAACCTGGTGGCGCTACCGCCAACTCCCCGCAGTCATCCTCGCGGATGACGGTCGAACAACCCGGGAGTGATGCCGAATTCCCCGCACTCTTCTAGCCTGAAATGGCGACGAATTCGCTGTACTGACGCCACAACCAACTGAATCGATCAGCTCGCATGGACATGCTCTCGGACTTTCTGCTTACTACAGTGAACTCCCCCTGGGTCTATCTCGTGGTCTTCGTCATCGTCGTGGTGGACGGGTTCTTTCCGCCTGTCCCCAGCGAGAGCATCGTCGTCGTCGCGGCTGCGATCGGCGTAAGCACCGGAGCCCCCAACCCCATCGTCATCGTCGTGCTGGCGGCACTCGGCGCCGCAGTCGGTGACAACATCGCGTATTGGCTCGGGCGCACGATCGGCACCGAACGTTTTTGCTGGATGCGACACCGTCGCGCGCTGACCGCTTTCGCTTGGGCCAGACGCGGGTTGCACAGGCGGGCAACGACGATGCTGCTCATCGCCCGCTACATTCCCATTGGCCGCATCGCCGTGAACATGACCGCGGGCGCCATCCGATTTTCGTATCGCAGGTTCTGGCCGCTTACCGTTCTGGCCGGCGGCTGCTGGGCGATCTACTCGGTTCTCATAGGAATGCTCGCCGGGCACTGGGTGCGGGACCAGCCAGTACTGGGGGCTGCACTCGGCGTGGGAATCGCGCTGGCCGTCGGCGTCATCATCGACAGAATTAGCGCTGCAGGAACGTCAGCACGGCAAGCACCCGACGGTGATCCGTTCCCGAATCCTCAAGGTTGAGCTTCTGAAAGATGGCAGTTACGTTCTTCTCGACTGCCCCAACACCGATAGTCAGCTCCTCAGAAATACCGGCGTTGGTGCGTCCCTCGGCCATGAGGCCCAGCACGTCCCGTTCCCTGGGCGTCAATGCGCGCAGCGGATCAGTGCGCCTGGCGAGCAATTCTTTGACGACCTGAGGGTCGAGCACTGTTCCGCCTGCGCTCACACGTGCAACGGCGTCCTGCAGCTCATCAAGCGATGCGACGCGATCTTTCAGCAGGTAACCGAGTCCGCCCTCTCCTGCAGAAAGCAGCTCGTGGGCATAAGTGCCCTCGACATACTGGCTGAGCAGCAGGATGCCGATGGCCGGCATCCGCTTTCGCAGCTCAAGTGCCGCCTGGATGCCTTCGTCACGAAACGTCGGTGGCATCCGCACGTCCAGAATCGCCAGGTCGGGCTTCAGCGCCTCGATCTCCGCGAGGAGCCCCACCGCATCGCCGTACGCTGCAACCGTCTCGAACCCGGCCTCGTCGAAGAGTCGTACCAGCCCCTCGCGGAGCAAGACGGAATCCTCGGCGAGGACGAGTCGAAGCGGTCGTGCAGCAGGTACAGCGTCAGTCATGCATTCAGGATACGGGGGCCGTGCTCTCGCCCAGTACCGGACTCTGCTGCAGTGCCGAAGCTGCTGCCGGCAGCGGGATGTGAGCACCCATCGTGGTCCCGGCGGGGGTGCTGTCGACACTCAGGATGCCGCGAAGTCCACGCAAACGCTCGTCAAGTCCCGCAAGCCCATGACCATCGGTGACGTTGACGCCACCGTTGCCATTGTCGATCACCCAGATATCGAGCCAGCTCGTACCGTCTGTTGCTCGTCTGAGCGCTGCGTGCAGACGCACCAGCGTTGCGTTCGAGTGCTTGGCCGCATTCGTCAGAAACTCGGACGTGATGAAGTAGGCACTGCGTTCGATCTCAGACGGAAGCTCCTGTGTGTGGTCGAGGTGCATCTCGATCTGCACCGGAATCGTGCTCCGCGCGGCGAGCGACTCGAGCCCGGCGACGAGTCCGCGGTCCTGAAGGATCGGCGGAACCAGCCCACGAGAGAGCGCACGGAGTTCTTCGAGCGTCTCGCTGGCCTGGGCGCGCGCTTCGTCGATGAGTATCTTCGCGGCCTCCGGATCGGCGTCGAGCTTGCGCTCGGCACTGGCCAGATCCATCTGCATCCGCACCAGCCGCTGCTGCGGACCATCGTGGATGTCGCGCTCAAGGCGACGAAGCGACTGGTTCTCGGCCGCGACGGCTGCCCCACGGGATGCCGAGAGATCGGCGACTTCCTGCTGCAATGCCTCAGATGGCCAGGCCCCGAGCATCCCCCGTGCGATGGCGTTGTGCAGCAGCACGAACAGGTGTGTGACCAGCGGCAACGTCAACAGGAACACGACGCCCAGCAGGAACTGAAGGATGATCTCGGCCGTCTGCGAATCGACAGGCAGCACCGTGCCTGGCGCTAGCCAGTTGAGAATGAGCTCGTGCAGGTTCGCACCGGTATTGCCCGAGGTGACCCATCCCCAGATCCAATACGTCACTCCCCCGAGACCAGCAGCCACCCAGACGACCGTGACGCACCACGTCAGCAGACCCACGGTGAAATTCACGACCATGCCGTGCAGCAGATACAGCCAGTAGTGGCCGTTGACGAGGGGCCCGAGAAGAGTACGGAGCGCAGAGGCCGGCTCGTTGCGGGGATTCCATCGTGGCTCCTGGATAGGCGGCTGCCCGGCCAGGCGCAGCCGCGTCAGTTCGAACGCGCCGAACCCCCTGGCAGCGTAGAGCGCGCCAACGATGACGAACAGGCCAACAAAGAGCGCGACCAGCCCGGCACCCAGGCTGAAGAGCGTGACAAGAACGGTGAACGAAACGATCACAACGGGGAGAGTGAGAAGCAAGAATCCGAGTTCGCGCGGCACCCCTGCCCACAGCGAGCCGTATCCCCTCCGCCGTATGGGCATATCCATCGATGACGTATTCATGAAATCAGTTCTCCTACGTGTTGTGACCTGTATCCAGTGTCGCCGCGCGGAGCGATCAACAGCATGGGGTGCGCATCCGAAAACGACCGGGGGTAAACCCCCGCGTCCGTCACACGCTAGAGCCGGGAGTACGTGAACCGGCCATTCAACATGGTGGCGGCCACCGGCATCTGCCGAAGATCCGAAACGGATGCCACGTAAGGGTCGATCTCACAGACAACCAGATCGGCGACCTCCCCACTCGACACCGCATGTCGACCCCGCGCGCTGGCGGCCAGCGCTGCCTGCCGCGAGATCGCCTGCTCGAGGTGCCACGGCTCGCGGTCATCCCGGCTGCGCCCGACAGCCGCTGCAATGCTCACCCACGGATCAAGCGGCGCGACAGGGGCGTCAGAGCCGAGCGCAAGCTCGACCCCTGCTTCCTGCAGGCTGGCGAGCATGAATGCGCGCTCGGTACGGCCCGCCCAGAACACGTCTGCGACATCCCTGTCATCCATCGCATGCTCGGGTTGCATGCTGGCCACGACCCCGAGCTCAGCGAACCGGACGATGTCCGTGCTGGTCAACAACTGCGCGTGCTCGATGCTGCCGCCACAACCCACCGCTGCGAAGGCATCAAGGGCGAGAGTGTTCGCGTGGTCACCGATCGCATGCACTGCAGGCCTGAGGCCGGCGACACTGGCCTTCCGCATCCAGCTGACGAGCTCGTCCGTCGGCACGGTGAGCAACCCGTGCGACCCCGGCAGCCCGGCCAGCCCCGGGTATTCATCGAAGCAATACGCAGTCCGGGTGTTCAACGATCCATCGGTGATGACCTTGTACGGGCCGACGGAGAGCAGGCCATCGGTGCCGTCGACGATCGCGCCTGACGTGAGTTCCATGGCGATCGCCCTGTCGAGATCCTGGCTGTAGACACCGAACTCAACTCTGAGCGCCGTGTTACCCGCGGCGATACGACGCGCCCAGTCGTCACGGTTCCAGGTCATTTCCATGTCGACTATGCCGACGACACCGCGCGCCGCAGCAGCCTGCGCAGCGTCGGCAACCCAGCCGTCCATCACGTCCTCTGCCACGAGCCCCAGCTCTTCGACTACAGCGAATGCCGCGGCCTCTCGCAACAGGCCGGTGAGATGATCGCCATACCCGCGCTGGGCAAGGGCTGCCGAGTTCAGCCAGCAGCAGTGCAGGTCACCGCTGATCAGTACAACCGGAACCGACCCAGACGCGGCATCGAGCACTGCCCGTGACGGCACATCAGGCCAGAGGCCATCGCGGAATCCGAAGCCGACAAGTGTCTCAGTATTGATCGCCGCACGTGCTGTTTGTGAGCCGAGACGCCGGGCGACCAGCGCAGCAGTCTCGGCGGCTGACGTCGCCAACGAGACATTCAGACGCCTGGATGTCTGCGCCCACTGGGTGAAGTGCACGTGATTGTCCCAGAGGCCGGGGACGACGAAGCGTCCGCAGAGATCAAGCTCGTCGGTACCGGCGCTGCCAGGACCGAGGTACCCCATGCGTCCGAGGGTTGCTGTGCCATCCGCTGCTGTCAGGATCTCAATATCGGTGACGTCATCGCTGCCCGGCAGTCGAGCGTCGCGCAGAACAAGCGTCATGGCACTCATGCTACTTCTGGCAGTTCGGGCACCAGTACAGCTTGCGGGCGCCCATTTCTTCGAGTGTGATGTGCACTCCACAGACGCGGCAGGGCAGGCCTTCGCGCTTGTACACCCAGTGCCTGTCAGCACGGCTGGCCATTGCCTTGACGTAGTCGTCTGGCGACAGCTGGTCCATGGTCATCATCTGGCCGGTGGTGACACCGATTTCGAGCAGGTGCGCCCAGTCGCGCCAGAGTCCTCTGACAGTTTCTTCCGGCAGCAGCTTTCCTGGCGTATACGGATTGATCCTGGCCCGATACAACATCTCGGCTCGATACACATTGCCGATTCCGCTGACGACCGACTGGTCCATCAGCAGAAGACCGATGGGCGTGTTCTTCTTGCGCACCATCGTCGTGAATCTGTCTTCGGCCGCCTTGCTTGAGTCAAGCAAGGGATCCGGTCCAAGTCTGGCCAGCACGGCATCGACCTGGTCGGGCGTCAGCACTTCACAGGCGGTCGGACCGCGGAGGTCCGCGCAGACGGTGTCCGTGAGCAGACGTACCCGCACCTGGCCAACAGGCTCGGGCGGGAACGTACCGATCTCCCCCGTTTCTTTCTCCTGCTCCGACATCCGTACCCTGGTACGCCGAGGCGCACCAATGCTGTGCATCGAGTTCTCGCCGTCTGTATCGAACACCGGGTCAGTGTCCAACGCCATATCGGTTCCGCGCTGGTTGGTCTGCCCCATACGGCCATTCGCCGACGCGATCGTCGCATCCATCTGTATTTCGCCGGCAAAATCCCAGGCGCCGTAGAGGCCGAGGTGCACGCGCAACCACAGCCCGTTGTCGAATTCAAGGAACATCTGCTTGCCGACAGCTTTGGCGTCTGTCATCACATGACCATCGAGTTCGGCAGCGCCCGCAGCGAAGCGGCCCTGAGGCGAGGAAAGAGCGACCCGTTGGCCCACGAAGTTGCGGGCAAACTGACGGGCGATGCGATGAACCGAATGTCCCTCAGGCACGGCTAGTGGTCGACGCCTTTGCCTGCGATGTCGCCGGTGAGTTCGTACTCGGCGAGCTGGGCAATGCGACGCGCGTGACGCTCGTCCCCGGAGAACGGTTCGTTGATGAATGCATCGATGAAGCTCGTGGCCTCCTCGATGCTGTGCTGACGGGCGCCGATCGAGATGACGTTGGCATCGTTGTGTTCGCGGGCCAGCGTTGCGGTGCTCAGGTTCCAGACCAGGGCGGCGCGAGCGCCGGCGACCTTGTTCGCTGCGATCTGCTCGCCGTTGCCCGAACCGCCGAAGACGACGCCAAGCGCCTGAACGCCCTCAGCCTGATCGTTCACCACTGCCTGCGCCGCGTTGATGCAGAACGCCGGGTAGTCATCGAGTGCGTCATAGCTCGTCGGACCGTGGTCGATCACATCGTGACCTGCCTCAGTGAGGTGGGTGATCAAGTACTGGCTGAAATCCAGTCCGGCGTGGTCGGTGGCGATATGGATGCGCATGAAAACAGTCTATTCAGCACTCATCCGCTGTTTTGGCACTCAGTTGAAGATCGGCCCTCTGGTGCGCGTGCGCTTGATCTCGAAGAATCCGTCGTAGCTGGCCACGGCGACGACGCCGTCCCAGAGCTTGACGGCTTCCTCGCCCTTCGGTGCCGGCGAAATGACAGGGCCGAAGAATGCGACGCCATTGACAGCGATCACCGGGGTTCCGACGTCCTGACCCACTTTGTTGATGCCCTCGAAGTGGCTCGCGCGCATCTCTGCATCGAACTCGTCGCTGTCCGCGTATGCGGCAAAACTCTCAGGCAGACCGACTTCGGCGAGCGCCGCAGGAATCACCTCGTCGGGGTTCGTATTGTCGCCGGGGTGGATGCGAGTGCCAAGCGCATCGTAGAGCGGTTTGACGATCTCCTGGCCGTGCAGCTGCTGTGCGGCCGTCACCAGACGGGTGTACTTCAGTGCGCGAGGGAAGAACGCCTTGTATTCATCGCTGACATCCTTGTCCTCGTTGAGCACGGCCAGGCTCATCACATGCCAGGTCACGTCAAGGTCGCGCTGACGGGCCACCTCGTCGACCCACCGCGAGGTCATCCAGGCCCACGGGCACGACGGGTCAAACCAGAAGTCAACGGAATCAGTCATGCGACAACCCTAAGGGTGTCCTCGCATTCATCTGGGCAGCCCTTCAGGCTGGTCGTCGTAGAATTCTCTGATGACCTCTGAGCTTTCCCTCCCCGAATCGGCGCCTGGCATCGACCCGAATGATCTCGAGGTCACCCTCCGCGTTCTGGCTTCCCTCAGTGACATCGACCCTGACGACCCTGACTTCACCACAGTTCGCCAGGCGACAGCCAAGATGTTCAAGTCTGTCAAGGTGGTTCGCCGCGCAGAGAAGCGCCAGGCGATTGCCGAGGCTGACCGCGATGTCATCGCTGCGACGGCGACCGGCGCTCCGACAAGGATCGACGACGAGACCCGTGGCGCCGAGCTCACCCGGGGCACCGAGGCCCCGAGCGCCGGCGAACTCCTTGTTGCCCGCCCCTGCTACATCTGCAAGCAGCGGTACACCCTCGTCGACGCTTTCTACCACCAGCTCTGCCCGAGCTGCGCTGCCATGAGTCACGAGAAGCGCGATGCCCGCACCGACCTCACCGGCAAGCGCGCCCTGCTCACCGGTGGCCGCGCGAAGATCGGCATGTACATCGCCCTGCGCCTGTTGCGTGACGGTGCCCACACCACGATCACCACCCGCTTCCCTCGCGATGCAGTTCGCCGCTTCGCCGCCATGCCGGATTCAGCAGACTGGCTGCACCGCCTGCGCATCGTGGGCATCGACCTGCGCGATCCCGCCCAGGTGATCGGCCTGGCCGATTCGGTCGCAGAACAAGGCCCACTCGACATCCTCATCAACAATGCAGCGCAGACCGTGCGTCGCTCTGCCGGGTCGTACGCGCCCCTCGTCGAGGCTGAGTCGTCACCGCTGCCCGATGGCCCACTGCCAGAGATCGTGACGTTCGGGCACACCAGCGACGCGCATCCGCTCGCTCTGGCTGCCTCGGTGGCCAGCCACCCCATCCTGGCGGCTGCAGCGCTCTCTGGTACGGGTGGCCTCACGGCAGCTGACCTGACCAACCTCGCACTGGCGCCTGGCTCCTCGTCGCTTGAGCGTCTTGCTGACGGTACCGCCATTGATGCCGGCGGGCTGGTGCCCGACCTGCACAAGGCGAACAGCTGGACGGCCAACGTCGAAGATGTCGACCCGCTCGAAATGCTCGAAGTCCAGCTGTGCAACACGACTGCACCGTTCCTGCTCGTGAGCCGCCTGCGGGCGTCGATGGCGTCATCCCCCGCTCGTCGCACCTACATCGTCAACGTGTCTGCAATGGAAGGCGTCTTCGGGCGCGGCTACAAGGGACCTGGTCACCCGCACACCAACATGGCCAAGGCGGCCGTCAACATGCTCACCCGCACGAGCGCGAAGGAGATGCTGTCTGACGGCATCCTGATGACAAGCGTCGACACGGGCTGGATCACCGATGAACGTCCGCATCCGACCAAGGTGCGCCTGGCCGAGGAAGGCTTCCACGCCCCTCTCGACCTGGTGGATGGCGCAGCGCGCGTCTACGACCCCATCGTGCGCGGCGAGGCAGGCGAAGACCTCACTGGTGTCTTCCTCAAGGATTACAAACCAGGAAGCTGGTAGCCCCTGCCCGGAGTGCGGGCAAGCGCGTATCGTTGAAGGTGCACATCAGAGGTCTCGTACCGGTCTTGCACCAAGGAGCTGACATGCCGAATTCAACCGTTCTGCCGCCAATCGAGCAGTGGTGGCCGCACCTCGACATTCCCGCCAAGCAGTGGATCGTCGCTCATCTCGATGAGGCAGTCCCCATGCACGTGGTGAATGAAATCTGCTCGCTGTGCCACATCGAAGCGATCACTGATGACGCTGTCACGCTATCGCCGGCTGAGAAACACTTCATTTCGACGCAGATCGAGTTGGTCGACTAGCTGTACTGACCAACTCGAGGCATTTGCAGCATGAGAGTTGACAGTTAGAACTCTAACAATTAGAGTTCTAACCATGAAGGTATCAGAGACACCGCTCCCCAGCAGTCTTGACTTGCTCCGCTGGATCGGCTGGGCACAGCAGCAGGCAGCCCTTGAGTGGACCCGCGAACGCGACCTCAGCCACCAGCAGGGCTTCGTGCTTGGGTTCCTCGTTCAGAATCCCGGCGCGATACAGCGCGATATCGCCGAGATCACGCGTACGTCATCGGCGAGCGTCTCCAGCCTGTTGCAGGGACTCGAGCGTCGAGGTCTCATTGAGCGGCGCACTGAAGCCGGGAACGAACGCAGTAAGCGCGTTTACGCCACGGCGGCCGGCATCGATCTCGTCGCAGGATTCGACGCTGCCATGAAGCGCGCGGAGGAGGACATCCTCGCCCCACTCGACACGGAAGAACGAGACGCTCTCTCTGCACTCCTTACGAAGGTGACTGCAGAGTTGCCGCGACCCTCCCGACCCTAGCCAACAGGGCGGGGCTCCTCGCATCCTGTCCTCCACCGCGCCGGCGTCCGACGGCGCGTCTTCAGCCACGCCCGAAAACGGCCCAGTCCTGCCCGAAAGGGAGCACCCATGAGCAGCTCGAACCCCGCAGCATCCGAGAACGCCGGTAGCAACCGCTGGTACCTCTCAACCGCGCCGATCGTGCGCGCCCTCATCCATTTGTGCGTCCCCATGGCAGCCGCCTTCATCGTCAGCGCCATCTACAACGTCATCAATGCCGGCTTCATCGGCTCACTCCACGATTCGACTCTCCTCGCCGCAGTCACCTTCGGTGCACCGATCCTGGGACTCGTCATGGCGGTTGGCGGTGTGTTTGGCACAGGCGGCAGCGCGCTCATCTCTCGGCTGCTCGGCGCCTCAGAACAGGATCCGGCACGAGCCGGCGAGATCAAGCACGTCGCGTCGTTCTCTGTGTGGGGTGCCGTGATTGTCGGAGCGCTGCTCGGCGCCATCGGCCTCGTCTTTCTCGATCCGCTCGTCGCTGCGCTCGGCGCGAGCGGCGCTGCTGTCCCAGCGACGAGCGCCTTCGTCGGCGTCACACTCGCATTCGTTCCGGTTCTCGCCGCAGGATTCTGTCTCGAGCAGCTCGTGCGCGCCGAGGGCGCCGCCAGGCAGGTGATGAACGGGCTCATCATCTCCACGATCATGAATCTGGTCTTCGACGTGTTGTTCATCCTCGTCCTGCACTGGGGAGTCGCCGGAGCCGCGCTGGCAGTTGGCCTTGCCAACGTGATTAGCGTTGCCTACTTCGTGACCTGGCTGACACGCAACAGCGAGCAGGTGAGCCTCGCGCCGAAGTGGTTCACGCTGTCTCCCTCCGTCGTGAAACCCGTGTTCGGCGTCGGGGTCAGCGAACTGTTGCAAGCCGGATTCCTCATCGTCACATCGCTTGTGCTCAACAACCTCGCAGCAGGCTACGGTGACGGTCCACTCGCTGCCATCGGGGTCGGCGTACGTATCGCGCAGGTTCCCGAGTTTCTCATCATGGGCGTCACCATCGGAGTGTTGCCGCTGCTCGCGTACGCATTCGGAAAGGGAGACAGCGCTCGGTTGCGTGCAGCGCTACGCGGTGCGGCGATCGCTGTCGGCAGCATCGCCCTCATTTTCTCAACAGCCGTCTTCGCCTTTCGGGATCAGGTGTTCTCCGTGTTCGTGGCTGACACCTCATTGCTCGCCCTCGGTATGACAATCATCACTGCGCAGCTTGTGTCAATGATTTTCAACGGCTTCGTCGGACTTATCACGTCATTGTTCATGGCAGCAGGTCGCGCATTACCGGCAGCAATCATGTCAATGACGCAGGGAATCCTTTTCATTCCGATCGTGATTCTTGCCAATCTGTGGTTCGGTCTCGGGGGCATTATCTGGGCGCTCACGGTCAGCGAGGGGCTCGTACTTGTCGCGGGGGTTGTCATGTGGCTGGCTTTGCGCGGATCACTCAGCCGCGCCCTCGCAGGGGGCAGCGCGGAGCGCGCCGAAACCGCCCTCCAGGCGGCAGCGGCCTAGCGATCGCAGCTGGCGCACGATCCGTTCGCTACGCATTCAGCCAGCGCAGCGTGCGTCCGTGCGGTTGCGTGAACGCCAGCGGCATCGTGTCGAGCGATAGAACGAAGTCACTCGCTACGGCTGGCAACTCATGTAGCTGCTTCGCCACACCGGGCACGACAGTGCGCCCCTCGTTCGCCAGCCAGCGCACCGGCAAGCGAGCCATCGTCACCGCGAAGCGCTCTCGAGCGTCTTCGTCGAGGTAGGCGAGCACCACAGTGTGAAAGACAACAATCGTGGCGCCTGCCGGTGCACGCGCCACCAGTTGCTCGATCGTGTCGTTGAGATCGCCACGCACTATCTCGACCGGTTCAGCTCTGGCTATCGTGATCGCAGCAGCCAGGCGCGCACGCCGGTCGTCGTGCTCAGGCCAGATCAGCGCATCAAGCCAGGCGACATCCGCTTCATTTCGCACATCCAACGGATTCAGGTCGATTCCTGCCCGCCAGATCACCTCGGGCAGCATGTCAGGAATTGGGACTGGGCCGCTGACTGCGCAGTCCAACACAACGGCGCTCTGTCCAGTCTGTGGGTGCAGCGACACCTCGGTTCCGTCTGGCCGGTGATATCGATAACTGTAACGATCGGGATACAGGCACAGTCCAGCGGATGCCCCCACCTCGATCAGCGCAAGCGGCCCGTCGAGTGCGGCGAGCGCCAGCAGCAGCGTGGCGCAGCGACCAGCTTCATTGGTCTGCGTCGCGTGGGTGAGGCAGGTGTTCTGGACCTCATCCCAGTGCTCAGCGAGCCAATGGGCGAACGTTTCATACGAACCCGCTCCCGCTCCGTGAAGGCGTGCGGCACTGAAGACAAGGTTGGGCTGGCGCTTGGCGGCCGGCAGCCGGTTGATGAACGCGATTGTCTGTGGATCCACTGCCACGCCATGCGCCCAGGCTTCGTAGCAGGCGCTCATACCGCGCGCTTCGACATCAGCGAAGGCGCGATATCGTTCTGCCGTTGCCGCCGTGGGATCCATGCTGGCCTTCATCAGCTGCCGCCCATGCCTGCACACTAACCCCGTGGTGGGTGATCATGGCCATGCACCTGATGATCATGGCTAGGCTTGATCATCGTGCACCGCCGCCACGAGCGCTGGTGAGTCGTTGAATCGAATTGGAGAAATCGTTGCCCGGAGAAAACCTGACCAGGGTCGAAGCCCAAGAGCGTGCTGCGCTCGTTGCAGTTACCAGCTATGACGTCACGCTCGACCTGACTACCGGGCCTGAGACGTTCGCCAGCACCACCACGGTGAAGTTCACCGCAACCCCAGGCGCCTCGACATTCATCGACGCCATCACCAAGACTGTCCACTCAGTCACCCTGAACGGAACCGCCCTCGATCCCGCAGTCGTGAGCGATGGCATCCGCATTCAGCTTGATGGCCTGGCGGCAGAGAACGAACTGACCGTCGTCGCCGACGCGCTGTACACCAACACCGGTGAGGGACTGCACCGCTTCGTCGACCCCGTCGACCAGGAGGTTTACCTCTACAGCCAGTTCGAGGTGCCTGACTCTCGCCGCATGTTCGCCGTCTTCGAGCAGCCTGACCTCAAGGCGACGTTCGCGTTCACAGTGACGGCCCCGGCCGAATGGGAAGTCGTCTCCAACTCGCCGACTCCTGTTCCCACTGACGCAGGCACGACTGAGGCCGGCGCAGCGCGCAAGACCTGGGCGTTCGCTCCCACTCACACCATCTCGAGCTACATCACTGCACTCGTCGCCGGCCCGTACGCCGTCGTGCGCAGCGAATTGACGTCACGCGATGGCCGCACGATCCCGCTCGGCGTCTTCAGCCGCAAGAGCCTGTCTGAGTTCCTCGACGCTGACTACATCTTCGAAAAGACCCGTCAGGGCTTCGCATACTTCGAGGAGAAGTTCGACTACGCGTACCCATTCGACAAGTACGACCAGCTTTTCGTTCCCGAGTTCAATGCCGGAGCAATGGAGAACGCCGGCGCTGTGACGTTCACTGAGACGTATGTCTTCCGCTCCAAGGTGACGGATGCCATCAAGGAACGCCGCGTCGTCACGATCCTGCACGAACTCGCCCACATGTGGTTCGGCGACCTGGTCACCATGAAGTGGTGGAACGACCTGTGGCTGAACGAGTCGTTCGCAGAATGGGCATCGACGATCGCGACGGCAGAAGCCACGGAGTGGACCGAAGCCTGGACCACCTTCGCCGCTATGGAGAAGAGCTGGGCATACAAGCAGGACCAGCTGCCGTCGACCCACCCCATCGTTGCCACGATCAACGACTTGGAAGACGTGCTCGTTAACTTCGACGGCATCACGTACGCCAAGGGCGGATCAGTACTCAAGCAGCTCGTCGCCTGGGTCGGCATCGACGCGTTCTTCGCCGGTGTCGCCGCGTACTTCAAGAAGCACGCCTGGGGCAACACCGAGTTGAGCGACCTGATGGTCGAGCTCGAGGCCGCCAGCGGACGCGACCTGTCTGAGTGGACGAAGCTGTGGCTCGAAACGGCAGGCGTCAACACGCTGCGCCCCGAGATCACGCTCGACGACGACGGAGTCATCACCGGATTCACCGTGCTGCAGACTGCTGCCGCCGACTACCCGACGATCCGCCCGCACCGTCTGGCCATCGGCATGTACGAGCTGCAGGACGGCAAGCTCATTCGTACCAACCGCATCGAGCTTGATGTCGACGGCGAACGCACTGATGTCGCAGAGTTGGTCGGTCACACCCGCCCAGCGCTCATCCTGCTCAACGATGACGACCTGGCATACGCCAAGATCCGTCTTGACGAGACCAGCCTGAACGTGGCGATCGAAAACCTTGCAGCCATCGAGAGCCCGCTTGCGCGTTCACTCGTCTGGGGCTCGGCCTGGGATGCGACGCGCGACGCAGAGACCGCGCCGCGTGATTTCGTACGCCTGGTGCTGAACAACATTGCGACGGAGACAGAGTCGACGACGCTCCGCACGGTTCTCGGCCAGCTGGTGCTGACGGCGACGAGCTACGTCACTTCGGCGCACCGCGACGCGATCGTGGCCGAGGTCGGCGATGCACTTCTCGAGCTTGCACGGGGAGCAGAAGCCGGCAGTGACGCACAGTTCCAGTTCGTGAAGTTCTTCGCCTCTGTTGCGTCGACTCCCACGCAGCTCGCTGCGGTGTCAGCGCTGCTGAACGGTACCGAGAAGCTCGATGGACTCGAGATCGACACCGATCTGGCCTGGGAGCTGCTCATTGCGCTCGTCGCCGGTGGAGTTGCAGGGGCTGCAGAGATCGATGCTGCCCTCGCTGCCGACAACACGGCAACCGGTGCACAGTCGGCTGCACAGGCTCGCGCAGCGATCCCAACGGCAGAGGGCAAGCAGGCGGCCTGGTCGTCGCTCATCGACGTGGACACCGCGCCGAACACCATCGTGCGCGTCACGGCAGCAGGCTTCCTGCGTGCTGATGACACCACGCTGCTCGAACCGTTCGTCAGCGCATACTTCGACATGCTGCAGCCGATCTGGGCGTCGCGTTCATACGCGATCGCTGAGAAGCTCATTGTCGGTCTCTACCCGTCGCCGCTGGTGAACCAGGAGCTCGTCGACAAGACGCGCGACTGGCTCGACGCCAACTCAGAGCCAGCAGCACTTCGCCGCCTGATCGTTGAGAACCTGGCCGGTGTTGAGCGCGCCCTTGCCGCTCAGGAGCGCGACGCGCAGTAGTTTCTCCGCGCTAGAAAGCCAGATGGCCCGACCAGAAATGGTCGGGCCATCTGGTGTTGGCTCAGGGTTCGCACAAACCACGCTCAGTAGAATGGCGACCATATGGACGACACATTCTGGAATTCAGTCGAGGTCTTTTTCGATACCCCGTTCCTCGGCCCACTTGTCAGTATCATCATCATCATCGTTGTGGCATTTGCGGTGCGCTGGGTACTGCACTTCGCGATCGAACGTGTTGTCAGGCAGATCGTCTCTGGCGCCAAGAAGAAGCAGAACGTCAACGACACCCAATCGCTTCTGGCCTCGCCGCTGGCTGCCGTCAGGCTCGTCCAGCGCACCCGCACGCTGGGCTCAGTCCTCAGCAACATCGTCAACGTCATCCTGCTCGTTGTCGCTCTCATCCTGATCGTCAACGAGATCGACAGCAACATCATCGGTTCATTCGCCCTGCTGACCGCTGCACTCGGTGCCGGTCTCGGTTTCGGTGCCCAGAACATCGTTAAAGACGTCCTGAACGGCCTGTTCATGGTGATGGAGGACCAGGTCGGTGTCGGAGACGTCGTCGACCTCGGCCCGGCAACCGGTGTCGTCGAATCCGTCGGCATCCGCATCACGCAGGTGCGCGACGTGAACGGCACGCTCTGGTTCGTACGCAATGGTGAAATCCTGCGCGTCGGAAATATGTCGCAGGGCTGGTCACGAGTCATCGTCGACCTCGCAGTTCCGTATGACACCGACGTCGATGAAGTGCAGGCCTCAATCCTGCGCATCGCACTCGACATGGCCGCCAGCCCCAAGTGGCGTTCTCGCATCATGGAGCGCCCGGAGATCTGGGGTCTCGAGTCGATCTCTGACGAGGCAATGATCATTCGCGTCGTGGTGAAGACTCGCACAACGGCCAAGGACGATGTCGGCCGCGAGCTTCGCCTGCGCCTGAAGAAGGGGCTTGACGAGCTCGGCATCCAGTTGCCGTCGCTCAACACTGTCGTGCTGACCGGGTTCGAGAACGCGGGAAGCGTGATGGGCGCCAAGCCCCCGCGTACCCGTCCGATTCCCGTTTCTGAAGAACCCGTTCTCACTCCCAAGCAGGCCAGGGCCAAGGCGCGGGCAGATCGAGCCCAGGCCGCGAAGGATGCAGCGGACAGAGACGCCGCAGCGAAGAACATCGGTTCACCGACGGCGATTTCGCCCTCCAGGGATGCCCGCAGCATCAGCACAGTGCAGAGCCCCACGCAGAAGACTGATGCACAGAAGCCTGCTGCATCTAAGCCGGAATCACCGAAGCCGGAATCACCGAAGCCAGCCAACAAGCCGGCCCAGAACCCATCCAACCCGAACCCGAAGGCCACCGATGAGTGAGAAGTCCGGAATCCACCTGCGCGACGGTGAGAACGGCGCTGCCGTCACACCGAGCTTCTACGAGCAGGTCGGCGGTCGACCGTTCTTCGAGCAGTTGGTCAGCCGCTTTTACGAGGGCGTTGCCGGCGACCCTGTCCTGAAGCCGATGTATCCAGAAGAAGACCTCGGTCCAGCGGCCGAACGCTTCACCATGTTCCTCGAGCAGTACTGGGGCGGACCGGGCACGTACAGCGAACAGCGTGGCCACCCGCGTCTGCGAATGCGGCACCAGCCGTTCAAGGTGAACCCCGATGCCCGCGATCGCTGGTTGCTTCACATGAAGAATGCGCTCGACACGATGGAACTTCCGCCACTGCAGCGGGACCAGTTGTGGGATTATCTGGACAGGGCAGCGCACGCCATGCTCAATACATTCGACGACTGAGTCCCAGCTCGCCGTTTCAGATCCGCGCACCATTGCCGACAAGGGAGTCGCATTGAGCACACCACCATCAACAGCCGATGTCATCGTTGTGGGAGCGGGGCTGGCCGGTCTCGTCGCAACAGCTGAGCTCGTCAAGGCAGGCAAGCGGGTGCTTCTGGTTGACCAGGAGCCCGCCGCCTCCCTGGGCGGACAGGCGTGGTGGTCATTCGGAGGGCTGTTCCTGATCGACTCACCCGAACAGCGGCGCATGGGTGTGCGGGATTCGCTGCAGCTTGCGACCCAGGACTGGTTCGCCAGCGCCGGCTTCGACCGTGAAGAAGACGCCTGGCCGAAACGCTGGGCCGAGGCTTACCTCAACTTCGCGGCAGGCGAGAAGCGCGCCTGGCTTCATGAGAAGGGGGTACGGTTTTTTCCCGTCGTCGGCTGGGCGGAGCGTGGTGGGTACACCGCGCTTGAGCACGGCAACTCTGTGCCTCGTTTTCACATCACCTGGGGTACAGGCCCCGGCGTGCTTGCACCGTTCATCGCCGAGGTACGCGACGGGGTCGCTGCAGGGTTGGTCACGATGCTGCATCGGCACAGGGTCGACGAGCTCATCGTCGAAAATGGAGCTGTCACCGGCGTGCGGGGAAGCCGACTCACTCCGAGCAATGCTGTGCGTGGCGCTGCGAGCTCACGCGAGGCGATCGGTGACTTCGAGCTGTGGGCATCCGCTGTCATCGTGACCAGCGGCGGAATCGGCGGCAACCACGACCTCGTTCGCAAGCGGTGGCCTGCCCGGCTCGGCACGCCACCGAAGACAATGCTCTCCGGCGTGCCTGCGCATGTCGACGGACGGATGCTCGGCATTGCCGAAGAGGCGGGCGCCACGCTCATCAACGGCGACCGGATGTGGCACTACACCGAGGGCATCACCAACTGGGATCCGGTGTGGGCCGCCCACGGCATCCGCATTTTGCCCGGACCGTCGTCGTTGTGGCTTGACGCAACGGGCAAGCGCCTGCCTGTTCCGCTCTTTCCTGGGTTCGATACCCTCGGCACCCTCGAACACATTCAGAAAACCGGATACGACTACAGCTGGTTCGTTCTCACTCAGAAGATCATCGAAAAGGAGTTCGCGCTGTCGGGCAGTGAGCAGAACCCCGATCTCACCGACAAGGATCTCAAGCTGCTCGCCAAGCGCGTCACTCCCGGCGCCCCAGGCGCCGTTGAGGCGTTCAAACGTCACGGGGTCGACTTCGTGGTTGCCGACACCCTGCCGGAGCTCCTGACGGGCATGCAGCGGCTCTCCCCCGAGGTCACGATCGACGCAGCCAGGGTCGAAGCCGAGATCCGCGGGCGTGATCGCGGACTCGACAATGACTTCTCGAAGGACGCCCAGATCAACGCGATCAGGCAGGCCAGGCACTATCGCGGCGACAAGCTCATCCGTGTGGCGAGCCCGCACAAGCTGCTTGATCCGAAGGCCGGTCCGCTCATTGCGGTCAAGCTGCACATCCTCACCCGCAAAAGCCTGGGTGGGATTCAGACCGACCTGTCGGCTCGGGCTCTCGGCGCTGACGGCACGCCTATTCCAGGCCTGTACGCCGCAGGAGAGGCCAGTGGCTTCGGCGGCGGCGGCGTACACGGCTATCGCTCACTCGAAGGCACATTCCTGGGCGGATGCCTGTTCTCCGGGCGCACGGCCGGCCGCGCGGTGGTTGCGGCGCTGTAGCTAGGAGTTCAGCGACCAGGCCTTGCGCTTCACCAGGACGTGTCCGCGACTCGTGCTGAGGCGTGTCCAGGTTCCGGTGTCGAATAGATTGACAGGATCGCCGTCGGCCAGGAACCCGAGGCTGAATGCAGCGAATCCGGCACCGGCGGGCACGTGCTCGAGCGCGTCGATGGGACGGCTCCACACATCGGAGCGCACCCGCTGAACGAGCTGTTCGCCCGTCCCGGTCGGGATCGCAGCCGCGACCTCATCGATCCCTGCACGTGCAGCAGATTCCAGAACCGCGGCATCCGTCTGGCCCAGCGCCTTCCAGCCGCCGCGCGGCGGTGAGATCCCGGCCCAGGTCACGGTGTTGACCTGCAGGGGAACAGAGATCGAAACGGGTTCATCCGATTCCTCGCCGTTCAGCGTCTGCAGGCGGGCTACCCGATCGAGCAGCGATCGCACAGGAACAACGACATCGAGGTCGACCTGTTCACTGAGCGCGAATGTGCGCAGACCCAGCACCGTTGGGCTGGTGTCGAGCAACCCGCGCGGATACAGAATCGCGGTGTAGACGGCGAGGACGCCGGCTGCCGAAATCAGGCGCACCGAACCGTCCTCGACTCGACTGGCGCGCGACAGGTATACCTGCAGGTCACGAAGGGAGAGGGAATCTGTAAGAGAAAATGACTGGCTCATCTGCTGTCTAAACTACCAAGGTAAGTTGTGGTTTGCGCCGCGTCGGCAGCGCTCGGGTCAGGAGACAGCATGGACAAACCGATTGAAGCCCTTCTCGCGGCCCTGGATCTGACCGATACCGGCGCACGCACCAGCGAAGACATCTTCACAGGCCCGTCCCAGTGGATGCCACAGGGACGCGTCTTCGGCGGGCAAGTGCTTGCCCAATCGCTGGTTGCGGCGATGCGCACAGTGCCTGACGATCGACATGTCCACTCGATGCACGGCTATTTTCTTCGCCCTGGCGACGTCAACCAGAACATCACCTTCTCGGTCGATCGCATCCATGACGGCAGATCGTTCTCCACCCGGCGCACGCAGGCGTATCAGGATGGCGTGCCGATCCTCTCGATGATCGCCTCGTTCCAGGACGACGACGAAGGCCTCGAACACCAGATCGAGATGCCGGCCGACCTCCCCGACCCCGAGTCGTTGCCGACCGCCGCAGACTCCCTCTCGCAGGTCGATCACTCGATCGCCAGGTACTGGGCGACTGAACGCCCGTTCGACATCCGTCACGTCCCCTCCCCGATCTACCTCTCGGTCGACGGTGAGCACACCGCCAAGCAGGCCGTGTGGATGAAGACCCTCGGCCCGATGCCTGACGACCCAGACCTGCACAGGGCAGCACTTGCGTATGCGAGTGACTATTCGATCATGGAGCCCGTGATGCGCCGCCACGGGATCGCCTGGATCGAGCGTGGCCTCAAGGTTGCCAGCCTCGACCACGCCATGTGGTGGCATCGCTTCGGCCGTGTCGACGAATGGATGCTCTACGTTCAGGATTCGCCGTCAGCGCAGGGTGGTCGCGGACTGGCGACAGGCAGCATCTACAGTCGGAGCGGCATTCTGCTCGCCTCGGTCGCCCAAGAGGGCATGGTGAGGGTTCCATCCAACAAGGAGGCATGATGGCCAACGCAGCCCAGGTTCCACGACGCACGATTCTGCTTGGTACCAGCGTTGCGGGCGCGGCACTTGCCCTGGCAGCCTGCTCCAGTCCTGAGCCAGACACCGGCGCGAGCCAGACAGCTCAGGCGACGACGTCACCAACTGCTGAAGCACCGACTCCTGAATCACCAGCTACTGAAGCACCCCCGGCCGAGTCTCCTGGTGCAGCGATCGCGAAGCTCTCCGACATCCCGGTGGGCGGATCGATCTCCGCAGTCCTCGACAACGCGCCGATCATCATTTCGCAGCCCACTACGGGAAAAGTAGTGGCGTTCAGCGCTATTTGCACTCATCAGGGATGCAAGGTCGCCCCAGCCAAGAAAGAGCTCGATTGCCCGTGCCACGGCTCGCGATTCAACTCGACGACGGGCGAGGTGATCGCCGGGCCTGCCAAGAAGCCACTGCCAGCTGTCGCCGTCAGCGTGAGCGGCGATGAGGTCGTCGCAGGCTGAGCGCACCCAGCTGATCCCTGCTGGTCCCAGATGGTCTCTGGGCTTAGCGACGCCTGAATTCGATCGGCTCGTCCAGGTATGGCGTCCATGCGGCGCGCTCAGTGTCGTTAATTCGTCGCGGCCGATCACTGGCCGCATCGACGAGCACGATTGTGGTGCTTGCCCTGGCGTACAGCACAGAGGGATCGACACCGACGGGCGACCAGACCTCGTAACAGACCTCGAGGCTGGCACCGCCCAGTTTGCCGAGCCAGAGGCGCACATCGATCGGCTGCCTGAGGTAGGGCACCGGCGCCAGATGCTCGATCTCCTGGCGGGCGATGAGCGTCAGCGTATCTGCGCCTGGCCGGCCGTCGAGAACAGCAGTACTGGCTCCAATAGCCGTACTGGCCCCGACGGCCGTGCTCGCGCCGGCTGCTGGCCGGTCGGCCGTATCGAAAAAGACAGAACCGTTTTCTTCGTCGGTCAACCAGAATGCCTGGATGCGCGCCTCCTCAAGGAGGCGCAGCATCTCAGCATTGTTGACGTGCCCGTACGCATCGAGGTCAGACCATCGAAGCCGAATGGGCACGTGCAGTTTCATCGGTTGGCTACTTAGTCGCGCGTCAGCTTGCGGTAAGTGGATCGGCTCGGCTTTGCCGCATCCGGACCGAGGCGTTCGATCTTGTTCTGCTCGTACGACTCGAAGTTACCCTCGAACCAGTACCAGTTTGCCGGGTTCTCGTCTGTGCCTTCGTACGCAAGGATGTGCGTCGCGATGCGGTCGAGGAACCACCGGTCGTGTGTGATGACCACTGCACAACCGGGGAACTCGAGGAGCGCGTTCTCAAGCGAACCGAGGGTTTCGACGTCGAGGTCGTTTGTCGGTTCGTCAAGCAGCAACAGGTTGCCGCCCTGTTTGAGGGTGAGAGCGAGGTTCAGGCGGTTGCGCTCACCACCGGAGAGCACACCCGCCTTCTTCTGCTGGTCTGGTCCCTTGAACCCGAAGGTCGAGACGTAGGCACGGGATGGAATCTCGGTCCTGCCGACCTGGATGTAGTCCTGGCCGTCAGAGACGACCTCCCACAGGCTCTTGTTCGGGTCGATGCCGCCACGGGTCTGGTCGACGTACGAGATCTCGACGGTGTCACCGATCTTGAGCTCTCCGCCGTCGAGCGGCTCAAGGCCGACGATCGACTTGAACAGCGTGGTCTTACCCACACCGTTCGGGCCGATCACGCCGACGATGCCGTTTCGGGGCAGCGTGAAGCTGAGGCCGTCGATGAGCACACGGTCATCGAACTGCTTCTTGAGGTTCTTCGCGTCGATGACCTGCGAACCGAGGCGCGGGCCGACAGGAATGACGATCTCTTCGAAGTCGAGCTTCCTGGTGCGCTCGGCCTCTGTGACCATCTCTTCGTAGCGAGCCAGACGGGCCTTGGACTTGGCCTGACGGCCCTTCGCGTTTGAACGCACCCAGTCGAGTTCTTCGGCGAGGCGCTTCGAAAGCTTGGCGTCTTTCTTGCCCTGAACCTGCAGGCGTTCCTGCTTCTTCTCGAGGTAGGTCGAGTAGTTGCCCTCGTACGGGTACAGGTGGCCGCGGTCGACCTCTGCGATCCATTCGGCGACGTGGTCGAGGAAGTAACGGTCGTGAGTGACGGCCAGAACGGCGCCCGGGTACTTGGAAAGGTGCTGCTCGAGCCAGAGAACGCTTTCGGCGTCGAGGTGGTTAGTGGGCTCATCGAGGAGCAGGAGGTCAGGCTTCTGCAGAAGCAGCTTGGTCAGTGCGACGCGACGCTTCTCACCACCTGAGAGGTTTGCGACCTCGTAGTCACCCGGCGGCGTTCGCAGTGCATCCATTGCCTGCTCAAGCTGGGAGTCGAGGTCCCACGCGTCGGCGTGGTCGATCTCTTCCTGCAGAACGCCCATCTCGGCGAGCAGGGTGTCGAAATCGGCGTCGGGCTCGGCCATTGCAGCTGAGATCGCGTTGAACCGGTCAAGCTTGGCCTTGATTGGGCCAACGCCTTCCTGCACGTTTTCGAGCACAGTCTTGGTTTCGTCGAGTTCCGGCTCCTGCATCAGGATGCCGACCGAGAAGCCAGGCGTCAGCTTGGCCTCACCATTGCTGGGGGTGTCGAGGCCGGCCATGATCTTGAGAATGGTCGACTTTCCGGCACCGTTCGGGCCAACGATGCCGATCTTGGCACCGGGGAAGAACGACATTGTGACGTCGTCGAGGATGAGTTTGTCGCCAACCGCTTTGCGGGCGCGGACCATCTGGTAAATGTATTCGGCCATAGTGCCTACCAGTCTATTTGGCGAGTGGCCCCAACGAGACACGTTCCGGTACCGAGTAGTGGAGCAACCATGCTCTGGACGCCGCCGCTGGCCGGTCCGTACTGGCCGACGAGGCACTCTCCGTTGAAGGCGACAGAAAACTGCACGGAGTCTGCGGCGAGGTCGACACTTGTGGTGTCGGCGGTGACCTGCATTGCCGCCCTGTCGAATCCGCCGACCACGAGTGCATCGACGAATGCCCGGCCACCCGCGTTGGAATCGGCTTCGACGACGGTGCCAGCGACCGAGGTGAAGTACTCGAGGTTGTCTGCGGCGCTCTTCTCTGGCGCTAGCACCAACGCCACGGGGGGCGCTTCCTGCGCGGCAGCCTCGGTCGGCGTCGGCGTCGGCGCCTTCGTCGGCTGTTCAACCGGCGCAGTCGTGCAGGCGGAAAGTCCGAGCGAACCAAAGACCACCAGCGCTGCTGCACACGTCTTCAATGCGAATGTGCGGCCAGATTGCGTGCGAAGTCCCGACACACTCGTCCTTTCCTGGCCGCATGGTGCGAGCCTGCTGGCTACGATTCTAAGCTGGCAAACCCGCTCGTCCCCGTTGGAAGAAATCCGTCGCCGGTGCGCACCTCGTCGTCAGTATCAGGATCGATGACGTCGGCAAGGGAATCATGTGCGTCAGTGCCGGCATCCGCCCACTCATGCTGCTCTGCCTGCTCCGAACCGTGACGAGAGCCAGGCGGTGCAGGAATCGTAGTGCTGGTGCACCAGTACAGGTCGTGCCCGATCGAGTCGGCGATGATCTCGATATTCGTGCCCTTACGCACACCGTTGTCCCAGGGAGTGAGACGTAATTCCCCCACCACGATGACGTGGTCACCCACCTTCAGCGAGGTGACGACGTTGTGCGAGAGGTGCCACTGGGCAGCAACCCTGTACCAGTTCGTACCGCTGGTGATCCACTTCTGGGTCACCTTGTCACGCTGCCGAACATCGGTCGCCAGGCTGAAATTGCAGACGATCAGGCCACCGCCCGTCACCACCTGAACCGGCGCCGACCCCACTTTTCCCCTCAGGGTGATCACGTCACTCATAGAGCTCTCCCGGCACGACGTCGTGCGCCGGACGTGGTCCGGCAGTTGTACAGAACGGATGCCTGCACGCACAGCCCGGGATCAACCACTCGTGCCAGTTTCGTCGTCCCGGGCTGCGTTCACCCAGTCTCAGACGAAGAAGACCCTGTCAGGTCGGAAGAGTGCACGCCAGTGGATACCCCGGCGCTCTCGGTGCTGTTGGGGAACCGCCTCGACGTATCGCGCCTAGGCGCTGATGTACTCGGAGTATGACTTGCGGATCTTGTTGACCTTGGGAACCGCGACGGCCATGCAGTAGCCCTGGCCTGGATTCTTGGCGAAGAAGTCCTGGTGGTAATCCTCAGCAACGTAGAACGTACCGAGAGGCTCGATGGTCGTCACGATCGGGGCATCCCACCACTCGGACGCACGCTCCTTGGCCGCCTCGAAGAGCTCTTTCTGCTCATCGTTGGCGTAGAACATCGCTGACCTGTACTGGGTTCCGACGTCTGCTCCCTGACGGTTCAGCTGGGTCGGGTCGTGCAGCGTGAAGAAGACATCGAGGATGACGCGGGGCGGGATCACATCGGGATCGAACGTGACGGCCACGGCCTCGGCATGTCCCGTATGACCGGTGCACACTGCCTCATAGCTGGGGTTCGGGTCCGTTCCGCCGGTGTAACCCGATACGACGTCGCTGACCCCGCGAAGAACGCGATAGACAGCATCGAGGCACCAGAAGCATCCGCCTGCAACTACAAAAGTTTCCACCGTCATAGAGTAACCCCATGACCTTTGATGCCTCCCCAGATCGCTACGATTCCATGACCTACCGCCGTACCGGCCGCAGTGGGTTGAAGCTGCCTGCACTTTCGCTCGGTCTGTGGCACAACTTCGGTCACGAACGCCCGATCGAGACCCAGCGCGCGATCCTTCGACGCGCGTTCGACCTCGGCGTGACGCACTTCGATCTGGCGAACAACTACGGCCCCCCTCCTGGAGCCGCCGAGACCAACTTCGGCCGCATCTTCGCCGAAGACTTCCGCCAGTACCGCGATGAGATCATCGTGTCGAGCAAGGCCGGCTACGACATGTGGTCGGGCCCCTACGGAGAATGGGGCTCCCGCAAGCACGTTTTGTCGTCGCTGAATGCAAGCCTCGGCCGCCTGGGCCTCGATTATGTCGATATCTTCTACTCCCACCGACCAGACCCCGAGACTCCCATCGAAGAAACGATGGGAGCACTCGCCACGGCTGTGCAGCAGGGAAAGGCTTTGTACGTCGGTGTGTCGAACTACAGCCCAGAACAGACACGGGCAGCCGCTGCGGCGTTGGCCGAACACAAGATCCCGCTGCTGATTCACCAGCCGCGATACTCGATGTTCGATCGACAGCCCGAAGAGGAGCTGTTCCCCGTGCTCGACGAACTGGGTGTCGGAAGCATCGTCTTCTCCCCCCTCGCCCAGGGCCTGCTGACCGACCGCTACCTCAGCGGCAGCGTGCCGGCGGATTCACGGGTGGCCACCAGCCATTTCCTCTCGGAGAATGCGCTCACCGACACGTACCTGGAACGGGCCAACGCCCTGAACGCCATTGCAGCGGGACGCGGCCAGACTCTGGCCCAGCTGGCCGTCACGTGGATCCTGCGTCAGGACGCCGTCACGTCTGTCCTGATCGGTGCGAGCAGTGTCGCCCAGCTTGAGCAGAACATCGGCGCCCTGGACTTCCCAGCCCTCACTGAGGACGAAATCGCCATGATCGAGCCGTTTGCCGTGCACGGCACAGCCCGAGGCTAACGATTGGGCTACCTGTACGCACTTCTCGCATCGCTGCTGTTCGGGTTGAACGGCAGCACCACCAAGCTCATCGTCGAGTCGGGCATCACGCCCGCACAATTGACGTTGGCGCGAGTGTGCGCGATCACTGTGCTAGCAGGTGTCATTCTGCTCATCACCAACCGACAAGCATTCAGGATCAGTGGCAGGCAGCTCCTGGTGATGGCCGTTCTCGGCATCGCCGGGGTTGCCCTGATCCAGTGGTTCTACGCGCTGGCTATCAGCCTGCTGCCCGTGGGTATCGCGCTGATGTTCGAGTACTCAGGAATCCTGCTTGTCGCCGTCATTGCGCGGTTCCTGTTCAAGGAACGCGTGAAGCCGCGAATCTGGGGCGCGATCGCGGCGGTGCTCGTCGGCATGGCGATCGTCGCGCAGGTGTGGGCCAGCCCGCTCAACGGTCTCGGAGTGCTTTTCGGGATTCTGGCCGCTGTCTGCCTCGCCGTGTATTTTCTGGTCGGCGAACGCCAGGTCACCTCAACGTCTCCCCTGGCTGTCTCGTTCTGGTCGATGCTCTTCGCGAGCGCGTTCTGGTTGATCTTCAGCAGCTGGTGGACCATTGAGCCGGGCACACTCACCGAGCAGATCCCGCTGGGCGGATCTCTCGATGCCTTTGCCGCACCGCTCTGGGGCCTGCTGCTCTGGAACGGCGTCTTCGGCTCGTTTGCGCCTTATCTGCTGTCGTTCATGGCGCTCGCACGCCTCACAGCCACAGCGGCAGGCATCGTGTCGGCATCGGAGGTGATCTTCGCCTTTGCGTTTGCGTTTTTCTGGCTCGGGGAATCACTTGACACCGTGCAGATCATCGGCGCGATCCTGGTGCTCATCGGCATCGTCGTTGCACAGACAGCCCGCTCGAACAAGGTTGTTGACCTCGATCTCGCCAGTCAGCACCTCGCCACGCGGCGCTCCTGATCACAACGTGCAGTGTCGGTGGCTGCTTCTAGCCTGAATTCACATTCACGCGGCCGGCTGACACTGAGAGGTTTTCCATGACCGCAGTACGTAGCATCCAACGATCGCCCGCACTCGTGCAGGTCAAAGACGGCCTATGGAGGGTCGCCGATTCGTCGGGCGCGATTCTCGGACACATCGAACGAAGAGCGGATGCCGACGGCGATCGATTCCTTGCTCGTCGCGTCACAATGGCGGCACGAACCCTCGAGCTGGGCGTCTTTTGGCGCATCGACGACGCCGCAGACTGTTTCAGATCCTGACGTCCAGACCCTCCGTTTCAGGTCTTGTGGCGCGCCGTTGAAACTCCCCGCGAACGAGGGTCAGCGCCGGTAAAGTGCGGCACATGCAGTGGTGGAATAGTTTCGTTGACTGGCTCACAGCAGCCAGCACACTCCCGGTTTTTTATGGCGCGATCATCTTCGTAATTGCGATCATCCTGGCCAGCCTGCTGGCTGCCTGGATCTCTCGTGGAGCTGTTCGCGGGCTCATCAATCAGCGCGATCGCGAGCTGCGCGCAGCGGCAATCGGCGCCCTGGTGGATGCCGCCACCGAGGCCTCCGTGTGGAACTCGCTGACTCCACAGGAGCAGGTGCTTGCGGATCGTGCTGTTGGCCAGGCCGACATCCAGGTTCGCTTGCTTCCTGTGAAGGGTTCGAGCCTTGCAGCGAACTGGGCGGCACACCAACTCGCCGAGTTCAAGCGCACCTCGGCCACCTTCGGCTACCAGCTCGAACCGGCAGTTCTCGAGTTTCGGGACCGCCTCGTCGACTGGCAGCTCAAGCCGTCACGAGCTCGCAAAATCTTCCAGGGCGACCTGGAGCGCTGGAAGGCGCACGGCGCCATTCCAGAGAGCAGCGTCGTCGCAGACCAGGATGCCTGGGTCGCCAAGCAGCACCATGAACAGTTCGCGGCCCCGCTCGCACCGGCAGCGCCTCTCGCAGGTGCGACAGTCGGCTACACGCCTCGTGATGCTGCATCACCGTCAACAGAGACCCAGCGTCTGCTTGACGACGTGCAGGCACTCGAAGTGCGACCGCCTGCAGCAGAGCCAACGGCAGCCGTACCCACGCAGCAAGCCAGCCAGCTAGGCAGCTAGGCGCCTCAGCAACTCAGCACGAACAGACGCCGTGCGTCAGCGCCACCAGGAATCAGCTGGTGACACTGGCGTGCGGCGTTTGTGTTCTGTAGCGAGGTACCGCGCCTCGATTGCATCAGCGACATCCGCGTCGATGTCTGTGCCCTCAAGAAAATCGTCGATGTCCGAATACGACATGCCGAGGTTCGCTTCATCGGTCTGTCCGGGGTTGTGGTCGAGCAGGTCAGCCGTCGGAACCTTCACGTAGAGGCGCTCTGGCGCATCGAGCTCGACGAGCAGCTGCTTGCCCTGTCGCTTGGTCAGGCCCGAAAGTGGCAGGATGTCTGCTCCCCCGTCGCCGAACTTCGTGAAGAAGCCTGTGACGGCTTCTGCGGCGTGGTCGGTGCCCACCACGAGCAACCCGTACTGTCCCGCAATGGCGTACTGGGCAATCATGCGCGACCTCGCCTTGACGTTGCCCTTGTTGAAATCGCTCATCTCTTCACCGAGGCTGTCGGCGAATTCGAGTTCGAAGCCGTCGACGGGGCGCTGGATGTTGAAGGTCACTGACCGTTCCGGCTTGATGAACGTCAGCGCCAACTGGGCATCGTCCTCATCGTGCTGGGTGTTGTACGGCAGCCGAACAGCGATAAACGTGCTTGGAACGCCCTCGTTCTGCAGTTCTTCGTTCGCCAGCTGGCACAGGCGACCAGCCAGCGATGAGTCCTGCCCGCCGCTGATCCCGAGAACGAGCCCCCTGGCACCCGTCTTCACGACATATGCCTTGAGGAAATCGACCCTGCGGCGAATTTCCGCCCCGGGATCAATCGAAGGAGCTACCTGGAAATCCGCGATGATTCGCGCCTGAAGTTCTCGCATGAAACGAATCTACCAATCCGTTGACCACCGGACGCTGCACGAGCGACCTGAATGCTCGTAATAGAATCGATGAGCCGCCCCCGTAGCTCAGGGGATAGAGCAGGAGCCTTCTAATCTCTTGGTCGCAGGTTCGAATCCTGCCGGGGGCACCCTGTACAACCAGCTCACGCTGTTGCTAGATCGCCTTTGCAGCTGCAACAAGCACCTGCGCGAGCGACGGCACTCCCTCTGCCCTGAACACCTCTGTGCCGTCTTCGCTCTTCACGACGACTGTTGGGGTCGACCTGATGCCGCTGGCCTCCGACTCGTCGATGTTGGATGCCACGTCGACGACGCGCACCGTCGCGTTGGGCACGAGACGCTCAACTTCGGCAAGTACCGATCGGGTCTGAATGCACGGGTCACAAAAGGAGGAGGAGAACAGGGTGAGTTCCATGGGTTCCAGTCTAGATACGTGCAGAGAGACTCTGCACTCTCGCCTCCAGCTAGCCCAATGGCCCCCGTTAGACTCGACGCATGACAAATAGCAGTGACCGGTTGGTATGGATCGACTGTGAGATGACCGGCCTTGACCTGGAATCTGACGAACTCGTTGAAATCGCGGTAGTGATCACGGACTACGACCTCAACATCCTCGATCCAGGCATCAGCATCGTGATCAAGCCTGATGACTCGGCGTTGGAGAACATGGGCGACTTCGTGCGCAACATGCACACGACGTCCGGACTCATCGAAGAGATCCCGAACGGCGTCAGCGTCGCTGAAGCCGAATACGAAGTGATCGAGTACATCCTGAAGTTCGTTCCGGCTGAGCAGAAGGCCCCTCTGGCCGGAAACACCATCGGCACCGACCGTGGATTCATTGCCAGGTATATGCCGCGCCTCGACAACCACCTGCACTACCGCAACGTCGATGTGTCATCGATCAAAGAACTTTCGCGTCGCTGGTACCCCCGTGCGTACTTCAACTCGCCCGCAAAAGACGGCGGACACCGCGCTCTCGCAGATATTTTGGAATCAATTCGCGAGCTTGCTTACTACCGAAAAGCTGTATTTGTCGCGGATCCTGGGCCCACAAGCGACCAGGCGAAGACCATTGCGGCCGAGGTCGTGTCAACGTACGGCCAAAATCTGTAATAGTATTCTTGAGTTGCCTTCGACCGAAAGGAAGAAAGCAAACATGGTGGGTATAGCTCAGTTGGCAGAGCGCCTGGTTGTGGTCCAGGAGGTCGCGGGTTCAATCCCCGTTACTCACCCCAATGAAATCGAAGTCCTCAAGTCCCGAGTTTTCAATTCGTAACGGGAGGCCGATTGATGCTCCAGATCGATTCGGAAGAATTCGAACGTCTCGTCGTCGATGAGCTCGACCTTCTTCCCGACGACATGGTCGACGGACTCGAGAACGTAGTTTTCGTCGTCGAGGATCGACCAGAGAACGGCACGCTCGACACGCTCGGCGTGTACGACGGCGTCGCTCTCACCGAACGCGACCAGTACGGATTTGGCGACATGCCCGATCGAATCGTCCTCTTCCGCGAACCGCTTCTTGATGTATCGGCCGATCTCGACGAGCTTCGCGATCAGATTCATGTCACCCTGGTTCACGAAATCGGGCACTTCTACGGAATCGATGACGACAGGCTGCATGAGCTCGGCTGGGCGTGAGCGGTCCCGCGTTAGCCTGAGGCAATGAGCAACTTTCGTCCAGGTCGATTCCTTGGCATCCTGGGCGGTGCTGTCGTCATTCTCGCCATCGGTCTCTATGGCCCCGCAATGCTGATCGGGCCCCTCCCCGCCGCACAAGCGACTCTGGTCTCCCCTGCATCCGCCGCACCGAATCCGTCGCCTCCGCAGTTGCCCGCCGACGGCGCCAGCGCAATCATTGCGACGGGAGCCAGTACCCCGATTGCATCTGCAGGCCAGGCCGAGGCACTGCCGATGGCATCGGCCACCAAGATCGTCACCGCACTGGTTGTGTTGTCCGCCAAGCCGCTCGCAATCGATGACGCCGGACCGGATGTCACGATCACTGCCGCCGACTACGCCGACTACATCAACTACGGCAGGGACGGCGCCAGGACAGTTGCCGTGTTTGCCGGCGAGACCTGGAGCGAGCGCGAGTTGCTCGAGGCAATGATCCTCGGATCCAGTAACAATCACGCTGACACACTCGCACGCTGGGCCTTCGGCTCGGTCGACGCCTATCTCGCGGCGGCCACCACCTGGCTCGATGAGCACGACCTGGCAGGAATCACGGTGGCGGATGCCAACGGCCTGCATGATGACAGCGCAGGTACCGGTGTCGACCTGGCGAAGCTTGCCGGCCTGGCCGGATCCGATCCGGTGATCACGCAGATCCTCGCCAAACCGGCGTCAGCGCTCACCGGCCTGCGCGGGGTGAACAACACCACGGCGTTCCTGGCTGAAGAGGGCATCACCGGCATTTCACGCAGCTACACCGACGAAGCAGGTATATGTTTCCTGTTCACCGGCGCTGTGGGGTCCGGAGACACCGCGTACAGCTTCGCAGGAGCCTTCATCGGCGAACCGGATTACGACACGCTCACAGCAGATCTGACGGCTCTCATGTCCAGCGCACGCGCCGGCGTCAGCCAGCTTCCGATCCTGTCCGAAGGGGAAGCGTACGTCACCTTCGAGACTCCGTGGGGCCAGAGCTCCTCTGGGGTTGTCGCGACCCCCAAGACCGAGCTGGGCTGGCTCTCCGCTGAGTTCCCGAAGCCCGACATCACGATCGACGAAGTCTCCACCGGCCGTGCCGGTAAAACCGTCGGTCGCGTCGCTATGACATTGGGCGACACACCGGTGTCGTCGCCGTTGGTCCTTGACAGTTCGCTCACCGACCCGGGGCCAGGCTGGAGACTGCTGCATCCCATTCCGGTGATCGGCGCATTCATCGCCTCACGCTCACACTAATCAACGAACCGCCCTGCCCGTCTCGGCTGGGCGTGACTAGCCTGATGCCATGAATACCTTTCGTCTGGGCCGGTTGGTGGGCGTCCTTGGCGTGTCATTCCTGGTCTTTGCCCTCGCTGCCTACGGATCGGCACTCCTGATCGGCCCGCTGCCCGCTGCGACGGCAACATTGGTTTCCCCCGCGATGTCAGCGTCTGTTCCGTCACCGCCTGTCATGCCAAGTAACGGAGCCAGCGCCATCATCGCGCCAGGGAGATTGGCGCCCATCGCATCCGCTGGCAAGCTTGAGCCGCTGCCGATGGCATCGGCTACGAAGGTCGTCACGGCCCTCGTCGTGCTGGACACCCACCCGCTTGCGCCGGGCGACGACGGCCCGGCCGTCACGATCACCGACGCAGACTTCGCGTACTACGCCAACTACGCAGCGGATGGCGCCAGAACCGTCGCCGTGATCGTCGACGATACGTGGAGCGAGCGCGAGCTGCTGCAGGCAATGGTCCTCGGCTCGAGCAACAACCATGCAGACACCCTGGCCGCCTGGGCATTCGGTTCGGTGGATGCCTACCTCATCGCAGCATCGGCCTGGCTCGCCGCGCACGACCTCACGGGCATCACCGTCGTTGACACCAACGGCTTGCATGACGCCAGCGTTGGCACGGCTACTGACCTCGCACGACTGACCGCTCTCGCAGCCTCCGAACCGGTTTTCAGCGAAATGCTGGCTGACCCGGCAGCGGCCCTTGCCGGCATGCCCGGTGTGATCAACACGACGTCGTTCCTCCCCGAGCTCGGAGTAATGGGGGTCTCCCTCAGTTCCACGGATGCCGCAGGAATCTGCCTGCTGTTCACCGCGACGTTGTCCACTCCGCCTGTGGGCGACGACGCCGGCGTGTACAGCTTCACCGGAGCGATCATGGGCGAACCGGATTACGACACGCTCACTGCCGACGTGACGGCCCTGATGGCCAGTGCGCACGGAGGGGTGGGCTCAGTGCCGCTGCTCACAGAGGGCGACGTCTACGTGACGTATGTCACCGCATGGGGTCAGACGGCCTCCGGCGTGGTGGCCACGGCGAGGAGCGAACTGGGCTGGCAGACGGGCCGGACGCCGAGGCCGGACATCACTCTCAGGGAAATCTCCACCGGTCACGCCGGGGCAGACATCGGACGCGCGGTTGTCACCACGGGCACGAACGAGGTCGCCTCTCCCCTCATCCTCGACGGCACACTGAGCGATCCAGGACTGGGCTGGAGACTGATGAATCCGATCCCCACGATCGAAGCGCTCATCGACTCTCGAAGAGACTGACTCTCCAAGGGACTGACTCTCCAAGGCGCTGAGTCAAGCGACCGAGCTACGGGTAGTCGATCTCATGGCCGTCTTCAACAACGTACGGGTCGCTATCGCTTGCATCGAACGCATAGCGAACGTGCAGCTCACCCTCGACGTCCCTGTTGTCAACTTCGTCATACCACAGCAGAGATTCGAGCCCCTCGACGGCCACCACCATGCTGATCCGGGGAGAGTGCTTTCCGTGTATGAACACACGGGAGTCGACGTGCCCTTCAAGCGGACCGTCAATAAACTCGGCGATGTAACGAGGTTCTGAGTCAGGACTAGTCATGGCACCAACCTAGTCTCCGGTGCTCGAAAAGAGGCGGATTGTCGCCCACTCCGCCGGATTCTCCCGTCGGTAGTACTCCTCCCATTCGGCCTGCCACTGGTCCCAAAATGCGTCAAACGCGCCGCCGTCACGCTCGAGGGCGCGCGTCTTTCGGGTCTGGTCGTCAGCATCGAGCCAGATGCGGATGTCGCTGAGCGGGGTGTTCGCGCGGGCGAGCGCCCCGCACCCCTCAACGATCAATGGCTGGCCGGCATCCACCTGATGCCATTCAGCCTGCGTATGGGTTGTCCAGTCCCAGCGCTGCCATGCGGCAGGTTCGCCTGCCAGACGTGGGGCAAGTAGCGATTCCGTCACCTGCCTTGCGCCGGCATCAAGACCGTTCCAGCCAGGATAGATGTCGTCGAGACGCACAAGCTGGGGCGCTCTGGCACCCGGCCAGCTCGCGACCAAGTCATCGGCGAGGGTGCTCTTGCCCGCTCCGCTCGGCCCGTCGATGAGCACCACTGCAGTCGCGGGTGCGGCTGCGATCGCACGTGTGAGCGCGTCGAGCGCCGACGACGGAGTAAGCCACAGCCGTCGCTCACCGTTGTCAGCCGAGGACAAAGTTCCAACTCCCCGTTGCCACTGACGCCACGACCGCAAGGATGGCGATCAGCAGACCAGTGCCGACCAAGGCCCATTCCCTTGTACCGAACGTCGACTCGCGCGCCCACGTGCGCTTATTGTCTGCACCGAAGCCGCGGGCTTCCATTGCAGTGGCCAGCTTGCTCCCCCGCCGGATCGACAGCACGAGAAGCGCGAATGCCTGGCTCCCGAGCCTGGCCAGTGCGCGCCCATCCCCGAGCCCACGTGCTCTCCTGGCCAGCTCAAGCGCGCGCCAGTCGTCGAGGAAGAGGCCGACCAGGCGCAGGCCCGCCAACCCGCCAAGGACGAATCGCGCCGGAAGCCGGACCACTTGCGCGAGCCCATCGGCGAGGTCGGTCGGGTCGACGGTGATGAAGAGCACCACAGCGGGGAGTCCGATGGCCAGGATGCGCAAGAACGTGGCGATCGCAAGCTCGATCGAACCGTCAGTCACGTGCACGAAGCCGAACGACCAGTACACGTCCCCCGACGCGCGCCCGTAGAGCAGCGTGGTGAGCGCGGCCGCCGGCGCCGCGATCCAGATAGGAATTGTGCGGAACATCAGTGACTTGAATGACACACCGGCGAAGAAGAACAGCACGAATTCACACGCCAGGGCGACGGCGGCGGATACCCAGTCGATGGTGAGCACAAGCACTGCGGCCAGCAAAAGTGATGCGGCGAGCTTGGCCACAGGGTTGATCCGGGCGATCGCCGTGTCTGCTCGCTCTGGCGTGAGAACATCGGTCATTGCACGACTCCCGCGGAATCGAGGGTGAACACCCGGTCGGCAAGTGCAGCGACAAGTTCAGCGTCGTGGGAGACCGCCACGATTCCGGTGCCCTCATCGGCGAGTTCGGCCAACAGGCCGACGATCTCCTGCCAGGTACGGAAGTCCTGGCCGAACGTCGGTTCATCCAGGATGAGGAGCCGCGGCTTGCTCGCGAGGACCGTCGCAACCGACAGACGACGTTTCTCGCCGCCAGACAGCGTGAACGGGTTCGCCTCGGCGAGATGCGACAGGCGGAGCCGCTCCAGAAGTTCGCTGACTCGGGTGGCGATGGTTTTCACATCGATCTTGAGCGCCCGCGGCCCGACAGCGAGTTCAGCGTGCACGGTGTGAGCCACGAACTGATGCTCCGGGTCTTGGAAGACGGTGCCAATCCGGGGCAAGAGCGCCCGAGATATCCACGAGATCGGTTCGGTACCAGCCCCGTCAGAAAAGCGTGGCGCCGCAACGACGCGTCCTGCCGCCGGCTTCAGCAGGCCGGCCAACGTCAGCGCGAGAGTTGACTTGCCCGCACCGTTCTCTCCGGTGATCAACTGCACTTCGCCCGCGGTCACGGCAAGGTCAATGCCAGCCTGCACGATCGTGCCCTTCGTGCGTGCGATCGCCAACGACTCGGCCTGAAGCAAGGTACCGAATGCTGCCCGCGCGGCGAGGGGTTGCCGCGGAATGCTGTGATGCGCGATTCCAGGAACCCAGACACCGCTGGCGGCCAGGCGCGGTCCCTGGGAACGCAGCACGTCGTCCGGGGTGCCATCAGCCAGGATCCCCACGTCTGGATCGAGCACGATCACCCGATCGACAAGATCTTGCCAGATGGCGACCCGGTGTTCGATCACGATCAAGGTGGAGTTCGTCTGCGCGGTCACCCGTGCGACGGCATCCCGCACCTCTCGCACTCCGACAGGGTCGAGATTGGCCGTCGGCTCGTCAAGCAGCAGCAAGCCGGGTTGCATCGCCAGGACTCCGGCGAGGGCGAGGCGTTGCTTCTGGCCGCCGGAGAGACGTGAGGTCGGATGTGAAAGCGGCAGGTCGAGACCGACCATCTCCAGCGCAGTGGCGACCCGTCGCCAGATCTCATCACGCGGCACACCCATGTTTTCGCAGCCGAAGGCCACGTCGTCACCGACACGAGCCAGGATCACCTGGGAATCCGGATCCTGCAGCACCAGTCCGGCACGACCGCGAGTTGCACGGGGGTCGGCGCCGTCGATTCTGAGTTCGCCGCGCTCCTCGCCCTCTTCGTCGCTGCCGAGCACGCCGGCAAGGGCGTGCATGAGCGTCGATTTCCCTGCCCCTGACGTGCCGAGCAACAAAACTTTCTCACCCGGCTCGATGCGGAGGTCGATGCCGGAGAGCGCCCATTTTCGCCGACCCGCATGGCGCCAGCCCCAGCCGCGGGCGACGACTGACGCGCCCGCGGCTGAGGTACTGCGTGATGATGACCCGGTCATCAAACCAGCTTCCCGGCCTCCCGCCCGGAGGCGAAGCGGCTGAGGGCACCCGTCCTGGCAAGTCCGCGGGCGGCAAGCCACGACAGCAAGCCGGCGATGACAGCGCCCGAGACGATCGCTGAGATCGTGTAAATGCTCGCGAAGGCTGCGGCAGAACCCGGATACCAGAGCAGCAGATCGTTGATCGCCAGCGCGAGACCGGCTCCCGCACCGGCGAGCAGCGCAACGTAGAGGCGATAGTTGGCGTAGAGGAACAGGGCAAAGACAAGCTCTGCACCCAGTCCCTGCACGACCCCTGAAACCAGGGTGAGCGATGCCCACTCGTTGCCCATGAGCGTCGAGACCACAGCCGCAAGGAGCTCGGTGTAAATTGCGGCTCCTGGTTTGCGGATGATGAGGCCGCCGAGCACGCCGGCGAAGAGCCATCCGCCACCCAGAAGAGCCTGCAGGCCGGGAAGTACCGGCTGGAGCAGCCCACTGAGCGGGTTGGCTGCCTGGTTCCAGACGACGAAGATCAGTCCGCTTGCGACACCGATCACGCTGGCTACGACGATGTCAACGACACGCCATCGATAGCTTCTGGCCGGAGTTTTCGTTCTGGATTCGGTCTGAGTTGTTGTTGAATGCACTGATCGTGCCCTTTCCGTAGATTAATACAGGGCACGGGTTAGAGAAGCCTTCCTGCGCTGGCATGATCCAGATCAGGTTCGACGGTCGAAGCTTGAGAAGCTTCCTCTCAGCCCGGCTCACCGGACTCCCGTGTTCAGTTCGATTATAGCCGCAGCCTAGAATCGCACTATGGAATCAATTCGGGCAGGCGTCATCGCTGCGCGCCGAAGGCAGTGCCTGGCATGATCGGTATTCTGCTGGTTCTCGCAGGGCTGATGGTGTTTCTGCTCCGCACCTGGATGCTCCGGCGTCGGCGCATCCACAAGGGGTTACCGGTGAGCGGACCATGGCACTGGCCGCGATTCCTGCGGCCGAAGCCGGGATGGCGCCGTCGCGCGTGGAGACGCCTCAGTAAGAGCTGACGCGGTACAAGCTGATTGCTAGCGCTTGATCACGCGGATCAAGCGGATCAACACACGCCCTGCCACCCAGACGAAGGGGATGCCGACAGTCAGCAGCGCGATGATGTTCGGGTCGAACCTGACCGAAGTGCCGTGCTTCACGTATGCGCCGATGGGAATCGACACGCCGCCTCCGCCGCCGCCACCGAATCCATCGGCTCCGGAATCAGCGTCCTGGCCACCCGCGCCGAAGCCGTACTGCACGAGTGCGACCGGAACCACGGTGACGCCTTCGATCTGCACGGGATCTCCATAGGCGGATGAGACGCCGATCGAGCGGGCATTCTCAGCAAGCTTGAGTGCAAGATTCGTCATGACGCAAGGCTACTCCGACTACGTCGACGGTGGAGTGGGTGTTTTTCGGGGATTGCCGGTTTTCAGTAATGACGCAGGCCGAATCATTCCGCGACCGAAACGCTCTGCCACCGAATCGACGGCCAGTTCTGCCTCGCGCCAATCGTCGTCTGGATCCCACAGGCTGAGCCCCTGGCTGCCTTCGACGTCGAGCTGCTCAACGCGCACACCGATCAGCCGCACCCTGATGCCAGACTTCGCCAGCGCTTCGAAACTGACGAGCGCTTCTTCGTAGATGCGTCTGCCGACATTGGTCGGTTCGGCGAGCGTCCGTGACCGGGTGACGGTGCTGAAGTCGGTGTAGCGCAACTTCAGAACAACAGTGCGGCCGATAAGGCCGGCACGGCGCAGGCGAGCAGCCACCTCGTCTGACTGCCGCAGGATCTCGCTCTGCAATCTGGCCGTATCGGTGACGTCGTGTTCGAACGTGATTTCGTGGCCGACGCTCTTCTCTTCGCGTTCAACTGTCACCGAACGCGAGTCCCTCCCCCACGCCAGGTCATGGAGCTTCTGGCCTGAGGCCTCACCGACAGACGACTTCAACACGGCAAGCGGGGTGGTGGCGACGTCTCCGACCGTGCGGAGCCCGAGCCGGGTAAGTGACTGTTCGGTGGCCGCGCCGACTCCCCAGAGCGCTGCGACAGGCAACGGATGCAGGAAGGCGATGGTGTCATCGTGAGGAACCACGAGCAGGCCATTCGGTTTGGCCATGCTCGATGCAAGTTTTGCGACAAATTTCGTCGATGCGGCGCCCACCGAGCAGGTCAGCCCGGTTTCGGCTTCTACCCTCTGCCGGATGAGGGCACCGATCTCGGCCGGCGAGCCGTGCAGCTTCCTGGCCCCTGCAACGCTGAGGAATGCCTCGTCGATACTGAGCGGTTCAACGAGCGGCGTGATGTCTCCGAAGATCTTCATTACTCGTGCGGAGTAGTCCTTGTACTGCTGCATGTGAGGCTCGAGCACGATCGCATCAGGGCAGCGACGCAGTGCGAGCGACATCGGCATGGCCGAATTGACGCCGTAGCGTCTGGCGACGTAGTTTGCTGCAGTGACAACCGAGCGTCCACCTTTGTGACCGACGATCACGGGCTTATCGCGGTACTGCGGATACGCGAGTAACTCGACCGACGCGAAGAATGCATCCATGTCGATGTGCAGGACAGTTGCAGAGCTGTCATCAACGGCTGAATCAGAGACCTGCCTGTCTCTGCCGTCCTGTTTGCTCATAGTCCGACACTAATGCGCGAATCTGACTGCACAGTGCACGGTCATCTCGGAATAGAGCGGCTGATGGATCGCTTGCATTTCTCATACCCGCATGTGCACCGACGATCGGAGATCTTCCATGTCAGCTACCACCACAGACTTCGACTGGCTTGAACTACAGAAGCAGGCACACAACGAATTCAGCGCGCGTGTCGCCGCGATCACCGACTGGGATGCGCCGACTCCGGACACCGAGTGGAGTGTGCGCGATCTGGTGCGTCACGTCGTCTCAGAGCAGCAGTGGATTCCGCCGCTCTTGGCCGGTTTGTCGCTTCAGGATGCCAGGCGCGAGCTGCGACCGCTCGGCCCCGACCTTGCCGCCGAATGGCGCACATACTCGGCACTGGCGACCGACGCCTGGCAGAGCACGCCGCTCGACTCCGAGGTTCATCTCTCGTATGGCACGGTCAGCGTGGCCGACTACCTGAGCGAGCAGGTGTCCGATGTCGCCATCCACTCCTGGGATCTGGCTCGCGCGACAGCGACCAACGAGACGCTCGACGGCAGTCTCGTCGAAGCCGTCTGGAGCGTTTTCGCTCCCCAGAAAGAGACGCTTGAAGCCAGCGGGCTGTTCGCCTCCCCTGTACCGATGGAAGACGACGCGCCACTGCAGTCACGCCTGCTCGCTCTCACGGGCAGGGACGACCGCTAGCTCGTCGCCTTCTCTGCACCGGCCAGGCCTCACGGCCTAACCGAGCGACGTGCCGAACAGCAGTCCGAGCACGTAGGTGACTCCAGCCGCGCCATAGCCGATGAGCAGCTGACGGATGGCGCGCTTCAACGGCGGAGCACCGGAGAGTACTCCGACGATTGCGCCGGTGCCGAGCAAGGCAATACCGACGAGAACAGCGGCGAGAACGATGGCGGCGATGCCCTCCATGCCGAAGAGGTAGGGCAGCACGGGCAAGAGTGCGCCAGACGCGAAGAAGCAGAAACTCGACAAGGCAGCGCTCCAGCCCGTGCCGATTGCCTCGTGTTCGTCTTCGATCGGTTCACTGGCAGCGGCCAGGTCAGCGGTCCGAAGCGGGCCGGTTTGCAGCTCCAGTGTGCTCAAGACCTCGCGTGCATGAGCCTCAGCCTCGACGGGGCTCATACCTCTGGCGCGATATACCAACGTGAGTTCGTTCGCTTCGAGGTCGAGGTGGGGCAGGATGTCGCGGGTGGCGGGATTGGGGCTCGATGCCTCGAGCAGCTCCCGCTGAGATCGCACGGATACGTACTCCCCCGCGCCCATAGACAGCGCCCCGGCGAGCAAGCCTGCAATACCGGTGAACAGGATAGTCGCGGGCGGCACTCCCGTCGCCCCGATGCCGAGCACCAGGGCGAGATTGCTCACCAGCCCGTCATTGATACCGAAGACAGCAGCCCTGAATGTGCCTGACAGCCGCTTGCGGCCGCGGGCGGCGAGGCCGCGCACGACCTCCTCGTGGATGCGTTCGTCTGCGGCCATGGCATCTGTCGCGTCGACATCCGCTGTGTACGGCGAGCGGGATTCGGCCGACTGCGCAAGCGCAAGAACGAACACGGAGCCGAATCGCCTGGCCAGAAAACCGAGCAGCCTGGTGCGGAAGGCGCCGTGGCGCTTCTGGCCAACGTGGATGCCGAGTAGTTCGCGCCAGTGTGCCTCGTGCCTACCCTCAGCCTCGGCCAGGGCCAGCAGGATCTCGCGCTCTTCACCGGTGCGACGACCCGCGAGATCCCGATAGACCGCAGCTTCTGCCTGCTCATCGGCCAGGTACCGACGCCAGCGACGGATCTCTGATTTGGTCGGGGTCGACGCCGTGGGCACGGTGTTCACAGGGCCAGTGCCTCCGGAGCATGGGCGAGTGAGCTCTCACGCACTCTGGCCGTATCGAACGGTCCTGATCCGTCAAGCGCAAAGAACGGCGTCTCGAACCTGACCTCCCAGATCGGGTCACGGGTTGTCGCCGGGGCAAACAGACCGGCTCCGTGGCCTTCTCCGGAGGAAACGATCACTGCAATGGGGTCCTCGATCATCGAGTCGGGGTAGGCGTGGCGATCAAGTCGTACGATCACCTGGGCGCCCACCCCGAACACCGATCGAGGGTCGCCGACAGCTCGCTCCACCGTTTCGGTGGTCGGTTCTGCCTGCGACTTTCCCCGTTTCCAGATCATGTCTTACTCAGCCACCGCAGCGCGCTCGAGTACCAGCTCGCGCACGCGAGCCGCATCCGCCTGGCCCTTCATAGCTTTCATGACAGCACCGATGACTGCGCCGGCGGCCTGTACCTTGCCATCCTTGATCTTGGCGAGAACGTCGGGCTGGCCCGCAAGAGCCTCGTCGATCGCAGCGATCAACGCGCCGTCGTCTGAGACGACGGCGAGTCCGCGGGATGCCACGACCTCGGTCGGTGTTCCTTCGCCGGCGATGACACCCTCGAGGACCTGCCTGGCCAGGCGATCGGTCAGCGTGCCGTCTTCGACGAGTTCGATCAGCGCGGCGACCTGCGCCGGCTGCACGAGCGAGTCAGGCGCGACGCCCGCAGCGTTGGCCAGACGAGCGATCTCGCCCGTCCACCACTTGCGTGCAGACTGAGCCGGCGCGCCGGCGGCAACCGTTGCCTCGACGGCGTCGAGGAGATCGGAGTTCACGACATCCTGGAACTCCAGGGCGGCGAAGCCCCAGTCGGCCTGAAGACGCTTGCGACGCTCGGCAGGGGGCTCAGGCAGGGTCAAGCGCAGTTCCTCGACCCATTCGCGCGACGGCGCGACGGGAAGCAGGTCTGGCTCAGGGAAGTAGCGGTAGTCGTCAGCATCCGACTTCGGGCGACCTGGCGAGGTGCGTCCAGTGTCTTCGTGCCAGTGACGGGTCTCCTGGGTGATGGTTCCACCGGCGGAGAGCACTGCAGCCTGGCGCTGGATCTCGTAGCGCACCGCACGCTCGACCGAACGCAGGGAGTTAACGTTCTTGGTCTCTGTACGCGTGCCAAGCACGTTCGAGCCGCGCGGGCGCAGAGAGACGTTGGCGTCGCAACGCACGTTTCCCTCTTCCATGCGGGCGTTCGAGATACCGAGCGCCTTGACGATCTCGCGCACTGCTGCGACGTAGGTCTTGGCGATCTCGGGAGAATCGGCTTCGCCGCCCTCGATCATGCGGGTGACGATCTCGACGAGTGGAACGCCACCGCGGTTGTAGTCGACGAGCGAGTAGTCGGCTCCCTGGATGCGACCTGTCGCGCCACCCTTGTGGGTGAGCTTGCCGGCATCCTCTTCCATGTGAGCGCGCTCAATGTCGACGGTGATCAGGCGGCCATCGGCGAGCTCGATGGTGAGCTCTCCGTCGAACGCGATCGGCTCGTCGTACTGCGAGGTCTGGAAGTTCTTCGCGGTGTCAGGGTAGAAGTAGTTCTTACGCGCGAAGCGTGAGCTTTCCGCGATCTCGCAGCCGAGGGCAAGGCCCAAGCGAATGCTCGACTCGATGGCCTTCTTGTTCACCTGGGGCAGACCGCCAGGCAGGCCAAGGCAGGTCGGGCAGGTGTTCGTGTTCGCACCCTGACCGAATTCGTTGGCACAGCCGCAGAACATCTTGGTCTTGGTGTTGAGCTCGACGTGTACTTCAAAACCGAGTACCGGCTCGTAGAGCTCGATGGCCTTGTCGAAGTCCATCAATTCAGCCTTCGCCATTAGAGGGCTCCTTCTTCGCTGGCAAACATTTCGGTGGACGTCAATGACGGTGCCTGGCTGAGCATGGTGTGTCCCCAGCTGGCCTCGAGCAGGGCTTCGACTGCAGCGCCGAAGGTGTAGAGGCGGGCATCCTTACGCACAGGCGCCATGACCTGCAGGCCGGTGGGCAGGCCGTCTTCAGGGGCAAGGCCCATCGGAAGGCTCATACCGGGCAGACCGGCCAGGTTGGCCGGAATCGTCGTGATGTCGTTCAGGTACATCGCCATCGGGTCTTCGAGCTTTTCGCCGAACTTGAATGCCGTGGTCGGCGCGCTCGGGGAAACCAGCACATCGACCTTGTCGAATGCAGCATCGAAGTCGCGCTGGATAAGCGTGCGAACCTTCTGGGCACTGCCGTAGTACGCGTCGTAGTAACCCGCCGACAGGGCGTATGTACCGAGGATGATACGGCGCTTGACCTCTGGGCCGAAGCCGGCCTCGCGAGTGGCGGCCATGACGTGCTCGCTCGTGAGCGAACCTTCTTCGGGGTTGACCCTCATACCGAAGCGCACAGAGTCGAAGCGGGCCAGGTTGCTGGATGCCTCTGCCGGGAGGATCAGGTAGTAGGCAGCAACCGCGTACTCGACGTTGGGGGCACTGACCTCGACGATCTCTGCACCGGCCGAAGCCAGCAGAGCAAGGGTTTCGGTGAAGCGCTGCATGACGCCGGCCTGGAAGCCAGCACCGGAGAGTTCCTTGATGACACCGACGCGCACGCCCTTCAGCGCGCCGTCCTTCAGGCCGGCGAGGGCGGCATCCGTCATCGAGGGCCAGGCGTCGGTCAGCGAGGTGGAGTCGAGCGGGTCGTGGCCACCGATGACATCGTGCAGCATCGCGGAGTCGAGAACGGTACGAGAGACTGGGCCGACCTGATCGAGAGATGACGCCAGGGCGATCGCGCCATAACGCGACACTCCACCGTATGTGGGCTTGACGCCGACGGAACCGGTGACCGCTGCAGGCTGCCTGATCGATCCGCCGGTGTCGCTACCCAGAGCGAGCGGGGCTTCGAACGCGGCAACAGCTGCGGCAGAACCACCACCTGAACCGCCGGGGATACGGTCGAGGCTCCACGGGTTTCTGGTCGGGCCGTATGCGGAGTGCTCGGTCGACGAACCCATGGCGAACTCGTCCATGTTGGTCTTACCGAGTGGGATGAGGTCGGCAGCACGCAGACGGGCGACGACGGTGGCGTCGTACGGCGGAATCCAGCCCTCGAGGATCTTCGATCCAGAGGTGGTCGGCATGTCGTGCGTGGCGAGAACGTCCTTGATGGCGATCGGCACACCGGCAAGCGGGCCGAGCTTCTCGCCGGCCGCACGACGAGCGTCGACGCGGGCCGCTGTGGCGAGTGCTGCCTCGCCCGAGACGTGCAGGAAGGCGTGGATGTCGGTGTCGACAGCCTTGATGTGGTCGAGGTGCACCTGAGTCGCCTCGACGGAGCTGACCTCACCTGAGGAGAGGAGCCCGGCCAGGTGCGCGGCGGAGTGCTTGATCAGTTCGGTCATTGTTAGTCCTCGTCCAGAATTGCGGGAACACGGAATTTGTCGCCATCGCGCTCAGGAGCGCCAGAAAGGGCCTGCTCAACCGTGAGCGAGGGGACGACGACGTCATCCCTGAATACGTTGGTGAGTGGCACAGGGTGGCTGGTTGCCGGGATGTCCGGCGTTGCGACAGCGCTGACCTTGGCGACGGAGTCGACGATCTGGCCGAGTTCTGCGGTGAGGCCCAGAATTTCCTCTGGACTGAGGTCGATTCGGGCGAGGTTGGCCAGGTGGGCTACCTGCTCAGCCGTGATTTCAGACATGAAGCTCCATACGGTTAGAGGTGGATACCTCCAATTCTATTCGGAGCCGGTCGTCACCAGTTCCGCGTTGTCGGTTCCGATCAGAGCCATGTTGCGCAGTGACTCGCTCCCTGGGGTGAAATAGTCGTTGTGGCCGAACGAACCGGCGAGTTGATCACCCGTCAAGCGGTCGGTAGCGCCTGACACGCCCAGCGCCTTCGCGCCGAAGGACGAATCACCCGGATCTGCGCCGAAGAAGGCGCTGTCAACCGCTGGATCCCAGTCGGCTTCACCGACGTACACGTTTTGCTTGGGCACATCGAGGCTGTCCACCGACTGCACGGGGCTGCCTGGCGAGCCGACAAGAACAAGCGCGTCAGCGCGCACTGTGCCACGGGCCAGAGTCGCGAGGGCAACGGTTGAACCGTATGAGTGCGCGAACACCGACAGCCGAGGCCGATCCAGGCCGCGCGAGGACTGCAGACCGAGCCAGTCGTTCTCCAACAACTCAGCTCCACGTGTGGCGTTGTCCAGCCCACCGACGGTGAAGAGTGTCGGTGTTTCGTATCCGATCCAGGCGACCGTCGCCACAGTCTGTGCGTCTGCATCAGCGTCTGCGGAGCCATCGGTCTCGGCCAGCACGGCCCGCTGCTCATCGAAGAGATCTTCCGCGGTGTTCGACCAGTTGACGATCTGTTCAACGACGTTGTAGTTCATGCCGGGAATCAAGTAGCTCACGAACGTTGCCGTGTCAGGGTTGCCGATCGCAATCGCTGCCCTGCCTCCGTCAGTGAGATCGAGGAGCACGAGGGTGCGCGCTGAGCCGTTTTCACGGGTACGTACCGCCTGCTGCACCTGGGTCAGGACAGCGAGCTCAGTGGTCGCCCTGGCCCGCTCATCTGACGGCAGTGACGTGGCCAGCCTGCTCTTGACGTCGGCAAGGCTCGACGTCAGATAGCGCATATTCGCCTCGCCGCGCGCTTTGAGCGGGACGCCATCGAGATTTCCGACGAGGCGTGGACTTGCACTCACAAGTGATGCTCGGGAGGTCGCTGTGAACGAGTTCCACAGTGCAGACACCCTGGCGGCTGCAGGCGGATTCGCCAGTAGCGTGTCGACCTGCTCGGGGTATTTGGCGACGAATGCTGAGATCTCGGCCGTCGGGAGTTTGGATAGCCCCGCAACAAGAGTGAGGCCGGAGACACTGCGGAGGGAGTTGAGATCCACGGCGACAGACGCACCCAAATCAGCTGACACGTTCAGCCACAGTGCAGTCTGAACCCCGTCTCCTGGCCTGTCTGAGACCCGGGTGGAGATATCGGTTGCAACGATGCCGACCGCCTGCGCGCGCGCGCCAATGTCCTCACGCACTCCCATGAGAGCGAGCGAGGCGGTGAGAACTGTTGCAACGTCCAACAGCAAGCCGGGCACGTCCCCTCACGTACGAAAGGCCATAACGACCTCTCGCCAAACACCTGTCTGGTGAGTTCAGCTTACCGACGGAGCGGGACCAAAAAGGCGCCCCGTCCACCCCCGTTACAGGGGGTTTTCACCCGGAATTACTCCGTTGTGATGTTCCGGCGACGGCGTCGAAATGCACCCGAAACAAATATCGAATTTCTATTCGATGTCGGGAAGTCCGGCAGGACCCTCAGAAAGCAGCACGCGGAATCCGTTGGCATCGAGCACCCGGATCCCGAGCGACTCTGCCTTGGCCAGTTTGGAACCTGCACCGGGCCCGGCAGCCACAAAATCGGTGTTCTTCGACACACTCGATGCAGATTTACCGCCCGCAGCGATAATCGCTTCTTGCGCTCCCTCTCTGGTGAACCCCTCCAGGGATCCGGTTGCAACTACCGTGAGCCCGGCGAGCACACCGCCGGCCGCCGCAGCAGCTCCCGGGCCGGGATGCCCCGGCGTTGCGAACTGCACTCCGGCCGCTGTCCACTGGGCGACGATGTCCTGGTGCCAGTCGACGTCGAACCAGGCGAGCACCGCATCAGCGATGATGCCACCGACGCCGTCGACCTCGGCGAGTTCGTCGCGCGAGGCAGCACGAATCGCATCCAGTGAACCGAAATGGCCGGCCAGGGCGCGCGCGGCGACGGGCCCGACGTGACGGATGCTGAGTGCGACGAGGATTCGCCACAACGGGCTTGTCTTTGCCTTCGCGAGGTTGGCAATCAATTTGGTGGCATTGGTCGATGGGACGTTGAACTCATCACCGGTGAACTGCGCGGCTGTCGGATCGAATACGCCGTCTTCCTTCGGTTTTCTGACGCGCTTGAACGGAGTATCAGTGCGCTCGGTTCCGTCGTCATTCATCTTGACCATGCCGGTCTCTGAGTCACGGACGAGAACCTTGATTGGGAAAATGTCTTCGACGCGCAGGTCGAAGAGCCCGGCCTCGGTATGCAGCGGCGGTTCGGCAGGCTCGAGGGGCTGCGTGAGTGCGGCTGCAGCGACCTCGCCGAGAGCCTCAACGTCAAGTGCTCCGCGGGAGCCAGCGTGCTCGACTCGTCCGCGTACCTGGGCAGGGCAGTCCTTCGCGTTCGGGCAACGCAGGTCTTTGTCGCCCTCTTTCATCGGTCGCAATGGCGTGCCGCATTCCGGGCAGCGCTCTGGCATGACGAACTCGCGTTCGGTGCCGTCGCGCAGTTCGACAACCGGGCCGAGGATCTCTGGGATGACGTCGCCGGCCTTGCGGAGCACAACTGTATCGCCGATCAGAACGCCCTTGGCCTTGACGACATCCTGGTTGTGCAGCGTCGCCTGCCGCACGACGCTGCCGGCAACCCTGGCGGGCTCCATCACTGCATACGGCGTCGCCCGACCTGTGCGGCCGACGCCAACGAGGATGTCGAGCAGCTTGGTGTTCACTTCTTCTGGCGGGTACTTGTACGCGATCGCCCAGCGCGGTGCTCGACTCGTGGCGCCGAGCTCGTCGTGCAGGGCGAGTTCGTCGATCTTGATAACGATGCCGTCGATCTCGTGATCAACGCTGCTGCGGTGTTCCCCGTAATACGCGATGAACTCTGCGGCTTCTGTCGCCGTGCCTGTGACTTTGTAGTACTTGCTCGTCGGTAGTCCCCACGTGGCCAGGAGTTCGTAGACCTCTGACTGGGCTGCAACGGGTGGATTCGCCCAGGCGCCGATGCCGTGCACGAGCATCCGCAGCCGACCCAGCCTGGCGCGCATGAGGCGCAGCTGGTCGGCGTTCTTGCCTTCGGCCTTCTGCCGGAGTGACCCGCTGGCCGCGTTGCGCGGGTTGGCGAAGATACGCTCGCCTGCGGCCTCTTGCTCTGCATTGAGTTCTCGGAAGGCGACGACAGGGAAGAAGACCTCACCCCGTACCTCGACAAGTGGCGGATGCCCGCTGCCCGCCAATGTGCGCGGGATGCCGGGCACGAGATCGATGTTTTCGGTGACGTCTTCGCCGACGACACCGTCGCCGCGGGTGGCTGCAGACACGAGCACGCCGAATTCGTAGCGCAGGTTGATGGCGAGGCCATCGATCTTCAGTTCACAGAGGTAGTGGACGGGCCTGTTCGACTCTTTTTCAACCTTCTGCGCCCAGGCCAGAAACTCGTCGATGCTGAAGACGTTGTCGAGGCTGAGCATCCGCTCGGCGTGGGTGACAGGGTCGAACAGGCTCTGTGCGCGCCCGCCGACAGTCTGGGTGGGGCTGTCCTGGCTCTGCAGCACCGGAAATAGTCGCTCGAGCTCTTCGAGTCGCTGGATGAGGCGGTCGTACTCGGCGTCGGATGCGATTGCCGCATCTTTCTCGTAGTAGGCCTCACGCAGTTCAAGAATGCGAGCGGTGAGCTCCTGGGCTTCATCGCTGGCTGAATCGAGGTCGTCTGGAATGTCTGTCGCTACCACTCCCCCAGTTTAGGGAGAAGTACCGACAGGGGAAGGCGCCCTGGGGCCTTATGCAGGCACAGGAACCGCAGAAACCGTGCGGTCGATGGTGCACTGGCCGAGCACACGCGTGCCGACATACACGACGGCGGTCTGGCCGGGAGCGACGCCGTTCAGCGGGTCGGTCGGGATGATCTTCAGCTCGAGCACACCGTCGACGCCCGGCACGACCTGCGCCACAGCGGGAACGGGGTCTGCATGCGCGCGGATCTGCACCTCGCACTCGAAGGCGACATCCGGGTGTGATGGTGCGACCCCGGCCCAGGTGAACTTCTGGCCGGCGATCTCAGCGATGTCGAGTGCCTCGCGGGGTCCGACGACGACCTCGTTGGTCTTCGGGCGTACCTCGAGCACGAAGCGGGGCTTGCCGTCGTCTGTCGGGTAGCCGATGTTGATGCCCTTGCGCTGTCCGACGGTGAAGGCGTGAGCACCCTCGTGCTTGCCGATGATCTCGCCTGAGCGGTCGAGCACTGCGCCCTGTTCTGCGCCGACGCGGTCGGCGAGCCAGCCGCGGGTGTCGCCGTCAGGGATGAAGCAGATGTCGTGGGAATCGGGCTTGTTGGCAACGGAGAAGCCGCGGGCTGCTGCCTCTGCGCGAACCTCCGCCTTGGATGGCGTCGCACCGAGCGGGAACATCGAGTGGTTGATCTGCTCTGCGGTGAGCACACCGAGCACGTATGACTGGTCTTTCGCCCAGGCAGCTGCGCGGTGAAGTTCTTTGTTGCCGTCGGCATCCGTTTCGATGCTCGCGTAGTGACCTGTCACGACTGCATCGAAGCCGAGGGCGATTGCCTTCTCGAGAAGCGCCGCGAATTTGATGCGTTCGTTGCAGCGCATGCAGGGGTTCGGCGTGCGTCCGGCTGAGTATTCAGCGATGAAGTCGTCGACGACGTCGAGCTTGAAGCGCTCGGAGAAGTCCCAGACGTAATACGGGATACCGATGATGTTGGCTGCACGTTGGGCATCCATTGAATCTTCGATGGTGCAGCAGCCGCGGCTGCCTGTACGGAGCGTTCCCGGCATCCGACTGAGTGCCAGGTGCACCCCGACGACCTCGTGTCCTGCCTCTACCGCGCGTGCTGCTGCGACGGCGGAATCCACCCCACCGCTCATTGCTGCCAAAACCTTCATTGCTTAAGTGTAAGCGCCAGTCCCTGGGAGTCGATCAGCAAGTCCGGCCGTGGCAGCCTGAGCGTATGCCGCAGGTAGAGCAGCAAGGAATGCGTCGACGTCGGGCTCCGTGTTCGTGCGGCCGAGAGTGATGCGCAGTGCTCCGCGTGCCTCGATCTCACTGCGCCCCATGGCGCGCAGCACATGGGACGGCTCGGGGATGCCGGCCTGGCAGGCCGATCCCGTCGACACCGAGACTCCGGCGACATCGAGCAGAAAGAGCAACGAGTCACCCTCGCAACCCTCAAAAGTGAAGTGCGCGTTGCTCGCGATCCGACCGGCAGGGTTGGGATCGCCATTCAGCACGGCGGCGGGTACCGACGTGAGCACACCATCGACCAGGCGGTCGCGCAATGCGGCCAGGCGCACTGTTTCGGCAGGCATCGCTTCGATTGAAGCGGATGCCGCGACGGCGAATGAAACGGCTGCTGCGACATCCTGGGTGCCGCTGCGCACCTGACGCTGCTGTCCGCCGCCGTGGATGAGCGGCACGACTGTTGCAGTGCGCGAGAGCACCAGAGCACCGATGCCGACGGGGCCACCGATCTTGTGGGCAGAAATACTCAGTGCTGAGATGCCCTGGGCGCTGAGCCCTGCGAAGTCGATGGGGATGTGCCCGTATGCCGAGACAGCATCGACGTGCACAGGGATGCCGTGGGCTGAGGCAAGCGCCGCCACCGCCTCGATCGGCTGAATGGTGCCTACCTCGTTGTTGGCGGCAAGCAGCGTGACCAGGGCGACGCTGTCCGGATCGGACTCGATGGCGCGGCGCAGGGCGTCGAGGTCAATACGCCCGAGTTCATCGAGCGGAATCCACTCGACCTCGGCTCCCTCGTGCCGTTCGAGCCATTCGATGGTGTCCATCGTTGCGTGGTGTTCGCCTCCAGGGGCGAGAATACGTGTGCGCGGGCTCCGCGCCCACCACAGGCCCTTGATGGCCAGGTTCACCGATTCGGTACCGCCACCGGTGAAGACGATCTCGATCGGGTCGCTGCCGACGCTGGCCGCGACCACCTCGCGAGCTTCTTCGAGCATCCGCTTCGCATTCTGGCCCTGGCTATGGATTGAAGCGGGGTTGCCGACGACACTCATCGCATCTGCATAAGCAGTGATAGCAGCGGGGAGCATCGGAGTTGTTGCCGCGTGGTCAAGGTAAACCGTCACATTCACTACTCTAGAACGCATGACAGCGGCTGATTCCCTGCGCAACCTTGGCGTGCGGCTGACCTCGACCGGAGGAGAACTCCGCGTCTGGTCTGAGAGCGCCGATGCGATGGAATTGTGCATCTTCGACGAGACCGATCCGAACTGGGTAGTCAAGACCGTCGCCATGACGCGGGATGCAGCCAACGTGTGGAGCGGTAAGAGCCGCACGCTCTCACCAGGCCGACGTTATGGCATCCGCGTCTATGGCGCAGCAGGGCCGAAGAACGCATTCCATCCCGAGAAGACGTTGCTCGAGCCGTACGCGCGTGGGCTGGTTCGAGTCGGAACCAACCAGTGGCAGTCGGTCGTCGTCGACGGTGAATTCGACTGGGCAGAGTCGGCCAAACCGGCGATTCCGCTCGACCACACAGTTGTCTACGAAGCTCATGTGCGTGGGCTGAGTATGCAGAATCAGGACGTGCCCACCGAGTTGCGTGGCACGTACGCAGGGCTCGCCCACCCTGCAGTCACCGGGTATTTGAAGGACCTCGGCGTGACGAGCATCGAGCTGCTTCCCGTGCACGCATTCGTCTCTGAGCAGCGCTTGATCAAGCAGGGGCGCACTAACTACTGGGGATACAACACCCTCAATTTCTTCGCCCCGCACGCCGACTACGCAACAAAGTCAGCGCAGCAGGCCGGCCCTGAGGCTGTGCTCCGTGAGTTCAAGGGCATGGTCAAGATGCTGCACGAGGCCGGTCTTGAGGTCATCCTTGACGTGGTGTACAACCACACAGCAGAAGAGGGTCCGAACGGTCCGGTGTACAGCTTTCGAGGCATCGACAACGCTGCGTACTACCGACAGGACGAGACCGGCGCGTACATCGATGTCACGGGCTGCGGCAACACTCTCGACTTCAGTCGCGAAGAGCCTAGCCGGCTGCTGCTCGACTCGCTGCGTTACTGGGCCAACGAGGTGCAGATCGACGGATTCCGGTTCGACCTGGCTGTTGCGCTCGGTCGCGATGAGAGCGTGACGTACCAGCGTGATCACCCGCTGCTCGTCGCCATCCAGAACGATCCGGAACTGCAGGGTGTCAAGCTGATTGCAGAGCCATGGGATGTCGGTTTGGGCGGCTGGCAGACAGGTAATTTCCGTGACGGCTGGTCTGAATGGAACGACAGGTACCGCGACCGGATGCGGGACTTCTGGCTCACCGACATCCAGTCGGCCAGGGAGACCGGGTCGGTCGGCAGTGGCATCGGTCGGTTTGCGACGCGGCTCGCCGGTTCGGCAAACACCTTCGCGCAGGAACGTGGCCCGCTCGCCTCTCTCAACTTCATCACCGCCCACGATGGCTTCACCCTGGCTGACCTCACCGCCTACAACGTGAAGCACAACCTCGGCAATGGAGAATCGAACCGCGACGGCACAAGCAACAACAACTCGTACAACCATGGTGTCGAGGGCCCGACGCGCGATGTCGGCATCCTGACTGCGCGCCGCAAGGCGATGCGAAACCTGCTTGGCACGCTGCTGCTCTCTGCCGGTATCCCGATGATCACTGCCGGTGACGAATTCGGTCGCAGCCAGCGCGGCAACAACAACGCGTACTGCCAGGACAGTGAGCTGACCTGGCTCGACTGGTCGCTCGACGACTGGCAGAAAGACCTGCACAGGGTGAGCAGAAACTTGCTGAAGCTTCGACGGGAGAATCCAGCCCTCCGGCCGGTTCGCTACGGCATCTTCGGCGAGAGCACACCAAGTGCGAGCCAGATGGACTGGTACGACACCGACGGCAGCTCGATGTCCGGCGACGACTGGAACTCCCCCACGCAGCGCACCCTGCAGTATCTGGTTGCGAGCACGCCGGAGCACGAAGCATTCAACCGGGTACTGCTGATCGTGCACGCAATTGAGAGTGACACCGTCGTGACCCTGCCCTCGCATGAGGGGGTCACGTCGTATTCACTGCTCTGGGATTCAAGCCTCGACGACGTGCACGAGGGCACGGAGCTGCTTCAGCCTGGCGACACCGTCGCAGTCGGCGGCACATCGATGCAGCTTTTCAGGGCGAACTGAGCCACCGTGTCGAGTCACCGTGGCCGGTAAGGCAGCAGGCAAGAAAGCGGATGCTGGTGCCGGTGCCGGTGCTGGGACTCCAGCCACCGTGGTACTCGTGGCTGCTGGCATCCACTTCACGCCGCACCTGTATGCGCATGACGCCGGGGTGATGAATTTCGGCCAGGAGGCCGCTGACAAACTGGGGCTTGACCCGGCCCAGGTCTTCAAGACGTTGCTGGTGGATGCCGATGGTGCCCTTGTCGTCGGTGTCGTTCCGGTGACCGGGCAGCTTGATCTCAAGGCGTTGGCGGCAAATGTCGGAGCCAAGAAGGCGGTGATGGCCGATCCGAAACTTGCTGAACGCAAGACCGGCTATATCGTCGGGGGCATTAGCCCGATCGGCCAGAAGACCCCGCTGACCACTGTGGTTGACGAGACCGCGCTGCTGTATGACACGGTGTTCGTCTCCGGTGGCAGGCGTGGGTTCGACATCGAACTCTCCCCTGCTGATTTGGCGGCTGTGACGGGTGCTGTGTTTGCTGACATTGCGCGCGGGTAACTTCGCACGTTTCGCTGCTTGACGTTTCGCTTCCCCGCCTCACTGTTTCTCGATTCGCTGCTTCGCCAGTCCCTCGCTTCCTCGCTTCCTCGCTTCCTCGCTTCCTCGCTTCGACGCTTCGACGCTTCGACTATCTTGAGAAAGACTCTAGCCATATTCGAACATATGTTCTATAATTGGGGTATGTCACAGACAGACGAACTCCCGGTGGATCCCTTCCCCGATGTGTTCGTCGGCAGGCCGCACACTGGTGGCACCGTTGTCGACGCGGAGCGTCTGCTTGAGCCTGAGTGGTTCACGTCTGATGCCACGCAGCTTCTTCCCCCTCAGGACTTCCCGCCTCAGGATTTTCCCCCTCAGAGCTTTCCGCCGCGGATGTTGTCGCCGCGGATGTTGTCGCCGCTGGCTGCGATCGATTACGCGATCGATGATGCCGCGCACGCGCAGTTCGAGACGAACCGCACGATGGCCGCGCGATTGTCCGCTTTGGCTGAGGTTCTGGAGCTGGCTCGTCGTAACCCGCGTGTGTACCTGACCGAAGTGGGGATGCACGAAGACGACCCTGCGGGTTTCGCCGAACGCTCAGCAGCGTTTGAGGCGGCCTTGCGTCTACGCGTGACGCCCGACCAGGTGCTCAACCAGGCACGCGAAGGCCAGGTGCTCGCCGACCGGCTGCCCCGGCTCTGGGACCTCTTCCACTCGGGTCTGATCAGCTACGTGCAGGCCAGTGCCGCCGTCGAGCTACAGATCAGCCTCACCGATGCGGCTGTCGCTCGCTACGACACCGAACTGGCGAAGACAGCTGCAGCACAGACAGCGAAGGCTTTCCGGCAGAAGGCCCGCGAGCTTCGTTACCGGCTCCTGGCCGAACGTCCCGAGCTTCGGCACGCTCGCGCAATGATTGATCGCCGGGTGACCGTCGAACCGGCCGATGACGGCATGGCGTGGCTGCACGCCTTCATCAGTGCACCCGATGCCATCCGCATCAAAGCCAGGCTCGATGCAACCGCCAAGCGCGACGTGACCACCGAGAAGACGGCGGCGGTAAAGGCGGGCACACCCGTCGATTCGTGCCGCACCCAACCGCAGGCTCGCGCCGACCTCCTCGTCGCCTGGCTTGCCGGTGACGGCACCCCGACGGCCGCGAAGGTGCGGCCGATGCTGTTCGTGCGCATGCTCGGCCTACTGGGAATCGGTGGCGGCGACGTAGGCCCCACAGGCACAGGCACAGTTACGCAGCCGGCCGTGCTTCAGGGCTACGGTCCCATCGACCCGGTCACCGCCGCACAACTCTTCAGCGATGCCCCGGCTTTCCGTCGCGTCGGCACCGACCCGTTCACCGGCGAGATCCTCAACTTCGACCGCCGCCGCTACCGACCGACGAAAGCCCAACGCGAACTCCTGGCCGTGAAATTCGGCACCTGCGCCAACCCAGACTGCGATCGCCTCGCCATCAACTGCGACATCGACCACGTTGCCGAATGGGCCAGAGACCACGGCCTCACCAACGAAGACAACCTCATCCCGCTCTGCGCGCGCGACCATCGACTGAAAACGCTCACCAAGATCCGCTATCAACGTGACCCAGACGGCAGCGTTACCCTGACGACACCCACCGGCTACGTCGTACGCAACACCCCCACGCCACCATTACCCGAGAACCCGCCGTTCTAAACACGAGTCCTCGGCGGCACGACACGACACGACACCACACCACAACCGCCGCTATCCGGCGAGCGCCACCAGCCCCATCTCGGCGTGGCTGAGCAACAACTCGTTCTTGGGCACGATCCGAACGGTGTATCCAAATCCTCCGGCACGATCGAGCTTGACGGTTCCCGTGTAAAGCAACCCACCAGAGCCACCGGCAGCAGCAGCAGCGTCACCACCCACGAGCGTCAGCGCCTGGCTCGCGACATTGGTGAGGTCATCCCCGCTCGAACTGCGACCGTAAACAACCTCGACGATGACGTCATCCGGTGACAGCCCGTTCAACTGCACGTGAGCACGCAGATGCAGTTCGTCACCGACCTGCGGCACCGAGCTCACTCCCCCCGACTCGACATGGCTGACAGCCACACCGGGCCAAGCTGCTCTGATCGCCTCTTTCCACGCAGCGAGTTCCCTGGCCACCATGAAGTCTTCAGCGCTGAGCAACGCCTCATTGTGGTGCGCGGGAATGTAGAGCTCCTGCACGTACTGCCTGACCATACGGTCAGCACTCAGCTCGGGCGATAACCCCGCAAGGGTGTGACGCACGGCCCCCACCCATCGCTCAGGGATCCCATCGGAGTTGCGCTCGTAGAACGACGGCGCGACCTGGTGCTCGATCAGGTCGTAGAGCGCATCTGCTTCAAGCTTGTCTCGCTCTGCAGAGTCACCCGCCGAGTCGGCAGAGGGAATCGCCCAGCCGTTCTTGCCGTCGTAGAACTCCGGCCACCAACCATCGAGGATCGACAGGTTGAGCACACCGTTCAGCGCGGCCTTCATTCCCGACGTGCCACACGCTTCGAGCGGTCGCAATGGGTTGTTCAGCCAGACGTCGGTCCCCGGGTACATGAGCTGCGCCATTGCGATATTGTAGTCGGGTAGAAAAGCTATGCGAGTGCGCAGCTCCGGGTCCTCCGCGAACTGCACGATCTGCTGAATGAGCCTCTTGCCCTCTTCATCGGCAGGGTGCGATTTTCCGGCGATCACGATCTGGATCGGGTGCTCAGGGTGCGTCAGCAACGCACGCAGTCGGTCCCGGTCATGCAGCATCAGGGTCAGCCGCTTGTAGGTGGGCACTCGCCTGGCGAATCCGATGGTGAGCACATCTGGATTGAAGACCTGGCTCATCCAGGCCGGCGGAACCCCACCCTGGTTCTGTGCAACCCAGGCCGCACGGATTCTGCGACGGGCATCCTCAACGAACTGCAAGCGCATGTGACCACGGACAGCCCATAGGTCGGCATCGCTGATACTCGGCGAGCGCCAGTTCGCGCTGGTGGTGTCAGTGGTGCCGAGACGACTCTCCGCGAGTCGCAGCAGGGCTGGATCCGTCCAGGTCGGAGCATGCACCCCATTGGTGATTGACGTGATCGGAATATCGGCAGAGTCAAACCCCGGCCACAGCCCCTTGAACATCTCGCGACTGACTTCACCGTGTAGTTTCGAGACCCCGTTGGCATGCTGACCGAGCCGCAGACCCATCAGCGCCATATTGAATACGTCAGACCCGCCCTCTCCGGTCTCAGCCCCGAGGGCGAGCACGTCATCGACCTCGACCCCTGGCAACAGGTCGGTATCGAAATAGCGCCGGATGAGGTCACGCTCGAACCTGTCGATTCCGGCAGCGACCGGCGTGTGCGTCGTAAACACGGTTCCGGCTCTCGCCACCTGCAACGCTTCAGTGAAACTCAGTCCCTCGCCGATCAGGCTCGCGATCCGCTCCAGACCGAGGAATCCGGCGTGGCCCTCGTTGGTGTGGAATACCTCAGGTTCGGGCAGGTCGTTGAGCTTGCTCCACAGCTTGACGGCACGGGCACCTCCGACACCGAGAAGAATCTCCTGAAGCAGTCGATGCTCCCCACCACCGCCATACAGCCGATCGGTGACGAGCCGCAGCTCATCGTCGTTCTCAGGGATATCTGTGTCGAGCAGCAGCAGGCTGACACGCCCGACGAGGGCTTGCCAGACACGCGCATGCAGCGTGCGGTCATCGGGAAGGGCAAGTGCAACCTGCACATCAGACCCATCAGGACGCCGAAGTACCGAGAGCGGCAGACCATCGGGGTCAAGCAGCGGATAACTCTCCATCTGCCAGCCATCGGCTGAGATCGCCTGGCTGAAATAGCCAGCACGATAGAAAAGTCCGACGCCGACAAGCGGAACCCCGAGGTCGGACGCGCTCTTCAAATGGTCACCCGCCAGGATGCCGAGGCCTCCCGAGTACTGCGGCAAGGCGGCAGCAATGCCGTATTCCGGCGAGAAGTAGGCGATGCGATCAGGCTTGTCCCCCTTGAGAGACTGGTACCAGCGCGGCTCTCCCAGGTAGGCCCTGAGCTCGTCCCGCTCGAGGTTTGCCCCTGCAATAAAGTCCGGATCCGTTGCCAGCTCGTCAAGGCGTTCAGGATCGACAGCACCGAGCAGAGCCACGGGGTCATGGCCCAGCTCACGCCAGAGTTCAGGCGAGATGTGTTCGAACAGCTGCCTTGTCGGTTCGTGCCACGACCATCGAAGATTGCCGCACAGCTCTTCGAGCGCTTGAAGCGCCTCAGGCAAGACGGCACGGACTGTAAATTTGCGGATCGCCTTCACGCTGCTAACCCTATGGGCGACGTGTGACGAATGTGTGAACGTCTGCTCCTGAAATTCTGGCGTTTCACGCTACGGTCGTGGTGTGGCTACGACAGTGAATCTCACGGGCATCCCCGACAACTCCACCCCAGCGCACTCAGCTGCGCACACCCCGGTGCACACCCGCGCAGGACGGATCCCGATTCTCGACCTGTCGCCACAGATCTCCGACAACCGCTGGCCCGCTCGGGCTTTCGCCGGCGAGGTAGTGCCATTCGCCGCGACTGCATTTCGAGAGGGACACGATCGCATCGGCGTCGCTCTCCTCCTCACCGCCCCCAACGGCGTGACGACCACACACCCGATGACGCTGCTCGCGGCGGGCACCGACCGGTTCGGCACCGACGTGCAACTGCACGAACAGGGCAGCTGGACCTACCGGGTCAGGGCATACGCCGACGACTTCGCCACGTGGAAGCACAACGCCACGGTCAAGATCGAGGCGGGTGTCGACGTCGAGCTGATGTTCACCATCGGTGAGCAGCTCCTCGGGGCTGCAGCGCGCGACACTCATCGCACGCCAGCCGAAAGGCGCGCATTCACTGCGGCGGCTGCCACACTGGCCGACAGGTCCCTGCCGACCACTGAGCGCCTGGCTGCGGCCGACAACCCGAAGCTGCTGGTCTGGATAGCCCGGCATCCGCTGGCCAGCCTGTCGAGCGAATCAGAGCCGCGCGACGTCATCGTCGAACGCACCAGGGCCGGAGTCGGCGCCTGGTACGAGTTCTTCCCCCGCTCTGAAGGCGCAAAACGTGCAAAAGACGGCAGCTGGCAGAGCGGTACATTCCGCACTGCAGCCCGTCGACTTCCCGCGGTCGCCGCCATGGGGTTCGACGTGCTCTACTTGCCGCCGATCCACCCGATCGGCACAGCGTTCCGCAAAGGCCCGAACAACACACTGGATGCCGGACCGAACGACCCGGGGTCGCCGTGGGCGATCGGGTCAGCAGCGGGTGGCCATGACGCCATCCACCCCGACCTCGGCACTCTGAAGGACTTCAGCTACTTCGTGAGCAAGGCCGCAGCCCTCGGCATCGAGGTGGCGATCGACCTGGCACTCCAGGCATCCCCAGACCACCCCTGGGTCACCGAGCACCCCGAATGGTTCACCACACTGCCGGACGGCACGATCGCCTACGCAGAGAACCCGCCGAAGAAGTACCAGGACATCTATCCGATCAACTTCGACAACGATCCAGACGGCATCAGGTTCGAAGTGCTGCGCATCGTGCGGCACTGGATCAGCAACGGGATCCGGATCTTCCGCGTCGACAACCCGCACACCAAACCGCTCGACTTCTGGGAGTGGCTGATCGCCACCGTCAACGCCGAGTTCCCCGATGTCGTCTTCCTGGCCGAAGCCTTCACCCGCCCCGCCCTGCTGCAGGCGCTGGGCAAGGTGGGATTTCAGCAGTCGTACACCTACTTCACCTGGCGCAACACGAAGGAAGAGCTCGAGGAGTTCTTCGACTCGCTTGCCCACGACACCGCCGACTTCCTGCGGCCGAACCTATTCGTGAACACGCCTGACATTCTCACCGAGTACCTGCAATTCGGCGGGCCTGCTTCCTTCAAAATCAGGGCAGGGCTTGCGGCTACCGCGAGTCCCACCTGGGGCGTCTACGCCGGCTTCGAGTTGTACGAGAGCGTGGCCAGGCCTGGCGCCGAAGAGAATATCGACAGCGAGAAGTACGAGTACCGGCCGCGCGATTTTCAGAAAGCCGAAGAGCACGGTAGGTCCCTGGCACCGTTCATCACTTTGCTGAACCGCATCAGGTCGGAGCACCCGGCGCTCAGGCAGCTGCGCAACCTCGAGATCCACGAGAGCGAAGACGACTCGATCATCGTCTACAGCAAGTACCTGGCCGGCGAGTTCACGGCGAGCGGCAAACCGGATGCCATCCTCGTCGTCGCCAACGTCGACCCGCACTCGGTGCGCGAAACCGTCGTGCACCTAGACGTCACCAAATTCGGTCTGGCCCTCGGCGAATCCTTCGAGGTGCGCGATCTGGTCACGGGCTTTGTGTGGACCTGGTCCGCCGACAACTACGTACGACTGGACGCATTCACCGAACCCATGCACATCCTGCACGTCACCGCGCGAAAGGAACTCGGCCGATGAAGCACGCTGCCCCGAATGACGCCCCGCAGGACGCCGTAGCGTTACCCGTCCCCCCGGCAGAGGTATTGGATGCTGTTGCAGCCGGCAGCTACTACAACCCACACGAGATCCTCGGTCAGCACCTGCTCAACCTGCCTGGCGTGAACGACCCCGTCACCGTCATCCGGGCACTCAGGCCACTTGCCGCCGAAGTCTTCGCGCTCCTGCCGACCGGCGCCAGGGTCGAGCTCGCACATATCGCGAACGGCATCTGGCAGGGGTACAGCACCCTGGGGCTGCAGGACTACACGCTTGAGGCCACGTACGCGAACGGACCCTCCTGGATCGCAGACGACCCATATCGCTACTCACCATCGATCGGCGAGCTTGACCTGCACCTCATCGGCGAGGGCAGGCATGAGCGCCTCTGGGACGCACTCGGTGCACATTTCAGAGAGCACGCAGGCGTGACCGGATCGACCCGCGGCACCTCATTCGCCGTTTGGGCCCCGCACGCCAGGGCGGTCCGTGTGATCGGTGACTTCAACGGCTGGAACGGCGTCACTCACGCCATGCGTAACATGGGCGCCACCGGCGTGTGGGAACTCTTCGTGCCAGAGCTGGCCCCCGGTAATAACTACAAATTCGAACTGCTCACCCAGGCCGGCGAGTGGGTTCGCCGCGCCGATCCAATGGCCCGCTACACGGAAGTCTCCCCCGCCACCGCCTCGATCGTCGGTACCACCTCATACAGCTGGGGGGATGCGTCGTGGCTCGAAACCAGAAGCTCGAGTGACCCGCACAACCGGCCCATGAGCATCTACGAGATGCACGTCGGGTCCTGGCGCCCAGGACTGGGCTACCGCGAGCTCGCTGACGAGCTCATCGACTACATGGCAGAGCTGGCATACACACACGTCGAATTCATGCCTCTTGCCGAACATCCATTCGGCGGGTCATGGGGATATCAGGTCACCGGCTACTACGCACCGACAAGCCGCTTCGGCCACCCAGACGACCTGCGCTACCTGATCGACAGACTGCACCGAGCCGGCATCGGCGTGATCATGGACTGGGTACCTGGTCACTTCCCGAAAGACGAATGGGCCCTGGCCCGCTTCGACGGCCAGGCGCTCTACGAGCACCCAGATCCCAAGCGTGGTGAGCAGCTCGACTGGGGAACATACGTATTCGACTTCGGCCAGCCGCAGGTACGTAACTTCCTGGTCGCCAACGCGCTGTACTGGCTTGAAGAGTTCCACATTGACGGTTTGCGGGTCGACGCTGTCGCCTCGATGCTCTACCTCGACTACTCGAGGGAAGAAGGCGGCTGGGAACCCAACATCCACGGCGGTCGCGAAAACCTTGAGGCCATCGCGCTCATGCAGGAGGTCACGGCAACCGCATACAAGCGCAATCCGGGCACCGTGATGATCGCAGAGGAGTCAACGAGCTGGCCGGGCGTGACCGCACCGACCTACAGCGGCGGTCTCGGCTTCGGCCTCAAATGGAACATGGGCTGGATGCACGACTCCCTGCAATACATGCAGCAAGACCCGATGTATCGCTCGTACCACCACAACGACATCACGTTCTCGTTCGTCTACGCGTTCAGCGAGAGCTTCCTGCTGCCCATCAGCCACGATGAAGTTGTGCACGGCAAGGGTTCTCTGGTCTCCAAGATGCCGGGCGACTCCTGGCAGCAACTGGCCAATGTGCGCGTGTACCTGTCGTTCATGTGGGCGCACCCCGGCAAGCAACTCCTGTTCATGGGACAGGAGTTCGGCCAGCGCTCAGAGTGGAGCGAGCAGCGCGGACTCGACTGGTGGATGCTCGACCAGCCTGACCATCGCGGACTATTCACGCTCGTCGGCCACCTCAATCGCACCTACGTTGGCACCCCTGCACTGTGGGAGCTCGACAACGATTCCCGCGGATTCGAGTGGATCGACGGCGGAGCGGCCGACCAGAACGTCGTGGCGTTCCTGCGTCTGGCCGAGGACGGCCAACCGCTGGCGTGCGTGTTCAACTTCGCGGGACACCCGCATCTGGGCTACCGCATCGGCCTGCCGTTCGCCGGCGAGTGGGATGAGATCCTGAATACTGACGCTGTCGAATTCGGCGGGTCAGGCGTCGGCAATCTGGGCGTCGTGCACGCGACTGACGAGTCGTGGGCAGGGAGGCCAGCATCCGCCACCCTGTCGCTGCCCCCACTCGGCGGCCTCTGGCTGAAGCTCAGGCGGTAGTGCCTAGTACAGAGGCCTAATACAGCAGCGCGGTCAGGCGAGCGCGCGCCGGCGGGACGCGCGGGTCGTCGAGACCGACAACCTCGAACAGCTCAAGCATGCGTTCGCGGATGCGGTTCTTACCGGCAGCGTCCTGCTTCGGGAACAGCGTGAGCAGGCGATCGAATGCGTCCTCAACGTGGCCACCGGAGAGATCCAGGTCTGCAACGAGGAGCTGCGCATCGAGGTCATCCGGCGCAGCGGCTGCGCCTGAGCGGATCTCGTCGAGTGTCTTTCCCTGCAGGCGGTGCAGCAGGTTCACCTGGGCAAGACCGGCCACGGCCATGGTGTCGCGGGGATCCTTGGCCAGGGCCATCTTGTACTCGGCAATCGCAGCCGGGTAGTCACCACGCTCAATAGCGTCATATGCCTCACGGTGGTGCGGCGGAAGCTCGACCTCTGCTGGAGCTTCGTCCGCCACAGCGTCAACTGCATCGTCAGCGTCTGGAGCCGTAGCTGTACCCGTGACGCCGTGCTGCGCAGCGAGTTCAAGCACACGTTCGAAGACCTCACGGACCTGATCCTCGGGAAGTGCTCCGGCGAAGAGCTGTACGGGCTGTCCGCCGATGACCGCAGCGACGGTCGGAATCGACTGTGCCTGGAAGGCCTGTGTCAGCTGCGGATTCACATCGACATCGACCTTCGCCAACACGAAGCGTCCGCCGTACTCGGTGACAAGCTTTTCCAGAACCGGCGTGAGCTGTTTGCACGGCTCGCACCACTCTGCCCACAGGTCGACGATCACCGGAACTGTCATCGACAGGTCAAGCAGCTCACCGAAGTTCGCGTCTGTGCCATCGAGGATCAGGCTAGGCACCGGTACCGGGCCGGTTGCGCCTGGCGCTGCCCCAGGTGCCCCTGCCGGTGCGCCAGGCACTGGCTGGCGATTGACGAGGGATGACAGGTCGACCGCACCGCGAAGGTTGGCACCGGGAGGGGTCATATTGGTCATTGCAGCTCCGCAGAAGAGATGAGGCCTCTGGACATACCCAGAAGCACGATTTGGTCAGTTGAACCGGCTGCCGGCACGAGGAACAGCAACTGGTCTTCATACACACTCTGAATGCCCTTGGCGGTTGCTTCAACCCCAGACAGGGCCTTGCTCGCCTTTTCCGGGCTGACTGTGGCACCCGAATCGACCGGCTTGACCGTCTCAGTTTCGGTCATGCTCACGGCGACAAGCGCTCCGGCATCATTGGTGCCGAGGGCGATCGGCCGCCCAGTGCCTGCGGCCCTGGCGAACTCGATTGACGCTGTCGATGGAAGGGCAGCGCGCCACTCGTTCATCTTGTCGACACCGATCTCGGTACGCAACGTGTCGCCATCGCTCTCAAACAAGCCGTAGGACTGGCTGGCTTCACCATTCATCAGGATGTCTGCGTATGCAGCTGCCACCTGGTCTGGCGCGAGCAGCGGCAGCTTCGAGTCGGGAGCGACGATCGGCGCGCCGATGACTGCAGGCGCGACATCGGTGACCTTGGCTGAGGCTTCGAGCTGCACGGCGTACTCGATCACGTAGTTCGCGCGCGGTGACTCCTGCTTCAGTACAAGCGCGGTGGGCGGGACTGTGGCGTCTTCCTCATTGAGGATCATTGCCATGACAACGCGGGGCCACGCTGCCGACTGCTGCGGCAAAACCAGGTTGAGTGGTCCGGAAGGAAGCGCCTGCAGAGCTGGTTGCTCGGCATAACTCGCCCGGATCTTGTAGTTGGCCAGGCGCTGCTCAAGCGCAGGCCCGGTAAAACGAGTCTTGATGGCGTCGGAGTTGAGCGTCGCGTCTGCCTCGGCCGTCAGCTCGGAGATCTTGCCGACGATGCGCTCCAACTGTGGAACGGTCACGACTGGCTCGACCTGAATCGCTGCCGGATCAGGCGTCGGAGTGCCGAGCGTTGAGTCCTTCTCGTTTGAAGTGTCACTCGTGGCAGTACTTGTTGACGCGGGCGAGGAGTCGTCAGCCTGTGGCCAGAAGTCCGCAGAGCAACCGCTGAGCACGAGCCCTGAGATGACGACGACAGGAACGAGCGTGGCCATCCTCTTGGAGATCGCCTTGCGTCCTCCGGTAATCTCGCTTGCCTTAATGACCTTCGGACGAGGTGCGCGCGGCAGCTTGGGCATACGTGGTCCGCGCGGCAGATTGCGACGGGGGCCGCGAGACCTGCGCATGTGCAGCAGGGCCCAGGCATACAAGGCAAGTCCGATCAGCAGCAGGACGGCACCGCCCACGATGAGGGGTCCTGCCCAGGGGGTCGAAGTGTCAACTGGCCAGGACACTGAGACGTTTGCCGGTGCTGGCGCCGTGCCATCTGAAGCGATGATCACCGAAATGTCGTCCGGCACATTGATCGTCTTCGACAGGGACTTTTCAGCAGAGAATTCCTCAAGCCACAGGTCAGAACCGGCGGGGTCAACGATCGTGGGGGTGTCGGCTGGCTGGGCGGCTTCACCCGAAGCGGAATCTCCCGTCACTGTCTTCGATGTGAAATCGCCCTTGTCTGACGAGTACGAGATCTTCGAGTAGCTGGAGTCACCAATCCACGCCTCAACGTCTGCGGTGCGCCCATACGCCATGAAGACAGTGTCGGACCCGCTTATCTCCACAGTCTGACCACCCTCATGGGCGCCCAGAGCTCCCGGGGTCAACACAGCGTACTGAACGCCTTCTACGGTTGTTGAGAGCGGTTCACTGACCGGCTCCAGAAAAATTGTTCGCTGAGCGATGCCGAAAACAAGCATGACTGCAGCGAGTACAAATGCCACGATGGCACTAACAAAACGCACGTATAACCCTCCTGCGTCACCCATAGCAACTGCAGTTTTCAGATGTCCTGCCGCAAAAATGGCCTTCTGGACAACAGACACGGACGTGCCACGATACCCGATACGTCTGAATAGACACTAGTAACCCCCTGAAAGGGAGGTGGGGACGGTAGCCGCCTGGACAGTCTAAAATTGAGACGGCCCTGTTTTGCTTTTCGTCATGACCGACGACGACAGCGCCCACTGACGAGGAGAGACTGTGCCGAACGACGAGGCTGAATTCACCCAGGTATTCCGTGGCTACGACAAGGACGAAGTAGACAAGGTCATCCAGGGTCTGCGCCGCGACCTGATCCAGGCGAACAACCAAGGGGTTGAAGCGTCCAAGGAGATCAAGCGTCTGAGCGCCCGCATCGACGACCTCAGCGCTGAGATTGAAGAAGTTGGCAGCCCGACGTTCTCGGGGCTCGGCACGAAGCTTGAGAACACGCTCCGTGTAGCGGAGGAGCAGTCGACCAGGGTGATCGCCCAGGCAGACATCGACGCCGAAAAACTGCGCACGTCAGCATCGGACGAAGCGCAGCGCGTTAAGAAGGACGCAGCAGAGCACGCCCAGCGCACGCTGTCCGACGCCACCGTCAAGGCAGCGCGCATCCTCGAAGATGCTCGCTCCGAAGCCGATGACTACATCTCGCGCGCACAGGAACAGCACGCCATCCTCACCCAGGAAGCCGTGCAGGAGGCAGCCGCCATTCGTGGTGCTGTTGCAACCGAGGCCGCAGAGCTGCGCTCAACAGTGAAGCGCGAAGCCTCGGCCATCCGCTCAGAAGCAGAGCGTGAAGCCGCAGAGGTGCGCGTCGTTGCCCAGCGCGAGGCGACAGAGGCACGAGAAATCGCAGCCGGCCTCACCAGTGAGACAGAACTGACTCGTGCGGAAGTCGCCCACGAACTCGACCAGCAGCGTGCAGATCTCGCCACGGAGACCGAGCAGGCCAGGATCGATCTCGCTGCAGAGACCGAGCAGGCCAGGATCGATCTCGCGACCGAGACCGAGAACGCCAGGATCGACCTCGCTGCAGAGACCGAAGAGGCTCGTGCAGCGCTGACGACCGAAATCGAACAGAGCCGCACCGATCTAGCCCGCGAACTCGACCAGGCCAGGGCCGAACTGAACGTCGAGCGCGAGCAGGCCAGGACCGACCTCACGCGCGAGATCTCCAAGAAGCGCGCTGCGCTTGCCCGCGAAGCCGAGCGCGCCGCAGCGGCCCTCGAAGCAGAGCGCGAGCAGGCTCGCGCCGACCTCGACCGCGAGAACGAGCAGGTCAAGGCTGACTTCGCCGCCGAGAGCGAGCAGCTCCGCATCGATCTCGAGAATGACCTCACCGCGGCACGCAAGCGTGGCGCGCATGAAGCCGCCAAGCAGAAGCGCGAAATCGACCAGACGAGGGCAGACCTCGAAGTTGAGCTCAAGGCCAGGCGAGACGAATCAGAGCAGGATCAGCTGACCCGTCACCAGGAGGCTGTGTCACAGACCCAGAGGTACCTTGACGAGGCTACGGCCCAGCTGACTGAAACGACCAAGCGCACTGCTGAGCTTCGTGAGCTCAACGACCAGCTGGACTTTGGCGCTCGGGAAGAGGCGAAGGCGCTGAAGCAGCTGTCCCAGGACGAGGCCGAGCAGATCGTGCTCGATGCCCGCGCAGCAGCGAAGGCACTCGTCGACGAAGCAGAGGCTCGCACCCGCGCGCTCGTGGCAGATGCTGAGGATCGACTCTCACAGATTAGGATTGAGCGCGACGCTGTCGCCGGCTACTTCGAAAGCCTGCGCGGTGTTCTCACTCAGGCAGAACGAGTGACGTCGACCGACGAGTAATTACGAAGCCGCGGGGAGTTTCAGTGAAGATTCAGAATGCCTTTCGCTTCGGTCTGATTGCCACACTTGGCGCTGGCCTCGGTCTGCTGATCATCACGTCGGTGATCACGCTGCAGACGATCATCACCTATGTCGGAGCGGCTCTGTTCCTCTCACTGGGACTCGACCCCGCAGTGTCATGGCTCGAGAAGAAGAAGTTCCCGCGGTGGGCAGCAATACTGAGTGTTCTGGTTGCCGTGATCGGCGTATTGACCGGCGTGTTCTTCGCGATCGTGCCGATTATCGTCGACCAGGTCGCGAAGCTCACCGAGAGCATCCCCAAGCTGGTTGATTCCGTCAACGCATCGACTCTGCTTGACGACATTCAAAAGCAGTTCCCCGGTGTCGATGTCCAGAAGATCACCAGCTCTGTCACCGATTTCCTCGGTGAGAATGTGACCAATATCACCGGCACGGTTATCCAGTCGGGTATTTCGCTCGTCAGCGGACTGTTCGGTGGCTTGATTATCCTGATCCTCACCCTGTACTTCACGGCATCTCTCGGTGCCATCAAGCGTGGCCTGTACCAGCTGGTCCCTGCCTCGAAGCGCGCACGATTTGCTGACATCAGCGAACAGATCACCACGTCGGTCGGTCGCTACGTCGTCGGTCAGGCCGCACTCGCTTCCTGCAACGGCGTGTTGAGCTTCATTTTCCTCACCATCATCGGGGCACCGTTCCCTGCAGTGCTGGCCTTCCTGGCGTTCATTCTTTCGCTCATTCCGCTGGTGGGCACAATCACCGGTTCAGTCATCATCGTGCTCACCTGCCTGATCCCCGGCATCGGCAGTTCGACACTGACCGCCTTCGTCGCAGCAATCTACTACCTCATCTACATGCAGGTTGAGGCATACGTGCTGAGCCCGAACATCATGAACCGTGCGGTGCAGGTGCCGGGTTCCGTCGTCGTTATCGCGGCTCTCGCCGGTGGTTCACTGCTTGGCCTGCTGGGTGCGCTCGTCGCCATCCCGGTTGCTGCATCGATCCTGATGATCATCAAGCAGGTCGTCATACCGAGGCAGAACGAGCTCTAGCGCGCTGGGGCCACTCGTGGGTCGTTTGCGGGGAGTTCGGTCGGCAGCGGTGCTGCTGCCGGGTTCACCGCCGAGACGATCTCGTTCAACACGCGTCGGCTCTGCTTCTCCCCCACCCATAGGTGGCGTCCCTCTGCGACAGGAATAACGTGCGCCGAGGGAACAGCGGCGAAGCGTTTGACGGCTTCGTCTGGCTGCAAATAGTCGTCAAGCTCGGGCACGAGAGCCACTAATGTGCGGGGATCATCCTTCCACGCCGCCAGCTCGGCATCGCTGGTGCGGTGCAAGGGAGGCGAGAGAAGGATGGCGCCTTCGATTGCGTAGTTGCGCCCGTACTTCAGCGCCAGCTCGGTTCCGAATGACCAGCCGACGAGCCAGGGGCGGGCAAGCCCGTGATCCTGGACGAATTCCATGGCTGCCGCAACATCCGCTGCTTCCTCGATGCCCTCACCGAATACGCCGTCGCTGGTTCCTCGCGGCGATGATGTGCCTCGGGTATTGAAACGCAGCACTGCAAGGTCCGCGAGTGCCGGAAGACGATTCGCTGCCTTCCGCAGTATGTGCGAGTCCATGAACCCACCGTGGGTGGGCAGTGGATGCAACGTGACGAGGGTTGCGACAGGGTCACGATCGGCAGGCAGGGCGAGTTCGCCGACCAGGGTGAGACCGTCGCTGGTGCGTAGCTCTATGTCTTCACGCCTGGCTGCCAGTTCGATCCCACTGCGGATTTCGATCATCTCTGTCACTGTGACTCCTGGTTCAGGCGCTGACGTTTGTTCAGGGGTTGTCATTTGAGTTTCCAGCAGTGCGAATGCCAGTGGCGCCGTGCAGCGAGATCGGCGGAGTCTCCCATGACCCCATCAGCTCGCCACGCAACAACGTGAGCGACGCCAGGCGCGATCTGCAGGTTGCAGCCGGGACACACGTAGCCTTTGACCGCCTGCTGCGCCGAAATGGTCTGGACGTTCCATGAGCCGTCTCGGCGCGACTCAGTCTTCTTCCAGCCGGCGATCATACGTGCGAGGCCGTCTTCTTCGTCGCCTGCGCCATTGGATCGGCGACCATGGGGACGATTACTGCGAGGCATTCGACAATTCTAGATGTGCACGTTGCGAGACAGAGTGCCTAGTACCAGCCGGCGTCTTCGGAGTGGGCCCAAGCACCACAGGGCGTCCCATAGCGGCCGCCGATGTAGCCGAGGCCCCATTCGATCTGGGTGGCAGCGCTGGTCTCCCAGTCAGCTCCAGCCGATGACATCTTCGAGCCGGGAAGAGCCTGCGGGATACCGTAGGCACCAGACGGGTTCGCGGCGTTAACGCGCCAGCCCGATTCGCGGTTCCAGAGCGAGACGAGACAGCTGTACTGCTCTTCGCCCCAGCCACGGGCAGCAACCGCGGTGTATGCATACGCCTGCGCTGACCCGGGGTCGGGGATAGCGGCTGCGGAGACCGAGAAAGTCTTCGCCGCCACGACGGGCGCAGGCTTCGGCTTCTCGGTCACCGTGAAACCGTCTCGGACGATCGTGTTCGTGTACTCACCCGCGACAGTGACGCGCTGCACGGCCTCGCCGCCGAAGCGATCACCGGCCACCTGGAAGTACGGGGATGCCGTTGCTCCGGAGTACGGATCGACGACGTTGACCATGACGAAGGCGAACGCTGCGGTGAAGGCGAACAGCGAAAGTGCTGCTTTGCTCCGCGACGGCGGCCTGTGCATCTGAGGCTTGGCCGGCCGTGGCATCTGTGGAGATGCAGGCCGAGAGAGGGCTATCTCGGGTCGGACGGGCACAGATGCCCTGATCGGCTGGAATTCGTTCGCATGTCTACCCACGATAAAACGACCCTAGCCGAGATCTCAGGTAACAGCCAGATAACAGGCCGATGATCAACGAACCGCCAACATCACTTCGACAACGGCGTCCATGACCGCGTCGACCTGGTTCTCGCGGTAACCGCCGCGCTGTGGCCGGAATACGGCAGTGCGCACGTCATCGACTGTGATGGGGAAGCCATCCTGAAAATACTTGACGAGCCGGTTTGCAAAACGGTCGACATCCGCACGGTTGTAGCCAACGGTGAGGAAGCTCGTGCGCGCGAAACGGTGGCCAGGTTCACGGCTGAGTCGATTGATGACAACCTGTGCGGTCGCACGCGCCTCATCGAGCCTGGCGGCCTCGCCGACTGTAGCGGATGCGCGCTCTCGCTCCTTGGCCGCGAATGCGTCCTCAAGGCGCTCAAGCGCTGCATCGACGAGTTCGGGCGAGTAGCCGTCCTTCTTCATCGAGAATGCAGTGTGCCTGATGCTCTCGGCAGTGAGCTCGCCTTCACCGTCGTAAGCGCGTCGCGCGTTGACGAGGAAGTCCTCTACCTGCCCGGTGTCGTATCCGAGTACTTTTTTGCCCGATCGGGGAAACGTTGTGCTCACTGGGTTATTCTCTCCCACTCTGGCGCGACTTGTCGAAAGCAACGGGGACTACGCGAAAATCAGGAAGAGCGCATATGCGGCTGCAGCTGACGGAAGAATTGAGTCGAGACGATCGAGGAATCCGCCGTGTCCTGGCAGCCATGAGCTCATGTCCTTGATACCGATATCACGCTTGATCAGGGATTCGGCCAGATCGCCAAAGGTTGCAGTCAGCAACATCACCAGACCGAAGATGATCCCAAACCACCAGGGTTGATCCAGCATGAACAACGCGAGCAAAATTCCTGCGATCAGACACGCTGTTGCAGCGCCCGCGAAGCCTTCCCAGGTCTTTTTGGGGCTGATGCTGGGGGCCATGGGGTGCTTGCCGAATGACAGCCCGGCAGCATACGCGCCGGTGTCAGACGCAATAACCAGGATCAGGAACGCGAGCGTCCACCACTGGCCGTTGTCCTGCGCAGCCAGCAGTACAGCGAAGCTGGCCAGGAAGACGACATAGACCTCAATCAGCACACCCGCACCGATATCGCCCCATACCGAACTGGCTTGAGCCCTATGGGCAGGCCAGAACAGCAAGACCAGCCGCCAGAGCCCAATGAGGGCGATTCCCGCGAAGGTTGCGAACAGCTGGCCGCCTGCACCCAGATAGAACGCCAGAGGCACGACAGAGACGGCTGAGATCACCACGGGGATCCTGGGCACGTTGCGCCCGGCCCTGCGTAACGCCTCAGCCAGTTCAAATGCGGTGAATCCGGCGATCAGCACGGCCACGATCATGAACAGCTCTTTGATGAAGATCAAACTGAACAGCATTGCCAGGCCGAGCACGAGACCGATCAGAGTGGCCAGGATCAGATTACGACCGGTTTTGGCCGCAATTCGCTCGTTCGTTGCATCGATCTGGGCGCGCGTCGCCTGCATCTGCCGCTCGATGTCAGCCTTCGCAGACTTGACCTGCGCCCGAATTTCGGCGCGACTGACACCATGGCCGCGCGGTTGGCGCGATTCCCCCTCTGGCGTGGGCGTCATGGTGTTCACTCTCCCCTAGATCTCGAGGAGTTCCGCTTCCTTGCGCTTGAGGGCTTCATCGATTGCATCGATGTGGCTCTTGGTCACCTGCTCGAGTTCCTTTTCGGCGCGGGCCACCTCGTCATCGCCGACCTCGCTCTTGAGCGCGTCGAGTTCATCCTTGGCCTTGCGACGGATGTTGCGCACCGAGATCTTGGCATCCTCTGCCTTGGTGCGCACGAGCTTGACGAACTCCTTGCGGCGGTCGGCCGTGAGCTCTGGCAACGTTGCGCGAATGACGGTGCCGTCGTTGCCGACGTTAGCGCCCAGGTTCGGGGTGTCGCGGATTGCCTGCTCGACGTCGCGCAGTGCGCCCTTGTCGTACGGGGTAATGAGCATGGTGCGGGCTTCCTGGTTGTGCAGGGAAGCGAGCTGGCCCAGAGGAGTCGGTGTGCCGTAGTAGCTCACCAGGATCTTCTGGAACATCATGGGGTTTGCACGACCGGTACGTACATTCCCGAAGTCTTCTTTAGCTGCGTCGAGCGCTTTGCTCATACGAGTGCTGGTGTCTGACAGGACATCCGCGATCACGGTGACTCCTTAGGGTTTGGGACTTGACTAATTCTAGTTGGAGACGAGCGTGCCGATATCGGACCCGAGAATTGCAGCCGTGACGTTGCCGTCAGGTGCCATTCCGAAGACCTGCATCGGCATCCCGTTGTCCATGCACAAGCTGAAAGCCGTTGAGTCGACGACCTTCAGTCCGCTCTGCAGCGCTTCCTGGTAAGTGATGGCGTCGATCTTGTGTGCATCGGGGTTGGTGCGGGGGTCGTCCGAGTACACGCCGTCAACGCCATTCTTGGCGACGAGTACAACGTTGGCGTCGATCTCAAGGGCACGCTGGGCGGCGACGGTGTCGGTCGAGAAGTACGGGAGACCGGCACCGGCACCAAAGATGACGACGCGACCCTTCTCGAGGTGGCGCTCAGCGCGGCGCGGGATGTACGGCTCTGCGACCTGGGTCATAGCGATGGCTGACTGCACGCGGGTCTCAGCACCAGCCTGCTCAAGGAAGTCCTGCAGGGCGAGCGCATTCATCACGGTGCCGAGCATGCCCATGTAGTCGGCACGACCGCGGTCCATACCGCGCTGCGACAGTTCTGCCCCGCGGAAGAAGTTGCCACCACCGACCACGATCGCAACTTCGACGACCTTCGCGGCCTCTGCGATTTCGCGGGCAAGCGCACCGACGACGTCAGGATTAACACCGAGCGATCCACCCCCGAACGCTTCTCCGGAGAGCTTCAGAAGTACCCTGCGCTTTTTTGGTGACTCGATCATGCGGTGAAACCTTCCATTGCGACTTGCCCGTACGGCTGTCGTCCGTGTACTACGTGTGCTGCTCAAACATGTGCTGCTTAAACTACCGGTGCCGCCCGACTTCGAACTGGGGGCGCGCACAGAAAAGGAGACCGGATTGCCGAGGCAATCCGATCTCCTTCATTGTGAAACTTAGGCGCCGACCTTGAAGCGGGCGAAGCCCGATACGGTCAGGCCTGCGTCTGCAAGAACCTTGTTGACGGACAACTTGTTGTCCTTCGCGTAGTCCTGCTCGAGGAGAGCGACCTGCTTGAAGAACGCGTTGACGCGGCCTTCAACGATCTTCGGAAGGGCAGCCTCAGGCTTGCCTTCGTTCTTCGAGATCTCGGTGACGATCTTGCGCTCGGACTCAACAGCCTCTGCGGGAACGTCTTCGCGAGCCAGGTACTCCGGGTTGGCGAACGAGATGTGCTGCGCAATGCTGCGAGCGGTCTCTGCGTCGTCACCTGAGTAGCCCAGAACAACGCCGACCTGCGGTGGCAGGTCCTTGCTGGTCTTGTGCAGGTAGATAGCGAAGTTCTCTCCGGTGACGAATGCGACGCGACGCAGTTCGATCTTCTCGCCGAGGATTGCTGCTTCATCGTTGATGAGGTCAGCAACGGTCTGCGATCCGGCCGGTGCAGCGAGTGCTTCTTCGAGCGTGGTGGCGCCGGCTGCGGAAACCGCATCCAGGACCTTCTCGCTCAGCGCAACGAACTTGTCACCCTTTGCAACGAAGTCGGTCTCGCAAGCGAGCTCGATCAGCGTGGCGGTGTTGCCGTTCTGCTTGGCTGCGACGAGTCCTTCAGAGGTTGAACGGTCAGCGCGCTTGGCGTTGCCCTTTGCACCCTTGAGGCGAAGGATCTCGACGGCCTTCTCCATGTCACCCTCGGCTTCGACGAGAGCGTTCTTGGTGTCGACCATTCCAGTGCCAAGGCGCTCACGGAGAGCCTTGACGTCTTCGAGGCTGAAGTTTGCCATACCGGGATTCCTTACTTGGTCTCTTCTGCGGCGACGGTCTCTGCAACTACTGCAGCAACTTCGCCCTCAATGAAATCAGCTTCTGCAGCTGCGACGCCTGCGTCTGCAACCTTCTCGGTCTCAGCTGAGGCCTGTGAAGGAGTTGCGTCAGCGTCAGCGGTCTCTGAAGCCTGGAGAAGCTCTGCTTCCCATGCTGCCAGCGGCTCTACTTCGACGCCTTCTTCGGGCTTCTGGTGACGCTGGATGAGGCCCTCAGCTGCTGCGTCCGCAATGATGCGGGTCAGCAGGCCGACCGAGCGGATGGCGTCGTCGTTGCCCGGGATCGGGTACTGGACGTCGTCCGGGTCGCAGTTGGTGTCGAGGATTGCGATAACGGGGATACCAAGCTTGTGCGCCTCGTCAATCGCGAGGTGCTCCTTCTTGGTGTCAACGATCCAGATTGCCGACGGGGTCTTCGTCAGGTTACGGATACCACCGAGGCTCTTCTGCAGCTTCACAAGCTCACGCTTCTGAATGAGAAGTTCCTTCTTGGTGTAACCGCGAGTCGTGTCGTCGAAGTCGACCTCTTCGAGTTCCTTCATGCGAGCCAGACGCTTTGAAACGGTCTGGAAGTTGGTGAGGAGGCCACCGAGCCAACGCTGGTTGACGTAGGGCTGGCCCACGCGGGTTGCCTGCTCGGCGATAGCGCCCTGAGCCTGCTTCTTGGTACCAACGAAGAGGATGGTTCCGCCGTGTGCGACGGTCTCCTTGACGTAGTCGTACGTGCGGTCGATGTGCACGAGGGACTGCTGCAGGTCGATGATGTGGCTGCCAGAGCGCTCGGTCAGGATGAAGCGCTTCATCTTCGGGTTCCAACGACGAGTCTGGTGTCCGAAGTGGACGCCGCTGTCGAGCAGCTGGCGGATTGTTACGACGGCCATGAGCCGTACTCCTTATCCGGTGTTCCTGCGTGGCAGGCAAAACACCAATCGGTTTCTGCGATGATCGGATGACCATCACACCTGGCGCCCAGCACACCTCCGCCTCACCCTTGCAGGGCTTGGACCGATGGAAGTGTGCACGAACGGGCGCGCGTAGTCAGCGCATGAGCGCTGCAGGGAAAATCTTAGCACCCCTTGAGCGACTTTCGCGGCCAGACCACTCCCTCACCAGGCGTGAGGATCGCTTCACTCTCCACCGTTTGCACGACGACGGGTCTCGCGGTCATTCCGCCGGTGAACCTGATGTGGTGAAACTCATCAAGATCGCGCCGCTCTTCATGCTGATAGCGGCCCTCGGTATCTCGTCGTCCAGCGCACAATTCGGCGACCGCACGTCAGCTTCGAGCCTGGCACCCGTCACCAGCCTGGGCCCAGCCACCAGATTGGCTTCAACTGCTGAACCTCAATGGCTCTGGCCTCTGGCGCCCCCGCATCAACTCGTCGGCGGCTATGTGGCTCCCTTGACCGCATACTCTGCCGGCCATCGTGGCATCGATATTGCAACTGCGGCCGCCGACCCTGTGTTCGCTCCGCACAACGGCGTTGTCTCGTTCGCGGGCACAGTCGTCGACCGTGGCGTCCTGTCGCTCGCCATCGATGGCGATTACCTCGCAAGTGTGGAGCCTGTCATACCGCTGGTAGCTGTGGGTGAGAGCGTCGTCAGTGGCCAGGTCATCGCCGAGGTCGCCGCTGGTGGGCATTGCGAGGCGGGCTGCCTCCATTTCGGGGTTCGCCTGCACGGCAGATATGTATCGCCGCTGGTGGTCCTCGGAAAAGTCCCCAGGGCCGTACTGCTGCCCCTGGACTGGTGAAGCGGTCGTGACGGCGGTGCTCAGGCGCGCGGATGCGAGAGCTTGTAGCTCTCTTTAAGGCGTTCGGCCGAGACGTGGGTGTAGATCTGCGTGGTGCCGAGGCTCGCATGGCCGAGCATTTCCTGTACAGCGCGAAGGTCTGCTCCCCCGTCGAGTAGATGGGTGGCAGCCGTGTGACGAAGTGCATGGGGGCCGGCCGGTCCGTTGCCGGGGACCTCAGTCAGGATGCCGGCGACGAGGCGATAGACCGATCTGGTACCGAGCCGCGTGTGTTGTGAGCTGATGAACAGGGCGTCCAGTCCCGTGGCCGGCCGCAGCAGCGGCCTGGCATTCCGGAGGTAGTCCACTATCGCGGATTGAGCGGGAACTCCAAATGGAACAACGCGCTCTTTCGCGCCTTTTCCGAGCACCCTCACCGTCAATCGATCAAGATCGACGTCCGTGACATCAAGCCCGACGAGTTCCGAGACCCGCAGCGCAGACGCGTAGAGCAATTCGATGACAGCCAGGTCTCGAAGCGCAGAAGGGTCTGCTCCGGCTGCACGGTCATTCAACGAGCCGAGCAGCTCGTCCATCTGCGTTCGGTTGATCACGCGGGGCAACGAACGCCCCGGTTTCGGTGATCGCAACCTGACTCCGGCATCCGTCGGCGTCACGCCGGTGCGTTCAAGCCAGGCGGTGAATCCGCGCGCCGATGCCGCGCGCCGCGCGAGCGTTGCCTTCGCCAGTCCTGCCTGGGTTCCTACCCAGAGCCACTCCCTGAACAGTTCGAGCGTAAGCGCGTCTGTACTTTCGATATCGTTGTCGGCCAGAAAAGAGCACAGCTGCGCCAGATCGGTGCGGTATGCCCGAATAGTGTGCGCCGAGAAGCCGCGCTCAAGCGCGAGCGCAGTGACGAATTCGTCAGCGGCAGCAGTGATCTGCATCTCGGTGCCTCACAGGTGCCGGGAGAACGCGTCGAGGCGGTCCTCTGGGCTGAGTGCCTCGAGTCGTTCAAGATAGGGCTCGTCGAAATGAGCAGCCGTCGGAAAGCGACCGATAGGAACGACTGAGTGCACGATCTGGTCGTCGTAGACGTGCACCAGGTTGAGAGATTGTCCGCCGTCGACGCCGGTGAGCTCACGCGTGGGCCCACTGAGATCCATCGTGTAACACGTCGCTGCAGCGACGGACACGGGGATCCCGGCGAACATTCCGGTTGTCGCATAGTGAAGGTGGCCGCCGAGGATAGCCCGCACATCGGATCCGGTGAGTACAGCGGCCAGGGAATCCTGCTGCTGCAGTTCAAGGATGCTCATGAGCGGGATCGGGGTCGGGACCGGTGGATGGTGCAACGCAAGCACCGTACCGAGAGGTGCGGGGGTGGCCAGAACATCGGCGAGCCACACGAGTTGCTCCGTGGTCACATCGCCGTGGTGGAATCCGGGAACACTCGTATCGAGGGCGATGATCCGCAAACCGCCGCAGTCGATCACACGGTCGACAGGACGCCCGGAGAATTCGGACTCTGGCTCGTCGAGCAGTTCGGCACGGAACGCGTGTCGGGCGTCGTGGTTACCCATCACCCAGATGAGTTCTGCGCCCAAACGCTCTGTCGTCGCTTCGATGATTCCGCGCACGCGCCGATAGGCCTCTGGCTCTCCCCTGTCGGCGACGTCGCCTGTGATGACAAAGGCATCGGGGCGCAGGCCGGACCGTTCAAGCTGCTCCATCGCCTGTCGCACGGTGCTGTCTGTATCGATGCGGCCGTTCAGTGCGGCACCGCCAGCTAGAAAGTGGGTGTCGCTGATATGCGCAATAAGTCGCACTGCCGGGGAGTGCGAACCCAGGTGAACCGCGGCCATGAAGCGCCTTTCGTCGATAGGCATCCACCCTATGACCTGCCACCGTCATTTCTGGCGTGCATCATTTCTGGCGTGCGCGGGCGTCCCCCTTTCTCGCCTTCGGCGCGAGCACCCAGCCGTTCTCGCGTTCAGCCACCGCACCGGCCAGCTCGAGGAACGCGAGTGTGCTTGTCACAGTCGTGACAGACAGCCCTGACCGCCGCGCGACGTCGATGCTGTAGCGAGGCGAACGAGTACTGAGCGCATCGATCAGTCGCGTCTCGTCGCTGGTGTACTCGCCGGATCGGTCGGCGACATTGGTGCCGGCCCCGGCCTGCCCATCACCAGAACCGCCGTCGTCGTCGACCAGAGCAGCCATCTCTGCTGCGTTCGTCACGCAGACCGCGTCGTATTCACGCAGCAGCCGGTGACATCCAGCCGATGACGGCGAGGTAACGGGCCCGGGCACAGCACCCAGAGGTCGTCCCATTTCGGCAGCGTGCGATGCAGTGTTCAGCGACCCGGAACGCCAGCCGGCCTCAATCACGACTGTGGCGTTGCTCGATGCTGCGATGAGCCTGTTCCGTTGCAGGAAGCGCCATTTGGTGGGCTCTTGGCCACAGGGAAGCTCCGAAACGATGCAGCCGGACTGCGCGATCTTCGTAAGTAAATCGTCATGACCGCGAGGATAAAACCTGTCGAGGCCACCGGCCAGGAACGCAACTGTCAGTCCTCTGCTGGCCAGCGCAGATCGATGGGCCATCCCGTCAATTCCGTAGGCCGCCCCAGAAACGATTGCGTAACCGCGGTCGACAAGGCCGGATGCCGCCTCCATCGCTACGTGCTCTCCATAGCCAGATGACGCTCGCGCACCGACGAGCGCGATTGAGTTGTCGAGCGCACGGAGCGCGTCGGGTATCCCTCGCCACCACAGTGCGATCGGGGCGTGTTGCCCGAGGTCAGCCACCTGCACAGGCCACAGCGCGTCGCCGGGAACCACAAGTTGCGCCGAGACGCGCCTCGCCTGCCCAAAGGCCCTCACGACATCAACCGAGTTCAGCCTGGGTCGCCACCGCTCGATCCCGCCGGCGATGCTCTCGACGCGCAAGGCTTCGCCTTCGGGGTCGGCGGCCTCACCCTGCTCCATGAGTGCCGCTTCCCAACGCTCAGGTTGGGCGGTAGTCAATACGAGCCTGAGAGCAGCCGCGGCTCCGAGCGTGTTGACCACGAGACCGGCAACACCATCACCGGGTTCCGCGATGCAGGTCCACGCTGCGCGAGCGAATGCCTCTGCCGGGTCGATACCGGTGTCATCCGACATCCCTCGAACGCCTGCAAGCAGGCCGAGGACATCTGACTCCGGCAGGTTGAAGATCGTCATGACGCTATTCCTCTCCGCAGGTACAACGCCTGACCGATGTCATCGGCCGACGGAACGCTTTGCCCCGCCAAATCGGCGATTGACCAGGCAACACGCAATATTCGGTCGTAGCCACGCATAGTGATGCCGCCGCGTTCCAGCGCCCGGTCAAGACCCACGGTCGACGCGTGAGCCAGCCTGGTACGTCGGCTGCGAAGCCAGCTTCCTGGCACCTGGGAGTTGAGCGTCCACGGCGTTGCAGCCAACCGCTCCCCCGCAGCAGCCCGCGCCGTGATCACATTCGCCCTGACACTCGCACTGGTGCGCCTGGGGCCATCCTGTGAGAGCCGCAGTTGAGCAGCGGTGATCCGTCTGACCGTGAGTTGGATGTCGATGCGGTCAAGCAACGGCCCTGACAACCGAGCCAGATAACGACGCCTCGAATTCGGCGCGCAGGTGCATTCCTGGTCTTGCGCGCCGAACTGACCACACGGGCACGGATTAGCCGCCATCACCAGTTGGAATCGGCCGGGAAAGTGCGCGACACCATTGGCTCGGTGGATGCTGATGAGTCCTGATTCGAGAGGTTGCCGCAGTGCGTCGAGCACCGCCGCAGCGAACTCGGGGGCTTCGTCGAGAAACAGCACACCGTGTGCCGCCCTGGCCGCTGCACCCGGTCTGATGATTCCGCTGCCGCCACCCACCATGGCGGCTGCCGTCGCCGTGTGGTGTGGCGCCTCGAGCGGTGGCCTGGTGATGAGTTTTGAGCCGATGCCGAATCCGGCAAGCGACCGCACTGAACTCACTTCCAACGATTGCTCAGGCCCCAAATCGGGGAGCAATCCGGGCAGGCGGCCAGCGAGCATCGTCTTGCCGGCACCGGGCGGGCCGAGCATGAACAAGTGGTGGCTACCCGCCGCTGCAATCTGGAGAGCCTGAATGGCTTCTTCATTTCCGATCACATCGGCCAGGTCGAGATCGTCTGGGGACTCGGTTGCACTCGGTGAGAGCTCGATGGGCGACACATCGACAGGATCGAGTTCACCGCCGTGCCAGATTGCTGCCTCTCTGAGCGAACTGACGCCGATCACTGTGACGCCAGGCACGAGAGCGGCCTCCGCCGCACTTCCGGTCGGAACCATCACAGTGTGGTGACCTAGCCTGCCTGCGGCGATGACCGCAGGCAAGATTCCGGGGATCGGGCGCAGCCTGCCATCTAGTGCGAGTTCGCCGATGTGAACGACCCCCTCAACCGACGTCGCGGAAATCAGCTGATCGGCCGCCAGACAGGCCAGCGCAATAGCCAGATCGAACCCTGCACCGTGCTTGGGAAGGGAGGCAGGTGACAGGTTGATCGTCAGCCTGTTGCGAGTGAGTGGGCAGCCGGAGTTCTTTGCAGCCATCCGGACGCGCTGGGTCGCCTCCGACAGCGCAGCATCCGGGAGCCCAATCAGCACCATTGCAGGAAGCTGACCTGAAATGTCAGCCTCGACTTCGACGAGCGAACCAGTGACGCCCAGTAGCGCAATGGAATATGTGCGGGCCAGTCCCATCAGAACACCCCGATCAGGTGTTCGATGACGGGTTCGGTCCCGCTCACGGAGACGATGGCAATCACGTCGATGCGGATCCGGGTTGGCCATTCATTGCTCTGCTCACACCACGCCCCGGCCAACCGCCTCAGCCTGCCGAGTTTCGCCACGGTGATCGCTTCGAACGGATGCCCGTAGTTCAGGCTCGACCTGGTCTTCACCTCGACGAACACCACCTCGCCACCACAACGCACAATGAGATCGATCTCTCCCTCTGCACAGCGCCAATTGCGCTCGATCACTTCGTAGCCGCCTCGCACAAGGAAGCCCGCCGCCCATTCCTCCCCTTGCCTGCCGAGTTCGTCCTTGCGTGCCATGAGCACCTCCCACTGCCACTGTGATGCCAGACGACACGGCGGTCGTCCCGTGGCATGCAGTCTGCATAGTTCGGCCATAACCCGTCGCTGTTAGGGAGCTTCCCCGAGCCTGACTGCTCGCGGTCATTGATTGGATGCAGTCGCAGGGTCAGACTGGGGAAGATTAGGGGTGCAGTTCACGCGCAATCATGGGGAGAACACGATGAATCATGCAGTGAGTGTAATTTTTCGGGCAATACCACTCCTGATGGGAGCCATCTGTCTGGCCTTCGGCCTGTACATTCTGGCTGGCCCGAACGATGCCAATCACTTCGTCGCCGGGCACGTGAATATCGGCCTGACGGCGATCTGTTACGCCTTGTTCACCACGGCCGCCACCATCATCAGGCAGCTCATCAAACGCTATGGCCGGGTCTGGGAAATCGTCCTTCCCCTCTCTGGCTACGTCGTCGCCGTTGCTGCGATCGTCTGGGGCATCGTATTGGCCAACCAGGCAAGTACGCCAGAAAATCTCACTGCAGGCTTCGTTGTGATCGGTATCGGCTTCATCGCCACGTGCGTCAGCACCGTCGCAACAGCATCAACCAAGTTCACGCTCATCAAAGCGTCAGGTGCGCTACAGCCCACCGATGGCCCGCCGCACGGCGCATACTCGCGCACAGTCGGCAGCATTCTGATCGCAGTTCCGATCGTTGTGGCACTCGTCGGCTATGGTCTGGCGATCGGGCTATTGCTGCGTGGAGACACTCCCGGATTCGTCGCGGGGCACGTCATGATCGGGTTGGCGAGCATCTGCGCCGCGCTCATCGGCCTTGTGGCCAGCATCGTGCGCCAGGTGCGCAATGAATTCGCCGAGGGCGAGAGATTCGCCTGGACCTGGCTGGTAGTTGCTATGGGAACAATCAATGTGCTGCTCGGCCTTTTCGTGCTCTTCAGTTCAAGCGAGCCGTACCGACTGGCGCCTGGCGTCGTCCTGATCGGGCTGGGCCTCATCTGCTTCAGCATCCTGTCGAAGGTGCTGCTGCTCGCGCTCGTCTGGCGTCAGACTTTCGCGCTGGCCAATCGCATCCCGCTGCTGCCCATCGGAACAGCGCTCACGTGCCTGTTCTTCGCAGCGTTCCTCTACGAGGCGGCCGGAACAGATCCCTCATACTTCGTCGGCGCGCACGTGCTTACCGGCCTCGGTGCGGTGTGCTTCACGCTGTTCTCGATCGTGTCGATCCTTGAAGCCGGAACGTCAGACTGATCTCTCGCGAACGGCACATCGCTACTCGTCGAGTGCGAGTTCCTTCGGGAGCTCAAAATCCTTCGTCGCCAATTCTTCGACGTTGACGTCTTTGAAGGTCAAAACCCTGACCGACTTCACGAATCGATCTGACCTGTAGACGTCCCAGACCCAGACGTCTTTCATCGTCAACTCGAAGTAGAAGTCATGCTCGGTGTCTCGACGCACAAGCTCTACCTCGTTCGCGAGGTAGAAGCGCCGTTCGGTCTCAATGACGTACTGGAACTGCCCGACGACATCGCGGTATTCGCGGTACAGGGCAAGCTCGACCTCGCGGTCGTAGTCCTCGAATTCGTCTTCGTCCATGGTGAGCCAATCTTACGCTGAGATCTTGAGCCAGGTCTTGCGGTGGTGCTCGCTCGGACCCAGTTCGACAATCGCACTCATGTGGCCTGCGCTGCCGTAGCCCTTGTTGGACGCCCAGCCATAGCCGGGTTCGCTCGCATCAGCTTCAATCATCAGGCGATCGCGGTGCACTTTGGCGATGACGGATGCCGCAGCAACCGAACCGCAGTCCCTGTCGGCCTTGACCCGTGTGACAACGTTCAGCGGGGTCTCGAGTGCCCGGTTGAGCCAGTCGTCGCTGCCATCGAGCAGCACAACGCTTGATTGGATGTCGACACCAGCGGTGAAGAGCAGGCCCAGCGCACGCTTGCCAGCCAGGCCGAGCGACGCCATGATGCCGAGCGCATCAACCTCAGCCGCCGAGGCCACGCCAACGGCCGAATACGGGGCCCACTCGGCAGCAACCGGAGCCAAGGCTTCGCGTCTGGCCTCGCTCAGCATCTTCGAGTCTCTGATGCCGGCGGGCAGAGGTGCTGTCGTTGCGTTGAAGACGGCGACACCGACGGCGACAGGACCGGCAAGCGCGCCACGTCCTACCTCGTCGCAGCCGATGACGCAGGCTGCGCCTGCGGCAAGCATCGCGAGTTCGACGTCGAGTGTCGGGTCGGAGACAGCCATTATTTGGTCCCATCCTCGACGCCGCGGAACACGTCTGGATAGTTATCGAGCCACGTCCAGCGCGACACGGGCCAGGAGACGACAATCGCGCGCCCGACGACATCGTCAATCGGCACGAAACCCTTACCAGGCGTATCGCCGTTGTAACGCGAGTCTTTCGAGTTGTAGCGATTATCGCCCATCACCCAGAGCGAGCCTTCGGGAACGATGACGTCGAAGTCGTCCTTCGAGACGCTCGTCGCCCCAACAGGCAGCTTGACGTATGGCTCGTCAAGGGGAACACCATTGACGCTCATCTGCCCCAGGGCGTTGCAGCACTCGACATGGTCGCCCGGCAGACCGATCACGCGTTTGATGAGGTGATCGTTGCTATCGGGAGCAGAGAGCCCGACGACAGACAACATCCACTCGACACCGGCGACGATCGGGTTCTGCTCGATCGGGACCGTAGCTTGCAGCCATCCGCCCGGATCTTCGAAGACGACGACGTCGCCGCGCTGAATCGGCATCATCGACGGCTCGAGCTGATTGACGATGATCCTGTCGTTCTTGAGCAACGTGTTCTCCATCGACCCAGAGGGGATGTAGAACGATCTGATCAAGAACGTCTTGATGAGGAACGAGACCAGAAGCGCGACCACAAAAATGATCAGGAGGTCGCGTATGAAAAGTACGACGCCGCGCTTTCTGCGCTGTGAATCTTGCCGGCGATCTGTTCGCGTTGGCACTGTGTTGTCTGTCATTAAACCGCCTGAGCTCCTCACCCAGTTTAGGGGTGAGGAGCTCAGTCAAAATGCGATCAGAGGCCGAAGGCCCTGATTAGCGCTTTTCCTTGATCTTGGCCTTCTTGCCACGCAGGTTGCGCAGGTAGTAAAGCTTCGCGCGACGAACGTCACCGCGGGTGACGATCTCGATCTGCTCGATGACCGGGGAGTGCACCGGGAAGGTACGCTCGACGCCGACCTGGAAGCTGACCTTGCGAACGCAGAACGTTTCGCGAACGCCTTCGCCGGAGCGGCCGATAACGACGCCCTGGAAGACCTGGACACGAGAGCGGGTGCCCTCAACGATGTTGACGTGAACCTTGACGGTGTCGCCTGCGCGGAAGTCGGGGATGTCCGACTTCAGGGACGCGGCGTCCACGTGATCGAGAATATGCATGATAATTCGCTCTCTGTAACCGCCACAGGTCGACTACGGATGTAAGTGTGAGTGAAAAGGCCGCTCGTTGCTGCTCCCCTGTGGCAGAGGCATGCAGCGGCACAAACGCCTATTCTGCCATGTGAGTGCCTGTGCAGCCAAACCGGACCTATTCTTCGTTCGGCTTCTCCTGCACGACGATGACGTTCGGGTCTGGCGTTCGGGTGAATCCGGGGCCGTGCGTGGGGTCCTGCATATCGCTGACGCGCGGCGACGGAGGACGCGCAGCTGCCTCAAACTGATCCATCGTCGCGCGCATCCGACGCCTCGCAGTGTCGACAAACTCCCAGATGGAGAACCAGAAAGCAAACAGGCCGACGATGATGACAAGCACAGACAGCCACGGGGATGACGCGGCGTAAAACCCGGACGCGATGATGAGCGCGTGCCAAACCGCGAGCACCCCGACATCCGGCCAGGACACCGCTCTAGCAAGTCGGACGTCTTTCCTGGCGTAGATCAACAGTGCGACGACGAGAAGGGCGATTCCCACTGCGATTGCGGCGAAGAGCACGCCGAAGATTCCCCAGCCGCCCTCACCGAAGATGGGCCAGCCGATAAGCAGCCAGAGAGGCAGCACGATTACAGCGGCGAACTGCCAGTAGTAGAAGAGTTTCCGAATGGCCACGAAATCAGAATATCCGGGTAGTCATTGAAACTGCCGGGAGTTCGCTGGGGGCAGAAGTCAGGCTTCGTCTGGGTGCTGCGCGAGAAGATCGGGGCGCACCCGCCTGGTGCGCTCGACCTGCTGCTCATGACGCCAGGTGGCGATTGCACCATGATTGCCGCTGAGGAGCACCGGCGGCACCTCAAGCTCCCGCCAGGATGCCGGCTTGGTGTAGCTCGGGTATTCGAGCAGGCCGTCTTCGTGAGACTCTTCGACCAGGCTCTGGGGGTTTCCGACTACGCCGGGAATCAGTCGTCCGACAGCCTCGATCATGGCCATCACGGCGACCTCTCCCCCGTTCAGCACGTAGTCCCCCAGGCTAAGCAGCCGCACGCGACCCTTGGTGGCGTAGTGGTCGAAGACCCGCTGGTCGATTCCCTCATAACGGCCGCAGCCGAAGACGAGGTGCTCTTCCTCAGCGAGTTCGCGTGCGATCGCCTGGGTGAACTGCTCACCGGCCGGTGACGGGAAGATCAGGACGGGGCCGTCTGCCGTTTTCGCATCCACTTCACCCTCGAGGATCGCGTCAAACGCTTCGCCCCATGGCTCAGGCTTCATCACCATGCCTGCGCCGCCGCCATAGGGAGTGTCGTCGACCGTGCGGTGCCTGTCGTGCGTGTAATCACGAAGGTTGTGTACCCCGAGTTCGATGATTCCCGACTGGCGGGCCTTGCCGAGCAGCGAGATGTCAAGCACATCGAAGAACTCGGGAAAAATCGTGACGATGTCGATGCGCATATCTGCAATCCTATTTGGCTCGATAAACAGCTGTGGCCCAGGCATCCAAAGCGGATGCACTGGGCCACAGCGACTGAACTTATTCGGCTGAATCCGAAGACTCGACCTCGGCAGTTTCCTCAGCTGCTTCCTCTGCTGGGAGCTCTTCAAAGAGTCCAAGCGGCGGAGTGACAGTGACGATGCCGGCCTTCACGTCGACAGTGGGCACGATGGCCTTGACGAACGGGACCATGACGTCACCGTTCGGCGTCTTGACGATCAGGAGATCCTGCGCCGGGAAGTGGTCGAGACGGGCGATAGTGCCCACCTTGACTCCATCACGGACAACGTCGAGCCCGACCAGCTGGTGGTCGAACCACGCGTCTTCTTCGTCAGACTCTTCAGCGGCGTCCTGTTCGATCCACAGAATTGCTTTTGCAAGCCCTTCTGCAGCTGTTCGATCAGAGACACCCTTGAAGAATCCGACTGCATGCTCGTTGTACCAGCGCAGTTCGACGAGTTCAAGCGTCTTACCGTGCCAGGGCGAGCCAGTTGGAACCTGAAGCGTGAACACGGCGCCCGGGACGAAACGACGTCCGGGGTCATCCGTGAACAGCTCAAGCTTGACAGCGCCTTTGAGACCATGGGCCTTCGTCAGGCGCCCCACCCGAAGTTGCGAGTGCGGAGGTGTTGCGTCGTTCACCGAGCTCATTGCCAACTCAGAAATCAGTGTCGACGACATCGACACGCACGCGCTTGCCATCGGCAAGTGCGGCCACGAGGGTACGCAATGCCTTGGCGGTGCGACCTGCGCGACCGATGACCCTGCCGAGGTCTTCGGGGTTCACCCGAACCTCGAGAACATCGCCACGGGGTGAGTTCTTTGCTGAAACCTGCACATCGTCGGGGTGATCAACGATCCCCTTGACGAGGTGTTCGAGCGCGGGAGCGAGCAAAATTACGCCTGGTCCTCTGCTGCTGCCTCGGTCGAAGCGTCGGCGGCCGGAGCCTCGACTGCTGCTTCTTCCTTGACGACGACCTTCTCGGCCTTCGGCTTCAGAACGGGCTTCTTCTTCTCGTCGGTGACGAAAGCAACCTTGGCTTCCTTCACGCGAACGGTGCTGACAGCGTTCTTGTCACCCTTGAACTTGCCCCAGTCGCCGGTCAGCTTGAGGAGTGCCGCAACCTGCTCGGTCGGCTGAGCGCCAACGCCGAGCCAGTAGAGGGCACGCTCTGACTCGATCTTGATGACCGAAGGCTCTTCGGTCGGGTGGTACTGACCGATCTCTTCGATGACACGACCATCGCGCTTGGTGCGCGAGTCAGCGACAACGATGCGGTAGTACGGTGCACGGATCTTGCCCATGCGCTTCAGACGGATTTTGACAGCCACAATTCTCCTGTGTGTTCTTAATTTTGGCGAACTGAGGGCCGTGAGCGTGGGGGCACACTCGGCACAAGCTCAATGGGGTTCTGTAAGCCGGATTAGAGGGTCGGGCGAAACAGAACTCGACTAACCATTCTGTCAGACTTAGTGAAGATTGTGATAATCGAATGTCGCAATGCCCCAGATAAAGTCCGGAGAAGCACGTGGGAATCGATTTTACCCGTTCAGAACGCTCGACCATTGGGCTCGAGTGGGAGCTTGCCCTCGTCGATCGCGAGACAGGTGACCTGATGTCAATCGCGACAGAAGTACTGGATGCGCTCCGCGCTGACGACGGCTCTGCGCACCCACACATCACCGGTGAGTTGCTGTTGAACACTGTCGAACTCGTCTCTGGCGTTCACCACACAGTTTCGGATGCCGTGACCGACATCTCCGGGCAACTGGCTGAGGTACGTGCAGCCGCCGATTCGTTCGGAGTAGACCCGATCTGCAGCGGATCGCATCCGTTCGGCCAGTGGTTCGACCAGCGGGTGACGAACAAGGAGCGCTACCACCGCCTGATCGACCGCACTCAGTGGTGGGGACGCAACATGATGATCTGGGGCATCCATGTGCACGTCGGCATCGAAGACGTCACCAAGGTGATTCCGATCCTGAACGGCATGCTCTGCTACCTGCCGCACCTACAGGCACTCTCGGCATCCAGCCCGTTCTGGGCCGGCGTCGACACCGGATATGCCTCCAACCGCGCATTGATGTTCCAACAGCTGCCGACGGCGGGGGCACCGTGGGATCTCGCTGACTGGACAGCATGGGAAGAGTATGTCGCCGATATGACGAGAACCGGCATCATCGACGATGTCACAGAGGTGCGCTGGGACATCCGCCCTGCACCACGCTGGGGAACCATCGAGGTGCGCGTCTGTGACGGGGTATCCACGGCACAGGAGCTGGGTGCGATCGCCGCATTCATCCAGTGCCTGGTCGAGTGGATGTCGACACGGATCGACGAGGGCGAAGAGATCCCCACCATGCAGCCGTGGTTCGTTCGTGAGAACAAATGGCGCGCTGCACGCTACGGCCTCGACGCCGAGATCATCCTGGACGCCGCGGGCAACGAACGCCTGGTCACCGACGACGTGCGCGAGCTCATCGACATCCTCTCGCCGACCGCGACGAGACTCGGCTGCCTCACCGAGTTGCAGAATCTCGGGGTGATCCTTGACTCAGGCGCCAGCTACCAACGCCAGCGCGCCGTCGCTGAAGCCAACAACGGTGACCTGATCGCCGTCGTGGGGGCCCTGAGACAAGAACTGCAGTCAGGTTTGGCCACCCAGGTCGAGCCGAGCCAGTTGTAGCGGGTCAGCCGGCGTTCCTGGAATCGCGCCAAGCGAGCCAGTCACGAACCGGCGCGAGATCGTGGTCTGGACCCGAGATGCCGATGGTGAACAATCGGGTGCCGAGGTCGTACAGTTCGTCGGCCTCTGCAGGCGTGCGTGATCGCAGCTCTGTCGAGATCTCGATCTCGCTCACGTCCCTTTCGACACGCTCACACCAGGAGCCGAGCACGCCAAGCTTGTGCTCGAGAATTGCCGGACTCGAGAACGAGTGCCAGATGTCGGCATGGCTGGCCACGATCCGCAGGGTCTTCTTCTCGCCTCCCCCACCGATCAGCACCGGGATATCGCGGGTGGGCGGCGGGTTCAGTTTCTCCCAGCGATTCTCGATGCGCGGCAGTGCATCCGCGAGGGCATTCAGCCGACTACCCGGCGTACCGAACTCGTAGCCATACTCGTCGTAGTCGCGCTCGAACCAGCCGGCGCCAGTACCAAAGATGAAGCGGCCGCCGCTGATGTGATCGATAGTCCTGGCCATGTCGGCCTGCAAATCGGCATTGCGGTAGCTGTTGCAGTTGACCAGCGCGCCGAACTCGATCGTCGAGGTCTGCTCTGCCCAAGCGGCGAGCATGGTCCACGACTCGAAGTGCAAGCCGTCAGGGTCGCCTGACAGCGGAAAGAAATGATCCCAGTTGAAGACGACGTCAACGCCCATCTCTTCGATGGCGAAGACCGTGTCCCTGATTTTTTCATATGGGGCGTGCTGCGGCGCGATCTGGACGCCGAGCCTGACCTGACCAGTCACTTCAACCTCAGTTCGTCGGCGTGGGAGCCGTGCCGGGAATGAGCGCGACGGACACAGCGCCCGACGCGTCCTTCAACTCGAGCGTTTCACCGTCGAGTGCTATCGACTTCGCGTTTGCCATCAGAGTCGGGAGCGGCTTGCCGTCACAGTAGATCAGGGTCGACGGGCCAGCCGTCGTGGTCAGTTCACCGTCTGAGGCGAGTTCCCATGTGCCGGCCACCGTGTTGCAGCCGTCTGAAGATTTCCATTTTCCGCCGTCTTCGATGGTGAGATACGGCTGGATGTCGACGTCGAACGTGTCATCGACAACCCAGGTACCGATCAGTTCATCGGTGGTGGGAACGCTGCCGGTCGACACGCTACCTGACTGGCCCGAACAGCCGGTCAACATTGTCAGCGCCAGCGCGGCGCCCCCAGCCAAGACCACAAGACGACGCATCCGAGACTCCTCACCACGTAGATAGATTGCCTCCGAGCCTAGCGGCCCAGCATCTTCTGCAGTGCGGCCATCTCTTCTTCGGTTGGCGCGCCACCCTTCTTGCCACCACCAAGGCCAAAGCCGGATCCGCCTGCGGGGGCTTCCGCACCAGGCTTGACACCGGATGCGAGCGCAGCGTTCTCGGCTGCACGCTTGGCCGGGTTGCCCGACTTGGAACCCTTCTTCTTTGCGACCTGCTTGCCGCGACCGCCACCGAAGCCGGCGCCGGGCATCGGGCCCATTCCGGGGATGTTCGGCATGCCGCCCTTGGCGACGGTCTTCATCATCTTGGCCGCCTGCTCGAAGCGAGACACCAGTGCGTTGACCTCTGTCACGCTTGTGCCTGAACCCTTGGCGATACGAAGACGCCTGGAACCATTCAACAGCTTGGGCTGCACGCGCTCAGCCTTGGTCATCGACTGGATGATCGCCTCTGTACGCACGATCTCGCGCTCATCGAAGTTTTCGAGCTGCTGCTTCATGGCACCGGCGCCGGGAAGCATGCCCATCATCTTCTTGATCGAGCCCATGTTGCGCAGCTGCTGCATCTGGCCGAGGAAGTCGTCGAGCGTGAAGGTGTCAGTCGCGAACTTCTCAGCGACCTTGCGAGCTTCTTCTTCGTTGAACGATGACTGCGCCTGCTCGATGAGGGTGAGGATGTCACCCAGATCGAGGATACGGCTGGCCATACGGTCAGGGTGGAACGGCTCGAAGTCGTCGAGTCCTTCACCGGTTGACGCGAACATGATCGGGCGTCCGGTCATCGATGCGACAGACAGGGCCGCACCACCGCGGGCATCACCATCGAGCTTGGTCAGCACGACACCGGTGAAGTCGACGCCGTCCTGGAAGGCCTTCGCCGTCGCAACTGCGTCCTGTCCGATCATGGCGTCGATCACGAAGAGCACCTCGTCAGGGTCGATCGCCTTGCGAATGTCTGCAGCCTGCTTCATCAGCTCTGCATCGACACCGAGTCGGCCTGCGGTGTCAACGATCACCGTGTCGTAGAGCTTCTGCTCTGCGAACTTCACAGCGTCCTTGGCCACCTTGACGGGGTTTCCGACACCATTGCCCGGCTCGGGAGCATAAACCGGAACACCGGCCTGCTCTCCGACGACCTGAAGCTGCGTGACAGCATTCGGGCGCTGGAGATCGGCTGCGACCAGGAGCGGAGTGTGGCCTTCTTTCGCGAGCCACTTGGCAAGCTTTCCGGCCAGGGTGGTCTTACCAGCACCCTGAAGACCGGCAAGCATGATGACAGTCGGCGGCTTCTTGGCGAACTCGAGTCGACGCTGAGTGCCACCGAGGATCTGCACGAGCTCCTCGTTGACGATCTGAACGACCTGCTGGGCAGGGTTGAGCGCCTTGTTGACCTCATCGCCGAGTGCGCGTTCACGGATCTTGCCCGTGAACTCCTTGACGACGTCAAGCGAGACGTCGGCGTCGAGCAGGGCGCGACGGATTTCGCGGACGGTGCCATCGACATCCGCTGCGGAGAGCTTGCCCTTGGTGCGGAGATTCTTGAAAGTCTCGGCCAGGCGATCTGAAAGGTTCCCAAAAGTTGCCATTGTGGCTCCAGTTTAACCGGTGAAACCGGTTAGCTCTCCATCGCGACGGCGAGCGTGTCACCGTGCACATCGATTGTGACCATGAGTACGTAGTCTGTGTCGTCTGGGCTGATCGAATATTCCATCAGCGCGAAGCGCTCATCGACACCGTTGTTGTGGGGCATGAACGTGATGCGCTGCAGCTGGATCGAGCGCAGGAAGTCGATCTGCCTGTCACCGGAATCCCAGATGATCGCGTCATCGACGGCACCCGGATCCATGTCGTCGAGCGTCTGTTCGATGTACTGCGATGTCATAGAGCCGTCGGCACTGAGGTCGGCAACGAGCGACTCGCGCACCTGGGAATCGAGTTCTTCGATGGCGTTGATCATGCCGGCTGCGATATCGAGGGATTCGGCTGCGACCGAGGCCTCATCCGGCGATGTCACGTCGATGTCGACGCTCTGGTCGCCGAGCTCTGCGGTGTCAGACCAATAGATCTCGCCCTCGTCGTCGCTTCCGAGTAGTCCGAAATAGTCGTGTTCGATGGTCATGCTGTCCTCAGTCGTGATGGTGTTCGGGTGAGCACGCAGGTTACCCCACGAGCTTTTGTGCAAATACGTGAGGGGTGAAACCTGTCAGGTCGTTGATGCCCTCGCCCTGGCCGATCAGCTTGATCGGAATGCCGGTCTTCTCCTGGACAGCAAGGACGAATCCCCCCTTGGCCGAGCCGTCGAGCTTCGTCAGCACGAGTCCGGTCACACCGGCGTGCTCGATGAATGCCTCTGCCTGGGCCAAACCGTTCTGGCCCGTCGTCGCGTCAAGCACGAGGAGCACCTCGGCGATCGGGGTCTGCTTTTCGACGACGCGGCGAATCTTGGTGAGCTCGTCCATCAGCCCGCCCTTGGTCTGCAGACGACCCGCGGTGTCGATGATCACAATCTCTGTACCGGTCGCCATCGCCTTTTCCACTGTCTGGAAGGCGACGGATGCCGGATCCTGGCCCTGTGCCTGCGGGCGCACGATGTCTGCCCCAGCGCGCTCTGCCCAGGTCGCCAACTGCTCGACGGCTGCGGCACGGAAGGTATCGGCTGCACCGATGAGCACCGAACGGTCGTATGTGCGCAGGAACTTCGCGAACTTGCCGATCGTGGTTGTCTTGCCGACACCGTTCACGCCGACGACGAGCACCACTGCTGGGCGGTCGCTGAGCTTGAGAGTCGGGTCATATTTGGCCAGACGCTCTTCGATACCTTCGCGGAGCATCCGCTGCAGGTCGGCAGGATCTGTCGTGTTGTACTTCGCGACCTTGCCCCGCAGGTCTGAGACCACGGAGTCAGTGAGATCCGGCCCGAAATCAGCCTGGATGAGGGCGTCCTCGAGGTCTTCCCAGGTCTGATCGTCGATCAGTTTCTTCGTAAACATGCCGCGCAATGCGCCAGACAGGGACCAGGGAGTGCGTTCAGCCATGCCTCTAGCCTAGGGCCGGTCGAGGAGTCAGGTCTGGCCACTGGAGCTGGCGGCGGATACTCTCTGTGTCAGCAACGGCGCCCGGCGCAGTCCCGAAAGGCCCCGACGTGCTCAAAAGACCCACGAAAGGATGAGCCCCGTGACTCCTATTCCCCCACAAAGCGCCGACTCGGCAGCGAATGCACTCGACAAGCTGGCCTCGACTTTGGCCGGCACGCTGATACTTCCCGGGGACTCAACGTGGGAATCGGAGCGACTCGCCTGGAATCGAGCTGTCGATCAGCACCCCGTCGCTGTTGCGATCCCCCAGAACACCGACGACATTGCACTGATCCTGGCAACTGCGCTGTCTGGCGGGTTCGAGGTCGCGGTTCAACCGCGCGGCCATGGTGCGAACGATCAGCTTGCCGGGTGCATCCTGGTGCGCACGAATGCTTTCGACGAGATCAGCATCGACACGGCTGCCCGGATCGCCAGAATCGGCTCAGGTGTCAACTGGGGCAGCGTGCTCCCCCTTCTTGACGGTACCGGCCTCGTTGCGCTGTCAGGCACCAATCCGGATGTCACGGTCGCCGGCTACCTGCTCTCTGGCGGGCACTCCTGGTTCAGCAGGTGGAAGGGTCTCGCCGCCCACTCAATCAGAGCAGTCGAACTCGTCGTTGCCTCCGGAGAAGTCAGGCGGGTCACCGCTCAATCCGATCCTGACCTGCTCTGGGCACTCCGCGGCGGCTGCGGGCTCTTCGGCATCGTGACGACAATTGAGATCGATCTGTTCGAGGCGCCGGTGCTCTACGGCGGCAAGATCATATTTCCCGGCGACTCGGCAGAAGCGGTCTTCGCCGCCGTAGACATCCTGATGAGAGTCGCGCCTGATCAGCTCAGCATCTTCTTCGGACTGATCAATATGCCTGACGTCGAGTTCGTGCCAGAACCACTGCGCGGGGGAACGTTCACAACAGTCGATGTAGTCTTCGTCGGCAATGCAACAGACGGAGCGGCCCTACTTGTGCCCGTCGTTGCAGCCGGACCGGTGCTGATGGATACGACTCGGGAATTCAGCATCGGATCGATCGGTGAGGTCTCTGCAGAGCCGACTGAGCCGTCGGCGACCCACGATTGGTCAACCGCGATCACTGATTTCGATCACGATAGCTTTGCTGCGTTGGCCGCAGCATTTGGTGAGGCGAGCGCGCACGGACTCACGCTTATACAGTTGCGTCCACTCGGCGGAGCGCAGAGCGACCCTGCACGCGACGACATGGGCGTTGTCGGGCATCTGGACTCTCGCTATCTCGCATTCGCCGCAGCGATCGTTCCTGGCCCCGGTGTCGACCTTGACCTCGCACAGATCTTCGGACCACTCAACGCTGCGACAGCGGCTACCTCCAGCCCCAGGTCTGTACCGTCGATGCTGTCAAGTGGCCAGGATCTCTCCGATGCGTACAGCGTTGAAACGCTCGAACGGCTGTCGCTGATTTCGATCGCGGTCGACCCAGAACGGGTGCTGCACAGCAATCGACAGTTGCCCAGAGCCTAAGAGGCCTTCTCTTCGGTAACGGCAAGGCGCTGCCCGACGACTGCCGAAACGCCGTCCTGGCGCATCGACACCCCATAGAGCGCGTCAGCGATTTCCATGGTGCGCTTCTGATGTGTGATCACGATCAGCTGGCTCGTCTCGCGCAGGTCTTCGAAGATTGTGAGGAGACGCCCGAGGTTGGCGTCGTCGAGTGCGGCTTCCACCTCATCCATGATGTAAAACGGGCTCGGCCTGGCCTTGAAGATCGCAATGAGCAGGGCAACGGCAGCCAATGAACGTTCCCCGCCGGAGAGCAGCGACAGGCGTTCGATCTTCTTACCTGCCGGCTTCACCGTGACCTCGATGCCGGTTGTCAGCATGTCGTCGGGGTTGGTGAGCTGGATGTTGCCGGTTCCTCCGGGGAACAGCACAGGGAAGACCTGCCCGAAGGCTTCCTGGGTGTCTCTGAAGGCGCTGGCGAAGATCGTCTCCATCTTGCCGTCGATGTCTTCGATGATCGTGAGCAGGTCGGCGCGGGTGTTCGTCAGGTCGGTGAGCTGTTCAGTCAGGAATTTGTGGCGCTGCTCCAACGCCGCAAATTCTTCAAGTGCCAGCGGGTTCACACGACCGAGCTGGGCGTACTTGCGTTCACCGGCGACCAGCCGTCGCTTCTGTTCCTCACGATTGAAAGGGATCCCATCAGACTCGTCGTCGACAGGAATCAGCTGGTCTGGCCCATACTCCACAACGAGTACCTCTTCGATGAGCCCCAGCTCGCTCCCGGCGCGCTCAAGGAGGCTTGAGAGGTGCAGTCGCTTCTCGTAGATCTGCAGTTCGAGGCCATGGACGCTCTCGGTGATCGACTGGAGCCGCAGCCGCGCCGCCGACTCGTCGCGCCGCAATGCGACGAGCTCTTCGTTCTGGGCTGATCGCTCGGCCTCTGCCGCTGCCAGCTTGGTTCTCGCCTCACTCGCCGATGCGTCTACGGAGTGCAAAATCGCGGGCAACGCTTCGGCAACGCTACTGGCAGCATCAATTTGACGGCGCCTGATCACTGCACGACGAGCGGCAGCTTCCGCTGCTGCGCGTTCGGTCTCCAGCTGGGCGGCCAGGGCCCGTGCGCGGTTTTCTTCGCTCCGCACTCGCTCTCGGGCTGTCTCGACCTGGAGCCTTGACTCGATCTCATGCTCGCGAGCGGTCTCCAATTCGGCATACAGCTCGTCGCGCGAGCTGACGTCGAGGATGGGCCGAGGCGCAGACAGCCTGGTCTCGAGCTCGGCAACGCTCGCCGCAGATGCGGCTTCTGCCGGCGCAACTGCTTCGGTGGCCACGGCCAGGCTCGCGGCCAGACGATCGTATTCAGCGGCAGAGGCCTCGAGCGCGACCCTGGCCCTGCCGAGCTTTTCGGTGTGGGCGGCCAACCGGGTGTCGTAAGCACGCAGCTCTGCCAGCGCACCGGCCGATTGCTGCTTCGAAAGTTGAAGGACGCTGCGCTGTTCGGCGAGCACGAAGCTCGCCCGTTCGATTGTCGATGTGACTTCGGCGAGCCGATAGGCAGAGGCGTCGCGCTCGGCAACCAGCTCGAGCTTGCTCTGTTTGGCGCCAGACCCGCCGCGCAATACGTACTCGGTCAGTACCTCACCCGCGCGAGTGATCACGGTAAAACTTCCACCGCTGGCCAGGCCTGACAGCGCGGGGAATGCAGCCCTGGCTGCAGCGAGATCGTCGGCGATCACCGTGTGGGCGAGGATGCCGAGCACACCGGCGGGTGCGTCAACAACTGACGACGCCATCACGATGCCGGCCAGCCCGGCGAGCATATCTGCGGGAACAGCACCACCGGAATCCGACGATACAGATGCGTCGGCGATGATGATCTCAACGCGACCCAGATCGTCGATCTGAGCGTGCTCCATAGCGGCAAATGCCGCCTCACGAGTGTGTGCCAGCACAGCATCAGCGAGCGAACCGAGTCCTGCTGCGATTGCAGCTTCGTATCCGGGCAGCACGCTGACGTGCTCTGCAACGAGGCCCGCGATGCCGGCCATCCCCGTGTCGATCAGGGCCGATGACCCATCACGCTGGTCGAGGGCGAGAGAGAGTGCGCTTGTGCGTGCTGCAAGCGCATCTCGCTCTCGTTCTGCCGTGTGAAGTTCTTCGCGAAGGCGCTCGATCTCGGCCTCGGCCTCACGCACCGTAGCCTGGGCGCGTTCGTACATCTCGTCCAGATCGGTGTCTGCCGCTGACGGAGCTGCCTCCGCCTCAACCAATGAGAAATGGGCAGCATTGGCATCTCGGCGTACTCTGGCGGCGTCCAGGGCATTCTGTTGTCGCAGTACCTCGCCGCGCACAGCAGCAAGTCGTGAGGCAGCGGTGTCGGCCTGTCCACGTAGCGCCGAAACCGTGAGGTCATGCTTGGAGACCAGCGCAGCCTGGGCTGCGACTTCCTCGTCGAGGGCGTCGAGTTGGCGGCGAGCCGTCTGCGTGACGATCTGCGCGGCCTGCCAGGCAGCGTCTGCGGCGACGATTCCAGCGCGAAGCCGTTCAATCTCGGCTGCAGCATCAGTCAACATCTGGGGCGTGACGCTCGGGACGTTTTCAACCCCGTCCGCCTGGGATCCAAGCAGCGCCAACCGCTGGTTCGCCAGGGTGAAGAGCCCTCGCAGTCGCTCCTGGACAGACTCGAGTCCGAAGCTCGTACGTCTGGCGATGTCGACGACATCACCGACCTGGGCCTGCTCGATGCGTGTTATCCGCAACTGCTTCTGCTCAAGCTGGTCTTGCAGAACAATGCGTTCTGAATGGCGTTCGCTCTCGTTGCGACTGTGGTCGTCGAGCGCCTGCCTGAGTGTGACAACCTCGTCGGCCAGCAACCGCGCCCGTGCATCCCTCACGAGAGCCGCGATCGTCTGGGCCTCACGGGCAATCTCGGCCTGCTGGCCAAGTGGCTTCAGCTGACGCCTGATCTCACCGGCCAGGTCGCTGAGCCTGGTGAGATTGGCCTGCATGGCATCAAGCTTGCGTAGCGTCTTCTCTTTGCGCCTGCGGTGTTTGAGGATGCCGGCCGCTTCTTCGATAAAGCCGCGGCGGTCTTCGGGGCTGGCTCGCAGGACTGCATCGAGCTGCCCCTGCCCGACGATGACGTGCATCTCGCGGCCGAGGCCCGAATCGCTGAGCAGTTCTTGCACATCGAGCAGTCGACACGCCTGGCCGTTGATCGCATACTCACTCGCGCCGTTGCGAAAGAGAGTGCGGGAGATGGTGACCTCTGAATACTCGATCGGCAGCGCACCGTCAGAGTTGTCGATGGTCAAGATGACCTCGGCTCGACCCAGCGGGCCCTTCGTCGTGGTACCGGCGAAGATGACGTCTTCCATTTTGCCGCCGCGCAGCGTCTTCGCGCCTTGTTCACCCATCACCCAGGCCAGGGCATCGACGACGTTTGACTTGCCGGAGCCATTGGGGCCGACCACACAGGTCACACCGGGCTCGAAGGCAAATGTCGTCGGCTTGGCGAACGATTTGAAGCCCTTCAGGGTGAGGCTCTTCAGATACAACTGGCCACCCTCTCAGGTCAATTGGTGGTCAATTGGTGGCGCCACGCTGCGTCTACGGTACCGGATTTCCGCCGAATTCCACGGATGGACAGCGCCGATTCGCCCGTTTCGAAGCGTGGCAGACCTGCCTAGAGACGAAGCTGCTGGCATTCCGGGCAGAAGTGCGAGCCCCGGTTCATGAACTGGGCGCGCACCATGATGGTGCCGCATCGCTGGCACGGTTTACCGTGCTGTCCGTACGCGGTGAGGCTGTGAGAAAAGTAGCCGGACTCGCCGTTCACGTTCACGTACTGGGAATCAAAGCTGGTGCCGCCCTCGGCCAGAGCCTTGTTCAAGATACGGCGCACGGCCGCAAGGAGCGTCGCCACGTCGACAGGCGTCAACGACCTGGCCGGCTGGTCGTAGTGCAGACGGGCGGCGAACAATGCCTCGTCTGCGTAGATGTTCCCGATGCCGCTGATCAGCGACTGGTCGAGCAAGACGCGTTTGATCCCGGTGTTCTTGCGGCCGAGCGCTGCCTCGAAGGCGGTGTCGGAGAACGCAGGATCGAGGGGATCACGCGCAATGTGCGCAACCTGCGATGGCAGCAGATATGCCCACAACGCAGGGTCATCTGAACCGCTCGTGACGCCGGAGTATCCGGCGACAGCCCCATCGATAGTCGGCGCCATGGAGTCGACTGCCATACTGCCGAAGATCCGCTGGTCGACGAAGTTCAGCCAGACCTCTCCGAATGAAGGCTGGTCGAGATGGATGCGGATGCGCAACTGACGCTCGGCAGCCTCACCTGGTGAACGGAGCAGCACCTGGCCGCTCATCCCGAGGTGTGTGACGAGTGCGTTCCCACTGGACAGCGGAATCCACAAGAACTTACCGCGCCGAACCGCGCCGAGCATCCGTTGACCCTCAAGGAGGTCGACGAACGATCCCCGTGTGCGGTCGTGCCGCTTGAGGGATCGCTCGTCAAAGATCTCGACGCCGGCGACCGTAGCGCCGACAACGGCGGGTTCGATGCCGCCCCTGACGACTTCTACTTCAGGAAGCTCAGGCATTCATCTCTGAAAGTTGGGTCCACGCCAAGAGCGCCGCTGCCATCTCGGCGTGCTTCTTGCTCGTACCTTCGCCGGATGCCGTCACTGCCGTGCCGACAGACACCGTCGCGACAAACACCTTCGCGTGATCCGGGCCGCTCTCTGAGACCGTATAAACGGGTACGCCAACGCCGAGGTGGGCCGACATTTCCTGCAGGCTGGTCTTCGGGTCCATCGCAGCACCGAAGCGCGCCGGATCGGCGAGCAACGGACTGATCAGGCGCATCACGAAAGCCGTGGCAACGTCACCGCCCGCGTCGAGATACACAGCACCAATTAGCGCTTCGACGGTGTCGGCAAGGATCGATGCCTTTTCTCGACCGCCGGTGAGGATCTCACCGCGGCCAAGGCGCAGATATTCGCCCAGCCCGATGCCGCGCGCGATTTGAGCGAGCGCAGCACTTGAAACCAGGCTGGCCCTGCGCTTGGCAAGGTCGCCTTCTTCGAGATCAGGATTCTCGCGGTAGAGCATGACCGTGACGGCCTGCCCCAGGATCGAGTCACCTAAAAATTCAAGGCGTTCATTCGTCGGAATGCCGCCGTGTTCATACGCGTACGACCGGTGCGTCAAAGCAAGCTGCAGAAGCTCGTCGTCAATATCGACGCCGAGTATCGCTTGCAATGACGACCGGTCGGTCCCCACGCCTGTCATGAAATCGCGACCGGCTGGATGCGTCGACTAAACGTCTGCTACCTTGCGACCCTTGTACTCCATGAACAACGGAGTGCCAGCGGAATCTTCGACGACCTTGGCGCGGTGCGGCAGGCTGTACGTGATCTTGCCGTTTTCAACGGTCTTGACCAGGGTTGGCGCTTCGGCCTTCCACTGCGAACGACGCGCGTGGGTGTTGCTTCGTGACTGCTTGCGCTTCGGAACTGCCATGACTACTTCTCTTCTCTATCTATTTCAACGTGGATGTCTTCATCCGAGCTGATGTCTTCGGAAGCTTGAAATTCCGCAAGTGCCGACCATCTGGGATCACGCACTTCTTTCGGTTTGAGCTCCGGAAAATCGGCAAGCCGCTCCCCGGTCTCCGGGTCGAGACCTGGACAATCCCGCCGGCAAACCGGCTGGAACGGAAGTGCTAGCACAACCGCATCCCTGATCAGAGGTTCAAGATCCACGTGGTCATCTTGAACTTCAAACTCAAAAGCTTCGTCTAGAGAATACGCGAAAAGCTCTTGAAACTCGACTTGGACAGGCAACTCGATGTCAATCAGGCATCGGCCGCACTCTCCCTGGGCTTTTGCAGACACCTGAACAGAGGCCAAAATGCCTTCGTGCATGCCCTCGAGGCGCACGTCTGTCTCCAGTACGGAACCGGCCTTGACCGCTACCAGGGCTTCGCCCAGGTCTTCAGGAACGACGATGTCGAGGTTCAACTCGCGCATCGTTCCCGGTCGGTTGATGACGTCGCGTACGTCGATCTTGTACGGGGTCTTCTTGAACTTACTCACGTTTACAAATTCTACGCGCCCGCGCGTCGCTTATTCCGCCAGCCTAGACCTGTCGGCCACAGAGACGCGGGCGCGAACAGTGCTCTGGCCCGTTCGGCTGGGGCGGCACCGGCCTCGATCGCCCGAATGAGAAGGGTCAGATCTTCTGAAACCTGCTTGCTCACGTCAACTGGGCGCCCGCTGGGATGTTGCTGTGACTGGCTGTAACGCAGCAGCTCCTCGGCCACCAGAAGCCGATCAACTGCGGCGGTGACGGGCGACTCGTTCCCGGCTCGCTCGGGCGGCCACGGGGCTCCCAGCACCGCACAGAGGTGCGATGCACGCTCACGGAGAGTCGAGGCCTCCCGCACGTCGATGCCATGATCGCGCAGGGTATCGGCGATTTCTGTCCACGCAACACTTTGTCGAGCTCGCCCTGTACGGATCTTCACCAGACGAATGCGCCGTCTGGCACGTCGAATCAGTGCTGGAATCAACAAGACACAGAGCAAGGCCACCAGGGCGATGGTTCCCCGCGCCGCGTAGCCCTGCTCAGATGCTCCGGTATCCCCCGCAGCCACCCCGCCCGAATCCGCTCGTTCCTTGATTTCGTTCTGTGCCGGCGCGTTCGTCGGCTGTACAGGGGCCTGGGACGGATTGGCGGTTGAGTCCTGCTGCGGCTGCGCGTAGTCGGGCACGGAACCACGGCCAGGCGTGGGTTCGAAGGCGAGCCATCCCACGCCAGGGAAATAGAGTTCGGGCCACGAGTGCAAGTCATGCGAGTCCACGACGTACTGGCCATAACCCTGGGTGACGTCGGTGACGCGGCCTCCAGGCAGGTACCCGACTGCGATCCTGGCCGGGATGCCGATATCTCTGGCCATCACCGCCATCGCAGAGGCGAAGTGCACGCAGTACCCGCGTTTGACGTCGAGGAAGGCTGCGATGACGTCAAGACTGCCACCGTCGTATCCGCTCTCGACAGGCGACTGCGTGTCGTAGGTGAAGAGGCTGCTGCGCAGGTAGTCCTGGATGGCGAGAGCCGAGTCGTATGGCGATGCTGACCCGCTTGTCACCTCTCGGGCAGTCGTGCTCACAATCTCGGGGATGTCTTCTGGAAGTGCGAGAGTGAACTGGATGTTAGGCGGGTAGTCGGTACTCGAGGAGCGCAGCTGCCCCTCTGTGGGATGCAGTTGCAGCGCCGTTACGTTGTAGGTCTGTCCTCTGGCCGTCGGATCAGCACCGACGATCGTTTGGTTGCCGTTCAACCAGGTCCAGTTCGAGTCGAGACCGCTAACGCTGGTCGCAGGGACAGGAGACGGAAGCCACGTCGTTCGCACGTTGTCGATCGTGATCGACGTGGAGCTTTCGGTCCTGTCGACATCGTCGGCCAGACCTTCAGGCGTGTCGATGAAGGCCAGGCTATTGCCGCCTTCCGTGCCGTCACTCGACGTCCAGATCGCCCCCTCGAGGGTGTCAAGGGTGAGGAGCTTGAGATACGGCGGGGAGTCAGCCGTTGTCGAATAGTGCAGAGCCTTGGTGGATTTCGGCCGCCGTAGGTCCTGGCCCAGGTCGATCATCGGGCTGACGCCGGCACCGAACAGAAGCCCGCTGCCGCGTGAGCTTGCCACATCCCCCGACGACAGCGGTGGGGTGCTGATCGTGAGCACGAGAGCAGCGGTCACGGCGATAGCTCCTACTGACACAGCGCTCCAGATGGGGCCGGGTGGCGTCCGCGTGCGGGCGACGGTGACCTGGGGCGCAGCGGTTGCCGTCTGGCGTTGTGACGTCGGCGTTGTTGTACGGGGCATACCAGCGAAACGCCGGATGCGAACGTCGATCCGAAGCAAGACGAGGTAGGCGCAGGCGGTCAGGACGAGCACCGGTATGTTGGCCCCCTCCTCCGTGATAAAGCCCGGAATCAACACTGTCACCAGGGCGGCGAGCCCCGCGAGTGCCGGCACCCTGAACGAGATAGTCACCACATCCATGGCAATCGCGAGCAGCCCCGCGCCGCAGGCAAGCAGGAATACGATGCCATCGATCGGTTCGGCCGGCGTGCTCTGCTGGACGATCGAGTTCGTACCGATGTCGATGAGCTCACCGAAGCGGGCGAAGGTGCCAGGCATTGGAATCAGCCAGAGGAGCCCTGTTCCGGCTCCGAAGAACAGTGTCAGCGTGACGATGAAGACACCGAAGGTCGCGAGCGGCGCCGTGACCCTGTTCAGACCCAACCGCCGAAAGAGGGCAGCGGAAACCAGAACGATGGCTGCGACGATTGTCATCAGCCACCACCACCCACTGCCGCGAAGAAGGTCGTCGAGAGCCAGGTTGCTTGTCGCACTCAGCGCGATCAGCGCGATGGTGAGTTGCCAGTACGGGCGAGCTCTCGGCCGCTGCGGCGTGAGCTTCGGCGCCTGGTCGCCCTGAGGGGGCCTCTCGGCAACTGCGGCACTACGAGACACCGTAGCCACCTCGCTCCCGTTGCACGCGTTCCCATGCTTCAGCAATGTCGCGAGGAGAACGCAACGGTATGCACGTCCATCCCGCGCCCTCCAATTGCTCCACAGCTGACCGCTTCACCGTTTCAAGGACGAACGCGATGGCCGGCTTCGCTCGTGCGCGGAACGCCGCGAGCCGCACCGTCTCGTCACCATCAGGATCAACGAGCACAGCGAACGTCGGTATCGGAGTGATGCGTGTCGCACTGCTCGCGACAGACCACGACATGTTCGATTCACCATCGGGATCGGGAATCCCGATGGGAACGACACTCGCCAGGCCTTCAAGCAGCCCCCTGTCACCGCCGGGATACGTGAACAGGCTCGGGGTCCCCCCCGCCAGTCCCCCTGATTCGCCCTGGGTCGACGGCGAGAGCTGACTGGGCCCCGTCTCGATCAGCTGGAGGAGGAACCCCGCAGACATCAGGTGGATCCCGATCGATGCGACCATCTCGATCGCCAGTTCGAACGCTTGGATGTGTCGCTGATCGGGGTCGAAACCCAATTCGCCCTGAGGCTGATGGCCGCTCAAGGTCGTGTCGAGGATGATGCGGGCCTCCGGATTGCTGCGCTGTTCTTCCTGCCGCACCATGATTTCACCGTGTCTGGCCGTCGCAGGCCAGTTCACTCGCCTGAGAGGATCTCCTGGGCGGTATTCCCTCGCGATCAGCTCGTCGGAGTTCGGGTTGATGTGCCGGAGCAGTTCATGCATCACCCCGTCACCGCTGGCCAGACTGATGCCATTGCCAGGCAGGATTGTGATGCGGGGGGTGACGATCAGGTCGTGAGGTTCACCGATCCTGCGTTCATTTGAGGCCATGCCGAATGGATCGCTTCGGCTGATGATCACGGGACCGACGCCGTAGATGCCCCGTTGACTGGGGGTGAGCGTGTACTCGAGGGTCGCGGTGTCCGGGCCGCCCTCGGCGCCAGGAGTGTACCGGTCAAGGGCGGGGAGCAGGGTCCCCGGCGGCGCCGTCAGGCCGTCGTCGATCACATCTCTCCAACTGGTGCCGTACAACGGCCGAGAACCGAGGTTGCGCAGCTGAACCGACACGATGGCATCCGCTCCCGCCGCGACGATAGACGGCCGAAACACCCGGGTCACGCGGAGCCTGATCGGGTGGATGAGCACGGCAAACACCGCGACGACGGGAACCATGATCAGGACGGCACCGATGAACAACACGTCGGTCCTTCCACCGATGACTGCACCGACGAACATCGCCACACCGAGTCCGAGGAAATACAAACCTCGTACGCTCAGTCGTGGAAGACGTGCCACACCCGCTTGCCCCTCCCCCGAGTTCATACGACTATGACCTGTTCTGCACACCCAGCGGGACGGGCGTCGCCGCAACTATGCGACGCACAATATCTTCGACGAGGGGGGCGCTGTCTTGGTGGTGGTGCCCGAGCGCGCGACTCGTCGGCATCAGACGGTGCCCGAGCACAGGAATTGCCAGTGAGTCGATGTCATCCGGCAGCACATACTCGCGGCCGTGCAGCGCTGCCTGCGCCTTGGCAGCCCGAACAAGCTGAAGCGTGGCCCGAGGACTCGCCCCCAGACGGAGGTCGCGGTCATCTCGGGTCGCCCGCACCAGGTTCACCGCGTACTCCTTCACTGCGGGAGAGGCGAAGACTCCGCGTGCGGCTGTCATCATCGCGCGCAGCTGCTCGCCTGACACCACGGAACTGATGCGCGAAAGTGGACTGCTCGTATCCCGGGCATCGAGCATCGTCAGCTCGGACTCGGTATCTGGATAGCCCATTGAGATGCGCGCCATAAAACGATCTCGCTGGGCCTCTGGAAGTGCGTATGTGCCTTCCATCTCGATCGGGTTCTGGGTGGCGACGACGGTGAACGGCGAAGCGAGGCGGTAGGTCGTGCCATCGACGGTGACCTGGCGCTCTTCCATGCACTCCAACAGCGCAGATTGCGTCTTCGGACTAGCCCGGTTGATCTCGTCACCGATCACGATGTTCGCGAACACTGCGCCCGGCTTGAACTCGAAACGACCTTCTGCCTGGTTGAACATCGACACGCCGGTGACGTCGGACGGCAGCAGGTCTGGTGTGAACTGGATGCGGCTGACACTGCAGTCGACGGACTTCGCGAGTGCCTTGGCCAGCATTGTCTTTCCGACGCCTGGGACGTCTTCAAGAAGCAGGTGCCCCTCTGCAAGCAACACAGTCAACGCGGTGAACACTGCGTCGTGTTTTCCGTCGATCACTGTCTCGATGTTGCGCACAATGGCCTCGCCATAATTTTGCACATCTGCCGGCGGCAGGATGGCTTCCTGCACCGGTGTACTGGTCATACCTTTGCTCCCTGTAAATAGCTGGCGACTGCTGCCGGCACGTATGGAGCGACGTCGCCACCGAGAGCAGCGACCTGACGCACCAGAGAACTTGAGACGTGCGCGTGTGCCGGGTCTGGGAGCAGGAAAATCGTTTCGACGCCGGCCAGATTGCGGTTGACGATCGCCATCGGCGTCTCGTATGCCACATCGATCTGCGAGCGGATGCCCTTCACCAAGACGCTCGCCCCGACATCGGTGCAGTAGTCGACGAGCAGACCGACACTCCATGACGAGACGATGATGTTGTCTGGCAGACCGCCCTCGACGATCGCCCGTTCAAGCAACGCGACACGCTGCGTGATCGGAAGAAGGGCCGATTTGTTCGGGTTGTGCACGACAAGTACGTGGAGTTCGTCAAAGAGCCCGGCTGCCCTCTCGATGACATCAAGATGCCCGAGGGTGACGGGGTCGAACGAACCAGGGACAACGGCGATCCTGCGCATAGGTTTCACCCTAGCGCCACCGCGAAGTCCTGTAGCCACTACACAGGAAGGTGTCGGCTAGTTCCGTGTCAGCGACGCGCGCTCCGCGTCGCTGAGTCGCCGCTCGACAGCCTCACGCAGCGCAGGCACTGCAGCCAGCGTCGGGTCGTCGCTGAGGGTCTCATCAGCCGCCACTCTGGCGTCTGCGATCAGATCGCTATCGGAGGCGACCCGCAACAGCCGCAGCGCTGAACGGCCGCCGGACTGCATGTTGCCGAGCACATTGCCCTCTCGGCGCAGCTCGAGGTCGACCTGGGCAAGTTCGAAGCCATCGAGAGTCTCTGCGACTGCCTCGACCCGCTCCCTGGCCACTGACTCCACCTCGGCCGCTGTCACGAGCAGGCAGAGGCCAGGCACCGATCCACGCCCGACACGACCCCGCAGCTGGTGAAGCTGAGAAACACCAAATCGGTCGGCATCCATCACGACCATGGCAGAGGCGTTTGGCACATCGACGCCGACCTCGATGACTGTCGTGGCGACGAGCACGTCGATCTGCCCCGCGGCAAATGAGCGCATGATGAGGTCTTTCTCCTCACCTGACATCCGGCCGTGCAGCGCCTCGATCCTGGCGCCGGCCAGCGCCGGATTGCGGCGCAGCTCGGGCACCAGGGTTTCGACGGCTGTGGGTTGCCTCGTTGCATCACCAGATTCTTCGAGTGCTGCGTCGTCTTCGAACTGCTTCGGCGAGATCGCAGGGGCCACAACGAATGCCTGCCTGCCGAGGGCGAGCTCTTCGGCCAGGCGCATCCACACGCGTGTCACCCACGTCGGTTTCTCTGCAAGCGGCACGACGAACGTTTCGATGCCCGCCCTGCCGGCAGGCAACTCGGCGATGGTACTAATTTCGAGGTCGCCGAACACCGTCATGGCGACCGTGCGCGGAATGGGCGTGGCAGTCAGCACCAGCACATGGGGTGGCGTCGTGCCCTTCACCCTGAGCGCCTCACGCTGTTCGACACCGAAGCGGTGCTGCTCGTCGACGACAACGAGGCCAAGGTCGAAGAATTCAACTTTGTCACCGAGGAGCGCGTGGGTGCCGATCACGATCCGGGACTGCCCTGACACGGTGCGGAGCATCGCCTTACGGCGCTCTGCCACGCCGAGCTGGCCGGTGAGCAACGTCGGCATCAGCTCCGCAGAGAGGTCGGGGCCGAGCACCTGGGCGATCGAACGGATGTGCTGCGCAGCGAGAACCTCTGTCGGGGCGAGCAGGGCAGACTGTCCGCCGCTGTCGGCCACTGCCAGCATCGCCCTGAGCGCGACGAGGGTCTTGCCTGAGCCGACCTCTCCTTGCACGAGCCTGTTCATCGGCCAGGTCTGGGCGAGATCGGCCGAGATTTCGGCACCGACCTGCTTCTGGTCGCCGGTGAGGGTGAACTTCAGGGCAGCGTCGAAGCGCTCCAAATAGCCGCCTGGCACCGGAACACGTGGTGTCGACCTGGTTTTTCTGGCAGCGAGTCGTGCCTCGAGCAGCGCGGTCTGCAACACGAACGCCTCAGTGAAACGGAGGGTGTCCCTGGCCGTTCGCCACTCGGCATCCGTGTGCGGTCGGTGCACCAACTCGAGTGCTTTGCCGTGCGTGAGCAGCCCGCGTGATCGACGCACCTGCGCGGGGATCGGATCGGCAACCCCGCCGTGTGACATCGCTGTGCCCAGACTGTCGAGGACAACCTCGATCGACTTGTGCACCTTCCAGCTCGGAAAGGCGGCAGTGGCCGGGTAGATGGCAATCGGCGATGCTGCCCATTCGGCAGCTGTCGCATCATGAAGGAGGTCGGCACCATCGGCTGTGGCACTGGGGAACAGCGTATAGTCGGGATGTGCCAGCTGCAGATTGCCGTGATAGTCGGAGACCTTGCCGGCGAAGATGCCCCGAACGCCCGGCACCAGCTCTTTCGCTCGCCAGGCCTGGTTGAAGAAGGTGAGCGAAAGGATGCCCTTGCCGTCGGAGATCTTCACCTCGACGATGTTGCCGCGCCTCGACTTCATCGTCCGTTCGCTCACCGACCGCACCTCAGCGACGATGGTGACGTTTTCGTCGAGCGGCAATTCGCTGAGCACTGTCAGCTCTCCCCTGCGCGCATATCGCCTCGGGTAGTGACTGAGCAGGTCGTTGATCGTGCTGAACCCGAATGCCTTCTCAAGTGCGCTGGCCGTGCGACCGCCGAGCACCCCCGCCAACTTGGTGTCGAGCGATACCTCGCCGATGGCATCACTGTTTGGTGCATCGCTGTTTGGTGCATCGCTGTCTGGTGCGTCAGCTTCTGTACGATCTGCGCGAGGAGCAGGGGGTGTTGCGGTCATTCTTTGATGGTAGGCGAGGCCCCCGTCATTTCTGCGAGTTCAACGGCAACCGATGCCTCTGCAGGGCGCTCCGCGGCCAGCTCGCGCTGGATTGCGATGGCCTCATCGGTACGTCCGAGGGCACGCAGGCATTTGGCTTTTGCCCAGCGAGCGACGAAACGCTGGTTCTCAGTTCCGACAGTTTCGGCTATGTGCAGTGCTGATTCGAAATGGTCGAGGGCGGCATCCGGATTGCCCGCATAGAGCAAGCGCCAGCCCAGGTTGTTGTGGAACGCGACTCCCCAGCGCCTCGTGCGGGGATCGGCGACTGAATCGAGAGCGTCTATGCCCTCGTGTGCCCACTCTTCTTCGTGACCGGTGTCGACGAGAGCGAGCATGTGAAGCGCATCGAGGGCGATGAAGGCTGAGCCCGCCGCCGACGCCTTGCGCACGGCCGTCAGCAGGAACGGCACAGCCTCATGCGGAAGGTCGCGAGCGACCAGCAGCCTGGCCTGCTCGAGTGCGATACGCGCGTCAACGAGCGCAGACGGAGACGGGAGGCCTTCCGCTGCGTCGTCAAGCACGGCGACTGCGTCATCGAATTCCTCCGACGCCCCGAGGGCTCGAGCCAGCTGGGTGAGGTACTCGGCCTTCACCACCTCGTTGTCGGCCTCATCTGCCGCCGCACGAAAACGCTCGGCCGATGCCGCCGGGTCACCGAAATCCCACAGTGAATCCAGTTGAGACTGATCGAGCGATGTGCCGTCATCCACCGTCTCATCCTGTCACCGCGTCTGCGTGGCGGCGATAGGCTCGATTCATAATGACTCGAATTGTCGCCGGATTCGCCGGCTCCCTTCCCCTGGCCGTACCGAAGTCGGGAACCCGGCCAACCAGCGATCGGGTCAGGGAGGCCATCTTCTCGGCGCTTGACGCCCAGGATGCGCTGAGGCACGCCCGTGTACTCGATCTGTACGCGGGTTCGGGTGCGCTGGGACTGGAAGCGGCAAGCCGCGGTGCAAAGGCGGTGACCCTGGTCGAGAAGAGCTTTGGCGCAGCAGCGATGTGCAGGAAGAACGCCGATGCGCTACTGAAGGCAGCGCCCAAACGCGACGCACCGACGATCAAGGTCTCGAGCCAAGCCGTGCAGGCGTTTCTCGCCGGCTCACCGGCGAGCTACGACCTGGTGTTCCTTGACCCACCATACGAACTCACCGATGCTGAACTTGCCGCAAACCTCGTCGCGCTGGCCCCACGACTCGAGCCGGATGCACTCGTCGTGGTCGAACGCAGCTCACGGTCGGCAGAGCCCGACTGGAGCGGCGTTCTTGAGATGACGAAGCGCAAGGACTACGGCGACACGACCGTCTGGTACGCCCGGCCCGTGCAGGCAGACGAGAGCTAACCAGGCGGCAACTGGGCTAGCCCGCCGCAGCGCCGTCCCAGCCACGATACGGATCCCAACCGCCCTGGCTGTGCGGCTTTCCATCGATCGAAATCACTCCGGCATCTGCCGTGACGGTTCCGATGCGACTGAATCCGCCTGGCAGCGTCGCGCCTGCCGGGAACGTGGCAAGCAGTGCGTGGTCTTCGCCACCGTTCGCAGAGATCTCCGGTGAGTCTCCGAGCGCTGCGGAGTTGAACTCGATGCCGACGCCGCTTGCACGGGCGATACGCCCCGCGTCGATCGCCAATCCGTCAGAGACGTCGAGCATGGACGTTGCGCCGGCATCCGCTGCCAGGGGGCCGTCGCCGATCGGCGGTTCTGGACGTAATTGGGCGGCAATGAGATCGGGATGTTGCTCGGCTATGCCGGCCGCGAGCATCGCGTCAGGAACACCGTCAGCGTCGACGGCATGGGTGAAGAGCAGGTTCAGTCCCCTGGCTGCCTGTCCCATCCGTCCAGAGATCGCCACGACGTCGCCCACCTGTGCGCCGGAGCGCAGCACGGGAGTCCGGCCGTCGAGGTCTCCGATGGCCGTGATCGCCAGGGTAAGCACGGTGGATGCCGACAGGTCGCCGCCGACGACACCGCAGTCAGGTGCCAGCGCCGCGCAGCATTCCCGTAGCCCGTCTGCAATGCCTTCAAGCACGGAAACTGGTGTTGCCGGCGGGGCCGCGATCGCCAGAAGCAGTGCGGTGGGATGCGCGCCCATCGCCGCGACATCCGACAGGTTCGTCGCAGCGGCCTTCCAACCGAGGTCGGTGGGACTCGACCAGGCAAGGCGGAAGTCAGGGCCATGGATCATCATGTCTGTGGTCACGACGTAGCGCCCGTCAGGTGCGGCGACGACGGCGGCATCGTCGCCAGGACCGAGCAACTCGGCGCGAGCAGATGGCAGTCGAGGAAAGATTCGGGCGAGCACGTCCGATTCGCTCAGGTCGGCCAGTGTGAGTTCGTCAGCGCTGCCAGAAGCGGGTTCCGCAGAAAGTGTCATGCTTGAAACGGTAGCCTGAAAGGGATGACTCTCCGATCCGCCCGCATCCGCCTGGCCGCAGCACTCAGCGTCGCTGCCACCAGCATCCTTCTCACCGGCTGCGCCGCAGCTGTGCCGCTGCAGCCCGCTGCCGACGCCAACAACCCCGCATGCGCCGATGTAATCGTTCACCTGCCGGCGTCTGTCGCCGATCAGGACGAACGCGAGACGAACGCACAGGCGACGGGTGCGTGGGGTGATCCTGCTGCGGTGTTGCTGCACTGCGGCGTGCCGGTGCCGGGGCCGACCACGACGCCGTGCCTGAACGTCAACGGCATCGACTGGCTTGAGGACGATTCAGAGGCGCCGACGTACCGCTACACGACGTACGGTCGCGACCCTGCAGTCGAACTCGTGATCGACTCAGAGGTCGTCAGTGGCTCTACGGTTCTCGTCGACCTGGCAAACGCCGTGTCGTCGATTCCGGCGACGGGCCAGTGCGTCGGAGCCGAAGATGTGACGTTGCCCACTTCAACTCCGACGCCGTAGCCGCCGATCAGGCTGCGTGTGACAGCGCGACAGCGATCAGTTCGTCGATGAGTTCTGGATACGTGTACCCGCTGGCCAGCCAGCAGGTCGGGAACATCGAGATGGGCGTGAAGCCCGGCATGGTGTTGATCTCATTGATCACCCAGCCGTCTGCGGTGAAGAAGAAGTCGACCCTGGCAAGCCCTGCGGCATCGATCGATTCGAAGGCGCTGATTGCCAGCGCCTGCATCTCGGCGAGTTCGGCGTCTGTCAGCACTGCAGGGCAGACCAGATCGATACCAGGCGCATCGAGGTACTTGGCGTCGAAGTCGTAGAACTCACGCCCTGACACCACGACCTCGCCGGCAACCGAAGCGCGCGTCGGCTCGCCCGGTCGGCCCTGGAGCACTGCAACTTCGATCTCACGCCCGACGAGAGTCGATTCGATGAGCACCTTGTCATCCTCGGCCAGCGCGATTTCCATTGCTGCCGCGAGTTCATCCTCTGAGCGCACCTTGCTGACACCGACGCTGGAACCGGCCCTGGCCGGTTTCACGAATGCAGGAAGGCCGAGAGAGGCGATCGCTGCATATGCAAGACCCTCGTCATTCGCCCACTGCGCGGCCGTGATCGTGCGCCAGGGCGCGACCGGGATACCAGCTTGCGCGAACACTGTCTTGGTGAAGTGCTTGTCCATGCCGAGAGCCGATGCGAGCACGCCTGATCCGACGTAGGGCAGGCCGACCAGTTCGAGCATGCCCTGGATGGTTCCGTCTTCACCGAATGGCCCATGCAGGATGGGGAATACGAGGTCGACAGCGCCGAGCGAACGGCGCGACCCATCTGGTTCAACAACAGTCAGTTCTCGTGTCAGCGAGCTCTCAGGGAAGTGCACCCTGGTGCCGTTGTCGACGATCTGAGGAAGCGCGTCGACGTCGAGCGCGAATTTTGCCGAGTCGTCGTCTTCCAGGATGAATGCGCCATCACGCGTGATTCCGACCGGAATCACGTTGTAGCGCTCGCGGTCAATTGCCGCCAGTACTCCGCCCGCTGTTGCGCAGCTGATCGAATGTTCGCTTGAACGCCCCCCAAAGAGCAGCGCTACCGTGAGCTTGTCCGTCATCAATCGTCCTTTCGCCCTGTGGCTGCCCGGTGTCGGTGGTGAGGTGAGGTGCGATGTCACGCGGAGCGAGGGTGCCGTCGAGAACCTGACGCACCTGCTCTACGATCGGCATCTCGACACCGCGAGCCTTGGCGAGCTCCAGAATCGGTTTTACAGAGGCTAGTCCCTCTGTGGTCTGCTGCATCTGCTTCACCACGTCGTTGTAGCTGTAGCCCTGACCGAGGAGTCGGCCAGCAGTATTGTTGCGGGACAGCGGTGACTGGCATGTCGCGATCAGGTCGCCCAGCCCGGCAAGGCCGGCCAGGGTCTCCGGCTGCGCGCCGTAGGCCACCGCGAAGTCGGTCATCTCGACAAGTCCCCTGGTGATGATGGATGCCTTGGTGTTCTCGCCATAGCCGACACCGTCGACGATACCGATGGCCACCGCGATGAGGTTCTTCAGCACGCCACCGAACTCGGTGCCGATCACATCGGTGTTGACGTACGACCTGAAGTACTTGTTGCTGGCCAGCATGGCAACAGCCTGAGCTGTCTCCAGGCTTGCCGACGAGACGACGGCGGCCGTGGGCTGTTCCTTCGCGATTTCAAGCGCCAGGTTGGGTCCGGAGATCGCAGCGATCTTGTCGAGCGAGATCGGCAGGACCTCGGCGATGACCTCGCTCATGCGCAGGCCGGTCGAGCGCTCAACGCCCTTCATCAGCGACACGATGATCGCGTCTGGCGCCAGGAATGGCTCTGCGGCGATGAGGTTTTCGCGCAGCGACTGGCTCGGTACCGAAACGAAGACCTGCTCGGCGCCCCTCAGCGCTTGCTCAAGGCTCGACGTCGCGTTCAGCCCGGCAGGAAGGTTGATTCCCTGCAGGTAGTCGCTGTTACGGCGAGCCTCTGAAATCTCTTTGGCGAGCTCTGGGCGCCTGGCCCACAGCACGACATCCGCTCCACCGTCAGCGAGAATTTTGGCGAAGGTGGTGCCCCAGCTGCCGGCTCCCAGTACTGCGACGCGTGTCGGCGGCTGAACTTTAGGCTTCAAAACGGCCTGTCTCTTTCTGGTCGTGTGCTGCAGGATTCCAGCGCTCGAGCGGCGCCTTCTCCTGGCGAATTTCTTCGAGGAGAACGGTGATCGCGTCCATCACCACTGCAGTCGCTGCGGTGAGCGTCGCACTGTCGAGCGGGCGTCCCCTGAACTCTGCGAGGTCGAGCGGATCCCCGATCTTGACGATGATGTGCTTGCGGGGAAAAATGCTGATCTTCTTGGAGTAGCGCGGCATGAGCTCCTGGGTACCCCAGTGGGCAGCAGGAACGATGGGGATGCCGCGCTCAAGCGCGACCCGCACCGCCCCCGTCTTGCCCCGCATCGGCCACAGGTCGGGATCGCGAGTCAGCGAGCCCTCCGGGTAGACGACGACCATTTGGCCCTTCTCGACCATGAGCTCCGCAGCCTTCACCGGCTCGCTGCCACGCACTGAACCGCCACGCTCGACGGGGATCTGGCCCGACTTCCTCAAGAGGTAGCCGAGGACCGGAATCTTGAACAGTGAGCCCTTCGCCATGAAGTGCGGCAGACGGCCGAGCTTCCAGGCGGCCACACCCATGACGAGAGGATCGATTTCGCTGTAGTGGTTGGGCGCAAAGACGAATGCACCGCTCCGCGGAAACTTCTTGCCGTCCCTGATGTCGTACTTCACGGCGAGGTTCATGATCGGGAGCGCAATCGCAGCCAGCAGCCAGAAGATCGACGGACTACTCTTTTCCGAGCGCGTTCGCGCGGGAGTAGAAGGAGTCACAGGGTCAGGAAGGGAATTCGATGCGGGCACAGACCCATTATCCTTCGAGATCGAAGTCCGCCCCGAGCAACGCCAGCTTGGTGATGAAGTTTTCATAGCCGCGGCTGATGATTCCGACATTGCTGACTGTCGAGGTTCCCTCGGCAGAGAGCGCCGCGATGAGGTGGCTGAAGCCACCACGCAGGTCGGGAACTTCAATGTCGGCACCGTGCAGCTTCGCCGGTCCCAGGATGACGGCCGAGTGGTTGAAGTTGCGCTGACCGAATCGGCACGGATGGCCGCCGAGGCACTCCTTGTGGATCTGGATCGTTGCACCCATCTCGACAAGTGCGTCGGTGAAGCCGAAACGCTGCTCGTAGACGGTCTCGTGCACGATCGACATGCCCTTGGCCTTGGTGAGCGCTACAACGAGCGGCTGCTGCCAGTCCGTCATAAAGCCGGGGTGTACATCCGTCTCGATGATGACGGGCTTCAGGTCTCCGCCCGGGTGGTAGAAACGGATGCCGTCGTCGTGGATCTCGAAAGCGCCACCGACCTTACGGAACACGTTCAAGAAGGTCAGCATCTCTGGCTGCTTGGCACCGCCAACGAAGATGTCGCCATCAGTCGCCAGTGCGGCGGCAGCCCAGCTGGCAGCCTCGTTGCGGTCGAAGAGTGCACGGTGGCGGTAGCCCTCGAGACGCTCAACTCCCTCGATGCGGATCACGCGGTCGGTGTCGACCGTGATGATGGCGCCCATCTTCTGCAGGATGTTGATGAGATCCATGATCTCGGGCTCGATCGCTGCGCCCTTGAGCTCGGTGATGCCCTCGGCACGCACTGCAGTCAGCAGCACCTGCTCTGTGGCGCCGACGCTCGGGTATGGCAGGTCGACCTTGGTGCCCTTGAGGCCGTTAGGTGCAGACATGCGAATGCCGTTCGGCTGCTTCTCAACAACTGCGCCGAACTTGCGCAGCACCTCAAGGTGGTAGTCGATCGGGCGGTCGCCAATGCGGCAACCACCGAGGTCGGGGATGAATGCTTCGCCGAGGCGGTGCAGCAGCGGACCGCAGAACAGGATCGGGATGCGCGACGACCCCGCGTGGGCATCGATGTCGGCGAAGTGAGCGCTCTCGACGTTGACGGGGTCGAGGATGAGATCGCCCTCTTCTGCGCCGTCAGTGACCTTCACCCCGTGAACCTCAAGCAGCCCACGCACGATACGCACGTCGCTGATGTTGGGGACATCCTTCAGGATGCTGGGGCTCTCGCCCAAGAGCGCGGCAACCATCGCCTTGGTGACGAGGTTCTTAGCCCCCTTGAGTTCGATGCGTCCGACGAGCGGGATACCGCCGCGGATGGTGATTTTGTCGCCGAGGAGACCGACGGCAGCACCGTGGTTCTGTGCGTCTTCGCCGAGTGTGCTTGTGCTCACTAATTACCTACTTTGCAGGGAGTGTCTGGGGTCGCCATGACTCCCGTTGGGATTCGAATTCTGCAATTCGCGCTTCATCACGCAGTGTCAGCCCGATGTCATCGAGGCCTTCCAGCAGCCGCCATCTAGTGTAATCGTCGATGTCGAAACTAACTGAGAGCGTACCCAGACGGACAGTTTTGGTAACGAGGTCGACAGTCATTTCTATTCCCGGCTCTGCCTCCATCGCGCTCCACAGCGCTTCGGCATCCGCTTCGGAAATCTCACCGGCGAGCAGTCCCTGCTTGCCTGAGTTTCCGCGGAAAATGTCGCCGAAACGGGGGCTGAGCACGACGTCGAAACCGAAGTCACGAAGCGCCCAGACGGCGTGCTCGCGCGAGGAACCCGTACCGAAATCGGCACCGGCAACGAGCACGCGAGCACCCTGGTACGCCTGCTGGTTGAGCACGAATTCTGGGTCCTGGCGCCAGCCGGCGAACAGGGCGTCTTCGAAGCCTGTCTTGGTGACGCGCTTCAGGTAGACGGCGGGAATGATCTGGTCTGTGTCGACATTCGAGCGACGGAGTGGAGCGCCGACGCCGGTAACCGTGGTGAATTTCTGCATGGCTACTTGGCCTCCTGCTCTGCCGTGACTGGTGAAAGCGAATCCTGGGTCAGATCCCAGGGACTCGACAGCGTACCCCTGATGGCTGTCGCAGCCGCGACCAGCGGCGAAACCAGGTGCGTGCGCCCGCCCTTGCCCTGCCTGCCTTCGAAGTTGCGGTTACTCGTCGACGCGCAGCGCTCACCGGGAGCCAGCTGGTCAGGGTTCATGCCGAGGCACATTGAACAGCCGGCAAAACGCCATTCAGCGCCGAAATCGGTGAAGATCTTGTCGAGGCCTTCAGCTTCTGCCTCGATCCGCACGCGGGCAGAACCAGGTACGACCATCATGCGGACGCCATCGGCCTTCTTCCGCCCCTTGATGATCTCTGCAGCAGCACGCAGGTCTTCGACCCGGCTGTTCGTGCACGAACCGAGGAATACGGTGTCGACACGGATATCCTTCATGGGCGTTCCAGCCTGGATGTCCATGTACTCGAGCGCACGCTCGGCGGCTGAACGCTCGTTGGCGTCCAGGATATCTGCGGGGTTCGGCACTGCTTCGGAGAGCGAGACGCCCTGGCCCGGGTTGGTACCCCAGGTGACGAAGGGCTCAAGCGTGTCTGCATCGAGGATGACCTCTGCGTCGAACGTCGCACCCTCATCGGTGGCCAGCGTGTCCCAGTATGCGACGGCGTCATCCCAGTCCTGTCCTGACGGCGCGTGTGCGCGGCCCTCCAGGTAGTCGTAGGTGATCTGGTCTGGTGCGACCATGCCTGCGCGGGCGCCGGCTTCGATCGACATGTTGCAGATGGTCATGCGGCCCTCCATCGAGAGCGAGCGGATGGCGCTGCCACGGTATTCAAGTACGTAGCCCTGGCCTCCGCCGGTTCCGATCTTGGCGATGACGGCGAGGATGATGTCTTTCGCCGTGACACCGGGGCGCAGTTCGCCGTCGACGGTGATCGCCATCGTCTTGAACGGCTTCAGCGGCAGGGTCTGCGTCGCCATGACGTGCTCGACCTCGCTCGTACCGATGCCGAATGCCATCGCCCCGAATGCTCCATGGGTCGAGGTGTGCGAGTCGCCACAGACGACCGTGATGCCAGGCTGCGTCAGACCGAGCTGCGGTCCTACGACGTGAACGATGCCCTGCTCGATGTCGCCGAGCGAGTGCAGGCGAACGCCGAATTCCTCGCAGTTGCGGCGAAGCGTCTCGATCTGGGTACGGCTGGTGAGGTCGGCGATCGGCTTGTCGATCGCGAGAGTCGGCGTGTTGTGGTCTTCGGTCGCGATGGTGAGGTCAGGACGCCGGAGCGGTCGACCCGCCATGCGCAGTCCGTCGAATGCTTGTGGGCTGGTCACCTCGTGCACGAGGTGCAGGTCGATGTAGATCAGGTCGGGAGTACCGTCTTCGCCCTTGGCGACGAGGTGCTTGTCCCAGACCTTTTCGGCCAGAGTGCGTGGGCGATCGCTCGCAATTGATGCGTTAGTCATGGTGCGTCTTCCTCAGAAAATTGGTGGTCAGCCAACGACAGACTCCGCGACGAGAGTGGCCTCAGAACTGGGACTCGTCGCGGCACAGAAGAAGAAGTCGACCGAACAGCACGCTTCAGGCTAACACCTTCGACTGCCAGGGCGATGCTAACCGGAGGGTGGAATGTCTGTCGGTGCTGCAGAGTACGAATCGATGAAAATTACGCTCACGTTGTCGCTCGCTCCACGCTCCAGCGCGGCATCCACCAGGGCATCGGCAATCGTGCCGCGCAATTCTGGGGTCGCCATGCGAGGTGCAAGGATTCGATTGATGTCGTGGGCGTCAAGTTCTTTCGTGAGGCCGTCCGAACACAGCAGGAACGCGTCGTGCGCGTCGACCGGCAGCATCCAGACATCAGGGTCAACGAATTCGTCGGCCCCGATCGCCCTGGTGATGACGTTTCGCTCTGGGTGGTGCTCGGCGTCATTGGCTGAAATAAGACCGGCGTCGACCAGCTCCTGTACGGCTGAGTGGTCGATGCTGATCTGTTGAATACTGCGGCCATCCCACCGGTACAGGCGGGAGTCGCCGACATTGAAGGCCATCCAGAAGTGGCCGAGACCGTCACCGGCATCGACAAGGGCAACACCGGTGAGGGTGGTGCCTGCCACTGCAGTTCCGAAGTCGTCGGCCGCACTCAAGTCCCTGACCGCATCGTTCGACGAGTGAATCGCGTCGAGGATGCGTTCTGGCGTCGAGGGTTCGCCTGTCGCGATGTGTTCGTCGAAGACCCGGACAACCGTCTGGCTTGCTGCGTCTCCCCTGGCGTGACCACCCATGCCATCCGCCACCAGGAAAACCGGCGACTGGGTCATGAGACTGTCTTCGTTCGCGAGGCGAACTTTTCCGACATCGGTGCGCGCGCTGAACTGGATGTTAACTCGCGTAATAGGAAGCGTGAGTTGACTCTCTCCAGTGGGCGCCACGGACGTTTACTCCTCGATCGGGTGTGAAATCTCTTCGGCGAGAGTGTGTCCGCGCTTGCGCGCGTCATGCCTCGCCTTGATCAGGCTAGCGATTGTCGCGACTGACATCGAAACGATGATGACCGCGAGTGACGTCCAGGTGCCGATCTCCGGCGCCCCTTCGTACCCCTCGCCGCCGTTCAGGAACGGAACCTCGTTGGTGTGCAGTGCGTGGAGGACAAGCTTGACACCGATGAAGGCGAGGATGAAAGCAATCCCGTACTTGAGATATTCGAGCCGCTCGAGCAGACCACCGAGCAAGAAGTACAGCTGACGGAGGCCCATCAGGGCGAAGATGTTCGCGGTGAAGACGATGAACGGGCTCGTCGTGATACCGAAGATCGCCGGAATTGAATCCAGCGCGAAGAGCAGGTCTGTCGTACCGATCGCGATGAACACGATGAGCATCGGCGTGAAGAGCTTCTTGCCGCCGACGAGCGTGCGGATCTTCGATCCGTCGTACTCATCTGAGATCGGCATGTGGCGGCGCAGGAACTTGATGAAGCCGTTCTCGCCGTCGCCGTCGTCTTCCTTCGCGACGGCCTGGTGCACTGCCGTGTACAGCAGGAATGCTCCGAAGATGTAGAAGATCCAGCTGAAGTTCTCGATGAGCTGGGCACCGAGAAGGATGAAGATTCCGCGCAGGACGAGGGCGATGATGATGCCCACCATGAGCACTTCCTGCTGGTACTTCCGCGGCACCCTGAACCTGGACATGATGATCACGAAGACGAACAGGTTGTCGATACTCAGGCTGTATTCAGTGAGCCAACCGGCCAGGAACTGACCCGCGTGCTCTGCATCGCTGAAGTACAGCATGCAGCCGGCGAAGATGAGCGCCAGCGCGATGTAGAAGACGACCCACAGTGTTGATTCTTTGGCCGACGGGATGTGCGGACGCTTATAAACGATCAGCAGATCGGCAACCAGGATCAGGGACAGCAGGATCAGCGATCCCACTTCAAAAGCGATGGGAAGTTGAAGTTCCACGTGGGACCTTTCAGAGAGAAGCTGCTCTGTGGGCAGCAAGGGAGGCTGAAAGTCTCTCCCGTACCAGCTGAGCCGGCACCACCGCGCCGGGACCCCAGCTCTGCGGTCCGTACTGACGATCACGGTGTAGGACCCGAATCGGACCCGCAGGGATACTCCCCTTCACAAGGGAAAAGTCTACCTGACGAGACACCGACGTGATCGACGCCTCCGTTGAGGATGCCACGCGCGAGCTCGACCCATCGTGGGCAGCGGCACAGAGACGGAGAATTGTCAGTTAAACAAAAAAGCCCGGCTTCCAATGAAAAACTGGAAACCGGGCAGTTGTGACCCCAGCGGGATTCGAACCCGCGTTACCGCCGTGAGAGGGCGATGTCCTAGGCCGCTAAACGATGGGGCCGTTTTTGCAACTCAATGAGTATGCCACACGCATTGCGCCCGCACCAAATTGAGGAAAATACAGGTTGAGATGGGTCATTTCGGGTCTTACTCGACCGCATCCATCTCATGTTGCGCCCGCGCAGATTTGGGTATTAGCTCGCATCATGGAACTGACAAAACTTGAACATGCTGCCCTTCTCCTCGAGATCGGCTCACACAAATTGTTCATCGATCCAGGCAGCTTCACGACCCCGCTCACCGAGACCGCGGGAACCGTAGCCGTCGTCATCACTCACGAACACGCAGACCACTGGACCCCAGAACAGCTTGACCGCGTGATCGAGATGAATGAGCATGTCCAGATCTTCGGACCAGCCGGAGTCGCTGCTGCCGCACCTGGTTATGACATCACCGTCGTCACAGACGGCGACGTCGTCGAGATCGAACCATTTACCCTGCGGTTCTTCGGAGAGAAGCACGCGGTGATCCACCCGTCGATCCCGGTAATCGACAACGTCGGCGTGCTTGTCAACGATGTCCTGTACTACCCGGGAGACTCCTTCACGATTCCGGAGGGTGTCGAGGTGAACACCCTCGCGGCTCCTGCCGGTGCACCGTGGCTGAAGATCAGCGAGGCCATGGACTTCGTAAGCGCGATCGCACCCCAGCGCGCTTTCCCCACCCATGACATCGTGCTGTCCCGAGTGGGGAAAGACCTCGCTGACGCCCGCTTGAAGAGCGTCACTGAAGCTGCAGGCGGCGAGTACCACCCCCTGCTGCCGAACGAGAAGCTCTCGCTGTAGGGCTTAGCGCGTACTGGCGTCTTCGCTGGCGCGGCCGAGGCTGACCGCTGCGATCACCGCTGCGGTGAGCACCAGTGCCACGCCGATCCAGGCCGTCACACCGACGCCGCTGTCAAAAGCGTGCCTGGCCGATTCAAGCAATGCTTCGGCCTGCGATGCCGGGAGTCCATCCGCCACAGCGACAGCACCACCCAGGGTCTCCCCCGCTGCGCGAGCCTGCTCGGCGGCCAGTCCGTCCGGCAGCACAACGGCAGCCCGGTAGGACGCCGTGATCAGTGTGCCGAGAATTGCCGTGCCGAGAACGGCACCGAGTTCATAGGCGGTTTCAGACACCGCAGAGGCCGCGCCGGCCTTATTTGCCGGAGCTGACGACAGAATGATCTCGTTCGAGACGGTCTCTGCTGCACCGATGCCGACACCGAGGGCGATGAAGGCACACATCATCGTGGCAGCGCTCAAGTTGTCGGACATCAACGCGACGGCCGCGTATCCGCCTGCTGAAATGAGCAGTCCGATGGGCACAACGATACTGGCGCGCACCCGACGAGCAATCGGCACGATGACAAGTCCGGCAATGATCATGGCCACTGATCCGGGCAACAGGATGAGCCCGGCCTCAAGCGGATCCAGCCCAAGAACCAGCTGCAGGTGCTGGGCGACGAAGAAGAGTCCGCCGACCAGGGCGATGACGCTGAACAGGTTGACCAGGACTGCACCACTGAACGCCGAGCGGGTGAACAACCGCACATCGAGCATCGGGTCGTCGCGCCGCAGCTGGCGACGTACAAACCAGATGCCGGATGCGACACCGACGAGCACACTCGCGATGCCGAGAGCGTTGAATCCCTCGGTCGCCAGCTCCTTGATGCCAAAGACGATCGGCGCCATTGCGGCGAAGGAGAGCAGGATGCTCAGAACGTCGATTCGCCCTGGCTTGGGGTCCTTCGACTCTGGAATCAGGATTGGCGTGAGGATGACGAGTGGGATCAGCACAGGAACAGCGATCAGGAAGACCGAGCCCCACCACCAGTTCGCCAGCAGTACGCCACCGACAATCGGACCGAGTGCAGAACCTGCGCCAAACGCTGATGCCCAAACCGCAATTGCAAGTCGGCGCTGGTCACGGTTGATGAAGATTGAGCGCAGCAGTGACAGTGTCGACGGCATCAGCATTGCGCCGAACACGCCGAGCAGGGCACGAGCGAGGATGAGCAGCTCAGTGGTCGGCGAGAACGCAGCGAACACCGAGACGATGGCGAAGCCGATCGACCCGATCATGAGCAGGCGGCGACGGCCGATCCTGTCAGCCAGGCTACCCATCGAAACCAGGAGGCCGGCAAGGACTAGCGGGTAGATATCGACGATCCACAGCAGCCCGGCGCCACTCGGCTCAAGAGACTTCGAGATAGCGGGCAGGGCAACGTTCAGGACAGTGTTGTCGACCGAGACCAGCAGCACGGGGAGCATCAGCACCACGAGCGCAATCCACTGCTTGCGCCCGGCGCGCTCCGGTACTGGCCTGCGACCGTCGACGGCGGGGCGGGTATCCGTGTTGATCATGTGCGTAGTCACGCTTAGTTCTCGAGCTTTCATATCGTTGGTGGTTCTCCGGTTTGAATTTTACTGTACCGGCTGGACGGTATAGTAGCACGGCGAGCCTGTATTTCTCTCGATACGATGTGGACGTGACAGTGACACCTTCTACCCGCGATCGGCTGCTGACCGCCTTCGAAGACATCCTCATCGAGGACGGTGAACGAGCGGCGACCCTCGAGGCCGTGGCCGCGAAGGCCGGGGTATCCAAGGGCGGACTGCTCTACCACTTCACCTCAAAGGAAGCCCTCGCCGCTGGGCTGACCGATCGCCTGCTGGCGATGGTCACCGACGATGTCGACGAGATGAGATCAGCGCCTGAAGGTGTCGTCTCGTATTTCATCCGCACATCGGTCTCGACCAACAGCACGCTTGATCGCACGATCATTGCCGCAGCCCACCTTGCGCAGGGATCACACCCGAAGGTCAGGGAAGCCCTGCAGAAGATGCAGACGATCTGGCTCGACGTCATCCGCACCGAGGTTTCGGATCCCACTGTCGCCCGTGTGATCATGCTGTTGAGCGACGGGCTCTATTACAACTCAGCCCTGCTGCCGGCCGTCGGGTCAATCGTGCCGAGCCAGAGCGACATGGATGACCTCATCGCGCTCGTCACCTCGCTCACCGATCGCAGCAGCAGCCAGTAAGACTGGTAGACAGGCATCATGACTACGGATGCCGACCCGCTCACGTTGTTCGACAGCTGGTTGCAGCAGCTGGGCAGCCATAGACCGCCCCCGATGACCCTCGGCACCATCGACGCTGACGGTCACCCCGATGCCCGCACCGTGCTGCTCAGCGGACACGACAGCGATGCCGTCTATTTCAATACCGATATCCGCACCCGCAAGGCCGGGGAACTGGCCGCTGATCCCCGGGTATCACTCGTGCTGCTCTGGCCGCAAGCCGATCGCCAGGTGGCGATTCAGGGCGACGCCGAAGTGACGACCGACGAGCAGCAAGCCGCCGCATACGCAGCGCAGTCCCGCTATCTTCAGTTGCTCGCCTGGCAGAACGATGCCGATACCGCCGCTCTGCCTGCTGCCGAACGCCATGCGCGCTGGGCGGCCTTCGATCGTGCACATCCGGAAGGCTCACTCACTGCTCCGCCGACCTGGATCGGCTACCGCATTTCGATGCGCCGAATCACGTTCTGGCAGAGCGACGCCAATGGGCCGAGTACCAGAGTGGAGTACAGACGTGCCGGGCAGGACTGGATCGCTACGGTGCTGCCCGGCTAACACTCTGCCGGGGTGATGATGCGCCTAGGTGTTAACTGAACGTATGACGAAGACCCCAGAGCGCGAAACGCTCCATCTGATGCTCATGCTGGCGTTGACGTTCTCGACCGGCGTGATCGACGCTGTCGGCTATCTCGGCCTTGACCGGGTCTTCACCGGCAATATGACGGGCAACGTCGTCATCCTGGGTATGGGCCTACTCGGCGCAGACGACCTGCCGATCGTTGGCCCGTTGATTGCGTTGGGCTGCTTCATGCTCGGTGCAGCGGTGTCTGGCCGGGTACTCCGCCCCGTCCCCTCCGGATGGACCGCACGCTCCACAACCCTGTTCGGCTTCGTCGGTGCGATCCTCGCGGTGCTGGCCATCGTGCTGGCATTGTTCCCCCCGGAGATTCCGACCGGCGCCCAGTTCGTGACGACGGGCGCACTGGGCTTTGCGATGGGCATGCAGGCCGGCACCGCCAGGCACATTGCGGTGAAGGATGTCACGACAGTCGTCGTCACCTCGACGCTCACCGGCCTGGCCGCTGATTCGCGCCTCGGTGGAAACAAGAAGCAGCAGTGGAAGCGTCGTGCGGGCGCCGTGATCCTGATCGGTCTCGGAGCGCTGGCCGGCGCTGCCGCCCTACACATACACATCGCCCTCGGGCTCGGAATCGCGGCCGCCATCTCTGTCGCTGTCGCTGCTCTGGGACACGTGAAGAAGGTCACCCCGGAGGCATAACCGTTATTCGGCAGCGGATCCCAGCATTAATTCGTATGCTCAAGTCATGGCAGCCGGAAATTCCCCCCGGCCACTGACAAACGTCTGGTGGCAAATCGCGACAGGCTGCGCCGCGATTGTGGCGGGCGTCGGCGCGGCAGAGCTCACCAGCTCGCTCATCGCCCAGAACGGCAGCCCGATTCTCGTCGTCGGCGCACTGGTGATCGATCTCGTGCCCGGGTGGGTGAAAGAAGCAGTCATCGCCGCCTTCGGGACCGGCGACAAGGCAGTGCTCATCATCTCGCTCGCGATGGTGCTGCTCATCGGTGGCGCCGTCGCCGGCATCCTGGAGTATCGGCGTCCTCCGCTCGGTCGACTGCTGATCGTGCTCGGCGGTGCCGTCGGCATCTTCGCCGCACTCACCCGCTCTGGCGCGTCATTCATGGATGCCGTCCCCTCGATCGTTGCCGCAGTGGTCGGCGTCTTCCTGCTGAACCTGCTGCTGCGGCGACTGCACGATCGCGAACGCGAGGCCGCGACATCCGCTCAGTCACCGGGCTCGACTCCCCGCGAGGCGCTGACCCGGCGGCGATTCCTGGTCGCGACAAGTGCCAGTGCCGGACTCGGGCTTGTTGCGCTGTTCGCCGGGCAGGTGGTCGGAGCGGGGTACCGGGCGGCGAGCGCTGCCCGATCGATCTTCACATTGCCGAAAGCGACCGTACCCGCACCGCCCATCCCCGCGTCAGCATCCTTCGACGTGCCAGGATTGTCACCACTCATCACGCCGAACGGCGACTTCTACCGCATCGACACCGCACTGCAGTTGCCGGGCATCGATCCGGCCAACTGGACTCTGAAGATCACCGGCATGGTTGACAACGAGGTCACACTCTCATTCGACGAGCTGTTGAAGCTTCCCCTGGAGGAGAGCCGAACCACCCTGACCTGCGTATCGAACGTGGTGGGTGGCGATCTGATCGGCACGGCAACCTGGCTCGGCTACCCCATCCGTCATCTGCTGGCCCAAGCGAAGCCGCATGCTGACGCCGACATGGTGCTGTCGCGCAGCCAGGACGGCTGGACGGCCAGTACTCCCATCGAGGCGCTCACGGATGATCGCAACGCGATCTTGGCTATCGGCATGAACGGTGCGCCGCTCCCCATCGAGCACGGTTACCCGGTGCGGATGGTAGTTCCCGGTCTCTACGGCTATGTGTCAGCCACCAAGTGGGTGGTGCAGCTCGACGTGACCCGGTTCGACAAGGTCACCTCGTACTGGACCGATCGCGGCTGGTCGGAGCACGGCCCGATCAAGCTCTCGTCGCGTATCGACGTGCCATCGGGCGGGTCAGTCGCCGCCGGCGATGTAACGGTCGCCGGCGTCGCCTGGTCCCAGCACACCGGCATCAGCGCGGTGCAGGTTCAAGTTGACGAGGGCGACTGGCACGACGCGACGCTGGCCGAAGCCCTCAACATCGATACCTGGCGCCAATGGAAGTGGGTGTGGCCGGCCACGTCGGGTCAACACACCCTGCGAGCACGAGCGACGGATGCCGACGGCTTGGTTCAGACGGCCAAGCTCGCCGACGTCGTGCCTGACGGCGCGACCGGACTCGACAGCATCTCGGTTTCAGTGAACTGAACCGCCTATTTCTTCTTGTCCAGGCTCTGCTTCTTCTCGAGGTTTTTCGCACTCTCTTCACGCAAGCGTCTGCCCTCCTCGATGTCTGCTTGCGCCTTCTTGGCCGCCTTGTCACTCTTGCGGCTGTCGCGGGGAGGCAACTGGATGGCTTCTTCCGCTGCGATGCCGGCTTGCAGCTGCCGACCGCGCTCAAGCTCGGCATCGAATTCAGCGCCGAAGAGCAAGGCGAGATTCACGATCCAGAGCCAGAGGAGGAAGACGACTGCACCGGCCAATGACCCGTACGTGCGGTCGTAGTTGGAGAAATTCGCCACATACAGCCCGAAGAGCAACGAGGCGACAAGCGCAGCAACCAACGCCACGGTCGCTCCGACACTGATCCAGCGGAACTTGGGTTGCTTCACGTTTGGCGCCCCGTAGTACAGCACAGCAATGAGCAGCACTGCCGCGAGGGCCAACACCGGCCATTTCAGAATCGACCAGACGAGCTGGGCCGTCTCTCCGATGCCGAGGGCGTTACCGATCGCAGTTGTGACGGGACCTGAGACGATCACGAGCAGCAGCATGATCAGCACGAGAATGATTTCAACGATCGTCACGACGAGTTGCACAGGCCGGAGCTTCCAGAATGGCCTGCCCTCTGGGACGTCGTAGATCCTATTCATCGCCCGGCTGAACGCACCGACGTAACCGGATGCCGACCACACCGCCAGCACGATTCCGAAGACCAACCCTAAGCCGACTGCTGACGACGAGCTGATCTGTTCAAGCGGGCCGCGAATGACGTCGGCGGTCTCGCCGGGAGCAATCTCTTCGACCAAGGAGAGGATGGCATCGGTCGAGTTCTTTCCCTGGCCAAAGATGCCCAGGAGCGAAATCAGTGCAATCGCCGCAGGGAAGACTGATAACACCGCGTAGTAGGTCAGCGCCGCGGCAGAGTCCGGACACTCATCGGCGGTGAACTCTCGAAACGACTTGCGCAGCGCATATTTCCACGAACGCTTTGACACGTCGGTCGGGGACGCCGGCTTGTCTGGATGGTCCGGTGCCGGTGCCGGTGCCGCTTCTTTCTTTTTACGAGCCACGACTACCTCCTCGTCAGAATCAGGGGGAAAGACAACTGTATTACGCGGGTTCGGGTCCGCGGATCGCCGACTGCACGGCCGCTGTCACGTGCTCTGCGGTGAAATCGAGCCCGCTATCGGTAGACCGTTCGAAGACGATGGCCGTCATCTGGGCAACGGGGTGGTCTGCTCCCAGATCGAAGATGGTCTGCCTGATGATTCCGGTCAGTTTCTCTGCATCCGAAGCGTGCGGAAAATCCATGACAGGTTCGTCCTGGGTTCCGACACCGTCTTCGTCTGGGGATTCTGGGGCGTTCATTCGACACTCTCCCGTTCGATCGTGTGTGTCACGGTAACCCCTTATCGGGGCGACGTGAATGGACTAGTCGGCTTCCATGACCTCGTTGACCTCGCTGACTGAGCGGATGACCCTGGCGGGGTTCCCGACAGCGATAACGTCGGGCGGCACGTCCTTCGTGACCACCGCACCGGCGCCAATGATGCTGTTATCGCCGATCGTGACCCCGGGCAGCACGATCACTCCGCCACCCAGCCAGACATTGTCGCCGATGGTGATCGGCTTCGCGGACTCGAGCTTGTCACGCCGCATCCGTGGGTCGATGGGATGCGTTGGCGTGAGTAGCTGCACGTTGGGCCCGAGCTGGCAGTCCCGCCCGATGACGATCGGGGCGACGTCAAGCGCCGTGAGGTTGTAGTTGATGAACGTCCCGGCGCCGATACTGATGTAACTGCCGTAATCGACGAACAACGGAGGCTTGATCTCCGCCCCGTCTCCCAAGGTGCCGATCAGATCCTGCAGGATGGGCCTGGCTGCTGCTGCGTCCTCGGCGTAGGCGGCCAGATACTGGTTCGTCAGCCGCACGGCGCGCTGGGCCTCGACCATGCTGTCCGGATCGTCTGCGATGTAGTTGTCGCCGGCCAGCATCCGCTCGCGATTGGTCCGTGGATCTCCGGCGAAATAGTCTCTCGTCTCAGCCATGGACCGATCGTAAACGAGGCCGCGAACGTAGGCTATCCCCATGGACGACCGCGACAGCATCCCGCCCCTGGTGGCGCCCGGCGTGCCCCTCTCTCCCGAAAGCCGCGACAGGAACTCGCGCACCCTGATGCTCCCCGGATTCGGCCAGCTCGGCCAGCAGCGCCTGGCCGCGGCTCGAGTGCTCGTGATCGGCGCAGGTGGTCTCGGCAGCGCGGTGCTCCCCGGTCTCGCGGCCACGGGGATCGGCACCATCGGCATCATCGATGACGACATCGTTGAGACCAGCAATCTGCCGCGTCAGACTGTCCACCTGCCTGCGGACGTCGGCGGCTCGAAGGTGGCATCCGCCGCAGCAACGATCGCCGCGCTGAACCCGGACACCACGGTCATCACCTTCGACGTGCGACTCAGCGCGGCCAACGCGTTGGCCATCCTGGCCGACTTCGACCTGGTCATCGACGGCAGCGACAACTTTCCTACCCGCTATCTGAGCAATGATGCTGCGGCGCTGCGTGGTATCCCCGTCGTCTGGGGCGCTGTGCACCAGTTCGGCGGCCAGGCCGGCGTGAGCTGGGCGGCCAACGCACCGCAGTACCGCGACCTCTTTCCCGAGCCGCCAGCGCCCGGTGAAGTGCCGAGTTGCGCTGAGGCCGGTGTGCTGCCCTCGGTCTGTTCAGTCATCGGCGGCATCCTGGTGTCAGAGACCATCAAGCTGCTGACCGGCGTCGGAGAGCCGTTGCTCGGCCGTGTCACCACCTACGACAGCCTGCGCGGCACGTTCCGCGAGGTATCGTATGCCGCCGATCCCCTCGCAGCACCGATCACCGAACTCATCGATTACGACCTGTTCTGTGGCATTGCCGCAGCCCCCGACGCGCTGTCTGCGCTTTTTGCCACCGAGTTGCAGGAACGCCTCACGCGCGGCGATGCCATCACGCTGATCGACGTGCGCGAACCGTGGGAAGCCCAGCTGGCGATCATCGACGGCGCGGCCCTCATTCCCCTCGGCGAACTTGAGCAGGATCTGACCGACGATCCGGATGGCGTCGTGACAGCGCTACGCGACACCACGCTCGTCGTGTACTGCCACCATGGGCCGCGGGCCGAGCGTGCCCAACAGCTGCTCGTCGACGCCGGCCTGCCGAACACCCTGCGACTCACCGGCGGAATCGACGTCTGGGCCCGCGATATCGATCGCGCCCTATCCCGCTATTAGGTAGTGCGACACGCAATACTGATGTCATGACGCTCACCTGTTCGGCGGATGCTCACCCGTGACCACCGTTGACGACCACGCCCTCCTGATCGAGCGGATGCTTGCGCCTCGACTCGCCACACTGGCGGCAGAATCGGTTTCCGTGCTCGATGCTCTCGGCAGGGTCACCGCTGTCGATGTTCGCTCGGCCGTCGACCTGCCGTTGTTCCGCAACTCGCAGATGGATGGTTTTGCCGTGCGTGCCGCTGACGTGACGACTGTTCCCGTCGTCCTCCCGGTCAGCGACGAACTTCCGGCCGGCCCCGGCGCTCCGCAACCCCTGCTGCCCGGCACCGCTGCCAGGATCATGACGGGCGCACCGGTTCCCGATCGTGCTGATGCGATCATCCCTGTCGAAGACACCGAGCCCGGCGCCGGTCCTGCCCACGTGACGATCACTCGCACCCGAGGTGCCGGTGAATTCGTCCGCGAGCGCGGCAGCGATCTTAGTGCCGGCGATCAACTCGTGTCGGCCGGTGTCCTGCTGGCCCCTCGGCACCTTGCAGCTCTCGCGGCCGCCGGCATCAGCGAGGTGGTGGTGCGACGCAAGCTTCGCGTCGCCGTCATCACGACGGGATCAGAACTTGTGGCCCACTCTGAGATTGGGGTCTCGCCTGCGCCCAGTCCCGGCCAGATCTTCGACGCGAACCAGATCGCGCTCGTTGCCGCAATCACCGAGGCCGGTGCCGAGGTGTCGATCGCAGCCAGGAGCACCGACGATTTGGCGATCTTCCGTCGGATCCTCGATGACGCGATCGCTGCATCCGACCTGGTGATCACCTCCGGCGGCATCTCGATGGGCGCCTATGAGGTGGTGCGCGATGTGCTCGAACCGCTCGGGGCATCCGTCGGGCATGTCGACATGCAACCGGGCGGACCGCAGGCGACCGCGGTGATCGACGGGGTGCCTGTTGTCTGTTTTCCGGGCAATCCGGTGAGTACCCAGGTGTCGTTCGTCGTCTTTGTACGTGCGCTGCTGCACAGGGCCGCTGGGCGCTCGGTCGATCAGGCGATCTCGCTCCGCCTCGCGAAGCCGATCACGTCGGTGGCAGGCAAACGCCAGTTTCTGCGTGGCGCCGTTGTCGATGACGTGCTCGTCGAGCAGGTGGCAGGGACCAGTTCGCACCTCGTCGCCGCGATGGCCAGGGCCGATGTGCTGATCGACGTCCCCGCGGATGTCACTGCCCTTGAGGCAGGGACCGACGTGAGAGTGTGGACGCTATGAGCGAATTGACCCATCTCGACGGCGACGGCCGCGCTCGCATGGTCGATGTGAGTGACAAGGCTGTGACCACCAGGATCGCCGTTGCCCGCGGTCGTCTGGTCACGACAGCCGAGGTGTTAGCCCTCGTGCGTGCCGATGGACTACCCAAGGCAGACGTGCTGGCCACCGCGCGGATCGGCGGAATCACGGGAGCCAAGAAGACTGCGGACCTCATCCCCCTCTGCCATCCGCTGCCGCTGTCCTCGCTGAGCATCAACTTCGAGCTCGGCGAATCGAGCATCGAGATCGAAGCGACGGCGAAGACCACCGGGCGCACCGGAGTGGAGATGGAGGCCCTCACCGCTGTGGCGATCGCGGGCCTCACCCTGCACGACATGGTCAAGGCTGTTGATCCGGCAGCGATGCTCACCGACATCCGGCTTGAAGAGAAGAGCGGCGGCAAGCGCGGCCTGTGGACGCGGGCTACTGCCGGCATTGCACCCGCAGACTCGCCCGCAACTCCCCACGCCCACACCGCCCACACCGCCCACGTCATCGTCGCGTCAACCCGCGGTGCCTCCGGCGAGCGCCCAGACACCACCGGCCCCGTCATCGCCGAGTGGCTGCGCGAACGCGGGTTCGAGACCCCTGCCCCGATCGTCGTAGCGGATGCCGACATCCAGAGCGCGCTGGCGGCATCGGTTCACGAGCAGCCAGCAGTCATCATCACAACCGGCGGCACTGGCGTCTCCTCAACCGACGCCACCCCTGAGGCAACAGCCGCCCTCCTCGACCGGGATCTGCCCGGAATCTCCGAAGCCCTCCGTGCACGAGGACTGGCATCAACCCCGATGGCAGCGCTCAGTCGCGGCTTGGCCGGCGTCGCCGGCCGCACGGTGATCGTGAACCTTCCCGGCTCGACCGGCGGCGTTGCAGACGGCCTCGCCGTACTCACCGATCTGCTGCCGCACCTGGTCGACCAGGTCTCGGGATCGGCGCAGCATGCCTGACGTCTTCGCTCAGATCTCCCACGAGCCCCTCGACCAGGCACTGGCCGATTCCTTTGTCATGACGTCCGAGAACGGTGCACTTGTCACCTTCCAGGGTGTCGTGCGCGATCACGACGACGACAGGTCGGTCACCGCGCTTGACTATCAGGCGCATCCCGACGCTGAGCGATTCCTGCTCGAATGCTGCACACAGGTCGCTGCCGGCACTGGCCTCCGCGTGGCTGCCATGCACCGAGTCGGCCCACTCGCCATCGGCGACGTTGCGCTGATCGCATCCATCGCTGCTCCCCATCGAGCCGAGGCATTCGCTGCCTGCGCCGAACTTGTCGAACGAATCAAGGCCCAGGTACCCCTCTGGAAACGCCAGCATTTTTCTGAGGGAAAATCAGAATGGGTAGCGCTTTAGCCGCAAACAGTGCCCTACGATGTGGTTTATGCCGCAGATTCGGATTAAGGACGCAGCACGCTACCTCGGAGTGAGTGACGACACAGTCAGACGCTGGGTGGAATCGGGCCTACTCCAGAGCTCCCGTACCGAAGCAGGGCGCACAGTCGTCGACGGGCTCTCGCTCGCACAGCTGGCCAAGAAGAATGCGATTCTGCCCGATGATCCATCGACCGTTGGCCGATCCGCCCGCAATCAATTCGTCGGCCTGGTCACCGAGATCACCATGGACACCGTGATGGCCCAGGTCGAGCTGCAATGCGGACCACATCGCGTCGTCTCACTCATGAGCAGCGAGGCCGTCAGAGAGCTCGGACTCGAGCTGGGATCCGTCGCCATCGCCGTCGTCAAAGCAACAACAGTGATCATTGAAACGCCCACAGTGAAGTCAGGCAATTGATGAAGACGCCACGCTTCGAGAAAATTCTGGCTGCCACACTCATCACCGGAGCTCTTGTCATCGGCGCCAGCGCGTGTGCGTCGACAGATACCGCACCGAGCGGCACAAACGACGCGAGCACGACGCCTGCCAGCACAACAGAGGCTCTTGAGGGCTCGATTACCGTGTTCGCAGCGGCATCCCTCACCAAGACATTCACCGCCCTGGGCGCTGCTTTTGAAGAAGCGCACCCGGGCACGCACGTGACATTCAGCTTTGCCGGTTCGTCCGATCTCGTCACCCAGCTGACCGAGGGCGCACCCGCCGATGTCTTCGCCTCGGCCGACGAAGCGAACATGGCCAAGGTAACGACAGCAGATCTTGCCAGCGGCGCTCCTATCGACTTCGCCACCAATGTGCTCACCATCGCTGTTCCGCCGGGAAACCCGGCGAAGGTCACCAGTTTTGCCGACCTGGCCAGCCCCGACGTGAAGACCGTCGTGTGCGCCCCTCAGGTTCCCTGTGGCACCGCAACAGTCAAGATCGAGATCGCCACCGGTGTCACTCTCACCCCCGTCAGCGAGGAGTCGTCAGTGACAGATGTTCTCGGCAAGGTCAGCTCGGGTGAAGCGGATGCCGGCCTCGTGTACGTCACCGACGTCACCTCGGCCGGAGCCAGCGTTGAATCTGTCGGCCTGCCGGAAGCATCCGCTGCAGTCAACACCTACCCGATCACCGCGCTGACGGGCAGCAGCAACGGAGCGCTCGCTGCAGCCTTTGTCGCGTTCGTGATGGGGCCCGATGGCCAGAAGGTGCTCACTATCGCCGGTTTCGGTACGCCGTAGCAATCATGAAAATCAGTAGGGGAATGCCGTCAACAGTGCCGCGCTGGATAGTCGGCGTCGCTGTCGTCGGCGCGCTCTTTGTGCTGCTCCCCTTGGTCGCACTTGTCACCCGCGTCGACTGGGCCCAGTTCATTCCGCTGATCACATCAGAGGCATCGGTTGCCGCGTTGCTCCTCAGCCTTCGAACGTCCCTGGTTGCCACTCTGCTCTGCATCGTTCTCGGTATCCCGATGGCGGTGGTGCTCGCCCGCACTTTATTCCGCGGCCAGCGCATCGCGCGGTCTCTCGTGCTGCTCCCGCTCGTGCTGCCTCCCGTGGTCAGCGGTTTGGCGCTCCTCTATCTCTACGGACGACGCGGCCTGCTCGGCGAGACATTTGAGATCCTCGGCATCCAGATCGCCTTCTCGACGACGGCAGTGATTCTCGCCCAGACATTTGTCGCGTTACCCTTTCTCGTGCTCAGTCTCGAAGGGGCACTGCGCACAGCCGGTACCCGATATGAAGCAATTGCGGCCACCCTCGGAGCGCGGCCAACGACAGTGTTGGCGCGGGTGACCCTGCCCATCGTGCTGCCGTCGCTGATCTCGGGGGCTGTGCTTTCATTCGCGCGCGCGCTGGGTGAGTTCGGCGCCACGCTCACCTTCGCAGGGAGCCTGCAGGGCGTCACGCGCACGCTCCCGCTCGAGATCTACCTGCAGCGAGAAATCGATCCGGATGCCGCAGTCGCGCTCGCCCTGGTTCTGGTCGTCGTCGCCGTCATCGTTGTCGCGCTCGCTCATGGTGTGAGTGAGCCCAGCAGGACTCGGCTGCTGTCATGAGCCTCTCATTCGATGCCCGCCTGGCCGACCGCGGCTTCGACATCTCGCTGCGCCTCAAGCCCGGCGAAACGCTTGCCGTGCTCGGCCCGAACGGTGCAGGCAAGTCAACACTGCTCGGTCTGATCGCCGGCTTGCTGCGAGCGGATGCCGGACGGGCCGAGCTCGAGGGCACAGTATTGTTCGACGACGGACCGCGTGCCCGGCAGTGGCTGGCACCTCATCGGCGAGGCGTTGCGCTCCTCGCGCAGGAGCCACTGCTGTTTCCGCACTTGTCGGTGCGAGCCAACGTCGAGTTCGGTCCCCGCAGCACGGGAGCTTCACGCGCTGAGGCCCCGGCGATCGCCGAGCACTGGATGGTCGACACCGAGACTCTCGAGTTCGCCGACCGCCGTCCGCACGAGCTCTCGGGCGGACAGGCACAACGTGTCGCGATCGCCAGGGCGCTGGCCGCCTATCCGCGGCTGTTGCTGCTCGACGAGCCGTTCTCCGCCCTCGATGTAACCGCCACGGTGAACGTGAGGCGGATGCTGCGGCAGGTGATCGCCGGCCTCACCACCATCATCGTCACTCACGACGCACTCGATGCGTTCCTGCTCGCCGACCGTGTCATCGTTCTGAAAGACGGCGCCATTGTGGAGACCGGATTGACTCGTGACGTTCTTGAGCATCCGAAGAACCCCTTCACGGCCGAACTCGTCGGTCTGACGTTACTTACCGGCCGCCGCACGGTTGAGGGTCTGGTCACCGACGACGGAGTTGAAATCGCTGCAGCGCCCGACGGGTTGTCCGGCGAGCTCGACGAGCTCGTCGCCGCGGCACTTCGTCCGGCGGCAGTGCGGGTAGCCCGCGTGCAGCCAGGAGCCGAGGTACATGCGACCCCTGGCAACAATGTCATCCTCGGCACCGTGCACGATGTGGAGCCGCGCGGAGATCTCATCCGTGTGCGTACCGAGTGGCTGTCAGCCGATCTGCAACCCCGGCAGGTCGCTGATCTCGACCTGGCACCGGGAGTGCCAATACACCTGTCGTTCTCGCCCGATGATGTCGTGCTCTATTCGGTGGACGAGCACGTTAAATCCTGAGCTGCGGGGCTTCGTGATCTGCTCTGCCTAGCCGCCGGCGAACGGGGGCAGCACATCGACTGTCGCCGAAATCGCTCGTGCCGGATCACGGCTGACGACGGTATCGACGAGGAATGAGCCCGATCTCATCACGCGCTGCATCGGCGCGCCGTAGCGAGACTCAAGCTCGGCGCGCAAAGCTCCGAGGGTTGCATCGTCGAGTTTCAGTGTTTCTTCCTCGCAGCCAGCAGCCTCGGCCGCAGCCGCGAAGTAGCGCACCCGCACCGTCGTTGATTCCCGCACTGTCGTTGATACCCGCACCGTCGTTGACTCTGCCACCGGCTCCGCCTCCACACTCACGTCTTCACCATAGACGGGAATCGGGCTTGTCAGTGGTGGAATCCGGGAGGCGCCCCTTCGATGGGCATCGGAGATTCGAGCGCATCGAGAAATGCAGTCTCTTTCTCGATATCGGCGAGAAGCTGGGCGGCGATGTCCATACTGAGTCCATTGCGAACAACGATTCGCTGCACTGTCTGGTCGGCGAGATTGTCGGGCAGTGGATACGCCGGAACCTGCCAGCCCAGCATCCGCAGCCTGTCTGACAAATGGTAGAGATTCCAGTTGGCGGTGTGCCCCGGCTTCAGCTGCCAGGCGAAGACCGGGATATCTGAGCCGTCGCTCCAGAGGTCGAATGCACCGATCTTCGCCACCCCTGCCGAGAGATACAGCGCGACATCGCGCGTTTCCTTCTGCACAGACGCGTAACCAGACATTCCGAGCCTGAGGAAGAGGTAGTACTGCAGCAGCACTTGTGCACCGGGGCGAGAGAAATTGAGGGCGAGGGTGGGCATGCTGCCGCCCAGATAGCTGACGTTGAAGATCAGGTCGTCGGGCAGCGATGCCTTATCGCGCCAGACCACCCAGCCGAGGCCAGGGTAGACCAGGCCGTATTTGTGCCCAGACGTGCTGATCGAGTGAACGCGGTCGAGGCGGAAGTCCCAGACCAGCTCCGGTTGCACGAAGGGCGCGATCATCGCGCCGGATGCGCCATCCACGTGAATGGGCACGTCGAATCCGGTCTTCGCCTGGATCGCGTCGAGGGCTGTGGCGATCTTGTCGACCGGCTCGTATGTGCCGGTATAGGTCACGCCCATGATCGCGACGACGCCGATGGTGTTCTCGTCGACATATTTGTCGAGCTCAAAGCCGTCGAGCATCTTGTGCTCGGCGCTCACGGGCACATAGCGAGCCTCGACCTCGAAGTAGTTGCAGAACTTCTCCCAGCACACCTGCACAGCTGAACTCATCACCAGGTTCGGATTGTCTGTCGATTTACCTGCTGCCTTCCGCGCGTGCTGCCAACGGCGCTTGAATGCGAGGCCGCCCAGCATGCACGCTTCGGACGAGCCGATGGTGGATGTCCCGATCGTCTTCTCGGCATCCGGCACGTTCCACAGGTTCGCAACCATGTGCCAGCAGTCGTCTTCAATCTTCGCCGTCTGCGGGTATTCGTCCTTATCGATCATGTTCTTGTCGTAGGACTCGGCGTAGATCTTGTCTGCGGACTCGTCCATCCACGTCGTCACGAACGTCGCCAGATTAAGCCGGGCGTTGCCATCGAGCATGGTCTCGTCGTGCACGATCTGATAGGCGGTCTCCGGCAGCATTTCGCCTTGTTCGATGCGGTGCCGCGGGGTAGCCGACGACTCCCCTGGCCTCGAATATGACGGCGTCTCGTCGCCTGTTCCGCTGGTAGTAGTCATGACTCGGTGTCCTTCCGATCATGCGACGGTGCGTGGGCATCGGCGCGATTCTCCGGCACGGCTCAGCTGATGGGTCCTGCCCTCGCTAGCGAGACTAGTCACACCGGGCTTCACTGTGTACTGACGGGACTTTCGGCCCTGAGCCATACCCGCCGCGGTTTGTACGATCATGAAACGCCCGAAGCCCACACAAATCCGACACAGGAGCGACAATCATGACCAACTGCATTGTTTATTCATCATGAGTGAGTTCACACTGCCGAGCGAGGTCACCGACGGGTATATGCGCATCATCGTCGGGATCGACGAGTCGGACGGGTCCGTCCTGGCGTTGCAGCACGCCATCGGCCTCGCTCAGAAGTTCGGGTCGACGGTTGAAGCCGTCAGCGTCTGGCGTTTCCCCGTCTCCTACACGCCACTACCCGCCACCTGGAGCCCGGACGAAGACGCCAAACTGGCTCTGAAACACATCAGTGACACGGTTTTTGGGGCTGACTGGCCGAGCTGGTACACCGCGACGGTTCGTCAAGGATCCCCCGCCGACGTGCTGATCGCCCTCGGCTCGTCTGCCGATCTTCTCATCGTCGGCAGTCGTGGTCTCGGCGGTTTCACCGGCCTGTTGCTCGGCTCGGTCAGCTCGCAGGTTGTCGAACATGCGACCTGTCCGGTGCTTGTTGTACGGAGCCCCGGCGAGCACACTGACGACGGTCATTGACCAGTCGGTGCCGTGGACGATAGTCCCGCGCTCGCATCGAGAGACTGTCTCGCTGTGACATGCAGGATTGCTGCTTGGGTGCGATGCGCCAATCTCAGCTTCGACAGCAGCGAACTCACGTAGTTCTTCACGGTTTTCTCGGCAAGCCCGAGCTGTGTCGCAATCTGACGGTTGGTCAGCCCCTCGGCAATGAGGGCCAGAATCTGTTGCTCGCGCAGCCCAAGGGATTCAAGAGCGGATGTGTGCCGAGAATGCGTCATGGGGGTGACGGCAGTGCTGACCACGGCGGTGTCGAAGAGCTGGTGTCCGGCGGCGGTCGCGCGCACCGCGTTGATCAGCGTGGCAGCGCGAACTTCAGTCGTGAGATATCCAGAGGCTCCGGCGAGCACGGCACCGCGCAGCGCATCCTCGTCGTCGTGCGCAGTCAGGATCAAGCAGGTGGCCCCCGGTAACGTCTGTCTGATCGATCGGCAGACATCAAGTCCGCTCCCGTCCGGAAGCAGTAGATCGAGGACCACCACATCGGGTCGAGTTGCCGCTACTCTCACCAGCGCTTCTCTCGCCGTTGATGCTTCACCCACCACCTCGATATCCGGCTCTGCCTCGAGGTGTGCTGCAATTCCGCGCCGCACGATCTCGTGGTCATCGACCAGGAACACTCGGATCGTTGTGGCAGGCATCAATTACTCGTCGTTTCTTTTCGGTGCAAGAGAACCGACCGATTGAGGTCGCGCGACTGCCCCATTAAGTGCAGCGGCGAGCGCTGCTGTCAATGACCACATGCGATTGGGGACAGTCACGCAAGATTGGGTCAGCAGCACTCTTCGACTGACAAGCGGACCCTGCCCTCGCCAGCGACGCCAGTTACCCTCGGCGAAAGCGACGCATAAAGATCAAGCCTGCGCCAGCCATGACGAGCATCGCTGCGAGAGCGGCAAGCCGCACAGCGTCAAGTCCGGTCAAAGACAGCCGAGAATCGACTGCCCCACCTGCAGCTGTCGGTCCCATGGCCGATGGTATGACGTCCGGAGCGCCCACCGGTACCCCGACGCTAACCGAGGCAAAATCGACGTCGGTCAGAAACACATCCCCAGCACCGACGTTGGCGGCCCCGGCAACATGTCCGGCGGTCAGACCCTGAATCCAGGTTGTTCTACTTCCGCCGGAGACGTACAGGTTTGCCTCGTCGTATTCATCGGCACCATCACGTTCGACTGAACCAAATTGCGAACGTTCGATGACCACTCCCGCCGGGTCGACGGTCAAGGTGAAGACGTCAACACCTCCGGCCCCGGCGCTGATGCGCCCGTTGGTGTGGCCGACAACCAGAAGACGGCCCGCCGCATCCGTGCCCAGTGCCGCCCCGCGGTCGTCGCCGGACGAACCCTCCTGGGACACCCACTGGGTCGAACCGTCGGTTCCCAACGCCACGATGAACACATCCTTGTCCCCGGCCGAGGCAGCGCCGAGCGTGCCTCCGGTGAACCCGGTAGCCGCCACGCCGGATGCCGTGGCGACAAGCGCGGAGACCTGATCGCTCTCTGCTGTGCCGACTCTGGTGAGCCATTCGCGTGTTCCATCGGCAGTGAACTTCGCGACCCAACCATCGGATCCGCCTGCCGCTGTTGCTCCCGGCATCGCGCCGCCGCCCACGCCTCCCACGTAGACTCCACCGTCGGAACTCGCGGCAATCGCGAATCCCTTGTCTTCACCGGTGCTGCCGAACTGAGTGGCAAAAAGCACAGTGCCCGCCGCATCCACGTGCGCGACGATCGCATCCTTGTCGCCCGCGCTCGTGCCGCCCGGGAGGGTGCCCGAGGTGTATCCGGTGAGGAATGCTCCACCCTGCAGATCAGAGGCGACGCCGTAAACCCGGTCGGCGGCCGATTCAGACCCCAACGTCGTGCGCCAGAGTTCTGCTCCGTTCGCGTCGAGCTTGACGGCCAACGCGTCATCATTCGCGCCACCGGGGTGGCTCTGCCGCATGAATCCTGCGGCTACGACCGTGCCCCTTCCGCCGTCCACAACTCCATAGGCTCGCTCGTTCAAAACAGTGGCGATCGGTGTCGCCCAGACCTGATTTCCATCCGCATCGAGCTTTTGCACCACAATGTCGAAGCCGCCCTGGGCGTTCTGTCCGAGTAGCGCGTCTGCGGCGTTCACCGCGTGAATGACACTGCCATCGGTCAACCCCAGCACGCCCCCGGCCCGATCGTCACCGACCGAACCGAACTGTGCCCCGGTGAACGGAGCAGGAGGCTCGCTCTGCAGATATCCGGCCAGGTCGACGAGGCCCTCACGAAAGCCTGTGTCCCACACTCCCCAGTCGTGGCCACCGTTGTAGATGCGCAACTCCGCGCTCACGCCGGGCACCCGCTTGGCCTGGTTGTACAGGGTTGCGGCCTCGTAGTCGAGGTCGTGAATTGCGTCTTCCGGCTTCGGGTTCGCATACTCGTCGTCGCCGACGCCGATGAACAGATGCACGGGAAGAGCCGGGTCGAGCGCCGCGAACGAGGCCGGGTAATTAAGCGACTGATACCGGGCTTCGTCGTAGAGTGCATCACCGACGCCGTAGGCGCCGAACTCGCGCGTCGACGAATCGATCGGTGTCGACGGAGCATAGACGGCGGGGCTCAGCACGATTCCGGCCGAGAAGAGATCCTGATGCACTGTCGCGTAGCGCAGCGCCCCCGCTCCGCCCATAGAGTAGCCGCCGACGGCTCGTGCCGTCCTGTCAGCGAGGGTGCGATAGTTCGTATCAATGTGGTCGACGAGATCGGTGGTCAATGCCGTCTCCACCTTCATGCCCGGACTCGTGCCCGAGCGGGTTCCGGTGTATTCGGAGTCGACGTAATAGCTGCCGCCGTTGCTCCACGGGGCATCGGGCATCACCACGATCATCGGCGGGATGGCGCCGGATGCGATGAGCTCATCGAGCGCACCGGCCTCCTGCTGCCACGCCGCCTGAGAGTCGCCCCGGCCGTGCAACAGATAGAGCGAGGGGTACTCGGTCGCAGCATCCGCGTCGTAGCCGGCCGGCAGATAGACGGTGAAGTCGACCGCACCGCCAACCGCGCTGCTCGGCACACTGCCGGCGACCAGCTGGCTGCCGGCAGCGGCGTGAGCCGGCACCGCACCGATGAGAACTGAGGTTGCAAACAGCCCCAGAGAGATCGTCACTCCAATGGATTTTTCCCACATCATTGTGGTTCCCTTTCTCGGGGGGTTGCCTCGATATCTCGAGGAGGCTATTTCAGAGTCGGTGACTGTGCTGCAAGCCGGGCAGCGAGCCCGAGAATCGAGTGGGCTCGGCCAAGCATGGCCGGGTCGACCATTTCGCCACTGGTCAGGGTCGAGACCCCGCCGTCCTGTATCGAATTCACGACGGCGCTCGCCCAGGCCACTGCCTCACTATCGGGCCGAAATGCCTCGGCGATCACGGCAAGTTGGGTCGGGTGCACCGCGGTTCGACCGACCCAGCCGAGCGCACGGCCTCGCTCGGTATCGGCACGCAGAGCGGCAAGATTGCGGATGTCAGTGAACGCGGAGAGCATCGGTGCCGGCAATCCCGCCGCACGAGCCGCAAACAAAATGCGCACCCGCGCGTAGTCGATTGCCTCCCGCGCCGCCGTTCCGAGGTCGCTCGCCAGATCGGATTCCCCGAGCGCCAGCCGAGTGACCGCCTCATGCTGCGCAATAAGCACAGCGTTTTCTACGCCACGCGCTGTTTCGATCAGGGCCGTGATCGGGCGGCCGGGAGCCAGCCTGACGACAGCGTCGAGATCCGCGGTGGTTTCCACTTTGGGGACACGCAGTTCAAAGCTCGCGTGCAGCGGCGCAAGCGCGGTCAAGTCCGCCTGGAAATCAGCGCACGGTACAGCCCCGCGACCGGCATCGACGCCTGCCCCCTGATCGGCGTTGATCCGCACCTGGATCACCGCGTCGGTCTCCGACGTGTTGCGCGACGTCATCCACCGCACCACAGCATCCCGGGCAGCTGCCTTCTGATCGGGGGCGACGGCATCTTCCAGATCGAGAATCACGAGATCGGCGCCCGTCGCAACGGCCTTCTCAAACCGGTCGGGCCGATCCCCGGGCACGTAGAGCCCAGTGACGAGCGCTGCCGCGCTCGGATCAAAAGCCGGAGTGCCCCGATCGTGCTGCTCGGTCATACGATCCCCCGTTCGCGGAGTGCCGTGAGTTGTGCCTGGCTCACCCCGATCTCGTCAAGAACAGCGTCGGTGTCCTGGCCATGCCGGCGTCCGGCCCAACGGATGCCTCCCGGCGTGTCAGAGAGTCGGAATAGCACGTTCTGCATTTTCAGCGGCCCCAACTCGTCATCGTCGACACACTGAACCGTGCCCAGCGCCGCGTACTGCGGATCGGTCAGGATTCCGCGCACGTCGTAGACCGGTGCGGCGGCAGCCTGGGCCTGCTCAAACGCCGCCAGCACTTCATCCGTCGGGCGACTCACAATCCAGGTGGAGACAGCGTGATCGAGAACATCGGCATGCTGCGCGCGTTCGTGTCCCGAGGCGAACCAGGGTTCGGCCACGAGGTCGGGGCGCCCCACCATCTGCATCACGCGTTCGGCGATCGACTGGGAGCTTGTCGACACGGCGACCCAGTCGCCATCAGCAGTCAGGTAGACGTTGCGTGGAGCGTTGTTGACCGAGCGGTTTCCGGTGCGTTTTTGCACGGTCCCGAGCTGGTCGAAGGTCGTGATTTGCCCGCCGAGCAGCATCAGAATGGGTTCGATGATGGCCATATCGACCACTTGACCGCTGCCGCCACCCTGCTCCACGCCGCGTAGCGCGACCATGATAGCGAAGCTTGTCGCCAACGCCGCGATGCCGTCGGCCAGCCCGAATGGCGGAAGAGTCGGGGGGCCATCCGGCTCACCGGTCAGCGCCGCAAAACCGCTCATCGCCTCGGCCAAACTTCCGAATCCGGGGCGGGCCGAATACGGGCCGAACTGACCGAAAGCGGTGACCCGCGCGATCACCAAACGAGGGTTGACCGCGTGCAATTGAGACGGTCCCAGGCCCCAGCGTTCCAGAGTGCCCGGCCGAAAGTTCTCGACGAGCACATCGGCCTCCGCCACCAGCTTGAGCAGCAGCGCCGCGCCGTCTGGTGCACTGAGGTTGAGTGTGACGGTGCGCTTGTTGCGTCCGAGCGTCTTCCACCACAGGTTCACGCCGTTCTTGGCCGGGCCGTGACCGCGGGCCGCATCGGGCTTGGTCGGGTGCTCAACCTTGATCACATCCGCCCCGAAATCGCCGAGGAACGTCGCGGCTAGCGGCCCCGCAAAAAGCGTCGAAATATCGAGTACCCGGATGCCGGCCAGCGGGCCACCCGGCGAGGTCGGTTCAGTCATGTGTCGCTTCCAGGTCCCAGGCCAGTCGAAAACCAATGTTCGATGAGCGTTCGACGCCGAGCCCGGCCACCAGTAATTTGAGGCTGAAATCGGCGGTTTTCGGCCCGCCGTCGACGTACCAATCGGAGCCGAGCGACTGGTGGTCGCTGCCGCCCTTGAGCATCACGAAACGGGTCACGCCGTCGCTGTGTTCGCTCTCGGTCAGGTTCCAGACCACCGGAGTCGCCCGCTGGAATGCGGGATCTGCCGCGGCCACCTGCCACTCGAACTCGGTGGGCAGACGCGCACCGGCCCAGGCAGCATAGGCGCGGGCATCGGCCAGGTTGACCAGGGTGGCGGGTGCGTCGTCCTGCACTCCGAAACCTGCGACAGCCGCCGAGGCATCCGCCGTGAAGAATCGGTTCGAGCAGGCCGGCGTGTAGCCGCTGTCCGCCAGAAATGCAGCGAACTGGGCGGCTGTCACTTCGTGGCGCGCCACCGCGACCTCACCGAGAGTGACCTCGATCGTGTCGTGGCGCGCATCGTGCAGGCGCGGCGGGAGCGGCTTCCACTCCTCCTGATACGGAGCACCCTGGTACATGCCCGATTCACGCCGACGATGGGCGATGGGCAGCACTCGGGCGCCGGCGGCAACGACGATCGCATTGGACGGAACGCTTGCGCTCGTCGTCGGAATGACCTCGACCCGGTGTGCCACCCGGGCCGGGAACATCGCATCCGAACTCGCGCCAGAACCGGCGTTGTCGGCCGAAGCGGCACCGAGAAGGTCGGCCAGCCAGCCAGGCGAGGGGCCCCGCACCGCGAGGATTCCTGTGACGCCTCTGGCGGGAACCGTGGCGGTCCCATCAATCAGAGGAAAGCCCATTGTCACGTCGACGAGGAGGCCGTACAGGGCGTGGTCTTCCAGCACCGGCCCGACATAGTCGGTCGCTCCGCGGTTGATCACCGTCCACAGGGTGAGGTCGCCGAGCTCGTACCGCGACGCATAGACGCCCGCGGCCAGCGCTTCGGACCGGGCGTCGGTGAGTGGGGTCCAGTCGCCCTCGACCAAGACATCGTTCAGCGCCCGCTGCACCCGGAGCATCCGTCGCAGTGTTCCCTTGTCGCGTTCATTCCAGCCGACCCAGACGCCGAAGACGGCGTCCCAGACCAGCATGCCCGTGCCGTTCATCCAGGCGGACTGCAGTTCGGCGCTGTGGTCATGATTCCACCGACGGGTGGAATGCATCATGTGCCGTCGCTCGTACCAGTGCGCACGCATGACGCCGGGGGCGTCGCTGTCGGCGAACCACTGGGCCCAGCTCAGCTGGTGGTCTTCGATGCGCTGGTTGGGCACCCGAGATTCTCCCTCGAGCACCTGGGGTGGGGTGGCATTCAGGAGTGCGGCGATCAGGCTGGCGTCTCCCTCTTTCATCGTGTCGAGAAAGACGCCGTCGACGCCGAGTTCGCCCACGATGAGCGCCAGCTCGGCTGGGTCGTCGTGCGCGGCGCGGCGGGTGCCGGTGTCCCACGGGTTGTAGTCGATGAAGACTTTGAGACCGCGCTGCTGCAACGTCGCGATCACCTCGGTCAGACCGGGTACGTCACGGTAGAAATCGAACTGGTTGCGGTCGTCGATGCCGATGATCGGGTAGGCATGCCAGAGCACGATTCCGTCGAATCCGCCGTGATCGCGCGTCGATTCCAGAAATGCGTCGACGGTGAAGCGCTGGCTGGCATGGTCGAAGAGACGCTCGTCAAAGAGCCAGGTCAACGCCACGCTGTAGCAAGCCCTGGTCCATCGGGAGTGCTCCAACTCGTAGATCGCCCCGCTGTAGTCGAGCCGATCCCGCGCCGATTCACGCCAGGTCTGCAGCGATGCGCGCCAGGCCGGCCAGTCCGCCGGGTCGTCGGGTGCGGCGAAAATCTTGGCAATATCGCCGACGGCAGAATCGAGAAGGCCATCGGCCGGCAGGTACGTGGGCAGGTCGATCGATCGTGGCACCAACGGGTTGATCTCGTTGGTGTTCGTCTCGTCGGGGTCGATCTGCTGCTGCAGCGTGCTCATCGGTTCGCCCCCGTCGCCAGAGCGAGCGTGCGCTGGGCCAGGTCGTCGAAGCGTGATTCGTTGAACCCCGGAATGCTCGAGGCAAGCGTGTTGTGCAACGGATCGATCCAGGTCGGTGGCAGAGCGGATGCCCCGGCCAGCGCCCCACAGATCGAGCCGACGGTGGCACCGGTCGAGTCGGTGTCCCAACCTCCCGTCACGGCGAGAGTGATGGCCGTCGCAAAATCGCCATTGCTGCGAGTGAGCGCGAAGGCGAGAAGCGCTGAGTTGTTCAGCACATGCACCCAGTGCAGCTGACCGTACTCGGCGTAGATCGCGTCAAGCGCTGCCTCGGTGTCGAGGGACGACTCGGCAACAGCGACACCGAAACGGATTGCTGCGGCGTAGCGGCTCTCGAGTGGAACGACGCTCAATCCAGCTTCGATCACCTCTCCGACGGTGTCGGCCACGAGCGCGGCCGAACAGGCGGCGGCAGCGAACAACGCCCCGTAGAGCCCGCTTCGTCCGTGGCTGAGTCGCGCGTCAGTCCAGGCCAGTGTTGCTGCACGGCGGGCGTCGCCCGGCGAGACCCAGCCGTAGATATCCGTGCGAATCTGCGCGCCGATCCAGTCCCGGAAGGGGTTCTGAACCAGTCCGGCGTCGACCGGCTCGTAGCCGTCGAGCAGGTTGCGGTAGACGATCCGTTCGGCCGTGAACACGCGGCCGCCGGGAAGATTGGCGAGCCAGGATTGCGCGACATCGTCGGTGCTGAACCCGGTGCCGATGCGCTCGAGAAGATCGAGGGCGATCAGCGGAAAGTTGAGGTCGTCATCTTCTGGCATGCCGTTGATGTTCTCGACCAGGCTGGTCGGGCGGCTCCGACGATTCCAGGGGAATGCCGCAGCGACGACTGGGTCGAGACCGATCTCGGTGAAATACGAGGAAACCGGCCAGTTCCCGGTCGACTCGGCGATGGCACGGATGCCCTCCCGCGAGATCTTCTCGACGGGCTTTCCGAGCAGACAACCGGAGGCACGGCCCAGCCAGGCGCCGAGCACCCGGTCGGACAGTTCATCGGCGGTCACCGCCGAAAAGATCGGGGATTCCGCGGCCAATGCGAGAAGCTCGGCCAGCTGATCGGGTTCGCGAACGCTCAGTTCGCGTGGAACCGAGCGCTCGTCGACCGCACGCAGAAGTTCGCGGGCGAGGAGGCGCAGTGGTTCGGCGGCGGGAACCGAGGTTGCACCGTTGACCGCGGCAACATCGCTACCACCGGCATCGATCCAGCGTTGACGGATGTCGGCGACGTCAACGCCGTCGAGGTCGGCAGCAACGAGTGCGTGCGGCAGCAAGTCTTCGGGTTGGGTCCAACTCAGGCGCAGCACTACTTGCTGCCCGCCAAAGCCGGCGCATCTGCAGCTACGACGGGTGCCGCGAGCGCGGCCATCGAGGCGGCGCGGCTGTCGAAACGTCGCTGGTCGGCGGCCCACACGTCGCGGGCGACGGCGGCCATCGTCGGGCCGGTGGCACAGATGTCCATCCGGCTTCCTTCGTTGACACCCGTGATCCACTCGCTCGGAAGACTTGCCGTGCCGCCGAGCGCACCGGCGATCGAGCCGGCCATCACCGCGATGGAATCGGAGTCGCGCCCGTAGTTGATCGAGCCGAGGACGGCTTCGGAGTAGTCGCCTCGGGCGGCAACGAGCATGCCGAGCGCGATCGGGAGTTCTTCGATCGACTTGGTGCGGCTCGGAATCCGGGCGTCTCGGGCGGGAGCTCGGTAGTTGGGGCCGACGGTGTCGAATGGCGACACTGCCGCGCGCAACGAAGCCAGGCCACTGCGCCAATCGGTCACAGAGGATGCAGCCTCGACAACGGCTTCGATCGCGTCGCGGGTGCCGTCTTTGGCCAGGCGCAACGCCACGGCAATCACGTGGTCGACCGACGAACCGACGCGCATGGCCTCGGCGACGGCGGCGGCATAAACCCCGGCTGCTTCGCGACCGTAGCTGGACTGGTGGGCGCCGGCCACGTCAATGGCTTCCGCATAGGCACCGTCAGCTGAACCGGCGTTGACGATTCCGATTGGGGCGACATACATCGTCGCGCCGCAGTTCACGATGTTTCCGACACCGGCTTCACGCGGATCGATATGCCCGTACTGCAAGCGTGTGACCAGCCACTTTTCGGCGAGAAAGATGCGGTGGAGCAAGAGCGATTCGGTTTCCAGCTCCGGAATCCAGCGCTTCTCGCTCGACAGCAATGGAACTAAGTGTTCGGCAATATCGAACGCGTCGAGGTGATCACGCACGGTGTCATAGACCTCGACCAGAACGTTGGTCATCAGAGTGTCATCGGTGATGTGCCCATCGCCCTTGTGATACGGCGAAATAGGGCGCGCATTCTTCCAATCAGAGAGGAAGGGCGGAACGATTCCCGTGATGAATCCGTTGTAGCGTTCCTGGATTGCTTCAGGAGTGTTGCCTTCTGCCGCACCTCCGAGCGCATCGCCGATGGCTGCACCGGCGAGTGCTCCGGTTGCTTTGTCCTCGAGCAGGTCCATCAGATATCTCCTTGATGCTGTGATGATCGTGTGGTGATGAGTGTGGTGCGGTCGCGCTGTGGTGTGTCGTGCGGTGGTGCGGCGAAGTAGAGGGGGAACGAACCAGGCGAAACATCCGTCTCGCCCGATTCGTCGTCCCCCTAGTTCGGCTATCCGCCGATCGAGGCCCAGCCATCGGTGAGCTGAGTGGCCAGTTCCTCGCTGGTAATGGAGTTCGCGAAGTACTGCTGAAGCCCGGGGGTCGCGTACTGGTCCTTCCACTGCGGGTAGTTCGTGGTCTTCTGGAACGGGGCGCCGGCAAGGTTCTCACCGGTGGCCAGCATTTCTTTCCACCCGGTCTGACCAGCGGTGGCTTTTGCCAGCTCGGCGCGTGCCTCGCTCGATGACGGGATCAACCAGTCGCCCTCGCCGAGCTTCGCCTGGTTCGAGGCGCCCATGAAGTAGTTGATGAACTTCGCGGACTGCTCAACGTGCTTGCTCTCGGCGGCAACCGACATGGTCTGCGGGTTGGCGGCCTGCACGGTTCCGGCGCTGCCGGCCAGCGCAGGAAGCACCGTCCAATTGAAGCCCTCAGGCGCGGACTCGGTGATCTGCTGAGCGAGGTAGTTGCCACCGATGTACATGGCGTACTTTCCGCCCAAGAAGCCGGGAAGCACGTCGGAACCACTCTGCGTCAGCGTGACGGGGTCCATCGAACCGTCGTCGTAGGCCATCGCGTGAATGCGGTTGGGAACCTCGAGTTCGTCGGCCCCCACCGTGATCTTCGCGGTGTCGCCGCTGCCGGTGAAGAAGGTGCCGTCGAAGCCGAGCGCGGTGTTCATCACGGCGGCAGTGGGCTGCTTGAGCCCCCAGCCGACGCCGTACTTGCCATCAGCGGTGAGGCCCTTGGCCGCGGTGGCCAGGTTGTCCCAGGTTAGTTCCTTGCCGCTCGGCACGTCAACGCCCGCCGCAGCGAAGGCATCCGTGTTGGCGAAGACAACATAGGTCTGCAGCAGAGTCGGAGCCGCAATGATCTTCTTGTCGTCAGTGGTCACCGTCGACCAGACGTCGTCAGAAACACTCTTCTTGACGTCGTCGCTCAGGTACGGGCTCAGGTCGGCGAGGTACCCCTGGTTGGCGAACCCGAGGATGTCTGACGACTCGTCATGAATGACGTCGGGTGCGGTACCGCCCTGGAACTGGGTGACCAGCTGGTCGTGAACGTTGTCCCAGCTGCCCTGGGTCAGTTTGACCTGGATGTCGGGGTTGTCGGCGTTCCATGCGTCGACGATGTCCTTCGTCGCGGCAACGGTTGAATCCTGATAGGCAAGGCTCTGGAAGGTGATGGTCACCGGCCCTTCGGAGGAGCCTCCGGCAGAGCTTCCTCCGCCGCTTCCGAATGCGCAACCGGTCAAGACTCCGGCGACCACGATGGCGCCGGCGGCTAGTGCAGCCCGTCTTTTCATTGTCTGTACTCCTTTGTGTATATGCACTGCGTTGTGTGTATTCACTCTGTGTGGCTGCATAGCTGGTGTCGCCGCTATCCCTTGACCGCCCCGCTCATCAGACCAGAGGTGAGCCGACGCTGAATGAGGGCGAAGAAGACAAGACTGGGGATGGTGGCCAACAATGCTGCTGCCGCCAATTGGCCGAGCTGAACCTGACCCTCTGCCCCCACGAATCGGGCGAGCGTGAGCGGCAAGGTCTGCAGCTCCGGGTCTTGGATCAGCACGAGGGCGAAGAAGAATTCGTTCCAGCTCGAGATGAACGTGAACAGGCTCGTGGCGACGAGTCCGGGAGCCAACAGGGGTAACACGATCGTGCGCAGGATGAGAAGGCGGGAGCCGCCGTCCATGGCGCCGGCCTCTTCGAGTTCAACCGGGATCCCGGCCACATATCCCTGCAGCATCCAGAGCGCGAACGGCAACGACCAGACGGTGTAAACCAGGATCAGGCCGAGCAGGTTGTTGACCAGGCCGATCTGCTTGAGCACCAGGAACAGCGGGATGATGATCAGGATGAAGGGGAAGACCTGGCTGAGCAGGATCCAGCCAGTGGCGATCCCCCGCATCTTGGTGCGAAACCGCGCCAAGGCATAGGCCGCCGGCAGCGAGATGATCGTGACGATGATCGTGGTCGTGACGGCAACAATCAGGCTGTTACCGGCCGCCTGCACCAGGTTCGCCTTCTCAATGGCGGCGAGGAAATTGTCGAAGTTGAGGCTGTTCGGCAAGAACGTCGGATTCGGGGACTGCAGTTCTTGCGGCGTCTTGAATGCCGTCGAAAGCAGGAACAGCAACGGAAAGCCCAGAAAGATTATGTACGCGACGAGGGCGACATACTGCAGCGGTCGGCCGATACGACGGCCAGCCACACTTGAAGGCATCCTTGTTGGTTTCGTAGACACGGCCTGGGTCATGACAGTCGACTCCTTGCCTGGCTGCGGAGATACACGAACAAGAAGACTGCGATCACGATGACCATGACGTTGCCCATAGCCGCGGCATAGCCAAAGTTTCCATAGCGGAATGCTTCGTTATAGGCGAAGAGCATCGGAAGCATGGTCTGTCCTCCGGGTCCTCCGGCAGTCAGCACGAAGACGAGCGCGAACGAGTTGAAGTTCCAAATCAAGTCGAGGGTGGTGATCGCCACGATGATGGGCCGCAGAGCAGGAAGTGTGACATGCCAGAAGCGCTGTAGAACGCCTGCGCCGTCGATGGATGCAGCTTCATGCAGTTCCGTCGGCACGTTTTGCAACCCGGCCAGCAGCGTGATCGTAGTCTGCGGCATCCCGGCCCAGACACCGACAATAATCACGGCCGGAAGTGCTGTCGAGAAGTCACCGAGCCAGTTGACGTCCCCCGGAAGGCCAAGTGCACGCAGCGACTGGTTGATAGGACCCGAGTTCGGGTTGAGCATCAGCCGCCACATGATCGCGATGACCACCGGAGGCATCGCCCACGGGACCAGCGCCAGGGTGCGAGCCAGCCAGCGCAGCTTGAGGTCGAGGTTGAGGAGCAGCGCGAGCCCGAGCGATGCGAGGAACTGCAAGATGGTGACGCTGAATGCCCAAATCAGACCAATCCGGAACGAGTTCCAGAACAGTTCGTTGCTGGCTAAACGCACGTAGTTATCGACGCCGTTGAACGAGGTGACGACTCCGAGGCCGGCCTTGGCATCGGTGAACCCAAGCAGGATGCCCTGCACGAGCGGGTAGACGCTGAACAAGACGACCGGGATCATCGCCGGCAGCACGAGCAGCCAGGCTTCACGCCCGCCTTGGCCCGGTGCACCGCTTGCGCGCTTGCGTTTCTGTTTGAGGTTGAGTGGACGGGAATCCACTGGCCGCGTTCGTGAGGTCAGTGTCGTTGTCATACGGGATCGCCCCCTAACGCACCGGATTCGGCCAGACGCATCGTGGCGGTGCTCGCCACGGAGGACTCTCGAATGGTCAGCTTCGGTTCGATGACAACCTGTTTTACAGGGGCATCTGGTTCATTGAGGCGTCTGACCAGAAGCTTTGCCGCTGTACGTGCGCGCTTAACCGACCCAAGGTTCACACTCGTAATTGATGGAGTGGTGAGCTCCGCAATATCAGTGTCGTCCATTCCGACAAGTGCCACGTCGTCCGGAACCGAGTAGCCACGGCGAGTCAAAACCTTCAGTGCCGCCACTGCGAGCAGGTCGTTTGCGCAGACGATTGCATCAGGAGATGCTTGGTCAAGAAGTGCTTCGGTGGCGGCGATTCCTGCTTTGAAGGTGAAGTCTTCAGCGTTGACTTGGAGATCGCCGTGCATAGTGACGCCGCGCTTCGTCATGGCTACGGTGTATCCGCTCAGTCGAGCAGCGCCGGGCACAGTATCGACCGGACCATTGATAAATGCGATGCGCTGGCGATTTTGCTTCGAGAGATGTTTGATCGCCAGACCCATGCCAGCCACAGAATCGGCGCGAACACTGTCGAGTTCGACCCCGTCGGGAAGCGAACCAATGACAACAATCGGTAACCGGCTCGACTTCAAGTGGCTGATAAGCGCTTCCGTGACACGGAGCGGGCTGAGAATGAGGCCGTCGGCAAAGCCGCGATTCAGGCTAGTCAGCAGGGCGATCTGGTCCTCGGGGTCACTTCCCGTTGACGACACGACGAGTCGGTAACCGGCATCGGCAACGACCCGGGATACTTCGTTCATCATTGCCACGTAGACGGGGTTACCGACGTCGGCGACGGCCAGTGCGATTTGCTCGGTTTTGCCAACCTTCAGCGATCGGGCCGTCGCATCCGGTACATATCCCAGCTCGTCAGCGGCCCGCCGCACGCGATCCGTAAGAGAATCTGAAGCTGGCAACCCGTTAAGCACTCGAGAAACTGATGCGATTGACACCCCCGCGCGCTCGGCCACGAGTACAAGCGTGGACTTCCGTGTCTCTGCCATCTGACTCCCATGCAACATTGAAGGGGGTGATACGTCGCTCTGTAAACGTTTACGAGAACGTTTACAGAGCGACTATATGCCGTTAGGCGAGTCCCGCGCAAGTTCCTGCGCTTTGGCACCCCCTCGAACTCGCAGCCATCGACCAACGCCATTTACGGCGGCGCAGGGGGAAGCGTCATGCCACATGCGATTGGGACCGTCACCCCAGATTGGGTAGATACTTCGTTGAGGGCCACTTCCGACGACGAATGGATCGGCCGTATGAACTGGATCATTACGAACTTCGGTCTCATCAGTGAACTCACGATCAACCACGTGCTGCTCAGCATTGCGCCGATTGTTATCGGTTTTCTCGCGGCAGTGCCTCTCGGCTGGCTCGCCAGTCGCCGCACGACGTTGCGGTCGATCATCGTGGGCGGCGGGAGCCTGCTCTACACGATTCCATCGCTGCCTCTATTCGTGATCCTGCCCTATCTGCTCGGCACCCGCATCACCGACCCCGTCAACATCGTTGTCGCCCTGACCATCTATGCGGTCGCTGTGATGGTGCGGTCAGCGTCGGATGCGTTCGCTGCAGTTCCGACTGACACCGTCGCGGCGGCGACAGGGCTCGGCCACTCGCGCTGGTCGCTGTTCTGGACCGTAGAGTTTCCGCTAGCCGGGCCTGTTCTGCTGGCCGGCATCCGCGTCGTGTCTGCCAGCACTGTCGCTCTCGTGTCGGTGGGCGCGCTTGTCGGCTCCGCAAACCTTGGTTACTTATTTACAGACGGACTGCAGCGGCAGTTCCTCGAGGAGATCGCTGTCGGCATCGTGGCAAGCCTGTTGATCGCTCTCGTTTTCGACGCCATCCTGGTTGGAACAGGGCGCGCGCTGATGCCGTGGCCGCACGGAACGAAGCGGGCCAGACGCGAGCTGGCGCTCGTCACTGTTGAGCGAGGTGTATGACGATGCAGTTCTTCCTCAATGCCATTGCGTGGCTCGTTGACCCCGCCAATTACGTGCCGGGATCTCAGAGTCCGCTACCCATTCAGGACAGGATCGTCGAGCATCTCTTTTACACGTTCGTTTCGGTGGCCATCGCTGCAGTCATCGCGTTGCCACTTGGTTTCTACATCGGCCACACGGGCAGGGGTCGTCAGTTCGTCATCGGATTCAGCGGTGCGATGCGTGCCGTTCCCACCCTGGGTCTTCTCGGCGCATTGTTTGTTGTCATCGGCATGACAGTGCCGTTCACCGCGACTGCCTTCATCGCATCGATCATCGCTTTCATCGTCCTCGCCATCCCTTCAATCCTCGCTGGGGCATACGCAGGCGTGGAGTCTGTCGACCCGGAGACGGTGGATGCTGCGAGAGCAGTGGGCATGACCGAGCTACAGATTCTGTCCAGGGTCGAGATCCCGCTGTCGCTCCCGCTCATCATCGGCGGCATCCGCGCGGCCGTGCTGCAGGTGATCGCAACTGCGGTGATCGCGTCGTATATTTCGCTCGGCGGCCTCGGCAGAATCATCGCGTCGGGGATCGGCCTCAATGACAACAACCGGATCCTTGGGGGTGCCCTTCTGGTCACAGCGCTCGCGCTCGTGGTCGACGGCATCTTCGCCCTGATCCAACGGCTCACCAGACGGAGCGGCCCGCCTCAGGCAACCCGTGCCACTCATGCCACCTCACAGACTCGCGCTCTGCCCTCCCGACCGAGCGCGTTCGCGGTATCGTCCGCCGAAGAAAGGAATCCCTGATGTCCAAGGCCAGCAGAAGCACTCGTATTCTCGCGGGCGCTGTAGCGCTCGGCGCCCTCGTCACGCTTGGCGGATGTTCGACATCCGACCCCACGAAGGCTGCGACAGAGACGAACAGTGCGGGAGGGGCGAACATCGTCGTAGGATCGTTCAATTTTCCGGAAAGTGAGATTCTGGGAAACATTTATGCCCTCGCTCTCACCGATGCGGGATTCAACGTATCGACCAAGTTCAACCTCGGGCCACGCCAGACAACCATCCCTGCACTCACGGATGGCTCAATCAACCTGATGCCCGAATACAACGGCAACCTACTCTTCTACTACGACACGACAGCCACAGCCCGCACGACGGACGACGTCGACAACGCCCTGAAGACTGCGATCCCCAGCGATTTCCAGATCCTCAACCCGTCGGCAGCCGAGGATAAGGACGCATACGTTGTCACGCAGGCCACTGCAGACAAATATGGCCTCACCTCAATCGGAGACCTGTCGAAGCTCGAACCGTTCACTCTGGGGGCCAACCCGCAGTTCGGGGAACTTCCCTATGGCATTCCGGGGCTGAAGGATACCTACGGGGTCAGCCAGGTCACGTTCACGTCGATCGAGGACTACGGCGGACCGGCGACGGTGAAGGCTCTCGTCGACAATGCAGTGCAGGTTGCAGACATCTATACGACATCTCCCGATCTGGTCACAGAGAACTTGAAGGTGCTTGACGACCCGAAGCATCTCATTGCGTCGCAGAACGTCATCCCGTTCCTCAATAAGAGCATCTACAGCACCCAGCTTGCCGACGTGCTCAACGCCATCTCTGCCAAGCTCACGACCGAGCAGCTGATTGCTCTGCGCGATCAGGTCGAGGGCAGCTCGAAGACTCAGCCCGAAACAGCTGCGCAGGACTGGCTGACGAAGGAGGGGCTGCTGAAGAACTAAGACATCACGCGTCGTGCACCAGGGCCTGTCACCAGCGCCTCGCGACGTCCTCGACATGCCCGTAGATGTTGTCGAACAAGACCACATCCCCGCTCGGCAATGTGATGTCACCCGAGAAATGTCCGTAGCAGGTATCTGCCCTGGCCATGACGATCCATCGATTGAACAGTGCCCTGAAGTGGTGGATCGGCGTGAATGTCACGTTCACGCTCTGGCCATTGATGCGCCAGGGTTCGAGCCAGTGCGAGGGATCGTATGTCCACTGCAGCTCGTCGCTGATCTTGTGCAGCTCGCCGTCGAGGCGCAGCCAGTTCTCGGTCGACCCCGTGCCATCGGTCCACTTTCCGCCGAACTGCAGACCGATGTCGTGGCCGAGGCTCGTACCGCTACCAGAACCCCAGTTCCAGAACGTGCGGTAGGGCCATCGGCCGCGCCCGTGATCGTGAGTGGCGCTGGTTGACTCCGGCTTGAGGGCATATTCCACGCCGTCGATCACGAGAGAACCCTCTACTCTGAGGCAGTTGTTCTTGCGCGTGTACTGGAACTTGCGGCGACTCCATGGCACCACGACGCCCATCGACTGGTGATCGCTCGGTTCGAGCACCTGCACATCCACCTGGATTCGGTCGGATGTCGCGCGCAGGGCAGTTCCCCGACTGTTAGCGGTCAGCTCGACCACCGTGCTCCCGCGTCGTCCGCGCGCGGTAGCCGCACCGTTCGGATCCTGGAGCCCACCCCTGCGCGGCAGCCAGCGGTTGCCGCCCTGACGTATCTCGCTGAATCTCACCCGATCCATCACCGTCACAGAGACGTTCGCTCGATAGTCATGTTGCGAAATGTTGAGCGCCAGAATATGGTCCGGCGTCGTGATCGCCCAATATTCAAACCGCTTGTTGCGCCCCCAGCCTCGCAGATTGGTGCGATGGAGAGGTCGGCGCGTCCAGCCGACAGCGGCGGGGTTCAGCGAGCCATCTGGCAGGCACAGGTCTACCGGCTCGGTGATTTCGCGTTCTCGGCGAGACGGATTCGGATTCATTGCAGGTGAAACCACGTCGTACATCAACCCTTCGTGGCGCCTTCAGCGAGGCCCCTGATCAACCACTTCTGCACCAGCAAGGCGAAGAGCACCATTGGAATTACAGTGAGTGTTCCCGCAGCCGCTAGCGCACCCCAGTTCGCTCCGTTATCGGTATCCGCCGCCATTCCCAACACAGCCACCGGAATCGTCGACGCATTCTTCCCCGTCAAGACGAGCGCAAAGAGCAACTCCTCCCAGCCGAGAATGAGGCTGAAGATGAACGTGGATATGAGCCCGGGTACCGAGATCGGAACAATAATCCTGAAGAACGTACCGAGCCTCGAGCATCCGTCGATCATGGCCGCCTCTTCAAGTTCTCGCGGCAGCGAGAGGAAGAAGCCGCGCATCAGCCACATCACGTACGGAATCATGAAGGTGCAGTAGGCGAGGATGAGCGTGAGGTGCTGATCGAGCACACCGAGGTTTCGGGCGACGATGAACAGCGGGACGGCCAGAGCGATCGACGGGACGCCCCGCGAGGCGAGGATCAGCACACCGATAGTGGCAGCACCGCGGATCTTCAACCGTGCGAGTGCGTATCCCGCCATTGACCCAACCAATAGCGAGATGATGCTCGCGCCACCGGCGATGATGACGGTGTTGAGCATCCGCTGTGGAATGTCTGCGTTGGCGAGCGGTGCAAAGTACTGCTGAAACGTGACGTCGAAGAAGAAGGTCGGTGGCGTGGTGAAGATGTCGCGTTGCTTCTTGAGTGAGGTCAGCACCATCCAGAAGACCGGGAAGAGGAACAGCGCACAGATGATAACCCCAGACCAGATGTGAACTGATCGACCGATCTTGCGTCGGCGACGCTGCGGGGCGGCTATTGATGCACTCAAAAGCGATCCTCCATTTTCTTGCTTGCAGACAGGAACACAAAGGTGAGAGCCATCGTCAGAATGAGCACGATGACCGCCATTGCTGAAGCCTCGCTGAACTTCAGTGATTGGAATGCCTGTTGATAGATGTACAGATTGACCACGTTGGTGGCCTGGCCCGGCCCGCCGTTCGTTGTGGTGAGAACGATGTCGAACATCTTGACGGCACCGAGCCAGCGCACAACGAACGTCGCAGCGATGATCGGGGCCAGCAGCGGAAGTGTGACCGAACGCAGCGTCTGCCACCAGTTGGCACCGTCAACTCGCGCTGCCTCGAAGATGTCTTTTGGCAGCCCGAGCAGTGCCGCAGAGGCGATGAGCGCGACGAACGGCGTTGACCGCCACGTGTCGATGCCCACGATGCTGATCATCGCCAGCGCCGGGTCTCCGAACCAATCCAACGGTGGGATGCCGAACAGACCGAGGAACCAGCTCACCACGCCCCACAGCGGGTCGAGCATCATCTTCCAGATTCCGCCTGACACCACCGGCGCCACAACCATCGGGATGAGGAAGAGGGCGCGAACGACACCGCGCCCTCTCCACGCCGCGTTCATCAAAAACGCGATGCCGAAGCCCAACACCATCTGAAGGGGCAGCGCAAGCACCAGATAGATGCCCGTGATCACGAGCGAGTTACCGAAGTTCTCGTTCTCGAGCACGCTCGTGTAATTGTCTATACCTACCCACTCCGACGGTGCGAAGGTCGCCAGGTCGAGTTCAGAGAAACTGATCTGGATGGTATAGAACAACGGGTACGCGAGAACCGCGGCAAGAAGCAGCGTCGCAGGGGTCACGAACGCCCACCGGCTTCCGAGGTCCGCCGCTCGTGCGCGACCGACAGAGAAGGGCCGATTCAGAGCTCGACGCCTATCGCGTTCCTCCCGCCACTGTTGGGGACTCTTGATGTGAACGATCTGTGACCCCATGGCGCTACTTCAGCAACTTCTTGATCTGCTCGCTGGCCTTCTTCAGCGCGGCGTCCGCACTGACTTGGCCGTTTACCGCAGCACTGGTTTGATCGGCGAGAATCTCCTGGATCGCGTTCGACTGCGGCGACCGCGGGCGCCACATATCGCCAGCCTCTGCGGCCACAAATCCCTCTTGAATTGCGGCGAACACCGGGACCATCCACTCCTGCTCCGGTGCCGTAGACAGCGTTGATTCTCGAGCGGGGAAGGATCCCAGGTTGTTGACGGCCCAGGTTTCACCCTTCTTGGAGCTCATCCACTGCAGCAGCGCCCATGCGGCCTCTGGGTTCTCGCTCTTCTTGACGACGGACCCGCTCCAGATGCCACGGTGCGTGGCAGCTGATTCGCTGCCGGCCGGCATGGTCTGGATACCTACCTGGTCAGGGGTGAGTGTTGTCACATCTTGATCGACTGCCGCGCTCTTGTACGCACTCCCCCACGTGAAGATGCTCGCGACCTTTCCTTGGCGGAAGGCGTCAAGCGGCTCGTTGTAGTTGTAATTTGTCGCGCCGGCAGGGGCGTAGTCGAGCAGGTCAATCTGCGTCCGCAGCGCAGCCACACCCGCTTTATTGTCGAACGTGGGGTTCATCTCGTCATCGAAGAGTTCGCCGCCGTTTGAGTCGAGGACGCTCTGCCAGATCGTGGGAGAGAGCGGATCCCTGGCCCAGGTCATCGCGCCGGCCCAGGAGTCAGTCTCGCCGTCTCCATCCGTGTCTTGCACCAACTGGGGCGCCTGCTCCATAAAGGTGTCCCAGGTGAGCTCGGGGGTCGGTTCGGCCACGCCGGCGGCCTGGTAGAGGGACTTGTTATAGAACATCAGGAGAAGGTTCGACCGCAGCGGAACGCCGTACTGTTTGTCGTCCCACTCGCTGGCAGCCAGTGCTGCGTCGTAGAAGTCGTCCCAGTCGTAGTCCGCGTCTGTCCAGTCTGCTGCTTCGGTCTCGAGGTCCAGGAGGCCACCGGTTGACGCCAGTTGCGGCGTCCACGGATCGTCGGTGATGAGGATGTCGTGCTCCGGCGATGCGCCGGTCAGGTCAAGGACGCCTTTTGCCAGAAGGTTCGAGTAAGGAACCCCATCGATATCGACCTTGATGTACGGAAAGTCCTTGTTGAACTCTGGGACGAGCTTGTCCTGCCACGCCTTCGCAAACGCTTCGTTCGCAAGAACCCGAATTTCAACGGGGTTTTCGGCCGTACCGATCCCGCCGCCGTCAACACCGGTTGTGCCGCCACCGCTGCTGCTACAAGCGACAAGCGCGGTCGCGGCTATGGCTGTTATGGCGAGTGCACCGATTGGTCGACGGAATCGCCGGCTTGCCCTCATGGACGTGTGCGTCATTGCATCCTCTTCTCTGAGCGTTGGTCATTGTCGGCAGTCGCCACGGGCAGGCGTGAGCGCTGCAGGTACGCAACAGCGGGGAGCCAATGTTGCAACGTGGAAACAAAAACTGCTAGTTAGGTACTAAACCAGACGAGATGAAAAATTGCAACGTGGGAACATTCGCGTCATCTCGTCTATAGACTGGGGCAATGATCGAGGGCGACGGCGAGGCAGCGGGCAAAACCAAGCGGCCCAGCATCAAGGATGTGGCGGCTCTCGCTGGCGTGTCATGGCGAACGGTGTCAAACGTCATCCACGGACACCAGTACCTCAAAGCCGAAACGAAGGCGAAGGTAGAGGCCGCGATCGCCGAGCTTGGATATCGCCCTCAGCTTGCCGCGCGCCAGTTACGCAGCGGACGCAGCAACCTGGTGACGCTTGCCGTGCCGTACATCGCACACCCGTACTTTGCAAGCCTCGCGCACGCCGTTGTCGAGGCCGCTGAGCAGCGCGGGTTCACCGTCTTGGTGAACGAGACGCGAGGCCTTCCCGAGCTGGAAGAGAAAGTCGCGCGCGGCTATCGCAATGTGCTCTCAGACGGGATTATCTTCAGTCCGCTCACGCTCGGGGTTGACGCGATAGTTGCCATGCGTGACACGACCCCACTCGTGCTCCTGGGCGAGCACACGCTCAATTCGAAAATCGACCACGTCTCCGTCGATAACGTTGGCTCGACGCGCGAAGCGACGCAGCACTTGATCGATCTCGGCTACAAGAAAATCGCCTTTCTCGGGTACCTGTCGCAAGGGTCTCTCGGCACAGCCGACCTGAGGCTTGAGGGTTACCGTCAAGCGCTGCAGGCCGCCGGTCTACGCGAAGAATCACGACGCATCCTGGGTTCACCAGAAGATATCCCGTCCCTTGAATTCGCGGTCGGTGCTGAGAGCGACTACTCGCGTGAGGAAGGATTCGCTCGCGCCGAGCACATGCTTTCGATGATCGACGACATCGACGCGATTGTCTGCGCAAACGATCTGCTCGCCGTCGGGGTGCTCCGGCGGTTCCATCTCAGTGGAATTCGCGTTCCAGAGGATGTCGCCGTGGTGGGGTGGGACAACACGCCAGAAGGCGGCTTCTCCTCCCCCACTCTCACTACCGTGGCACCGGACATGCAGGCAATTGCCCGGCACGCCGTCGAAGCGATCCAGCGACGTATCGACAACCCGGATGCGCCCGCGGCTGGATATGTCGCCGGCCATCACCTCGTTGTTCGCGAGTCATCCGTCGGAAGTGAAGCCCTGGTTCATCCGCCGGCAGCCTAGATCGACGTGACTCACTGCTGCTGCTGCGTCAGTCTGCGATCGACAAACGGAAGCGAATTCGCCAGTCTCGAGGGGTGAGTCCGTAACGGCTCCGAAAGGCTCGACTGAACGTCGAGGCAGATACGAAGCCGGATCTGACTGCGATGACGCCCAGGGGAAGCTCGATCGCGCGGTCGCGCTCCATCAGCGCCCGTGCGTGTGTCAATCTGCTCTCGAGGATGGCGCGACTCAGCGTCGTCTCTTCCTGTTCAAATGCCTTCTGCAGCGTTCTGCCCGACACTTGCAATGCAGCTGCGACGGATGCCGCGGTGAGGGTGGGACTTCTGGAATACAGCTCAACGTGCTGTCGCGCTTCGGTCACCAGGTTGCTGCGGATGGTGTCTGGGGCAGAATGACGCCCGAGGAAATCGTCGACGAACGCCGTCGTGAGTTCGAGGATCGAATGAGCGAGCGCTGCGCCAGACGCTGGACCGAGGTCGGCGCTCATCTTCATGGCCTGCGATGCAAGGGAACCGATCATGAGGGGCAGCCCCTCGGACAGGGGGAAAACTGTGCGAGCAATGGAGTCAATATCTGACGAGCTGAGGCCGATGGCCTGGCGGTCCATCCGTATCGACAGTGCGCGAAAGTCCGGCGTCATCTGGAAGCCACTCAGCCTGGGCATATGGTTCATGTTCATGTTGCCGGCGTGGTTCTCAATGTCGTTGCATGCGCGCTTGCACACGATGGCGCCATCCGTGATGAACGCCCACACGAGTGCATCGCCCGGATCCGTGTAACCGGCAAAAGGATCATTGCCCGCGGTGGGAGCCTTGGTGTGAATCAGGTGCACTGGGCCGAGTGCTTTGCTTTTCACCACCGTGGCAACAGCAGACGAGAAGCCGGTCTGGTCGCGTGTTGCTTGAGGGAGATACATCGGAACCAACTTTCGCATAGGCGTCGGCACCGTGTCCATCGAGAACGCTCGTACTTGACTACAGCCGAATGAGTTCTTCACAATTTGCGAATCCCTGGTTCAGCACGCCACAACTGGCGGCACCATGTAAGCAGCGACCGCGGACGAGCGTCGAGCTCGTGGGCGCTGAACCAGTCGCTCCACCAACATCAAGGAGAAACCATGCCGTACTTCACCACTTCGGACGGAACCGAGCTCTACTACACCGATCAGGGCGAAGGGCAGCCCGTCGTACTCAGCCATGGCTGGCCGCTGTCGTCAGACGCCTGGCAGGTCGAGGTGAAGCTCCTCGCCGACAACGGCTACCGCGCAATTGCCCACGACCGCCGCGGCCATGGTCGCTCGGCCAAGACCTACAACGGCAACGACATGGACACCTATGCCCGTGACCTCGCCGAACTGGTTGAGCACCTTGACCTCACAAACCTGGTCGTCATCGGCCACTCCACCGGAGGCGGCGAAGTCGTGCGCTACGCCGCGCAGCACGGCGTCGGACGCGTCGCGAAGGTCATCACCGCCGGCGCTGTCCCACCCGTGATGGTCAAGTCAGCCTCCAACCCCGACGGCCTGCCCATTGAGGTGTTTGACGGCATCCGTGCTGGTGTACTGGCGGACTCATCGCAGTTCTACATCGACCTCACAGAAGCGTTCTTCGGGGCAAACCGCGAAGGCAGCACAGTCTCAGAGGGCGCAAAGCGCGAATTCTGGCGCCAGGGAATGCTCGTCAACCTCGCCGCCGCCTACGACTGCGTCAAGGCATTCTCTGAGACCGACTTCACCGAGGACCTCAAAGCCCTCGATGTACCGATCTTCCTCGCCCACGGCGACGACGACCAGATCGTTCCGATTCAGGATGCCGCTGTGAAGTCCGCCGAACTCGTCAAGGATGGAACCCTCAAGATCTACGCCGGCGCCCCACACGGCATCTATGGCGCATACCAGGCCGAACTTGACCAGGACATCCTCGCCTTCATCAAGCAGTAAAGAAGTAGTGCACTCCAGCCCGGGCCGTCATCGACTATGACGGCCCGGGCTTCGTCGTTGCGAGGTTGCCCCACCGCAGCCGGTGTCGGCGTAGCGTGGACTCACAACCCGTGCAAAGCAAGGAGAGACAACGCATGATCCTCACTGAGACGTACACGCTGTCCAACGATGTGACCATCCCCCGGCTGGGCCTCGGCACCTGGTTCATCGACGACGACAAGGCCGCCCAGGCTGTCACGGATGCCGTTCGGATCGGCTATCGCAACATCGATACAGCTCAGGCCTACGGAAACGAGCGCGGTGTCGGAGAAGGCGTCCGCACCTGCGGCGTCGCCCGTGACGAGCTGTTCGTGTCGACCAAGCTCGCTGCGGAGATCAAAAATTACGATCAGGCCGTCGCTGCGATCGATGCTTCGCTGGCCACGATGGCACTGGATTACGTCGACCTGATGCTGATCCACAGTCCGCAGCCCTGGGCCGACTTCCGTGGTGGCGACTACGCCGAGGGCAACCGGGACGCCTGGCGTGCACTAGAGGATGCTTACAAGGCCGGCAAGCTCCGCTCCATCGGGGTGTCGAACTTCGAGCAGCACGACCTGGAGAACATCCTCTCCAGCTGCACCATCGCGCCCCACGTGAACCAGCTCCTCGTCCACGTCGGAAACACTCCGACCGAGCTGATCTCTTACTGCGAGAGCAAGAGCATCCTTGTGGAGGCATACTCCCCCATCGCGCACGGCGCCATCCTGAACAACCCAGATGTCACCGTGATCGCTCAGAAGTACAACGCGACGGTCCCACAGCTGTGCATCCGCTACACCCTGCAGCTGGGCACCGTGTCGCTGCCGAAGACGGCCAACCCGGAACACATGCGCAGTAATGCCCAACTCGACTTCGTTATCTCCGACGAGGACATGAACGTCTTGCGGAACATGGAACAGAAGGACTACGGCAAATACAGCGCGTTCCCCGTCTACAGCGGCAAGTAGAAACGACCCGGCAGCCAGTGCTGCCGGGTCGTTTCTGTGGTGCGAAGGGGTTACGCGGTAACGCCTGTGGCGACGGTCTTCTTGGGCCAGGCCGGAGCGAGGGTCAGGATGGCCCAGCCGAACAGCCCGGACAGCACACCCATGCCGATGGCGAAGGCCGATACACCGAACGACACCACTGAGGTGAAGAGTGAGGTGCGCAGGAACGATGCGTTCATGACTGTCGCGCGCAGCGGATCGTCCTGCTCGAGCTCGGCGTAGGTCTTGTTGTCGGCCATTTCGAGCGCGTGGTGGTTGATGATGGTCGCCTGCGCGTACGCGGAGAACGGGCCGACAACAGGAGCGCCTGCAAGGAACTCGGCATCCTCCGACACCGTGATGTTCTCGGCAGCGAGCTGCGAACTCACGACGCCCCAGACGACGCCACCACCGATGATCATCACGATTGCACCGAGGATTCCGGCCCAGCCAATGAGCCTGACCGCCTTGGTCTTGGTCGCGCTCAGGGCCGTTGCCGCAACGGTTGCAGTTGTCACGATGATGCCTTTCGTTGTGATTCGAATGAGAACCACAGTCTGGCATGGCCGTGAGATAGAAGACGGGACTTTCAGCCGCCCACACCAAGTCGTGGACCGTGGGAGGCTGCGCGATGCATGAGTCCGTGAATCCATGACCTCGCAAGGGCCAGCTACCGAGGTGCGCAGCACCCACAGCCAACAGGGAACCAGACGCGCAACAGAAATGCCCGCAGCCGAATCCTTCTGGACCGAGAGGGCCTAGCTGTGCGTCGGCGCAAACCCGACGACGACCCGCAGACCGCCGGTTGGCCGAGCTTCAATCATCAGCGTGCCGCGCAGACGTTCGACGATCGCTGCGACGATCGACAGCCCGAGCCCATGACCTCGAGTCGATGCAGTGGATGCACGCCCAGCGGCACGGCTGAACGGCTCGGTCAGGGCGGCGACCGCGTGCGCATCGAGCACCGTCCCACTGTTGGCGATCTCGAGAATGGCACCACCGTTATCCGCCGGGGGGCGTGTGATCACTTCGACAAACCTGGCGTCGCCTTGATTGTGGCGAATGGCGTTCTGAAAGAGGTTCGTGAGCAACTGCCGCAGCAGAACCGGTTCGGCCTCGATGAGCGCCGGCTTGAGATTGAGCCTGATCGCAACGGAGCGCTCTGCAGCCTCCCGCGCACAGCTGTCGGCGACCTCGGCAGCGATGTCAGACAGGTCGATCGTCTCGGGTACTGCGCTCGACGAGTCGATCTTGGCCAGGTCAAGTAGAGCCTCGACCGTCTCGATGCTGCGCTCGTTCATCTGGCGGAGCCGGTCGAAGACGACCCTTTCTTCTGGGGAGTCCTCCTGCGCGATCGCGACATCGAGCATGGCTCGGCTGGTCGCCAATGGCGTGAGCAGTTCATGGGAGGCGTTCACGGCGAACCGCCTCGACGCCGCGAACGATCGCTCCAGCTGCGCGAGCATCTCGTCAAAGTTGGCTGCTAACTCCGAGATCTCGTCACGCGGTCCAACCAAACGGATGCGGTGGCTCAGGTCACCGCGCGCGGCTTGGTGTGCGGCGCTGTTGATATATTGCAGGGGCTTCAGCATCCGCCCGGCAACTGCCCAACCGACAGCGATACCCACCACGGCGAGCACGATGAGCACCACGCCCGAGATGACGAGCAGAAGATTGAGCATCTGGTCGGTCGAGGTGATGGTCAGTTCAGAGGCGGGCGTCGTGAGAGCAGCAGGGGCAGGCGTGGTGATCACGTCGGGAGTCGACTCGAGATCCGACGGTGGGGTGCCCGGCGCGAGTGTCGAAGCAGGAACCGACGACGAGGATGCAACGAGGTCGTAGGTGGGAACAAATCGCATCACCAGATAGACGATGCCGAGCATGACGATGCCTGCACCGGTGAGGAGCGCGGAATAGGTCAGCGCAAGCCGCGTACGCACCGTCGCTCGGTAGCGTCGAAAATCAGGCTGCATCGTGGCTGGTTCAGTGCTCGTCGGTGATGGCATAGCCGACTCCCGCAACTGTCGTGATGATACTGGGATCGCCGAGCTTTCGGCGCAGGGTACTGATGGTCACCTTGACGGTCTGCGTGAACGGATTGGCATTCTCATCCCAGGCCTTTTCGAGGATTGTCTCGGCGCTGACGACCCCGCCGCCTGCTTGCAGCAGCAGCTCGAGCACCGCAAACTCCTTGCGCGTGAGCGTGACGAATCGCCCGTTGCAGACGACCTCCCGCCGAAACGGGTCGAGTCGCACACCGCGTCGTTCGAACACTGGCGGATGCGAAGTGAAGCGCCGACGGTTGAGCGCGCGTAGGCGGGCGATGAGCTCAGGGAATTCGAATGGCTTGGCCAGATAGTCGTCGGCGCCGAGTTCGAGGCCGCCCACGCGGTCTTCCAGCTGCCCGGCGGCGGTCAACATGAGTATCGCGGGGCTTTCGGAATGAGCGGCGAGCACTCGGCAAACCTCGTCGCCGTGAGTACCGGGGATGTCCCGGTCGAGCAGTATGACGTCGTACTCGTTGATCTCCACTGCTTCCAAGGCCGAGTCGCCGTCGCCAACAACATCGGCAGCGATCGCATCCATCGCGAGTCGCGTGCGAATGGCGTCGGCCAGAAACTCCTCGTCTTCGACGATCAGCACTCTCACGCATTTCTCCTTTGGGGGCAGACCACCTGGCTTCGTTTCACAGGAAGGCAGACCTGAAGTCAAGCAGACCGCAGGTTAGAAAAAGGTAAGTGGACGGCTTTACCTTCTCGAAACCGTCTCCCTGATGAAGTTGTCTCTGCCCGGTCAGCCAACCAGACCCAAACGAAGGACAAAGCAATGCGCTCAACTCTCCCTACCCGCAACATCCGTCGAACCGTTGTCAGCTCCGTCGCGGCAGCGGCCGGCGTACTCCTCTTGCTCGGCCTCACCGCCTGCTCGCCCAGCGCCGACACAGCCGGAGAACTGAAGACCGACGACTACGAAACCTCGATCGTCGACTGGCGCCAGAAGATGGACGACTGCATGAAGGAGGCCGGGTTCGATCTGGGAGACCCCAGTACGCCTGTCGACACCTCACAGTTCGATATGGATGCCCTGAATAGGGCCTCCGCCGCCTGCACAACCAAGGTCGGTGAACCTCCGGTCGACCCCAACCAGCCGACCGAGGACGAAATGTTCGACACGCAGCTCGCCTTCGCGAAATGCATGCGTGAAGCCGGCTACGACTACCCCGACCCGGTGAAGGGTTCCGGCGGCATGAGCGCGGCGTTCGGTTCCGACGTCGACCCGAATGTCGTCGACACGTGCTCAGCCACAGCAGAGAAAGAAACCTCCAAATGAGCGCCCCCACTGACACCGCCGACACCGCTCTCGGCAGCGTCGGGCTGGGCAACGACGCCAAGCCGCGCCGCACCAAGCGCGCGCTGTTGCTCAGCGCCGTCGGTCTGGTCGTGGTCTCAGCGGTCGCCGCGGCCATCGTTCTCGTTCAGCCTCCGAATAAGGCCAGCTCTGACCCGAAGCCCGTGAACGTCGAGACCCTGAAGATCAGTCGCGGTGACCTCACTGAATTGGTGCGCGCGCCGGGCACGCTGGGCTACTCGGCTCCCTGCGACCTCGGCACCCCGTTGTCCGGCATTGTCACCGGCTTCCCGCCCGCCGGCACCATCGTCACGACCGGCCATGAGCTCTTTCGTGTCGACAACGTCCCTGTCATCCTGATGCACGGCGATCTACCGGCCTGGCGTGCGTTCAGTATCGGAATGACGGATGGCGCCGACGTGCTGCAACTCGAGAAGAACTTGGCGACTCTCGGCTTCTTCACTCGGGAGCCCGACGAAGAGCTTGCCGAGAGCACGGCCACCGCCATCGAAAAGTGGCAGAAGTCGCTGGGTCTCGAGAAGACAGGCACCATCGAAATCGGACGAATCATGTTCTCCCCCGCCGACGTGCGCATCCAAGCGCCAAAAGCCACAATCGGCGATGCAGCAGGGGCCGCTGTTATCTCGGTCACGGGCGCGGACAAAGAGGTGGAGAGCTATATCGAAACCTCACAACAGTCGCTCGCTCCCCTTGGAACGAAGGTCAAAGTCGCTCTGCCCGGAGGCGCAGAGACCACCGGCACCGTGGTCGCAATCGGCGCCCCCGTCGAAAAGGACGGCACCAACGGCAAAAGCATGAAGATTCCGGTGACCCTCGTGCTCGACGACCCGGCAGCCGCCGAGTCCCTCGACAATGTGTCGGTCAGCATTGTGCTCACGCAGACCAAGCAAAAGGACGCACTTCTCCTGCCAGTTGCCGCTCTCCTGGCTCAACCCGGAGGTGGATTCGCCGTGGAGGTCACGCTGAAGGAACCCTCGAACTCGGGTAAGACCACGAAGGTGGTTCCGGTCGAGCTGGGCGCCTTTGCCGACGGTTTCGTCGCGGTCACCGGCGGCAAGCTCGCAGAGGGCGACACCGTCGTGGTCGCGAAATGAGTGCCGTCATTGTCGAGCTCCAGGGCGTGACCCGCTCATACGGCTCGCCGCCCACCATGGCACTGAACGGCATCGATCTCATCATCGAAGAGGGCGAGATGCTCGCAATCGTCGGACCAAGCGGGTCGGGAAAGTCGACAATGCTCAACATCATCGGTTCACTTGACCGGGCCAGCTCCGGCGAGACGAAGATCGCCGGCAACGACGTGACTCGGATGACCGACGCCGAATTGTCTGCACTGCGCGCCTACACGATCGGCTTCATTTTTCAGCAGTTCCACCTCTCGGACGGGGTCACAGCTCTCGATAACGTGGCGACCGGTCTGCTCTACACCGGGATGCCGCCACACGAGCGCCGCAGCCGCGCCGCAAGCGCTCTCGAACGGGTCGGCCTGGCCGACCGCCTGACTCACCACCCGCGCCAGCTCTCCGGCGGTGAACGCCAACGTGTCGCGATCGCGCGAGCCGTCGTCGGCGAACCACGGTTACTTCTCGCCGATGAGCCCACCGGTAGCCTTGACACGAAATCGGGTGTCGAGGTCATGCATATCCTCGACGATCTGAATCGAGCGGGCACCACGGTCGTCGTGATCACCCATGACCGGGAGCTGGCCGATCGGATGCCACGCCAAGTGCGCATCCGTGACGGCGAGATCATCGCCGATGTGCGAGCCGCATCAAGAGTTGCAGCAGTGGTATCAGCATGAGCCGCCGCACGCGCACCAGCATGCCCCCAGCCCTCCGCTCACGGCTGCGTGCGGGCGACCTCTTTTCGCTCGGCTTTCACGGTCTGCGCGCCCGCCCGATGCGAGCGATCCTCTCGTCGCTTGGCATCGCCATCGGCATTGCCGCGATGATCTCGGTGATCGGCATCTCGACTTCCAGTCAGGCGCTCATCACGGAGAAACTGGCCCACCTCGGCACCAATCTGCTCACCGTGAACGGCGGAACCGACCTGCTCGGCCAGAACGCCCCGCTCTCTCCCGAGGCGACCGCGCTCATCCGTCGAATTCCCGGTGTGCAGCATGCCAGCTCGATTGGCGCCCTCGACAAGGTCTCTGTCTTTCGCAACGCACAGATCGAGCCCTCGCGCACGGGCGGTCTGACCGTCGCCGCGGCGGATCTCGACCTCTTGGAGGCGACAGGATCGACCATCTTGACAGGCACCTGGTTGAACGAGGCGACCGCGCAATTCCCCACCGTCGTGCTCGGACGCACGGCGGCAGAGCGGCTCGGCGTTCAAACCGCCGGCGGGCTGGTCTGGCTCGGCAACCACCAGTTCACCGTAGTGGGCATCCTTGACTCTTCTCCCCTTGTTCCTGAGCTCGACTCGACCGCGTTGATCGGTGAATCGATCGCCAGGCAACTCTTCGACTACGCCGGCAACCCCACCACCATCTACGAGCGGTCCGAGGAGGCACGTGTCTTGGAGGTCAGAAACCTGCTGCCGCCGACCGTCAACCCGGTCTCGCCGAGCGCGGTGAAGGTCAGCCGTCCCTCGGACGCCTTGGCCGCGCAGAACACTGTCGACCAGGCATTCACCGGGCTGCTCGTCGGAGTCGGTTCGATCGCGCTGCTCGTCGGAGGTATCGGAGTGGCCAACACCATGGTCATCTCGGTGCTCGAAAGACGGCATGAGATCGGCCTGCGCCGTTCGCTCGGGGCCACACGACGGCACATCCGGGTGCAATTCCTCTTCGAGGCCATGCTGCTCTCAACCTATGGTGGGCTCGCCGGCACCGCGCTGGGCTGGATCATCACCGCCGTTGCAGCGAAAATCAACGGGTGGGTCGTGGCCATCCCTCCCGACGTGCTCGTCGCCGGAATTGCCGTGACGATCGCGGTCGGCGCAATCGCGGGAGTGGTGCCCGCCGTGCGGGCAGCACGAACCTCGCCCACCGCAGCGCTGAACACCTGAGCCTGCTTGGCCCGGTGGGTTCCCCCGGCAGGAACAGTGCAGCCTCAACAGCTATCTGTGCAAAGGCGCGTAGCGGCGGAGTTTCAGTGCTGGACGCAGGTGGGTGATGGCCCAGCTGGCCAGGCTGCTTGGAGTGGTCGTTAGCTGTGACCGTGGCTGTTCCGGTATGAACCCGTCGTTTTGGGTCACGGACATGCCGAGGATTCCCTCGACGGCCACTGGGCTCAAACCGGCCGCTTGCAGGGCTGCACGTTGTTCGTCGTAGTTGACCTGATGGGCGTCGATCGATATGCCTGTCACGGTCGTCAGGATCGAGGCGGCCTCGGTCCAGCTCAGATCGACAGGACCGTGTATGGCCTGAACTTGCCGGCCCGTCCAGTTGTCGGATAGTAGGCGCACTGTGGCTACGGTGGCTACGTCTTGTGGGTCGACCCAGGACATCGGTCGATCCAGCTGGCCGACGGTTGTGAGTCTTCCGGAGCATAAGGAGTCAAGGTCCATGAGTAGATTGGTCATGAAGTAGCCGCAGCGCAGGTGCAGCAGCCCACTACCGGTTTCCTCCTGCGCTGCATCGAGCTGTTGCTCAACGCGGGCCAGCCCATCTATAAAGCCCGCACCCTGGCGCAGTTCGGCACCGACGCTACTCTGGAATACAACGCGCGGTACCCGGTGCTTTCGGATTGCCGCGGCAAGTCCTTGACCAGTTTGTTCGGCATCGGCGTCAGGATCCCGCAGAGACCAGTCGTCGGGATGGACCCAGAAGACGGCATCGACACCGCTCATTGAGTCAGCCACGTATTCCGCGTCGCGTTGGTCGCCGACTGCTACATCGACAAGATCACGCAAGTCGGGGTCGAGGCGTTCTGGATTGCGCACTAGTAAGCGGGGCCGCACGCCAGCTTGACAAAGCATCCGCACGACGTGCGATCCGACGTGACCGGTTGGAGTGGTGACGGCAATCGTCACGGCAACCTCCTCCTCGTTAGGATACGGACAGGGCCTAATCGCACCCTACCGGATGGGTTCATCGGCAGCGGGCCCCGCAGGCGAAACGGTTGTGGTTGCGCCGGACTTCTCGATTTCGTACGCAAACCGTTCCAGCGCGTCAGCATCCGTGCAGCCCCGACGACATGACACAGTAGCGCAGCAAAGAAGCCCGTACTCGGCCGCAGCAGACGTTAGGCGGCAGACAGAGTGGTGACTGTCGTCGCCGGCAAAACCCGGGTGACAACTCTTTAGCCACCGCATGCGGTCCATTCCGGGCCAAACTGCTGAGGCGCAGAAACAAAAAAACCCCTGAATTTCCGAAGAAAATCAAGGGTTGTATTGCTGGGGTACCTGGACTCGAACCAAGAACAACTGAACCAGAATCAGCCGTGTTGCCAATTACACCATACCCCAATGGCGTTCCCTTACGAGCGCGCCGGTTAGTAACTCTAACCTACCTCTGCAGCCCGAGACAAATTGAGCCATATTTATGATTTGAACCGCATACAGACCAGCAGATGAGGCTATGAATTCAGCCGGACTCATGCCCGTAGAGCCATGCAATTCGGGCGTGTCGGGCGCAGTTAGACCACACCAACAGAATGCCTGGGAGACGACTACAAAGTGCCGATCAAGTCTCGGTTGATCATCGACGCCACGTGGGCACCGAACCCGGCAGCGACCATTAACTGCTCGGGCCCTGGCGGGGTCAGATCGCCGGCCGCATACAGGCCGGTCACTGCAGTTCTGCCATCGTCATCTACAACAACCAGGCCGTCAGCATCCCGTTCAAGACCGGGAGCCGCAATGAAGGCGACCTGAGGGTTCCAGATCGGCCGCACGAAGCCTCCGTCACGCGGAATCACGTCGCCATCTTCGAGCTCAATGCCGGTCATTGCACCGCGCTCCCCCGCCACATCGCGAAGCGGGCGACGCTCTACACGGATGCCACGAGCCAGCAGGCCGCTCTCCTGATCGTCGGTGACCGTGCCGACACCATTGGTGAAGACGATCAGGTCGTCGGTCCACTGTGAGATCAGCAGCGCACGCTCGGCGAGGTCATCCGTTTCGCCAATGAGCGCAAGCGCCTGGCCGGTCTTCTCATAGCCGTCGCACTCGACGCAGCTGTGCAGGTTGGTGCCGTACCAGGCACGAATGCTCGGCAGGGCAGGCAGCGTCTCCGACAGGCCGGTGGCGACAAGCACGACTCGAGCAGTGACATCCGGATTTGCTGCTCCGCGCAGGCCCTTCGTCACGACTGCGAAACGGGGCGACGGGTCATCAAGCGGCAGGTCAGCTGCACCCTCGATCGGCGTCACCGAACGCACCATCCCGCTGTGGAACGATGCTTCGGCGTAGCCTTCGAACTCTTCGCGGCCAATACGACGCAGCTCAAGCGGCGGCACACCGTCGCGCGACACAAAGCCGTGTGAAGCCAGTGTCGCTGCATTGCGTGGACGATTGCTGTCGATGAGGAGCGTGCGACGCCTAGCGCGCACAAGACTTAGTCCGGCGGCGAGCCCCGCAGGGCCCGCACCGATGATGACGACGTCGTACTGCTCGGTCATGCCGGCAGCGTCGCCCCGAGCTTCGCCAGACGAGCGAGCGACTCAGGCTTTCCGAGGATCTCCATGGATTCGAACAGCGGCGGCGACACCCGGCGGCCCGAGATCGCTACGCGCAGCGGACCGAATGCCACGCGGGGCTTCAGCCCGAGGCTCTCGATCAGCGTTTCGGTCAACGCCGTGTGCACACGCTCGTGGGTCCATTCCGATTCCGGAATGTTCTCAAGCGCCGCGGTCGACGCGGCCAGGATCTCTGCAGCATTCGCCGGAAGCGACTTGAGGGCATCCGCTTCGTGAACCAGCGCATCACTTGTCGTGAACAGGAAGCCGAGCATGGCCGGAGCTTCGCCCAGCAGCGCGATGCGCTCCTGCACGAGCGGGGCTGCCTTGCCTAGGATGGTGCGCTGTTCATCGGTGATCGGCTCGCTCAGGATGCCGGCAGCCGCGAGATACGGAATCGTGCGCTCCGCGAAGTCGGCTGTGTCGAGCAAACGGATGTGGTCACCGTTGATCGACTCGGCCTTCTTCAGGTCGAATCGGGCCGGGTTCGGGTTCACGTTGACGACGTCGAACGCTGCAACCATCTCGTCGATGGAGAAGACATCGCGATCGTGCGTGAGCGACCAGCCGAGCAGCGCCAAGTAGTTGACGAGGCCCTCTGGGATGAACCCGCGGTCACGGTGGTGGAACAGGTTCGACTCAGGGTCGCGCTTGGAAAGCTTCTTGTTGCCGTCGCCCATGACGTAGGGCAGGTGGCCGAAGCGCGGCACGAAATCAGTCAGTCCGATGTCGATGAGCGCGTGGTACAGCGCAATCTGACGCGGGGTGGACGACAGCAGGTCTTCGCCACGCAGTACGTGCGTGATGCCCATCAGCGCGTCGTCGACGGGGTTGACGAACGGGTACAGCGGATGTCCGTTGGGGCGCACCACAACGAAGTCGCTGAACGAGCCGGCGGGGAAGGTGATCTCGCCACGAACCAGGTCGTCAAATGAAAGGTCTTCGTCCGGCACGCGCAAGCGCAGTGCCGGCGAGCGGCCCTCTGCACGGTATGCAGTCTTCTGCTCTTCGGTGAGGTCGCGCTCGAAGTTGTCGTAGCCCATCTTCGGGTCGCGGCCGAGCGCGACGTTGCGTGCCTCGATCTCTTCGCCGGTGGCAAAACTTTCGTAAATGTGGCCGGACTCGACCAGCTTCGCGATGACATCGCGGTAGATGTCGTAGCGCTCGGACTGGCGGTACGGCCCGTGGGGTCCGCCGGCGTCAACGCCTTCGTCCCAGTCGAGCTTCAGCCAGCGCAACGCTTCGAGGATCTGGCCGAAGCTTTCCTCACTGTCGCGCGCGGCATCCGTGTCTTCGATGCGGAAGATCATCTTGCCACCGGTGTGCCTCGCGTACGCCCAATTGAACAGGGCGGTACGAATGAGGCCGACGTGCGGCGTTCCGGTCGGCGACGGGCAGAACCGCACGCGCACATCAGTGCCGGTTGCGGTGGAGAATGGGTGTGCAGTGTTCTCAGACATCGGGATCAATTCTAGTTGAGTGCCGCCGGTGAGCGGGCTGATGCTCGTGCCGTCTCTTCTCGGTCTCAACGCCTCGTGGATTCCGCATTCGGGAATACCGTTGAACTATGACCGCCATTACTGAAATGGGCGACTCCTAGACCGATCGCGCGCCGAAGCAGGCCAGTGCATACGTAGACGACGAAGACAACGAACGGAACGAACGCCCAGACCTCGAGCACTACGCCCGGCGGACGACCGGGTTCAGCAGCGTTCCGATTCCGGACACCTCAACCTCGACGACATCGCCGTCAACAATCGGGCCGACGCCTGCCGGAGTTCCGGTGAGGATGACATCACCAGGAAGCAGCGTCCAGACACTCGAGGCGTACGCGACGATGTCGGCAACCGAGTGCACCATGTCACTCAGCTTGCCCGACTGGCGCACCTCGCCGTTGACCCTGGTCTCGATCGTTGCTGTCGCGAAGTCGACATCCGTTTCGAGAACGGGGCCGAGCGGGCAGAACGTATCGAAACCCTTGGCCCTGGCCCACTGGCCGTCGGACTTCTGCAGGTCACGCGCCGTGACGTCGTTGGCGACGGTGTAGCCGAGCACGAAGTCAAGCGCACTCTCAACGCTGACCGACTTCGCGATCTTGCCGATCACAACTGCCAGTTCACCCTCGTGCTCGACCTGCGAGCTCTGCGGCGGCAACACGATATTGTCGTCGGGCCCGACAACTGCGGTGTTCGGCTTCAGGAACAGCAACGGCTCAGCCGGTGCATCCCCGCCCATCTCGGCGGCGTGGTCACGGTAGTTCTTACCGACAGCGACGACCTTCGAGCGGGGAATCACCGGCGCGAGCAGCTTCGCATCCTCCAGCGGAACCCGCGCTCCCGTCGGCTCGAAGCCGGCGAACATCGGATCGCCCTTGAGCACCACGAGGGCATCGTCGTCGATGATGCCAAATGCAATGACGTCGTCGTGGCTGAAGCGTGCGATCTTCATGGGGATCTTCTTTCGTGTGCGGGTAGTGCTGGTTATGCGGGTATTGCAGTGCGCTTATAGCAGTGCGGTTAGCGGCGTGAGCCTAGGCGTCAAGCCTGGTCAGCCAGCCGTGACGGTCGGGCAGGCGGCCGTACTGGATGTCGGTCAGCTCCTGGCGCAGTGCCAGCGTGATCTCACCGGCGGGTGCGTCGGCATCCCCGATTTCGAGGTTGGCGTTCTTCAGCTGGGCGATGGGCGTGATCACAGCGGCTGTGCCGCAGGCGAACACCTCGGTGATCGCACCGGATGCCACCTCGTCGCGCCACTCGTCGATGCTCACGTCGCGCTCTTCAACCGTCATACCGCGGTCACGAGCCAGCTGCAGGATGCTGTCGCGGGTAACACCCTCAAGGATGCTGCCCGTCAGGCGCGGCGTCACAAGCGTGTTGGCTTCGCCGAACACGAAGAACACGTTCATGCCACCGAGCTCGTCAACGTGGCTGCCGGTTTCTGCATCGAGGAACAGCACCTGGGCGCAGCCGTTTTCGTATGCCTCCATCTGGGGCAGCAGCGACGAGGCGTAGTTGCCACCGCACTTGGCCGCACCGGTACCACCACGGCCTGCGCGGGAGTACTCGGTGGTCAGCCAGATCTTGACCGGCGCAACGCCGTCGGCGAAGTACGCGCCAGCCGGGCTGGCGATCACGTAGAACGCGGCAGCCTGAGCCGCTCGCACACCGAGGAAGTTCTCGTTGGCGATCATGAATGGGCGCAGGTAGAGGCTCGATTCAGGAGTGCTCGGCACCCAACTGCTGTCGATCTGCACCAGCTGTTTAACCGACTCGATGAAATCCTCGACCGAGAGCTCCGGAAGAGCGAGACGACGGGCAGAGCGCTGCAGACGCTCGGCGTTCTTCGCGGGACGGAACGTCCAGATCGATCCGTCCTCGTGGCGATACGCCTTCAGCCCCTCGAAGATCTCCTGCGCGTAGTGCAGCACAGCGGATGCCGGATCGAGCTGAAGCGGGCCGTACGCGCCGACACGGGCGTCATGCCATCCGCCGTCGATCGTCCAGTCGATCGTCACCATGTGGTCGGTGAAGTGCTTACCAAAGCCAGGATCAGCGAGGATCGCTTCGCGCTCGGCCTCGGCGCGCACATCGGGCGATGGAGTAAGGGCGAAGTGGAGTGGGTACGTGGTGGAATCTGTCTGGCTCATGTGAGTCCCAATCTGTCAGGCGAAAAACAGGAGAGTTCTATGCGGGTTCGGTGAGACGACGCACGATCGAATCGCCGATATCGGCGGTACCGCGCGGCCCCGCCTGAATGCCGTTCCCGGCACGGTCTGCAATGTCAGCGGTCACAGCTGCACTCACTCGTGCTGCGGCATCCGCAAGTCCCAGGTGATCAAGCAGAAGCGCGACCGACAGAATTGCTGCCGTCGGATCGGCCAGCTGCTTGCCCGCGATGTCTGGCGCCGAACCATGGACCGGCTCAAACATGCTGGGGAAGCGACCGCTGGGGTTGATATTTCCGGAGGCCGCGAGACCGATGCCTCCGCTGATTGCGGCTGCCAGATCGGTGAGAATGTCGCCGAAGAGGTTGTCCGTGACGATGACGTCAAATCTACTCGGATTTGTGACAAGAAAAATCGTTGCAGCGTCAACGTGCAGGTAATCGACGGTTACGTCGGGAAACTCGAACGCGATCGCGTTGACTGTGCGCTGCCACAGGCTACCGGCGAAGACCAGCACATTGGTCTTGTGCACGAGGGTGAGCGTCTTGCGCGGGCGAGCGTTCGCAACCTCGAAGGCGTGGCGCACAACGCGCTCGACTCCGAAGCCGGTGTTCACCGAGACCTCGTTGGCCACCTCGTGCGGGGTGCCCTGGCGGATAGCTCCGCCGTTGCCGACGTACGGGCCTTCTGTGCCTTCGCGCACGACGATGAAGTCGACGTTTCCGGGAGCCGCGAGCGGGCTGGCCACGCCGGGGAAGAGAACGCTGGGGCGAAGGTTCACATAGTGATCGAGCGAGAAGCGCAGCTTGAGCAGGAGGCCACGTTCAATGTTTGCGTTGAGCAGGCGCGGGTCACCAGGCTGCCCGCCGACGGCACCGAGCAGGATCGCATCGTGCTCTGCGATCGCGGTGAGGTCGGCATCGGTCAGCACGTCGCCCGTCTCCAGGAATCGTGTAGCCCCGAGCGAAAAGTGCGTCTTGTCGAATGTGACGTCTTCCCCGCTTGTGGCAGCGTCCAAAACCTTAATGGCTTCAGCGATTACCTCTGGACCGATCCCGTCTCCGGGAATGACAGCGAGCTTGATTTGACGCGACATGGGGCTCCGTGTGTCTGTGAATGATCTGTACAACAACTGTACTGTGACAGATCAGCACTCCACGCGAAGCCCCATGTGGTGCGGCCGAGAATACGGCCTGACGTTAGTCGGTCAGGTCGATTTCAACCATGACGGTTGCGTCGATCGCGTCGCGAACTGATGCCAGCAGGCCGGCCGGAACCGGTGAGTCGACGGTCAGCACGCTGAGTGCAGTTCCACCAGCCTCGTGGCGGGCAATCTGCATGCCGGCGATGTTGATCTCGGCATCGCCGAATTCGCGGCCGTAGACGGCAACGATGCCGGGACGGTCTGTGTACAGCATCACGATGAGGTGCTTGGCGAACGGGACCTCGACCTCGTAGCCGTTGATTTCAACGATCTTCTCGGTCTGCTTGGTGCCGATGAGCGTGCCGGATACCGACACCTGCGAACCGTCAGCCAGCGCGCCGCGAAGCGTCAGAACGTTGCGGTACTCGGGCGACTCTGCGTCGGTGATCAGGCGGACATTGATGCCACGCTGCTCGGCGAGCAGAGGTGCGTTGACATACGAGACGGTCTCGCTGACGACGTTGGTAAAGATTCCCTTGAGGGCGGCAAGCTTCAGCACGCTCACGTCGTATTCGACGAGTTCGCCGCGAACCTCGATGTCGACGCTGGTCAGTGGGCTGTGACCGGCGAGGCCGGAGAAGACCTGGCCGAGCTTTTCGAGCAGCGGGATGCCGGGGCGGACGTACGGGTCGATGACGCCGCCTGCGACGTTGACGGCATCCGGAACGAGCTCGCCTGACAGCGCGAGACGAACTGACTTGGCGACGGAAACGCCGGCCTTCTCCTGCGCCTCGTCGGTTGATGCGCCGAGGTGCGGCGTCGTGATGATGTTCGGCAGACCGAGCAGCGGTGAGCCGACAGGCGGTTCGTTCACAAACACGTCGAGTCCGGCACCAGCGATGGTGCCCGTGGTGAGTGCGTCGTACAGCGCATCCTCATCGATCAGGCCGCCGCGAGCCACGTTGACAATGAACGCGCTCGGCTTCATCAGCTTGAACTGCTCAGCACCGATCATGCCGGTGGTCTCCGGCGTCTTCGGCATGTGGATGGTAATGAAGTCTGAACGCTCGAGCAGTTCTTCGAGGCTGACCGGCGTGACGCCGAGCTGCTGGGCGCGTGCCGACGTGATGTAGGGGTCGTACGCGATCACGTTGGTGCCGAATGCCTGCATACGGGCCGTGATGAGCGCACCGATGCGGCCGAGGCCGATGATGCCGATCGTCTTTTCGTAAAGCTCGACGCCGGTGTACTTGGAGCGCTTCCACTGCCCCTCAGCGAGGGCACCGTGAGCGGCCGGGATGTGACGGGCCAGGCTCAGGATGTGGCCGACGGTCAGCTCTGCGGCCGAGATGATGTTGGATGTCGGTGCGTTGACCACCATGACACCGGCCGCGGTTGCTGCCTTGATGTCAACGTTGTCGAGTCCGACTCCTGCACGGGCGATGACCTTAAGCTTGGGCGCCGCGGCGATTGCTTCAGCATCGACCTTGGTTGCAGATCGCACCAGGATGGCGTCCGCTGTGGCCAGCTCGGACAAGAGAGCCGCACGATCGGTGCCGTCTACGTTCCTGACTTCGAAATCAGGACCGAGCGCATCGACGGTGGCGGGTGAAAGTTCTTCGGCGATCAATACAACTGGCTTCGACACTAAAGTGGTTCCTTCGATTGCGAACAGACAGGAGCTTGCGCCACACCAATGGGGCGCCAGATAATGCAACTCTACCGGCTGCTCAGATGAGCAGAAGAACTGTGACAGCCTGACCAACTGCGGCGCAGTCTGCTGCAGATCAGAACTTTCCAACGTGAGGATCTCCCGGAATGAAACGACACCTGCGTTGGAGAAACGGGCGGCTCTACCAGGATCAGATCACCGCTCGTGAAACTGCTCAGCTTCTGCAGAACCGCCAGAGCGAGCTGGGATGGAACGCTGCCGGCGCACTGCGCGCTTCTCTTCTGCGGCGCGAAGTTCCTCCCACAGTTCAGATGTGGGACGTGGTGCCTGAGCCCGGCGAGGTCTTCTTCTTCGACGTACCTGTCGAGTATGAGAGGTACTACGGCCAGGATGTGGCTTACAACAGCGGTGGCGGGTTCTTCATCGGCCCTCCTGCGTTCGTCGTTGCTGGTTTGGCCGTCAACAGCATGGCCAACGCAGCCCGCCGCCGCAATGCGGAGGCGGCAGCCCGCTCGCAATGGCGCGAGTGGCAGCAGGTCCGCCTACTTGTCACGAACCACCGGCTGATCTGCCTCGCGAACGGTCAGTGGATGAGCTTCCACTACTCGGCGATGACCGCTGTCTATCCAGAGGTTCGTGAGTGGGCTCTTGTCTGCGAGTTCGGTGTCATGTCTCCCCCACTACGCATTCGCGGGACGAATGCTCCGATAGCGGCAGTGATGACCGTTTTCGGCACGCGCGGACTCGAGGCCGTGGCACAGCATCCGAGCCTGCAATCGCTCGGAGCCTAGACGGCCTGGACGGACTAGACGGCCTGGACGGACTAGACGGACTAGACGGACTAGACGGACTAGACGGACTAGACGATCAGGCGGCCGAAACTGAATACGACAAGGATGTCGAGTGAGAGCGCAGCGACCAGGCAGAGCCCGACGAACAACATGAGGGCCTGCACGAGAGCAGTGCGCTTGCGGCCCATCCAGAATGCCAGCGCGAACACGAGCACCGGCATCAGGACGCCCACGATCAGCACCGTCCACCCGAACGCTGATACTTGGGTGTCGAGTTGTTGTGCAGTCATGTTCACGCCAACCAGATTGCCGACGCCCTCCCACGCGTCATACGCGTAGAAGAGGCCGAACACGACGGCCAGGGTCGCAGAGAGCCAGAGCGGCGCCGGGACGACCTTGGCTGTGTCCGTGGTGTCTGCAGGCACTACCGCGTCGCTCATGAGGTGACTCCTACGCCGAAGATGAAGGGGAACGGTGCGAGCAGGATCAAACCCAGGAACAGCCACAGCAGGCGAAGCCTCGGCCTCGTGGTCGTCAGCCAATAAACGGATGCGAACCAGACAAGCGGTGAGGCGATGGCCAGCCAGGCGCCGAGCGAGAACATGAACTCACCGACGGGGTCGCTGATGGGGTTGCCGATGCGGTTCGTGCCGATGTACCAGCCCACGATGTAGAGCAGGTAGATACCGGCGAAGATTCCCATGCCGACCAGAGCAATCGATGATTGAGTGGCGGGGGCACCGTCGTGGGTTACTGGTGTGGTCGCTTCATCCGCCGCATCCGTCCCTACCGCTCCCGGCTTGCCAACCGTCGTCCAACCGTCGGGAAGCTCTGTCGTCTCGGCCCCTGAATCGCTGCCGCTCGACACTCGCCCGGGTTGTCCGACGACGAGGGTTGCATCGTCGTCACCGGCCCAGTTCAGGGCATCGTCGTCTCGCTCAGAACTCATGCCTCAACAGTACTGCGCGCCGCTTCCACCGCGGCGGCCACCAGCGCGGAATCGGTCACGTCGTATGCTGCTGCTCCCCCACCAGGGCCGCTCGGCCCCGCGGTGTCGACGACGCGCCTCGCCGACAGGTGTACAGCGTCAACTCCCGCCTCGATCAGTGCACGGATGCCACCGATCGTGACGCCACCTCCGGCCATGATCTGGATGCGGCCGGCTGCGCGCTCGACCATTGCAGCGAGCACCTCGACACCGTCGAGGCTCTGAGCTGCTCCGCCTGAGCTCAGCACACGATCGACTTTGAGGTCGATCAGCGTGTCGAGCGCGGCGAGCGGGTCTCCCCCCGCATCGATTGCACGGTGATAGGTGACGTTGATTCCTTCGGCTGCCGCGATGAACTCGCGAGTGGCGACGACGTCGACGAGATTGTCAGGTGTCAGCGCACCGATCACGATTCCGCCAGCGCCGGCACGCTGTGCCGCCCGGATGTCGCGCACCGTGGTGTCGATCTCGCTCGGCGAGTAGACGAAGCCGCCGGCCCGGGGCCGCACGAGAACATGCACGAATCCTGACTGCCCCATCGAGTCAGCCGCTTCAACGGCGGACTCGATGGTACCGATCGACGGGGTCAGTCCGCCGACGCCCAATGCACTGCAGAGTTCGACGCGATCAGCGCCACCTCTGAGGGCAATGCAGAGCCCATCGACATCCTGGACTGCGATTTCAACGGCGGGTGTACGAGACTGCATTGCTCTCCTTGGAGTGTGTGCACAAAGGTCGGGGTGCGCGAGGGTGCGGTCGTTACGCTACCTCGATTGCGGCCACCGCAACCGCTGCTCCGCGCAGGTGTCCGGGAATGGCGACGGATGCGCGGGCGGAAGCTGTCGCTGCAGACACGTCCTGAGCCTCGGCTCCCAACCACTGCACACGCGATATTGCCTCGAACTCGTCGGCAAGCGTCAGGATTCCGGCGCTGGGATCGGTAACGAGAGCGAACACCGTGTTGCCTGAACGCGTGTATGAAACGGGAGCACCGATTGTGCTGTCTCCGGCGCGCAGCCACGGGCGGGTGCCGTATATCGCGTCACCGTTGGTGCGCATCCACTGGCCAAGCGCCTGCATGCTCTGCAACTGGAGTTCGGGGATTGATCCGTCAGCGCGAGGACCGACGTTGATCAGGAGGTTGCCGTTCTTGCTCACCACATCAACGAGGTGGCGAGTCAGGGCGTCGCCAGACAGCGTGTGCTCAGGCCCTTCGTCCTGGTTGTAGCCGAACGAGAAGCCGAGGCCGCGCGTCGACTCCCACGGGGTGTCCATGATGCCGTCGACGTGACGATATTCACGCGTGAGGAAGCCGTGGTACGGCACTCCCCAGCGGTCGTTGACTACGCCGTCAGGGATCTTCTCGAAGTAACGGGCAAGCAGGCCAGCGACGCCATACTCGTCGTGCGCCTTTCCGCCGTCCGGCCAGTCGATGTCGTTCCAGAGCACGTCAGGAGAGAAGCGCTCGATGAGCTCTTCCAGCTGAGCAGCACTGTATTCGGCGAAGTTCGCATCGTTCCGGCGAAACCGGAAGAGGTCGGTGTCCGACTCGATGGCGGGGAAGTTACTGACGTGCCAGTCGATCGCCCCAGAGAAGTACACACCGAATTTGGCCCCGGCTGCACGAGTGGCTTCACTGATCTCACCGATCAGGTCCCGACGCGGGCCGCGGCGAACAGAGTTGAAGCCTGTCGTCCTGGTGTCCCAAAGGCAGAATCCCTCGTGGTGTTTGGTCGTCGGGATGACGTACTTCGCACCGGCATCTACAAGGTTACCCACGAGCGATGTTGCGTTGAAGTCCCGTGCATCCCAGAGATCGGCGAGGTCTTCGTAGCTGGTGCCGACACCGTAGAGACGCTCGTGGCGTTCCTTGGTCGGGCTACCGTCGATGCGCACGGTGTTTCCGTACCATTCGGCGTACTGGTGGTGCCCATATGCGTCTTCGACGGGTATGCCGTCTTCGCCGTGTGTCGTGCCCCACGCGGGCACCGAGTACAGGCCCCAGTGCACGAAGAATCCGAGCTTGGCATCGCGATACCAGTCCGGGACACCCTGGGTCGGGTATATGGGTGCATCTGCGCCGAATTTCGGCCCGGTGCGAGTCTCAAAGTTGAGCACGGAATTCTCCTCAGTGGCTTTCGACGGCGGACTCGCCGCGACGGGTGACGATGGCGGTGAGTGACGGCTCTCGGCCGTCTGTATCAAACGGGAAGACACCCGGCGCGAGCCTGTGGTGGCCGAGGCGCAGCAAGTCCTGGTCGACGCCCCCGGGAGTGAGTCCCAGCTTCCAGCCGACGGCCAGTTCGTAGAGTTCCGGCTCCAGATAGCCGATCTTCACCACGACGATGTCGGTCGCCTGTGGGTTGAGTCCCAGCATGGTGAAGTCAGACAGGTGGTGGAAAGGCTTCCGACGCTCGGTGATGATTGCGTGCACCCCGCCGGCCTTGATGACAACCTGGTCGCCGGCATCCGAGTCGCCGTGCGTGATCGAGAACACGGTTCCTGAAAGCGCAACAGGGCCAGACGGCCCTGGGTCGATACGCCCACCGACCTGCAGGTCGACGTGTCCGCCGACTCCAGCTGCCACGGCACGTGCAACCGCTTCTGCGTCGAAAATCGTTGCGTGGATGACGCTCACCGAACCATCGGTGAGCTCCGGGCGCGCGAGTAGTTCGCCGAGAGTCCAGGAGACATCGCCGGCTCCACCGGCCGTGGGGTTGTCGCCCGAATCTGAAATCAGGTAAGGCCGTTCATCCACCGCAGCGAGCGCAGCATCGATGGACGCGCCGAGGGGTAGAGCGTCAGCAACGAACCCGAAGTCGGCACGGGCATCCCAATACAGCCGTCCGAGACGACGTGCTTCGGCCGCGATGACTTCGCGGTCATAGCCGGTCACCACGACCGCCGCCTGGCAGCGCGGTTCGTCTGCCCAGGCGTAGCCGACCCAGATGGCAGCATCAATGACGCCGTCCTGGGCTTCAACACGGGGAACCTCGGCATAGATGCTGGCGGCAGGCTCGATGCGGGTACTCGTCTTCTCGCCGGGCAGCAGCACGGGAACCTGCAGCCAGGCCTTGTACGGACGTCGAGCATCAGGGTCGTCGCCGACCGATGAACGCAGCTGGCCGAGCAGGTTGAAGACTGCGCGTTCCTTGGTGTTCCAGGCGTCTTCGTGCGGCGCCATCCGGTATGCGGTGATGAGGTCGACCTCGTCGAGCAGTTCACGGGACACATTGCCGTGCAGGTCCATCGCTGTCGATATCAGCACGTCGGGGCCGAGCGCCCCGCGCACGGCCTGGGCAAGATCGGCCTCTGCGTCGACCATTCCAACAACGCTCATCGCGCCGTGAATGTCAAAGAAGAACCCATCGAATGGCGCGTTTTCGGCGATGCCGTCCAGAATCTGCTGCTTCATCCGGTCATACGTTTCGCGGGCGACAGCACCGCCGGGGAGCGAACGCCCCTGGGTGAGCGGGAGCCATTCTGCGGCCTCGCGAAGTTCGCTGCCGGGGGTGAGAAACGGGTAGTAGGCCATGAGCACGTCGCCTTGGCGGACGGTGAATGCCTCGTCGCCGCTGATGTGTGGTGAGAACGTGCTCGACTCGATCGAGATTCCGCCGATTCCGATGCGCGGCCGAGCCAGGCCGCCAGCTTCGATGGGCTCGAGCGGTCCGCACCAGATTTCGGATGCGTCGAGTGGTGCCGGTCTGGGGTTCTCCCCGTATTCAGTGGTTGTCACGCTGTCTGTCCCTTCACAGGTGAAATCTGGGGTTGCGGTGCGGTCAGGCCGTGTCGGCGAGCTGCCAGGCCTGCGCTGCAGCACCAAGGGCAACTGCACGTGAGCCCAACGAGCTCGGACGCACGGTCAGTGAGTAGCCGGAGACCGGCTGGTTGTCGTCGAGGGTCGCCATCAGCACGGGTTCAAGCAGGTCCCATGCTCCCCGCACTCCCCCACCGATAACGACATCCTGCAGGTCGATGAGGTTGACGGCGCTGGCGATGGCCAGCGCGAGAGCACGACCGGCATCGGAGAAGACAGCCAATGCCGCCTCATCGCCGTTGCGGGCCCTGTCTGCCACCTGCTCAGAGCTGACGAGCTCTGAGGTGCAGGTTCGCTCACCGTACCTGGCACTGATCGAACGCCCTGAAGCGAGTGTCTCCAGGTGACCGACCTGCCCACAGGTGCAGACGATATCGCTGTACCCGGGGGTGTGGCCGATTTCACCTGCAGCACCGCGGGGGCCGGTGAAGATCGCGCCGCCGATGGCGATGGCGCCGCCGACGCCGGTACCGAGGGTGATGCCGAGGGCATCCCTCGATCCGGCAAGCGCCCCGTACGACATTTCGCCATGCAGAAACGCATTGACGTCGTTTTCGACCCTGACCCGAAGGCCGAGAGCTGCCTCGAGTTCGTCAGCCAGAGGAAACCCGGCCCAGTCGGTGAACGATTCGGATGCTGCGGTGACGGTACCCGTTTCCTGGTCGATGACACCTGCAGCGCCGACGCCGACAGTGACAGGGGCAAGGCCCGTCTCAACCGTCAGCTGTCGCACCAGGTCGGCAGCGGCATTGCTCATCGCCATCCCGCCTTCGCGTGCGGGAGTCGGTACAACGGCGGAGCCGAGTACGACACCCGCACGATCACAGAGGACAGCGGATGTTTTCGTCCCGCCGATATCGATTCCGGCGACGACAAACTGCGAGTGCATGAGCGTGTTTTCCAATTCGGCTGGTGCGTGGAGCTGATGGAACGGGGGTGAAACGACTGGCACTCTAACGCCCACCCAGACCCGACATGGCGATGCCCTTGACGAGGTGCTTCTGCAACACAATCACCAGCACTGTCGTCGGAATCATTGAGATGATCGCGGCGGCCATCTGCAGGTCCCAACGGGTGCCCTGGAGTCCGGAGAACGAGGCGAGACCCACGGGCAGAGTGCCATGTGCCGCGTAGTCAACAGTCACAATGAGCGGCCAGAGGTAGCTGTTCCAGAAGGAAAGGAATGTGAAGACGGTGAGCACTGCAACACCCGACTTCGCCAGCGGCAGGATGATCTGCACGAACGAGCGGATCGGGCCGGCACCGTCGATCCGGGCGGCTTCTTCCAGCTCGTACGGAATCCCCCGGAAGAACTGTCGCATCAGGAACGTCCCAAACGCTGTGAAGGCGAACGGAAGGATGAGCGCCTGATAGCTGTCTACCCAGCCGAACCACTGCATAACGATGAACATCGGTACAACTGTGACTTCCTGCGGAACCATCAGGGTGGCGAGGAAGATCACGAAAATTGCGTCGCGGCCCTTCCAGCGCAACCGGCCGAAGGCATAGCCAGCCATCGTTGACACGATGAGCACCACGAGCGTGCCGGCGATCGAGACGAAGAACGAGTTGCCGATGTAGGTCAGGAACGGCCCGTACGCGAAGACGTCGGCGAAGTTGCTCCACTTGACCTCTGATCCGACGAGTGTCGGGGGCATGGAGAACATCTCGGAGTTGGGCTTCAGCGCGGAGAAGAACGCGTAGATGATCGGCGAGATGAAGATCAGCCCTGCGACGTAGATACCTACGTGCGCAAAAAGAAGACGGATGCGCTGCGGGACCGTCATGGGCGGGTTGCCTGAGTGACGCTCGACGTCGCGTTCGCGACGACGAGTACGAGGAATGGAGACGGTACTAGTGCTCATAGTGCACCCAACGTTTCTGCGCACCGAACTGGGCCGCGGTCAAACCGATAATGATTGCGAAGAGGATCCAGGCGGCCGCTGCGGCCAACCCGAGCTCCTGGAATTTGAAGCCCTGGTTGTAAATGAACTGCACCAGGGGCTGGGTCGCATTGCCGGGGCCGCCACCAGTCAGCAGCTGTGGCTGGGCGAACACCTGAAGTGACGTGATCATTGTCATGACACTTGCGAAGAACAGCGAGGGCGAGACCATGGGAAGCACGATGCTCCAGAGCTTCCTGAACCCCTTGGCACCATCGATACTCGCGGCTTCCATCACCGATTCCGGCAGTTGTTCGAGAGCTGCTGAGAAGATCAGCATGTTGTAGCCCAGGCCTTGCCAGACAGACATCATGACGACCATGATCATTGCCCATTGGGGGTCGGCGAGGAAGTTGGGAAGTTCGATGCCGAACCAGGTCTGGGACAGTCCGTTGAAGAGACCCTGCGGCTGCAGCATCATCTTCCATACCAGCACGTTTGCCACCATTGGAGTGACGACGGGGATGAAGAACAGCACGCGGAGTGCTGCCCTGCCGCGAATACGGGAATGCAGCGCGAGGGCAAGCATCAGAGACAGAATGACGCTGATCGGAACGTAGAGCAGGGCAAAGACTGCCGTATTGCGCAGCGACGGCCAGAAGTCCGGGCTTTCAGTGAATAGCTTCGCGTAGTTGTCGAAACCGATGAAGGTCTTCTCGCCAAAGGTAGGCCAGTCGAAAAAGCTCATCACGATGGACAGCACGACAGGAACGACGGTGAAGATGGCGATTCCCACAAGCGCTGGGCTTGCAAAGCCCAGCGCTTGGCGGGACTCAGCCCTGGTCAGCGCCCCCGGACGACGTTTCGTGGAACTTGTACGTGATAGGTCGAGGGGGATCCTCGCTTCCAGGGCCAAGGTCTTACTTTCCGAACTGCTGCTGAGCAGCCTCAAGCACGTTGGACATGGTTTCCTGCCCGTTGTATACGCTGACAAGCTGCGGCTGGACCATCAGGCTGACCTTTGACCAGTTCTCGCTGACGCGCTGTCCTTCAACCTGCTCGAATGCTGCTTCGAAGGCCGCCTTCACCTGGTCGCGGAACTTCTCGTCGATGGAGTCGAAGTACAGGGGCTGTGAGGCTGCTCGTGCCGGGTAGCTACGACCTGACGAGGCAATGTAGTCCTGAGCGTCGGTGCCGAGCAGGGATCCGAGAACCTTGAGAGCGTCCTCCTTGTTGTCACAGTCCTTCGAGATTCCGAAGCCCGATCCCAGGATGAGACCGAGTGAACCGTTATCACCGGTCGGCAGAGTGGTCAGTCCGGCGGTGAAACCGGCCTCGTTGTCGAGGTAGCCCACTGCGTTCCAGGTGCCATCGACAGCCATTGCTGCGTTTCCGCCCGAGTACTGGTTCTCGCCCCAGCCGGTGTCAGAAGCAGATCCGACGGGCGCTGCCACCTTCTGCACGGTGACCAGGTCGCTGTACCAGGTTGCGGCGTCTTCAAACTTCTTGTTGGTCAGATCAAGCGTGCCGTCCTCGGTGACCGGCTGCGTTCCTGACTTGGCGATGGGAAGTGCCTGCCACTGGAAGTCGCCCATGCCCACGGCGAATCCGTACTTGCCGCCGACGGTTGCTGCCTTGGCTGTCGCCTCGAAGTCCTCGAAGGTCCATCCAGGCTGAGGCGCGGCAACACCGGCTGCATCGAGCATGTCTGCGTTGTAGTACGTGAGCATGGTGGACACATCAAATGGAACGCCATAGAGCGAACCGGTGTCACTCAGGATGTCCCACGAGCCCTCGGCGAACTCGCTCTCGACAAGTCCCGCAGTCGCGAGGTCATCAGCGGTGAGAACCGCGAAACCGTCTTTGTACGCTGCCAGCTGTCCGCTGTTCATGCCCGTGACACATGCCATGTTGCCTGATGCCATGTTGGTGGTCATCTTGGTGAAAAAGTCACCCCACGGCGCGGTGCGGAGCTCGATCTTGATGTCAGGGTTGGCTTCCTGAGCGATCTTGAGCTGTGCGTTCAGCGCATCGGTGTCGTCCTGGCTTCCCGCCCACATGTCAATGACAATGGCATCTGCTGAGTCGCCTGCGGCCCCGCCGCTGCAACCCGCCAACAACAATGCAGCGGACGCTGCGACCGCAACTGCTCCAGCGTGAATCTTCTTCATCGAACTTCGCCTCCTAGGCACCGGGATCTTTGATCCCGGATCGGTAGATATGTCGCGTCCTCACGAGCAACTGAGCCTGCCGTCAAGTGTCTTGTGGCAACCCGCTCGTCTTTGAGCGCAATAGGACCGAGGGACTTAATTCGTAGATCGAATCAAGTTCCTCAACTTGGTGCATATCGTCATCATGGCAGATAGGGCCGAACTACACCAAGTCGCTCACGGATCACCATGCCATGGCTATGTTTCAGGGGCATTTCCGGCAATTGAGGCGTTCGTGCGCTAGTGTCTACTTAGTTCGAGGTCAAAGGAAGTAATGATGGTCAGTGCTACACAATCGGCCCACTCCGCGGGGACACAACAGCAATCGCGCCGCATCCTTGAGCTCATTGCGCTCGGCAGTGCTACATCGCGCAGCGAACTCGCGAAACAGCTGTCGCTCGCTCCATCGACGGTGTCACTTCGTGTTCAAGAGCTCGTCGAACTTGGCGTGATCCACGAAGACGGCGTCGGCGAGTCGCGTGGCGGCCGCCGCCCCCGGGTCCTCCGTCTCAGCGAGAGTCGAGGGCAGATCCTGGTTGCGGATGTCGGTGGCCAGCACGTCCGCATCGGTCGGCTCGATCTCACCGGATCACTTCTGGAGACGCGGAGCCTCGACGTCCGTGTCGACCAAGGGCCAGAGAAGACGCTTCGCGCCGTCGCCGACGCGATGAAAGACATGGCCGCGTCGTCCGCGCAGGGTGACAGGGGAATCTCAGGCGTCGGCGTCTCACTCCCTGGGCCCGTCGACGTACGAACCAACAGCGTCGAGCTGCCCTCGAGGATGCCGGGCTGGCCGGGATTCGCCGTTGGCGACTGGCTCGAAGACGAATTTGGCGTGCCCGTCATCGTCGACAACGATGCCAACCTGATGGCACTCGGCGAACACCACGCGCAGCTGGGTGCTGAGCACCACAGCATCACGGTCAAGGCAGGCACGGCCATCGGCAGTGGAATTATCGTCAATGGCCAGCTGTATCGCGGAGCCTCAGGCGCCGCCGGTGATGTCACCCACACTCGGATAGCCGCGGCCGAAGCCGAGCCATGCTCGTGCGGCAATACAGGGTGCCTGGAGACGGTGGCAAGTGGCGCGGCACTGGTGAGGCAGCTGAACCGTCAGAACGTGCAGGTGCGCACGACTGCAGACGTGCTCGCCCTCACCCGACTGGCCGACCCTGTTGCGACCACGCTGGTCCGCACTGCCGGAACCTACCTGGGCGAAGTGCTTAGCAGCGTCGTAAACTTCTTCAACCCAGACGCCCTCTTCCTCACCGGTGGAATGGCGTCCTGCGAACCGTTCATAGCCGCAGTGAGGAGCCGGGTCTATGAGGGCTGTCATCCGCTCGTCACCCAGAATCTGCGCATCGAAGCGGCCAGCACGGGCCCCGATGCCGGGCTTCTCGGCGGAGGGCGCCTCGTGCTCGAGAAGATCCTCGACACAGCGACCGACTGACTACACAGCCACAGATCAACGCAACGACAGCTCGATCACTGGCACTGCAACATCGGGCTTCCGAATGGGCAGGGTCAGCGTGAGAGTGCCGTCCGCCTGACCGGCCGGCCTGGTGACCAAAGCCTCCTGATCGGGATCAATCTCTGACATCTGCAGCCATGATCCATCGTGCAGGAAACGCGCGTACGCCGCGGTTCCTGCAAGGCCAGGCAGGTGCACGAAGCCCATCGGCCAACTGAATAGATGCAGGTACAGCTTGTCGCCGCGGCGCGTGTACACACCTTCACGTGGCGGATCGAACTGCGCATGACCGGCGCCTACGATGGCGCGCCCATGCAGTGCCATCCACTCGCCGATCTCATCCAGCACACTGCTGTCCCTTCGGTCGATCTGGCCACGCCCGTTCGGCCCGATATTGAGCAGCATGTTGCCTCCCATGGAGACAGAATCACACAGCATCCGGATGAGCAGGTCAGCGCTCTTGTGTTTGTCGTTGTCCCTGTCGTATCCCCAGGATCCGTTTGTGGTCTGGCAGGCTTCCCACACGACGGGGTTGCCATCGACGACCAGCGGCTCGGTGGGCTGGTACTGCTCAGGAGTAACGAAGTCCCCCGGAATTCCGAGACGATCGTTCACGATGATCGTCGGCTGGAGCTCCCTGCACAGCCTCAACAACTCGGCGGAAGCCCAGTCTTCAGACGATTTTCCGACCCAGCCCTGCTTGGTCTCCGGATAGGTGAAATCGAAGAAGAGGTAGTCGATCCGGCCATAGCCGGTCAGGAGCTCACGCACCTGGCCATGCAGGTATTCGCGGTACCGCTCCATCTCACGAGTCGCGTTCTGCAGCACTGCATCGGCGTCATCACGCCGTGGGTGGTTCCAGTCGATGGTGAAGTCAGGGTGATGCCAGTCAATCAGCGAGTAGTAGAGGCCGACCTTAAGACCGGCCTCCCGAAGCGCCGACACGAACTCGGCGACGAGGTCGCGCCCGCTTGCCTTCCGGGCAGTGAAATCAGTCAACGCTGAATCCCAGAGGCAGAAGCCCTCGTGGTGTTTCGCGGTGAGTACCGCGTACGTCATTCCAGCAGCCTTCGCCGCTGCGGCAATCGCCGTGGCGTCGAACAGGTCGGGATCGAAGCTCTCCAGATACGGAAGATATTGCGCGTCAGTGATTTTCTCCGTGGTCTGCACCCACTCGTGGCGCGCTGCGCCGCTGTACAGACCAAAATGCACGAAGAGCCCAAAACGCCCCTCAATGAACCAACCTTTTGTCTCCATGCAGTGCCTTCCAGTCGTCGTCAACTGCCGACTTCACCGGATATCCCGGCAACATCGCCGTCAAGCTTACCTCTATACATCCGATGTTTAAGAAATCTGGCCGTGCGGGGCAGACATTCGCCCGAGCACTCAGTAGAGTGTTGGCGAGCTGAGGAGTACCCCATGGGAATCATCTCGCGCGCTTTCACAGGACGCAGTCACAACCAGGATCCGAGCCTGCCTCCCGGCCAGTATCTGACTGAAGACTTCCCGGTGCTCTCGGCAGGCCCCACTCCGCGCATTTCCAGGGATGAGTGGGAGTTCACGATCAGCACCGAGACGGGCACCGTGCGCCGATGGGACTGGTCTGCACTCATGGAGCTGCCTATCGAGGATGTCACCACTGACATCCACTGCGTGACGCGCTGGTCGAAGCTCGGCACGAGCTGGCGCGGGGTCTCAGTCGACACGCTGCTTGACGGTGTCGAGACCCACAACGAGTTCGCTATGGCCCATTCCTATGGTGGATACACCACCAACGTTCCTCTGGCCGATCTCCGCAATGGCCAGGCCTGGGTCGCGTTCGAATTCGATGGCGAAAGCCTGGCCGCCGAGCATGGTGGTCCTGCGCGGCTGCTCATTCCGCACCTCTATTTCTGGAAGAGCGCGAAGTGGGTCACTGGCCTGGCCACGATGGAGCACGACGACCCCGGATTCTGGGAGCAGAACGGCTATCACCTCTACGGTGACCCCTGGCGTGAGCAACGCTATTGGTAGAGCGCATCGGAGCCTGGCTCGTGGCGTCCGTGCACAGCACGATGTCACAGACGCCGTCGGCACGCAGGATAACGCTCGACGTTCCAGATTGGCCCGGAAGTGCCGCAGGGCAGCACATCGACGTGCGTTTGACGGCCCCCGACGGCTACACCGCTGTCCGTTCGTACTCGTTGGCATCCTGGGGCACGGCACCTCGCATCGAATTGGCAGTCGACGAGGTACCGAACGGCGAGGTCTCCCCCTATCTCGTGCAGGAGCTACAACCTGGCGACCAGTTGGAAATCCGTGGCCCGCTCGGCGCCTGGTTCGTCTGGGAGCCGACGGGTGACGAGACAACGACGGATGGCGGCGCAACGAGTGCGCCGGTGCAGCTCATCTGCGGCGGCAGCGGAATCGTCCCGCTGATGGCAATGATCCGCGCGCACGCCGATACCGAGAGCCCAGTGCAGTTCAGACTGCTCTACTCGGTGCGCTCCCCTGCCGATGTCTTTTTCGCGGATGAACTCGCATCGCGTGCAGATTCGCCGTTCCTCGACGTGACTTTCATTTATACCCGTCAGGCACCAGACGGCTGGCCGATTCCTGTCGGCCGGGCCACTCGCGCCGTCCTCGCGGCTGCGACGCTACCGGCAGCGGATGCTCCTGCTGTCTTCGTCTGCGGACCGACAGGGTTTGTCGAGAGCGTCGCCGACTCTCTTGTCGCGCTCGGTCACGATCCGCTGGCGGTCAAGACCGAACGATTCGGAGGTGCCTGATGCAACATCTTGACGGCAATGTCCTGGCCGGGCCACTGATCGAGCTGTTCGGCCGCGATATGACGACAGCGACGGGCCGCTGCTCCGGGTGCGGAGACGTCAGCGTCCTCGCCAGGGCGCTCGTATACCCGGACGCTCCCGGTTTCACCGTGCGGTGCCGCATCTGCGCTGATGTGCTGTTCACGCTCGTGCAGGGCGATGAGAAGCTATGGCTTGATTTGCGGGGGCTGACCGGACTGCAGCCGCCACGCTGAACACCCACCCGAGGATGCCGAGAAGACAGATCCGCTCCGCTAGACCGATGAACTGTGGCGCAACCAGAATCGCCATTCCCAGCGCAAGCAAGCCGGCACCGCCGATGATCGCGAAGATGAGTGCCGGGCGGTAACCGGCACGGAGCTCAGGGCTTCGCTGCACCCAGACAGTGAGCACCAGGCAGCTAAGGAGAGCAGCGACGAACCCGGTCACGGCCACTGCAAGGTGCACGATTCCCGCAACTGTGGTCGCAACAACGCCGATCTCGCCCGGCATCCCCACATCCGTCGGGAAGAAGGCGAGTACGCCAGAGCAAAGGCCCCCGAGCAACAACAGGGCGACGCCCACGCGGCGCAGCGCGGATGCCGGTCGAACCTGCACGATGGCGGCAACGATACACACGGTGGTCAGCATCCGACCGATGAAATTGAGGTTCATGATCCAGCCGTATGGACCAACAGCGAGATTGCTCTCGGCATCAACGATCGGGTTGTAGTGCGGCGGCAGCCCCTGCAGCACCACGTCAACCACGACGTACACGACCACACCGATCATGGCGGCCGTTGCCCATCGCCTGCGAGAGTCGGCGTTGGGCAGGGGGATCATAATCACAGCCTGACACAGCGGAAGGGACCAGCCGAATCGACTGGTCCCTTCTTATACAGCTGGTGTGACTAGCGGGCGACTTCGCCGTCTACGTAGTCGTCGTCGTTCGACGAGTTCCACGCGAACAGTGAGCGCAGCTCGCGGCCGGTTGCCTCGATCGGGTGCTCTTCGCCCTTCTTGCGGAGAGCGAGGAACTCGGGAGCTCCGGCATCCTGGTCCTTGATGAAGCGGTCAGCGAATGCACCGTTCTGGATGTCAGCGAGAACTGCCTTCATGTTCTCCTTGACGCTCGGGTCGATGACGCGCGGGCCCGAGACGTAGTCGCCGTACTCAGCGGTGTCAGAGACGCTCCAACGCTGCTTGGCGATGCCGCCCTCCCACATGAGGTCAACGATGAGCTTGAGTTCGTGCAGCACCTCGAAGTATGCGACCTGCGGCTGGTAGCCGGCTTCGGTCAGAACCTCGAAGCCGTACTGGATGAGCTGCGAAGCGCCACCACAGAGCACAGCCTGCTCACCGAACAGGTCGGTCTCGGTCTCTTCGGTGAAGGTGGTCTTGATGCCGCCGGCACGAAGGCCACCGATCGCCTTGGCGTAGCTGAGGGTCAGCGGCCAGGCCTGGCCCGATGCATCCTTCTCGACTGCGACGATGACGGGAACGCCACGGCCGGCTTCGTACTCGCGGCGAACGGTGTGGCCAGGTCCCTTGGGAGCAACCATGACGACGTCGACGCCCTCAGGAGCTTCGATGTAACCGAAGCGGATGTTGAAGCCGTGTCCGAAGACGAGAGCCTTGCCCTCAGCCAGGTTCGGCTTCACGTCGTCTGCGTACAGGTGGCGCTGCACCTGGTCGGGAGCGAGGATGACGATGACGTCTGCCCAGGCGGATGCCTCAGCGGCAGAAAGCACAGTGAAGCCGGCTTCCTCAGCCTTGGCGCGTGACTTCGAGCCTTCCTTCAGGCCGACAACGACCTCGACACCGGAGTCGCGGAGGTTCTGGGCGTGGGCGTGACCCTGTGAGCCGTAGCCGATGACGGCAACCTTCTTGCTCTGGATGATCGACAGGTCGGCGTCTTTGTCGTAGTAAATCTCAGACACGGGTGATTCTCCTTGTGTTTATCGTTGGTCAAGCATGTCGAGACCCCCAAGGGCCTCGCGGAAATTCAGTTCTTGAAAACGCGATCGGTGATCGACTTCGAGCCACGGCCAATGGCCAGGAGACCTGACTGCGCCATCTCCTTGATGCCGTAGGGCTCGAGCACGCGCAGCAGCGCCTGGGTCTTGCCGGAATCTCCGGTGACCTCGATGACGAGTGCATCCGTCGACACGTCGACGACGCGGGCACGGAACAGGGTTACTGCTTCCAGCACCTGCGACCGCGTGGTGTTGTCGACGCGCACCTTGATCAGCAGGTGTTCGCGCTGCACAGCCTGGGCCGGATCGAGTTCGACGATCTTGATCACGTTGATCAGCTTGTTCAGCTGCTTGGTGACCTGTTCGAGCGGCTGGTCTTCAACGTCGACAACGATCGTGATGCGAGACAATCCCTCGATCTCGCTGTGGCCGACGGCCAGGCTTTCAATGTTGAAGCCGCGACGGGCGAAGAGCCCTGCGACGCGGGTCAGGAGGCCTGGCTTGTCCTCTACGAGGAGGCTCAGAACGTGTGTGCTCATATTTACTCCTCGTCCCAGGTCGGTGACTTGTCTTTTGCGTACTGAACAAAGCTGTTGCTGACGCCCTGCGGCACCATCGGCCAGACCATGGCATCCCGGCTCACGATGAAGTCGATGACGACGGGCCGGTCGTTGGTCGCCAGCGCGAGCTTGATGGCGTCATCGACCTGGTCTGCGCTCGTCACCCGGATGCCGAGGGCACCGTACGCGTCGGCCATCTTCACGAAGTCGGGCACCATGCGGGTGTCGTGTCCGGTGTTGAGGTCGGTGAACGAGTGGCGTCCGTCGTAGAACATGGTCTGCCACTGGCGCACCATGCCGAGCGACGAGTTGTTGATGATCGCAACCTTGATCGGGATGTTGTTGAGCGTGCAGGTTGCGAGCTCCTGGTTGGTCATCTGGAAGCATCCGTCGCCGTCGATCGCCCAGACAACCCGGTCTGGCTCTGCAACCTTGGCGCCCATGGCTGCCGGAACTGAGTAGCCCATGGTGCCGGCTCCACCCGAGTTCAGCCACGAGTTCGGACGCTCGTACTTGATGAACTGGGCAGCCCACATCTGGTGCTGACCGACACCTGCAGCGTAAACGGCTTCAGGGCCGGTGAGCTCACCGATGCGCTTGATGACGTACTGCGGTGCAAGCAAACCATCGGTGGGCTCCGAGTAGCCGAGCGGGAACTCGTCGCGCAGTCCGTTGAGGTATGTCCACCAATCAGCGGTGTCAGGTGAGGTGCCTGATGCCTTCATCGCCTCGGCGAATGCGATTGACAGGTCGGCCATCACGTCCTTGGCGTCGCCGACGATCGGCACATCGGCGATGCGAATCTTCGAGATCTCAGCCGGGTCGACATCGACGTGCACGATGGTGGCGTTCGGTGCGAACTCCGAGGCCTTCCCGGTGACACGGTCGTCGAAGCGCGCGCCGAGCGCGATGATGAGGTCGCTCTCCTGCAGTGAAAGGACTGCGGGAACGGTGCCGTGCATGCCGGGCATGCCCAGGTGCTGCTCGTGCGAGTCGGGGAACGCGCCACGCGCCATCAGCGTCGTTACGACGGGTGCGCCTGTCAGTTCTGCCAGCTCAAGCAGTTCTGCAGAGGCCTTGGCCCGAATGACACCACCACCGACATAGAGAACCGGCTTCTTGGCGTCGACGAGCAGCTGCGCTGCGGCTTGAACCTGCTTGCCGTGAGCCTTCGTTATCGGCCGGTAGCCGGGCAGGTCGAGCTTCGGCGGCCAGATGAACGGCGCAGTGTTCTGCTGGGCATCCTTCGTGATGTCCACGAGCACAGGGCCTGGACGACCCGTCGATGCAATGTGGAAAGCGGATGCGATGGCAGCCGGAATATCCTCTGGCTTGCGCACCAGGAACGAGTGCTTCGTGATCGGCATCGTGATGCCGACGATGTCGGCCTCCTGGAAGGCATCCGTTCCCATCAGGGTCGAGAACACCTGCCCGGTGATGGCGAGCAACGGAACGGAGTCCATGTACGCGTCAGCGATTGCGGTGACGAGGTTGGTGGCACCGGGGCCCGATGTCGCGATGGCGACGCCGACCCTGTTCGATGCCGAGGCGTAGCCCTCTGCTGCGTGACCTGCACCCTGTTCGTGACGAACCAGGATGTGCCTGACGGCGTCCTGCGTCATGAGCTCGTCGTAGAGCGGGATGACAGCGCCACCGGGAAGTCCGAAGACATCGGTGACACCGAGCAGTTCAAGCGTACGAATGATCGCACCGGAGCCGGTGAGCAACGGCGGTTCAGTCGATGGCGGAGCGGAGGGGGTTGGCACGGCGGATGATTCCGTGGTCATGAGTGATCAGATCCCTACATTGAATGCGGATGGTAAGCGCAGAGTTAGCCTGTGATTGCGCCTTCGGCGGCTGAGTGCACAAGCTTCGAGTACTTTGCGAGGACGCCACGGGTATAGCGCGGAGGAAGCGGAGCCCAGCCTTCACGGCGGGCGGCCAGCTCGGAAGGGTCGACCAGTAGGTCAAGCGTGCGAGCTGCGATATCGACCCGTATAAGATCACCATCGCGCACGAAGGCGATGGGACCTGCGTCCACCGCTTCGGGTGCTATGTGGCCGATGCACAGTCCGGTTGTGCCGCCTGAGAATCGACCGTCAGTCAACAATAGTACATCGGCGCCGAGGCCTGCGCCCTTGATGGCGGCGGTGATGGCGAGCATCTCCCGCATGCCTGGCCCACCCTTGGGGCCCTCGTAGGTGATGACGACGACGTCGCCCTTGTTGATGCGGCCTTCTGTCAGGGCGTCCATGGCGCCGCGTTCGCGCTCGAACACGCGGGCAGGGCCCTCGAAGACAGTAGCGTCAAAGCCGGCTGTCTTGACCACAGCGCCTTCAGGGGCGAATGAGCCCTTGAGAATCGTGATGCCGCCGCTCGGGTGGATCGGGTTATCGAGCGTCCGGAGGACCTCGCCGTCAAGCGCGGGCGGGCTAATTTCGGCGAGGTTCTCAGCAACTGTCTTGCCCGTCACGGTGAGCGCGTCACCGTGCAGCAGCCCGGCTTCCAGGAGTGCCTTCATGACGACGGGAACACCGCCGTGGCGGTCGACATCGTTCATGACGTACTTGCCGAACGGCTTGAGGTCGCCGATGTGCGGAACCTTGTCACCAATGCGGTTGAAGTCGTCGAGGGTCAGCTCGACCTCTGCCTCGTTGGCGATGGCGAGCAGGTGCAGCACGACGTTGGTGGAGCCGCCGAAGGCCATGGCGACGGCGATGGCGTTTTCGAACGCCTTTTTGGTGAGGATGTCGCGGGCAGTGATGCCGAGGCGCAGCATGTTGACGACGGCCTCACCTGAGCGGTGGGCGTAGTAGTCGCGGCGGCGGTCAGCGGATGCCGGCGAAGCGGATCCAGGGAGGCTCATGCCGAGCGCCTCAGCGACGGACGCCATGGTGTTTGCGGTGTACATGCCACCGCAGGCACCCTCGCCCGGTGCGAATGCACATTCGATGCGCTTGGCATCCTCTGCGCTCATCCGACCGGCCTTGACCGCGCCGACCGCCTCAAATGAATCGATGATGGTGATGTCTTTTTCGGTGCCGTCGGAGAGCTTCACCCAGCCGGGAGCGATCGATCCCGCGTAGAGAAAGACCGAGGCCAGGTCGAGACGGGCTGCGGCCATCAGCATGCCGGGCAGCGACTTGTCGCAGCCCGCGAGCAGCACAGAGCCGTCGAGGCGCTCTGCCATCATCACCGTCTCAACAGAGTCGGCGATGACCTCGCGGGACACCAGCGAGAAGTGCATGCCCTCATGCCCCATGGAGATTCCGTCTGAAACGGAGATTGTGCCGAACTGCAGCGGGTAGCCACCGCCAGAGTGCACGCCCTCTTTCGAGGCCTGTGCAAGCCGGTCAAGCGACAGGTTGCACGGCGTAATCTCGTTCCACGAACTCGCAATACCGATCTGGGGCTTATCCCAATCGGCATCTCCCATTCCGACGGCACGAAGCATGCCTCGTGAGGTCATCGCTTCAATACCGTCGGTCACAACACGGCTTCGTGGTTTCAGATCGTACTCAGACATGCAACGAGTCTAGAACCTCCGCACGCTGTCTCTATTCCGCGCTCGGACCATTGGCTTCTCCATGCGCATCGGCGGATGCACGGAAGTCTGCAAGCAATGCGAGCACCTGTGCCACCTCCTCAGGGCCACGAACCCTGAACCGCGCTCCACTGGCGCCTGGACCGATTTTCAAGCCCAGATCGTCGGGACCGAGCTCAGCAAATGCGTCTTCGTCTGTCACATCGTCGCCGGCGTAGAACACCGCATCTGCCCCGGTGTGCTCGCGCAGCTGTGCGAGGGCATCACCCTTGGTGCTTGCGCGCACCGAGAACTCGAGCACGTTCTTTCCGTCACGAATCGTGAGGCCGGGCAGCAGTTCTTCGACCTGGGCCTTTGCTTCACGCTGCACGCCGATTCCGTCTTCTGGCGTTGCCTGTCGAGTGTGCAGGGCAAGGCCTGCAGGCTTCTTCTCAATCCAGGTTCCCGCGACGGGACCGCTGATGCGCTCAAGTACCCTGGCCAGCGTCTCGAGCTGCTCGAGCTCGGCACTGTCAAGGTCAATCTCGAGGCCAGAGTCGTCGAGTTGCACTTCAATGCCATGGGAGCCGGCGAGAAGAACGCCGTCAGCAGGATCGGCGACCTGGCGCAGACTGACCAATGCCCGTCCGGATACCAGCGCGACCCGCACCCCGGGAAGCTCAAGAAGTCGCTTCACTGCATCCTGGGCACCTTCGACCGCCCTGGCATCGTCTGGCTCGTCGACATGCGGCGCGAGCGTGCCATCGAAATCGAGCGCGACAAGCAGCGTTTCGTTTGCTGACAGCTCACGAAGCGCAGAGACCAGGTTCTCGGGCACCCCGCCCTGAACGGCGGCTCCCCCGGTGAGCGTCTCAAGGAACGAGGCCGACCACGTAGCCACATCGTTGTCGAAGACGCGTTTGCGCAGTGCACGCATCCGCCTCGACCGCTCCCGCTTGGGCATCTCTACTGCCTGCATGATCGCGTTCTTAACACCCTCGATGTCGTGCGGGTTGATCAGTATTGCCTGTTTGAGCTCGTCAGAAGCTCCGGCGAACTCGCTGAGCACCAGCACGCCGTCTGCGTCGAACCTGGCTGCGACGTATTCCTTCGCCACCAGGTTCATCCCGTCGCGGAGTGCGGTCACCAACATCACATCCGCGGCCAGGTACAGTGCGGCCATCTCTTCACGCGGGTAGCCGCGGTGGTAATAGCTGATTGCCGAATTGCTGATCGTTGAATAGTCACCGTTCAGGCGACCGACGGCGAGCTCGATTTCGTCACGAAGGGCCATGTATGCCCCGACACGCTCTCTCGACGGGCTGGCGACCTGCACCAGTGTCACGTCTTCGACGCTCAGTCGACCCTCCCGCAGAAGTTCGCCGTATGCCTTGATCCGGTGGCCGATCCCCTTCGTGTAGTCGAGGCGGTCGACGCCGAGCATGATCGTCTTCGGATTTCCGAGGTCTTCCCTGATCTGCTTGGCGCGCTCCTGGATGTCGGGACGCCTGGCCAGGTTCTCAAAGCTCGCTGCATCGATCGAGATCGGGAACTGCTTGGCGATCACCCGGCGCGGTCGGCCATCGGGATCTACGACGTCAATTGCGGCACCACGCGTGGCATAGCCGAACAACCGGCGCACTGCGCGGGTGAAGTTTCCGGCGTCTGCGATGCGCTGGAATCCGATGAGGTCAGCGCCCAGGAGTCCATCAAGGATCTGCTTGCGCCACGGCAGCTGAGAGTAGATGCCATAGGGCGGGAAAGGAATGTGGTTGAAGAAGCCGATCACGACGTCTGGACGCAGGCTGCGCAGCATCCGCGGCACCAGCTGAAGCTGGTAGTCGTGCACCCAGACAGTTGCCCCTGTTGCCGCCACTGCTGCCGCAGCCTCGGCGAATCGTCGATTGACGCGCACGTAGGCTTCCCACCACTCACGATGGAACGCAGGAGGGGAAATGACGTCGTGGTACAGCGGCCAGAGAGTGTCGTTGGAGAACCCCTCGTAATACTCTTCGAGTTCTGCGCTACTCAGCGTGACGGGAACAATTGAGATTCCGTCGTTCTCGAATGGCTCGAATTCTTTGTCAGCGACGCCGGGCCAGCCCACCCATGCGCCATCAGAGGCGCGCATCAAGGGCTCAAGTGCTGTCACCAGCCCACCGGGCGACGTAGACCACCCGTCGGTTCCGTCGTCGTTCACGAAGTGATCGACGGGAAGACGGTTGGACACCACTACGAGGGAAAAGGTCCCTGAGTTCGCATGTGGCCTTCTGAGTTCGGCTGGAATTGCGATGACACATCCGTTCCGGTGCGAGCGCTTGGGTTCGCACCTTGCTGCTCATTCCAGACTACCAGTGGATGATTTTTGGGGCACTGTGGTCGACCGGTCGCGGTTGCCGGTAGCGTTGAACACGGAGGCAACAATGCGAAAATTCATCTTCAGCACGGCCATGCTCAGCGTCCTGACAGGCGGGTGGAGCACCGTCCAGGCCACGAGGCACGGACCAAAAGACTGGCGACTCATCCTGATGTGGGTGAGTTGGGCGATCGGTGCTGCCATCGCCATCGGCACAGTTGTCGAGGAGTCCAAGGAGCGACGCCTAGACAGCTGACACACCCCTTTGTTTTACTGCCCTCTCATGACTGTGCGGCGTGTCAGGGGTGCCAATTCGCTCTCGTGACAGACACTTGTATCAGTGCCTGTAGTCAGAGTGAGAGGGGCTTATCATGTTCGGTCGTCGGCGTCGTGTCGCCCCCGTTGTCCAACCAGCGGCCCCCGAACTCAGCGATGAGCAGATTTTAGAGACCATCCACACCACGCTTGCCGAACTTATCGGCGTTGGTGGGTCGTGGACGCTCACTCCTCGCACCGAAGATGACACAGACGTTATCTTCCACGGCTTGAAGACGAACCAGATCGCCGAGATCCTCGCAGCACAGTTGCGTTCTCAGAAGGCAATCCTTCGTGGTGAAGTCACCGCCGAGCCCGCAGCGCTTCCGTGGACTCCTGCACCTATCTCGGTCTGGGCCGATCCGATTGAGCGCGCCACGGCAATGGCAGTTGTCACAACGGCTGACGACAGTGCTGCAACGCTGGACGCCGACATCGTCGACGCCCAGCTTCACGAACGGCTCGTCGCGTAGCTTTCGCTACGGCCAACGACTAACGGCTTTCGCTACGGCGTAGTTGCTGCTGGTACTGCGGGCTCCGCGCTGCTGGCTCCCAGTTCCTTCAGCACGTCCCTGGCATCCAGAGCCATCCACGGCGATCCGTCTGCATTGACTTCTGCCGCCTGGGGGCTGTCACCCTGGCTCCACCACTTCGCCTCATAGGGAAGACCGTCGAACAGGACCCGCTGGCCCTTGAGATAGATCGTGTTGCCATCCCACTCAGGAAAGGTACCTGGCTCAATCGTCGGAACCGGAATCGGTGTCTCGCCGGGCAGCACAGGGCCGATCAGCAGCCACGGGGTCTCTGACGACTGCAACACGGGGTTGTCAGGCAGGTCTCCCTTGGTCCACCACTTGGCTTCATAGACGTTGCGGTGCCAGACAACCTTCGTTCCGGCACGATACGACGCATCGGCAGACCAGATCGGGTGCGGGCTCGTAGCCGGGTCATCGGCGAGGTCCTCGTCCGATTTCGGTGAGTCAGTTGTCTTGATGCCGGCGCCAGAGTCAGGAGTCCCCGTGAACCCGTCGCCGAGAATGGCGGAGAAGCTGCTCTCCCCCTGCTCAATACCGCTGCAGGAATCAGAGACCCTGCTGACATCGTCGTAGTTGGGGCCACAGCTCTGATCGCGGTTGGACGACCACATCGATACTCGCCCGACCTTGTTCTCGAGCGCGAATGTGTTCAGCGCCTGAGCGTCATCAAGCGTGAAGACTTCACCGGGAACGTCGTTCTGGCCGATCATGGGCGTTGCGCCTACCTTGTTCCACAACGTGGTTTCAGTCAGGTTCAAACCAGCGCGGCTGTACAGCACACCCAATTGACGTTCGGTGGCGGTCAGCGACGAGGTCACAGCATCGATCATTGATTGCTTGTCCGGCTTGCTGCTGCCGAAGTCCATCGTCATCGCGTTCACGCCGGTGATCTCAACGCCGGCCTTGAGCGCTCCAGCGACCAGGTCTGTGCCTGCGATCGGCAAGCCGTCTGGGGTGACGGCAAGTGTGAACCAGACAGCGAGAGGCTTGCCTGCTGCAGCGCGCTCTGTCTGCAGCTGCGCGATCGCGGTAGCCCTACGCTCGTTTGCAGCGGTGTTGTCGAGTGCGCTTCCTTCGATGTCCAGGTCAATGGACGAGATGTCATAGCGGTCGATGACCGCGTTGTATGCCTTCTTCAGCTCTGTGGGGTTGGTGCAGGTGATCGCCAGTTCGTCGTTTATCGCACCGCCGAATGACACCATTGTCTGTCCGCCCTGCTGCTCAAGTCGCGCAAGACGGCGATCGAGATCCAGCTGGTCTGCGGCTTCCGGCAGCGTGTACGCAGTACCCCAGGTCGGCGTGCAGGCGTCGTCATTGTCGGCGACGATGAACGACAGTACGACGTTCTTGTCAGCATCCGTTCGGGGTGACCCGAAGTTGAACTGCGGAGTCGCCGTGACATCTACATAGCTGCCGAACCAGGCGTCAGTGGTGGGTGACGTCTCGTTTTCGAACCACTTCCAGCCCTGGAATCCAGCAAATCCCACGCCGGCAATGATTCCCAGCAACACGGTGACGCGCGTTATAGACAGTCGGCGATTCGGAAAACGCGAAGACACAAAACCTCACAGAGTGGATGGGAAAGATATGGAGGCGAACGCGTTCGGGCACAATCACTCCTCGACCCATAGTCGCATATCTGAAGCGCCCTCATTGTCCCGTATCCTCTAAACCGACGTGAAGAACGAAAATACGGGGACAACAGGGAATATGACTATCCAAGTGGAGCAAACGCGCGCGCGAAAACGCCAGTGGGGTTCCGAGCGCCGCTCAGAACCACTGTCGATCATGCATCCGCGGCCGAGCGCCAGCAAAATCATGTGGGGCCGACTGGCCATGCTTGCGACGGTGCTCTTCTGGCTGAGCTATGTGCTCACGACGATCGTCCGTGAATTCATCGAAAACCCCAGTGGCTTCCGCTTCACCATGGAAGCGATCGGCTACCTGATCGTTGTCACCTTCCTGACGTTCTCAGCATTCATGTACCTCCTTGCCCGTCAGGGTGCGCTGTATCGCTTCCGCGACCATGTCCGCGTTCCCCGCGCTGAACTCGATCGGCACTTCCGCGACTACGACAGTGCCGTCACCGTGCTCGTGCCCTCATACGCAGAAGAACCAGCGGTGGTGCGCGGAACCCTGTGGTCAGCTGCGCTGCAGGAGTTCCCGAACGTGAGTATCGTTCTGCTCGTCGACGACTCTCCCCATCAGGCGAATGACAGTGACCGCGAACGTCTCGCGGCAACGCTGCGCATTCCCGGTGAGATCGAGAGTGCGCTCGAAGCGCCTCGAGCACGCTTCGCTGCAGCACGAGAAGAGCTGGGCGCCGAGCGCGCCGGTGGCGTATCCCTAGAGCGTCGACACGTCGAAGAGCTGGCTGCCGACTACGAGTACGCCGCTGTCTGGCTTGAAGAGATGGCAGCGGACGAGCCGATGGAAGACCATGTCGATGAGTTCTTCATCGATCAGGTACTCATGGCGCTCGCGTCTGAGCTCCGGCTGAACCTGCTCGCGCTGAACGCCTCGCTCGACCAGCGGGAGTACCCAGACATCGATCGTGTTTTCGAGATGCGCCGCAGACTCGAGCTGACGTTCACCGCGAAGCTGACAAGCTTCCAGCGCAAGAAGTATGCCTCGCTCTCGCACGAGGCGAACAAGGCAATGAACCTCAATTCGTACATCGGCCTGATGGGACGCAACTGGCGTGAAGAAGAGACGGCCAACGGTGTCGTGCTCCGCGAGACTGCTGATGCATCCGACGCCGACCTCGCTGTTGCCGACAGCCCGTACTTGCTGACCCTCGATGCCGACTCACTGCTGCTGCGCGATTACTGCCTACGCCTGGTCTACTACTTAGAAGAACCTGGTAACGAGCGTGTCGCCGTCACCCAGACTCCGTACTCATCGTTCCGCGGCGCTCCGACCCGAATCGAGCGCATTGCCGGAGCCACCACCGACCTCCAGCACATCCTCCACCAGGGCATGAGCTACTACGGCGCTACCTTCTGGGTCGGTGCAAACGCCGTCATCCGCAAGCGCGCGATCGAAGACATCGTCGAGATCGAGAACATCGGCGGATTCGAGATCGCCACATACATCCAGGACCGCACTGTCATCGAGGACACCGAATCGAGCGTCGACCTCGGCACTCACGGCTGGACCCTGATGAACTACCCAGAGCGCCTGAGCTATTCGGCAACGCCCCCCGACTTCGGTTCGCTCGTCGTACAGCGTCGTCGCTGGGCAAACGGTGGCCTACTGATCCTGCCCAAGCTGTGGGATCAGGTCAGAGAACGCAAGTTCCGCCGCGAACGCATCCTGATGCGCGAGCTGTGGCTACGCATCAACTACATGGCATCCATCGCGTGGGCGAGCTTCGGGCTGCTGTTCCTGCTGGCTTATCCGTATGACAGTCGACTCCTCTCCCCTGTCGTGTTCCTTGCCGCGCTGCCGTACTTCCTGGCGATGGGCGCCGACCTGCGCGCTTGCGGTCACCGCTTTAGCGACATCCTGCGTATCTACGGCTTCAACCTGGTGCTCCTGCCTGTCAACCTGGCCGGAGTGCTCAAGTCGATCCAGCAGGCGCTCACCGGTGAAAAGATTCCGTTCGTGCGCACGCCGAAGGTCAAGGACCGCACTGCGGCCCCTGTGCTCTACGTCGTCGTGCCGTACCTGATCATTGCTTTCTCGCTCCTGACGCTCGTGCGTGACGTCTACGCGCAGAACTGGGGCAACGCATTGTTCGCCGCATTCAACGCGACGCTTGCCGCCTATGCGACTGTCGTCTACATCGGCATCCGCAACTCGTTCGTCGACACATGGCTTGGCATCGTCAGCTGGTTGTACGTCGACAAGAAGGCTCCGGCAGTAACAGAGAAGCCCGTCGTCGATCCGAACAAGCCGATCGATTGGTCGTCCATTCTCTACCACGGTGACCGACGCCTCAACCGCGATCTGCGGGGCAAGAACGACCGTCGTCGTCGGGTGGGCCGCCGCTAGCAGCCAGAGCAACTTTTTCTGAGTGCCATCTCCTTCACTCGTGTCAGGATGAAGAGATGGCACTCAATATTGAGGACTATGCGCTCATCAGCGACAGCTACTCAGCTGCGCTGGTGGGAACAGACGGCAGCATCGATTGGATGTGTTTGCCCCGGTTCGACTCCCCTTCCGTGTTTGGAGCGCTGTTGGGTGCCGAAGATCAAGGCAGGTGGCTTCTTGCCCCCGTCGATCCGACAGCGACCTGCACCCGGTCATACGTCGACGACACGTTCATCCTGCGCACTGAATGGACGACGAGCACCGGCAGGGTCGAGGTGTTCGACCTCATGCCGCACGGCGACCACCGCGCCGATGTCGTGCGCTGGGTACGCGGAATTTCGGGCACCGTCAACATGCAGCAGGATCTCAGACTCAGGTTCGGATACGGCTCTGTCGTTCCGTGGGTCCGGCAGCTCACAGGCGAACTCACTCACGGCATCATCGCCATCGCCGGCCCAGACGCGATCGTCATCCGCGGGCCACACATGCGCGCTGACCATAACCGCCACGAGTCCCACTTCACCGTCGATGCCGGCGAGAAAGTCGATCTGCAGCTCACCTGGTATCCGTCCCACCACCGCACACCAGGCCCTGTCGACGTTCAGAAGGTGATGAAGAGAACTGCCGATTGGTGGAACGACTGGGCGCGCACCTGCAGCCACGACGGCAGATTCCATGCCGAAGTCGTCAGGTCGATGCTGGTACTGCGCGCGCTATCCCACGAGGCCACCGGCGGGATTGTCGCCGCAGTAACAACGTCACTACCAGAAGAATTCGGTGGATCTCGCAACTGGGACTACCGCTATGTCTGGCTCCGTGATGCAGCACTCACGCTGCAAGTGCTGCTGTCACACGGATACGAAACCGAAGCGGAAGCCTGGCGCGGCTGGTTGCTCCGTGCCATCGCAGGCGACCCAAACGACGTGCAGATCATGTACGGCCTGGCCGGCGAACGCTACCTGCCTGAACAGGAGGTCCCCAGCTTGCCCGGGTACAGGGGCGCATCTCCCGTGCGGATCGGAAACGGTGCTGTCACCCAGTTCCAGGCCGACGTCATCGGCGAGGTGATGATCGCTCTGCACGCGGCGCGGGAGGCTGGCGTCGATGAGATCGAGTACTCCTGGCCACTCCAACGGGCTCTGATGAAGTTCCTTGAAGACAACTGGCGTCGTGAAGACCACGGCATCTGGGAGGTACGCGGCCCCGCTCGAGCGTTCACTCACTCACGCGTCATGGTCTGGGCAGCGTTCGATCGCGCTGTGCGTGCGGTCACCGAGTTCGGCCTCGTCGGACCGCTCAAGCGGTGGAGCGCCCTTCGTGATGAAGTGCGCCGCGACATCGAGGAACACGGTTTCAACGTCCAGCGCAACAGTTATGTGCAGTATTTCGGTTCAGACGACGTCGATGCCTCGCTGCTCGCTCTTCCCCAGGTCGGCTACTGCCGAGCTACCGATCCTCGGATGCTCGGCACAGTTGCTGCGATCGAAAGCGATCTCATGCGCAATGGCCTGCTGCTTCGCTATCGCACGCATCCCGCCGTCGACGGTCTGGCGCCCGGCGAGCATCCGTTTCTGGCCTGCTCGTTCTGGTTGGTTGAACAGTACGCGACCTCGGGGCGCGGTGAGGATGCCGTTGCTTTAATGAACAAGCTTGTCGGGCTTGTCAATGACGTCGGCCTCTTATCTGAGGAGTATGACGTGACGACGGGGCATCAGGCGGGCAACACCCCTCAGGCGCTGTCCCACCTGGCGCTCGTGCGGGCGGCCGATGCCATTGCAGTGGCCGCGCCGGTCCTCGTGCGCGTCGAAAATCAAACCTTATAGAAAACCAATGATTTCTTTGTAGATCCTCGTCGATACTCTCCAAACGCCGGATCCTAAATTGAAGACATGACCTCACGTACGCTGACAGCCAGAGACCTGGCCCAGATCGCAATCTTCGCTGCCCTCATCGCAGCCCTCGGCCTGCCTGGCGCGCTCAGCATCGGTGCAGGTGCCGTACCCGTCACTTTCCAGACACTGGGCGTGATGTTGACCGGTGCGATCCTCGGAGCCCGCAAGGGCTTCTTTGCGGTCTTGCTTTTTCTGGCGCTGACCGCCGCAGGGCTACCGCTGTTCTCCGGTGGACGCGGCGGCCTGGTGTGGTTTACCACCTCTCCGTCTGCCGGCTACCCATACGGCTGGCTGCTCGGCGTCGTGGTGATCGGATTCTTCACCGCCCGCCTGCTTCCGCGCTATCCGTTCTGGCCGGCCCTTGGCGCCACGCTCCTCGGCGGGATCGTTGCCGTGTACCTCATCGGAGTTCCGGTCACCGCACTGAACCTCGGAATGCCGTTGTGGGCAGCACTCATCGACAGCCTCAAGTTCCTGCCCGGCGACGTGCTCAAGGCGGTCGTGACGGTTCTGGTTGCCCGCCAGGTGCACAAGGCATACCCCGGGTTGATCGCTCCGCGCGGTTGGCGTTCGCGCCGGGAGACGGCAGTTTCCACCCAGGTCACCCCGTGAGCATCATCCGTTTGGACGGCGTCTCGCACTCGTTCGGCGATCGTCGTGTCCTTGACGACCTGAATCTCACGCTCTCGGAGCACCGCATCGGTGTCGTCGGCGCCAACGGATCGGGCAAGTCGACATTCGCTCGCCTGATCAACGGCCTCGTCACCCCCGATACCGGCACGGTGTCTGTCGACGGCCTCGACGTTGCACGGAATGCGAAGGCTATTCGCAGCCGCATCGGCTTCATCTTCACCAACCCAGACAATCAGATCGTGATGCCGACGGTGCAGGAAGACGTGGCATTCACTCTGCGTAGACACAAGCTCACTGCAGCCGAGAGTGCAGCACGGACAGCTGCCTCCCTCGACCGCTTCGGGCTCACCGCCCACGCCGACCACCCGGCCCACCGTTTATCAGGGGGGCAGAAGCAACTTCTGGCGCTGGCCTCCGTACTCGTGGCCGAACCAGAGGTGATTGTGGCAGACGAACCGACAACTCTGCTTGACGCGCGCAATGCTCGACTGATCGGAGAACAGTTCGAAACGATGAGTCAGCAGGTCATCATTGTCACCCACCAGCTGGCATTGCTCGACCGATTCGATCGGGTACTTGTCTTCGAAGATGGCCGTGTCGTTGCAGATGACACCCCGCAGGTTGCGCTCAGCGCTTACCGAGAGCTGCTGGCATGATCGGTTTTCTTCGGTGATCGGCCTCTATCACCCCGGCACCTCATTCGTGCACCGCGCGCCGACTCTGCTGAAGCTCGCACTGCTTTCACTGGGAGTAATCGGCGTCAGCATCATTCCAGATCCCCGGTATCTCGCAGGCGCGCTGCTCGCGGTCGTCGTCCTCACACTGCTGTCCGGGGTGCCGCTTCGCGTGCTCTGGAGGCAGGTCGCCCCGGTCCTGTGGCTTCTGATTATTGCTGTGCCGCTACAGGTCATCTTCGCCGGCTGGCTGGTTGCCGGGCTGATGGCCGGCCGACTGCTTGTTGCCGTTGCCCTCGCCGCGCTCTTCACTCTGACTACGACAGTCACTGCGGTGCTCGAAGCCTTCCAGATACTGCTTCGGCCTTTCCGGCGTTGGATCGACACGGATCGGGTCGGACTTCTTGTCGCGCTCACCATCCGCTGCATTCCACTCATCGCCGAAATCGTCACCGAGGTGCTCGAGGCCAGAAAAGCCCGTGGCGCTCAGGGTTCGTTGCTCGCGCTGGCGGTCCCCGTCGTCGTGCGCTCGCTGTATGCCGCTGATGCGATCGGCGAGGCTTTGACGGCCAGAGGTTGTGACGACTGACCAGCGGACTCCCTCCCGCTACGCCGACGAAGCCCACTATGGTGTTGACCATGAAGGCTAAATTCATCGTCCTCGCGCTCGCCACATCAGTCGTCCTCCTGAGCGGATGTGCCGCAGCTGACTCTGCCGCGACCCCGGCAGGCGTGTGGGGAGCAGCCCCAGACTCAGGCGATGCCTATCTGGAGCTCACCGACGACGGATCCCTTGCCGGTTCTGACGGTTGCAACCGACTCGTCGGCGGCTGGATCGCAGAGAACGAGACGACGATCACGTTCACCGAATTGGGTTCGACGCGCATGGCCTGCGAGGACGTCGACACATGGCTGTCCGAAGCAGCATCTGCGACTCTCGACGGCAAAATCATGACTGTCCTGGGCGCATCAGGCGACTCCATCGGCACCCTGACCAAGCAGGATTAATTCCGATACTCCCGACTAACTCAGGTCACACTTAGGTTCTTCGAAGGTAAACCGGGCATTCTAGGCAAGTCGAATTTTCGATCACCCCTGATATAGGAAGATTTCTAGTGCCCAAACTCCCCGCAATTCTCACGATCGTTGGCGTCACTCTCGCGCTGACCGCCTGCAGCACCGGCGCAGACGACGCTAAAAGCACAGACGCTGCTTCGGTGACCGACAAATGCACCACGTCGGGCGAAAGCTCTGATGCCATCGCGGTGAGCGGCGACTTCGGCACAGAGCCGACTGTCAAATTCGATTCCCCGCTCAACGTCGACACCACAGAGCGCACCGTCGCGATCGAGGGTAATGGCGGCGAAACTGCCGGCGACGGTTCAATGCTGCAGATCTCGTACACTGCGTACAACGCGACGTCTGGCGAGACCATCGACAGCACTGGTTACGGGGCTGAGGCGGCCACCGCCACGCTCACCGTTGACGACTCCCAGTACATCACCGGCTTGGTCAAGGCCCTCAACTGCTCCGTAGCAGGTGACCGCGTCGTGGCGATCATGCCTCCTGACGAAGCATTCGGAGAAACGGGCTCAACCGACTTCGGCGTTACGGCGGATGACTCGATGATCTTCGTCATTGACGTGAACGAGGTCGTGCCGTCCAAGGCGACAGGCGTCGATCAGCCGGCAGAGGATGGCCTTCCCACGGTCAAGCTCGCGAAGGACGGTTCGCCGACCATCACGATCCCCGATACCGAAGCGCCAAGCGACCTGAAGGTTTCTGTGCTCAAGAAGGGTGACGGTACCGTCGTCGCCGATGGCGATTCAGTCGCGCTGGAATACACCGGCGTGGTGTGGGCAACCGGCGAGACCTTCGACAGCTCCTGGCCGACCACAGGCCCGACAACGCTGGGCACCAACGCTGTCGTCTCCGGCTTCAAGGCAGCCCTTGTCGGCCAGACCGTTGGCTCGCAGGTCTTGGTCACCATCCCGCCGGCAGAAGGCTACGGAGAATCCGGTAACTCCAGCGCCGGCATCAGCGGCACAGACACCCTGGTCTTTGTCATCGACATTCTGGCCACAACCCCCGCAGCTGCGGCAGCAGCCCAGTAAGCAGCTTCGCTGGAGTCGTCTGCTCGACTGACTCGCACGTGTGCACCGGATGCCTGGCATCCGGTGCACACGCGTTTAATCGGCACCCGTGCCCCTTTGCCCCCTTACGCAGGTGACCCGTCTGCCGATAGTGGCCTGTAACCGCAGAGCGAAAGGTGTCCCCCATGAAATCCGGAACTATTGCTGCAGCGCTTCGTGGACCGCACCTGAATAAGTACCCCCCGCGGATCATGCTCGTACCAGACAGGCACGGCGATCTGCCCGCGCTTCTTGTTGATCCGGTTGACCAGCGAGGTCGGACCGTCTCGGGGATGTGGCTTCTCGCCACCCACCCGCCGCGCTCGTCCGAAGCAACTTACGAATGGGTCGAAACGCGCGCGTGCGCGTAGTCGATCAACCAGTCAATCTTCCTCTGGCCTGTCCAGAGTGACAGCGCTAACCTCGGCAGCACAGCGATGAAACCGCATGCTTCACGACGAGGAGAGCGCACAACATGGACTGGAAGATAGAACTCATTCCGATACCCGTCACAGACACCGACAGGTCAAAGGCCTTCTATGTCGACCAGGTCGGATTTAATGCCGACTTCGACGTCGTAGTCAATGAGAACCTCAGATTTGTGCAGCTCACGCCGCCTGGATCTGCCTGTTCGATCTGTTTCGGCGTCGGAATCTCCGAGATGGAACCCGGCTCGCAGAAGGGCATCCAGATCGTTGTTCCCGACGCGGATGCGGCCAGAGAGCAGCTGATCACGGCCGGCGTAGACGCCAGCGAAGTCGATGAACAGGACTGGGGTCGCTTCGTGTACTTTGCAGACCCAGATGGCAACACGTGGGCACTTCAGCAGCTGCCCAAGCGCGATTGAGGCGATGACGATGAGTGATTCACACAATGGCGACGCGCGTAAGCACGCCGACGATATTGAGTATCCAGACCAGGCTGGCTACCCGGATGGCATGGGCACACTCGATGAGGGCACCCGCGCTGACGAAGCCGACGAAGCCGACGAAGAGATCGACGACCTTCCAGCGCAAGACACCGAAGACAAATAGCTCGGCGGCCTTAGCCTCCGATATACGACATTTCGATCTTCTTCGCACGGCCGGTCATTGACGGTGTCTGCGCGCTTCGAAGCTCTGAGTATCTGTCGTCGCGGGCCCGCCAAATATTTGCCAGGAACCCGCCGAGTTGCTCGTCTGAGCATCCGCTTCTCATCAGGCCGCGCAGGTCGTGCCCCTCAGTCGCAAACAGGCAGGTGAAGAGTCGTCCCTCTGTTGACACGCGCACCCGGGTGCAGCTGCCGCAGAACGATTGGGTGACGCTGGAGATCACGCCGATCTCGCCGCCGCCATCCTGATAGCGCCATCTGGCCGCAGTCTCGCCGCTGTAGTTCGGCACAATCACCTCGAGCGGCATTTCAGCGGTGATTCGAGCAATGACGTCAGCCGAAGGAACAACCTCGTTCATCGTCCAACCGTTCGTTGATCCGACATCCATGTACTCGATGAATCGCAGGATGTGGCCGGTGCCCTTGAAATGGCGGGCCATCGGCAGGATGTCCTGGTCGTTGAAGCCGCGCTTGACCACCATGTTCACCTTGACGGCCAGGCCAGCGTCACGTGCAGCATCGATCCCTTTGAGTACCCGCGATACGGGAAAGTCGACGTCGTTCATAGCGGTGAACGTGGCGTTATCAAGCGAGTCGAGCGATACGGTGACGCGGGACATCCCAGCCTCCTTCAGCGCGGGAGCCAGGTGCGCCAATGCAGAGCCATTCGTGGTCACAGCTATATCGAGCGGATGCCCGTCAGAGGTCCGAATCGCGCTCAACATACCAACCAGATCGGGCAGACCCACGCGCAACAGCGGTTCGCCGCCCGTCAGCCTGATCTTTTCGACGCCGTGCAGCGCAGCGATTCCGGCCAGCCGAGTGATCTCCTCGAAGGTGAGGAGTGACGACTTCGGAAGGTACTGAAAATCACGGCCAAATATCTCCTTCGGCATGCAGTAAACACACCGAAAGTTGCACCGGTCAGTGACCGAGATCCGGAGGTCGCGGAGCGCACGACCCCTGGCGTCTCTGACCAAGGGATAGTCCGGTGATGAACCCATGGGGCTGAGCCTAAACCGTCAGTGCCGACACAGGCTGTCACGACGCCCTTTGCTGAGATCGCCTGAGACCCACGATCTCCTTGCAGGATGGCGAGGACTGCAACAAAACTCCCGATCAGCCCACGTACTGGGGCCACCTGACAGAGCTCATCGGCTGGTATGGTTCGCGAAGATAGCTAGAAATTCGCCAACGAGGGGCAACTGAACATTGACTACTACACCTGAATTCACCAGCGGCTTCGGTGCAACGATTACGGCCGGCATGAAGTGGTTTGCCAAGCAGGGGCAGGTCGTGATCGACGAAGGCCACCTCGGCCTCCTGCGCGACAACGGAGACCTCATCGACAGCGCACCGGTCTCAGACATTCAGGTCAAGAAGGTGATGCTCTACTCACTCATGCCCAGCATCCAGATTGCACTCAACGGTACGAAGTACAAGGTGAACCTCTCGTACACCGCAAACGACGCCACAGTCGGAGCTGACCGCGCCAAAGAGATCCAGGAGCACGACAACGACACGCTCTTCGAGGTTGTTCGACGACTCGGCGGCCAGGTCGGCAAAGCGTAATAGTGCGCAGTAGCCGCCAGCTGCACCATCGCGCATCGTTGGTGAGAACCGTGGCTGACGCTGGTGGCTACGCTTACCGTGCGCGAGTGCTGAATCCGCCCGTGTCCGGCCTGCTGTTCGCCAATACGAAGCGCGTCATCATGACCGACGTTATAGACGCCACAGCCTCTCTGACCCCGTTTTTGTTCGGGTCGCTGTCGGCAATGGGTAGACGAGTTCGGAACGTTCAGCTTGTGGTGATCACGTTGCCACGGCCTGTGCCGAACATGGTGTTGATCAGCTCGACTGACGGCGTTCTGAGCAAAGCAGGGATTGCACTGAACGAGGGTCAACGCCTTGCACTTGAGGGCGACTTCGACGCGACTTTTTCGCTGTATTGCCCTCGCGGATACGAGGCAGACGCACTCTATGTCTTCACCCCAGATGTGATGTCGCATCTGGTTGATTCTGCTTCCGGATGCGACATAGAGCTCGTCGACAACCGAGTCCTCATCTACGCGCCGGCCGCCGCGTTCGCAACGACGACAGCCCTCTCGGTCGTTCCAGAGCTCGTGCAGTTTCTTGAACGCAAGCTGAACAAACAGACGATCCACTACCAGGACGCCCGAGATGGCGGGACCTCCATGAGCGATCCGTTCCGCCGAGCCCAGATCACTGCCATGGGAGGTACAGACGCGACCTTCAGGATTGGCTCGCGCGGACGGCGCCTCCGTCGTCGTACGACAATTGGGCAGAAGGCTGGAATCTGCGCCGGAGCGCTTGTGGCGGCCACGGCAGGCGCTTACTGGGTCGTTGCAGTCCTTCGAGCTTTCATGCCCTAGGCCACCTCACGACACCCCCGGTGACCAGGGCGCCGGCGCTGCTATTTGACGGCGATGATGTCGAGCAGCCTAATGTCTGGATCCTTGGCCAGCAGGGCGGGGCCGTTCTCGGCAAGTGCTGCGGGAATCGCCCCCTGCAAATGGGCCTGCCTGGCATCTTCGGTCTCGAATGTGTCGAAGATGCCGAATGTCGATTCATCTACTCGAAAGGCGTACCAGGTTCTGGTGCCAGGTTCGCCTGCGACGATCTCCCGACCGGATTCCAGGAAGTCCCAGACATCCTGTTCTTTTCCTGGCTTGGCTTCGACCAGGGCAAGCAGCCCATATGTGAGTGCCATTTTGCTCTCCTCAACGTCAGTTTTATTGCCCTGAAGTCTAGAAAGGTGGACGGCTTCGAACAATGGCACAGCGGGCATTGACGCGGGATGATCTCTCCCGCAGGCTGGCCGCGAGGCGTGTGCAACGACGAAAGGAAATCCCTATGTCCGGTCGAATTCTCATCGACTTGTTCACAACACTCGACGGAGTCTCGCAGGCTCCTGGTGGTCCAGACGAAGATACCGACGGTGGCTTCGCCTTCGGTGGCTGGCAGGCGCCGCTGGCCAGCGCAGTCGATGGCGAACAAATCATGGAAGGCATCCGAGCGACTGATGCCCTACTTCTCGGCCGGCGCACCTACGATATCTTCGCCGGGTACTGGCCGCATCAGCTCGACGGGCCCGACAGCGAGATCGCGCGAATATTCAACGGGATTCCCAAGTACGTCGCATCAAGAGGCACCCCTGAACTGCCCTGGCGCGACTCGCACCTGCTCGGGAGCGATCTGGCCGCAGAGATATCGACACTGCGCGGGCGCCACGAGCAGGTTCACGTCATCGGCAGCATCAACTTCGCTCGCACGCTGGTGGCCGATGGCCTGTTCGACCAGCTCAACCTGTGGGTGTATCCGATCGTGCTCGGTGCGGGCAAGCGCCTGTTCGAACCTGTTGGGTCTCCGCTCGGGCTCACGCTGCTGGCGACTCCGATTGCGTCTGAGACAGGCACCGTGCTGCTGCGCTATGGACCCGGCGAGGGAAAGCCGACGACGGGCGATATGTCCCGTCCCGATCGGGGTGCGTAGGCAACAGAAAAATCCCGCCTCGCGGCTTGGAGCCTGCGAGACGGGATTCGGTGGTGCACCCCCCGGGACTTGAACCCGGAACCCACTGATTAAGAGTCAGTTGCTCTGCCAATTGAGCTAGAGGTGCTTGTTTCTGGCCTTAGCTTGTAACCCCGGCCGAGGTAAAACAATAGCATCAGATTTGATCGTGGCGCCAATCGAGCGTGCACGTCGGCGTGTTGCGCCGCTTTCACTAGTCTTGGGGTGTGACTGACACCGGTAAATACACCCTCGAAAACGACCTCGCGCTGGCCATCGGGCTTGCCGATGCGGCGGATGCGATTTCGCGCGAACGCTTTAAATCGGTTGACCTCGAGATTTCGACAAAGCCAGACCGCACGTTCGTTACCGATGCCGACCGCGCAGTTGAACGCGCAATCCGCGATCTCGTCACATCCGCTCGTCCTGAGGATGCCTTCTTCGGTGAGGAATACGGCACAGCCGGCGATGCACGGCGCCAGTGGATCATCGATCCCATCGATGGCACCGCCAACTTTCTGCGCGGGGTGCCCGTGTGGGCAACACTCATCTCGCTGGCCATCGACGGCGTTCCTGTTGTCGGCGTCGTCAGTGCACCGGCACTCGGCAAGCGCTGGTGGGCGACAATCGGCGCGGGCGCGTGGATCCAAGAGGGCACTGAAGCTCCCCGTCAGATCCGCGTGTCAGGAGTCAGCAACCTCGCTGACGCGTCCCTGAGCTTCCAGAGCATCGAGCAGTGGGATGACGCCGGCTACCTCGACCGACTCATCAGCCTCACCCGCACCGTCTGGCGCGACCGCGCCTACGGCGACATGTGGCCGTACATGATGCTCGCTGAAGGACTCATCGACGTGGTCGCCGAGTTTGATGTCAAGCCCTATGACATCGCAGCTTTGATTCCGATCGTTCTGGAAGCCGGTGGACAATTCACCACCATCGACGGGCACGACGACCTCGCTCACGGCAGCTCGCTGGCCACCAACGGCCTGCTGCACAAGAGCGTGCTCGACCACCTGAACACGAAATAGCACTCAACTGCAGCGAGGTCAGCGTCCAGAGTGAACGCGCAGCCTCCCGGCCAGGAATGGAAGCCACGGCGCCGAATAGACGAGCCGGGCAGGGCGCTCAGAACCGAGATCCAGTTCAGCTGCACCGAAACGCCACATACGGTTGAACAAGAAGACTTTGATGACGGCCGAATCGTCTGCGGTGACCTGCCAGGTGCCGCTCCCCCACTGCGCAGGTTGGCCGCGTCCGTTCAGAACGACTGTCGGCTTCGGAAACCAGCCGAGTGGTGGCTTGGATAGCAACAGCTCAAGTCGATACTGTGGCGCCGCTCCAGAGGAATTCACACCCTCAGCCTAGGGCGCGCTCAGTGCACCAAGGTACTGAGCCAGATCACCCCGAGCCCCAGCGCAGTAGTGATGGCCGCACTGAGCACGTGCAAGGGCCAGGTATTGCCCCGCCGCATGGAGTTCATCCAGCCGAGCACCGCAAGCACAAACACCCCTACCCACAGCGCGATGTAGTAGGCCACATATTCGTCGAGGATGCCCAGGGTCGCCAGCAGCAGGATGAACGCCGGAAGCAGCATGGCCAGCACCATACCGACGGACGTGCGGGCCGATTCACGTGCGGCGTGCCACAGAGCAGGCGCGCGCGGGCCCTCCGGTTTCTCCCCGGCGACCACGCCAGAGTAGATATGTGCGAGCCAGAAAACGCCGACCGTTCCGACAGTGAAAATGAGCACCTCAAGGTCGGTGTTGTACTTCCAGCCGACGGCGATCAGGGCGCTCACCAGCACGGTGCCGTAGATCGCGTACTCGGTGCGGTACGCCCGCAGTACGAGAACAATCGACTTCTGGCCAGCGGATGTCGTGGAGTCGACGCGATGAGCGGCAGCCTGATGCCGTGGAGCTGCAGGCTCGGGATCCGTCATACTGAGCTTCCTTCCTGCGGCCGGACATCCAGCAGCTGGACCCGTCGACGCCGACTCTGCCCATTGTCATCCGCTGGGAGCAGAGCGGCGAGACCCCGCGACACGAAAAAACCCGCACTCACGAGGAGCGCGGGTTGATTCGTCAACGTGTGTAACAGCGACCAAATGGTGGAGATGGGGGGAATTGAACCCCCGTCCACTGCTGTGGTCATGTGCCTTCTACGGGTGTATCCAGTGAAATCGTTCTACTCGGCTCCGGAATTTGCCACTGGCACCTACTCCGACGAGCCCAGCCTTCGTTTAAGTCCCTCTACACCCCGGGGCTCAATGTAGAAGCAATCTCTCTAAATTGCGCCAGGGTCCGGGTAGAGAGCATTCCCGGTCTGACGGACTCTATAAGTGCTTTACTTAGGCCGCGAGGGCGTAAGCAGAAGCAGAGTCAGTGCGCTTTGAATTGGCACTTATTGTTTTGCAGAGATCGTTAACGAGATAACCCTGCATCCTCGACCCGCTTCTCACAATTGCGCAGGCAATGTCGAAACCGATCATCCCCATGCACACCTTGCGCCATTGAACAGGGCAGAAGGTGGGTCGCTGTCACACACTGTTGAATTACCAATGCAGTGCACCGAACTAGTTCAGTACCCTGCAGCCTTTTATGTTACAACACATCCGCTGGGTATTTCATGCCGATGCGACCAAGGTGTTATCGAGCTCCGCAATCTCGGCAGCGGTGAGCCCCTGCGAGATCAGATAGTCTCCGACCGAGCCGTAGCGCTCGTCGATGAGATCGAGCAGCCCCGCCATCACGTCGGGCGGCGTGCCACCCATGAGAGCGCGAAGCTCGGGCGTCTCCTCGATGCCATAGCGCCCGAGCAGCGCAAGCATCTCGTGCAGCCACTCCCCCTTGAGGTTCTGCTCAGACACCGCGTAATCAGCAATGACTACCTCGCGAGCCACACCCACAGCGCGAAGTGCGAGCGCCACCACGATTCCGGTGCGGTCCTTACCTGCCGTACAGTGCACGAGCACCGCGCCGTCCTCATGCTCTGCAATGAGGCGCAATGCACTCACCAGCATCGCGCCGTGTTCAAGCACCATGCTCTCGTACATCGCAGGCAGGGTGATTCCTGGCCCGCTGTTCGCCGCCGCTGTCCCCTCGTAGACCGGCAGGCTCACCACATCGATATCGAGGTCGTCGATGGCATCCGGCTGCACCTTGACCTCGAAGTCATCGCGCAGGTCGATGATGGTGCGCACACCGAGTTCGACAAGTTGCGTGCGACCGAGATCCGTCAGCCCCTTCAGGGCATCAGAGCGATAGAGAACACCACTCCGGATCACCCCGTTAGTGGCCTGAAAACCGGCCGGCTCACGAAAATTGAATGTGCCGTCCACTGGTATGCGAACTTCTGTGTTCATTCCCACCGGTCTCCTGTCGAGATAGAGGTCTTAGTCTCCGAGGTGCTTCCGTGCCGACATCGCCCTGTCGGATTCGCGCTTGTCCTGACGCTCCCTGAGCGTCTGGCGCTTGTCGTATTCTTTCTTACCCTTGGCGACTGCAATCTCAACCTTGGCCCGACCGTCGCTGAAATAGATCTTCAGCGGAATGAGGGTGTATCCACCCTCCTTGGTCTTGTGGCTGATCTTGATGATCTCCTGCTTATGCAGAAGCAGCTTGCGCTTGCGGCGCGGAGGATGGTTCGTCCAGGTGCCGGCCGTGTACTCGGGAATATGCACGGCATCGAGCCAGGCTTCGCCGTTCTCGATGAACGCGTAGCCGTCAACCAGGGACGCTCGACCCGCCCGCAACGACTTCACCTCGGTACCGCTGAGAACCATTCCGGCCTCGTAGGTGTCCTCAATGAGATAGTCGTGACGCGCCTTGCGATTGGTCGCTACGACCTTTTCGCCACGTTCCCTGGGCACGAAGTTCTCCTCGATCTAGTGTCTGTGTGCCGGCATCTGCCGGGCAGCCCACCAGTCTAGCGCGACGACGGATGCCATCACGCCAGACCGGTGAGGCCAACTACACCTTCAAATACCGGCTGATCGCGAAGTTCGCTGACAGTGCGGCGAGCAGAGCACCCAGTATCAGCAGGACCGGCACGACGATCAGCGCGTCATCCATTCCGATCAACGCGAAACCATTGAGCCTGACCGTCAGATAATCCTGAACGAACCATCGCACGATTGCGAGGATGGCACCCCCGGCCAGCAAGGAACCGAGGAGGGCAGCGAACACGCCTTCCAGGATGAAAGGGGTTTGAATAAACCGGTTGGACGCACCGACCAATCTCATGATGCCGATCTCCCGGCGACGCGAGAACGCAGACAGCCTAATCGTCGTCGCGATCAGTAGCACCGCAGCCACCAGCATCAGGGCTGCAATACCGATCGCTGTGTAACTGGCGACGTTCAACACCGAGAAGATCTGGTCGAGATACTTGCGTTGATCAGTCACGTTCTCGACACCCGAGGTGCCGGAAAGGGCTTCCATCAACACATCGGATTGCGACGGATCGATCAGGTTCACCCAGAACGTTTGGTTGAGCTGATCGGCCGTGACGTAGTCGGCGACGGGGTTTCCGGCGAACTGCTTCTTGAAGTTCTCAAACGCCTGTTCATGCGTCTCGAAGTAGAACTTGTCGATGTACGGCGCGAGCGTCGGAGATTGGAGCTTCTCTTCCACCGCATCGATCTGCTCCTGTGTCGCTTCACCAGCAGCACAGGTCTCGCCAGGCGAGATCGCCGTGCACATGTAGATACCGACCTGGGCCTTTTCATACCAGAAGTTCTTCATCTGGCCGATCTGCATCTGCAGCAGAATCGCGGTACCGACGAAGGTCAACGAAATGAAGGTCACCAGGACGACCGAAACGACCATCGAGGCATTGCGACGCAAACCGCTTGCAGCCTCGGAAAGAACGAGTGCAAGTCTCATCGGGTTGGTCCTACATTCTGCTCACCGGTGTGGTCAGGTTTTTCTCCCGGGGCACGCAGCCCCAGTTTTTCGGCGAGCGTCAACTGCTCAGGAACGTCATGCTGGGTAACAGGCAGCACCGGACGGCCCATTGTGCGCACGGCATCCGTTGGCGGCTGGGTGTCGACGTTCGACTCACGCACCGGCTCGGGGGCGGGGATGACGGGCATGCCGGTATCGGCAGTTATGGAGTCCTGCTCCGAGACAGCAGCGTGCATGCCCGTGTGTGTCGGCACGGATGTCGGTGCACTCGTTGGTGTGGATGGGGCCGCAGGGGCCTGCTCAGCACCGCGAGCAGGAGGAGCAAACGGCGAATGGGCGGTCGGAACCGGAGCAACCGGTGGCCGGTGCCGCGACGGTGCCTGGACAGCAGCCGGAGGTGCCAGCGGTGCGACTGGTGCAGCCGGCGCTGCGGACCGACGTGCTGGCGGATTGGTGATTGGTCGGCTCACCACTGACGGGCCGGTCGCTGACGGGCCGGTCGCTGACAGGTTGGTGGCCGACCGGCTCGTAGCAGTCGGGCTCGTAGCCGTCGGACCCGCCGTCGGTGCGACCTGGGCCGCAGTGCTCGCGGTCGTCGGCGCAGCAGCAGCAACGGGGGTGCTCGCGGTTGCCGGAGCGGATGTCGTGATCGTCTGGATCGCCGATGTGCGCCCGTAGCCGCCCTGGCGCTCATCACGCACGATCTGGCCGCTGGCCAGCTCGATCACGCGGCGCTGCATCTGGTCGACGATGCCGGCCTCGTGGGTCGCCATCAGGATTGTGGTGCCACCAGCATTGATGCGCTCGAGAAGCGACATGATTCCCGCGCTCGTCGTCGGATCGAGGTTACCCGTCGGCTCATCGGCGAGAAGGATTTGCGGCTTGTTGACAATGGCGCGGGCGATGGCAACACGCTGTTGCTCACCACCTGAAAGCTCGTGCGGCAGACGCTGGGCTTTCTCGGCCAAGCCAACCATTTTCAGGGTGTCAGGCACGGCTTCCTGAATGAATCCACGCGATTTACCGATCACCTGCAGACTGAAGGCGACATTGTCGTACACGCTCTTGTTTGGCAGAAGACGGAAGTCCTGAAAGACGACCCCGAGGTTGCGGCGGAAGTACGGCACCTTGCGGTTGGAGATGGAGCGCAGATCCTGCCCCAGCACGTGAATGCTGCCGCTGGTCGGCTTCTCCTCCTTCAAGACAAGTCGCAGACAGCTTGACTTCCCCGAGCCCGATGCGCCGACGAGGAAGACAAACTCTCCACGCAGGATTTCGAGGTCGATGGAATTCAGGGCCGGTCGGTTCGTACCCGGATATTGCTTGGTGATGTGATCAAAGCGGATCATGGCCATTCGAGCCTAGGCAGGCATCCGCGATTTATCGAGCGCGACATGCGAATTCGGGTGATCCGTTGGCTATGAATCGTGCGCTTAGTTCTCGGGAGACTGCTTACGCCAGCGGATGCCGGCAGCAATGAATCCGTCAAGGTCACCGTCGAACACGTTCGAGGGGTTGTTGACCTCGAAGTCAGTGCGGAGGTCTTTGACCATCTGGTACGGAGCGAGAACGTAGCTGCGCATCTGGTCACCCCAGCTGGCGGTGATGTTGCCCGCAAGTTCTTTCTTCGTCGCGGCTTCCTGCTCGCGCTGAACAAGGAGCAGCCGCGACTGCAGCACGCGCATGGCTGCAGCTCGGTTCTGAATCTGGCTCTTCTCGTTCTGGCAGCTCACAACGATGCCCGTCGGAAGGTGGGTGATGCGCACAGCGGAGTCGGTGGTGTTGACCGACTGGCCGCCTGGACCGCTCGACCTGAAGACGTCGACACGGATGTCGTTGTCGGGAATCTCAACGGATTCGGTCTGCTCGATCAGCGGCACAACCTCGACTGCCGCGAAGGAGGTCTGGCGCTTGCCCGCCGAGTTGAATGGGCTCATGCGCACCAGGCGGTGGGTACCGGCTTCGACGCTGAGGGTGCCGAATGCGTATGGAGCGTTGACCTCGAACGTCGTTGACTTGATGCCGGCTTCTTCGGCGTAGCTCACGTCTAGCACGCTCGTCGAGTAGTTGTGCTGTTCGGCCCAGCGCAGGTACATGCGCATCAGCATCTCGGCGAAGTCGGCGGCATCGACGCCACCGGCACCGGCACGAATTGTGATGACGGCCGGACGCGGATCGAATTCACCGTTCAGCAGCGTCTGCACCTCAAGCTCACCGAGAATCTTCTGGATGCTCTTCAGTTCTGCCGCGGCTTCATCAGCCGAGTCCTGGTCACCCTGGCCGTCGAAGGCCATTCCGACGAGAACTTCGAGGTCGTCGAGTCGCGAGGCAATGCTCTCAAGCTTCGCCAGTTCTGACTGGCGGTGGCTGAGCGCGCTCGTGACCTTCTGGGCACGCTCGGTGTCATCCCAGAGGTCGGGCACCCCCGCCTGCTCGCTCAGGTCGGCGATTTCGGCGCGAAGTCGATCGACTCCGATCACCGATCTGATGTCGCCAAACGTTGCCCGCAATGCGGCGATCTGCTCCGAGAAATCCTGCTCATCCATGTCACAGAGAGTCTAACGGCCTGTAGCTGCGGTCGGGCTGGCATAGCATCGATGGGTCATGAGTATCCCTGCGCGCCCCTTCAGCCTGCGCTCTGTCGCACTCGCTGCTTTCCTCCCCACTCTGCTCTTCTCCATCGGCGAGGGAGCCATCATCCCGCTGATCCCGATCGTCGCCCATAACCTCGGAGCGTCGCTCGCGGTGGCCGGGTTGATCGCGGCGATGGTGATGCTCGGCGAGCTGGTCGGCGACATCCCGAGCGGATGGGTTGTGTCCCGCATCGGTGAACGCAACGCAATGATCGCCGCGTCTGCGCTCACGATCGCCGCAGTGTTGCTGTGCATCATCGCCCCAAACCCCTGGGTACTCGGAATCGGTATCTTCATCGTCGGTTTGGCAACCGCTGTCTTCGCGCTCGCCAGGCACGCGTTCATGACCAGCTACGTTCCCGTCGAATACCGGGCACGGGCGCTGTCGACCCTTGGCGGCATCTTCCGGGCCGGCTGGTTCATCGGGCCGTTCATCTCGGCCGGGCTCATCCACCTCACCGGCGGCACCCAGGCGGTGTTCTGGGTCTTCATCATCTGCTCCGTCAGTGCAGCAGTCGTGTTGCTGCTGCTGCCCGACCCTGAGAGCACCTTCGGGCCGCCGCAGGTTGCTGTCTCGAAGGATGGCGTCGTGCGCAGCGCAGGCGAAGAGCTCGCCGCTGAGGAGTCAGAGGGACTGTTCAAGACACTGTGGAACTTCCGTGGGGTGCTGCTCAGGCTCGGCACCGGGGCCGGCCTGATCGGAGCAATGCGCGCGAGCCGCACCGTGATCCTGCCGCTCTGGGCCGTCAGCATCGGCATCAACGAACCTGACACCGCGCTCATCATCGGTATCGCCGGCGCCATTGACTTCGCACTGTTCTATGTCAGTGGCCAGATCATGGATCGCTTCGGCCGCATCTGGAGCGCCCTGCCGTCAATGATCGGGCTGGGTGCAGGGCATCTCATCCTTGCGTTCACCCACGATCTTCCGAGCAACGTCGAGTGGTTCATCGGTGTTGCCATGTTCCTCTCTCTGGCGAATGGCATCGGCAGCGGCATCCTGATGACCCTGGGCGCTGACCTGGCACCGAAGAACGACCCGGCACCGTTCCTGGGTGGTTGGCGCTTCACGGCCGATTTCGGCGGAGCTGCTGCCCCGTTGGCCGTCGCGGGAATCACTGCCGCGGCATCCATCGCCATTGCCAGCGGCGTGATGGGCGTGCTTGGCCTTGCCGGAGCCGTGCTGCTCGGCCGTTACATACCGCGATACATCACTCACAAACCGCGGTCGGCTCGTGTATCTGACGGCCAAGGCTGATTGAATAGCAGGATGCCACTCAACGGAGAATACGAACCAAGCCAGGAAAAATGGGTACGCGACCAGGTTGAGCTCTACGAGAGCTCCGGTGGCACCCAGGGCACGACGATGAGAGGTATGCCCGTCGTCGTTGTCACAACAGTTGGCGCGAAGACCGGCAAATTGCGCAAGGTCGCGTTGATGCGTGTCGAGCACGACGGCGAGTACGCCATCGTCGCCTCGCTTGGCGGCAGTGATAAGAACCCTGTCTGGTATTCGAACGTCGTTGAGCATCCTGTCGTCGAGCTGCAGGACGGTCCTCAGAAGTGGGACATGGTCGCTCGCGAGATCTTCGGAGTAGAAAAGGCTGAGTGGTGGGAGCGTGCAGTCGAGGCGTACCCCGAATACGCGGAATACCAGAAGAAGACCGATCGTGAGATTCCCGTGTTCGTGCTTGAGCGCCTCCCGGAAGCCGCCGAGTGAAGAAGCCGGGGACTGCAAGCCCCGCGATCGACCCGATAGTGCTCGACAACCTCCTGGATGTCGATGGCTCCCTGGCACGGACAGGTGGCGACCACGATGGTGAGCGCTTCGACCGTGTCGATTTCGACGGCCGCGAGCTGACCGGCATCACTTTCCGTGAGTGCGAGTTCTCGGGTGTCTCGATGAACGCGACCAAGCTGCGCGGCGCAACATTTGCAGAGTGTGTGATCAGCGACCTGCAGGCTCCGATCTTCAGCGCACCGCGCTCGATCTGGCGCGACGTGCGGATCGAGCACTCACGTCTCGGTTCAGTTGAGGTCTACGAGGCCAACATGCGCTCAGTACAGATCGACGGGTCAAAGCTCGACTTCGTGAACCTGCGCAATGCGAACCTCACCGACGTGTTGCTCTCGAACTGCATCATCGAAGAACTCGACCTCGGCAGTGCCACCGTGCAGCGCCTCGAACTGCAGAACTGCCGCATCGGCACGCTCGATGTAGCTGGCGCACGTTTCAAGGATGTAGACCTGCGCTCAAGCGATTTCAGCGCCGTGCATGGCATCGACGGGCTGCGCGGCGTCACCATCGACGACTCGCAACTGAGTTTGTTTGCGCCGATCATCGCGGCACACCTCGGCATCATCGTCGAGTAGCTCTGTCTTAGGTCACGGCATCCGCTGTGCGCTCGAGGTCAGTCTTCGGGCGCTCCCGTTGTGTGGCGATGGCGGCGCCGGCTGCCACGCAGACCACCACGATCGCGATCTGCTGCACGAGAGTGAACGACTCCCCCAGCACCAGGGCGCCGAACATCGCTGCGATTACCGGACCGAAGCTCGTGATGATCGCGTACAGGCGCGGTGGGATGCGACGCAGGATGAACGTGTCGAGCGAGTACGGGAACGCAGACGACAGCACGCCGATGGCAGCGAGCAGCCCGATGACACCCCAGTTAAGGGCGCTGAGGTCGAGAGTGATGAGCGCGAACGGCAGCACGATGGCGAGGCTGACGACCCCGGCAATTGAAATGCCCTCCAGGCCGGGGAAGTCCTTGCCGACCCGACGGGTAAGCAGGATGTATGCGGCCCACGCCGCGGCAGCGACCAGCCCGAGGACGATCCCGATCACGCTGAGCTCAGAGTCTGACCAGGTCAGCAGCACGACACCGGCGGCCGCCGCAAGAGCGCAACCCACGTCGAGTAGCCGTCGAGAACCCAGCAACGCGATCGCGAGGGGCCCGAGAAATTCGATGGTGGCTGCGACGCCGAGGCCCAGGATGTTGACGGCCTCGTAGAACGACAGGTTCATCACCGCGAGCGTGACGCCAAGCATCAGTGCCGGCCAGATGCGCCCCCAAGCCAGGTGCGCAAGCTTCGGTCGGTAGAACGGCAGCAATACGGCGATCATCACCAGCTGTCTGGCCGCAACGACAACAGGCGAGCCCACCAGCGGGATCGCCAGTCCGGCGAGAGACGACCCGAAGTTGATACTTACTTCGGTGACGACCTGTGCGCCCGCACCGATCGCCTGTTCACGCCGCTTTGACACACCATCTCCAGTCCCTGCCGAAAAACGGCAACCCTCGAGAATACGCGAAAACCGAACACCCTTACGAATTGACTACCAGAACACCGATCTTCCGATGCTTGTCACATCGAGAGGTACGCCCGCTGGCAGTACCCAGCTGACCACCGGCGGGCGCCAGTAGGCGTGCAGAGTGACCGTCGCGCTTGAGCCGTCGACGGTCGTCGCTCGGCCGATGCTCAGACCCTCGAAGCGAGCATGCGACGCACCGTCGACGTATTCCTGAACCGCTTCATGCACGGCGCCTGGCGTGAGCATCGGATGCGCCTGTCCGTCAACGATCGACATTTCATCGATTTCGAAAGATTCAGCGCCAGCCAGAGCTGCACCGTCGGCCAGGCTGAACAATCGTTTGCGCTCCAGATAGAGGGATGTCGCAGCTGTTACAACCAGGATCACGACGAGGGCAAGCGCGCTGAAGAACATCGTCAGGATGAGGATGGTGCCGTCGTCGTTGTGGCGATGCCTGCTCATTCTGTCCTTTCGGCATGCCAGAAACGAGACACGATCTGGGTAGCCGTGCCCTCAACGGGTAGAGCTGCAACGTTGCCAAGCGACAACACATCGGGAACCAGGGGCAGGGGCACGACAACTCGAACCGTCACCGTGACTCCGCTGCGTGGCGTCAGACAGCGATCGGGAGTTTCGCAGTCGACCTGCACTGTCACCGCCTGGTTCTCCAGGCCATAGTCGGCGAGCGCCACCTCGACTGCTCGTGCCGCACCAGCGCGTGCCGCCGCATCGTCTGCAGCAAGGACGTATACCCGGGCTGCCTGGCGAGCTGCTCCCTCAACGGCGAGCGCACCACCCTGCACTGCGGAGAGAGCCAGGACCAGATAGACGAGTGGCACCAGCAGGATCATGCCGACGGTGATGAACTCCAACGACGCAGACCCGCTGTCGTCGCGCATCCGCCGATCGATTGTCATGGCAAGAGCTGCCATGTCAATCAAGGGTTTCGACGAGCGCATGACCGGCGACCTGAAGTCCAGAATCAAAGCCGAGCAGTCCGAGCATCGGAAGCGGGGCAACGACGCTTACTTCTGCGCTCGCGTAGCCCGCTGTCTCGGTATAGCGGGCAACGACATTCCGAGCGTATGACTCGCCCAACGCCACGGTGATCAGTTCCCGTGTCCTGGCCTCACCATCGGCAAGCCCGCTATCGGCCAGCGCTGCGTGACGCGCGCCTTCGGCAGCGGCATCAAGCACGGTGTTGCGCACGTGCAGGGCGAGTGCGAACTGGAGGACGGCAAGCGTCAGGAACGTCAGGAGCGAGACGACCATAACGAACTCAGCGACGGCTGAACCACGCTCATCCGCTGCAGGATTCATGGGCTACAGACCGCTGACGCTCTCGATGGCTCGCTCGAAAACACCGCTGAGCGCTGGTCCTGCAAGGCCCCAAATCACCACGACGAGTCCGGCAGTCATGAGCGTGATCAGCACCCAGCCAGGAACATCTCCTCGCTCTGTCTCTGTGGAGTCTGCTGTCTTTGTCGGGTTGTTCATGTCACACACCTCTCTCATCTCGGCTTCAGAAGCCGGCCTGCAGTACGAAGATTCCGGGGAAGATGGCAAAGACCACGGTCAGCGGCAAAATGAGGAAGACCAGCGGCACGAGCATCGCAACCTCCTTCTTTCCCACGGTTTCCAGGAGCCGTCGCTTGGTCTCTTCCCTGGCATCCTGAGCTTGTGCGCGCAGTACCTCGGCCAACGGCGAACCGCGTTCAAGCGCATTGGTGATCTGATCGACGCAGCGTGTCAGCGAGGGCAGCTGGAGTCGCTGGGACATCCGCTGAAGCGAATCGGCCAGCGGAACGCCCAAACGTACTTCGGTCATAACGCCGGACAGTTCTCCGGAGAGCTCCCCCGAACTCGACGAAGACACCCGGCGGAGAGAATCGAGGATGCCTTCGCCTGCGGCAAGCGAGAGAGTAAGGAACTCGAGCACGGTGGGCAACTCGCTCTCTATGCGCAGCATCCGTGCCTTCGCTGCACTCTGCAGGGCGATGTCGCGCGCATAGCCACCGCCGATACCCACGAGAAATGGCAGAAGCACCCGAGCGACGAGGGGCGCATCGCCCACCTGTGGCACTGTCACGACAGCCAGCAATCCGCCCGCACACCCGATGAGTGCCCACAATAACTGCTCAGAGCGGGACTCTTGGACTGACTTTGTCGAACCTGACTGGTGCAAGCGAATCGTTACTGTCTCCCGCCCGCCGAGAACGGCTGACAACATCGCAGTGGCACGGTTGAACAGCGGTGCGAACAGGGCTCCGAGCACCGGAATCGGATCGGTGCTCGTGCGACCGACATAAAGCCGCGCCTCTGCGGAGACGTCAAGCACGTAGGGTGCTACCCGGTCGGCCAGCCGGGGACGGCTCAGCCGCGGGGTCAGGCTCACCAGTGACCACAGGCCAATCCCGAGCATCGCCCCGCAGAGGACTGCCAACGCTTGCGATGTGCTCATTGGAACCACCGCTTCTCTTCGGGCAGCTTGCCCAACGCGATCATGACTCGATATGCAACGACAGAGACGGCCAGCCCACCGATGATGACGACGAGACCGGACGAAGAGTTGTATGCCAGCGCAGCCTCAGGGCGTGATGCCAGTAGCACCAAGATGATCCAGGGCGCCGCGACACCGAGCTTTGCCGCGTTCACCACCCAGGATTGTCTGGCCTCTGCTTCCTGCCTGATCGCGGCATCCTGCCGCAACCAGGCCGCAAGACTGCGGAGCACCATCGTCAGGTCGCTCCCACCGACCTCCCGAGCCATGCGCAGCGTCTCAAGGATTCGATCAGCCACTGGATCGGCCAGGGCGTCCTTCAGCGTGTCGATTGCGTGGGAGAAGCTGCCGGTCGCACGATACTCGCGTTCGAATCCGGCAAAGGCGTCTCTCGTCTCCGGCGGGCCACTGTGCGCGAGGCTACTGACGCTGTCGGGCAAGGCGAGTCCTGATCGAACAGCGGAGACCAGATGATCGACAACATCCGGCCATACCGTTCTGGTGGCCTGCCGCTTCGCCTGGGCCTTGACCATGACAAGGAGCGCTGGGAGCATCAGCCCGGCGACACCTGCGGCGGCAGTGATCGCGGTGACCCCGAGGAGTACCTGGCAGAGCGCTGCCCCGATGATCGCAACGATCACCGAAAGCGTGAGGAATACGCCGACCGGAACCGACTCGAGTCCGGCCTGAGTCAGTCTGGCTCGGACGACGTCGAAAACACTTGGGCGCACGCGGGGTCGTGCCACGCCTCTGGGCCAGAGGAAGGGTGAGGCCAGCAACAGGATGCCGCAGCCAAGAAGGCAACCGAGGATGAGAGTCATCGCGCATCGCCCCTCAGCACGACGGCAGGATCCAAACCCACAGCGTTGAACTTCGCAAGCTTCGTGGGGAAACCACCGGTCGCCTCCAGCTGTCCTGCAGTCTTCACGAAGATCGGGCTGGCCTCGATCACTGCCCCTGACAGGGCACCGCTTGGCGCAATGATTTCGGCTACCGACCGTCGTCCGTGCCTGTCGATTTCGCAATGGACCACGATGTCGATGCAGCCCGCCACGGTGGGCAAGACGAAAGCGGAGTCGATGTTGCGGCCGGCGAGCAGCGGGAGGGTCGACAGCTTCGACAGCGCATCGCGGGCACTGTTCGCGTGGATTGAACACATGCCGGGTAATCCGCTGTTCAAGGCGATCAGGAGGTCGAGGCTCTCCGCCTCACGCACCTCGCCGACGACCAGACGGTCAGGACGCATCCGCAGGGATTCTTTGATCAGCCGCCGTAGCGTGATCTCTCCGGTCCCTTCAAGGCTGGCCTGCCTGCACTGCATCGCGACGACATCCCGCGCACTCAGGTCGAGTTCGAAGGTCTCCTCGACGGTGACGATGCGCTCGTTCTGGCGTGATGCAGACAACAATGCGTTCAACATGGTGGTCTTGCCCGTCTGGGTTGCGCCGGACACCAGGATGTTCTGCCCGGCGAGCACACACATTCGCAAGAACTCCCCCGCTTGCTGGGTGAGCGACCCTGAGGTCACAAGTTGATTGAGATCACGGATGCGTGCGGTGAACTTTCGCACGTTGACCGCCCAGTGCTTGTGCGTGATATCGGGAATCACGACGTGCAGGCGGGAACCGTCGGGCAGCGAAGCATCGACAAACGGTGACGACAGATCCACCCTGCGGCCCGAGGCTTGCAGCATCCGCTCGACGAGATCGCGCACCTCGCGCTCGGTCAGCAGCAGGTTGGTCAACTCGGGCACACCGTTGCGTGCGACAAACACGCGGGTCGGAGAATTTATCCAAATTTCTTCAATCCCGGGATCATCAAGCAGTGGCTGCAACACACCGAACCCGGTCAGCGACGCCACGACCTCTTTGGCCGCCTGCTGTTCGTCGGCCAGCAGCGGCAGCGATCCGCCGAGGGCCAACTCGCTGTACCGGCGTACTTCGTCGTGCACGTACTTCTCGGCAAGCACACCGTCTGAGCCGAGATCCACGCCATCGCGACGCACGCGCACACGCACCTGCTCAATGATGGTGCGCACGGCGTCGCTCATGCTTTGCATGATGGTCTAGTGGCGCTGCTGCCCGTTGAACTTATCCACAGGAGCCTGCCCCGGCGTGCAGACGGCGGCACAACGGATGCCAGGTTGCCCGTACACTAGAACGGCACTCGCGGGAGTGGTGAAATTGGCAGACACGCAGGATTTAGGTTCCTGTGCTTTCGAGCGTGGGGGTTCAAGTCCCCTCTCCCGCACCAGTGCAACACAGCGCGCGATGAATTCGTTGGTCATGGGGCTGTCAGCCCTGATCTCAAACGACCAGATCATTCCGCGGTAGGTCAATTCGAAAACGTGTGCATCAGCACATCGCCGCCGTCTGGTCGTTCGAGGTCTTCCGCCGCCACGTAGCGTTCACCGGTAACACCGCGGGTTGCCATCTCGATTGCATCCCTGGCACCCGTGCCGCGATAAGCCGAGGCACAGTCACGTGTCTGGAGTCTCCGCACTGCGCGGAGGCGAAGTATCAGTGAAAGTTGCCAGGAACCACGGGCGATCGGCGCGGCTCATTTGTCGCCATAGCGCCCTGAGTGCAGGCTCTGAGTGTCGCTTCAGGGGCTCGCCCGGCGAAGGGTTGTTAGGTTAGCATTGCCTTACGCAAACCCCGACAGACTGGTGCCTTCATGACTCCGACACTCGCCGCTGAACCCGTTGACCTTGCCGATCTCATTCGGTCCGGGTCAAGCGACCAGCACAAGAGCACTGAAAACCGCACGTTTATCACTCAGTTGATGCGTGGTGAGCTTTCACTGGAGGACTACACCCGCTACCTTGCGCAGTATGCCTGGGTCTATGAGGCACTTGAAGCTCTGGTAGCCAAGATCGACGGCTACCCGCTTTTCGACACCCGCCTCAACCGTCTTGCGTCAATCGAAAGCGATCTCACTGCACTCGGCGCTGCCGAGTGGCGCGTGACGAACGCACCACTGCCCGCGACAGCCGCATACGTTGCGCACCTGAACAGTCTGGGCACAAACGATGGCATCTCATGCCTCGCTCACCACTACACGCGTTACCTCGGCGACCTCTCGGGCGGCCAGGCGATTTCTCGCCTCGTTGCGCGTCACTACGGTGCGACTCCCGAGCAGCTGAGCTTCTACAACTTTACCGAGATCGACGACATCGTTCACTACAAGCGTGCATACCGCCAGGGAATGAACACGCTGAGCCTGGGCCAGGACGAGATCGATGAACTCGTCAGTGAAGTTGATGCTGCTTTTACCTTCAACGGCGCAATCTTCGATGAGCTGGCGGGTTAGCGAGTGCTTCATGCCTCTGCCCTTGACGGCCAGCTGACCGACGTCTTCGCCCATTCAGGGGTGATCCTGTTCTATTTGCTGGTCTGGGGACTTGTATTTGCCGGCACCGCTCTGCTCCTGGGCGTGTTCATCCCGTTCATCACAGGTGATTCGCTTCTCTTCGCGTCTGGACTCGTCGCAGCGTCATCGCAGAATCTCAATATCGTGATTCTCGCGACCGGAACCGGTATTGCTGCATTCCTGGGCGACCAGGTCGGCTTCCTGCTTGGTCTAAAATACGGCAGAGGCTATCTCGACAAACGCGGTGGCCGACGCACAGCCATCGCTGTTGCCAAGACTGAGTCCTTCTATCTCAAATACGGCTGGTGGTCGGTCGTGATCGCCCGCTTCATGCCGTGGGCGCGCGTATTCGTTCCCGTGGTCGCCGGCGTCGGACGGATGAACTACTACAAGTTCGTCACCAGCAACTTGGTCGGCGCACTCGCGTGGGGCGTCGGGCTCACTCTCGTCGGCTACTACGCAGCTTCGATTCCCGGCGTGAAGAGTGCGGCATATGTCATCGCCGGCATATTCATCGCGGCCTCAATATTCTTCGGACTCCGCACCTGGCGGGCAGACAGGGCCGAACGTAAGGCATCAATGCTCAACCGCTAGCGATTCACGGCACTTCTGGAGGCTAACCCCCGTACGCAGACTCCCGCGAAGCGTTAGCCTTGGAAAAACCGCAGCGATCATCGCCATAGGTACCTGACCGCCGTTCACTGGAGATCCCCCTTGGCCGCAACCGCACTCATCCCCTGGCTTGACCCGGAAATCATCATCAGTTCCGCCGGGCCTTGGGCACTTCTGATTGTGTGCGCAATCGTCTTCGCCGAAACCGGTCTGCTCGTTGGTTTTCTTCTGCCGGGCGACACACTGCTGATCATCACCGGCCTCGTGACCGGAACCCTGATCCACATCGACATCTGGTGGGTCTGCCTCGCCATCGGTTTTGCCGCGTTCCTCGGCGGTGAAGTCGGCTATCTGATCGGCCACAAACTCGGTCCACGAATTTTCGAGCAGAAGGAATCAGGCGTTTTCAGCGTCGCCAACGTGCGGCGGACGAATTCATTCTTCGCTCGATTCGGCGGCCTCGCCGTGATCGTTGCTCGGTTTGTGCCCATCGTGCGCACATTCGCCCCGGTCGCCGCGGGCGTCGGGCACATGAACTATCGCAAGTACTCGCTTTACAACTTCATTGGAGCAATGATTTGGGGCGCCGGCCTGACCTATATCGGTCACCTGCTGAATAACATCCCGCCCGTCGCCGAATTCGTCACGAACTACATCGACTTCATTTTGCTCGGCGCTGTCGCGATCACGCTAATCCCGACAGTCTTCCACTATGTCCAGTCATCGATGAAAGCACGCCGCGAAGCGAAGAACGCTCCCGCCGTCCACGGTGAGGACCTCACGCTCGACCCCGACGTCTTCAACGCGAAGCATCACCCAGACGCCAATACTGACGCGTAGCTCGCCTCATCCGCTGGCCTCCGGTCAGGCGTGCGAGTGGTCTTCGTGTTCGGCGTGCTCGGCCGGCTCGAGCTGGAACGTTGAATGATCGACGTCGAAGTGAGTTGACAGGCAGCCGCCGAGGTCATCAAGCAGCCGGCCGGCGCCACCTGAGGTCAGCACGCTGGGCTCGACCACAACGTGGGCCGAGAAGACGTGCGCACCGGATGTGATCGCCCAGACGTGTACGTCATGGACGGCGACTACCCCGGGCGTTTCAAGGATGTGCTGGCGAATTTGGGCAACGTCGGTATCGGCTGGAGCAGATTCGCTCAAAACCCGAACGACATCCCTGAGCAGTGAGAACGCACGTGGGGCGATCATCGCCGCAATGATCAGTGAGGCGATTGAGTCGGCCTGTTGGAACCCCGTCGTCAAGATGAGCACGGCAGCCACGATGACGGCAATAGATCCGAGGGCATCACCCAGTACTTCGAGATACGCGCCGCGCATGTTGATCGAATTCGATGCTGCAGGGCGCAGCATCAGAAGCGCAACGATGTTGGCGATCAGTCCGATGATGGCGACGATGAGCATCGGGCCGCCATGGACATCGGCGGCAGTTCCCGAGGCGAGCCGCAGGATGGCACTGATGACGACCGAGATCGCAACACCGACGAGGATCAACCCATTAATCAGTGCGCCGAAGACTTCAGCGCGTTGGTACCCATAGGTCTGACGATCGGTGGCCGGCTTGGATGCGACGATCGTGGCGATCAGGGCGATGATCAACCCGGCAAGATCGGAGAACATGTGCCCGGCATCCGCGAGCAGTGCAAGTGACCCGGTCAGCCACGCACCGACAACCTCGATGACGAGCACGAAAGAAACGATGCCGATCACAATCGACAGACGCCTGCGATTCGCCTCTGCACCGTGACTGTGATCGTGACCCATATCTCAACGGTACGGGGACTGGTTCACAATCGCCAGCTCCCCGCACAGTTGGGAATGAGTGCCGTTCTCAGTAGGCGCAAATGGGGCTGAGCCTCAGCGATCTGAGCGTTCGCCCAACTCTCTGACGAGCGGGATGAGCTTCTCGAATGCACGCGCACGATGGCTCGTGGCGTTCTTGACTTCGGGATCCATTTCGGCGGCAGAGACGTCGCAATCGTCAGGCTGAAAAATGGGGTCGTACCCAAAACCGTGAGCGCCTGATTCCTCACGGAGAATGCGACCTGGCCACTCTCCCTCCACCGCATGCTCAGTACCGTCTGGCGTCGCCAGCGCTGCAACACACGTGAAGTGCGCTGTACGGTATTCGTCTCCCATGTCGCTGATCTGCCAAAGCAGCAGTCGCAGATTTTCGCCCGCGTCTCTGGCCGGACCCGCCCAGCGGGCAGAGAAGATCCCCGGGGATCCCCCCAACACATCGACGCAGATACCTGAGTCGTCTGCGATGGCAGGAAGTCCGGTGTGAGCTGCAGCGGCACGCGCCTTGATCAGCGCGTTCTCTGTGAAGGTAGCGCCATCCTCGACAGGCTCTGGCCCGTCGTACGCGAGCACTTCGATGCCGGGAAGCTGCGGCTCGAGGATTCGCCGCAGCTCTTCGACCTTGTGCTGGTTGTGCGTGGCAAGAACCAGTCTGAGCATGATTAGGCCTCGAGTGCCTTCTTCTGGAACTCAGTCAGCGTGACGCCGCCCGCCAGCGCCAGGTCGAGAAGCGAGTCAAGTTCGCGGCGGTCGAACGGGGCGCCCTCTGCAGTGCCCTGCACCTCGACGAACAGACCGCGGCCAGTCACGACGACGTTCATGTCAGTGTCAGCACGCACGTCTTCGACGTATGCCAAGTCGAGCATAGGAGAACCACCGATGATGCCGACTGAGACTGCTGCGACGCTGTCGATCAGCGGCACGGCCTTCTGGCCGATGAACTTCTTCTCACGGCCCCACTCAAGCGCGTCGGCCAATGCGACGTATGCGCCCGTGATGGCTGCGGTACGAGTTCCACCGTCTGCCTGCAAAACGTCGCAGTCAAGCACAATCGTGTTCTCGCCGAGCGCCTTCATATCGACGACAGCACGCAGGCTCCGACCGATGAGGCGGCTGATCTCATGGGTGCGGCCACCGATCTTGCCGCGCACGGACTCGCGGTCCATCCGGTCGTTCGTCGAGCGGGGCAGCATCGAGTACTCGGCTGTCACCCAGCCCTTACCTTTTCCTGCCATCCAACGCGGTACGCCATTGGTGAATGATGCGGTGCACAGCACCTTGGTGCGGCCAAACGAGATGAGCGCAGAGCCTTCGGCCTGGTCGCTCCAGCCGCGTTCGATGGTGATGGGGCGCAACTCGTCGTTGCGGCGTCCGTCTGAACGCAGGGTGTCAGTCACTGATTCTCCTTGGTGAGTGGTGGGTTGAAGTGGGAGAGGCCTCCCAGGCTGATGGCGCCCGTCTGGACGAGGTCGACCCGAGACACCTCTGGGCCGATCAGCCTGTGCGCCAGGCGCAGAAACTCGTCTGCGCTGCCGCCTGTGGCCTCGTAGCGATAGGTGGGTGCAGTGGAGGTGGTACGCAACATGCCTTGGCTGACCAGTACGCGGTAGACGTCGTTCGCCGTCTCGGTATCGCTTGATACCAGCGTCACGCCATCGCCCATTACATACGAGATCGCACCCTTGAGGAACGGATAGTGGGTACAGCCAAGCACCAGCGTGTCAATGTCGGCAGACTGCAGCGGCGACAGGTATTCGGCGGCAACGGCGAGCACCTCGTCTCCAGTGGTCACTCCGGCCTCGACGAATTCAACGAACCGAGGGCAAGCCTGGGTGAACAGCGACAGGTTGGTGGCCGCAGCGAATGCGTCTTCGTACGCGCGGGATTTGACTGTACCGACAGTGCCGATGACGCCGACGCGATTGTTCCTGGTTGTGCCGACGGCACGGCGAACCGCGGGCTGGATAACCTCAATGACCGGCACGCTGTAGCGTTCCCGTGCGTCCCTGAGCATTGCGGCAGAGGCGGTGTTGCACGCGATCACCAGCATCTTGACGTCTTGTGCCACCAGGTCATCGAGTACGTCGAGCGCGTACCTGCGCACATCAGCAATCTTCTTCGGGCCATACGGCGAATGGGCTGTATCGCCGATGTAGAGAAGAGATTCGTTTGGCAGTTGATCTTTGATGGCCCTGGCCACAGTCAGTCCGCCTACGCCGGAGTCGAAGATTCCTATCGGTGCATCCGTCACCCCACAAGCTTAGCCGCGTCACCGGAACGCTGGCTCAGGCGCCGCGGGTGGCTAGGCTTTGTGTGTGACCGCATCCTCCGCTCTCCTGACCGACCGCTACGAACTCACGATGGTGGATGCCGCAATCCAAAGCGGCAGAGCCGACCGCGACTGCATGTTCGAGGCTTTTGCCCGACGTCTGCCTGACGGCCGTCGGTATGGTGTCGTGGCCGGAAGCGGTCGCCTGATCGAGCTGATCAAGCAGTTCAGGTTCACAGACGCCGAGATCACCTGGCTGCAGGACAACGCCGTCGTGCGTCAGCCCACGCTCGACTGGCTGGCGAACTACTCGTTCAGCGGTGACATCTGGGGCTACCGCGAAGGCGAGCTCTACTTTCCCGGTTCACCACTGCTACTCGTCGAAGGCACATTCGCCGAGGGCGTCATCCTGGAGACCCTCATCCTCAGCGTGTTGAACTACGACACCTCGGTGGCCAGCGCCGCAGCGCGCATGGTGTCGGTTGCCCTCGATCGCCCCATCGCCGAGATGGGCTCGCGCCGCACCAACGAGCATGCGGCGGTCGCTGCGGCCAGGGCAGCGTACATCGCGGGCTTCGCGGCGACCAGCAACATGGAAGCCGGCCGCACCTGGGGAATCCCAACGATGGGCACTGCCGCCCACTCGTTCACGCTCCTCCACGACTCTGAAGAAGAGGCTTTCCGCGCCCAGGTCGCGGCTTTCGGCCCGGAGACCACACTCCTGGTCGACACATACAACATCGAAAACGGCATCGCTCTTGCTGTCGAGGTCGCCGGACTCGAACTCGGCTCGATCCGCATCGATTCAGGTGACCTGCCCACTGTCGTTGCTGCAGCGAGGCGCCAGCTCGATGCCCTCGGCGCAGTGAATACGAAGATCACCGTCACCAGCGACCTCGACGAATACTCGATCGCCGCGCTCTCCGGATCTCCGGTCGACGCGTTCGGCGTTGGAACATCGGTCGTAACCGGGTCTGGGGCACCGGCTGCTGGCCTGGTCTACAAGCTCGTCGCCCACACCGACGACAACGGCGACTGGGTGTCCGTTGCCAAAACGTCGGCCTCGAAGGCCTCAGTGGGCGGCCGCAAAAACGCCGCGCGACGGCTGGATGCAACAGGGATCGCTCGCGAGGAGATCGTGATCCTTGGCGACGGACCGGCCGGTGAACCTGAAGCAATCGATGCCGGTAGCGAGCGTCACCTGTTGGTTCCGTTCATCACTGCGGGCGTTGTCGATGAGCTCCACACTGGAATCATCGGCACCACACGTGCTCGCGACCACCATGCTGCCGTGGTGACCGAACTGCCCGTTCAGGCGTTCAGACTCGGACACGGCGAAGCCGTCATTCCGACCGTCTACCGCTAACGCACACGGGCTGGCCACCGAGCCAGCCCAGAAAAACTGCTCGTTACGGCTTCATATTTTCGTAGATCGATTTGCACGTGGGGCACACCGGGAACTTCTCCGGGTCGCGGCCGGGCAGCCACTTCTTGCCACACAGCGCCTTGACCGGTTTACCAGTGATCGCCGATTCGAGGATCTTGTCTTTCGGTACGTAGTGCGAGAAACGCTCGTGGTCACCAGGTTCGATCTGCTCCTGGTTCAGGAGTTCTTCGAGTTCGCGGTCGAGCGTCGACGTGCCCCCACCTGGCTGGCCTGGGTCTGCGATACTCGCACGGAAGATTTCAGTCATACCCATAGTCTAATTCCGAGAACCCGGAGAAGGATCAACGCTCGCCTGTGAGTCAGGCACCGCCCAGACGCCGGTCAGACGCCGCTCAGGCCCGAAGGGCAGACGCGAGCATCTCTGGGCCACGACGTTCGAACGTCACCGATCCCAGCCAGATTCCACCGGTGAGCGCCAGGATGCCGACACCGACACCGACGTAGAGCGCAGGCATGTTCCAGATCGGGTCGACGAACAGGCCGAGCGCAGCGAATGCAATTGCCGGCAGCGACAACACAACTGAACCGATGAAGCTCACGGACTGGATCAGGGCGGATGCCGTGTCTGAGGACTGCGGCTGGGCGAACGGGCTGTCCCCTGGCTTCGCCACCGGGTATGGGAATCGTGCGGAGGTGTAGCTGGAGAATCCGAGCCCCGCCAGCAGGATGCAGGTGCTCACGCCGAGGATCGACGGAAGCGCAGCCCAGTTACCGTAGAAGTAGATGCTGACGACCGAGCCGATTCCAATTAGCGGAACACCCACAAGCAGCGCAGGGATCGCTCGGCCGATGCGGTCAGAGACCCCCTTAGTGCCGGAGGCAACGTGCAGCCAGATTGCCGTGTTGTCGTATGCCACGTCGTTGTGCATTGTCCAGCCGAGGAATACGCACATCAGCGGAATCGGCAATAGCGCAAGAACGTCGGACGGCACACCGGCGATTGACAACGGCAGCACAGCCAGGATGGGCACCACGGGGATCATGATGAACGACACCCAATAGCGGGCATCCCTGCTCCAATATGTCAGGCTCCGGGCAGCAATCGCTCCCACAGTGTTTCCTGGCATCCGGTCGAACCAGCCCAGGCCGCCGTAGTGCTTGACGTGGGCTTCGCGTTCAGGCGTCACCAGCATCCGTGCGACGAGTCCTTGCCAGGCCAGCCAGAGCAGGTAGACCGTGCCAGCGGCGATGACGAGACGGAGCAGAGCAAGTCCCCAATCGCCGTTCGCAGCATCAGCAGGAACCGCCCACGCCGCGCCGAGCGGCGTCCAGCCGAGGATTCCGGCGAGGCCCTCAAGCAGGCCAAGGCCGTATCGCGCCCAGTCCAGGGTAAGCACGAGAATGACTGCTGGCGCGAGCACAACGAGCAGCAGCAGGCCGGCGACACCAGTGAACTCACGAGAGCGGCGTGTTGCGAGCAGGAAGGCTGCCATCGACGTGCTGACTCTGGAGGCGAGCATGCAGGTCGCGAGCAGAAGCACGGCGGCGACGATCGCCAGAATCGTCACACCGATTCCGCGCGACCAAGTGACGACGGTGCCGAGCAACACGATGGTGAGCGCGATGGCCGGGATGCCGATGAGTGACGAGACAGCAAGGCCGAATGCGAGCGTGCGGTTCGGAATCGCCATCAACGAGAACGATCTCGGGTCCATCGAGTCATCGACACCAAAGACGAGCGGGAGCAGGAAGAAGCCGAGCACGACGAGCGCGCCGCCGACGATCATGGCATTGCGAAGCAGCTCGACGTCGCCGAAGAGTCGGAGACCGATCAGTATTGCGGCGAGACCGACCGAAATGACCAGGCCATACAGCAGCCCAACTGCTATCCCGACAACTTGCCAGGGGCTACGTCGAAACAGGTTTGCGAGAAGCCGGAGTTTTAGTCCGAGAAACTGTGCAACCACTCCATACCCTCCGCTACCTTGCGTCCACCGGCAAGCTCGACGAATCGATCTTCCAGGGACTTCTCGCCACGTACCTCGTCGATGGTGCCCGACGCAAGCACTTTGCCCTGCACGATGATGGCCACCCGGTCGCAAACGCGCTGGATCAGGTCCATACCGTGACTTGAGAGCACCACGGTGCCACCACTGGCGACATATTTCTGCAGGATCTCAGTGACGTTGACCGCAGATACCGGATCGACAGATTCGAACGGTTCGTCAAGGATAAGTACCCGCGGCGAGTGGATCATGGCGCACGCCAGAGCGATCTTCTTCGTCATGCCGGCCGAATAGTCGGCCACAAGTCTGTTCAGCGCATCTTCGAGCCCGAAGGCGGCAGCCAGATCGGCTGAGCGTGCACGCACCGTGTCGTTGTCGATTCCACGCAACACACCGGAGTAGTAGAGCAGCTGTGCACCGGTCAGACGATCGAACAGCCGAAGCTTGTCTGGCAGAACTCCAATGACCTGCTTCGCTGCGATGGGATCCGACCAGACGTCGATGCCGTTCACAGTGATCGAGCCGGAGTCAGGGCGCAGCAATCCAGTGATCATCGACAACGTCGTGGTCTTTCCGGCACCATTCGGCCCGACGATTCCGTAGAACGATCCGGCGGTGACCTCCAGATCGATCCCGGCGACTGCGAGGTTTCGTCCAAAGCTCTTGGTCAGCTGGGATACCGACAACACCACCGAGTTTCGCGCTGGCACCTGCTCTGGCACGAGGAACGATTCTGCGGCGGACTGGGTTCCGGGTTCCGGCACGGTGAGCTGCGGCTGGCGCGTCGTCTCTCGCGGCGGCTTGACGGGCTTGACCTCCTTGGGCGCGGCAGGTGCGGGTGCCGCAGCACGCGCAGGAGCAGGAGCCTGGACGGGTTCCTGTGCAGGTGCCGCCTGGGCGGGAATGACCTTGGTTGCCGCTGCTGCGGCCGCCGTGGCCTCCGCAATGCGCGTGACTTCAGCGATGCGGACTGCCTCGGCATGTCGGGCGGCTTCAGCGGATGCCTTGGCTTCAGCCCGAGCCTGCTTCGCTGCTTCTGTTTTCTGTGCGTCTACTGCTGCCTGCGCTTCGGAAGCTGCTTGGGAATCTGCTTCTGCCTTCACGGCTGCTTCTGCCTCTGCCGCCTCTGCAATCTGAGCGGCTTCTGTGGCGTGAGCAACCTCGGCTGCTTCTGCAGCCTGGACCAGGCCTGCGGCCGCACGAGCAGCGGCCGCCTTTTCGGCGGCGGCTTGTGACGCTGCGGCCCGTGCCGCAGTGCGCTTGGCCGCTGCTTCACGCGCTGCAGCTGTCTTGGCTGCAGCCGTGGCACGTGCTTGCGTGGATGTCGCCCGCTTGGGTCGTTCCTGCTTACCCGCAGGAACCTGCGCTGCTGTGGCTCCGGCTGCCGCGGGTGCAGCATCCGTGGCCGGCTTCTTCTCTGCCAATGCGCTTGACGAGTCCACGAGCGCAGCTGCGCTCTCGCTGCGCTGGGGAGTGCTCGGCTCAGTTGCGGCAGCTGGCGTCGAGGGCGCAGCCTTCGGCTTTCTGGGGGTTGATGGCTTGCGTGCGGCTGTCGTGCTCTCGGCAGAAGCGCGCTCAACTGGCGTTCGAGCGGCGGCAGTCTTCTGAACAGGAGTCTTGCGAACGGGCGGCTTTCGAGGCGCCGCGTCGGCATCCTTCAACGGCTCGTCACCCTCGATGGGCTGGCGAGCTGCTGGCTTCCGCGTGACAGGCTTGCGGCCCGTCGTCGAGCGCGGCGCACGGTTGTGTGGCGTTGAATCGGATTGAGTATCCGTGGTGTGCTCCCCCCGAGCAGTCTGCGCTGTGGCCCCCGCCCCCGGGGAACCGTGATCTACCGAGGCTGTCCGTTTGGATGCTTTCGGCGGAGATGACTCTGATTCAGATGTTGGTAGCGACGATGCACCATTGGCAGCATCATCCGGTCCGACGCTCGCTGCGTCATCTGGCTGAGAAGGCGATGGTACAGAAGTCACTCCGCTAACCTACCAAGGACAGTCAGTCCTCGCCGGGTCAGATTTCAACACTGCCTGTTCCCTGTGAATCTACAGGGCGATCGGTCACAGCTTGATCACGTCATCATTCCCAGCTTCCCCCCAATCCGGGAGGCACGGTACAGTAAAAAATGGCATAACGGTGTGTCTATACGTGAACTTATGGGTGAACGGCGAACGAACTCGATGATCGAGTGAGTTCTCGACTATCACCCAGACATTTATCAGGAGATATTCGTGACCACACAGGTAGTAATTCTTGCCGCAGGAATGGGCAGCCGTCTCGGCCGCTCGCTTCCTAAACCTCTGACCGAGCTGAGCGACGGCCGCACCATCATGCAGCAGCAGTTCGACAACATCCACCACGCTTTCGGCAATGCAGCCAAGGTGACACTGGTGGTGGGCTACAAGCTCGAGCACATCATCGAGGCTTTCCCGCAGGCGTCATTCGTCTACAACGAGCAGTACGACCAGACCAACACCTCGAAGAGCCTCATGCGTGCGCTGCAGGCATCGGCCCCCGGTGGCGTCCTCTGGATGAACGGTGACGTCGTCTTCGACCCCACCGTGCTCGACCGCGCGGCAGCGATGATCGCCCGTGACCAGTCGTTCGTGACGGTCAACACCTCCAAGGTCTCTGACGAAGAGGTGAAGTACACCACTAGCGCAGAGGGCTACATCAAGGAGCTCTCCAAGACCGTCAAGGGCGGCCTCGGCGAAGCCGTCGGCATCAACTACATCTCAAGCGCCGACAAGGCAGTGCTGCTGCACCACCTCGGCAAGGTCGGCGACCAGGATTACTTCGAGCGCGGCATTGAGCTCGCCATCGAGCAGAACAGCGTCCTCGTTGAGCCGGTCGATATCTCTGACCTGTACGCCGTTGAGGTCGACTTCGCTGAAGACCTCGAGCGAGCAAACCTCTACGTCTAGTCGGTGCTTGTCACGCGACTCAACGACGCGTCGGGCGCCTGCGCCCGACGCGAGAACGACGGTGCGCAAAGCCTGACGCTCGCGCACCTACGATAGGTGTCGTGAGTAACTACACCGAAGTGCGACCAGGACAGCGCACCCCGCTCGCTCGCTACCGGCATTCGTTGTGGCTTCTTACCCAACGTGACCTGCGCGTTCGCTACTCGACATCCGTCCTGGGCTACTTCTGGTCGATCCTCGACCCGCTGGTCATGGCCGGGATCTACTGGTTCGTCTTCACGCAGGTCTTCGAGCGCACCGTCGGCAACGACCCATACATCGTCTTCCTGCTGTCGGCGCTACTGCCCTGGATGTGGTTCAACGGCACGGTCTCAGACAGCACCCGCGCTTTTCTGCGCGAGGCGAAGCTGATCAGGTCGACACGTATCCCCCGCACGATCTGGGTAAACAGGCTCGTGCTCTCCAAGGGCATCGAGTTCGTGGCGTCGCTGCCGGTACTCCTGCTGTTCGCCGTGATCTATCACGCCCCGATCAATGCAGACGTGATTCTCTTCCCACTGGCCATCATCATCCAGGCGGCACTGACCGCTGGCGTCGGCCTCATCGTTGCGCCTCTTGTCGTGTTCTTCCGCGACCTGGAACGAGCTGTCAAGCTGATCCTCCGCTTCCTCTTCTATGCATCGCCCATCATCTACAGCACGCAGGATCTGCCTGAACAGCTGCAATTCTGGGCGGCCTTCAATCCGCTGAGCGGAATCTTCAGCCTGTATAGGGCGGCGTTCTTCCCTGACCAGCTCGACTGGTTCGTCGTGGGCGTCGGCGCCGTGATCTCCTTCGCGATCCTCGGTATTGGGCTCCTCGTCTTCTCGCGCACCGAACGCGCTGTATTGAAGGAGATCTAACGATGGCGCCGGTAATCACTTTGACGGACGTCGGTATCCGCTTCCGTCGCAACAGGCGCGGCCGTCGCACATTCAAAGACCTCTTCGCCGGGCGCAAGCGCCGCAACAGGCCAGGCGAGTTCTGGGCCCTTCGCCACGTGTCATTCTCGGTTGAACGAGGCGAAGCCATCGGCGTCGTCGGCCGCAACGGTCAGGGCAAGTCAACGCTACTGAAGCTAGTGACCGGCGTCGTTCTTCCTGACGAGGGCATCGTTCGCGTCAATGAGGGCGTTGCACCACTCATTGAGATCACCGGCGGATTCGTCGACGACCTGAGCGTGCGCGACAACGTCTTCCTCACTGCCGGCTTGCACGGCATGACAAAGAAGCAGATTGAGTCACGCTTCGATGACATCATCGATTTCGCTGAGATCGGCGACTTCATCGACACACCGTACAAGCACCTCTCCAGCGGAATGAAGGTACGGATCGCCTTCGCCGTGATCTCCCGCCTCGAAGAGCCGATCATCCTGGTCGACGAGGTGTTGGCAGTGGGCGACAAGGCATTCAGAGAGAAGTGCTATCGCCGCATCGAAGAGCTGTTGGCCGGTGGCCGCACCCTTTTCTTTGTCTCGCACAACGAACGCGACCTCCGCAGGTTCTGCACCCGCGGTCTGTACCTCGACAAGGGTGCCCTGGTGCTTGACGCTCCCATCGCCGAGGTGCTCGCGAAGTACAACGAGGACTACGGCGTCGCCCCAGCCAAGGCCTAAACGAGAACCAGCGCACCAGCTGAGGCGTCGTCTCTCGTGGGCGGCAGCTGATCGACAGTGAGATCGGCAAGCAACTCACTCGGTTCGAGTCCGAGCACCTGAGCCAAGCGGATCAGCGTGTGGAACGTTGGATTACCGCAGCCCCTGTCGATGCGTGCGTAGTTGGACACATTGAGTCCTGCACGGTGCGCCACTGTCTCCTGGTTGAGATCGAGCGCCAAACGGCGTCGCCTCAATCGCAGTCCAAGAATGCGGGATGCTTCTGACTTCTGTGCCGACACGCTAGTCCCTTCGCGACTGTGATTGCGCCCTCCCCCTGGTACGCCTGGGCACTGTACATCTACCCACACTCACCCGAATACTTCAATGACGATTGCTCATCTTGCTTGTTGTCATCAGGCAGTCAGCGGCCAGCCCGTAAACTCGCAGCATGGCAAGGAAACCAAAACCTCTCCTCTCACCCACCGGTGGCACCCCGCAGGGCGGCGAGCTTCCGAACGGATTCGTCAGGGGCTTTGATCGAGTCCTCGCCGTCCAGCGGCCGGTAGTCCTCGCTCACATCCGCTCGATCCGGCGGCGCAATCCGAACGCGTCACCCGCCCAGCTGATCCGCATCCTGGAGCGACGCTACCTGGCCGCAGTGACGACCGGTGGAGCAGCTGTCGGAGCGACGGCAGTAATCCCCGGGGTCACGACAGGCATCACACTCGCGCTGTCCGGTGTGGAGACGATGGGGTTCCTTGAGGCAACTGCCCTATTCACGCAGTCGGTGAGTGAAGTGCACGGCCTTCCGGTCGAGGACCCTGATCGGGCTCGCGCCCTCGTCATGACGATGATGCTCGGCAAGGAAGGCTCCGACCTCGTACGGCAACTTGCCGGTCAGGCTCAGGGCGTCGGTATGGCGCGCAACGCGTACTGGGGCGAGCTGGTCACGTCGAGCATTCCTCGCACGATTATGGGACCGCTGACCGACCGATTGAAGAGTTCGTTCATTAGGCAGTTCACCACTCGCGGCAGCGTCAGCTTCATCGGTAAGGCGATTCCATTCGGAATCGGCGCAGTCATCGGCGGCAGCGGCAACCACATCCTGGGCAAGCGTGTCGTTAAGTCGTCACGCTTCGCATTCGGCATGCCGCCTGAGTACTACCGTCACGACCTTGATCCGGAGCCACGCCTCGTTCGCGTAGCGACGGGCGTGACATCGGTTCGGAGCGTGCTCAGACTTCCTCGACGTCGTCCTCAATGAGCGCGTGCTCGTCGATGAAGCCATCGGCAGCGTGGAGTGCAGCGTTGCGATCCCATTCCGCCATCAGGTGCTCGACTGCACCGTGGAAGCGCCGGGTGGCAGCGCCGGGCGATGTGTCGCCGAAGTAGTGCTCTACCCAGCGGTGCAGGCGAGCCTGGACCGCATCGTCGTGCGTCAGCTCGTCGAGAGTCGCGACGATGCCTGAGGCGGCGTCTGTGGTGAGCCACTCGCAATCCGAGAGGTACCCGCTCGTGTCGATCTCGGCGCCCGGATTCGCCGGACGCGTGATCATGAGCGGCTTGCCAACCGCGAGACGGTCGTAGACCATTGCCGAAATGTCGACGATGGCGACATCCGCTGCAGCCAGCTGCCAACCCAGGGTCGGCCCGTTGTCGTAGATGTGCTGTGCTGATCCATCGCGAGCATTCGCAGCCTCGATAGCCGCGATGATCCGTTTGTTGGCTGCACCGTATTCGGGGCTGATCACACCGCTGCGCGGGTGTGGGCGATAGATGACGCGGTGACGTCCGCTGGCGAGCAATGCGGTGACCAACGCGACACCGTGGGTCGCAATCGAGCCGTACGCCGCTGCTGCACGGTCGCCTTCCCAGGTGGGCGCATAGAGGATGACCTGCCGCGAATCTGGCGTGTACGGCAGCGGATCCCCGTAGTAGTAGTCGGCCTGTGGGCGGCCGATCTCGATGGCACGCTTGTCGAAGTCGTAGTCCCAGAGCACCCGATTCAGGCGCGCCTGTGCGGCGTCTCCCGCGATGAAGGAGTAGTCGTACGCCTTGAACTGATTGGTCGTCATATACATCTTGTCGCTCTCACCGTGGTTGATGAAAACGTGCCAGCGACGTCCGTAGCGCATCATCTGGAAGTTGCGGGTGTTCTGGTTGACGTAGAAGACGATGCGGATGTCTTGTTCTTCAAGCACGCGCTCCAGGTCGTTGACCTTTCGAACGTAGGCAACCGGAACCGGCGACTCTTTCATCAGCGCCAAGGTTCCGCCGCCGGAGCGGCTCAGGATGAGGACCGGCCAGCGCTCGGCCAACTTGGCGAGAGGCTTGTACCACTGACGCATCTGGTACAGGTTGACAGGGCCGTCGGCAAAGTAGACGGCAACTTTGAAGTGCTTCTTCGGCAGCGGCTCTCGGACGGCCAGCCGCCCGTTCAGCGCCCGCTGCGCCTTCCTTGAGGACCTGACATCCCTAACCAGCTTTCGTGCACGTCTAATGTCATTCCTAATACCCACCGTCCAAGGTTACAGATCGCGTTGGGACGGCTCTGAGAATCAACCCCGAAATGGGTATACCGGTAGCGAATCGTTAGACGATAGGAGGCCGGCCGGCCAGCGTCATCCGACCCACCGTGCGCCACGACATTGGCCGCCTCTGCCCTGGGTCACTCAACCATCCTTCGCGCCAGCCACCGAACCAGGCACGGAGCGCTTCTGGGTTGCGTGCCCAGCGCAGGATCTGGATGCCCGTCCATGAGCCGACGTACAGCGGAATGAGCACCGCGGGCAGGTTGCGCCGCGCCAGCCATACTCGATTCCTGGCATTCAACCGGTAGTAGTCGGAATGGCGTGTCGGCTGGATCACCGGATGGTTGGCTTCAAGATCGCCCGCGTACCAGGCACGCAGCCCCTGGTCCCAGACGCGCCAGGCCAGCTCGATGCCCTCGTGCGCGTAGAAGAAGGGCTCTGCCCAGCCGCCGGTCGCGTCGAATACGGTTCGAGGCAGGACGACAGCGCCTTCCCAAACTGAGAAAACCGGGCTCGAATGCGTGGCTTCACCCTTGCGGATGCGCGGGATCCAGCGCCTCGGTGAGGTGAGGCCCGACGGATCATCGACGCGAGGCTGCAGCAGTCCGATGAAGGGATTGTGGCGCAGCTTCGCGATCGCGGCGTCGAGGAACAACGGATCCGGGATACTGGCGTCATCGTCAAGGAAGAAGATGTAGTCACCGGTGACCACGTCTGCACCGCGGTTGCGGCCAGCGGGGATGCCAAGGTTCTCCGGCAGGGCCAACGCCGCGACGCCATCCGGGAGCCCGGTGGGCTGCCATCCATTGCCCACGCACACGATGTCGAGTCGCACGCCGGTCTGAGCGAGCACACTTCTGATTGCCCTGTCGAGGTCGTCCGGTCGTGTGCCCTGCGTGAGCAGGACGACACCGACGGTGGGAACGGCCTTCACGTCAGGACCTGACTCGCTTGGAGGCCATGATCGCAACGAAGTGCCCGATGAGTGCCAGGAACGCCAGCGGGACCAGCGCGATCAAGACGATCCGGTTTACCTCCGGCTGCCCGACGAGCAGACCAACGACAGCCGCAATGAAGATGATGATGGTGAGTTCGACCGAGTGGTAAAGGCGATGGAACGGCACGAAGCGAACAATGCGCTTGAGCTTTGCGAGTGCGCTTGATGTCAGGACCTTTTCGCCGTGGGTATCGGCAAGCTTGGTCAGCCCCGCATTGGCCCGCGCGACATGCACCATGTCGTTCAGCGCCTTGTTCAGCACGATGATGAGTGCGAGGAGCAGGCCGAGAGTGGTCCACAGGTAGTCTGCCGGAGCATCGAACGGGTACGCGGCTGCGCGGAGTCCGAGTGCGATCGGAATCAGTGCCTCTGTCGAATAGTGCCCGACCTTATCAAGGAACACACCGGCCGGTGACGACGTCTTGCGCCAACGAGCGACCTCACCGTCACAGCAGTCAATGAGCATCTGCAACTGGCCGAGGATCAGGGCGAGTAGCGCGCCCCAAATGCCGGGAATCAGTAGAGCAGCTGCGGTCGACCAGCCGACGAGGATCATGATCGCCGTCACGCCGTTGGCCGAAATCGACGTCTTGAGGAACAACCAGGTCACGTACGGTGACAGGTCGCGCAGGTACAGCGATGCTGTCCAGTGTTCGGCGTTTGCCCTGAGCCTGACCTCGGGTGGCTGCGCGACTCTGCGCAGTTCTGCGATGGATGAGGGGCGAGAGGGCAAGGCGCCTGAAGGGGCTGGCGAACCGTGCGTCATGGTCATCTTCCTGTATGGGCAGTGATGTTACTGGTGAGCTTGAGATAGCCGAGGAGAAAACCGAGTCCCCAGCAGAAATGAATGCAGGGCAACACTACGAGAAACCAGACCGAAGCACGAAACCCGTCTGGCCTGGCGACGGCGATCGTTGCCGCGATGACAAAAACGACGTAGACGGCGGGAATCAGCAAGCCGAGCAGCAGCCACGGCTGCACACCGGCGATGGCCTGTACCAGTCCGCCCAAACCGAGCAGCACTCCGAGGATCACTCCGGCCACCATTGCGGGCGGAATGAAATAGCGGATGCCGTTGTCGGCCGGGAAACGTCTGGCAAGTTCTCCGCGCCAGAGGCCGGTGGACAGCATCTGCCTGGCCAGGCGCGACACGCTGGGTCTCGGACGGTAGATGACTTTGAGCTCAGGAGTGAACCAGACTGTGCCACCGGCTTCGCGGAGGCGGCGATTCAGTTCCCAATCCTGGCCACGCTTGATGCCCTCGTCGAACAGGCCGACCTTGACGATGCTGTCCTTGCGGAAGCAACCGAGGTAGACGGTTTCTGATTCGCCCTCTTTGCCGCCGACGTGCAGTGGCGTTCCGCCCAGCCCGACCCGGGTTCCGTAGGCGCGCGCAACGGCCTTCTGGAACGGGCTCGTGCCCTGGGCATCCATGATGCCGCCGACGTTGTCTGCGCCGGTACGCTGCAGCGTCTCGACCGCGATGCGTGCGTAGTTCGGCGGAAGCACGGAGTGGGCATCGACCCGAATGATCACCGGATATGTCGATGCGCGGATTGCAGTGTTGAGTCCGGCGGGTGTTGAACCGACCTCATTGGCAACGATCTTGATGCGAGGGTCGACAGCTGCCATTTCCTCGACGAGTTCGGTTGTTCCGTCGATGCTCGGCCCCAGGGCGAGCGTTACTTCGAATGGGCCGTCGTAGTCCTGCTGAAGCAGACTGTCGACAGCAGCTCGAACGTGGGTGACTTCGTTGAGCACTGGCATCACATAGGAGACGCCACTGAGCAATTCGTCTCCGGATGAGTGCACCTGTTTGGCCGTCTTTCCACTTGTTTAGGAGGTCGGTAGAGCATATCAGTCGCCAGATTTGAGGATCTCGGGTAGAAACAGAACTGCACCGCCAGGGAAACCCTGGCGGTGCAGTTCTGCGGAAGGCCGAATGTGACTAGCTGGAGAGTTCTCCGACAGTCACCGAGACTGTCACCGACTTACCGTCTCGCACGTAGGTGAGGTCAGCAGTTCCGCCAGCCTTCAACGCGCGGACCTGAGCCGTGAGGTCGTTGGCATCCGTGATCGGAACACCATTGAAGTTGGTGATGACGTCACCAGACTTCAGGCCGGCCTTGGCCGCAGCGCCGCCAGAGGTCACCTCGTTGATGAGCGCGCCGACCGTGGTGCTGTCGGCGGCACTTGCCGCGTTTCCAACTGTCGCGCCAAGCAGACCGTGGGTCGCCTTGCCGTTCGCGATGATTTCGTCCGACACTCGCTTGGCGAGGTTGGACGGCAGCGCGAACCCGACACCGATGTTGCCTGCCGTGCTCGACGTTTCGCTGGCGTTGGCGATGGCAACGTTGATGCCGATCAGTTCACCCTTGCTGTTCAGAAGCGCACCACCGGAGTTGCCAGGGTTGATGGCAGCATCCGTCTGGATCACCGGGATCGAGATGCTGCTCTGGGTTGTCGACGGTGTCTGGCTCTGCTGGCCGCCCTGATCGAAGTAGTAGTCGAACGGGCTCTGCGAACCCTGGTCGGGCGTCGTGGCGTCTGGTGAGGTCGGTGCCGCTGACGACGCAACTGTGATGCTGCGGTTGAGTGCGCTGACGATGCCGTTGGTCACGGTGCCTGACAGGCCGAGGGGAGCGCCGATGGCGACGGTTGTCGATCCCACGTTGAGCTTGTTGGAATCAGCCCACTCGATGGGGGTCAGTCCTGAAGCACCGTCAAGCTTGATGACGGCGAGGTCTGAGACCGGGTCTGTGCCGACGATCGTGGCGTTGTAAAGCTTGCCGTCATCCGTCGTGACCTGGATGGTGGGGTCATTGACTTCACCGTCGAGCGTGACCACGTGGGTGTTCGTGAGGATGTAGCCATCGTCGGAGAGGATGACGCCAGAGCCGGTGCCGGCCGACTGGCCGCTTGAGACCCCGATGGTGACGACGCTGGGAGACGCCTTCGCGGCGACGGCGGTGATCTCGTTGACGCTGGATGTGTCGTTTACGACGACGTTCGCCGGGCCCTGGGCCTGACTCACCGGCACGCCGTTACCTTGGTTACCCGTCAGCGCAACGACACCGGCTCCTGATACGCCGCCGATGATCGCAGCAATCGCGAGCGCTGCGATGAGTGCAGCGGTCCTGCGCTTGGCCGGATCCTTGTGGGCGGGAGCTGTGTGCGGCTGTCCGTCTGCCGTTGCGTATGCCTGGGGTGCAGCGTGCGGTGCGTAACCATGAGCTGCTGCGTCGCCTGCCGCGAGCGGGCGACCGAACGCGTCGGTCGGGTATGCGCTGGGCTGTGCTGCCTGGGTGGGCTGTGCTGCCGGCGCGGGCTGAGCTGACTGCGGGTGCGGCGTGGCAGCGGATGCTGCCGGCGTGGCGGAGGCGACAACGCCAGTACCGGGTGCCGGCGGGATGACCTCAGTCACCGCAGTACCGTCGGCCGGCGCGGCTGCCGCAGCGGTTGTGGACGCAATAGCGTCGTCGGCGACCACGTTGTCGGATACTGCAGGAGTGGAGGCGTCAGCAATGGGAGCGACAGCTTCTCCGTCGGAACTGACAGCGAAGGCCGACTCATCGTCGGGCAGGTTCGAGGCGGTTCCGGCTTCATTCTCTTTGTCAGTCATGGGGTGCTCCTTCCAAGCGAGATCAGCTTCCATCTCAAACCTGTGCGTTTGATGAGGACAGTCTGAGAGCACTCAATGACGACGCTGCGATCTTGCCCGGCATTACTGCCGTGGGCCGTCTCAGCAGCCGGGACCTGTCGGATTGCGACTGCAATCCTGCCCGACCAACACCGTCTTGGCGTCTCCTGCGACCGCAATGAGCGGGTCCGCTGACAGGGCCAGCGTACCTTGCACCTCGCGCCACGATTGACTGGCGAAACGGTACTCAGCTGAATACTCGACGCTGAGAGTGACGGCCATGACACCGCGTGAGGCGAATACGTGGCTCGTAGAGGTAGTGGAGAATTCCGGCTGGCCCAGCGCAGCCCACGAGGAGCCGCCGCTACGCGAGGATGAGGCGGTTCCATCTCCGTAGTCCCAGTGGTAGCCGATGGGCGTGAACCGCACATCGGCGGAATACCCGAGCAACGTTCCAGACTGCACGTTGACGGATGCCACTGCGTAGAAGTTGATCGGCAGGCCTGTTACGGCCCAGCCGTCGGGTTCCATCACCTGCGCGGGAGCAGTAGACCTGAAGTTCACCAGATCTGAAATCCTGACGACCAGGGTCGGGTCGCACGGGCTACGGGGAATGCAATTGACGGTGAAGCCATCACGCTGGATTCGTGGTGGTGTCTCTGCCGCGACTCCCCCGACTGGGACGCCAGCTCCCGGTTCGTCATTGCCACCGGAGCCCGAGGAAGCACCGGCATCGGCAGTGTCGCCGCCGGAGCTGTCTTCATAACCCGCTGTCACATCGACTCCGCCGTTGGCGATAGAGCCTGTTGATGATGGTGTTTCGCAGAGGCCAGCCACTGAGGCCGCGGATGAACATATGCCAGAAAGCACAAACGCGTTTGCCTTGGCGGGACTCAAGATCAGGATTGAAACAAGGACCGTCAACAGAAGTTTTGACCGGACCATACCCGTGACTCCGACAATTGAAGTGGTGACTCCGGACTGAAATTTGAGAGAAAAGCCACTTCTAATGGCAGCACTAAGGGCCTATCGGGTTTTGATGCCGATTTGCCCTCGGAATCCAGAACGTCTGCACCGCTGACGTCCAAGCACACATATGTACGGATCTCAGCGAGTCCATCTGAATTCACCCCATGTGACTGAAGTTCCATCGAACTAATTGAAGTTGAACCAATCCGTGTCCATCCGTTTTTGGCATAGAGAGCCCGAATGGAAACGTCCTCGTTGTGTGCTTCACCTGTGGTGAGTTGAAGGAAGACTTCTATCGACTCAGGATTTCCGCTCCAAGATCGGTCGTCGGCTTCCAGATACGCAGCGTAGGCCTCCGTCGCTGCAGCGAGCGCCTCCTCATCCGACGCAAACACGGGAACAGCATCAGTCGCCGTCGGCGTCGGGGTAGGCTGCGGTTCGGTGGTCGAGGCACATCCGCTCAACAGGGATCCGACCAGCACGACAAGCAGCGCAACCGCTGCGACGCGCGCTGTTGACGGACCGTCAACTCTTCGCGCGTCAGCAATCCGCATGCAGCCACGGTATGGCAGATTGCTCTCTCGTGGGCGATCTATCCACAGGCCGTCGAAACTGCTCGGGGTCGCGTCGCTGCTGGGCCCACTGATGTGCAGAGTGCCGCTCACCGAAGAGCGCCCCCGCATGTCGTAGTTTTGGGGGATGCAGGTGAAGCGATGACAGTACATGGCGCATGGAAAAAGGCAGCGAGTGGAGCTGGTCTCCTCGCGGCAGACGGCAGCGTCACCGCGAGTATCTTCGCCGAGATGAGCGCGCTCGCCATGCGCACGGGTTCCATCAACCTGGGCCAGGGTTTCCCCGATGAAGACGGCCCCGCCGAGATTCTTGAAGCCGCTCGCCAGGCCATTTCCGACGGCATCAATCAGTATCCACCAGGACGCGGCTCCCCCGTGCTGCTGCACGCCATCGCCACGCACCAACAGCGCTTCTACGGCCTGACCTCTGACCCTGACACTGAAATCCTCGTCACGGCCGGCGCCACAGAGGCGCTGTCATCGACACTTCTTGCCCTGCTCGAGCCTGGCGACGAAGTGGTCACCTTCGAGCCGTTCTATGACGCCTATGGCGCTCTGATCACCCTGGCAGGAGGCATCCACCGCACGGTTCCGTTGCTGGCGCCCGATTTTCTGCCTGACCTCGACGAGCTGAGCGCGATGGTCAGCGACCGCACCCGAATTATCCTGCTCAACAATCCGCACAACCCCACAGGCACCGTTTTTCCTCGTGAGGTGCTGGAGCGCGTCGTCGAGCTCGCCCACCGTCATGACGCGCTCATCGTCACCGATGAGGTCTACGAGCACCTCACCTTCGGCGCGCAACACATTCCGGTGGCGACGATTGCGGGTGCACGCGAGCGCACGATCACGATCTCGTCCGCAGGCAAGACCTTCAATACGACCGGATGGAAGATCGGCTGGTTGAGTGCGCCCGCTGCCATCGTCACGGCGATCCTTGCGGTGAAGCAGTTCCTCACATATGTCAACGGTGCGCCGTTCCAGCCAGCGATAGCTGCCGGGCTTGCGCTGCCCGACAGCTATTTTGCTGGGATCGCCGCCGATCTTCAGCACAAACGTGATGTTCTGGCTGCCGGACTGACCACGGCAGGGTTCGACGTGACGCTACCGGGCGGCTCCTACTTCATCGTTGCGGATCCCGGCCCGCTCGGATACCCAGACGGCGCGGACTTCTGTCGCCGACTTCCTGACCTGGCTGGTGTTGTCGCTGTTCCGATTTCAGCGTTCTGCTCGCCTACTCACGGCGCTCGATATTCGTCGCTCGTGCGGTTCGCCTACTGCAAGAAGGTCGACGTGCTCGAGCAGGCAGCCCAGCAATTGGGCGCGCTCACTACGCGTTAGGCCTCTCACGCAGTTCTGCCGCATAGCGCGAGATCGCTCCGCCATATTCCGGCAGAGTGCCGGACAATGCGGTGAGCGCCAGCACAGCCGCTTCGTCTGCCCGACCCAGGTCGACAAGCGCGAGGGCGAGAAACGATGTGCGTGCGTCGTCGAGCCCGTCAGCATCCGCTTTCTCAGACCGCAGGAGTTCAATCGCCTCAGCTGGGCGACCCAGGTTGCGCAGAGTACTGGCCAATTGGATGACGGCTCGCGGGCGACGATACGCATCAAGTCCGGCATCCAGCGCGGCGCGGTACAACTTCTCTGCAGCACTCTCTTCATCGGCGAAGTCGTGTGCAGAAGCACGCTCGTAGAGCGCCGCAGCATCGTTCTTCGGGCGCTCGGACGCCAGCGCTCGGATGAGCGACACCGTCTCTGAGTCGGAACGTTCGTCAGTCGAATTCCAGACGTCGTCGATCCGCTCGTCCCAACTGGCCGGTGGTATCTGCATCTGAGCAGTCTCTCTAGCGCGGAACGACGCCGAAACGGCGCAGCTCGAGGGCAGGGTTGATCGCACGCACGGCTGCAATCCGCTCGGTAGAGACCCACGCAACTGCAACGTCAGTCGACTCACCGATTGTGACGAGCTCGACGCCCATCGGGTCGACCACCATGCTGTTGCCCACACCAACCGGAGGGGCGTGGTCAGCGGCGGCCACGTAGATCGTGTTCTCCAGCGCTCTCGCCGTGACAAGCGTGCGCCAGTGCGTCTCTTTGAGGGGACCACGCACCCATTCGGCCGGTACCAGGACGAGGTCTGCCCCGGCATCAACGAGTCGACGGGTGACCTCAGGAAAGCGGATGTCGTAACACGTCTGCAGTCCAACAGTCAGGCCGTGAACGGAAAACGTCTCCGGCTCGTCGATAGCCCCGGCCAGCACCCAGTCTGACTCGCGGTCACCGAAAGCGTCGTACAGGTGGATCTTGCGGTAGCTGGCGACCAGCTCCCCCGTCGGCGAGATGGCGACCAGGGTATTTGAGAAGCGATCGGTATCAACGGCGCTCTCAAGCATGCCGGCCACAACGTGCAGGCCGAGTTCGACGGCGAGCGCGCTGAGGCCGGTCACGAACGATCCGTCACGCGGCTGAGCAGCGTCGACGAAATTGCGTCCGATCGCGGCCTCGAAGTACGACGAGTACTCGGGAAAGACAACGAGTTGCGCGCCTCGCTCCGCTGCAGTTGCGGCGAGCGCCCGCATCGTCGCGAGGTTCTGGGCTTCGTCAGGTCCAGGACGGAACTGAGCAACAGCAACACCGAGAGCTGAAGCGGGAAGAGTCGAGGAGGAATCGGCCATGTCGCCAGCCTACTGAGCCGGGTCGGTGCTGCACGTCAGTGCCTGCAGATCAATGCTTGCAGGTCAGTCAGCGTGAGCGAGTGTGATTCTGAGAATAGCTGGTGCGCAGCCGAGGAAGCGTGATCATGGCCGTTGTCCCCATGCCAGGCCTCGATGTCAGGGTGAGATGTCCGCCTGCTGCCTGGACGATGTCGTCAGTCAACGCGAGCCCCAGTCCGGAGCCGTCGACTGTGCGTGACGTATCTGCCCGCCAGAATCGCTCAGTTGCATGGGCAAGCTGGGACGAGGTCATACCAATGCCATCGTCAGTCACCACGATGAGTACGTTTGAGCTATCCACACGCGCCTCCAGGCGAGTCACCTGGCCCGGCCGAGAGTACAGCCGAGCGTTGTCACACAGATTTCCGATTGCGCGCTCGAGCAATGGCTCAGAACCCGTGACGTACAGATCAGCATCAACCCGCACACTGATGGTCGTTTCAGGATGCGCTGCCCGCTGCTGCGTGACCACACGCTCGATGACGTTCGCCACCGATACCCGCTGGAGGCTCATGCGAATCGATTCAGGCGTGCCTCGTGAGAGAAGCAGGAGGTCGGTCGTCAGCTTTCCCAGTCGTTCGGCCTGGGCAAGCGAGTGAGAAATCGCCGAACGGTACTCCTGCGGCGTCCTGTCGTGCTGCAGGGCAAGCTCTAGCTCACCCCTGATCGAAGCCAGAGGTGCTCGCAGTTCGTGCGAGGCGCTGTCGATGAAGCGCTGCCTCGCCTCACGGCTCTCACGCAGTGGCCGCATGGCCAGCCTGGCCAGCAGAACACTGGTTAGAGCGATGCACACGATCAGAGCGACTGAACCGAGGAAGATCCAGGTGCGCAACTCGGAGACGAACTCATCGCGTATCTGAAGCATCGACTGCGAATCAGCGAGAGGAAGCACAGTCCGCGCAGCGATCCCAATAGCCAGATAGACACCGAGCGCAAAGATGACGAACGTGACAATCTGGACAAGCGCAAACTTAAACGCCAACCGTCGTTGCTCGCCCCGGAAAATCACGGTTTCAGGCTGCGCCATCTTGTACTCACGGCCCGACGATATCGGGCCAGACTTGATCCAACCTGTCTGGGCATCAAACACCGACTGAGAGTCCTCACAGCGCACACACACAATGGCCGATTCGGACGTAACGAATTCGGTAGCGTCTTCAGTGGTGCAGAACCAGCACTGGGTAGGCTGCGGATACGCGCCATCTATGACGGATATGCCGTGAAGGAGCTGGACATGAAGATCCTGGTCGTGGAAGACGACGAGCAGATGGGTGCGCTGATTGAACGCGGACTCAGCGCTGAGGGTTACACGGTTGTGCGAGTCTCGACGGGAATGGATGCCCTGATCGCTGCGGCTCACGAAGACTTCGCCGCTGGAGTCATCGACGTGATGCTGCCGCAGATGTCCGGCATCGAGATCTGCCGTCGTATGCGCGAAGCCGGGAGCACCATGCCGGTGCTGTTGTTGACAGCTCGGGACACCGTCGAAGATCGGGTATACGGTCTCGACAGCGGCGCGGACGACTACATGACAAAGCCGTTCGCCTTCGAAGAGTTGAAGGCCAGGGTGCGCGCGTTACTGCGACGCCAGGCGATGGGGACTCCCCTCAACGTGGAGATCGGCAATCTCACCCTCGATTCCCGCGACCTCAAGGTTGCAGTCGCCGGACGCTCAGTGTCAGTGAGCCCAAAAGAATTCTCGTTGTTGCGCTTGCTTGCCAGCCACGCAGGCGCCACCGTCGACCGTGCGACGATCCTGGAGGAAATCTGGGACGGAACCGCGCACATCGATCCGAACATCGTCGATCAGTACATCAGCTACCTGAGGCGCAAAATAGATACCGATGCCTCAAGCGTACGAATCGTCACCGTGCGGGGCACCGGATACTCGCTGGAGCTGATCGAATGAGGCGAAGGCTCGGACTCTCAATCCGGGCTCGCATCACCGTGGGCAGCACAATCATCGCGATTGTCCTCTTCAGCGTTGGCGTCTTAGTTTTCCGTGTCGAAGTGCAGTCGATCCTGACGGAGACGACAACGACGCTGCTTCGAAACGATGCAGCCCCTCTGGTGACCTCGATAGTCGAGAACCCGGCCGACCCAATCAGGGAGGCGGGCGAGGGTCAACTGATCGCAGTGCTCGGACCTGACGGCATCGTCGTCGAGTCAACACTGCCCAAGAAGCTCGCCGCCGAACTGAACACGATGACGGAGCTAGGCAACGAACCGGTGAGCATCACTGCCGGCCGATCGAGCTACTGGGTGCTGAAGACGACGGTGATGGCAAGCGACGGGGAATGGACGATCATCTCGGCAAGGAACCAGGAGGCACTCGGTCTGTTGATGACCGAACTCGACCAGGTTCTCTTCATCGGAGCCTTCTCATTGGTGGCCGGATTCGCAATCGCGTCGTGGTTGCTCACCGGAGCGGCGCTGCGACCCGTCAACAGACTTCGGGAAGAGGCCGAGAGCCTGAGCGTGTCGGGATCTTCAGCTGAACTGCTCGTTCCGGCAGGGAAGGACGAGGTCAGCCAGCTGGCCGTCACCCTCAACGATTTCATCACTCGACTCCGCAACTCTGTTGACCGCGAGAAGCAAGTGGTGAACGATGCGAGTCACGAGCTGCGCACACCACTTGCCGTACTGCGGACGCAGCTGGAACTCGCCCATCTGAACTCGGGGGACGCAGAAGCGCTTGAGCAGGACATTGACGATGCCTCTGCGACTGTCACTCGGCTGTCGCGCCTGGCCACGAACCTGCTCGAACTGTCAAAGCTGGAGAGCCAGCAGTCTCAGGCGGCACTCGACTGGGCCGGACTCGAATCCGAGATCACGGCATCCGTCGACAGGGCACGAAGCGTCAGTACCAGCGGAACCCTCGAGGTGGCCTACGAGATCGCCGGCGACGATGCTGACGGCCACTATATGCTTTCGCGCACCAATGTCGGTCAGCTTGTCGACAATCTCATCTCAAATGCGGTTGCCGCCATGGACGGATCCGGCACCGTCACCGTCAGCCTCGATCGCTATCAGGACGGAGCGATACTGCGAACCGTCGATTCGGGCCCTGGCATGCCCGCCGAGTTTCTGCCGTTCGCCTTCGATCGCTTTTCTCGGCCAGACGATTCGCGCTCAAGCGGAACCGGCGGTTCAGGTCTGGGGCTCGCGATCGTGCAGGCAATCGTCGAGCACGCCGGCGGGTCGGTGAAACTGTGGAACACCGGCAGCGGACTAGCTGTGGAGATCCGACTGCCCAGACGCAACGGCACCAGTCTGTGAGTGTTCGAAGAAGCTCCTGTGCGCTCGGAGGGAAACGTTAAGAGAGCCCGCATAGCGTGACACTGTGACCTCCATCCTCGTTCCGTTTGAAACTGACGTCGCTTCGGTGACGGCAGCGCATTCGAAGCGCAAATTCAGGGCTGCGGCGTTCGTGATCGGGCTGTTCGCCTTCATCATTTCAGCCGCATGGTCGTGGCAACCGTCGTACTGGGGAGACGAAGCGGCGAGCGTGCTTTCCGCGGAGCGCAGCTTCCCGTCGCTGTTCGGCATGCTCGGCAACGTCGATGCGGTGCACGGTTTCTACTACGTGTTTCTGCACATTTGGATCGATGAGTTCGGGGCCACAGAGTTCGCGACTCGCCTGCCGAGCGCCATCGCTATCGGCATCGCGGCCTCCGGCGTGTTCGTTCTGGCCCGCACAGTTCTGCCAGCGCGAGTCGCGGTGATTGCTGGCCTCGTCTTCGCCATCCTCCCTCGCGTCACCTATATGGGCGCCGAGGCCAGATCGACGGCTTTCGCCACAGCCATCGCCGTCTGGCTCACCGTCCTGCTCGTACGCGTCCTGCGTTTAGATCCCGGCACGCGCCGCTCGCGCTGGCTTTGGGTGGCATACGGTGCGCTCCTCGCGCTCGGTATCTACGACTTCCTCTACATCTTGCTCCTGCTGCCCGTACACGCAGTCGTCGTCTACCTCTCCCGAAGCGGCTGGGCAGGAGTTCGGCGTTGGGTAGCCGCAACTTTTCTGGGCTGCGTACTTGCGATTCCCGTATTGGTCTTCGGTCTCGCTCAACACGATCAGATCTCTTTCATTGCCCGCCGCCCGCAGATCGGTGTGCTCGATGCAGCTGTCAGGCAATGGTTCGGGTCTATACCGCTCGCCATCGCTGCCTGGCTCCTGATCGGCATTGCTGTCTACTCGGTGTTCTTCACCGGTCGGGCTGCACAGCAACGCGGTGCGCGAAGCGCGCTCATCGTCGCGTTGGTGTGGATGCTCGTCCCGAGTGGGATCCTCCTCATCGGCACGCATCTCATCGCGCCGATGTATTCACTGCGATACTTGTCGATCTGCGCACCGGCCGCCGCGATAGCCATCGCCATCGGACTCTCCGCGCTGAAATCCCGATGGTTGCGCTACGGAGCGCTCGCCGCAGTCGTGGTCCTCGCTCTTCCCAATTACGTCGATCAGCGCGGAGATTTCGCGAAGAACGACGGCAGCGACTGGCGCCAGGTGGCCGACATCATGCAGGCGAGTGCGCGCCCAGGCGACGCAATCGTGTTTGATGAGAGTGTGCTTCCTTCACAACGCCCGCGATTGGCAGAACATCTGTACCCTGCGGCTTTCGCCGGGCTCACCGATGTGACGCTCGATAGAAGCTATCTCGACTCAAGCTGGCTCTGGGATACGACCAAGCCACTTGCCGACGTGACAGGGCGGCTATCGGGCGCCAACACCGTCTGGGTACTGCAGAACATCGGGAGCACAGAGAATAAATCGGGAGCAGACATTAGAACTCTTCAAGAATCTGGTTTCGTCACCATTGATTCAACTACCGTCAACCGCACGATCATCACTGAAATGACAAGGTAGCTATCATGCCGAAAACTCTGGTCATCATTCCCACGTACAACGAACGCGACAACATCGAGAACATTGTCGGACGGGTTTTGGAGAGCGTTCCGGCGTGCGAAGTCCTCGTGGTGGATGACTCGTCACCGGATGGCACGGGCGAGATGGCCGATGGGCTGGCCGACATCCACGACCGCGTGCACGTGCTGCACCGGACGCAGAAGAGTGGTTTGGGCGACGCCTACCTCGATGGATTCAGCTGGGCACTCGCCCATGGTTTCGACCTCCTGGTTCAGTTGGATGCCGACGGCTCACACCTGCCTGAGCAGCTCCCCCGCCTGCTAGATGCCGCCGAAGGCGCCGATGTCGTGATGGGGTCGCGCTGGGTTCCAGGTGGCGAAGTGCAGAACTGGCCATGGCACCGCCGCGCTCTCTCTCGTGGAGGTTCGGCGTACTCACGGATCATCCTCCGACTCCCGCAGCGTGATGTCACAGGCGGCTACCGCGCATACAGCGCGCACGCTCTCGAGCGGATGAAGTTGGGCAGCGTTGAGAGCCACGGCTACTGTTTCCAGATTGACATGCTCCTCCATGCGGTACGCGCAGACCTGCGCGTCGTTGAAGTACCCATTACCTTCGTTGAACGCGTTAGAGGTTCGTCGAAGATGAGCAGCGGAATCGTGCTCGAGGCCATGCGCCGCGTCACGATCTGGGGCCTTACCGGTAAAGGCGCGAACCACCGGCCGGCTCAGCAGGGACAGCGGGCAGGGTTGCCCTCCGGCATCTCGCCCGTGGGCATCACCCGGGTTTCACCGTCGTCGGAAGACGTCAAATAGCACTCGTACGATGAGTACTGACGCAACAACGACAAGCAGGTACGCGAAGAGCTGGTAGAGGCTGAGATCAGGAGCCAGGGTCGGCCCTCCGCCGTTGACGAGCAGGGTCGTCGCAATGATTCCGATGATTGCGCCAAGGAACGCCACCATCACCTGTTGGACCAAACCAGTGATGAACTGCCGATCCCGCTCATCGGCCAAAACGCGTGTGTTGACGGTCAGCCGCCCGGCTTCCACCGAACTGGCGATCTGATCGATGCTCCTGGGCAAACGTCTCAGGATCGGCAAGAGCGTGAGCGCCTCGTCGACGGCGACGTCGACCAGGTGGGAGGGCCGAAGTGAGGATCGGATCTGGTCGCTGCCGTATTCACGAGCGTTGGCGATCACGTCAAAGCCCGGCTCAAGCACGTTGAGAGTGCCCTGCGCCACGGCAAGAGCGCGTACCGCAGCAGCTATCTCGTCGGGCACCGCCAGGGAATAGTCACCCATGAAGTCAACGACTTTGTTGAATAGTCCAACGTCGACATCGGCGCCGTCCCCGAAATGGGCGGCGATGAAAGCAGACAGTGCCCGACGAAACGCTGGCTCATCCAGCGAGTCGGGGCGCACAATCATGCTGAGTATGGCATCCCCCATCTGTTGCGAATTGCGTCGGTTGAACCCCTGGACGAGAGCTCTCAGCGACGCGCGGAGTTCGGAATCCATCCGTCCGACCGAACCGAAGTCGACGAGCGCGAGACTGCCATCGCCCAAGACCATCACGTTTCCTGGATGGAGGTCGGAATGGAACACTCCATCGTCGGCAATTTGCCGCACAAGCGACCGGAAGAGCACCCGGGCATCGCGGATGCGCACTGCTGGCTCAAGTTCTGCAACGGTGGAGGCAACGCTCAATGAGTGGCCATCGAGCATCTCCATCGTCAATACCCGCCGCGTGCTCAGCTCGGTGAACAGATGGGGCAAGACCACCCGGTCGGATATCGGATGGCGGTTCTGCGCGTTGCTGAGTGCGGCGAGGTTGCCAGCTTCGACGCGATAGTCGAGTTCTTCCCTGAGAGAATCGACGAAACTCTGGACCATCCCAGCCACCCGAAACGAACTAGCTCCTCCCGATGCCCGCTCAAAGGCCTGGGCAAGTCGGACAGTGATATCGAGGTCAAGTGACACGCTCGGCTCGATGCCAGGGCGCTGAACTTTCACCGCAGCGACCTGCCCCGTGACCAGTCGAGCGCGGTGGACCTGTCCGATGGATGCCGCGGCGATCGGCATCGGGTCGAACTCGGCAAATACCTCAGAAACGGGTCTGCCCAGCTCGGCCTCCAGCGCCGCCTTGACCTGATCCCACGGGGCAGGCGGAACATCCTGCTGTAGTAATGACAGCTCGGTTATGTACTCTCGCGGCACCAGATCCGGTCGTGTCGACAGCACTTGTCCCAGCTTCACAAACGTGACGCCGGCCTCTTCGAGAGCCAACCGGAGCGCGCGTGCCTGCGTGCGCCGCTGCACCGCTGTGTCCGGTGCGCTCTTTCGCCGCTGCGAACCTCGGCTGAGCAGGCCGTGCTTGACGGCGATCCTGGTGATCTCCGAATATCTTCGTGCCCTCGCTCGCTGCGAACGGAGCGCCGGAATCCACGACGAGATGGGCGGAAGGCTTCCCTGCGGCAGGATGATCTCGGCCACCAACAGGAAGACCATGGCGGTGATGACCACGACCCCGATCTGGATGGGCGCAAACGCCAACGCATAGGACGGCTGCGTCCACACGAACCTGGCCTCGAACGCCACCTCAGCGGCGAGCGAGACAATCCCGGCAAGCACGATGCGCGTTGTGCCGACCTGCACACCGATCAGTCGGCGCACCACGATGATGACGAGGAACAGCACCAGGAATGTGGCGCCGAGGCCGATGGTGAAGCTGAGCAGGATGTTACCGGCATCCATACTGATCTGCCCTCCAGCCCGACGACTTACGCGGTGCCCGTCGGCGGAGTTCCGCCAGGCGGCGGTGTAGCTGACGGTGGCGTGGAAGCAGGTGGCACCGGCGGCTGCGCAGACGAGGGCGCAGACGAGGACGAGCCTGTGCCACTCCGTTCGGTATCACGGGCTGCGTCCCTTGCTGCGTCGCGCTCGGCATCCCTCGCCCTGTCCCTGGCCTCATCGCGTTCAGCGTCACGCGCAACCTGCGCCGCAAGCTTGCGAGTGCTCATCGGCGTCCAGTCGTTGACGACCTTGGCGACAGCGACGACGAGGAAGAGCTGGCCGATTGTGACTTCAGCAACGGTGAGGCTCTGACCCAGCGCCGTCACCGGCCCCAGCGCACTCTTGCCGATTGTCGTGATGGTGGTGAACGAGTAGAAGAGCTGGGCAGAGAGTGATTCCGGCTTTGGCTCTCCGAATGTACGGCCCGGTTCGATCAGACTGATGAGGTTGAACAGGAAGGTGAAGAACATGGCGATCAGAAGGTAGGCCGAGATCGACGCGATCAGCGTCTGGATGTCGACTGTCTTGCGCCGCAACTGGTCCTGGATGATCACAACAGGTGTCACGAGATAGAACACTGCAGACGCCGCCGACAGCAGGATGTCAAGCCATTGGCGATCAAATTCTGCAGCCCATGACACCCACCACGCCGCGATCACCAAGATGAGTGAGATGACGATGATGACGTCGACCACGCGAATGGCGATGACGTTGACCCGAGCCACCCGGAAGATCACAACGACGCTCACTAGCTGCAGCACGAGTGCCAGCGGGCTGGCCTGCACACTCTCTTGAAGTGCCGACACGATGTATGACACCACGAGAAGAATGAAAACCACCAGGTAGCCGGTGTCGGTGATCGTAAATCGTCTCTTCGATGACGAGCTGGCTGTCGAATGAGCCGCGCCGCCGGTTTCTCGCGTAGCCATCTGTGGCCGACCATCAGAATTCTGTTGCATCGTCTCCGCCCTTCCCCAAGAAGCATTCACGCGCTCTCATTGTGTCCGGTTCAGGACGGAAAGGTGAGAAATTCTTTTTTGACCAATGGCTCATCAGGGAATTCGGGTTTTGGTCAAATTGACCTTATGCTGTGCAGAGGCCCGTTTGAGTCAGACGCACCTTTACTCGTAACGGCACCCCAGACTGAAAGCCAGGAGCATGCCTGCATCCCAAGCCACCCTCGCGGTCTCCACAGTGATCTTTGCCCTGCGCCCCGATGAGCGCTCCGACCTGAAAGCTCTGTGGCTCCCCCTGGTGCGGCGCACACGGGAACCGTTCCTCGACTACTGGGCTTTGCCAGGCGGCTGGCTGCCCGCTGACGAAGAAATGTCGGCGGCCGCAGCCCGCACCCTGCACGAAACCACCGGCCTGATCCCGAAATACCTGGAGCAGCTCTACACGTTCGGTGCCATTGACCGCTCACCAGGACAGCGCGTCGTCTCTGTTGTGTATTGGGCACTCGTGCAATCAGACGAGGCCGAACTCGCCACCGTCGGCGACAATGTGCGGTGGTTCAGAGCCGATGATCTGCCGCCACTCGCCTTCGACCACAATCGCATCGTCGAATACGCGCTCTGGCGCCTTCGAACCAAACTCGAATACTCCCGCATCGCGCATGCCTTTCTCGGCGATACCTTCACCCTCACGCAGCTGCGCGAGGTGAACGAGGCAGTACTCGGGCGGCCTCTCGACCCGGCCAACTTCCGGCGCGCGGTCGAAGCATCCGGCACCCTTGTCGACACCGGGGAACGCGTGGCCGGCACCCGACACCGGCCACCTCGCCTGTATCGCTTCAGCGACCCTGAGCCGCTGCAGAACCCTGCAGCCGGTCTCGGCACCCTGGGCAGCCGCGCCCCTGCCTCCCCCACGTCAGCCCCTTCCCAAGCACCCCACCGGAGTATCGAATGAGCACCGCATCCGTCGACCTGGCCATCACACTGATCAGCACGGGAGAAAGTGCGGGGTCCTCCTGCAGCCCCGATCTGGTCAAGGGGCCGTGGGAATTCGATTCTGGTCCCCTCGGTTACGGACCGGGCTCATCGATGGGTGATGTGATTCCGGCAGGGTCACCCCGTCAGGGCGCGCTGCCCGAGCTCTATCGCACAGCGTCACCGGCCGAGCTCGATGAGCGGATCCGCGCAGCCAAGGCGACTCTCGGGTCCCGCGTCGTCACCCTCGGCCACTTTTACCAACGTGAGGAGGTCGTGCAGTACGCCGACTTCGTTGGTGATTCGTTCCAGCTCGCGCAGGCAACGAAGGGCCGCCCAGATGCCGAAGCAATCATCTTTTGCGGCGTGCACTTCATGGCCGAGACGGCCGACCTGCTGTCGGGACCAGAACAGGCGGTGATCCTGCCGAACCTGGCCGCCGGATGCTCGATGGCTGACATGGCGGATCTCGACTCGGTTACCGAGTGCTGGGAACAGCTTGAAGAGCTTTACGGCACCGAACCAGACGCCTCAGGACGCGTTCCGGTAATCCCCGTCACATACATGAACTCGTCGGCAGCCCTCAAGGGATTCTGCGGCGAGCGCGGTGGGATCGTCTGCACATCCTCCAACGCCGAGACCGTCCTTGAATGGGCATTCGAGCGCGGCCAGCGCGTATTGTTCTTCCCCGACCAGCACCTCGGGCGCAACACGGCAAAAGCCATGGGCGTTCCGCTTGAGCAGATGCCGATGTGGAATCCGAACAAACCGCTCGGCGGAAACTCTGAGGCCGAACTGACCAATTCCCGCGTCATACTCTGGCACGGATTCTGCAGCGTGCACCGCCGCTTCACCGTCGATCAGATCGACGCGGCGCGAGCCGAGCACCCTGGAGTGCGCGTGATCGTGCACCCCGAATGCCCGATGCAGGTCGTCGATGCAGCAGACGAGTATGGCTCGACCGACTACATCGCCAAGGCGATCGCTGCAGCCCCTGCCGGCTCAACCTTCGCCATCGGCACCGAGATCAACCTCGTGCAGCGGCTCGCCGCGCAGAACCCGCAACACACGATCTTCTGCCTCGACCCGGTGATCTGCCCGTGTTCGACGATGTATCGCATTCACTCCGGCTACCTCGCATGGGTACTTGAGGCCCTCGTCGGTTCGACCGAGCGTCCGCCCGAGGTACTCAACCGCATCACGGTATCCGAGGACGTCGCCATGCACGCCCGTGTCGCCCTCGAACGGATGCTCGCTGCCCGCCCGCCTGTGGTGCAGGCCGGCACCTCAGCATGAGCAGCGTGCTCATCGTCGGCAGCGGCCTTGCCGGACTGTTCGCCGCGGTGAGAGCGACGGATGCCGGTCACCACGTTGCGCTCGTCACCAAAGGCGCACTGCCCGAGAGCAACACCAACGCAGCTCAGGGCGGGATCGCTGCGGCTCTCTTCCGCGACGACTCAATCGCGCGCCACGCTGCAGACACCATGCGCGCCGGTGCAGGCCTGTGCGACGCAGACACCGTCAACATCCTCTGTACAGAGGGACCGGCCCGCGTGCTGGACCTGATCAGGTTCGGCGTGCAGTTCGACCGCGACGAGTCTGGCCTCACCCGCGGGCTGGAAGCTGCTCACTCCAAGTGGCGCGTATTGCACTCTGGCGGTGACGCAACAGGCGCGGCCGTCGTCGGCGCCCTGGTTGCAACAGCGAGGAGGCGGGCGATGCGAACACCGCCCGCCTCCGAGAAGCCTCAGCCCGGCCTCACCATTCTGGAACACACGATGCTCGTCGACCTGGTGGTCGGCGACCACCCGTCGGGTATCGCTCACGTGACCGGTGCACTCCTGCAGGACCGCACCGGTACACGCACGGTGGCAGCGGATGCCGTGATTCTCGCCACAGGCGGCCTCGGCTCGCTCTACCTGCACACGACCAATCCGGAGTTGGCAACGGGTGACGGTGTTGCAGTCGCGTGGCGAGCGGGAGCATCCGTGGCCGATCTGGAATTCGTCCAGTTCCACCCCACTGCACTTGCCGCTCCTGGTACTCCGCTCATCTCGGAGGCGGTCCGCGGCGAGGGTGCCGTGCTGCGCAATACTGCGGGTACCCGTTTCATGGTGCCCATGCACTCCGACGCCGAGCTGGCACCGCGGGATGTCGTGGCCAGAGCCATTGCAGCGCAGATGAAGCTGCAGGGTGGTGCACCTGTACTGCTCGACGCCACCTCACTCGGCACTTCACTGCTTACATCGCGGTTTCCGACACTGACAGCCACGTGCGCGGCGGCCGGCCTCGACTGGACCCGCGTCGCGGTTCCCGTCGCGCCTGCAGCCCACTACTCGATGGGCGGCGTGCTCACCGATGACCGGGGTCGCACATCGGTGGCAGGCCTGTTCGCAATCGGCGAGGTCGCGCGCACCGGGGTTCACGGCGCCAACCGGCTTGCCTCAAACTCGTTGCTTGAAGCAGCAGTCTTCGCCGACCGGGCGGTGCGGGCGCTCGACGAACCGGTCGTGGCTACCAACCCCCCTGTTGCGGCAAGGGCTGACGCGGGCGTTTCTACCGATGTAGCTTTTGGCGCTGGTGATGGCGTTCACTCGGACACTTTTACCCGCGCTGCACTACAAACCCTGATGTGGGACTGCGTCGGCGTCGAACGAACTGAGTCAGGCTTGCGGCATGCGCAGGACGTGCTGGCGAGCTGGGCAACCAGCACGAGTGCTACTCCTCCTTCATCCGACTGGCTTCGCGGGCTCGAAGACAACAATCTGTTGCTCGTGGCCAGGCTCATCGTTCGCGCCGCCCTGGCCCGCACGGAATCCCGAGGGGCACATTTTCGCGCCGACGCCCCTGCCGCCAACCCTGCGCTCGCCCACTCGCTCGTCTGGGCCCCCGGGCACAGCACAGCCGCTCCGTTACAGCGCGCTACTCCCCTGCACACCACACCCCACTCGGCCGAGGAGGCCTTCGTATGCTGACCAGCTCCGCCATCACCACCGTCGTTCAGGCAGCGCTCGACGAGGATGCTCCCTGGGGTGACATCACCTCTGAGTACCTGATCCCCGCGGATGCCACTGCGACAGCGGCACTTGTCGCTCGCGAGCCAGGCACGCTCAGTGGCGCCACCGTGTTCGAGGCAGCCTTCACACTGACCGATCCACGCATCCAGGTCGACCTGCTGCTGGCAGACGGCGCGGTGTTCAGCGCTGGTGACACGATCGCCGTCGTGTCAGGCCCGGCACGCGGCATCCTGCAAGCCGAACGCATCGGCCTGAACTTCGTCCAGCGCATGAGCGGCATCGCGACGCTCACCGCGCAGTACGTCTCAATCATCGCCGGCACGCAGGCACGCATCGTCGATACCCGCAAGACAACGCCCGGCCTGCGTGCATTCGAGCGCGCGGCGGTGAGGGCCGGCGGCGGCCACAACCACCGCTTCAGCCTCTCGGATGCGGTTATGGCCAAAGACAACCACCTCGCGGTACTCACCGCCGGCGGCCTGGACGTGACCACCGCTCTGACGCAGGTGCGCCAGCGCCTCCCGCACACCACGCACCTCGAGGTGGAGGTTGATCGCATAGACCAAATCGAACCCGTGCTTGCAGCGGGCATCGACACGATCATGCTCGACAATTTCACTCCCGAGCAACTCCGCGACGGTGTCGCCATCGTGGCAGGGCGGGCAATCGTCGAGGCCAGCGGCAATGTCTCGCTGGCCACTGTGCGCACGATCGCCGAGTGCGGGGTCGACGTGATCTCGGTTGGTGCACTCACGCACAGCGTGAGGTCGCTCGACCTCGGTCTCGATGTGACGATCGCCCCGGCCTGAGCCACGTCACAATGATCTATCTTGACAATGCGGCATCCACACCGGTACGCCGCGAGGCACTCGAGGCGATGTGGCCCCTGCTGGCCGGTGGCGTCGGTAATCCGTCGAGTCATCATCACGTCGGCGAAGCCGCTGCAGGTGCTCTCAGCCAGGCTCGCAGCGCCGTAGCGGATGCCTTGGGCTGCCGTGCCGGTGAGGTAACGTTCACGAGCGGAGGTACCGAAGCCGCCAACTTCGCCATCAAGGGCATCGCGCTCGGCAGGCCGCGTGGCCGCCACCTCATCACGTCGCCGCTGGAGCACGAAGCTGTCCTTGAGTCATGCGACTACCTGCGCCGCGTGCACGGGTTCACCATCGACATGCTCAGCCCAGATTCGGCGGGCAGGCTCGACCCGGACGAACTCGCGACGATGCTCCGCGAGGACACCACCCTCGTCTCAGTGCACTACGCGAATAACGAGGTGGGCACAGTACAGCCGATCACCGAGCTAGCCTCACACGCGCGCTCGGTGAAAGCGCCGTTTCATACCGATGCAGTGCAGGCCGCAGGCTGGTTGCCATTGAACGTGACAGACCTCGGCGTCGACGCGCTCAGCCTCTCGGGACACAAGGTGGGCGCGCCTCACGGAATCGGCGCACTCTTCGTGCGCGGTCGACTGCCGCTTGAACCCTTGATCCACGGTGGTGGACAGGAGCGTGGCAAACGCAGCGGCACAGAGAACGTTGCGGGTGCAGTCGCACTCGCCGTTGCGCTTCGACTGGCCGAGGCTGAACGGGCCGAGGCGGCTATTCGGGTGAGCAGTATGCGAGATGCGTTTATCGCCGAGGTACTGCAGTCGACTCCCTCTGCATGCCTCACCGGCAGTGCGAGCATTCGGCTGCCGGCCAACGCATCGTTCGTCTTTCCTGGCACCAGCGGTGAGGCCGTGCTTCTCGAACTTGAGCGCGTCGGCGTGATCTGCTCAAGCGGCTCAGCCTGCGCCGCCGGCAGCTCAGAACCCTCGCACGTACTCACCGCGATGGGCCTCGGTGCCGAGGTGGCACAAACGGCCGTGAGATTCACCTTCTCGCCGACAACCAAACCAGCGGATGCGCTGGTCGCGGCCAGGGCGGTTTCGACCGCAGTCGGAGCCGTCAGCGCCCTCGCTCGCTAGGCGCGTCAGCGACGAAGGTCAGTGGCTAAACGTGCCCAATGCCGAAGTTCCATGGGGCATAGATCGCTGTCCCTCCCTCTGGATAGTTCGTTCGCCCGGCGACGGAGTGTGAATTGGAGTAACCGCTGATCTCTTGCTCACCGATCGGCGGGCCATGCTCTGCCTGAATCTGCTGGTACTCACTGTCGTCGTAATACGGTTCATCCATGTATGTCGCCAGCCAGCGCAGGTCGTCGCCCGGCTTGAAACCCTGAATCGTAGACACGGTAATGCCACGCGCGCCGAGTTCTGGCGCAGTGAACTTTACCGAGACGTTCATGTCTGACTGAGCATCGCCATGTTCATGGTCATCCATTAGTTCAAAACCCGTCCAGGCATAGCGAGTCGTCGGCAGCGTTTCCAAGCCACCCGGGAACTCTGTGACCACCGGATCTGCATCCAGAATCTCGGTGAACAGGCCGACGAACTCTTCAGCTGCCGCGTCGTACGACAGTGTGGCGACATCGGCACCGCTGCTATCTTTGAGCTCGAGTATCTCCGGGCGGACGATGATCTGGGTTACTGCCTCATAAGCCCGCTGCGCGCCCGAAGGAACCGGAATCGCGCTGGCCGTACTCGACGGAATGGGCCGTGGCGATGAGGCGTCCTGAGCCTGCCCTGTGTTCGTCGGCGCGGGGTCGGATGCCACGCATCCGGTTAGCGCCATGGCCGCGGCCAGCGTCATCGTGGCGGCCACGGCGATGAAGCCCTTGCCCATTCCGGTCGTCAACTGCACTACGTCTCCCTCACACTCGCTGCTTTCTCTTGTATACAGCAGAGCCGGCGCACATCGAGTGAGGCTGCGTGGACGACTGCACGGACCACTGCGGCGCATCGGGGGCTGTAGCCGCGCTACCCCATGCTGGCTAACCTCGAAGTGAGATCTCTCGACGGCAGTCGCGTAGCGAAACTGTTCAGAGGCATTCCCCTGAAGCAGCGAGTATCAACGAGGAGTAGAAGTGACCACCGACTTCATCAATGTATTGGTCCCGCCGGTCGGCGATGGCTGCGTTGGATGTGACCGAGACGGCGGCTGGTGGGTTCATCTTCGCCGCTGCGCAGCCTGCGGCCACGTCGGCTGTTGCGATGACTCACTCAACCGGCATGCCACGGCGCATTTTGTCGAGACCGGCCATCGAATCATCCAGACATTTGAGCCTGGTGAGGACTGGTTCTGGGACTACACGATCGACGACTTCGCAGAAGGCCCTGCACTGGCACCACCGCGCAGCCACCCCGCCTCGCAGGCGATACCAGGGCCGGCCGATCGGGTTCCGGCCAACTGGCGGGAGATTCTCGTCGAACGCGCCTGACGAGCGCAACCGGATGTATATCCGCAGCCGACGTCCGGAAATCAAAAATCGCTCCTGAGTAATCTCAGGAGCGATTCTTGTGACCGTTTCATGAACGATCTTTTGTTGCGGGGACAGGATTTGAACCTGCGACCTCTGGGTTATGAGCCCAGCGAGCTACCGAACTGCTCCACCCCGCGCCACTTCTTCAATACTACCTGACGTTTTGATCCCCGATCACCACTTGGCCACTTTCTGGCCGTGGCATTCTCTTCGCGGAGCGCTTTATCACCCCCGGCACACCGGTTTTGCGCTATCGCCGCAACTACGCTGGCACTCATGGATGCAGAAGACCGTCAACGCTACCTGCAACAACTGAGTCACCTGCGCACGCTTCTCGACGCCAGGAATCGGATCAAAGAAGTTGCTCAGATCGTCGTCGACTCACCAAGCGACGATGAAGCAGCAGCCAATGTGCAGCACCTTCTGCACTGTTCGGATACCGCCGCACGACATGTCATCTCGACACCGTTGCGGATGTACCGTCGCGGGGAAGAACTCGCACTCGAAATCACGGAGCTAGAGCTCGCACTCGAGCAACCGTGACCGGGATTCAGCCGAACCTACTCGGTCACGCTGCGGGAACGCGCGCAGGGCGGTTGGGCCACGAGGCGGAATGTCCTCAGCCCACAGCGCCACAATTCTTGGCCAATGCATAGGCCTCTCCAAACGGTTCCGTGCGCAACCAGAGGAACGTAGCGAACTGACACCACATCCCCAATTGCGAAAGGTCTCAATGAGCCGCATCCCTGAACCAGAGTCCACTCCCGATGGTCCCGCCTACGAAGGCCGCCTGCTCGATCGGGCAGACGAAGAGGTCGTTGACCAGGGCGTCGCATTCGACATTCGCACGCTTCTCACTCGGAGAAACGTCCTCAGCCTCATCGGCATCGGCGCCGGAGCCGTGGCCCTAGCCGCCTGCTCCACCGGAAACTCCTCAACCGCCTCGACATCGGCAACGTCAACCGGTGAGATTCCAGACGAGACGGCTGGCCCATACCCGGGCGACGGGTCGAACGGCGCCGACGTGCTCGATCAGTCTGGCATCGTGCGCAGCGACATCCGCTCCAGCCTTGATGGCGGGTTGACGGCCGCGGGCGTTCCCATGGCCCTCACCCTCACCATCCTCGACATGGCGAACAACAACATCCCGTTCACGGACGTCGCGGTATACGTATGGCACTGCAATGCCGCCGGCGGATACTCGATGTACTCAGAGGGAATCGAGAATGAGACATACCTGCGCGGCGTGCAGGTCGCCGACAGCAACGGCAAGGTTAGCTACACCTCGATCTTCCCGGCGTGCTATACCGGCCGCTGGCCACATATTCACTTCGAGGTCTACCCGAACGTTGACTCGATAACGGATGCCACGAACGCCATTGCAACATCGCAGGTGGCGCTCCCCGAGGCTGTCAGCAAGTCCGTTTATGCGCTTGACGGATACGCGGGATCTTCCGCCAACCTGGCCCAGGTATCCCTCGACAACGACAACGTGTTCGGCGACGATGGCGGCGCCTCGCAGATCGCGACCTTGACCGGAGATGTCAACTCCGGCTTCACCGTTGCGCTGACAGTGCGGGTCGACACGACGACCGTGCCGACTGCGGGGGCTGCCCCCGACGGCGGCGGCACCCCACCGAACGGTGGTGGTGGAACACCACCAGATGGCGGAAGTGGCCCCGGCGGAACGCCCCCAACCGGCGCACCTCCAACCGGCACGCCCTCGCCCTAGCGATTCGCTGCTCGGCGACCGTGCCCGGGTATGCAAAAAGGCCCGGAATCACAAGGATTCCGGGCCTTTCGTGTTGAACACAACGTTGCGGGGACAGGATTTGAACCTGCGACCTCTGGGTTATGAGCCCAGCGAGCTACCGAACTGCTCCACCCCGCGTTACAAGTACTAATTTACCACAGCATGAGAACGCCGCGAACCAATCCGGCCCCTTCAGCCGAAGTAAACCAGAGAAGCCCGGCGAGTCAGGGGGTCTCCCCCCTGATTCGCCGGGCTTCAGCCAGACAGCGTCAGCTGCTACAGGATGACTACTGTCCGAGCAGGTTCAGCATGCTCTGGATCGTCTCAGACAGCTTTGTGTCTGCGGCACCATAAGCGGCGAAGTCACCGGCTGCCAGTGCAGCCTGCTTGTCACTCATAGCCTGCTTTGCGACATCGAGCAGTGACTTGAGCTGGGCGTCGACGGCGGGATCGCCTGTCTGGGTGCCCGGCGTGCCGGTGCTCGGTGTCTCGGTGCTCGGTGCCCCAGTGCTCGGTGGCACAGACGTGTCACCGGCGTTCGCACCTGAATCTCCACCGAAGAGCACATCGAGTGCCTTATCGAGGGTGTCTTCGAACGCGATCTGGTCGCCGAAGGCAACGAGCACCTTCTGCAGCAGCGGATATCCGGTGTTACCCGTCGACTGCACGTAGACCGGCTGCACGTAGAGCAGTCCACCACCGACAGGCAGCGTCAACAGGTTTCCGTTGATGACCTTGGACTGGCCCTGCTTCAGCAGGTTGAGCTGCTGCGAGACCGTCGGGTCTGCGTTGAACTTGGCCTGAACCTGGCCTGGGCCTGGCACTGTGTCGTCCTTCGGCAAGGTGAGCAGCCTGAGCTTTCCATAGCCATCCGCCCTGGTCCCGTCTGTCGAGCCTGCATCCGCATCCACTGCCAGATAACCGGTCAGAACGTTTCGGCTGGAGGTTCCAGACGCATTCGGGATGTACGTGGTGTAGAGCGAGAACGCCGGAGCATCCTGGCCCGGCATCTGCATCGTCAGGTAGTACGGCGGCTGCAGGGTCGGGTCGGTCGCTGACGATACCGGGTCATCCGGAGTGATCCAGGCGTCGTCCTGCGAATAGAACGAACCGGCATCGGTCACGTGGTACTTGCCGAGAATTGCACGTTGAACCTTGAACATGTCTGCCGGGTAGCGGACGTGGCTCATCAGCCCACCGCTCATGTCGCTCATCGGCTTGAGCGTCGACGGGAAGATCTTCTGCCACGTCTTCAGCAGCGGGTCAGTCGTGTCCCATGCATAAAGCGTCACCGATCCGTCGTATGCGTCGACAGTCGCCTTCACCGAGTTACGGATGTAGTTGATGTCATCGATCGCGTACGGCTTCGGCGGTGTCTCTGTGTCGGTGATGGATGCCGACAGGCTCACCGGCGTCGAGTACGGGTAGTTCGTCGACGTGGTGTACCCGTCGACGATCCACTTCAGTCGACCGTCAACGACAGTCGGGTATGTCTGGGAGTCCAGGGTGAGGTACGGCGCGACCTTCTGCACACGTTCGATCGGCGTGCGGTCGTACAGGATCTGAGACTCGCTGTTAACCGAGTCAGAGAGGAAGATCTGCTCTGACTGGAATTTCAGCGCGTACACGAGCTTCTTGAACGAGTTGTCGAGCTTGGGCCCGCCGTCACCGTCGAACGTCGTGTACGTCTGCTGTGCTCCGTCGGTGCCTGACGGGTAGTCGAGCTCAACAGGCTTCGACCCCTCAGGTGCACCGACGATCGAGTACGGCGCCGACGTCTCACCGAAGTACACACGCGGCTGGTACTCACCGAGGGAACCCTGAGTCGGAATGCCCGACTCAAAGAACACCGGCTGGCCATCGGCTGAACGCTGGTTGCCGTATGCAGCGACCAGACCGTAACCGTGCGTGTAGACGACCGTCGAGTTGACCCAGGTCGCACCAGAGCCGAGGCCATCGAGGTTAAGGTCTCGCACGGCGACGACGGCATCCTGCGATTTGCCGTTGATCTCATAACGGTCGACGTTGAGGGCGCTCGGGAACTGGTAGTACTGCTTGAACTGTTCGAGCTGCGCGAACGCTGGACTGACGACCGCAGGGTCGATGATGCGGATGTTCGCTGTGGTCTCGGCATCGGCACGCAGCGCACCGGGCAGAGCCGTAGTTGTGGCGTTGTACTCAATCTCTTCGACACCGGCGACACCGTATGCATCACGGGTGAGGTCGATATTGCGTTGGATGTATTCAGACTCGAGTGTCTTGGCGCTCGGGTCGACCTGGAAGCGCTGCACGACCCACGGGTACAGCGATCCGATCAGCAGGCTGGAGATGATCAGGAGGACCGTACCGATGAGGGGCAGGCGCCAGCGTCCGATGAAGGCGGTGATCAGGAACAGGATTGCGACGACGGCGGCAATGCCGGCAAGAATCGCGCGCCCGGGGATCGTGGCGTTGACATCCGTGTAGCCGGCACCGGTGATGAGACCGTTCGAGTCAGTCAAGGTCGAGTATTGGTCGAGCCAGATGCTGATCGCCTGCAGGAACAGGTACAGGGCAGCGGTGACCGCGATCTGTACACGTGCAGCCTTCGAGATGAGGACCTCACGGCCGCTGACACGAACCGCGCCATAGAGATAACTCGTCGCAATCGCGACCAGCGCGCAGATGATGACGACGGCAGAGGCGAAGCCGAGTACCGCGTGGTAGAAGGGCAGGTCGAACAGGTAGAACGACAGATCCATGTTGAACTGTGGATCTGTGGTGCCGGACTCTGTGCGGTTCAGCCACATCAGGCTGGTCTCCCAGCGGCTGGATGCCGCAACACCGGCGAACAAGCCGAGCAGGGCGGGGATGCCGTACATCGCCAGCCTGCGCAGCGGCTCAATCACCTGCTGGTAACGGTCAACTTGGGAGTTGAGCTTCGCGTACATGGGACGCAAACGGTAAGCGAGCATGATGCTCACCCAGACCGGCACGGCCATCGCAACGAACCCGATCAGGAAGAGCGAGGTGCCAGCGATCCACTGGGTAGTGAGAACGCTCAGGAAACCGAGCTGGTCAAACCAGAGAACGTCGGCATACAGGCCCGCGAAGACGAAGAAAAGCACCACCAATGCCGCGATGATCGCCACGGTGATGGCGAGTGGTGCTCTACTACGGTGTGGTGCACTTGCAGCTGTTGCTGATGTCACTTACTTGGCCTCTTGCTCGGTTAGATCAGGGTCAGAACCTAATCCTAGAGTGGGCTTGCTGAGAGTATTCAGATGATTCTCACTGCTTGGCCGAAAAAAGCGACTGCGACAGCGCCCCCTGGTGTCAGCCGACCGGGCACGTGGGCAATGAGCTGGTGTCTGCGCCCGTGTTGATGGCGTCGAGCACAGCCAGCGATTCATCAAGTGTTGACACTGCGAAAACTTCAAGGCCGTCAGGGATATGACCTGTGACCTCTGAACAGTTGTCAGCGGGAGCCAGGAACCAGTCGGCACCGGCATCCACGGCGCCATACATCTTCTGCCTGATTCCGCCGATCGGACCCACGGTGCCCGATTCGTCAATTGTTCCGGTACCTGCAACGGTTTCGCCGCCCTGCAGCGGTCCGGGAGTGAGCTTGTCGATGATGCCGAGTGCAAACATCATTCCGGCGCTCGGGCCACCGACGCGATCGAGCTGGATCTTCACCTCAAATGGGAACTCATACGTGGTCGAGACGTTGATTCCGGCAACGACGGTGCCGTCGATGTCGACGGGGGTGACATCAACCGTCATGGAGGCGCCATCCCTGATGATGCCGATCGAAGCAGGCTTGCCCGCGCCGCTGGCGGCCAGGGCTGCACGCAACTCGTCGACGCTGGCGATGGCCGTACCGTTGACAGAGACGATCTGGTCGTCTGGCTTGAGGATGCCATCGGCCGGGGAATCAGTCGGCAACGACGCGACGGTGACGAACGCGGGGAAGGTGTAACCGAGGTTCGTGAGCGCTGCCGCGATGGCATCCTGCTGCGAGTCGACCATGGCGATCTGACTCTGCTGCTGCTGCTGTTCTGTCGTGACATTCGGTGGGAATGCATCGTCAAGCGGAATGACTGCTTCGCTCGGAGACATCCAGGCGCTCAGGATGTTGAGCCAACTCGGTCGCGACTCCCTGTTGCCGAGCATCGTCACGGTGAGCATATCGAGGCTGCCCTTTGTGGGGTACACGGTCTGGTCCGGAATCGAGATGAGCGGCGTCTCGACGCCCTCTGCGTCCTTCGTCGATCCGAGAGTATTGAAGACGGGGCCGGGCTTCTCAATCACGTACGGAGCCGGCATCAGGGCAAGAATCAGGGCGATGGCGAGTGCAACACCCAATACAATCCAGCCGACTCTGCGTCCTGTGCTGCGCGGGCGAACCGGTGACACGGGTCCATCGTCAAAGAGTGCCATGTCGATCCTTCATCGTGTTCCGCACGGTGTTCGCGACAGGCGGACACCGGAGCCTCTCAGCCTAGGTCATTTCCCAGTCCCGGCGGCAGTTCTCGCACTAGCGTAGAAGTAAGTAACTGAGAGGTGCCTGACGTGGCGGACGACTCGCTTTCCAACGAAGACCAAAATCCCGAAGACGAATTCCAGGACATGCTGCGCGACATCCTGTCCGGCAACTCGTCGATTGATCCTGGCCAGCTTGCCGGCGCCGCCGGGCTGCCGAACGATCCGGCAAGCGTTGCAGCGCTGATGAGCCAATTGCAGAACGCCCTTCGAGGCGGCGGCACCGGTGAGATCAACTGGGACATCGCGCTGAAGCAGGGGCAGGAACATGCCGCTGCCGGACAGGTGCCGACGACCCCCGAACAGCGCGCTGAGCTCGAGCAGGCATTCCACATTGCAGCGCTCTGGCTCGACGACGTGATCTCGGTCGCCGAGCTCACCGTGCCGCCCAGACTGATGACCCGCAAGGAATGGGTGACTGCCACCCTGCCGATCTGGTCGCAGCTGGCAGAGCCCGTTGCGACCAGCATCTCCAACTCGCTGACGACGGTGCTCACCGAGCAGGCCCCTGAAGAGCTCAAGGGCATGCTGGCCAACGCCAGCCAGGTGATGCGCAGCCTCGGCGGCACCCTGTTCGCCATGCAGCTCGGCCAGGTCGTCGGCCAGCTCGCGAGCGAGGTCGTGTCAGGCGGCGATATCGGTATCCCGCTGCTCGATGACCAGCAGGCGGCACTCCTCCCCCAGAACGTCGCCGAGTTCGGCGAAGGACTCGACATCCCGGCTGACCAGGTTCAGATCTATCTGGCGGTCCGCGAACTCGCACACGCCAGATTGTTCAGGCACTCACGCTGGCTGCGTCTGCACCTGATCAGCTCGATCACCGATTTCGCCCGCGGCATCCGCATTGATACCGACCGCCTGGAGAACCTGGCTGAGAGCTTCGACCCGTCGAATCCGCAGGAACTCCGCCAGGCTATGGTCGACGGCACGCTGATCCCGCCGAAGAGCGAGTCACAGACCGCTGCACTCGGTCGTCTCGAGACGATGCTCGCCCTCATCGAGGGCTGGGTTGACGTCGTCACGGCCGAAGCAACAGTTCGTCTGCCCAAGTCGGATGCCATCGCCGAGATGGTCCGTCGTCGCCGCGCCGCCGGTGGCCCGGCCGAGTCGGCGTTCGCCACCCTCGTCGGCCTCGAGTTGCGTCCCCGTCGTTTGCGGGAGGCAGCCGCCATGTGGCAGGCGGTGACGGATGCCGTCGGCAACGAAGCACGCGATGCTCTCTGGGCACACCCCGACATCGTTCCGACAGCCGAGGACCTTGATGATCCGGCGGCGCTGATCGCCAGACTCACCACGACGGCATCCGGCGCTGAGCCTGTGCTCGACGAGTTTGACCAGGCACTGCAAGACCTGCTGCGCGACGACGGTACAGAGCGCCCACACGAGGAGTAGTCAATCGAAGGCAGGCCGTACTGCTGGCCTGTGGAGAGATCGCGCACGATGGTGCCGCATTGCGGCATCATCGTGCGCATGCTCGTACGACTGAACCCTCGTATTCCCGTCGTCTGGCGTACACCAGACTCGCTGCAGGTCGGAATCGATGCCCCGATTGCCGTGTTCGATGCCACGACCCCCGGTATCGAGCGGCTGATAGCCGTGCTGCGTACCGGCGCCCCGCTGCCGATCATCGAATATGTGGCCGAGGCGAGCGGCGCGAGCGCGTTCCAGGTCGCTGAGCTGCTGCGCATCCTGCAGCCAGCGCTGCTGGCCGAGCCTGAAGCAAAACACCTGCAGTGGCGCGTTGTCGTCGACGGCACGGCGCCGACCGCGCAGCGCATCAGCGGGTTGCTCGGCGAACTCGGAATAGGGGTCAGCTCTCGCAGCGGGGTGGCGTCAACTGATGATCTCGCGGCCGATGCTGCCGATCTTGCGGTGGTCGTCGGCTACTACGCCCTGCCACCCGAGCGATACGGCAGGTGGCTGCGACGAGACATCCCGCACCTGCCTGTCGTCTTCAGCGACACCGAGATCCGGGTCGGCCCGCTCATCGAACCGGGAACGGGCCCCTGTCTGGGCTGCCTGGAGCTCAGCCATATCGACGCCGATGCTGCCTGGCCGGCCATCGCCATCCAGTTGCTCGCCGGACCCGAGATCGTCGAAGACGTCGGTCAGCAGATCGAGGTGTCAGCACTCGTCGCCGGCTGGGTGATCGACCGCCTAACGGCCGATCGACCCGGACCAGGAACCACTGCTGCAGTCATCGATTCAGCAACCGGTAGTGTCACACTCCGCGAGCACCGGCCACACGAGCATTGCGGATGCCGATCTCTGACAGAAAACGTGACCGCTCCCGAGGCGAGCGCTGTTGCGAGCCCGTCGACGCCCAGCTGAGCGTGAGTCGTTTGCGAGCGCGAGTGACGCCGACGTACAACAGGCGACGTTCCTCATCGATCTGCTCGAATGTGCTCGCATAGCTGATCGGTACCAGCCCTTCGGCAAGTCCGACCAGGAACACGGCATCCCACTCCAGGCCCTTGGCCGAGTGCATGCTTGCGAGGGTGACTGCGGCCACCGTCGGTTCGTGCTGACCGGCCTGGCGCTCCATCAGCTCGTCGGTGAACTGGCGGAATGTCGTGCCTGGCACCGCCTGATCAACAAGTCCCATGATCGCGTTCAGCGATTCCCAGCGGTCCCTGACTGCACCCCTGGCCTCGGGGGCAGTCTGGCTCCAGCCGAGCGAGCGCAACACATCGCTGACCGATTTGAACAGTGGCTCGCCGATGATCGATACCGACGCTGCACGCAGCGACATCACCGCCTGCTTGACCTCGGGCAGGTCAAAGAAACGCTTCGAGCCACGGATCTGGTAGCTCACGCCCACCTCGGTGAGTGCCGCCTCCAGCAGTGCAGACTGCACGTTCACCCGGAACAAGATGGCGATCTCTTCGGGCCTGGTACCGGATTCGATCAGTTCGAGGATGCTCTGCGCGACAGCACGCGCTTCGGCGATATCGGAGGCGAACTCGCGGATGATCGGATCCGGGCCTGGCTCTGAGACTGCAGCGTGCAGCGACAGGGCGCCGGGGCGACCCCGCATCAGCTGATTGGCCGTTGCCACGATCGCCGACGTCGAGCGGTAGTTCTGCTCGAGGCGCACGACGGTGGCATCTTCATAGCGCTTGGGGAAATCGAGCAGGTAGTCGCTGCGCGCCCCTGCGAACGAATAAATAGTCTGGCTGGCGTCACCGACGACGCACAGGTCACGACGATCCCCCAGCCAGAGCGACAACAGGTTGTACTGCAACGGCGAAACGTCCTGGAACTCGTCTACGACAAAGAAGCGGTACTGCTCGCGTACCTGCATGGCGACCGACGGCTCAGATTCGATCATGCCCGACATCGCAAGCAGCACGTCTTCGAAGTCGAGTTGCTTGCGCTCGTCCTTGAGTCGCTCGTAACCCAGCTGCAGTGCCGCAACCTGATCGATAGTGAGCCGACCCGGCAGGCTGCGTTTGGGCGAGGCCGTCACGTACTGGTCGACGCTGAGACCCGACACCTTGCGCCATTCGATCTCGGCGGCCAGGTCACGCAGTGTTGCTGTGTCGAGCTTCAGCCGCAGTTGCTCGGCAACATGCCCGAGCATCCGCGCCTTGCCATCGAGCACCCGAGGAGTCTGGCCTCCGACGACGTGCGGCCAGAAGTAGTTGAGCTGCGACAACGCGGCAGCGTGGAACGTGCGCGCAGCGACTCCCCCGGCACCGAGGTGCCGCAGCCGGCCGCGAAGTTCTGCAGCCGAGCGCGAGGTGAAGGTGAGGGCCATCACGCGGTTGGGAGCATATGCACCGGTGCGCACGCCGTATGCGATCCGGTGAGTGATGGCGCGGGTCTTGCCCGTCCCTGCGCCGGCGAGCATGCAGACAGGTCCGATCAACGCTTCTGCGGCAACGCGCTGTTGTTCGTCGAGTCCTGCAAGCAGCGAGTCGGTACTCTGCTGCATCATCGAGCTGCTCCGGTCGGCTCAAGCGGTTCGCCCAGCCAGTGTTCGATCATCGCCCTCGCAATGGAGGAGGCACCGGGCAGCATGATCACATCGCGCTCGCTCAGCAGCTCGGCACGGGAGAACCAGCGCAGGTCGAGGATCTCTTCGCCGTCAGGCAACAACGCCTGCGGATCCTGTCCATCGGCGACCCTGGCCGCGAACCCAACCATCAGGGACGCAGGGAATGGCCACGGTTGCGAGCCGAGATAGACGGGGTCGGTCACGCGCAGCCCTGATTCCTCGAACATCTCTCGGATGACCGCGGCTTCCAGCGACTCACCCGGTTCGGCGAATCCGGCAAGCAACGAGTACCGGTTGTGTTCCCACATGGCGTTCGAACCGAGCAGGATGCGGTCGGCGTCATCGGTAATGAGCACGATCACTGCAGGGTCGGTGCGCGGAAAAACCTGGCCGCCGTCGACCGGGCAGCGCCTGGTCCAGCCGGCATCTTCAACGACGGTGGCTGCACCACAGCGCGGACAGTGCGTGTGGGAGCGATGCCAGTTGGCCACGGCGAGTGCCTCGGCGAAAACGCCCGCATCACGGTCTGATGCGGTGGTTGCGATGTCGCGCAGGATCACCCAGCGTGATTCGTCGGGTTCAAGCGTATGAGCTGCGTCGTCGGAGAGGACGACCGAGACGAGGGATGTGCCGGCCGGCTCGGTAGCTGATTCGTCGAGGGAGAGACCGAGGTAAAGCAGGGTTCCGGGATCAACCTCGACGTCGCCGAGTGCAGCCGGTGCAAGCAATGCCAGTTTCGGGGCAGCCGCAGGGTCATCCGTCGGTGCGGTCTGCAGCAGTGCTCGGCCGCGAGACAGCACCAGAACGCGAGTGGCGGCATCCGCCCACAGCGCCTCGAGCAGTCCGGGCTGCGCGCGCCTGACATGATTCCGATCAACGGCGTGACGTGACAGCGGGAGTCTCGCCGTAAGACCGAACGACATGAAAACCTCTTCTTGCACTGATGACGCGCATTGCTGGTGACGATTATGGCCGCCGAAGTTCAGCCGGGGCGTGGCGAACAACCGTGACACGGCCAAGTCGACCTAACCTAGTAATCATGGCCAGATCCCATCTCACTCTAGCCGCGTTGGCCACATCCGCAGTGCCCGGACTCGACGTCGTCCAGGCCCGCAAGCACAGCCAGGGCGCACACGGTTTGTTCGACTCAGCGTTGATCATCGGCAGCGACGGCAAGCAATTGATCATTCGCGTTCCGGTGTCACAGTCTGCAGAGACCGAGCAGTCAGCCGACCTCGTGGCGCTGCGCGCGCTCACCGTCGGCAACCGCAGCAGGCTGCCGTTCGACGTGCCCGAATTCGTGGGCCAGGCTCCGGCCGGCAACACGCGCGCCGTCGTCTACGAGCTTCTCACCGGCGATTCCTTCGACGCGGATGCCCTGACAGGCCACGTCGGGGTGTCGGGCTCGATCGGTCGTGCCATCGCCGCCATCCATTCTCTTCCCACCTCATTCGTCGCCGAGGCCGGCATCGCTCAACACAGCGCCCAGGACTGCCGCACGTCGACCATCGACTTGATCGATCGGGCCGCAGCGACCGGACACCTGCCCGCGGCGCTTCTGCGTCGCTGGGAACTGGCCACCGATGACGACGCTCTCTGGCAGTTCCAGCCCACCGTCATTCACGGCTCACTGACGGCCGATTCACTGCTCATCTCCGATGACGCCGTCTCCGGTGTACTCGGTTGGTCTGAGCTCGCCGTCGGCGACCCCGCCCAGGACCTGACGTGGTTGTTGGCCGCACGCGGCGAGGCATCCGAAACCGCACTGGCCGCATACAACCAGGCCAGGCAGGGCAGCGACCACCGCATTGCGCAGCGCGCGATGCTGTACGCCGAACTCGAACTCGCCCGCTGGTTGTTGCATGGAACAGACACCAAGGACCAGACAATCATCGATGACGCCATCGATATGCTCGACGGTCTGGTCGACACCGTGCACAGCCACACCACGCATCCGCTGAATCCGACCACGGGTCCGGCACTCGAGGTGTCAGACATCGAGGCGATACTCGCTCAGACCCCGCGCACTGCAGTGACTCACGAGCCGAAAGGTTCGATGCACACCGATTCGTATGAGGTCTCGGATGTCGACGACTCACGTTTCATCCCGTCTGATTTCTCTGACTCGGAATTCGCGCCACGTGATCCGGCCGAAACGGCCGCTTACACCGATGCCGATTTGAGGGATGCGCTCGGCGATGCCGGTGCCGGTGCTGGTGCTGGTGCAGACACCGCAGCGCGCACAGACGACCAGGCTTCACGAAGGTCGTCCTCGGAATAAAGGCGTTCGGGGGCAATGATCGTGTCGTCGGCGACGAAGTAGAACACGGCGTCGACGAGTTCGGGATCGATACCCTTCCAGCGCGCGTACGCGAGCCGGTAGAGCGCGAGCTGGGTCTGCTTGAGCTCAAGGTCTGCCGCGTTCTTCGGGGCTTTTCCGGTCTTCCAGTCGACAACCTGGTAGCCGGTTGCTGTGCGGTACACGGCATCGAGCTTGCAGATGAAGACCTGACCGGCCATCACGTGATGAATCTCGATCTCTACCTCTTCTGGCTTCAGATCTGCCCACTGCGAGCGTTCGAACGTCGCCTTGAACTCTTCGAAGCGCGCGGCTTCGGCAAGGTCGCCTGAAACCCGCATGCTGTCAGCAGCCTCGTCCTCGGCTGAATCGATATCGGCTGAATCAACATCGATGTCCCAACCGAACATTCCAGCATCGATGAGGTCGCTTGCAAAGCTGTCGCCTGACCGCTGCTCAACCCAACTGTGGAAGAGCGTGCCGAGGCGCGTCGCCCTGTATGGCTTCTGCGGCATCGGGCGGCGGAGGGCTGCCGCGACCGCGGATGGATTGTCGACGTAGTCCTTGAAGCGGGATGCGGGGATGCGGGTGGGCAACACTGTCAGCCCGACGTCGCTCTGTCGTGCTGCCCGCTCGCGCAGCAGCAGGGTGACATCATCTGACCACGGAGAGCCGGCATCCGACGCAGGCTCATCGCCCGATGTCTCACGGCCCGATGTCTCACGGCCCTGATCCGCCACGTCCACCGCTGCTTCGGCATCCGCTGAATCCGCTGAATCCGCGGCAGCCCACACTAGGGCTGCCGCAGCTTCGACAACGGGACGCCTGCTGCCGAGTGGATCGAATGGCCACAGTTCGCTGCCATCGCCGGCCATCTCTGGCTTCTCGTCGAGTGTGCTCTGCTGCTGCAGTTCGGCTATCAGACCGGCCTCTGCGAGCTCAACCAGGTAGCGGCTGGGCTTGCGCGGCAGCTTACCGTTGGCCCAGAACGAGGCGGTCAGCAACAGTTCGTCCTGCGAGCGTGTTGTCGCAACATAGATGAGTCGGCGTTCTTCGGCATCGTGCCTGGCACCGATCTCGGCCTTGTATGTGGCGAACTCCTCGTCGAACTCCTTCTGGGTATCGTGACCTGCCCACCGCAGCTGCGGCAATTCGTCTCTGTCACCTCGGCAGGGGTACGGCAGCTCTCCGAAGCGCAGCCAACCGGCGCCCTCCTTCGCCTTCGCTGGCAGGGAGTTCTCGGCCAGCGATGGAATCGCCACGAAATCCCATTCGAGACCTTTCGATCCGTGGATGGTGAGCAACTGCACAGTGCCGGCTTCGGCGGGTTCGGTGCGCGGGCCGAGGTCGTCCTGGCGTTCGGCCCGCTTCAACCAGCGCAGGAAACTACCGAGAGTGCCCTGCTCGTCGCTGTCGAGGAACGCTGAAATCGCATCGTGGAACGCATAGAGGTTGGCCAGGCCGAGGCTGCGGGTTTCGTTGGCGACCAGCTCGATGTCGAGCAGCAACTCCTGTTCGATCAGGCGCACGAAGTCGAGCAGTGGCAGCCCAGCCCTGGAGCGGAACCAGGCAAGCTGCCGCCCGGCCTCCCGTAGTCGAGCAAGGCCCTCGTCGCTGAAGCCCTCGAGCCATCGATGGCCCGCCGGCGCTGTCGCGACGAAATCGAGGGCGTCGACCAGCGAACTTGTTTCGTCGCCGGCGACCGATGCCCGCAGTTTTTCCTTGAGCTCTGCGCTGACCGCACGCTGCGCCCAGTCGTGTGTTGCCAGCTCCCTGGCCACATCGGAGAGCGCATGCAGATCGCGGGGTCCGATCCGCCAGCGGCCACCGGTCAGCAGCCTGATCAACTCAGAGCCGGCGGCCGGGTCGTGGACGGCCCGCAGCACGCTGACGATGTCCGAGATTTCGGGCGTTGACAGCAGTCCGCCGAGTCCGAGCACGTGCGCCTTGACGCCGTGTTCACGCAGGACTTCTGCGAAGAATTCCATGTCACGCCTGGCACGGAACAGCATTGCCGCAGTCTTGTCGGTGTCGGCGGGCAACCGCTCGGCGAACCAGCGGGCGATAGCGGATGCCTCGTCACTGATCGTCTCGAACATACCGCCGGAGACGTACCCCTGCGCCTTACCTGCAGGCACCTTGAGGGTATCGACTTGGATGCCGTTCGGCTTGGCTCGCAGCGATTCGCTGAGCGGGGCGACTAACTCGTTGGCCACTCCGAGTACTGCTACCGGGTTGCGCCAGGTATACGACAGCGACATTGCAGGAGCGTCGGCGTTGGACTTGCCGGCGAAGTCGCGGGAGAAGCCAAGGAGGTTGGCCGAGCTGGCTCCACGCCAGCCGTAGATCGATTGGTGAGGGTCACCAACGGCCATCACCGAGTGGTGGGCGAACAGCGTGCTCAGTAGCTCGGTCTGCAGCACCGACGTGTCTTGGTATTCGTCCAGCAGCACGATCTTGTACTGCTCGCGGGCCCGCTCGACGATCGTCGGCACCTTCTGCGCGAGCTGCAGTGCGAGGGCGACCTGGTCCGAGAACTCGATCAGGCCAAGGCGCCGCTTCTCTTGCTGATAGTGATCGGCCAACTCGGCAAGTACGGGCAATGGTTGCACTGCTGCGAGCGCATCAACGACCGAGTCGTACGGTTTGCTCTTGCGTGCCGAACCGTACGGCAGATCGGCGAGGTAACCGAAACCGGCGGCGAGGGCTTCGAGGTCGTGCGACGGGACAGTATCGCTCAGTCGAGCTGGTGGCGGGTTCTCCGCGAGCATCCGGCTGAGCTGCAGCACGGCATCCGTCACCTCATCGAGCTTCTTGCCGTGGGAGACCAGTCGATCGTCACCGTGGTCGATGACGACGCGGCGGGCAAGCAGCCATGCAGACGTCTCGGTGAGCAGAGCCGATTCGGGCTCGCGACCGAGCAGCAGTGCGTTATCGCTGAAGAGCCGACTGGCGAACGAGTTATAGGTAGAGACAGTTGGCGTGTTGAAGAGGTCAGAGACGGGCTCGGACTCGGTGATCGTGCTGGCAGCAGGCAGGAGCTTGGCTTCGTCGAGTTCGCCGATCCGCTTGTTGATGCGGGCGCCGAGTTCTCCGGCCGCCTTTCGCGTGAACGTCAGGCCGAGAATTTGGTCTGGCCGCGCATGTCCGTTGGCGAGCAGCCACAGCACCCGGTTGGCCATCGTTTCAGTCTTGCCACTGCCGGCTCCGGCAACGACAAGCGTCGGGGCCAGTGGGGCCTCGATCACTGCCTGCTGCTCAGAGGTGGGGCTCGGCATTTCAAGTGCTTCGGCAATGGTGAGTGCTGAAATCGAGCTCATGAACTGACCTGCTTCACGACGTGGAGGCGGCACGATCCGAATGACCACGGATCGAGGCAATGGTTGGCGATTTCGGCGAGGAACACGGCGTCTCCCATCCCCACGGCGTCATCGAGGACGCGCTGCCTGAAGGCGGCCAGTTCGTCAGGAGTGAACGCCTTCTGAGTGGGATTGCGGTAGTTCTGCTTCACTGTGCCAGACGACACGATGGCGAGCCTGGCCCCGGCGAGCTCTGATCCCTCTGGCACTCCAGCGATCTGACCGTCGCGGAACGCGAGTTGGTATGCACCGAGCTGCGGATGATCGATGACACCCGCATCGTTGATCGGATCGCCCTTGCCCGTCTTCAGGTCGACGATGAGCGCTGTGCCATCGGCCTGCTGCTCGACCCTGTCGACCGTCCCGGACAGGATCGCCCCACCCACATCGAAGGCGAATCGCCCTTCGGCACTCAGCAGGGTTGATCCGTCGCGCGTGAAGTCACCGAGGTATGACGCGAGCCTGTCTGTCAGCCTCCGCGCCTCTTTCTTCTGCACCTCTGACTGCCAGGGTGCATCGAAGGCGAGTTCGCCCCAGCGTGATTCGACGCTCTGCCACAACGCCTCAGAGCTGAACACCGCCCCGCTGGGTGCGTCGGGTGCAGACATTGCCGCGAGGCTCGCCTCTTCCATCACCGAGTGGATGATCGTGCCGAGGTTGGCCGCTGTATTGCTGGTGCCGCCTCCGATCTGATCGATCAGCCAGTGCAGAGGGCAGGTCTCGAACGACTTCATCTTCGACGGGGATACCCGAACCGGACCGTCGCCGGCCTCCAGATCGTTCAGCGGTCGGAGCGTGCTCTGCGCGCTCATGCCGTACCAGGCTGACGGATCGGCACCGACGACGTCTTCGTGAGCGAGCCTCGCCAGCGTGGCTGCGGCATCCATCGCCCGCGTCGGATACACGGTCGCCTGCGTACCGATCGACGGCCGGAGCGCACCGGTAAGGTCGCGTCTGAGCCGACCAACCATGCCCCGCAGGGACATCGGATAGCGGCTGACCTGGCTGGGGTCGGGTTCTGGCAGCATCCGGAAGAACGCTGACGGCTGACTGTCTTCGTCTTTGACTGCCGTGACGAGCACCTCATGTCGTGACCGCGAGAGCGCCTGAGCGAACATGCGGAGTTCGTCATGCAGCACCTGGGCGCGGGCATCAACATCAACCTCGTCGCGCAGCACGGCCGCGAGGTCGCCTGCGCCGAGCAGGGAGCCTCTGATCCGGAGGTCTGGCCAGACGTTGTCTTGCACGCCGGCGACGACGACCACCTGAAAGTCGGTGCCGATCGTGCCGGGTGGGGTCGAGACCATCACGGCATCAGAGAGCGCACGGGGCGCCAGGGTGTCTTCAGGAACATCGGTGTCGACGAGATGCTCGAGGAACAACACAGGGGGCATACCTGGGGTGCGTTCGACGAATCTCTGGGCTGAGGAGAACAGTGCGACGACGGCATCGAGGTTGTGATTCGCTTCTTCTGCGACGATGCCGGTGCCCTGGGATTGTTCAAACCAGACATCGGCCAGGCCGCTGCGGGTCCAGAGCCCCCAGAGGAGTTCTTCGATCGTGGCACCGGCAGCCTGGTCTGCTGCTGCCTCGCGCAGGCTCGCCCCGAATGCTGCAGCTTTGCGGGCGACCCTGGTGTCGATTGTGGCGAGGGACCCCGGAATCATCAGGGCTTCGACGAGGAGGTCTTCTGCACTCCGGTCGCCGTCGGCATCCAATTCTTCTTGCCGAAGAGCTGCCCGCAATCGCCGGAGAGCGATCGGGTCGAGGCCGGCGAGCGGGCCTGACAGGAGTTCGACCGCCGTCGGACCGTCGAGGCGTCGCCTGCCGAAGGTCACGTCGAGCGCGGTGATGAATGCTCGCACCGCGAACTCGTCGCGCAGTGCTGTTGTTGCCGATGACACGCTTGTCGGCACTTCGAGGGCAGCGAGCCCTTTGGACAGCGACGGCACCAGTGAGCCACTGCGCACGATCACGGCCATTTCGCCCCACGGCACGCGATCGATCACGTGGCGTTCGCGCAGCCTCCTGGCGATAACGGCGAGCTGTTCGGCCGGACTAGCCGCGATCACCGTCTCGACGATGCTGCTCTCTGTATTTGTGTCGGCGTCTTCGTCGCCAGCGGCGCCGACCACGGAAAGCTGAGCCTTGCGCTGGGTGCCTGCACCGGCGGTGCCGATCCGGCTGCTCGCCTCGATGACAGCTGAGCGCACCGCTCCACCATGTCGGTATACGGTGTCGAGCACAAATGTCTGAACCGGCCCGGTACCGAGGTAGGAGCCGAGCCGCCCGAGTGAATCAGGGTGCGCGCCCCTGAACGACCCCGTGCTCAGGTCGGGGTCACCGAGAGCGATGATCGCCACTCCCCTGGCCGCGAACTGTGCGAGCAGGGTGAGTGTGGCCTGGGTGGCCTCCTGGGCATCGTCGAGGAGGATCAGCCTGACGCCGGCGAGGGGTCCGAGGGCGTCTGCTGACCCTGTCCGTGGAGCAGCCTGCACCAGGGCTGCCGCGTACTGGGCCAGCTCAGTCGAATCGTATTGATTGGGCCTGGCGAGATCTTTTACCTCTTCATAGCCCGCGATGAATTCGGCGGCAGCGACCCATTCCTGGCGTTTGTGCGTTCGGCCGAGTGCGGCTAGGGCCGGAGGCGTCACCCCATACTCAACCGCGCGCATCATCAGATCGCGAAGTTCGGTGCGGAAGCCGCGCAGGCTGCGTACGTCTGGGCCGAGCTGACTTGGCCAGGTCGGGCCCGTTGCATCGTCGATGTCGCCTTGGAGCAGTTCGGCGATGATCTGGTCTTGCTCGCCACCGGTCAGCAGCGTCGGGGCGCCGTCGCCTGCCGCTGTTGCAGCGTTGCGCACGATCTGGAATGCGACCGAGTTGGGCGTGCGCGCAAGCGGCCCATTGGTGGGCACGCCCAGCCGCAAGGCGATGGTGTCGCGCAGGCTGGTTGCTCCGGTGCGGGTCGGCACAAGGGCGAGTATGTCGCTCGGGGAATATCCGCGGTTGAGTACGCGATCGGCGATGATCTCGAGCATGGTGAGCGTCTTGCCTGTTCCGGCGGCGCCGATCACCGCAGCAGACTCGCCGTCGGCCAAGCCGAGAATCGCGCTCTGCGAAGGATCAAGGGGGGTCGCTGGTGCTGCTTCTGCGCTGGTGGCGATTACCGGGTTGATCACAATTCAACGCTAGCGGGTTGCGCCGACAGTGAACTGTGTCAGACGGCTCCGCCGATCTGTCGTAATCTGGGCGGGTAGTCAACGAAAGGCGCATCTGGTGGATATCCGCATTGGCATCTTCAACTCTCCCCGTGAGATCGGTTTCGAGACGTCGCGACCTGCGACTGAAATCGAAGAGACGGTTGCCGCCGCTCTCGCCGGCAAGACCGGCTACCTCAAGCTCTCAGACGACAAGGGCAAGGTCTACATCATTCCGACTGCAGGCCTGGCCTACGTCGAGGTAGGCAGCGAATCGTCCCGTCGCATCGGATTTGTCGCCTAACTTCGATGGAAATCCTCTTCGTCGCCCTCGGTGGCGCCATCCTGGGGCTCGTCGCGCGTTACGCAATGCCCAGACGCCGTACACACGGCGTTCTGCTGATCCCTGCGATCGGCACGGCTGTGGCATCCGTCGTCTGGGTCATCCTGACCTGGTTCGGCTGGGCCTGGGATGGCGGCTGGATCTGGTGGGTTTCCCTCGGTCTTGCTGGCATCGTCTCATTCGGCGTCGACTTCCTGCTGTCGAAGAAACGCGAAGAAAGCGATGAGGCAATGCTGCACACCCTGATCAAAACGGGCGTGCAGAGCAAGGCCTAGCGCTCGTCGTGAGCTGAGCGCCGTTACAACATCGAGCGCTGGATGGATGTCAGGCCGTGAGGCCGATGGCATCCATCCTTCTCGTGTGCGCAGAGATCATTTCGGTGAACACCGGTTCAATTAGTGATTCGTCCTGACTGAAGTCACCTGACACATGCATTGCTGAACGCGCGATCAACAGGGTGTCACCGACAAGTCGACGGCCCCACATCGCCAACCGTGAGCCGAGCTTCGGATCCGCAGCTATGCCTGCGGTGATCTCTCGAACCAGGACGTCGGTTGCGTCATCGGTTTTGAGGATGCGCTCGACCCTGGTTCCGAGGTCGCCAGGCAATCCTGCAGACAGACTCGTGAAGAAGTCTTCGAGCAGGCCTGTAGTGAGGTAGCAGCTGACCAGCAGCTCGTACCAGTCTGCCCCGCGGGTGATCCTGCGGTACTCGTCGAGGCGTTCGGCGAAAACGGCCATGGCGTCAGCGGGTTCGCCGCCCTTGCGGCGAATTTCTGCGCCGAGCGCGTGGTGTTTGGCCAGTGCAACGCCTGCGACAAGACTGAGGTCTTCCTTGGCGAGCAGGCTGGGTGCCTCTGACACGGCCTGGGCCAGTGTCAGGAATACGCCGAGCTCGAAATAGGCTGCCTGACCGAGCGCCGCGAGCGGCTCAGGAGTCAACTCGGCAATATCGACCTTCGTGGTCGACGTCGAGCTCCCCCTGGGCTTCAACCGCGGGGTCTCACTACCACTCTTACGTCCACCGAACCACGAGATCACCTGATCAGCTTAGGACACAGCACCGGGCGCGCCGGGCGGCTCAGGGCTCTCCAAGGCGCCATCCGGTAGAATGGGGGAAAGTTACCGGCGATGGATCGGTGGCATTGCGCCTGAGAGCAGATGACAGGCGCATCTCTCTTCTACGCATTGACAGGCATACATTCGTGACTTTCTCCGAACTTAAAATTGACCAGGACATGGTCGACGCACTCGCCGAAAAAGGCATTGTCGAACCATTCCCCATCCAGACACAGACGATTCCGCTGGCACTCGCCGGCCAGGACATCATCGGCCAGGCCAAGACAGGAACAGGCAAGACCTTCGGGTTCGGCCTTCCCCTCATCCAGCGCCTCGGTCTGAACCCCGAGCCTGGCGTGCAGGCACTCGTCGTTGTTCCGACCCGCGAGTTGTGCGTCCAGGTGAGCGAAGACCTCGAGCTCGCCACCAAGAACCGCGACACCAAGATCGTGTCGATCTACGGCGGCAAGGCATACGAAGGCCAGATCGAACAGCTGAAGGCTGGCGCGCAGATCGTCGTCGGCACGCCTGGTCGTCTGCTTGACCTCGCCAGCCAGCGACTGCTCAACCTCAAGAACGTGCGCGAAATGGTGCTCGACGAGGCAGACAAGATGCTCGACCTCGGCTTCCTCGCCGACATCGAGAAGCTGTTCGCGCAGACGCCGGCCACCCGCCACACCATGCTCTTCTCCGCGACGATGCCCGGCCCGATCGTGGCACTCGCGCGTCGCTTCATGACCAAGCCCATCCACATCCGTGCGACCGACCCCGATGAGGGCCTGACGCAGGCCAACATCGAGCACCTCGTCTACCGTGCACACAACATGGACAAAGACGAAGTAATCGGTCGCATCCTGATGGCAGAAGGTCGCGGCAAGACAGTGATCTTCACCCGCACCAAGCGCGCTGCAGCCAAGCTTGTCGAAGAACTCGGCGACCGCGGCTTCAACGCGACAGCAGTGCACGGCGACCTCAACCAGGATCAGCGCGAACGCGCGATGGCGGCATTCAAGGCCGGCAAGAAAGACATCCTGATCGCAACGGATGTCGCAGCACGCGGCATCGACGTCGACGACGTCACCCACGTGATCAACCACACCATCCCTGAAGACGACAAGGCGTACCTGCACCGCGTCGGCCGTACCGGCCGTGCGGGCAAGACTGGCATCGCCGTCACGTTCGTCGACTGGGACGACCTGCACAAGTGGGCCCTGATCAACCGCGCACTCGAATTCGGCCAGCCCGAACCCACCGAGACGTACTCGTCGTCGCCGCACCTCTTCACCGACCTCAACATTCCGGCCGGTTCAAAGGGACGCCTGCGCGCAACTCCGATTAAGGAGACCGCACCGACGACTGGCGGCCGCTCCGGTGCCGGCGCTGGCACTGGCCGCTCGGGATCATCCCGTTCTGGTTCAGGCTCAGGCTCCAGCTCAGGCGGCTCGCGCTCGGGTTCATCACGTTCAGGCGGCGGCTCACGCTCCGGCTCGAACGGCGCCCAGGCGCAGGCAGGATCAACCCCGATCTCAAGTGAGAGCATTGGCGAAGGCGCTGCCCAGCGCAGCGGCCAGCGCACCCGCACACGCAGCCGCACCCGCGTGAGCCAGACCACCAACCCTGAGGCCCCTGTGGCCACCTCTGCTGCCGGCACCCACGATGGCGGCGGAGTCGAGCACCACGACGGCAACAGCGCACCTCGTCGTCGCAGCCGTTCACGTCGTTCGCCACAGGCGACCGGCGACACCCAGGCTTCATAGCCCGGCGCAGAAACCAGCACTCAGCACTCAGCCTGAATACCTAACCGTAAACCGGCTCGGCGCCCGTAGCTTGTTCGATGATCTTTTCGAGCACGTCGGGCGCCGTTGTGTTTTCGCCGAGCCGATTCGGCTTGCCGTCGCCGTGGTAGTCGCTGGAGCCAGTGATCTCGAGCCCGAGCTTTGCGGCAAGTTCGCGCAGCCTGGCAACAGACTCCGGCTTGTTCTCCCGGTGATCGAGCTCCAGGCCGAACAGGCCGGCGTCGACGAGCTTGGCCAGCCGTTCTTCCGGAACCACTTCTGAGACGCTCCGAGTTGCCGGGTGCGCCAGTACGGGCACTCCCCCGGCTGCCCGCACCATTTTCACCGCGGTGAGCGGATCCGGTGCGTAGTGCGGCTGGTAATAGCCAGCCTTCCAATGCAGGATGCCGGCAAACGCCTCACTCCGGGTAAGCGCATGACCACGAGCCACGAGCGCATCCGCGATATGCGGTCGCCCGATCGTGCCGCCATCCGTCGATTGTGCAAGCACGTCATCCCAGCTCAGGGCGTAATCTTCACCGATGCGATTGACCATCTGCTCTGCACGCACCAGGCGGGCCTGACGGATCCTGGCGGTTTCGGCAACGAGCGTCGCGTTGGTCGGGTCGAAGAGGTAGGCGAGCAGGTGCACGCTGGCAAACGAGATGCGCGTGCTGAACTCCATGCCGGGTATCAGCGTCAGACCGGTACCGAGTGTCGCCTGGGTGGCTTCAGCCCATCCCGCGGTCGAATCGTGATCGGTGAGTGCCACCGTACCGAGCCCGGCGACGCGGGCAGCCCTGATCAACTGTGCCGGAGACTCTGTGCCATCGGAGACACTCGAGTGCGTGTGCAAGTCGATGGGAGCTTTGAAACGACGTGCAGCTGCCATTCCCCCATGGTAGTTGGCAACTCGCGCGAACCAGTCAATCTCCAGCCTCGCCGCATAATCTTGGTCTTCGCCAGAATGAGAGAATAGAGATATGGCAGACACCATCAACACCGATAGCCCAGCTGAAGCCACCAACGTCCAGGCGGCGCAGGTCTCACGTTCCAATGAGAACCGGTCAACGACGCCCAGCTCAGAGGGGTTCCAGAGCTATATCTCCAGTGGCTGGGCCGATCGAGAAGATACGCTTCCACCGGCACGCGAGCAGGCACCGTTCGCTGCCGCGCGCCGCGACCGTATCTCAGCGCTCTACCTGGGCCAGCGCCTGATCATTCCTGCCGGCCGTTTGAAGCAGCGCTCAAACGACTGCGACTACGCCTTCCGCGCCCACTCGGCTTTCTCGTACCTCACCGGCTGGGGCAGCGACTCAGAGCCAGGCGCGATCCTGGTTCTCGAGCCCACAGAGACGGGCCACGACGCCACCCTGTACTTCCGTGAACGCGCCGGACGTGAATCAAGCGAGTTCTACGCCAACTCCTCCATCGGTGAATTCTGGATCGGTGCCCGTCCCTCCATCGCGCAGGTCGCCAGCGACCTCGGTATCAACGTGCGCGGCATCGCTGACTTCGACCTGGTGCTCGGTGCGATCGACAGCTCAACGCTCGTCGTGCGCGAATCAGACCCCGAGTTGACCGCACTCATCGACGATGCCCGCATCCGCTTCGCTGCAGAGAAGGCGCTGAGCAACAACGCGAGCGACTCCCCCTTCAGCCTCGAAGTGAACTCAGAGCACGAACCTGATGGCATCCTCGCCCGCGACCTGTCCGAGCTGCGCCTGGTGAAGGACTCGTACGAGATCGAGCAGATGCGCCTGGCCGTCAATGCGACTGCGCTCGGCTTCACCGACGTGATCAGCGATTTGCCGCGTTCGAGCAGCCACGCTCGTGGTGAACGTCTCGTCGAGGGTGTCTTCAACACCCGTGCCCGTGTGGAGGGCAACACCGTCGGCTACGACACCATCGCCGCCTCTGGCCCGCACGCCTGCATCCTGCACTGGACCACGAACGATGGCCCGGTCGTTCCCGGCGACCTCATCCTGATCGACGCCGGCGTCGAGGTCGACAGCTACTACACCGCTGACATCACGCGCACGCTGCCCGTCAACGGTACGTTCACCGACGTGCAGCGCCGCATCTACGATGCCGTGCACGAGGCAGCGGATGCCGCATTCGCTGTCGTGCGCCCCGGCGCGATCTTCCGCGAGGTACATGCCGCCGCCATGGAGGTCATCGCCCGCAAGACAGCAGAATGGGGAATCCTGCCTGTCTCGGCCGAAGACGCACTCAAGCCGGAGAACGGTCAGCACCGCCGCTACATGGTGCACGGAACGAGCCACCACCTCGGCATCGATGTGCACGACTGCGCCCAGGCTCGTCGCGACATGTACATGGACGGCGTGATCGAGCCAGGAATGCTCTTCACGATTGAGCCTGGCCTGTACTTCCAACTCGACGACCTCACTGTCCCGGCCGAGTTCCGCGGCATCGGTGTGCGTATCGAAGACGACATCCTCGTCACAGCTGACGGTGCCGAGAACCTGTCGGCCCACATCCCGCGTTCTTCGTCTGATGTCGAGGCCTGGATCGCGAGCCTGAGCTAACTAACTCTTCGGGCGTATTCCTCACGCGAAATCGGAGTTGTGGTCGTTATCCAGAGGTTATAACCACCACAACTCCGATTTCGCGTTAAGAACTTGTCAGTTGGCTCGCCGCGCGGTTCGGGTTGACCTGATCGCGAGCAGGCACGCTGCAACCGCGAGAACAAGCAGCACGGTGTTCGTGATGAGCGCCGCATGGAGAGCTGATGCGGGGCTCGACCCGCTGGCTATCTGACTCACGAAGATTGCACCGAGGATTGCCGGACCCAGTGCAGCCCCGGTTTGACGCAGCACGGTGTTCGCCGCTGAGGCCATGCCGGCCTGCTGCCATGGGACAGCATTGATGGCTACGACTGAGACCGGGGTCAGCATCAGCGAGAGCGAGATCCCGAAGATCGTCAAGCGCCAGACCAGGTCTGCGAAGCCGGTGCTTTCGTCAACGTTTGTCAGTAGCAGAATCGCAACGGCGGAGAGAGCAAGGCCGCCCGAGAGCAGAACGAGCGGCGTGATCCGCGCCATGAGCTTCGCCACCAGCGGGTTCACCAGGGCAGCAACTCCAGTCACGAAGACCAGTCGCACCCCGATATCAAGAGAAGACTGGTGCTGAACTGAGCCGAGAAAGACGCTCAGCAAAAACATCGTGCCGACCACGGAGAACAGCGCGACAAGCGCGGCGAAGCCCGCAGCAGAGAAAGCGGCCGAGCGAAATAGCTTGAGGTCCATCAGCGGAGCCGTTGACCTCGATTCGATGACGATGAACGCGATGACGGCGGCTGCGCCGAAAGCCAAGCCAAGGATGGCCTGGACGGAGCCCCAGCCGAGTGACCCACCTTCGATGACGCCGTAGATCGTCGCCGCGATAGCAATTGCTCCAGCGATTTGTCCTGGCCAATCGAGCTGTCGTCCGTCCGGATTCTTGGATTCCGGAAGGCGGAGGTGCGCGAAAATGCCTGCGATGAGGGCCAGAACGACGATGGGGGCAAAGATCCAACCCCAGCCGGCGAACTGCAGAATCACGCCGGATGCCAGAGGGCCCACTGCCAGCCCGAGCACCATGCCGGTCGCCCACATTCCGACGTAGCGTCCCCGTTCCTTCGGATTGGGCACCGCATACGCGATCAGGGCAAGCGTGGTCGGTAGCAAAAGTCCGGCTCCCAGGCCAGAGACGGCCTGGCCCGCCCAGAGTACGTAGATTGCCGCAGCACCGGCAAGGCTGGCAAGTCCGGCGACGACCGCGCCGACCGCAGTGAGGATCATCCCGAGTGAGTAAACACGCCTGCGGCCATGGATATCTCCGAATACGCCTGCAGACAGCACAGCGGCCGCCATAGGAATGATGTACGCATCGGTGACCCATTGGAGTTCTGGGGTACTCGCACCTGTCGCTCGGCTGATGGTGTCCAATGACACGCTGACACCGGTGATCGGCACATAGGTTACGAAGATGCCCAGCACGGCGAGTCCGATCGTGACGCCGAACCGGCTCTGCCCCGCGGGGAAAACAGTGGGGGCTGACTCCGCTGGATGAGTGTAGTTGCTCAAATTAATGCTCCTCTTGGAAAACCTGATTGATTATGTTTATGAAAACATACAACCCTCGAACGATAGGATGCAACCATGGCTGCGCGCGAAGAACCAATCACCGACGAGAATCTGGCCGACTTTGCAGATGCGATCCGTGAGATCGCACGTCAGCTGGCATTGAGCCGTGAGGATTTGCGAGAGATCGGCTCGTTGACGGGAACTGAGGTCGCTGTTATTCGCGAGGTTCACCGATCCACGCGCATCAGCCCGACCAGGCTCGCGGCAGCCACGGGACTCAAGCGCAGCAATGTCAGCACGGCGATCCGCTCGCTCGAAGCCCGCGGGCTTCTTGAGCGACGTACCGCAGAAGGCAACGACCGCTCAGTCGAATTGGTCGCCACTCAGCTGGCAACCGAGAACCTGCAGCGCATGCGAAGCATCTGGTCTGAGAAGCTGCGCCGGGTTCCCGAGCCGCTTGTCACCGACGGGGTGCGGGCGACATCCGCTCTCCGAGATCTCGCCAAGTACTTCGCTTCACACCCGGCGTAGGCCGCTACGTGGCGACACCGGCCGGCACACGCGAAATCGGAGTTGTGGTCGTTATCCAGAGATAATAACGACCACAACTCCGATTTCGCGTTAAGCGGTTAGCTCTGCGCAGGGGTTCCGTTGGCGTCGGGCGCATCGGTTGGCGGGGAAGCCGCGGGCGGCGCGTCCGTCGGCGCATCGACCGGCGGCGTGACGGGCGCAGCGGGCGGAGGAGTCGTCGGCGGAACGAAGGCACGCGGAGGATCTGACGGGTGCGGTGCAGACTCTGTGGGGTGCGCAGCGGCCTCGGTTGCCGCGTGTCCGGCAAGCACGTTGCGAGCGCGGTTGACCAGGCCGGATTCCACGATCACCTGATAATTCGCGGCGACCACCTGCATGGTCGAGGTGAAGTCGCGACGACGACGGTTAACCGCATAGCTGACCAGCCCGAACATCATGCCGAAGCCGGCACCGATGAGTACAGCGGCGAGCACGAACGGCAGCCCAGCACCGTCTGGCGAGAAGATGAAGAAGAGCAGTCCGAAGAACACACCGAGCCAGGCACCGGATGCCGCACCAGCGAGCGCAACGCGACCCCAGGTGAGCTTGCCGGTCACTCGCTCCACGCTTTTCATGTCGTTGCCGATGATCGACAACTGCTTCACGGGGAAGTCGGCCTTGGCCAAAGTATCGACCGCGGCCTGCGCCTCGACATAGGTTTCATATGTTGCAACGACGTCGCCCTTGGGTAGCGCTGGAAAGAGTGCCTGGTTGCGGCCGCCGAATGCCCTCTGATTGCTCATAACCCCATTCTTCCACGGGGTCAGGAAAACTCAGGCGCGTGGCCTAGATTTGTAACTGTGAGTGCCTCCAGAGTTTTCGTCGCCCGTTTGGCCGGGTGCACCGTCTTCGACCCCGCGGGTGACCGCGTGGGTAAGGTGCGCGACGTACTGGTCGTCTATCGAAAAAGCGACTCGCCAACGGTTGTCGGCCTCATCGTCGAAATTCCCGGAAAGCGCCGCGTCTTCCTGCCCATCGGGCGGGTGACGAGCATCGGCAGCGGCCAGATCATCACGACAGGCCTCATCAACGTGCGTCGGTTCGAGCAGCGCGGGGGTGAAGTTCGCGTGATCGCCGAGATGCTCGGCCGCAAGGTCATCTTCAACGACGGCTCCGGCGAAGCGACCGTCGAAGATGTCGCCATCGAAGAAACCGACCAGGGCGAGTGGGAGATCAGCCAGCTCTTCGTTCGCCGTCCGAAGACCAGCCCGTCACCCTTCGCCAAGGGTGCGACAGTCTTCACCACCTGGGCAGATGTACGCGAGAAGCCGACTGCCGGCGAAGCCCAGTCAGCCGAGCAGCTCATCGCCACATACTCAGACCTCAAGCCGGCCGACCTCGCTAACACCCTGCTCGACCTGCCACAGGAGCGCATGTTCGAGGTCGCTGGCGAGCTCTCTGACGACCGTCTGGCTGATGTCCTTGAAGAGATGCCAGAAAGCGAACAGGTCGGCATCCTCGCCAACCTCGGCGACGCTCGTGCGGCCGACGTGCTCGACCACATGCAGCCGGACGACGCGGCCGACCTCATCGCGCAGCTTCCAGAAGAACGCGGCGAGCAGCTGCTCGGCCTCATGGAGCCAGAAGAAGCCGACGATGTGCGCTTCCTGCTCTCCTACGCGCCAGACACCGCAGGCGGACTGATGACGACAGAGCCGATCATCGTGTCGGCCGACGCCACTGTCGCCGAAGGACTCGCTCTCATCCGCCGCCACGACCTGGCTCCGGCCCTTGGCGCCGCCATTTGCGTCACTCTGCCGCCGTACGAGCCTCCGACCGGCAGGTTCCTGGGCATGGTGCACTTCCAGCGGATGCTGCGCTACCCGCCCCACGAACGCCTGGGCACGCTGCTTGACGCCGGTCTAGAACCCGTGACCGCCGACACGTCAGCTGCAGAAGTGTCCCGCATCCTTGCAAGCTACGACCTGGTCTCAGTGCCGGTCGTCGATGACAACCACCGACTCGTCGGGGTGGTGACCATTGATGATGTTCTCGATTTTCTACTGCCAGACGACTGGCGAAGTCAGGACGGCAACGACGACGTGCGAAGGCGCGCGGCAGCCAGAAACCAGCTAAAGACAGGCAGTATTCCGCTTCCGGGCGGATCGACACCCGCAGCCCCCGCACAGGGCGGCCGGATGCTACGGGGAAGGAGGAGCACCAATGGCACGAGCTAGCAAGTCGGATATTCGCCTCGACGCACCGAAGGGCCTGCGGACCAACTCCCTCGTCGGCCGCAGCGGCGGCAGCGACAGGTTCGGTCGCTTCACCGAGTCCATCGCCCGCGGTATGGGCACGCCCTGGTTCCTCGCCGGTCTGACGCTCTTCACCATCGCCTGGATCTGCTGGAACACCCTGGCGCCAGAGCACCTGCGGTTTGACTCAGCGGCCCTCGGCTTCATCGCACTCACTCTCGTGCTCTCCCTGCAGGCGTCATACGCCGCGCCCATGATCCTGTTGGCACAGAACCGACAGGATGATCGCGACCGCGTGCAGATCGAGCAGGATCGCCAGCGCGCCGAGCGCAACCTGGCTGACACCGAATACCTCGCTCGCGAGGTCGTCGCCCTGCGCCTGGCCATCAAAGACATGGCGTCGAAGGACTTCATTCGTGCCGAACTGCGCACGCTGATCGAGCAGCTCGACCAGCGCGAGCACACCGAGCACACCGGCGCGGGTCAGTCCGACCCCGCCGAGCGTAGTAGAGGACGCAATCGTGCCGGCGCAGAATGAGTCAACGCCACTAGCTGACATCGCGGCGCTCATCGAACGGGTACGTACAGCGCTGGCTCGCGTGAACGACCCTGAGATCAGAAAACCCATCACCGAGCTCGATATGGTGGCGTCTGTCGACGCCGACGCTTCTGGGAGCGTGACCGTCGGCATCCGTCTGACGATTGCCGGATGCCCGGCCGCCGATCGCATCGAGCGCGACGTGCTGGCCGCCGCGGAGTCAGTCGCCGGCGCGGGTAACGCAGCCGTCGACGTCACAGTGATGACCAGGGAGCAGCGCCAAGCGCTGACCGAGAAGCTGCGCGGAGGCAAGGCCGCTCGCGGCGTGCAGTTCGGGCCTGACTCGCTGACGCGGGTCTACGCCGTCACCAGCGGCAAGGGCGGCGTCGGCAAGTCGACGATCACCGCGAATCTCGCCGTTGCCCTCGCGGCCAAGGGCCTCAAGGTCGGCATCGTCGATGCTGATGTCTATGGTTTCTCGATCCCCGGCCTGCTCGGACTCGACGGGGTGAAGCCGACCCAGGTCGGCGACATGATCCTGCCGCCCATCGCGCACAACGTGAAGGTCATCTCGATCGGCATGTTCGTCGATGACCCCTCGGTGGCCGTCGCCTGGCGTGGGCCGATGCTGCACCGCACAATCCAGCAGTTTTTGACGGATGTCTACTTCGGCGATCTTGACGTGTTGCTGCTCGACCTGCCGCCAGGTACGGGCGACGTCGCCATCTCGGTCGGGCAGTTGCTGCCGAACGCCGAGGTCATCGTCGTCACCACACCGCAGCCCGCTGCAGCGGATGTCGCCGAGCGCAGTGGCATCGTCGCGCGCCAGACGGGTCAGAAGCTCTACGGTGTCATCGAGAACATGGCAGGCCTGCCCCAGGCCGATGGAACAGTACTTGAGTTGTTCGGTTCAGGCGGCGGCGCAGAGGTGGCCAGGCGACTGAGCGCCAGCCAGGACACTCCGGTTCCACTGCTCGCCCAGGTACCGCTCAGCGTCGCTCTGCGCAGTGGAGGAGACGACGGGGCACCCGTCGTGCTCGCCGACCCCGCAGACCCCGCCAGCGTCGCCATCCAGGCCGTCGCCGATACGTTGGCGACACGGGCACGGGGCCTGTCGGGGCTCAGCCTGTCTGTGACACCCCGGTAGAAGGCGACGACTTACATGTCACGGCGCTGGTGCAGTGCTCGTGACGTCGCTGTGCTTTCGGCCGTCGCTGCGCTTTCGGCCGTCGTACTGGTCCTGACAGCGTGCACTCCCGTGTCGCCTGCACCGCCTGCGCCCGACGAAGAGCTTCCTGCCGGCATCAGCGTGCGCGTGTTCCAGTCTCGGTTCGACTATGCGTCCCGCACCCTCAAGGTGAGCGTTACGAACGACGGCAACTCTGACCTTGATCTGCGTGATGCCGCATTCAGCTCGCCGTACTTCGCGGGCCAGACACACTATGGCGATGACCTCGTGCTCTCCCCCGGCATGACCCGCGACCTGCCCGTCGTGCTGCCCAGCCCCGTGTGCAGCACGGCCGGAGAGGCCAGTGGGGCACCAGATCCTGCAACCGTGGTGCTCACGTGGCAGGATCCGGACGGGCGAGTGCTCAGCACATCCGTCACCCCGCGAGACGACACCGATGTGCTCGCCCAGATTCTGGCCGAGGAGTGCCTGGCTGAAGCTGTGCGGGCGGTAGCGAGCATCGCGGTCGGCGATGAGCTCCGGATTGATGACGGCGACGGTAAGCCCATGGCCCGGGTCGACATCACGATCGCCCCGACCGGCGCAGCGGGAACCCTCACGCTCACCGGGGTGCGCAGCACCGTGCTGCTGGCGCCCACGACGGGAGAGAGCTGGCCGCTCAGCGTCGCGCTCACCGCCGATTCGCAACCGCTCACCGTCGCCCTCGACCTGCGGCCGACCAGATGCGATCCGCATGCCATCGCGGAAGACAAACGCGGAACCGTTTTTCCACTTGAGCTGAGTGCGTCCAGCACCGATCTGGGCACGCGTTCGGGCCTCATCGACGTGACGGTGTCCGACCACGTGCGGAGCCAGATCTACGACTGGATCACCCAGTACTGCAACTCGTGATCAGAGAGGCCGAGCCCCTGTGGGTCAGCTGACCTAGACTGGCTCGCATGGCAGCCTCTCCGCTCGATCACACGCTCATTGCCGAACTTGATCGCGAGATCAACTCGACTTCAGGACTCACCGTGCCCGTCATCGCACCGTTCAGCGGCCAAGTGCTGCACGAGCTGCCGACAAGCAGCACGACAGACGTCGAGAACTCCTACGGCCGAGCACGCCTCGCGCAGCTCAGCTGGGCCCGTGCAGGGTTCGCGCATCGACGTGCAGTGCTGCTGCGCGCCCATGACCTGATTCTCGAGCGCACAGAGCTGCTCCTTGACCTGATGCAGTCCGAAACGGGCAAGACCCGCGGCCAGGCATTCGAAGAGGTCTTCCAGGCCGTCAGCGTGACCCGATACAACGCGCTCGCAGCTCATGCCACGTTGAAGGGCAGGCGCCGCCGTTCGAGCCTCCCGACGGTTGTCCAAACTCGCGTGCGTTACAGCCCGAAGGGTGTCGCTGGGGTCATCACACCGTGGAATTACCCCCTCAGCCTGGCTGCAATGGATGTCGTTCCCGCCCTCGCTGCCGGCTGTGGCGTCGTGCAGAAGGCCGACAACCAGGGCGCCCTGAGCATCCTGGCCCTGCGGAGCGCCTTCATCGAGGCCGGGGTGCCTGCCGAGCTGTGGGCCGTCGTCACGGGTGACGGCAACGAGATCGGTGGCGCTGTCACCGCGAGCGCAGACTACATCTGCTTCACCGGCTCGACGGCGACCGGCAAGCGGGTTGCCGCCCAGGCTGCGGAGAACCTCATCGGTGTCTCCCTCGAGCTCGGCGGTAAGAACCCGCTGATCGTGCTCGACGATGTCGACGTGAAGAAGGCGGCGAAGGATGCCGCGTACGCCTGCTTCTCATCGATGGGACAGCTCTGCGTCTCGATCGAGCGCATCTACGTAGAGCGTTCGGTCGCCGATGCCTTCACCGCCGAATTCGCCGCTGTCGTCTCGGCGTTGAAGCTCGGCCGCTCGTTCGACTACTCAACAGATGTCGGGTCGCTGACCAGCCAGGCCCAGCTTGAACGGGTGTCTGCCCACGTCGAGAACGCTGTGTCCCTCGGTGCAACCGTGTTGGCAGGCGGCAAGCCGCGGCCCGATATCGGACCGCTGTTCTACGAGCCGACGATTCTCACCGATGTCACCGAAGAGATGGACTGCTTCGCCCACGAGACATTTGGACCTGTCGTCTCGATCTCCGTCGTCGACTCCGACCAGGAGGCGATCATCGCGGCCAACAGCAGCGAGTACGGCCTCAACGCCTCTGTGCTGTCCGGATCGACGACTCGGGCGATGCGGGTCGCCACGGCTCTCGAGGCTGGCAGCGTCAACATCAACGAGGGCTACCGCGGCTCGTTCTCGTCGGTAGCTGCCCCCATGGGCGGTGTGAAGAACTCGGGCCTTGGCCGTCGGAACGGTCCTGAGGGTCTGCACCGCTTCGTCAACCCGATCACGATCTCGCGGGCAACCGGCTTCGTCCAACTTCCCCGCACCGGGCAGGAGTTCGCGCAGCTGACCGGCACGATGATCCTCATGGCCAAGGTCTTGAAGGCGCTACGCCGCCGCTAACGACAGTTATGGCGCCGCAGCGCTAGGTGGCCTCTGAGTCGAACGGAGCGGGCTCAGCGGCCGCCAGAGCGCCCTCACGCGCCCGCTTGCGCTGAAGGTAGGCACCATTGGGGTTCGGCGTCGCCCGAGAGATCGTCGTCGCTGTTGCTGCGGTACCGACCGCACCGGCAGCAGGGTCATCGTCGAGCAGCGCTTCACGGATGATCCGGCGCGGGTCGTACTGACGCGGGTCGAGCTTCTTCCAGTCGACATCGTCGAAGTCAGGGCCCATCTCGTCGCGCATGCGATCTTTGGCGCCGTTGGCCATGTCACGGAGCTGGCGAACGAGCTGGGCGAACTTTGCGGCATATTGCGGCAATTTTTCGGGTCCAAGCAGGAAGACGGCAATGATCCCAATCACCAGGACCTTCTCGAAAGTCAACCCGAACATCCCCTCAGGATAACCCGCGGCGAGGCTTCCCCGCGCCAGACCCCAGCCAGCCGTAAGGTAGTGCTAATCATCTACTGGAGTCGCACTGTGTCTGACAAAGAACTGAACTGGAAATTCGCCGACGATTTCATCGTCGAGACCGAGGCCATCACCCGTGCGCGCCAACAGTCACTCGAGCTCGGAGTCGACGCAATCTCGCCAGCCGTCGGAGCCCAGACAGCTGTCATCGCCGCTGCCTCCGGCGCCCAGAACATCCTCGAGGTCGGAACGGGAACCGGTGTGTCCGGCCTGTGGCTGTTGTCGGGCGCACCAGCGGCAACCCTGACGTCCATCGACAATGAAATCGATCACCAGCAGCACGCCAGGATCAGCTTTGCCGAGGCCGGAATCATGGCCAATCGCATCCGCCTGATCACCGGCAAAGCCGGCGAGGTACTGCCACGGATGAACGAGAACTCATACGACATCGTCTTCATCGACGCAGATCCGCAATCGGTCATCGAATATGTCGAACACGGATTGCGACTCACCCGACCGGGCGGAACCGTTCTTGTCGCTCACGCCCTGTGGCGCGGACGTGTTGCCGATCCTGCCCAGCGCGACGAGGTGGCAACCGGCTTCAGGACCCTGCTCACCGAGATTGCAGCATCAGGCGCGGTCGTCAGCGCTCTCTCGCCCGTGGGCGACGGGCTGCTGCAGATGACCAAGCGCGCGTAGCAGGGCGGCAGTCACAGCTGGCCTTGAGCCGTGCGGCCTCGCTTTTAAACAGCAAACGGCTGTGCAGCCCAAGCTGCACAGCCGTTTGAAAAAGGCTATTTGGTGAGGCCCACTACCCCAGCGAGCGCATCGTGAAGCTCAAGTGCCTCAGCGTCGTTCACAGAGACGACGAGTCGCCCTCCCCCCTCGAGCGGTACACGCACGATGATGAGGCGCCCCTCCTTTACAGCCTCCATTGGCCCGTCTCCGGTCCTTGGCTTCATGGCCGCCATGAACTCCCCTTTCATTCGTGTTTGATCCCATTATCGACCATTTCTCGCCTAGACAATAATCACGGCGGTGTCCAATCGGCCCCGTCGACCCCCCAACAGATCAAGAGCCAGACCCACTGCCCCCCGATTGAGGCTAAGACGAGGAATACCCGGTAGAGCGTATTTCGAGGCTGTGCGAGGGCCCCAAGCAACGGAAACATGGGCATCAGCAACCGGAATGTACTCGACTGCGGGAAGAACACGGCGAGCAAATAGAGCGCGTAGCTGAGCAACCAGAACCGCAGGTCAACGCCGAGACGTCTGACAGCCGGCAGAAACAGTGTTACGGCGAAGAGCACGATCACGACGCCTACCAGGATGATCCCCTGCGGCATCCCAAACCACCAGACACCGCTTTGGAACCACGCAGTGAACGGAATGAGTTCTTGATAGCCGATGTAAGCGGAACGCCAGGCCAGTTCGGTCTCGAGGTACGCGGTGATCGATCCGGTGGCCAGCGCGGCAACCCCGAGCCAGGCCAATCCCATCAGCCCGCTGAAGACGGTGACGGATGCCGCGAGCACCCGCTCGCGCACCGGGAACGGATCGCGCTCCCTGGTGAACCATCTATGTGCCGTGTGTAGGCCGAGGGCCAGGGCGAACGCCAGCCCGCTCGGCCTGGTGAGTGCCATCACCGCGATCACGGGGAAGAGCAGCCCGTAGTGCCGCTCGACGAGCATGAGCAGGGCGAGGGCAAGGAAGAACAGGTACATCGACTCTGCGTAACCGAACTGCAGGATGGGCGAGAGCGGTGCAACGCAAAACAGCACGACGGAAAACAGCGCTGTCGATGCAGGCAAGAACCTGATCATCAGACGGTAGAACACCAGCGCAGTGCCCACGCTGAACGCCAGCGACACGAAGACCGCAAGCGGATTCCACGGCAAGCCAGTGACAAGCATCAGCATCCTGACGATCACCGGGTATGCGGGCATGAATGCCCAGGCGTTCTCACCGACTTCGCCCCCTGCGGTCAGGGGCAATTCGGAGGGATAACCGCCGACGGCAACGATGTTGTACCAGCGACCATCCCACATGTTCGCGAAGTCAACGTATGAGGGGTGAGCGCCCGTCCACGCGTTGGCGCCCTGCGCGCTCGCCAATATCAGCACCAGAGTGGTTGTCACAAGCCGAGAGAGTGCCCAGACGCCGAGCACACGAGCCCACCAGGGAGTCAGTCGATAGCGAACCCGCCAGGAGACGGGAAGCACGCTGCTCACACGCTGGCGGTGAGCCACGACCTCAACGCGTTCTCACACTCAGTGATCTGGCTGAGTGCGACCCGTTCATCGTCGGCGTGCGCCTTCAGCGGGTCGCCAGGGCCATAGTTGACCGCAGGGACACCGAGCGCTGAGAAGCGCGCAACATCGGTCCATCCGTACTTGGGGCGGGCCTCGGCGCCAACGGCTGCGAGGAATTCCTGGGCGAGCGGGGCATCCAGGCCAGGCCTGGCGCCCTCGGCCTTGTCGACGACGGTGATGTCGTAACCGGGGAAGAGTTCGTCGAGGTGAGCGAGTGCCTCGGCCACACTGCGGCTCGGCGCGAATCGGTAGTTCACGTGCACCATGCACTCGTCTGGAATGACGTTTCCAGCGATGCCGCCCGTGATACCGACGGCGTTCAGCCCTTCGCGGTACACCAGGCCCTCGACCTCGACCTCTCGTGGCTGGTATGCGGCCAGGATGTCGAGGATCGGCGCTGCCTTGTGGATGGCGTTCTCGCCCACCCAGCTGCGAGCCGAGTGCGCCCGCTTGCCGAAGGTGCGGATCTCCACGCGCACGTTGCCATTGCAGCCGCCCTCGACCTGGCTGTTGCTCGGCTCACCGAGGATGGCGAAGTCACCGGCGAACAGATCGGGTCGGTTGCGCGCCAGACGGCCGAGGCCGTTGAGGTCTGCTGAGACTTCCTCGTGGTCGTACCACATCCAGGTGATGTCGACGGCGGGCTCAACGAGTTCGGCAGCGAGCTTGAGCTGCACGGCGACGCCGGCCTTCATGTCGACGGTGCCACGGCCCCAGAGGTAATCGACACCGTCGATCGTCTCGTAGCGAGTCGGCAGGTTCTTATTCACCGGAACCGTGTCGATGTGACCTGCGATCACGACGCGGTTCTCACGACCCAGATTGGTTCTGGCGACGATCGTGTCGCCGTCGCGAATGATCTCGAGGTGCGGCGAGTCGGCGAGAGCTGCGACGATGGCATCCGCCAGCCCGGTTTCGTTTCCGGACACCGACTCCATGTCACAAATGACCTGCGTCAGTTCGATCGAACCGAGTGTCAGATCGAGGGGCGGCATGGTGACGGTTGACTCGGTATTCTCAGGCACCCTACTAATCTAGATGCATGGCTGCCACACCCACCTCCGTGACCCCCGTTTCCACCGAATCGCACTCAAGCGCATGGGGCTACGGGCTCGCAACAATCGCGGGTGACGGCACAGTGCTCGATACCTGGTACCCCACGCCTCGACTGGGTTCGCTGCCTGAAGATCGTGAGCGCTGGATCGTGCCGGCCGAGCTCGAAGAGCTGTCGGGCGAGGATGCCAGGCGCAACGTCCGCCTCGAGGCGATCACCACCCAAATCGACCTGGATGCCGCACCGGCAAGCACCCCTGACGTCTACCTCCGCCTGCACCTGCTCTCGCACCTGCTTGTGCGCCCGAACACCATCAATCTCGATGGCATCTTCGGCCACCTTCCCTCGGTCGTCTGGACCAATGCAGGCCCGATCCTGCCCTCTGATTTCGACAGTCTCCGTCCGATGTTGCAGCGTGCTGGAATCCAGGCATCCGGAATCGACAAGTTCCCGCCGCTGTTGAACTACGTCACCCCGGATCGCGTCCGCATCGCCGATGCTTCGCGCGTTCGCCTCGGAGCGCACCTCGCCCCAGGCACCACTGTCATGCACGAGGGCTTCGTCAACTTCAACGCCGGCACGCTCGGCTCCTCGATGATCGAAGGCAGAGTGTCTCAGGGCGTCGTTGTCGGTAACGGATCAGACATCGGCGGCGGCGCGTCGATCATGGGCACGCTGTCAGGTGGCGGCTCCCAGCGGGTCGCAATCGGTGAGCGCGCGCTGCTCGGTGCCAATTCAGGCATCGGCATCTCGATCGGTGATGACACTGTCGTTGAGGCTGGCCTCTATGTTACGGCCGGTACCAAGGTTGTGCTGCTCGACGAGTCACGCACAGCCGATGGCGCCCGTCGTTCGGTCAAGGCAGTTGAACTCTCCGGCGTGCCGAACCTGCTCTTCCGTCGCAACTCACTCACCGGAGCCGTGGAGGTACTCCCTCGCAGCGGAACGGGTGTCGTATTGAACGACGCACTGCACGCATAGCGTAACGTCGGGGGGCAGACGTCTCGCAGAGCCAACACGGGCCCCGCGCAGGAGTCAAAACAGGTCCCGCCAGCACAGCACAGCACAGCACAGCACAGCACAGCACAGCACACGTAATCACGAAGGAGTGATGATGGGAACTGACGCACCGCGAAGCAAGAAGCACCGGCGATTCACGCCGGTGCTCATCTCTCTGAGTGTTGTAGGGATCCTCGTGGTGATCGCGGGTGGTGTCGGCGTCTGGACTGTCACGCGGTCGTTCCCGACGCTGAGCGGTGAGATCGCTGTTCCCGGACTTGGCTCCGATGTGACGGTTTATCGTGACGATGCCGGCATCCCCCAGATCGTGGCGCAGAGCTCGAGCGATCTGTTCAGGGCCCAGGGGTACGTACATGCCCAGGACAGGTTCTGGGAAATGGACTTCCGCCGGCACGTCACATCTGGCCGCCTGGCCGAGCTGTTCGGTGAAAGCCAGGTGGACACCGATGTCTTCGTCAGGACCCTGGGCTGGCGCGCGATCGCCGAGCAGGAGGTTGCGCTGCTCGACCCGGTGACGCTCGGCTATTACCAGGCGTATGCCGATGGCGTGAATGCTTACCTCGACACACATTCAGGTGCTGACCTCTCTCTGGAATACGCAGTGCTCGACCTCCAGAACTCCGGATACACACCAGAGAAGTGGACACCGGCCGATTCGGTGGCCTGGTTGAAGGCGATGGCCTGGGACCTCAGATCAAATCTCGACGACGAGATCGATCGTGCACTTCTCTCGACCGACATGTCAGCGAGTGACGTCGACGAGCTTCACCCCGCGTACTCCTGGGCAACGCAACCGACAATCGTCGGAGGGATGCCAGCGGTCGTGGCCGATCCGCTCCCGGATGCCGACGGTGAGGGCGAGAGCGAGACGGACTCCACCGGCATCGCTCTGGCACCACTCGGCGCCCCCCTGTCCACCCTCAGGGCAGCGCTGTCCAGCGTGCCGGAGCTCTTGGGCCCGGCTGGCGGTGGCATCGGATCAAACTCATGGGTGGTCTCCGGCACCCACACCGACACCGGCAAGCCGCTGCTTGCCAACGACCCGCACCTCGGACCAGCCCTTCCCTCCGTCTGGTACCAGGTGGGCCTCCGCTGCGCCACGCTCTCCGCCGACTGCCCTTTCGACGTCGCCGGCTATAGCTTCTCGGGTATGCCAGGCGTCATCATCGGGCATAACGCCAGGATCGCGTGGGGCCTGACCAATCTCGGGCCGGATGTCGCCGATCTGTACATGGAGAAAGTCACAGGCGACAGTTACGAGTACGACGGCGTGCAGAAGCCGTTGACCGTACGCAACGAGAAGATCAACGTCGCAGGCGGAGAGCCGGTGAAGATCGAGATCAGGTCGACCGAGCACGGTCCGATCGTCAGCGGTCTCGTCGGCACTCAGCTTGAACAGGTGTCAACCGAATATCCGGTGTCTGCCGAGATGCCCGACCTGGAGACCGCAGAGCCGGACCTGGCGGCGGATGGCGACGAGCCCACCTACGAGCTCGCGCTGCAGTGGACTGCGCTCACTCCCGGTGTGACGGCATCGGCGATCTTCTCGATCAATCTCGCCACTGACTGGGCCAGCTTTCGCGCGGCGGCCGCCCAGTTCGAGGTTCCGTCGCAAAACCTGATCTACGCGGATATCGACGGCAACATCGGTTACCAGGCGCCTGGCAGCATCCCCATCCGCAGAAGCGGCGACGGCACGCTTCCTGTGCCCGGCTGGACCAGCGAATACGGCTGGGAGGGAACAGTGCCCTTCGATCAGCTGCCGTCGCTGTACAACCCGCCAAGCGGGGTCATCGTCACGGCGAACAACGCTGTCGCCAGTGCTGAGTCCGAACTTTTCCTCACCGCCGATTGGGATGCCGGCTATCGGGCGACCCAGATCACCACCAGGATCCAGACGCTCATCGATTCAGGCACCCTACTGACGGCATCCGATATGAGTGACATCCAGGCCGACAACAGAAGTGCAATCGCCGCAGCCCTCGTACCGCATCTGCTCGCCATGGACACAACGCGCAGCTCTGCGACGACGTCGAAGGCCCAGGCGCTGCTCGACGGCTGGGACTTCTCTGTCGATGCAGATTCGGCGGCAGCGGCCTACTTCAACATCGTCTGGGCGACCCTGCTCGACGACATGTTCAGTTCACTGCCAGACGGTACGGCGCTCACCGGCAACGACCGATCGTTCCAGGTGGTGATCGGTCTCCTCGACAAGCCTGATTCGCCGTGGTGGACCAACACACGTACAGGAGTGACGGGCCGAGACGCCATACTCGGCCATGCAATGGAGGATGCAGCAGCAGAAGCAGCCGACCTGATGGGCCCGAGGCTGGAGACCTGGGAGTGGGGACGCATCCACACCCTCACCCTGGCCAACTCAAGCTTCGGCACGTCAGGCATTGGCCCGATCGAGTGGCTCTTCAACCGCGGGCCGTACGAGGTCGGTGGCGGGTCATCCGTGGTCAACGCCACCGCCTGGACCTCATCGGAGGGCTACACCGTCGACTGGGTGCCGTCGATGCGCCAGGTGATCAGCCTGGCCGACTTCGACTCGTCGACCTGGATCAACCTCACAGGGGCTTCTGGTCACGCTTATCACCCCAACTACACCGACCAGGCTCCGCTGTGGCAGAAGAATGCAACAAGGGACTGGCTGTTCAGCCAATCCCTTGTTGAAACGGCTTCGACGAACACTCTCGTCTTGACGCCGACCGAATCGCGCTAGCGCGTCGGGTAATCCCGTGCAGGCGAGCCGATATACAGCTGCTGCGGGCGGCCGATCTTGGTCGCGGGGTCTTCGTTCATCTCGCGCCAGTGACCGATCCAGCCCGGCAGGCGACCGATGGCGAACAGCACGGTGAACATCCGGGTCGGGAAGCCCATGGCCTTGTAGATGACGCCGGTGTAGAAATCGACGTTCGGGTAGAGCTTGCGCTCCTTGAAGTAGTCGTCGTTGAGCGCGTACTGCTCGAGCTCCATGGCGATGTCGAGCAGGTCGTCCTGCACACCGAGGGCTGCGAGCACCTCGTGGGCGCTCTCCTTGACCAGCTTGGCGCGCGGGTCGTAGTTCTTGTAGACGCGGTGACCGAAGCCCATGAGCTTGACGCCGGCTTCTTTGTTCTTGACCCGCTCGACGTACTTCGCGACACCCTCGCCTGATGCCTTGATGTCAGCGAGCATCGTGAGCACTGCCTCGTTGGCGCCACCATGCAGCGGGCCTGACAACGCGTTGATGCCGGCAGAGACCGAGGCGAACAGGTTGGCCTCGGTCGAGCCGACCAGGCGCACCGTCGACGTCGACGCATTCTGCTCGTGGTCTTCGTGCAGCATCAGCAGGCGCTCAAGCGCCTTGCTGACGACCGGGTTGACCTCGTACGGCGCAGCCAGGGTGCCGAAGTTCAGCTTGAGGAAGTTATCGACGAAGCTGAGCGAGTTGTCTGGGTACAGGAAGGCCTGTCCGATGCTCTTCTTGTGAGCGTATGCAGCCATGACCGGAAGCTTGGCGAGCAGGCGCACAGTGGCGATCTCGACGTGCTCTGGATTCTTCGGGTTCAGCGAATCCTGATAGTACGTCGACAGTGCCGACATGCCGGCCGACAGCACAGACATGGGGTGGGCGTTGTGCGGCAGGGCGCTGAAGAAGTGCTTGAGGTCTTCGTGCAGAAGCGTGTGGTGACGGATGCGGTGATCGAAGTCAGCCAGTTCGCTCTCGGTGGGCAGCTCGCCGTAGATGAGCAGCCATGCAGTCTCGAGGTAGCTCGAGTTGTGCGCGATCTGTTCGATCGGGTATCCGCGGTAACGCAGGATCCCGGCATCGCCGTCGATGTAGGTGATCGCTGACCGCGTTGCAGCGGTGTTCACAAACCCGTAGTCGAGGGTTGTCAGCCCCGTCTGACGAGTCAAGGTAGAAATATCGAGGCTTGATGCCCCATCAACACTCGACAGAATTGGAAATTCTGCAGTTCCACCTGGGTAGGTGAGTGTTGCCTTCTGCGGTTCATTGGACGGTGTTGCGACGTCGCTCACGGCGCCTCCCTGAATCTTTGAGCTGGCTGCTAGTGCCTGTTGGTCTGTAGCGGTACGCCGCAGAACACTGGTGGTGCCGGGCAACGTCAACCTCGATACAGCCTAATCCGCTCAGACGCCTACTGTTGCATCCGCTAACGGTGACGCAAGTTCGTTAGATGTTCTCCACAGATACAGCGCGCAATCGGTCGGCTGCAGCGGCTATACGCTCGTCGGTAGCCGTCAGCGAAAAGCGCACGTGCTTCGGGAAGAAGTCGCCATAGAACGGTCCGGGACCAGCAAGGATACCGAGGTCAGCCAGTCGATCGATCGACGTCCACGCGTCAACGCCTTCGGTCGCCCAGAGGTAGAGACCGGCCTCACTGTTGTCAATGCGGAAGCCGGCATCCAGCAGTGCGGGCAGCAAAACATTGCGGCGCGCCCTGTAGCGCTCCTTTTGCTCGGCCACGTGAACGTCATCACCGAGCGCCGTGACCATCGCGTGTTGGAGGGGCGCAGGAAGCATGAGGCCGGCGTGCTTACGCACTGTGAGCAACCGAGCCAGCAGAGTGCTGCAGCCGGCCGCAAACGCGGCTCGGTATCCGGCCAGGTTCGACTGCTTGCTCAGCGAGTAAATGGCGAGCACATTGTGCCGACTGCCCTCGATGACGCGAGGGTCGAGGATGCTCGGAATCGGCTCCGTCGCCCAGGGGCCGTCCCAGCCGAGCTCGGCATAACACTCGTCGCTCACGATCACTGCGTCGAGTTCGCGCGCGCGCCGCACAGCAGCGCGCAGCTCGTCGACGGTGAGCACACGGCCGTCGGGGTTGCCTGGGCTATTCAGCCAGATCAACCTGGTGGATGCCGGCCATTCTGCCGGGTCGTCGGATGCCAGGGCATCCGCTCCCGCGATCGCCGCCCCAATCGCATACGTGGGGTACGCGGCGCGGGGGTGCACGATGGTGTCACCCTCGCCGATGCCGAGCATAAACGGCAGCAGCGCGACAAGCTCTTTGGAGCCGATGGTGGGCAGCACGTTCTTCTCGGTGAGCCCGCTCACTCCCCTGCGACGTTCATACCAGTCGACGATCGCACGCTGCAGCTGCGGGGTACCTGCGGTCTGCGGGTAGGCATGGGCATCCGTGGCCTCGGCCAGTGCACGACGAATGAGCTCGGGTGTCACATCGACGGGTGAACCGATCGAGAGATCGACGATGCCGTCTGCGTGCGAGCGTGCACGCGTGGCGTAGGGAACCATCTGGTCCCACGGGTAGTCAGGAAGAGAGGCGAGCACGTCGTATTTAGTGCTGGACCTGGGGAGGCAGAACCGCGATGACCGGGTGATCCTTCGGGATCACGCCGACCTTGGCCGCTCCACCTGGCGAGCCGATGTCGTCGAAGAATTCAACGTTGGCCTTGTAGTAGTCGGCCCACTGCTCTGGCAGGTCATCTTCGTAGTAGATGGCCTCGACAGGGCAGACAGGTTCGCAGGCACCGCAATCGACGCATTCGTCTGGGTGGATATAGAGGGAGCGCTCACCCTCGTAGATGCAGTCAACCGGGCATTCATCGATGCAGGCGCGGTCTTTGACATCAACACAAGGAAGAGCGATGACGTACGTCACGGTGGTCAGATTCCCTTCACGAGCTGGATGACCAGTCTAAACCTGCTTGGGCGGCAGCGTAGGCCAGGCCAGTGTGATGGCGGCAACGATTGTGGGCACGATCGTCCAGACAGTGCCAGAAACCCCTGCAGGAATGAGAATCGAACCGCCGGCGCTTTCCAGCGACAGCACGAAAATTGTCAGCAGCATGCCGAGGGCGCACAGGAGCAACAGCATCCGGCCGATCTGAATCAGACGCAGCCCGACGAGTAACGCCGATGCTCCAACGACAGCCAGGATGAGACCGATCGGGATCACCAGACCGGCGATCGTCACTGTTGTCTGGTGCGCAATGGTTCCGAGTACCCCGTAGACGATACCGACAAGGATGAGCAGCACTGCCGACACGATTCGGTTCGTCACTGTCGGCTTGTCAACACCGTAATCGGTCTGGTCGACCATGCTGCGTCCCTCGAATTTCTGGCCACGTCGTATGACGCGTCTGCCCAAACAAAAATCTTAGCTGGACACCCCGGGAATCAGAGATTAGAGTCGAACGGGCTTAGGTTAGCCTTACCATTCTCCATCTGTTCGAATCGAAAGCCGCTGTGCTCGCAAATTATCTGATCGGCCTGCGCGAAGGTCTTGAAGCCGCGCTTGTCGTCACCATCCTCATTGCGTACGTCGTCAAGATCGGACGCAAGGATGTCTTGCCGCGTCTCTGGGCCGGAGTCGGTCTCGCCGTGCTCCTTGCTCTCGCAATCGGCGCGCTGCTCACCTTCGGAACGTATGGGCTGACATTCGAGGCCCAGGAGACGATCGGCGGCCTGCTGTCGATCATCGCGACGGGCCTGGTCACCTGGATGGTCTTCTGGATGCTCCGCACCGCCAAGGACCTCAAGGGACACCTGCACGGCAGCATCGACAAGCACCTTGTCGGCTCAGGCCTCGGTCTCGTACTCGTTGCGTTCCTCGCCGTCGGTCGAGAGGGAATCGAAACCGCCCTGTTCATCTGGGCAGCCGTGCAGGCCACCGGTGAGACGACGCTTCCCCTCATCGGCGCAGCACTGGGCATCCTGACGGCCGCCGCGCTCGGCGGGTTCGTCTACACGGGGATGGTGCGCATCAACCTGTCGCGCTTCTTCACCTGGACGGGCGCCATCCTGATCGTTGTTGCTGCCGGCGTGCTGTCGTATGGCGTGCACGACCTTCAGGAGGCCGGCGTGCTGCCTGGCCTGAACAACCTTGCATTCGACGTGAGCGGCGTCATCCCGCCCGGCAGCTGGTACGGAACGCTCCTCAAGGGCACAATCAACTTCTCGCCGGCCACCACATGGCTCGAACTCTCTGTCTGGCTCGCCTACCTGGTTCCGACGATGACGATGTTCATCATCAAGAGCCGTGCAAGCCGACGCGCACCCCGCACGATTGCCCCTCAGGACGTTCGAGTTCACGCAACCGTCTAATTTCGTTCGTCGCGCCGCACTCAGCGGAACGCCGTGATTGCCGCTTCACCACCCCACCAGGAGAATCCTTTGAGAAACCGCGCCATCCTGTTCGTCGCACCGCTTGCTGCGGCAACACTGCTTCTCTCCGGCTGCGTGCAGAACGCCACGGCTGGCGGAGACGGATCAGGCCTCACCGTCACATCCACTGCCGATGACTGCGCAGTATCGTCACACAGCGTGGCCAGCGGCACCATCTCATTCGCGGTCTCGAACTCGACCGATGAGGTCAGCGAGTTCTACCTGCTGGCCGAGGACGGCCTGCGCATTGTCGGTGAAGTAGAGAATGTCGGCCCTGGCGTCACTCGCAACCTCGTCGTGCGCGCACAGCCCGGCAACTATTTCACCGTGTGCAAGCCTGGAATGGTCGGCGATGGTATCGGCAAGGCAGCGTTCACCGTCACCGGCGAGACCGTCGCCCTTGAGGGTGATGAGCAGGAGCAGATCGACGCGGCCGCGACGAACTACGTTGCGTACATCAAGGACCAGGTCGGTCAGCTCGTGACTGGCACCCAGACATTCCTCGACGCGTACCTTGCCGGTGACACCGAGAGCGCCCGCGCCCTTTACCCCACCACACGCGCCAGCTACGAGCGCATCGAACCTGTGGCAGAGTCGTTCGGTGACCTCGACCCCGAGATCGACTTCCGCGAGGCGGATGTCGCCGAGGGCGACGAGTGGACAGGCTGGCACCGCATCGAGAAGGACATTTTCCCGCCGACGGCTGCCGAGAACGGTGGCGCAGAATACGTCGCTCTGACGCCTGAACAGCGTAGCTACTACGCGGACAAGCTCACCGCCAACACGCAGGAGCTCTACGACGCGGTGCACGCCTCCGACTACAGCGTGACGATCGACTCGATTTCCAACGGTGCCATCGGCCTGCTCGAAGAGGTTGCAAGCGGCAAGATCACCGGTGAAGAAGAGATCTGGTCGCACACCGACCTCTGGGACTTCCAGGCCAACCTCGAGGGCGCACGCGTCGCATACGAGGGTGTTCGTGACATCGTCAAGGCGAAGGATGCCGACCTGGTCGCGACCCTCGACGCGAAGTTCGACAGCCTGCAGACTCAGCTGGTGACATACGGAACTCTCGACACCGGTTTCACCTACTACAACGAGCTGTCGACAGCTCAGGTCAAGCAGCTTGCCGATGGTGTCAACGCACTGAGCGAACCGCTCAGCACGCTCACCTCGGTTCTGGTCGGCTAGATGTCGCCCGCCGACTCCCCTCGCGCCGACTCAGCCGCTGCCACAGGCAGCGACAGCGCACCGAAGTTGTCACGGCGTGGCCTGTTCGGCCTCGCCGGGGTGGGGGTCGGCGCTGGGCTTATCGGTGCTGCGGCCGGTGTCGCCGGTGATCGCGCCGTCATGGCCGCGACCAGCCACGCAAGTGAATCGACAGTGTACGAGTTTTACGGCGCACATCAGGCCGGAATCATCACCCCAGCCCAGGATCGATTGCACTTCGCCAGCTTCGATGTGGGCGACATCACGCGCGACGAACTCATCAGCCTGCTGGCCGACTGGACGATCGCCGCAGCACGGATGACAACGGGCGGCTCCGCGGGCACGTTCGGCCCGGCCAATGGACCGTACGATGCACCACCGGACGACACAGGTGAGGCACTTGACCTGCCGGCATCCGCTCTGACGATCACGTTCGGCTTCGGCCCGACGCTGTTCAGCACTGCAGGGGGCGTCGACCGCTTCGGTATCGCTAGCAAGCGTCCTGCAGCCCTGGTCGACCTGCCACACTTCCAGGCCGATGCCCTCGTCGACGCGCAGACCGGTGGAGACCTCTGCATCCAGGCCTGCAGCGACGATCCCCAGGTGGCCGTGCACGCCATCAGGAACCTGTCCCGCATCGCGTTCGGCCGGGCATCGATCCGCTGGTCGCAGCTGGGCTTCGGGCGCACATCATCGACAAGCAGGTCGCAGGTCACCCCGCGCAACCTCTTCGGATTCAAAGACGGCACGGCCAACGTGAAGTCGGAGGACGCGTCGGTGGTCGCCGAACACATCTGGGCGGCCGGCGCAGACGGGGCGTCCTGGATGGACGGCGGCTCGTATCTCGTCGCCCGACGCATCCGGATGACCATCGAGACGTGGGACCGCACCTCACTTCGCGATCAGGAGAATATCGTCGGACGCACCAAGGGTGAGGGAGGACCTCTCTCTGGCGGCACAGAGTTCTCGGAGCCGGACTTCGCCACGGCCGGAAACGACGACAAGCCGCTGATTCCCATCGACTCGCATGTCGCCCTCGCGCATCCAGACCAGAACGACGGTGCGGTGCTGCTGCGCCGCGGTTACAACTTCGTCGACGGGAATGACGACCTCGGCAGGCTGAATGCTGGCCTGTTCTTCATCGCGTTCCAGCGCGACCCGCGCACGCAGTTCATCCCCATTCAGAAGCGGCTGGCCGCCAACGACACGATGAACGAATACCTGCGCCATGTCGGATCCGGCATCTTCGCTGTGCCTGCAGGCGCGACGAAGGGTTCCTACATCGGGGCAGAGCTCTTCGCCTAGCTCCGGCGGCTGCCAGCTGCCTCCTTCGAGTCAACGGATGGGCATCCGCTCGTCGAGAGTCGCCGTTTCGACCGAGAGTCGCCGTTACAACGGCGACTCTCGGCGCGAACGGCGACTCTCGGCGGATGTCGCCCTGTGGGGCTAGGACGTCGCTGCCGTGCTCGGGGTGCGCTCGGGGTGCTGGCTACTTTGAGATCGGCGTCACCGTGTAGAGCAGACCATCTCCGGTGCCGGCCACCACGACGGTGTAGTTCTCGTTTTTCATCGAGACCACGCCGGCCTGCGAGCCCTGAGCTGTCGAACCCACGGTGAAGCCCGCATCCTCGAGCAACGCTTGGGCGTCTGCGAGCGGCTCAGCGGCGCTCGATTTCACTGTCACGACCCAACCGGTGCCGTCTGCGATGCCGCCAGCACCGAACATCAGCTCACCGTCAATGACCGGAACCTCTGTCGGCCAGCCATTCGGCAGTGATCCGCCGAGACTGACATCGCCACCCGACGCGCTCTGGACTGCGCCATTGACCATGTTGCTCGCCTGAGCGCAGCCAGCCAGGCCACCGACTCCGGCGAAAGCGATGAGCGCCGCGACCGCGATGGTCGTTGTTTTCTTACGTGTGGTCATGGTGGGGTCCTCTCGCACGTGCACGATCAAGCTTAACGAGCGAACGCGACAGCTACCTCCGAATTCCGGAGGCGGCTGTCGCATTCGTTGGTAGTGCTGGTTACGCCTGGTCCTGCTTCTTCAGACGTGAGGTGTTGCGTGCACGAGCCTGCGCTGCGAGCTCAACCTTGCGGATGCGCACGATCTCGGGGGTGACCTCAACACACTCGTCTTCACGAGCGAATTCGAGGCACTGCTCGAGGGTCAGCTGGCGTGACGGGGTCATCGACTCGAAGGTGTCAGAGGTGGACTGACGCATGTTGGTCAGCTTCTTTTCCTTCGTGATGTTCACGTCCATGTCGTCTGCACGTGAGTTCTCACCGATGACCATGCCCTCGTAGACCTCTTCAGTGGGGTTCACGAAGAAGGTCATGCGCTCCTGCAGGGCGATGATGGCGAACGGGGTGACAACACCTGAACGGTCAGCAACGATCGAGCCGTTGTTGCGCGTGTTGATGGTGCCGGCCCAGGGCTCGTAGCCGTGCGAGATGGCGTTGGCGATACCGGTACCACGCGTGGTAGTCAGGAACTCGGTACGGAAGCCGATGAGGCCTCGTGACGGAACGATGAACTCCATGCGAACCCAGCCGGTGCCGTGGTTCGCCATGTTCTCCATGCGACCCTTACGAGCGGCGAGGAGCTGCGTGATGCCACCGAGGTACTCTTCAGGAGCGTCGATGGTCAGGTGCTCGAACGGCTCGTGAACCTTGCCGTCGATCTTCTTGACAACTACCTGCGGCTTGCCGACGGTGAGCTCAAAGCCCTCGCGACGCATCTGCTCGACCAGGATGGCAAGAGCGAGCTCGCCACGGCCCTGGACTTCCCAGGCATCCGGGCGTCCGATGTCAACGACCTTGAGCGAGACGTTACCGACGAGCTCCTTGTCGAGGCGGTCCTTGACCATACGAGCGGTGAGCTTGTGGCCCTTGACCTTGCCGATGAGCGGCGAGGTGTTGGTTCCGATGGTCATCGAGATGGCCGGGTCGTCAACCGTGATGGTCGGCAGCGGACGGGGGTCGTCCGGGTCGGCCAGCGTCTCACCGATGGTGATGTCGGGGAATCCGGCTACGGCGACGATGTCACCGGGGCCAGCGCTCTCGGCCGGGTAGCGGTCGAGAGCCTTGGTGATCATGAGCTCGGTCACGCGCACGTTGTGCACTGAACCATCGTGCTTGATCCACGCGACGGTCTGACCCTTCTTGATCGTGCCCTGGAAGACGCGGAGCAGTGCGAGGCGGCCGAGGAACGGCGAGGAGTCAAGGTTGGTGACCCAGGCCTGCAGCGGGTGCTCGTCGTCATAGACGGGAGCCGGGATGTGCTCGAGGATCGCTTCGAAGAGCGGCTCAAGGTCATCGTTGTCTGGCAGGGTGCCGTTCTCGGGCTTGGTGAGGCTGGCTGCACCGTTACGACCGGATGCGTATACGACGGGAACGTCGAGGATCGCGTCGAGGTCGAGGTCGGGAACGTCGTCTGCCATGTCGCTGGCAAGACCGAGGAGGAGGTCCTGGCTCTCAGCAACGACCTCGTCGATGCGAGCGTCGGGACGGTCGGTCTTGTTGACCAGCAGGATGACGGGAAGCTTGGCCTCGAGTGCCTTGCGGAGCACGAAGCGGGTCTGCGGGAGCGGTCCCTCACTGGCGTCAACCAGCAGAACAACGCCGTCAACCATTGACAGGCCGCGCTCGACCTCGCCACCGAAGTCGGCGTGGCCTGGGGTGTCGATCACGTTGATGGTGATGGGGCCATCGGTGGCGTGCTTGCCCTTGTACGAGATCGCCGTGTTCTTGGCGAGGATCGTGATGCCCTTTTCGCGCTCGAGCTCGTTCGAGTCCATGGCGCGCTCATCGACGTGCGAGTGGTCCGCGAAAGAGTTTGTCTGGTTGAGCATGGCGTCGACCAGCGTGGTCTTACCGTGGTCAACGTGGGCAACAATAGCTACGTTTCGAAGATTATTGCGCGTGGCAATCGCCATAGAAGAAATCCTTACAAAAGAATGGCTGCCGCAAAAATGTCGCATGCGACGAAGAATGGAATGTTGGCCAGAGATTGACCCAACGGAATATCTTACCGCACTCAATCTGTGCATTTGCGCGGAGACATAGTAGCCGCACTCATGGCGCAAACAGAATCGGGATGACGCCTGCTGGCGCCATCCCGATTCTTATGTACCGGCACCAATAAGGAGGTGCCGGCCAGCTAGTGATTCAACTCGTACTGTTTAGCGCCCGAAGACGAAGTCTCCACCGGGAATCGCCGCGAGGAGCTCCTGTGTGTAGCTCTCACGCGGGTTGTCAAAGACCTCATCGGTCGTAGCCGACTCAATGATCTTGCCCTTCTTCATGACGCAGACGTTGTCTGCAATCAGGCGCACAACCGCGAGGTCGTGCGTGATGAAGAGGTAGGTCAGACCAAGCTCGGTCTGCAGTTCGGTGAGCAGGTTGAGGATCTGGCCCTGAACCAACACGTCGAGTGCTGACACTGCCTCGTCGAGCACCAGTACATCCGGCTTCAAAGCCAGTGCACGCGCAACGGCGATGCGCTGACGCTGTCCGCCCGAGAGTTCGCTGGGGTAGCGGTACCTCGTTGCCGCAGGCAGTGATACCTGGTCGAGCAACTCGAGAACGCGCGCCTGGCGCTCCCTGGCCGTTCCAACGCCGTGGGCAAGCAGCGGCTCAGCGATCGTGTTGCCGACGCTGTACTGCGGGTCGAGCGAACCATACGGGTCCTGGAACACCGGCTGAACCCTGCGACGGAACTTCAGCAGCTCGGCGCCCTTGAGTCCGGCCACGTTCTGACCATCAATTTCGATGCGTCCCGTCGTGATGTCTTCAAGCTGAAGCATCAGCTTGGCGACAGTCGACTTGCCAGAGCCTGATTCGCCCACGAGGGCCATCGTCGTGCCGCGCTGAATGCCAAACGACACATCGTCGACTGCACGCAGTTCAGTGCTCTTGAAGCCACCCTGACGGATGCGGTAAACCTTGGACACGTTCTCAACTGAGATGAGGTCCTTGGCCGGTGCAGCCTCTTCGCGCTCGACAGCGCGTGCGATCAGCGTCTCATCGAGTGAGCCGCCGGCGAAGATGTGGCTTCCGCTGTCTTCACCCGCGTGCTTCTTCGACTGGATGCGTCGCGACGCGAGGCTCGGCGCAGCCGAGACCAGACGCTGCGTGTACGGGTGCTGCGGGTTGGCCAGGATCTCCTGTGACGGACCGGATTCAACGACCTTGCCCTTGTACATGACAACAAGCTGCTCTGCACGCTCGGCCGCAAGGCCCAGGTCGTGCGTAATGAACAGCACTGAGGTGCCATAGTCGCGGGTGAGGGTTCCCAGGTGGTCAAGGATCTGACGCTGCACCGTCACGTCGAGAGCAGATGTCGGCTCGTCGGCGATCAGCAGCTTCGGACGTGACGACAGGCCGATACCGATCAGTACGCGCTGGCGCATGCCACCGGAGAACTGGTGCGGGTACTGCTTGAGTCGTTCTGCCGCGTCGCTCAGACCGGCTTCCTGCAGAACCTGGATGGTGCGCTTACGCGCTTCCTTGCCCTGGGCGACATTGTTGGCCTTGATCGCCTCTTCGACCTGGAAACCGATGTTCCACACCGGGTTCAGGTTCGACATCGGGTCCTGCGGAACGTAGCCGATCAGGCGGCCACGGACATCAGTGATCTCTCTCTGCGACAGCTTCGTGAGATCGCGACCCTCGAAGAGAATCTCTCCGCCGGTTACCTGTCCGGTACCTGGCAGCAGGTCGATTACCGATTGCGCGGTGGTCGTCTTGCCAGAACCAGACTCGCCGACGATGGCCAGTGTCTGGCCGGCGTAGAGAGTCAGGTCAACGCCGCGCACGGCGGGCACCAGGCCACGCTGGGTGCGGAAACCGACCTCGAGGTTGCGGATCTGCAGGAGTGGCTGTTCGGTCACATCCTTGCTCTGGGGTGCTGGTTCGGTTACAAGCTGGCTCATCGGCGTGCCCTCGCTGTCGGGTCGAGAGCATCGCGAACGACGTCTCCGAGCATAAGGAAGGAGAGGACGGTCAGCGACAACGCTGCAGACGGAAGCAGCAGTACCTGCGGGTTGGTCCTGATTGACGTCTGCGCCTGGGAAATATCGTTACCCCAGGACATGACGCTCGGCGGCAGACCAATACCCAGGAACGACAGCGTCGCCTCAGCAACGATGAACGTTCCGAGCGAGATCGTCGCAACCACGATGACCGGAGCAATCGAGTTGGGAACGACGTGACGAAGCAGGATTCGGAACTTCGACACACCCAGGGCAGTCGACGCCATCACGTAGTCAGAGTTACGCGCAGACATCACAGCGCCACGCATAATACGAGCGATCTGAGGCCACGCGAATATCGACAGCACAAGTGCCACTGTGACGGGAGTGCGCTCGGGGAGAACCGACATCAGGACGATTGCACCGAGGACGGTGGGGATCGCGAAGAAGATGTCGCCTACGCGCGACACGATGGAGTCAAGTGCTCCACCGTAGTAGCCGGCAAGTGCACCGACGATGACGCCTGTGATCGTGACCAACAGTGTTGCGAGCAGACCGACGGTGACAGAAGCCTGCGCACCGAAGATGATCCGTGAGTACACGTCACAGCCCTGACGGGTGAAGCCGAGCGGGTGACCGGCAACAGGCCCGCCGTTGCTGTTCGCCAGCTGGCAGTTCAGGTTCGGCGAAACCGAAGTGAACAGGCCAGGGAAGGCAGCAACGATGATGATGAGCAAGATCAAAACCGACGAGATCCAGAATGTCGGGCGACGACGCATGGAGTCCCAGGCGTCTGCCCAGGTACTGCGCGCCTTCTCCGACTCATCCAGACGATCGATGGCTACGATCGGGGTCTCCTCCAGAGGAGCGACGTAGTGCTCCTGGAGTTGGGTATTTCTATTTCGCATAACGGATCCTCGGGTCGAGCAGAGCGTAGAGCAGGTCGACGAGCAGGTTGGCCACCACGAAGATGATGACCATCACAGCGATGAAGGACACGACTGTGGGGCCCTCGCCGAGTTTGACTGCACGGTAGACGGTCCCACCTACACCGTTGATGTTGAAGATTCCCTCTGTCACGATCGCTCCGACCATGAGAGAACCAAGGTCGACGCCCAGGAACGTGACGACGGGAACCAGCGAGTTGCGCAGAACGTGAACCTGAACAACGCGACGACGACTCAGACCCTTGGCCGTTGCAGTCCTGACGAAGTCAGCGTTGAGGTTGTCAGCAACGCTGGCCCTGGTGAGTCGCACGATGTAGGCGAATGACACTGAAGCGAGCACGATGGCCGGCAGTACCAATTCGCTGTATGGAGCATCTCCACTCACCGTCGTTCTGGCCCAACCGAGCTGCACACCGAAGACGAGCTGCAGAACGAAGCCGATGACGAATGTCGGCACCGAGATGAGCAGAAGGCTCACGACGAGTGCACTCGCGTCGAAGAACTTGCCCTTGCGAAGACCCGCGATGAGGCCGACGGTGATACCGGCGACTGCCTCGAAGAAGAGGGCGAGTGTAGCCAGGCGAAGCGTGATCGGGAAAGCGGATGCCATGACGTCTGCAACCGGACGACCAGAGTAGGTCGTGCCCAAGTCGCCCTGGAACAGTCCGCCGATGTACAGCAGGTACTGAACGATGAATGGCTTGTCGAGGTTGTACTGGGCCCGTACTGCTTCGACCACATTGGGGGCGGGTGGGTGATCGCCGTACAGGGCGGCAATCGGGTCACCCGGAAGCGAGAACACCATGAAATAAATCAAGAATGTTGCGCCGAAGAAAACGGGAATCATCTGAAGAATACGTTTGCCTGTATACCAGAGCATCAGCATCCTCCGTGGGCTAGAAGGAGCATTGGGATCACAATCACTGAAGTAGCATAGTCGCCCTGCTGTCCGAGGTTGAAAACGCCTCGGACAGCAGGGCGATTTTTAGAGAGCTGGGTTAGCGGGTAAGACTAGCCCTTGGTGATCTGCGTGTAGAGCGGAACTGAGTCCCAGCCGAACACGACGTTGTCGACCGTGTCGGCCCACACACCGTTGACGTTTGCGTACCAGAGCGGCACTGTCGCCATGTCAGCGAGCAGCACTTCCTGTGCTTCCTGGAACTTGGAGGTCGCGTCTTCAACAGACGTTGCAGTTGCACCTTCCTTGAGCAGCTTGTCGAACTCAGGGCTGCTGTATTCCTCGTAGTTGCTGCCAGCACCGGTCTGGTACAGCGGGGCAAGGAAGTTGAAGAGCGACGGGTAGTCACCCTGCCATCCTGCACGCGTTGCGCCGGTCAGCTTCTTCTGCTCACGGTCGTCAAGTGCTGCGGCGAACGTGGGGTACGGCTTGCCAACGGCAGTGATGCCGAGCGTGTTGGAGATGCTGTTGGTGACTGCGTCAACCCAGGCCTGGTGTCCACCATCGGAGTTGTACGCGATGTCGAACGTGCCGGTGTACGGGGAGATTGCATCGGCTTCAGCCCAGAGCTTCTTGGCTTCGGTCGGGTTGTACTCGAGGAACTCTGCACCCTTGAGGCTGTCAGAGTGACCAGCGATAACCGGCGACGTGAAGTCGGTGGCCGGGGTACGAGTGCCCTGGAAGATGACATCCGTGATCTCGTCGCGGTTGATCGACATCGAGATGGCGTGACGGCGCAGTGCGCCTTCTTCGTCGGTGCCGAAGTGCTCGAGGTAGCCCGGGATGTTGAATCCCTGGAAGATCGCAGCAGCCTGGTTGACCGAACGGTCACCGAATTCATCCTCGTAGGTTTCGAACGCGGAGTCCGGAACGGCGTCGAGAACGTCAAGGTTTCCACCCTGAACGTCGGCGTATGCGGCATCCTGCGATGCGTAGAAGACGATGCTCAGTCCACCGTTGGCGGGCTTGCGAACGCCATCGTAGTCAGGGTTAGTGACGAGGTCGATCTTGACGTCGTGCTCCCACGCGTCTTCGGAGGCCAGCATGTACGGGCCGTTTCCGATCGGGTTCTCGCCGAAGGCTTCCATGTCGGCAAGGCCGGCTTCGGGAAGCGGCATGTATGCCGAGTAGCCGAGACGCAGAGGCCAGTCGGCCTCGGGAGCGGCCAGTTCAACGGTGAACGTGGTGTCGTCAACGACCTTGAGGCCGGTGAGCTCTGAGTCGGCTTCAGCCGAGTAGCCGACGATGTCGTCGAAGAAGTACGAACCACCCTGGGCGTTGCTGGCCAGTGCTGCGTAGTTCCATGCGTCGACGAACGAGTTCGCGGTGACGGGCTCGTCGTTCGTGAACGTCCAGCCGTCGTTCAGCGTGACAGTCCAGTTCTGAGCGTCATCGGATTCGATCGACTTAGCGACCTCGTTCTCGATGTCACCGGTGGACGTGTACGAAACCAGACCAGCAAAGAGGGACGTGACGATCTTTCCGCCGCCGGTCTCAGTGGTGTTGGCGGGAAGCAACGGGTTCTGTGGCTCTGAACCGTTCGTGCTGATGATGGCTGAAGTGTCTCCAGCCGATTCAGTCGACTTGCTGTCGCTGGCGCAGCCGGAGAGCGTGAGCGCTCCCACTGAAGCCAAAGCAATGGCTGTGATGCCAAGCTTCTTGATTTTCAATTTTCCTCCTGTGCAAAACGGAGCGAAGCAGCACGGTTTGTGACCAAGCCGACACGCCAGATACACACGAGACTAAAACTGCACCAGTGCATGCACCAAATTGAGGAGAGAAACGTTACATAGAAGTAACGTGATTGAGGATTCTTTGCCAATTACACAAGATAAGTGCGCTAAATCGGCCTCAGATGAACAATTTGGCGCGTTCCGTGTCGTGAATGTGATAAGTCCGCCACCCACGGGTCGCTCAACCGGCTGGCATGATTGGACGCATGTCTGCCTTGCTCGCATCCCGCTCCATCTATAGAACCGCTGGTGCCGCGCTCATTCTCGCCGGAGTTGCGAAGTGAGCGACGCGGCGGCAGCGCTGCCGATCTCTCGAGGCAGACGAATCCAGCTGCGCTTGGAGATCGTGATTGTGCTCGGGCTCTCGCTCGGGGCATCCGCTGTCTATTCGATCGTGTCGATCATTGCCAAGCTCACGTCGAAGGTTGCCCTCGCCGACCAGTCGGCCACGCTCAATGGATCGCAGTCGCCCCGCGAGTGGCTCGACTTCACGTACCAGTTCCTGGGCATCTTCTTCGCTCTCTTCCCTGTCGCCCTGGTGCTCTATCTTTTGTGGCGACCCGGCCAGAGCTCGTTCACGCGACTCGGCTTCGATTTCACGCAACCGGGCACAGATCTGAAGCGCGGTATTGGACTGCTCGTCATCATCGGAATTCCTGGCCTTGCCCTGTATTTGGTCGGGCGAGCACTCGGCTTCACTGTCGCAGTCGTCCCTGCCCCGCTTGACAGTTTCTGGTGGACGATTCCGATCCTGATCTTCTCTGCACTTCGTTCGGCACTCAGCGAAGAGTTGATCGTTGTCGGCTACCTGTTCACCCGGCTAGCCGAACTCGGCTGGTCGCGCTGGAACATCATCATCAGCTCGGCGATACTGCGCGGGAGCTATCACCTGTACCAGGGCATCGGGCCGTTCTTCGGCAACGTTGCCATGGGGATCGTATTCGGTTGGTGCTACACCCGTTGGGGCCGAACGATGCCCCTCGTGATCGCGCACTGGATTCTGGATATCGCGTCGTTCGTCGGCTATCCACTAGCGCTGGCCTGGTGGCCAGACCTCCTGGCGCCCTCTGTGCTCCCCACCCCGACCCCCACCCTCACGCCCTCCCCCGCCCCCACGAATTAACGCGAAATCGGAGTTGTGGCGGTTCTCAGCACCTGAGAACGACCACAACTCCGATTTCGCGCGCGTGTTTTCGGGGCGTAGGGCTAGCTCCAGAGGAGGCTAGCTCTCGAAGGCCTCGGGCGGCGGGCAGGCACAGACCAGGTTGCGGTCTCCATAGGCCTGGTCGATGCGACGCACCGGGGGCCAGTACTTGCCTCGGATTTGCGCACGCACGGGATAGACCGCTGTTTCGCGGGTGTAGTCGTGTGTCCACTCCCCCTCGATTACCGACTGCGCGGTGTGCGGTGCATTGCGGAGCGGGTTGTCGTCGGCTGGCCAGGTGCCGGCTGCGACGGCATCCGCTTCGGCCTTGATCGCGATCATCGCGTCGATGAAGCGATCGATCTCGCCGAGGTCTTCGCTCTCGGTGGGCTCGACCATCAAAGTGCCTGCGACAGGGAAGCTCATCGTCGGCGCGTGGAAGCCGTAGTCGATGAGGCGCTTGGCCACGTCGTCGACGGTGATTCCGGTTGCCTCGGTGAGCGGGCGCACATCGAGGATGCACTCGTGAGCGACGAGTCCGTTGTCGCCCGCGTAGAGCACCGGGAAGTGCTCAGACAGACGCTTGGCCACGTAGTTCGCCGCGAGCACAGCGGATGCCGTCGCCTTCTTGAGGCCGTCGGCTCCCATCATGCGGATGTACGCCCACGAGATCGGCAGAATGCTCGGGCTGCCGTACGGTGCTGCCGACACGGGTCCGCCGCGGTGCTCAACGGTGTTGCCAGCCTGAGCAGCGTCGAGCAGGTAGTGCTCGCTCGACTGTGCGAGCGGGTGGCCTGGCAGGAACGGCGCGAGGTGTGCCTGTGCTGCGACCGGACCGACGCCGGGGCCGCCACCACCGTGCGGGATGCAGAACGTCTTGTGGAGGTTCAAGTGCGAGACGTCGCCGCCGAAGTCACCGAAACGGGCGAAGCCGAGCAGGGCGTTGAGGTTGGCGCCATCAACGTAAACCTGGCCGCCGGCATCGTGCACGGCCTTCGTGATTGCTGGAACCTCGTGCTCGTAGACACCGTGCGTCGACGGGTACGTGATCATGAGCGCGGCGAGGTTCTCGGCATGCTCAGCAATCTTCGCGCGCAGGTCATCGAGATCGACGTTGCCGAGCTCGTCGCAGGCGACGACGACGACGCGCATGCCGGCCAGCACAGCCGAAGCAGCGTTTGTGCCGTGCGCGCTCGAGGGAATCAGGCAGACGGTACGGTGCGTGTCGCCCTGGGCGAGGTGGTAGCCGCGGATGGCGAGGAGCCCGGCGAGCTCACCCTGGCTGCCCGCGTTCGGCTGCAGTGAGACAGACGCGTAGCCCGTGACATCCGTCAGCCAGGTCTCGAGCTGGTTGACCAGTTCGAGGTAGCCGGCAACGTCATCCTTGGGAGCGAACGGGTGGATGCCACCGAATTCGGGCCAGGTGACGGCTTCCATCTCGGTCGCAGCGTTCAGCTTCATCGTGCAGGAGCCGAGCGGAATCATGCCGCGGTCGAGTGCGTAGTCGTAGTCAGCGAGGCGCTTGAGGTAGCGCATCATGCTTGTCTCTGAGCGGTGAGTGTTGAACACCGCGTGCGTGAGGTACTCGCTGGTGCGAGCCAGGTCTGTCGGCAGGCTGCTTGCCGCGTTTGCCGAAGCAGCGGGGGCAAGCGCGTCGAAGTCGACGGCGCCGAAGGCGTTGCGACCACCGAATGCGCCGACGACCCTGGTGAGGTCTGAACGGGTGGTGGTTTCGTCGACCGACGCTCCGACGGTGTCGGCATCAACGAGGTACAGGTTGATGCCGTCGTTCGCCGCCCGAGCGACGATCTCTGCTGCACGGCCGGGAACCGACACACGTACGGTGTCGAAGTAGCTGTCGTTAATGACGTTCACACCGGATGCCGTCAGCGCGGCGACGAGCTCGCTCGCGCTCTCGTGTACCTCGGTTGCGATCGCCTTCAGGCCGGCCGGACCGTGGTAGACCGCGTACATTCCGGCCATGACGGCCAGAAGCACCTGAGCTGTGCAGATGTTGGATGTCGCCTTATCGCGACGGATGTGCTGCTCGCGCACCTGCAGTGACAGGCGGTATGCGGGGTGGCCTGCTGCGTCGACACTCACACCGACGAGGCGACCGGGAAGCTGACGCTCGAGTCCCTTGCGCACGGCCATGTAGCCGGCGTGCGGGCCACCGAAGCCCATCGGAACACCGAAGCGCTGGCTGGTGCCGACGGCGACATCCGCTCCGAGATCGCCGGGTGACGCGATGAGGGTAAGTGCAAGCAGGTCGGCGGCGACGACGGCGAGGCCACCTTGCGCCTGGGTCGCGGCGATGACGGCCTGCGGGTTCCAGATGCGGCCTGATGCGCCCGGGTACTGGATGAAGATTCCGAAGTGCTCACCCAGCTCGGCGTGAGCATCTGCAACGTTATTCTCGGGGTTGTCAGCGTTGGCCTCGACCAATGCCGCGAGGTCGACCTCGACGAGTTCGATGCCGACGGCATCCGCTCGATTGGCCAGCAGTGCCTTGGTCTGCGGCAGTGCGTCGGCGTCGACGATGAAACGGTTCGAGGTGAGCTTGGATGCGCGCCTGGTGAGCATCATGCCCTCAACGACCGCTGTGCCCTCATCGAGCATCGAAGCGTTGGCCGTTGCGAGTCCGGTGAGGTCGGTGATCATCGTCTGGAAGTTGATCAGCGCCTCAAGCCGGCCCTGCGAGATCTCGGGCTGGTACGGCGTGTATGCCGTGTACCAGCTCGGGTTCTCGAGCACGTTGCGCTTGATCACGGCCGGCGTAATGGTGTCGTAGTAACCGAGACCGATCATCGAGCGCTTCACCGTGTTGCGACCGGCAAGCGCGCGAAGTTCGGTGATCGCCTCACGCTCGGTCGCTGCGGGCGGCAGCGTGCTGTCTCCCTCGACGCGGAACTGGTCGACGTGGATCGACGCGGGGACGGCAGCATCGACGAGTGACTCGACCGAGTCATAGCCGAGTACCGCGAGCATCTGTGATTGGGCGTCGGAATCCGTACCGATGTGACGTCCTGCAAAAGCCTGAGACATGAGTGAACTGAACCTGCGCGTTCCTGGTGTCGAACCTGTTGTGAGGGTGATGGATGCTTGCGGCTGGTGTTACTCGCCGACGAGCGCGGTGTACTCGTCGTAGCTGAGCAGCGTCGGCAGCTCGGTGAACGACACCTTGATGAGCCAGCCTTCGCCGAAGGGGTCGCTGTTGACGAGCTCGGGGTTACCGACGACTGCATCGTTGATCTCGGTGACCGTGCCGTTGACGGGAGCGAAAAGTTCGCCGACCGACTTGGTGGATTCGATCTCGCCGACGACGGTTCCGCTGGTGACGCCTGCACCGACCGTGGGCAGCTCGACGAAGACGACATCTCCGAGCTTGTCTGCCGCATAGGCAGTGATGCCAACGGTGGCGACGTCACCATCGATGCGCAGCCACTCGTGCTCTGCTGTGTACTTGAGTTCGGTCTTGTCAGTCATAGTTTCCTCTGCGGGGTGGGTGTGAGCGTGAGTGAGTGCGCGAATTACTTCTGGCGCTTGTAGAACGGGAGCTTCGTGACGGATGCCGGGATGCGGGTTCCGCGCACGTCGACGAAGAGTTCGGTGCCGATCTCGGCCAGGTCGGGGTTGACGTAGGCCATCATGACCGGATGCCCGAGTGTCGGCGAGAGCGCACCGCTGGTGATGATGCCGACGGGCTCAGTGGATGTTGCTGCGTCTGCCGTATCAGCGGCTACTGGGTCTGCGCTGGCGAAGACTGCATAGTCGGCGCGACCGGCGCGCTTACCCGTTGACACGAGGCCGACGAGCACTCGGGCATCCGCTGCCGGACCGGTTTCACTCGCTGCTCGACCGACGAAGTCGCTCTCCTTGGCCAGGGCGACGACGCGGCCGAGGCCGGCCTGGGCGGGGTACGTGTCGAGGCCGAGTTCGTGGCCGTACAGCGGCATACCGGCTTCGAGTCGAAGCGTGTCGCGGCTGGCGAGTCCGGCGGGTACGAGGTCGTGCGCAGTGCCGGCGACGACGATGGCGTCCCAGAGCGAGGCAGCGGCATCCGCCTGGATGTAGAGCTCGAAGCCGTCTTCGCCGGTGTAGCCGGTCCGGGCGACGAGCACGGGAAGTCCGGTGAAGGTTGCGGGAGTCGACCAGTAGTACTTGAGCTCGGAGAGCGGAATGCCGAAATCGGTGAGGCGGGCTGTGGCCTCGAGGATGGCGCGGGAGTTCGGTCCTTGTACGGCGATCAGCGCAACATCGTCGCTCTGGTCGGTGACGCTCACCTCGAAGCCGGCTGCGCGAGCGATCAGCGCCTCGGCGGCGGGGAAGCGGTTGCCGGCATTAGCGACAACGAGGAACCTGTCATCCGCCAGACGGTAGACGACGAGGTCGTCGACGATGCCGCCGGCCTCGTTCAGCAGCAGGCTGTACTTGGCCTGGCCGAGTGCGACCGCCGAGATCTTGCCGGCGAGGGCGTAGTCGAGGTAGGCGGCGGCATCCGGGCCCTCGACCATGATCTCTGCCATGTGTGACAGATCGAAGAGGCCGGCTGAGGTGCGCACGGCGTGGTGCTCGGCGAGGTCGCTGGTGTAACGCACCGGCATCTGCCAGCCGGCGAAGTCGGTGAAGCTGGCGCCTGCGGCCACGTGGGCGTCGTTCAGTGGCGAGAGGCGCTGCGCGTCTGGTGCGACAGCGTCAGGTGCGACAGCGTCAGGTGCGACAGCGTCAGGTGCGACAGTTGTTTTTTCGGATGCCGAGGTCATGAGTTCTCCGGGACGTCGCCCGACGATGCCGGCGGGCGAGATTCGCCGAGGCTCGATCGAGCCCCGTGGGAACTCCCCCTCTGTCATCCGGCCTGAGAGCTTCGTCCGACCAGAAGGTCGTGACTTTCACCGTGGGCGGGATCTCGATGTGTTCACAAGATCCACTTTTCAGAGTGGCCAGTTCAATGCGGTACACGTACCTGAGAGATTATCGGGGAGGATTGCTCCTTCGGTGCCAGCTTTGATGACGCTACTGGCTCTTCCGCATCGACCTATTGGCCCTATATTCACTTGTCTGCAGCCAGCCTAGCGCCACCGGACTCGGTTCGTTCGACACCCGGATGCATCGCTCAGGGATTGTCTTCCAGCCCTCGCCGCCAGCAGACAGCGTGGTTAGCCTTCGGAGCATGACCGATGCGACTCCCCTGCTGATTCCAGCCGGTACCGTGTTCACTCCGGACGACCTCACCTTCTACCAAGATCGAGATTCTCGCAGCCTCGATGAAGCGATAAGCACGGCCGATGTGCTCGTCAGCTGCCCGCACTCCGGCGCCGCGATTCCCGCCGAGCTCGCCCGCTTTCTTGCACCGGAGTTCACCAGGCGGTTGCAGTTCGACTTCAGCGATCAGTCGACAAGTCCCATCGTGCGGCGCTGGGCCGAGATCGATCCGCGCATCGTCTATGTGGAGAACCCGCATCCCCGCATGATCAGAGATCCGAACCGCGAGAAGCCCGCCGACCTGCGGGCAACGCTCGGCGAAGCGTTCGCGCGGGTCGAGGCCGTCGGCCGCGGAGTCCGCACCGACCTCAGCGGCGTCGACGCCGTGCGACCCGTCACCTTTTCGTTCTACCCGCTGCTGAAAATCCCGCACTCCGAGGCTGAACTGAACGACCTAGCCGATACATTCACCGAAGTCGCGACCCATGGACTCGGCGTGTACGAGAGCACCAGGGATGCGCTCATCGAGCGCTTTGTCGAGGCGAAACTGGGGGCTGCAGCCGACAAAGGCGCGGCGCTCTCTGGCACCACGACGTTCACCACGCTCTCGTTCCACGACACCATGAACCACACGACGACACCGGATGGCGCGGTGAACGTTGACAGGCCGGAGGCCGACAGGCTCCCTCGCGTCGTCGCTCTGTCAAACCGCGGCGACGCGGACGGTGACCCGCGTGTGGACGCGGCCGGAGTCGCGCAACCGGTGACGATGCAGCCCGACCGCATCCGCTCACTCGCCGATGCGCATCGCGCTGGTTTCGCTGTTGACCTGCCCGATGACGTCGCGTTGAACAAGCCGTATCTCGGTAGCTACGAGATCATCAAGGCCGGTGCACGCTTCAGGGAGTTGCAACCGCAGGCGGACGCTGTCGGGCTGATTCTCGCTGCTGTGCAGGCCGAATTTCTGCGCGAATTTTTGCTGGGAGAGGCGAACGCCGCAACGCTGATGAAACCGGGTAGCGGATGGGTCACGCCAGACGCTGAGCACGTCGATCGCATAGCTCACGCGTGCAAGGCATCGTGGGATCTGTTTCGCGACGCAGCTGCGTAGAGCGTCGGAGCCTGGACCACTGCTAGAACGGCGGAGGCATCTGCTCTGTCACCGGCGTGGGCTCGGGCGTGGGCTCGGGCGTGGACCTCGTCTTCGCCTTCGCCTGGATCTCAGGAAATTCGATCTGATTGGCCGGCTCGGTGCTGTACCTTCGGCCGGTTGGTGATGTCCAGTGCAGGGTGCCGTCACCGGATGGATCTTGGGTGACTTTCCATCCTGTTTCGTGTTTGTCTGTGTGGTGTTTGGGGCAGAGATGGGCGAGATTGCCCAGACTGGTTTCGCCTTCTTCACCGTTTTCATTGAAAGCCACCGTGTGGTCGATGTCGCAGGTTCTCGCTGACCGGTTGCAGCCGGGATCTCGGCAGGTTTCATCGCGCAGCTGCAGCACCCGACGCAGATCGGACGGGGCCTTGTATTTGTCTCGTCCGACCGAGAGCCAGGCGCCGGTCTCGGGGTGAGTGAGGATGCGGATGAAACTCGTCGCGTTACCAACCAGTTTGCGGGCGGAATCCATGTCAATGGGTCCGTAGCCCTCGAGGGTGGCGGGTTCCTCGCTCTGGCCCAGCAGGCTGAGCACCGGCACAAGGAAGGCAACATCGGGCTTGATCCCGGACCAGCCGCCGACGCCAGGGCGCCCGCCGGGATCTGACGCGTCGCCGCGGGCGAGGATCAGTTCGGCTGCCACATCGGCCCGCAACTGTGTGAGTGTGCGATCCTCGGTCGGACCCTGCAGGCTCATGCTCACGTCGGTGATCCGGTTGAAGATCGCATAGGCCTGCACCGCAGGCAGGTACAGGGTCAGGTTCGCCATTCCGTCGGCCACCGGGTCAAGGAACATCGCTCGGTCCTCGGCGCACCTTTCGTGCCGGGCTTTGATCGATGACTCATCGAGTCGTTCGCGTGCTTTTCGCACCCGGTCACCGAATTGCGCGGCAGTCAGTTCGACAGCTTTCGGCAGCATCTTCTCTTCAAGAGCCGCCCGGTTCTCGGCGCTCAAGCCAGAGACCTGGTCGATCATGATCGTCGCGTGCCGGTAGCTCATTCGGCCCGACTGCAGCACAGCCAACGTCGCGGGAAGTTCATGCACGAGCACCCGCGAGTACTCGATCAGCGTTTCGGTCGTGCGCTCGGGCAACCGGAGCGCTGCGGCGATCTCGGTGACCAGAATCCGCCGCGCTTTGTGCTGTTGGTCGGCCGTGTCATCCGCTGCCAACGCCAGCGCGTCGACCCGAGCGGCATCGATCGCGACTGCCCGATCACCAGCGTCAGAGGCCAGCCGCGCCTCGGTTTCGACGACCAGATCGAGCCGTTTATCGAAGCGATCTACAAGGGAGTTCATACCCCGTATTCTCCTCGGCACCACCGACATTCCTGCGGGCGGAAACATCCGCTGACCGGCCCTTGTGCATAACTTTCACAGGCGATCTCTGTGGAGGAATCGACACTAAGAAGTGCGCCAGAAAACCAACTAGCCCCAGAGCACTCCGAACAGCGCACCGAACGCTACCGTGACGCCTGCAAGGACGAGGGTCGGCACGAAGAACGAGTGGTCGACCAGCTTGGTTCCGAGCTTGGTACTGCCGCTGGTGTCGAAGTTCGCCGCCGCGATCTGAGAACCGTTAGTGGGCAACAGATAGATTCCGGCGAACGCTCCTGCCCACATCCCAGACAGCAAACCAAGCGGGATACCAGCCGCCAATCCGATCGGCACGATTGTTCGCGTTGCCGTGGATTGGCTGGTGGTCAGCACACAGACAATGAAGACGCCGAGGGCGAAGATCCACGGTACTGCGGTGACCAGATCTCCGATTGTGGATGCGATCTCCTCGGAGTACGCGGCCAGGAACGTGTCGGTGAGCCAGGCGAGACCAAAAAGTGCGATCGCCGAGACCATGCCGGCCCGAAAGACAGTAGCCATCGGAACCTCAGACACCTTCGGGCGGCAGACGATCAAGATGACTGTTCCGGCAACGAACATGACAATCTCGATGATCGCTGTCATCGAGATCGGGTCACCGACGGCGTCGAGTGGACGGATGCCCTTGAAGAGCCCAAACACAACGATCAGGATGACGCCGGCGAAGAAAATAAGTGCCGCATTGCGACCTGACTTGGTTGCGGTGACCTGTACGTGCACCGGGGCGGCGTTTCCGGGTTGACTGCCCGCGGGATCCGAGGCGCCTGAGGAATCCGCACCTGCACCTGCATCCGCACCTGCACCTGCACCTGCACCTGCCCCCGCAGCCGCAGCCGCTGTTGTTACTGCACCTGAGGCATCCGCTGCCATGCGCTGCTGAGCGAACGGCGCCGTGATGAGGCCCGCAGAAATCTTGGCCTGAATCTCGGGGTCGTCGGCGATGTTCTTTCCCAGACGGCGCACCACGAATGAGGTGAGAACGATGCCGACGACGCAGGCAGGGAATGTCACTTTGATGATGTCGATTAGCTCGTAGTCGTACGGATTCACATCGGTCAGCGTGACCATCGCTGCCATGGCGGCCGAAACCGGGCTGCAGGCCAGTGCGATGCCTGTAGCGACGACCGACAGTGACAGCGGGCGGGAGGGGCGGATGTTGTTGCGGTACGAGAGATCCTGGATGACAGGCAGCAGCGGATACAGGATGTTCGAGGTGCCTGCACCGACAGAAAACAGGAACGCAACGAGAGGCGCAACAAGCGTGATCTGCTTCGGATTGCGCTCGATGAGACGTGCCGCGATCGTTACCATCCAGTCGATGCCTCCTGCAACCTGCATCACCGACGAGGCGAGCACCACAGACAGCACGATGAGCAGGGCGTCCACCGGCGGTGAGCCGGGCGGCAGCCTGAAAACGAAGACCAACAGGGCAACGCCTGCGCCACCCCAGAGGCCGAGGCCGACGCCGCTCGATCTGGTGCCCATGACGATGCAGCCCAGAACCACAAGCAGCTCGAGGATGAAGAGTGCGATGTCCATGGCTCCCCCAGATTCTCAAAGCAAGTAGCTCTGTCAGCTTGAAAGCTCGTTTCAGCTATATCTGCAGTGTGCGAGGAGTCGTCAAAGGCGACAAGTCCTCTATGCCCAGCCGAGTTCGTGCAAGCGTTGATCGTCGAGGCCGAAATAGTGGCCGATCTCGTGCACGAGGGTGATGCGCACGCGAGCCCGCAGTTCGTCCAAGGTGTTGCAGTGCTCCTGCATGTTGTTCTTGAACAGGGTGATCCGATCCGGCAGCTCGCCGAAGCCGTACATGCCACGAGTGGTGAGCGGATGCCCGGTGTAGAGACCGTACAACCGTGGACGTTCGCTGGGCGGCTGGTTCGCCACCACGATTCCCACGTTTTGCAGATCGCCAACCATCTCGTCGGGGAGCGAATCGAAGATATCGCCGACCAGTTTCTCGAAGTCCTCGTCCGAAATCTCGACCATGCGGCCATCCTGCCACCGGGACGGCCGGCGGGGCAGGATGCGGCTTACAGTCAGAACCCGCGTAGCCTAGAAGCCGGACCACGACTCGCGTGGCCGCATGAAAGGCTCCCGTGAAGATCAACCAGCTTCGACACTTCGTCGCAGCCGCCGAGGAGCTGCACCTTGCGCGTGCCGCCGACAAGCTCGACATCCCGTTGGCGATGATGAATTCTTCGATCGCCGCGATCGAGGCCGAGATCGGTCAGCCCGTGTTCGTGCGTACCGGCGAGGGAACCAAACTGACCAAAATCGGTACCGTGCTGCTCGAGGACGCCAGGGCAGACATCGCCGCAGCCCCCGCGCCTGTCAAGAAGGCGACCAACGGAGGCGGCAAGGCCAAAGCCTCCAAGGGCAAGGGCAGGGCACCCGCGGTGAAGGGCGAGCCGAAACCGTTCAAGAAACGTCAGGGCCGCTAGGGCCTGCTTTCCCGCGGAGACCGCTGAATCTGCTGAGACAGCTGTATCTATTGAGCGTCTGTTCTGCCCCGAGCCTCAAGCGCTGACACGCACGCTGCGAGCTGTCGGCGCAGCTGCGCCTGCTCGGCGCCGTCAAGGCCCGAGCTCATTGCTTCCTCGACGGATTGGGCCGCAGAGCTGGCCACCTGCAGCTTCGCGCGGCCGGCAGCGGTGAGCTCCACGGGCAGAGTTCGGCCACCCTGCGGGTGCTCCTGGCGAGAAACCAGGCCGTCGCGCTCCAGCGTCTGCAGCAAGACGTTCATCGATTGCCTAGACACAAATGCTGCTCGAGCGAGCTCAGAACCTGACAGCCCCGGTCGCTGCGCAAGGATTTCGAGGCAGGCATACTGCGAGACCGTCAATCCCAACGGCCGCAGCGCGGCATCCATTGCAGAATGAAGCACGCTGTGCGCTTGCTTGAGCAGATATCCGAGCGATGTGCCCAGCTCCACTCCCTTGGCCCCTTGATTCATGTCAACATCTTGACATAGAATCATCATGTCAACATATTGACATCAAACATTGGCATCTACCAAAGGACGCATCATGGCCGTTTTCGGGCCCGACTTCATTTCGCTGCAGGCGAGCGATCTGAATCGCTCAGCAACTTTCTACGAGGGCACCCTGGGACTCGCCCGGGCGGCGCAGAGCCCGCCAGGAGCCGTCGTCTTCGACACCACGCCCATCGCTTTCGCTGTGCGCGCGAGTGTGCCAGGCTTTGACCTCGCAACCGTCCCTCAGCCCGGTGCGGGAGTGGCACTGTGGCTCCGCAGCAGTGACGCCCAGCAACTCCACGATGCGCTTGTCGCCGCGGGGACTCACATCACGGCGCCGCCCGTCGACGGCCCATTCGGCCGAACTTTCAGCTTTGCCGACCCTGACGGCTACGTGGTCACCATCCACGACGCACCGTGAGTCATGTGCAGTGAGGCATGCAGACTGACCTCCGTTAGAGCTCAGTGACCTGCCCGGCCTCCACGCGCCAGTGGCGGTCTGTGTGCACGTTGCCCAGCATCCGTCGGTCGTGGGTGACCAGAAGCAGCGTGCCCTCGTAGGTCTCCAACGCCTGCTCGAGCTGTTCGATGGCCGCCAGATCGAGGTGGTTTGTCGGCTCATCGAGCACGAGCAGGTTGATGCCGCGCGCCTGCAACAGGGCAAGTCCGGCGCGCGTGCGCTCACCGGGCGAGAGTTCATCGACGGGACGATTGACGTGGTCGGCCTTGAGCCCGAACTTAGCCAGCAGAGTGCGCACTTCGCCACTGGCCATATCGGGAACGAGCTCTTCGAAGCTCAGAGCGAGCGGACGGTCACCAGCCAGCAGTGACCTGGCCTGATCGATCTCACCGATTCGCACGCTGCTACCAAGGCTTGCGGTGCCCTCGACCGGTTCAAGCCTGCCGAGCAGTGCGCGCAGCAGCGTCGACTTGCCTGCGCCGTTGGGGCCGGTGATACCGATGCGCTCCCCCGCGTTGATCTGGATCGATACAGGACCGAGCGTGAAACCGCCCTGGCGGAACATTGCATTGCTGAGCGTGGATACAACGGTGCTTGAGCGCGGTGCTGCACCAATGGTGAACTCGAGCTGCCATTCCTTGCGCGGCTCGTCGACCTCGTCGAGCCTGGCGATGCGGCTTTCCATCTGGCGCACTTTCTGCGCCTGCTTCTCGCTGGACTCAGCGGATGCCTTGCGGCGAATCTTGTCGTTGTCTGGCGCCTTCTTCATGGCGTTGCGCACGCCCTGGCTTGACCATTCGCGCTGGGTGCGTGCACGGCCGACCAGGTCGGCCTTCTTCTCGGCGAACTCGTCGTACTTCTCTCGTTTGTGGCGCCGGTCGGTCTCGCGCTCCTCGAGGTAGGAGTCGTATCCGCCGCCGAACACCCGGTTGGACCCCTGGGCCAGGTCAAGCTCAAGCACACGCGTGACGCAGCGCGCCAAGAACTCGCGATCGTGACTGACGAGCACAACGCCGCCACGCAGCCCCTGCACGAATGACTCGAGCCTTTCGAGGCCGTCGAGGTCGAGGTCGTTGGTCGGTTCATCGAGCAACACGATGTCGAACCGGGACAGCAGCAGTGCGGCCAGCCCGACGCGGGCCGCCTGACCACCGGAAAGCGACGTCATCAGTGAGTCTTGCGAGACGGATGACGCTGAGCCGCCCGGGATTGCAGAGCCGCCCGACAGAGTCAGGCCGAGGTCCGCCAACACAATCGGCAGGCGTTCGTCGAGGTCAGCTGCGCCGCTCGCGAGCCAACGGTCAAGGGCGGCGGAGTAGACATCCGCTGGGTCCTTGCCGTCGGGTCGCGGTGTCGGGTTGAGGTCACCAAGTGCGGCTGCCGCATCGTCCATCTCGCGGGTCGCCTCGGCGCAACCGGTGCGGCGGGCGATGTAGTCGGCGATGGTCTCGCCGGGAATCCGCTCGTGTTCCTGCGGCAGCCAGCCGATGAAGGCATCCGCTGGCGAGAGGGTGACGGTGCCGGCCTGGGGCTGTTCGACGCCGGCGAGGATCTTGAGCAATGTCGATTTGCCCGCACCGTTGACGCCGACGACCCCGATCACGTCGCCGGGAGCGACAGTCAGGTTGAGCGAATCGAAGAGTGTGCGGTGGGCATAGCCGCCGGCCAGGCCCTGGGCTACGAGTGTTGCGGTCATCCCTCAATCGTCTCATTGGGTGGCTGGTCGCCGTGCCGAGCTCTTGGGTCGCCCATTTTGGCTCCTGCTCGCGCGCCGCGACCAGCGAAAATGGGCGAGCCGCGTTCTCAGGATCGCAACGCCGCCACCGCCTCGATCTCGACCAATTGGTCGTCGTAGCCAAGCACCGTGACGCCGAGCAGCGTGCTCGGCACATCATGGTCACCGAATGCCGCTCTCACCACGTCCCAGCTGGTGACCAGGTCGGCCCGAACATTGGAGGCGACGAGCACTCGGGTGCTGATGACATCCGCGATGCCAGCACCTGCTGCGGCCAGCGCGACGACCAGATTCTCCATAGCCTTCGCTGCCTGCACAGCGTAATCGCCGACACCGGCCGTCGATCCATCGACATTCAGCGGACACGCGCCTGCGAGATACACAATCCGCGCTTCGGCGGGCGCTGTCGCCGCGTACGCGTACTGAGCTCGGTCTGACAGTTCGGGTGAGCGGATGAGAGTCACCACGCTCGCGGCACGTTCGGCCGTACCGTCGAAGAGAGTAGAACCTGTCATGCGCTGCACGCTGCCTTAAACATGGCCAGAGCATAGCCGAGCGTTCCCCCGCGGGCCACGCGGGCCACGCGGGACGCTAGAGCGGCTTCGCCATCTGCACGTTGAGCTTTCCGGGATCCAACTCATACGGAAGCGCGTCACCGGTGAGGGCGTAGCCGCGCTTCTCGTAGTACGCACGGGCGCGCTCGTTGTCTTCGTGCACGTGCAGGGTGAGAACGTCGCTCCTGGTGCGGGCCCAGTCCTCAACGGCCGACAGCAACGCATCCGTCACTCCCGCATCCGCGCCCCGGTGGTCAGGCGTGACGTACACCCCGACGAGTATCGGCTCACCCGGCGGCACCGTATAAGCACCCATGCCGCCAATCCAGCGACCGGACTCATCGATTGCGGCGAGCGCGATGCCGTGCTCAGCGGTTCCGCGAGCGCCACGCATCCGCCACTCGGTTTCGTCATGCCCGAGCGCATCGTTACGCGTTTCACCGAAGGCGATGGGCGTGTCGGCCAGCATCTCGAGCCGGAGCGTCCTGACGTCTTGCCAGTCGTCTTCTGTGGTGCGGCGGATCTCGAAAAGTGGAGTGCTCATCGCTCGATACTAGCGAGGCGGCGCCTGCAGGAATCGCACCATGTTGCCCGACGGATCGCGAAATGCACAGTCACGGGGGCCCCACGCCTGGTCAGTCGGCTCCTGCAGAACTTCGGCTCCTGCTGCCCGAACCTTTTCGAACATGGCGTCGACGTCGTCGGTGCGGAAGACGATGATCGGCAGCGCCCCTTTGACGAGAAGTTCCTGCATCGCATCGCCGTCAGCGGGCGACCTGCCGGCGTGTGGCTCAGAGAGCACGATTTCTACATCGGGCTGCGTGGGGCTGCCGAGCGTGACCCAGCGATAGGGGCCGGATGCGACGTCGTTGTGCACCTCGAGACCGAGCGCATCACGATAGAACGCGAGCGATTCATCGACGTCGTTGACGGTTACTTGTGAGTATTGGAGTGCGATAGTCATGACTGCAACGCTAGGCAACGCCGGCGTCAACCGCTTCTCGAATCCTGCTCGATTCACCGTGCCCGTGCCCGTTCACGCGCGTCCTGCTCGGTCTGGTGTGGGCTTTCGCCACGCAGGCGGGCATAGCCGTCACCGCGCCATGCTCCCTGAGACGGTACGAGCTCGGCGTCTCCCCCACGAGTTCGGTGAATCGCGAGCTGAAGGAGCCGAGCGACGTGCTGCCGACAGCCATGCACGCATCGGTCACGCTCATCCCCGCACGCAGCAGCACCATCGCGCGCTCTATCCGACGGGTCATCAGGTAGCCATAGGGCGTCTCGCCATACGCAGCCTTGAATTGCCGCGAGAAATGAGCGGGCGACATGAGCGCCCGCGCCGCCATCGTCGGCACATCGAGCGGATGCGCGTACTCCCGATCGATCAGGTCACGCGCCCTCCGTAGGTGCGCCAGATTCGCAAGCTCCTGCGGCGTCATATTTCGAGGCTACACCCGCAGTTCTCTTCAGCGCGTGGCCTGAAACCGACGCCTCGATCGACACCGGGTTAGCGACGCTGGGAGCGACGTCGTGAGCTACGCAGGGAGTGCGAGCGTATTGTGGATTGCGAGAACGGGCAGCGGTAGACCCCGAAGCGCGGTCTTGATACGGCTAACACGTATCCACATTTATATACGTTTGCATAAAAAGGAGATGCCCCATGAAGGCATGGCAGTTCACCGGTACAGACAAGCCACTCGAGCTGAATGAGGTTCCAGAACCGCACGCGGGTCCGGGACAGGTCGTCGTCCAGGTGAAAGCCGCGGGAGTGTGCCACTCAGACGTGACTGCACTTGACGACGCAGGCTGGATGCCTCTGTTCTTCGAGCTGCCCCGCACCATGGGCCACGAGAACGCCGGCGTGATCATCGAGGTTGGCGAAGGAATGGACCACTGGAAGGTCGGTGACCGCGTCGGCCTCGCACCCGTGATGAGCGACGGTGACGCACTCGGCTACGGCAAGTGGGATGGCGGCTTCGGCCCGCAGCTCCTGGCCACCGATGACAACCTGGTGAAGCTGCCCGATGAAGTTTCGTTCGAGCTCGGTGCCATGGCAACGGATGCCGGGCTCACGGCCTACCACGCCATCATGGCCGTGGGCGGGGCCAAGGCAGGCATGAAGGTCGGAGTCATCGGCTTGGGTGGTCTCGGCTATATCGGCGCCCGGGTCGCGGCACTTTCCGGCGCAGAGGTATACGGCGCAGAGGTCAACCCTGAGACCCGCAAGCTGGCCGACGAGATCGGACTGGCCGGTGTCGCAGAATCGATCGACGCGTTCAAGGACAAAGACCTCGACCTGATCGTCGACTATGCAGGCTTCGGCACCACAACATCTGCCGGCATCGAAACTCTCGCTGAGTTCGGCACGTTCGTACAGGTGGGGATGGGTCGCCTCGAAGCGACGATCAATACCTACCCGATCATCATCAACCAGCTCACCATCAAGGGTTCCAAGTCCGGCACCAAGGAAGACCTCGAGAACCTCTACGCTCTGATGAAGTCCGGCGAGCTGAACCCGCCGATGAACATCATCACCCAGGCCGAGATCCCTGACGCAGTCGACAAGCTGCGCGCAGGTGGCGTTGTCGGCCGCTTCATCGCCGTTTACGAATAGATCGAATAGATCGAATAGATCAAATAGATCGACAGCGAAGAAGAGTCAGCCGGCTGCAGGGCCGGCTGACTCTTCCCTTGTTGCCGGGTACCGTCGTAGGCATGGATCTCGATGTACCGACAACGCTTGGACCGGGACGACTCGTCGTCGATTGGGCAGACGAGCCGCGTGCAGTGCTCTGGCTCGGTCACAGTGCCGGAAGCGGGATCGAGGCCGCCGACCTGGTCGCCCTAGCGACGACCCTGCCCAGTTTCGGCATCACCGTTGTGCGCTACGAACAACCCTGGCGTGTGGCTGGCCGCAAGGTCGCGCCTCGTCCGGCGGCGCTCGACGTGGGCTGGATGGATGCTGTATCGCACGTGACCGACATCGCCGAGGGTCTTCCCCTCATCGTCGGCGGCCGCAGTGCGGGTGCGCGAGTTGCCTGCCGTACAGCGGGTGCCGTCGGCGCCGTCGCTGTCGTCTGCCTATCTTTCCCGCTGCACCCGCCCGGAAAACCCGAGAAGTCCCGAATCGATGAACTGCTGACGCCACGTGTTCCCGTGTTGGTGCTGCAGGGCGAACGGGATGCCTACGGGAGCGCGCGTGACGTGACATCCGCAGTCACGGCGATGGATGACGTTGCACCCGTAAGCGCGATCCCTCGCAGCATTCGTGTGATGCCTGTGGCGGGCGCCGATCACTCGATGGCCGTATTGAAATCGTCACCGCTTGACGCGTCGGGCGTCGGGCGTGTGGTCATCGATACGGTGCGCGAATTCATCGATGAGGTGATCTAGGGGGCTAGGCGCCCCAGCTGCGGCTCGGGGCGATGATGCGAGAGACTACATCGTTGCCTTCTGTCGCGAGTACCAGCACAGAAATTGCCGGCACACCGTCAATCCCATAGCCATCGGGAAACTGCGGAAGCTCTGTCCACTCGAGCGAAACGAAGCCGTCCGCCAGGTGATCGGGGTGGGCTTCTCCGACACTCGAGATCGAGTCTCCGATTGCAACGCCGTCACTGGTCGACAGGGTGACATTCCCCACAGTCGCGCCGGTGAGAAGAACAAAGAACTCCGAATAATACGGGGCTTCCACAGCCCACTCGCCGTCGCGCAGAGCGAACCCATCCCAGGCATATTCGATTCCGGGAGGATTGTCGCCGCCAGCGGGGTAGCGACTGACCGTCGGCTCGCTTCCAATGGCTTCGGCGAGCGTTGCTGCGACATCTGCGGCAGGCTCGAAATAGTCGTTGTCACTCAGGACTGCGCCAGAGCCGTCCAAGATCTGGATCGATTCCACGGAGATCACGATTGATGCCGCAGCGGCAGGAGCCGGACTCTCGGTTGCGGTCGGCGTCTGCGCACTCGGCGAGCTGGTTGGCGCCGATTGCGCATCTGGCTGCGTGAGCGCCGAACATCCGGTCAGCGCGAGTACAACTACCCCCAGGCCAGCGACGGCAATGCGAATCCTGTTCCCCATGGCGACAGCCTAGGGGCTGCGTGAGCTACTCGGCCAGCGACAGGGCCACACCGTCGAGGATGTCGTGCTCGCTGGTCGTGACGAACTCAAGGGGCCTGCCCGCCGCTGCTGTGGCATCCGCTACCCGCTGCAGGATCGTCGCCCAGATGACCGCGCCGGCGGCGATCACATCGACACGTCCTGGATGCATGAACGCCAGCGCAGCACGCTCGGCGCGTGACATGCGGGTAAGCGATTCGCAGGCGTCAAGCACTACAGACAGCGGCAGTCTGCTGCCGTTGATGGCGTATGGATCGTAAGACGTGAGGCCGAGCGCGTGTGCGGTGATGGTTGTGACGGTGCCCGCCACCCCGATCACGTCGGTGGCCAGCGACAGATCGACCGTTTCGGATGCCACGTCCAGCGCGGCATTGACGTCGCGACGGATACCAGCCAGCTCTGCGTCAGCCGGCGGATCGGTCTGCACGAAGCGCTCGGTCAGGCGCACGCAGCCGACATCCATCGAATATGCCGCTTGGGGAATACTGGCACCGAGTACCAACTCGGTCGAGCCGCCGCCGAGGTCGATGACGAGGTGACGGCCGTCGAAATCCGTTTCGCCGAGCGCTGTCAGTGCTCCGCGGAACGACAGGGCCGCTTCTTCGGTTCCGGCGATGACCTCGGCCGGTACACCGAGAATCGACTGCACAGCATCGGTGAAGTCGTCGCGATTGGACGCGTCCCTGGTCGCCGACGTAGCAACGAAGCGGATGCGCTCCACCCCGTGCTCGCGGCACAGCTCGGCGTAGCGACGCGTGACCGTAAGGGTGCGTTGCAGCGCGTCGTCCGCGAAGCGCCCAGTGCGGTCGACGCCCTCGCCCAGCCGCACAACTTCAAGCGTGCGCACAACGTCCACAAGGGTGACGCTTCCGCTACCGCCGTCGACATCGGCACTCACATCGGCAATGAGCAGGCGGAGCGAGTTCGTTCCGCAATCAATGGCGGCGACACGAGTCATCGGGGCTCCTCGATAGGTGCGAACCGCCAGCCTACTCGGTCTACTCGGTCGAGAAATCGAGCTGCGAGTCGGCCACGGCGATGACTGACCAGGTTGCACCTTCGGCATCGGTGAACTCGTACGCTGGAACAACCAGCACACTGCCGTCAGGCTGCCACTGGCTCGCGAGGCCAAGCCTCGCACTGACGATCTGCACCTGATTCACCGACCAGGAGAGCGGGGTTTCCGCTGTCGGGGTGGCCGGCGGTTCTGTCGGCGCCACCCACTCCTCGGCTGTGGCCGAGAGCTCTCGCACAGCCATCGGCATCGCTGTCATTTGGGCGCCGAATCGCGGGTCGGACAGCCGCTCAAAGGCGTCCTGCTCGCTCACGATTGTGTAGTCGCCGAGCGGTACGACGTTGGCGAGCGAACCGTACGCGCTGTAGGTGCCAGAGCTGGTGAGTTCGATACTCCAACTCTGATCGACGCGCTGGCCGTCGATAAGCAACGATGCCTGAGCGCTTCGGGTGAATGAACCCTCCCACGACTCCGACGTGAACTCGTACGCGTCGGCATCCCTTCCCACCGAGACGATGAGCGCACGCAGCGCGTCGATTGCTGCACTCTCGCTGGGCAGGTCAGTGGGGGGATCACATGACTCCGTCGCCGCAGCATCCAAACCGCAATCCCACGGGTTGATCAGCGGGTCGGTGAAGGAGAAGCTGAGCGTTCCGTCGAGGCTCACAGACACGAATGATGTTGAGCCGTCTGGGGATCCGACGAACCAGGCGCCGTCCCTCTGTTCCGGAGTCCCCTCGACACCGAGTGCTGCCGCGAGCGCCGCGACGGTGGCGGCGTTTGACGATCCACGTGCGTCAAACGTGTAGGCCGCTGCACTGCCTGCACTCGTTGACAGCCCGGATGCGCTGAAGCTGTTGCGGCCCAGGGAGTACGGGAACATCCGATCTGATAATCCGGCCGACGACTTCGATTGGGCGCTGCTGGCCCCCGCGAAGCCACTCTGGGCGGCAGCGCCTTCCGGCATCTGGTCGGTGGTGCCCGCACCTGCCGGCAGCGAGATCGGAGCCCCCGCACCCGATGCTGCATTTGTCGGCTCTCCCCCGGTGAGCGCGCCAAGGCCGAAGCCGGCACCACCGACGAGTGCAACGGATGCCGCGACGGCCGCAATCTGGATCCATCGCGGACGGCGGCGCACACGCTCGGAGTTCAGGTCGGTTACCGGCGCCGACTCGGTCTCTGCCGCGCTACCCGGCTCGGTCTCGGTCTCGGTCTCTACGGCAGGCTCACCGAGCGTTCGCGCAACCACGTCGTCCGCGAATCCCGCGCGCGGCTCAACCCCTGCGGCGGGGTCAGTGGCGCGCAGTCGTGCGATCGGGTCGAGCTCATTGTCGTCGTTCATGGTGATCACCCTCTGTGAGTGCGGATTGCGTTGTGAGTGCGGGTTGCGTTGCGGATTGCCTTGTAGCGCGAAGCGGTTCACTAACGGATATGTGCGGCGAGGCCTGAACCTTGCACACACACGTCTAGAACGTCAGGCGTTCCTGCCACGCATCCCTGAGCCTCTTGCGGGCACGGGAGAGTGCGGCATTCGCTCCGGAACGCGAGATGGCGAGCACTGCAGCGAGTTCTTCACCGTCGAGCCCTTCCCATGCGTGCAGGAGCAGGATCTGCCGATCGCGTTCGCCGACGCTGGCCAGGGCTCCGCGGAGTTCGGCGTCGAACAGCGCGCTCAACTCCGGGTCCTCGCTGATGCGGATCCGGCCAGACTCCGGCACCTCGTCAACCGGCAGATCAATGTGTTTGCGGCGGTGATTGGCGAGCGTGAAGCCAGCTGTCCGATAGAGCCAGGGCAGCACGGCATCGAGTGGCACGTCATCTCGGCGTCGCCAAGCTGTTGCGAAGACCTCAGCGGCGAGGTCCTCGGCATCTTGGCGCGGGCCACGCCGCGCGAAGTAGCGCACAAGCGCGGTTGAATGTTCGGTGACCACAGCAGTGAACCACGCTGTGTTCGGCTGGGTATAGGTGGGCGCATCGGCTGCGGTGCTGTCAATCGTCACGACTTGAATGTGTCACACCTGCCGCCAATCTTGCACGGATGCCATAACTTCGCGCATCAGATCTTCCGTGCCGACACCACTGCATATGATCGCGCAAAGCACACTTTGTCCAATTGGTCAAGGGTGATGCACAAAATTACCATGGAGGCATGAGTAGCACATTATTCCCCCACCTCATGTCTCCGGGGTGTATCGGGTCCATGCAGACGGCCAACCGCATCGTCCTCCCCGCCATGGACATGAACGTTTCAGAGCATGGCGAGATCGAACAGACCGAGATCGACCACTACGTGGCGCGCGCCGCAGGCGGAGCCGGCCTGATCATCACGGGCGCGTGCGCCATCGCGTTCCCCTACGGCGCAGCATCCATGAAGGAGCCGGGGCTGTCAGAAGACAAGTTCATCCCCGGGCTGAAGGCATTGGCCGACGCCATCCATGCGGCGGGCAGCAAGCTCTGCGTGCAGTCCACGCACCACGGCAAGGTCGCCCGTGTCGACACCGCCAACGACCGCGCCGTTCTGGCACCCAACAAGCCGGACTACAGCTACGACATGTCAGCCCTGGCCGACAGCACCCCCGACGAACTGCGCAAGATGGGCGCGGCCACCGCAGGCAAGCAGACCTCCTACCACGAGATGACGGACGAGGACATCTCCTGGCTGGTCACCACCTGGGCGGATGCCGCAGAGCGCGTCGCCAAAGCCGACGCTGACGCGATCGAGATCCACGTCGCCCACGGCTACATTCTCGGCGTGTTCCTCAACCAGCGGGACAACAAGCGCACCGACGGGTATGGCGGCACCCTGGCCAACCGGGCACGCCTGGCCTGCGAGGTCATCAGCGCTGTGAAGGAGCGGGTGGGCGACCGTCTCGCCGTGCTCGTGCGGGTTTCCGGCGAAGAGTATGGACAAGAGGGCGGTCTCACTCTCGAAGAAGCGATCGAAGCCTCCGCGCTGTTCGAGAAAGCGGGCGCCGACGCCATCCACGTCACCGGCTGGGGACGCAACCCCTTCGACAACTTCACTGACGGCCCACTGCCCAGCAAGGTGGGCGCATACATTTCAAACGCCGCCGAGATCAAGAAGCACGTCAGCATCCCCGTTATCGCCGTTGGTCGCATGCTTCCAGAGGTCTCAGAGAAGGCCATCGCTGCCGGTCAGGTCGACTTCGCCGCAATGGGTCGCCAATTGCTCGCCGACCCCGACCTGCCCAACAAGCTTCGCGACGGCAAGTTCGACCAGGTGCGCCCCTGCATCAACTGCTACCTGTGCGTCGCCGAGAACTTCTTCGACGATACTCCCTTCTGCGCTGTAAACCCCGCGCTGGGGAACGAAGCGCTGCTGCCGCTCAAGCCCGCCTCTGCGTCGAAGCACGTCGTGGTCATCGGCGCAGGACCCGCCGGCCTGGAGAGCGCCAGAGTGCTCACCGAGCGCGGCCATCGCGTCACCGTGATCGACAAGTCAGATCGCCTGGGCGGGACGATGTGGTTCTCCACCATGACCACTCCAGACAACGAGCGCCTGTTGCGATGGTTCAAGTCCGAGATCAAGCGCCTGCGCATCGCCGTCAAGCTCAACACCCCGGCGACCGTCGAATCGATCAAGGCCCTTCGCCCCGATCACGTCATCGTGGCCACGGGAGCCGTACGCCCCAAGCCGGACTTCCCTGGCGGCGACCTGCCGAACGTGCAGACCGGCGACACGTTGCGTGCCATGATGCTCGGCACCGCAACCGCTGACGAGGCCGGCCTGGTGCTGAGCACCCTGGGCAAGGCTGGACGCCTCTCCGGCGTCACCAAGAGCCCCGAGTTCGTGCGCCAGTTCACCAAGTTCTGGCTGCCGATGGGCAAGGACGTCGTAGTGATCGGCGGATCGCTGGTGGGCCTGGAGCTCGCAGAGTTCCTGGCAGAGCGCGGACGCCACGTCACCCTGCTGCACGAGAAGCAGCAGCTCGGCCTGCCGCTGGCGATGCCCAGGCGCTGGACCGCGGTCAAGGATTCCCTGGCCCACGGTGTCAAGATCCACCGCAACGTCTCGATCACGCGCATCACGCCGAAGAGCGTCGAGTGGACAGAGGGCGAGGAGAGCTTCTCCGCTCCCGCCGCCATGGTGGTCTACGCAGACGGCACTACGGCCGCGGCGCCCCTCGCCGACGGACTTCGCGAAGCCGGTCTCACCGTGGATGTGATCGGCGACGCCAAGGAGGTCAACTACATCCATGGCGCCATCCACTCGTCGTGGGAGGTCACGACCGAGCTTTAGGCATAATCTCCCAGGATTGGTCCGAGCCCGGAGCTGTCCCCATCCCAACGGCCACGTTACGTCCCGCCGCGTCCCCCCGCGGCGGGACGTTGTATTGGCGGGTGATCCGCCTCAAACGTGTTGCTTACGAAGCGCGCCGGCCCCCCAGTCCATGTCCCCCGGTTCATGTCCCCCGATTTCCGGCGCATTTCTGTCCTTATCCCCCCTTGGACATGTCTAAGCCTACCCCCTGTGCGAACAAAATAATCACACTGTCTACTCCCCATTCGACTCTGTGTTCGCAGATTCTGGGCCGATCTCTGAGAGTGCGTACCCACGGGGGTATGACGATGATGAACCGGCAGCACCGGGCACAAACCGGGCTGTGACAGGCAGTGGCCGTTGGGACGCCCTGATCGCCCGAAGACGGACGGCCGCCCCGACCAGTGTCGTAATGGCCCTGTTGGGTGTCGGCAGTCCGACAGCATCACAGAACCGCCGGTCGTCGACGAGGCCGCTGAGGATGGCGGGAACGAGCGGCCTGAGTAACGCTGGCAGCCGCACCGCGGTGAGCTGCGCTGCTGCAGCCATCAATGTCTGGTTCGCTGGTGCCGGGCGCACGTTAGCTGATTCGTAGCGGTCGAAGAACTCAGCTGCGGCCTCATAGGTGGGCGGAATATTCGTCAGCCCCATCCGCTGCCCAAGTTCCTGGTAAAACCGGTGAGCAGCGCGCACCTCAGCCTGTTCAAGGGGACGCCAACCGTGTGCCATCGTCCAACGAACAGGAAGAACAAGCAACGAGATCAGAATGTAGAGAAAATCGTCGCCGGTTCCAGGAACGCTCCGGTGTACCCGTCGGAGAAGTTCAACCATCTGCTCACCGCGCTCACTCTCAATCCCATTCGCGATGATCTCGTAGATGACGATGCCGGTGTCTGAGGCACGCTTCTTCGGACGCCCCGTTACTTCCCCCGAGCCAACCAGGACGTCCGAGATGCGGGGGACGCCGAAGCTGCGGTAATAGGCGAGGAGGAACCCCACCCTCATCTCCGAGTCGAAATGAATGAGGGCTAGCTCCCGGAAGGTCGCCTCCCAATCGTCTGGCGAGGCGTCTCTGACCGCGTGGAGCTGTTCGGTGCGCGTGCGGTGGATGGCGCTACTCGCCTGTCTGGTCGGGGCCGCCGGCCAAGCCGCCCTCGAGAAGTTTCGTGATCTCTCGAAGAGCGTCCGGTGAAGTGTCTCCGAGGGTCCTGGCCGCGAAGTTGATCACTCGTTTGACTCGGATCATCCGGACCAGCTCCAGCTGAGAGTCAATGCGCTCCGGAAGGTCATCGTCTGACCCGAGCAAGTACTCGGGTGCAATCCCGAAGAAGTTGGCGATCTCGGTGAGAAGTTGAACGTCGCTGACCAGCGGCCCCTCGCCCCTGACCATGTACTGCCATCTGGCCCTAGAGAGCGAGACCCTCTTGGCCTTGAGACCGGCGGCGATCTCGCGGTACGTGTACGGCGTGTTTCCCTCGGCCACCACGACGTCGAGCAGCAGATTCAGCTTGCGTGCAAGCTCCTGTTGAGGTGTGGTCTGCGGGGTCACTGTCCCATCCGCTTCATTAGGCGTCTTGGTACTCATTGGTCCTCGAGTCGTTTGTGGTCCCGCTTCGTGTATCTGATGCGTGTCGAATATGAGCTTCGATCCTTCGAATGAGTCTGGCTTCACGATCTGAGAGCTGCTGCTCAGGGCGCAGAAGAAGGCTGTCACGAACTTCGACGTAGCGGCGGTGAAGATGGAGGGCGTGGTTCCCGCGGAAACATAGGTCCAGCCGTGACGTTGGTGCTTCCATACTGAGCTCAGGCAGGTCAGCGAGCAGCCGCTCCCAGAGTGGACTCAGCTCCCACAGCAGTCGTCGGCTCCTGCCCGCATCGATCAGGTTCCGGACAACTCCGACCAGCAAGCGGAGACCGAGACCACCAGCCAAGAGAACGGATGCGACAAGCGGGCACGTCACCGACAGGAAATCGACCGTCGCGCTCACGTAGGTGTCGCCGGTTGCCCTGGCGATCGCCACCCCCATCTGGACGACGACGTAGAGGGAGATGACAACCCAGCCTACGGAGATGATCACCAGCGCTGCCTTTATCGTTGCGTCCTGCTGGCGCTTGAAGTCTGATGTGCACGCGACGATTGTCGAGATCGCGAGAACGATGAGAGCGACCCAGGTCGTGAAGCTATAGACCAGCTGACTCCAATCACCGGGGCCGATGAACTGGATGTTGTCGATTTCCCAGCCGCTGGTGAAAAACAGAGCGGCCTGAATGAGGATGAGTCCGGTCGATCCCCAGAAAGCGACCCGCTTCCTGGCCGGGGTCAAACCGACCTTGGAGACAGCTGTCTGGATGAGGCCGTCGAACAGTGCCACACAGATGATCGCGGTCGCATGGAAGATGAAGTACGTGAGGTCGACTCCACCCAGGAGGCCGTCAACGAATGCATACGGGCCGTCGCTGATCAGCGTTATCGTGATAGCGAAGGCCAGCATGAACCCGAAAAGCAGACGTCGTGTGCCACGGAGCGCGCTGGGCACAAGCAGAAGGGTCGTGCCCCAGAGCGCCGCGAGCACCGCATATTCGATCAGTGCGAACATCAGAGAACCTGCCCGAATCCGGTTTCGAGTCCACGCCGGCTGAGTGACGCGTCCTTCCGCAGGATCATCGCCAGCTCATCCCCGATGGCCTCTGCCAGCGCTTCTTCCTCATCGGTGAAACTGCTTCTGGAGAGAGCAGAGACGATGGCGTTCATGGGGATGAGGGGCGCAAGAAGGGCGACCCGGTCGGCTGGCATCATCATCTTCTTGTGGTTGAGAATCATGTGGCCAAATTCATGGTTCACGAATTGCTGGCGGTGCACAGCGGAGTCTGTGGGCGCGTAGTGGATCCGCTCAAACCCTTCACCGGCCACCTCGAGCCAGAGCGCACAGATTCCACTGTCGACCATTCCCTGAGGTGCCTGCATGATCACGATCTTCTTCTGGCGAACGTGCTCCATATGCTGGTGCAAAGTCTCTGAGGTCAGGGGGCGCGGAAGGCCGATCTCCTGAACCAGTTGTTGAGCGCGTTGTTGCCGTGCTGCGTAGTTCACGTATGGATCCGATTGTCGTGTCGATTCGCTGTGTCCCCCAGAACCGGATCCAGCGCACCTGAAATATGTCTGACTGACGTCAGCATGTGATTCTGCAAGGTCCCTATGATAGCCAAAAAAGGCGGTGACCGGCACATGTTCCGGTCACCGCCCTCATACTCTGAATGGGTCTCAGGCGAGACGTCCGCCCCTGGCGTGGCTACGTGGTGGAAGCCAATTCTTGTTGCGCATCGGCCTTGGCCGGCATCCGCTTTGCCACTGCGGGGATGCACGCGGCCACGATGGCGGCGATGACGGAGATGCCAGCACCCAGAATCAGGGCAAGGCGGAATCCGGATTCCGACGGGACAGAAAAACCGCCGAAGTCGGTTGTCATCTGTGCCAGCACTAAGCCGATGACTGCAGCGCCCGTGGTGGTACCCAGCGAGCGCATCAGCGTATTGAACCCGTTGGCGGCAGCGGTTTCACTGAGCGGAACCGCACCCATGATGATGGCCGGCATGGCCCCGTACGCCAGGGCCACGCCACCATTGACGACGAAACCCGTGACCATCAAACCCCACGTGCTCCCCATGCCCAGCAGGCCGACGCCATAGCCGAGCGCTATGACCACAACGCCCAGTACCAGTGTGAACTTGGGGCCGCGCGCGTCAGTGAGTCGGCCACCCACGGGAGCGAGCACCAACATCATCAATCCCGCAGGGGCCATCCACAGACCGGCGGCGAGGATCGACTGGCCCAGACCGTAACCGGTCTCCGCGGGGAGCTGCAGGATCTGCGGCATGACCAGCATGCTCGCGTACATTCCGAAGCCCACGAAGATCGATGCGATATTTGTCAGCAGCACACGCGGGATTACTGCGGTGCGCAGGTCAACGAGTGGATCCTTGGTACGCGTTTCCCATATTCCCCACAACAGCAGGGACACCACTGTGATGACCAACAGACCCAGGGTCAGTGGCGAAGCCCATCCCCAGGATGATCCCTTGGAAACGGCGAGGATGAGTGAGACCAGACCGATGGTCAGCCCGATGGCACCCAACCAGTCGAAGCGCTGTCCGGCCGCACCTGCGGGCAGCACCGGAATGAACTTCCAAATGGCCACCACAACGAGCAGCGTGACGACCGCGCTGCCAAAGAACAACGCCCGCCAGTTTGCGAACTCAACCACTGCCGCTGAGATCGGCATGCCGATCGCACCACCAACACCCAGCGTGGCGCTGACCGTGGCAATCGCCGCGGAGAGTCGCTCCTTCGGCACGAGATCACGCAGCATGGCGATACCGATCGGCACCATTCCAGAACCCAGGCCCTGCATTGCACGGCCAACGATCATGACTTCAACCGTGGGAGCGATGGCACACACAATGGCGCCGAGCATCAGCGGAATGGCCAGGATCAGGATCATGCGGCGCTTGCCGAACAGGTCGCCCAATCGACCCGAAATAGGTACCGCCACTGCCGCAGCAAGAAGCGTGGCCGTGATGATCCACGCGGTGTTTGTTGCCGGGGTATTGAAGATGGTGGGCAGCTGAGGGATGAGCGGCGTGACCATGGTCTGGGTGATAGACGAGGCGATGCCGGCGCTGGCGAGAATGCCAACGGCTACTCCTGAGCCGGGGACACCGGCAGAGGTTTTCTTGGACAAGAGGGCCCTTCAGAATGAATGTGCAGAATGCACAAAACGTTCATGATACACGTATGAAGTAGGATCGTAAGGGCCGAGGAGGTATCGATTTAATGGAACGCCGCATCGCCGACATCGAATACGAGCAGACACTGCTCAGCCGTTACACAGTCGCCCAGCATCGCGCTGAGGACGGTCTTGACCGTAGCGTCTACCTCCTGATGAGCCGCATTGACGGGCAGGGGCCCATGTCGATCGGCGAGCTGAGCACCGCTTTTCTTCTCGATGTCTCGACTCTGCAGCGCCAAACCACCGTGGCCGTGCGTGAAGGGCTACTTGAACGGATCCTCGATCCGGCCGGCAGCGCTGCGCGAAAATTTGTACTGAGTGACCTGGGGAGAGCGCGGCTCGCGGAGGCACGCGGACGCTCGGTTCACGCCCTCGACAAGATTCTGGCCGACTGGCCTACCGATGAGGTCAACGCCTTCGCTGACTTGATGCACAAGTTCAATGTCTCGATCGAGGAGTTTCGGGACGCACGGACCCCGTAGGCCCGACCATGGTAACCAGATCCTGTTTCTGTAGAAGAAACGACTCGAAGCGTAAACAGAAGAAATCGCCTGTCAACTCGCGAGGCGCGGCAGCAGGCGCTGCGCGTTTTGCCATCCGATAGCGGCGCGGGCCTCGATGGAAAGATAGTCCGCCGAGTTGATAGCGGTGGCTGCTTCCTCCGACCTGTCCAAGGCGTACGGACGGTCGCTGCCAAACACAAGTTGCGTTGAACCGACAACGTCGGCTGCCAGAGAGAGCACAGGCTTCTGATAGGCGAGCGCGGTGTCGAAGTAGAGGCGACGAAATTGATCGCGCGCGGGCCCACGGATTTCGCTGCCAGGAACGGCATTGGTGGAATCAAGCAGGTCAAAACGTTGTGCGATGAACGGGACCGTTCCTCCCGCATGCGAGAAGACGTAGCGCACCGAGGGTGTGCGGGCAAAGGTGTTGGAATAGTGGAGCCGGGCAATAGCACGCGTGGTGTCCGCGACATAATCAAAAACGAAGTCAGGAATGCCCAGGGAGTGCGCCACTGCGTCAGGTGACTCAGTGGGATGCACAAATGCCAAAGCTCCACGCCGTTCCAGCGCGTCAAAGACCGCATCAAAGACCGGATCACCGAGGTAGGCACCCGCATAGTTGGTCGATAGCATCACCCCGTCAAGGCCGAGGTCATCGAAGATGCGATCGATTTCCGCGATGCTCTCATCAACGAAGGGAAGGGGAAGCACTCCAAACCCACCACAGCGGTCGGGGCGGTCGCGGACAAGTTCCGCGAGGAAGTCGTTGCACTGTCGCGCCATCTTCACTGTCGGTGCGGCATCGCCGGAAGAAATGTTGAACGCGACCGATGCAATCACTGTTCCGATCATGTTGTCGTCCATGAACGACAGCATCCCGTCCTTGCTCCACGACGGCAGTCGCAACCCGCTCGTGCCACCAGTACCCACCGAACCAGACAATTCCTCCAGCAGCGCTGGCGGAATCACATGATGATGCAAATCAATCAGTCCACCCGGCCACATATCGCTATCTCCTCATGTGTTGACACCTGAACGCTGGACCCGTATCGTCTTCCACCCGCGGGGTGTCACCAAGCCTGCGCTTGTCCCAAGGCAAAGAATAGAGCCGGTTCGGCAGTTATCCCCTGCCGGACCAGGGCTGAGGGGAATCAGGCCGACGAATTCTGCGAGCAGCCAGATCCTATGATGGCCACCATGACCGTTTCGAGGGTGAGTGACGCGTACGGTGCGCGATCGGCGGAGTACATCGAGCTGTTCGGCAGGATCGATGCCGCCGTCGAAACGGATCGGAACGCTGTTCTCACCTGGGCGCGCGGACTCACCGGACCGATCATTGATGTTGGCTGCGGTCCGGGGCAATGGACGCACTTTCTGTCGGAGCACGACCTCGAGATCGAGGGCATCGATCCCACCCCGGAGTTCGTCGCCGCCGCGCAGTGTCGATATCCAGACATCCGCTTCCGGATCGGACAAGCCGAGCACCTCGACATCGATGACCAAAGTCTCGGCGGCATCCTCTCGTGGTACTCCCTCATTCATACTGATCCAGAGCTCATCGACTCTGCCCTGACCGAGTTCGCGCGTTGCCTGCGCTCGGGCGGCAGCCTGGCGCTCGGCTTCTTCGAGGGGCCTGAACTCATCCAGTTCGACCACGCCGTGACGACGGCGTACTACTGGCCGCTGGAGCTCTTGTCCGCGCGCGTCGAGGCGTGCGGACTCACCATCACCGGGACGGATAGACGCACCGATCCCGGAGTGCGGACGCACGGATTCATTACCGCCGCACGGAAGTCGCAGTAGCCGCAAGAAGCCCCGCCCACGATGGCGCTAGCATTCTCAGGAACTCCTGGTTGCTCGCACATCATGAGATCAGCCGCAGTCAGACCCATGAAGGAAGCCATGCCCGACTCCTCACGTCCACTACGCAAGCTCGGCTTCCTCACCATCGGCATGTTCGATCCGGCGGACCCAGCTGCGGGCCACGAATCAACGTTGCAGGTCATCGAACTGGGCGAACGACTTGGCTTCGATAGCGCCTGGCTGCGCCACCGCCACCTGCAGTTCGGGATCTCCTCCCCCATTGCGGTCATGGCCGCAGCCAGCCAGCGCACATCCCGGATCGAGCTCGGAACCGCGGTAACCCCGATGGGCTGGGAGAACCCGCTCCGGCTGGCCGAAGATCTGGCCACCGTGGATCTGCTCGCCGGCGGACGAATCAATCCGGGAGTGAGCGTGGGCGAACCAATGCACTACGACACCGTGCAGCACGAGCTGTACCCCGATTCCGCAGAGCTCGAAGACTTCGGCTACGAACGCGTAGCCCGGCTCGCCCGTTTGATTGCAGGGGAACCGGTCCGGGAATTTTCCGGCAAGCAGGGTGTCGTGGAGGAATTTTCCAACCGCGTCGAGCCGCACTCGTCCGGGCTGCGCGAACGCCTCTGGTATGGAGCGGCAAGCAAGAAATCGGCCATCTGGGCCGGAGCAAACGGATTCAATCTGCTCTCCAGCAGCGTGATCTTTCCCGAAGTGGATCAAGAGCCGTCGTTTGCCGACATCCAGCAATCGCAGATTCGTGCCTACCGTGAAGCCGACGCGACGAACGCTCACGCGCGCGGACCCGCCAGGGTCTCACAAGGTCTCGTGGTGATCCCCACAGATTCAGCCTCGGCGAAACAGCGGGAAAAGTACCAGCGGTACGTCGATGAACGCACTCCCCGCACCAGCTCGCCTCAGGGACCGAAACGGATGCTGTTCGCCCCGGATCTCATCGGCACCAGCGACCAGATCGCCGAACAGCTCTACGCACATGCCGGGTTTCAGGAGGTTGATGAAGTGGCGTTCGCGCTGCCCTTCAGCTTCGAGCATGAGGACTACGTGCAGATCCTCACCGACATCGCCACCAGATTGGGGCCAGCGCTGGGATGGGCACCGGCTGCTGCAGTCTGAAAACAGAATTGGCGCAACTCTCTTGAGTCCCCCATTTCGAGGCTAGGCGAGCTACACGTTGAACCTAGACTTCACCGCATTGCGAAGCCCAATTACCGGTACCGCGAGCGGGGGATCCGTTTCCAACTCGCACACGGTTGGGTCGAGCCCCGTCGCGTCGTCTCGCATAAGGGCATCGTGTTGAGTGACTCCGGGCCCGCACGCTCCTCATCAAGTCCATCCTTGTCGACGGAGACCTGCGCCTGTGCCTGTGCCTGTGCCTGTGCCCACATCTTCTTGACGGGCTTGAAGCCGTTCATGAACATTTCACAGTCGCAACAACAGGCGCCCATCGCGGAGAGGTGCCGGAGCAGTGCCGTCGCGCGAGGTGCAACGCTGTCTCGATAGTGCAATGCGAATCGATGGGTGCCGTCGTACCCGAACTCGTCGAGTTGACGAGCCACGAAGCAGACGAGACATTCGCCGGCCTTGGGAGTCATGAGCGTCGTGGCGGCATCCTGAAGAATCCGCTCTGCTCGTTCGGTGATCGCTGCGCGTTCCATGTCGCCACCGTGCCACGTACCACAGACATCGGCTCTATGCCGAAGCAGCCGGGGCCGTCCCAGAAGAGGTTGCAAGACGCAACTCTGTGACCTACCGCTTGTGCCGCTGCCGTCACACGGCCCATCCATCAAAGGCCGATCAAATCTCCTAATTCTGCAACTAAGGAGTCGCCGAAAAAGCATGCTCGGAAGTCGGGCCCCGTACATGCGACTGCGGAGTTGCTCCTCACGCGACCTTCAGAGGCTTAATCGCCGCGATCTTTTCGCGCAGAGCCCGGCGCTCGAGCCGCAGCTCGTAGTTGGACTGCAGGTTCATCCAGAACTCTTCCGACGTGCCGAAGTACCGCGCCAGACGGATCGCCGTGTCGGCCGTGATGCCCCGTTTTCCGTGCACGATCTCGTTGATCCGGCGCGGCGGCACCCCGATACTGACTGCGAGCTTGTTCTGGGTGATCCCGAAGCCCTCGATGAAGTCCGCCATCAGGATCTCCCCCGGATGGATCGGCTCGATCAGATCGTTCTCAGTGATAGTCGACGAGTTCGACATCGTCCGCACCTCCTTCTCTCCAGACGAAACAGATGCGCCACTGGGCATTCACCCGGATGCTGTGTTGTCCGCGACGGTCGCCAGCAAGCCGTTCCAGACGGTTCCCCGGAGGGATCCGAAGGTCCTCCACATCCTTGGCCGCGTGAATCAGTTCGAGTTTCCTCAAGGTCGCGCGTTGCACGGTTCGATCGAAGCTCTTGACGTACTGCTCATGCCAGATGTGCTCGGTGTCTTTGCTGCCGAACGATCTGATCACACGATCAGAATATAACGCGATGCGTCAATAACGCTAGGCGTTAAGCCTGAACTCCACCGAATTACGGCGAAATTTGCATCACGCCTTCAGCTGATGTCGCGGAGCCCGACTCGCGCTCAATGACCTCGGATATCGAACTCCTCGAAGATCTCACCCGGGCCGTTTCCCCACGCCTGCACGACGAAGGTGCCGCGCTCACCAGAGTGAGCTAAGAACCCGCCAGCACCGTGGAAGCCATCGAGGTCTTCTGCCGGCGTCACTGTGATCGAAAGACCGACCGTCCCCCCGTGCACGCCGTAGAAGCGTTGCAGCTCACCCACGGTGTCATCGCCCCGAATGAGGAGCGCGCCCAGATACTGCATGCCGTTCCCGTTGCCGACGAGTTTTCCGGCCTGCGCCATCGAGTCAATGCGCTCCGCACCCTCGGGAATCGGGAGGTTCAGCAGTCGCATCTCAACGTCGCGCGCAGCAACATCATTCACGATCGGGATCGATATAGCGAAGCCGATGACGACCGCCGCGATAACGCTGAACACAATCCATCCACGAGCTCGCCGTGCTCGCGCGGGGACCTCTGCCATTTCAGCACTCTCCTGAATTGCCGACCATAACACCAGGCGACCAGCTCGTAGTCCTGAAAATCCTAGACGATGCGGTGGGCGCGGGTCGCAACATCTCACGATGAGCGACTTCCCGCCTGGAAACCTAGCCGATCTGCGCCTGAATCTCCCGGATCGTCGCGCCCAGGGTGCCCCGTGACAGAAGTCCGACCCCGAGCGGACCGGAGGAGTCAGTGCCCAGCTGCGGAAGCAGCCGCAACGCTGATCGCTCGCGTTCGCTCAGCTGCGCCAGCTGCCAGCGAATCTCTTCCTGAACCGCTTCCTGTTGATCCGAGTTCACCAGCGAAACTGCCTTCGTCGCGTACGCGGCCGCGCCCAGTGCATGAGCACCCATGTGAGCGACTGCCGCGGCTTGGGCAACCGCCCTGGCTGCTGCAGCACCGGCGGGAGTGGTCGCCGCATTCGCTGCCTTCACCGCAACAAGGCGCTTGCTGATCTCGTCGGCGGCGCTGCTCTCGCCGGCGCTGTACGCACGCGTGCGAGCAACCGCATGCCGGATCTCTTCCACCGCCGCTTCATCGGCGTCGAACAGCGGTAGAACACGCTCAGCACAGGCCAGTGCCCACCGTGCAACGGCCCTTCGGTCTGAATCGCTGAGGGTCTGAATCGATGCCACGAACAAATCCTGTCACAGCAGAGCTGATCTGATCTGACCCCGCACTTTCCAGACGTTGAAGCGGAACTCGACTTAGACGCTGAAGCGGAAATCCACGACTGCGGAAACGTGTGACCCCGAGCCAGAACGGCACACCGTCGTAGAGACCAGGGAGCCACGAGTTGCGGGCTATGCGGCAGCTTCCCACCCGTCGTATTCGCCTCCCGGCACCTGCGAGGCAAGCGCCTCGAAGTATTCGCGCTGCACCCGCACCGTTTCGGCGTTTACTGCAAGATCTGCGCGGCTGGCCACGATGCCTGCGCCTGCAGCGGTGCGATGGACATCCCAACCAGCACGTGAGGCGGCCGCTTCGAGCAAACCGGCCCCGTCGTCGGTCTCGCAATAAAGGTAGTGAATCCACTCTCGGGGCGCTGCGGTCCCGCCGGCTAAGGTCGCGATGATTCCAAGCAACTGATCGTCCCCGGGGTGCCCCGTCTTTGACTTCGGTTTACGACTGAATAGACGCATGCCGCGAGCATAACTAGTTCCAGGCGATGGGCCTTGCCCCCAAATGGGGCAAAAGCACCGCTTAGACCGAGGGGACCAGTTGAATGCAGAAGCGGCGCAACACTCTCGAATTGCGCCGCTTCTCAATGCGTAGACCTAGACGTTGAAGCGGAACTCCACCACGTCGCCATCCTGCATGACGTACTCCTTGCCCTCCATGCGAGCCTTGCCCTTTGCACGCGCTTCGGCAACCGAACCGGTCTCGATCAGGTCGTCGAACGAGACGATCTCGGCCTTGATGAAGCCCTTCTGGAAGTCGGTGTGAATGACACCGGCTGCCTGTGGTGCCGTGGCACCCTTGGGGATCGTCCAGGCGCGAGTTTCCTTCGGGCCGGCCGTCAGGTATGTCTGCAGGCCAAGGGTGTCGAAGCCGATGCGAGCGAGCTGGTCGAGACCGCTCTCGGTCTGGCCGGTGGATGCCAGCATCTCAGCGGCATCCTCATCGTCGAGTTCTGCAAGCTCAGACTCGAGCTTCGCGTCGAGGAACACGGCGTGCGCTGGGGCGACGAGGTCGGCCAGCGTCTTCAGCTTGTCGGCGTCCTGCAGCACTGACTCGTCCACGTTGAAGACATAGATGAACGGCTTGACCGTCAGCAGACCGAGCTCCTTGATGGGCTCCAGGTCGATGTTGGAGGCTGACAGCGGCTTGCCGGCGTCGAGGAATTCCTGCGCCTTCTTGGCTGTCTCGAGCACGATCGGCTCAGCCTTGCGTCCCTTGACCTCTTTCTCGAAGCGCGCGACGGCCTTCTCGAGGGTCTGCAGGTCGGCGAGTATCAGCTCGGTGTTGATGGTCTCCATGTCGCTGGCCGGGTTCACCGCTCCGTCGACGTGCACGACATCGGGGTCTTCGAATCCACGGATGACCTGGGCGATGGCATCCGCTTCACGGATGTTCGCCAAGAACTTGTTACCGAGCCCCTCGCCCTCACTGGCACCGCGCACGATGCCGGCGATGTCGACGAATGACACCGGGGCGGGCAGCAGGCGTTCGCTGCCGAAGACCTCGGCGAGCGCGGCGAGGCGCTTGTCGGGCAGGTTGACCACACCAACGTTCGGCTCGATCGTGGCGAACGGGTAGTTCGCTGCGAGCACGTTGTTCTTGGTGAGTGCGTTGAAGAGGGTGGACTTGCCGACATTGGGCAGACCGACGATTGCAATAGTGAGAGCCACGAGGGTCAATCGTACCGGCTCCGCCGCTGTGAGGTGGCAGTGATGCGTGCGTGAAGCGTCCACACGCTGCGCACACGTGCCTGAACGTCGCTGTCAGTGCCGCATGAGAGCATGAATGCGTGCCATTGAACTTCACAGCCATCGATTTCGAAACCGCCAACTCATCAAGTGCGTCAGCATGCTCAGTAGGGCTGGTGAAGGTTCGAGACGGCAAGGTCGTCGACCGCGCTTCCTGGTTCATCCAGCCGGCACCGGGGCATGATGACTTCCTGGAGTGGAACATCAAGATCCACGGCATCACCCCAGCGGATGTCGTGGGAGCCCCCACCTGGAGCCAGCAGCTTCCCGATCTGGTCGCGTTTGCAGACGGCGACCACCTGGTCGCGCACAACGCAGGCTTCGACCTCGGCGTGATCTCGAAGGCCACGACAGTCGCCGGCCTCACCGTGCCCGACTTCAACTACGTCTGCAGCCTGCAGGTCGCGCGCCGCACGTACCACCTCGATTCGTACCGTCTGCCGGTCGCCGCCATGGCCGCCGGCTTCGAAGACTTCGCCCACCACGATGCCCTCGCCGATTCCGAGGCGTGCGCGGCCATCATGATCCACTCGGCAAAGCGCCACGAGGTCGACACCATCGAGCAGCTTGCCCACGTCACCCGCGTGAAGATCGGCGCCATCGGCCCCGTCGCCATCAAGGAGAACGCGTCGACGCACGGCCCCATGGCGCTGAGCTAACACTGGCGCTGAGCCAACACTCAGCCGGAGTGGGCGCCTCGCTTCAGACTCTGTCGGTGGTCGCTGCGAGGATAGACGCATGGATCCCGTACTCAGCCTCATCGTCGGCATTGTCATCGGCGCAGCCGTTGGCGCACTGGCGGCCATCGTCATTTTGCAGCGCCGACACGGTGCTGCAGGCGGCGGTGTCGCAGTAGGCGACGACCCAGCGATCGTGGATGCCAGACACCAGCTTGAGCTGGCGTCTGTACGGTCTGGCGAAGCAGCCGTCGCTTCCATGCTGCGCGAAGAACTCGCAGCGGTGCAGGCCACCTCAGACGGGCTGCGGAGTCAGGTTGTGGCGTCGCAGCAGCAGTATCGCGAGCTGATTGAGCGTACGCGCGCCGACCAGGAGCAGACGGCAGCTCGCGAGCAGCAAGAGAGCCGCGTTCTGCAGGCACTTGCTCCCGTACGCGAGAGCCTGCACGACATGCAGAAGAAGGTCACAGACCTCGAAGCCCAGCGCAGCCTGCAGCACGGCGAACTGAGCCAGCAGTTGCGCTCAGCCACCGAATCAGAGGAGCGCCTGCGCAGCACCGCCGAATCGCTGGCGTCGGCGCTTCGGGCCAACAACACCCGTGGGGTCTGGGGCGAAACCCAGCTGCGCAGCGTTGTCGAGGCCGCCGGACTCATCGAGAGAGTCGACTTCGACCTGCAGTCGAGCATCTCCTCGGATGCCGGCGCCGGCCGACCCGATATGGTCGTGCACCTGCCGGGCGGCAAGAACATCGCTGTCGACGCGAAGGTTCCGTTCACCTCATACCTCGAAGCGAGCCAGATTCCGGCGACGGCGACCGGTCCAGAAGGCGCCAGACGCGCCGAGCTGATGAAGGCGCACGTCAAGGCAGTACGCGATCACATCACCGCACTCGGCAGCAAGGCGTACTGGCAAGGGCTCAACGCCTCCCCCGAACTCGTGATTGCATTCATCCCCAGCGAATCATTGGTCTCCTCAGCCCTCGAAGCCGACCCGTCGATCATGGAGTTCGCCTTCAGTAAGCGCGTGGCGCTGTCCTCCCCCGTCACCCTGTGGTCGGTGTTGAAGACTGTGGCGTTCAGCTGGCAGCAGGATGTACTCACCCACGACGCCCAGGTGCTCTTCGATCTCAGCCGTGAGCTCTACACACGACTGGCGACGACGGCCACCCACATTGAGAAGCTCGGCCGCTCGATCGAACGCACGGTCAAGGACTACAACGGTTTCGTCGGCTCGATGGAGCGCCAGGTGCTCCCGACCGCCCGCAAGCTCAATGCGCTTGACGAGTCAAAGGTGCTGGCTCCACTGGTTGGTATCGAAGAGACTCCGCGCGAACTCGTAGCCTTCGAGCTGGTTGCCGAGCTCGACAACGGTTTCCCGTTCGACGGCGACCCAGACAACGGAAACAGCTTCGACACGTCGCCTGCGGTCACGGGCTGAACCGCCTCGCCGCGTAGCGACCAGCGAGCGCAACATTCGCCGAGAGTCGCCGCTTCAACCCAGAGTCGCTGTTCCAACGGCGATCCTCGGCCGAAACGGCGACTCTCGGTGCGCCGATACGCGAATGCACGGCGAGACAGCTGAAGCCAACCGCTATCCAGCGGTTGGCTTCAGCTATTCAGCTAGCGGCTGGGATTCAACCCAGCTCTCTGCGCAGCTGCTTAGAGCCACTTCTCCGCGAGGTGTTCGGCGATCACGCGACGCTGTGTGCCTGAACGCGAACGCAGCACGATGCTCTCCGTGCGAATCATCGGGCCGACGCGACGCACGCCTTCGACCAGGGCGCCATCCGTGACACCGGTGGCGACGAAGAACGTGTTGTCACCCTTGACCATGTCTTCGATGCTCATCAACTTGTCGACATCGAGTCCAGCAGCCAGGGCGTTTGCACGCTCGGTGTCGGTGCCCGGTGCGAGGCGAGCCTCCATGAAACCGCCGATCGCCTTCAGCGCACACGCGGTCGTGATGCCCTCAGGGCTGCCGCCGATACCGATGCACATGTCGATGCGGCTTTCGTGGCGAGCAGCGTTGATGCCGCCTGCGACGTCGCCGTCGAGCATCAGCTGGGTGCCGGCTCCTGCTGCGCGAATCTCTTCCATCAGGCCCATGTGACGCGGGCGGTCGAGCACCGCGACGACGATTTCGCCGACGGGCTTTCCTGCTGCCTTGGCGAACTCACGGATGTTGTCGCCGACCGACTGGTCGAGGCTGACGACGCCGCGCCCGAGTGCACCGGTGACGATCTTGTCCATGTAGAACACCGAAGAGGCGTCGAGCATGGTGCCGCGGTCCGAAACAGCAATGACCGAGAGTGCGTTCTGACGGCCGGCTGCGGTCAGGCTGGTTCCGTCGATCGGGTCAACCGCGATGTCGCAGGACGGACCGCGCCCGTTGCCGACGTGCTCACCGTTGAAGAGCATGGGAGCTTTATCTTTTTCGCCCTCGCCGATGACGATGACGCCATCGAAGTTGACGGTGCCGAGGAACTTGCGCATAGCGTCGACGGCTGCGCCGTCTGCCGCGTTCTTGTCACCACGGCCGATGAATGGCACCGCGCGGATTGCTGCGGCTTCTGTAGCGCGCACCAACTCCATTGCAAGGTTGCGATCGGGGTGCTCGAAGAGCGTGGCGGATTCTGTGCTGGTCACTAAATGGTCCTTCCCGGACGAGTCGTGTGATGTGGCGGAGCCCCTCATTGGGCCAGGCGCTGAGCTTCAGTGCCGCCTGTGTCAGCGTACTCGCCCGCACTCTCCAGACTCCTGTTTGAAGCCGATCGTGCACATGCGTGCAGGTTTCAGACCGCCCGCTGGCGCGAGACGAAGCGGATGGCTCCGCCCGGGGAGATAACCACGGACTCGGTGTGAGAACGCGTGCCGTGCACGTTGTCCGAATGGATGCGCACCTCGCGCAGATCGATGCCGGAGGTGATCCCCGATACCTCGGTCACTGCGGTGAGGAAGAAGTAGCCGTCTGCAGCCGCCAGGTCGCTCAGCCTGAGCACTCGATTGAGATCGAAGCCCCGTTCGGCAGCAAGCTGGGACTCCTCAGCGGTCTGCGGGGCAAGGCGCCCCTCCATCTGTCCGCCGAGGGCGCGCACCGCCACCGCTGTCAGCACGCCTTCGGGTGCGCCGCCGATCCCCACCTGCAGGTCGATGCTGCTGCCATGCTGCGCTGCACGCAGTGCGGTGACGACGTCGCCGTCACGGAAGGTGACGACGTGCGCACCGACAGCGCGCACGGCATCCGCGTAGACCTGATTGCGAGCTCGCTCCTGGATAGCGACCCGAAGCGAATCAACCGGTCGATCGAGCTGAGCTGCCATGGTGAGCAAGGTCTCGGTGAGCGGTACGTCCAGCGTGAGCGAGTGGGTGTCCCCCGAACTGATCAACTTCTCGAGGTAGAACACTGGACCCGGATCGAAGAGACTTCCGCGCGGGGCAATCGACATGACGGCGATCGAGCCGGGCAGTTGTTGGGCGGCCAGCCTGGTCCCGTCGATGGGATCGACAGCGATGTCGACGAGCGGCTCGTCTCCCGTTCCGACGAGGTCCCCGGTGAACAGCATTGGAGCTTCGTCTTTCTCGCCCTCGCCCACCACGATGACCCCGCCGATCGGCACCGATTCAAATGCGGATCGCATGGCAGCGACGGCGGCCGCATCGACGGCATACTTGTCACCACCGCCGACGAACGGGGTCGTCGCGATCGCTGCCGACTCCGTCACCGCCAGGATCGATAACAGCAGGTCATTCGACATTATGAGTTCTGGCACGCTCTCATCATTGCCGATAGCGGCGTGGGCGACTAGCGGCCGAAATGCGGAACACGCCCGAGTATTCGACGCATTTCCGACCCGAGATCCCGATGCTCTCGTGATAGCCATGCGTATTCACGTTGAAACGGCAGATGCGAGCCTCTCTCGGTCAATAGAATTTGAGATGTAGTAGGCACGATCATCAGCGCACGTTCGCACTTCAGAGGAGAAGCAATGCCCATCGCAACCCCCGACCAGTACGCAGAAATGCTGAACAAGGCCAAGGACAAGGGCTTTGCATACCCCGCCTTCAACGTGTCGTCGTCGCAGTCGATCAACGCCGTGCTGCAGGGCCTGACCGAAGCCGGCTCAGACGGCATCATTCAGGTCACCACCGGTGGCGCTGACTACTTCGCCGGCCACACCGTGAAGAACCGCGCATCCGGCGCACTCGCCTTCGCACGCTTCGTGCACTCGGTCGCCGACAACTACCCCGTCACCGTCGCGCTGCACACCGACCACTGCCCCAAGGGTGCCCTCGACGACTTCGTGCTGCCGCTCATCGCGGCCTCCGAAGAAGAGGTCAAGGCCGGCCGCAACCCCATCTTCCAGTCGCACATGTGGGACGGATCCTCAGTGCCGCTCGGTGAGAACCTGGAGATCGCGCAGCAGATCCTCAAGCGCACCCAGGCGATCAACGCCATCCTCGAGGTCGAGATTGGCGTCGTCGGCGGCGAAGAAGACGGCGTCAGCCACGACATCAACGACAACCTGTACACCACACTTGACGATGCCGTCGCCATGGTCGAAGCACTCGGGCTGGGTGAAAACGGTCGCTACATGTCTGCCCTCACCTTCGGCAACGTGCACGGCGTGTACAAGCCCGGCAACGTGAAGCTCCGTCCCGAGCTGTTGAAAGACATTCAGGACGGCATCCAGGCCAAATACGGCACCGCGACCAAGCCGCTCGACCTCGTCTTCCACGGTGGCTCAGGCTCAACGGATGCCGAAATCGCCGAAGCCGTCGCCAACGGCGTCGTGAAGATGAACATCGACACCGACACCCAGTACGCCTTCACCCGCGCGATCGCTGACTACATGTTCAAGAACTACGATGGCGTGCTGAAGGTCGACGGCGAGGTCGGAAACAAGAAACTGTACGACCCGCGCGCGTGGGGCAAGGTCGCTGAATCGGCGATGGCCGCTCGCGTCGTCGACTCGACACGCCAGCTCGGCTCCGCCGGGCACTCCAACAGCTAACGGATGACTATGACTGAGAACACGGGATCCTCGGGGGAAAACACTCCCCCCGAGGATCCTCGCCCGCGACCTCGCTACGGCGAACTCGCTCCAGAGGGCTGGACCTGGACTCCCCCGCAGGAACCGGCAGCTCCCGCTGCCCCTGCGGGCCAGGACGCTGCCGCGCCCAATCAGGCGCAGCAGCCCCAGCTACCGACGCCGCCGAGCGCTCCGCAGCATTACGCTGCGCAGACATACGGCGCGCCGTACAACGGTGCACAGCTGCCCAAGCGGACTGCACCACTCTGGGACAGGCCGGTGACCCTGGCACTGATGGTCTTCGGGTTGTTCGGCACCTTCTTCACCGTTGCCGTGCTGAACGCGATTCCTGATGCGATGCAGATGCTGTACACGCAGGAGGACCTCGGCACCTACAAGGCAGCGGCCTCAGTTGGCGGGCTGACGACCGCGGGGATCATCACGCAGGTCGTGCTCTGGGTCGCGATGGTTGCGGTCTCGGTACTGCTGCTGGTTCGCCGCAGGCGGGCGTTCTACGTCCCGTTGATCGGCGGCGTGCTCTCGGTACTCGCGATCTTCGTGTTCCTGGGAATCATCCTGACCACCGATCCCACCCTGCTGGACTTCTACAGTCAGCAGTAGCGGACATCCGCCTACGAAACAGGCCTGCCGAGTCCCTCACGGGATCTCGGCAGGCCTGTTTCAGTTGTGCGACTGGCTTGTCAGCGACTTAGTCGTTGCAGCCCTTGCCCGCCGGTTCAGCCGAGTTTCGGCCGCCCAGTGCGCGCTCGTCCGTGGTGCCACTGCGGGTCTTGCGTAGTTCCTTGGGCAGCGAGAAAATCAGGTCTTCCTCGGCGGTCTTGACTTCCTGCACGTCGCCGTAGCCGGCATCCGCGAGGTCGCGCAGCAGTTCCTGGACGAGCTCGTCCGGCACTGATGCACCGCTGGTCACGCCGACAGTCTCAACGCCGTCGAGCCATTCCTGCTTGACCTCACTCGAGTAGTCGACGCGGTATGCGGCCTTGGCGCCATACTCAAGCGCGACCTCGACGAGGCGCACCGAGTTCGATGAGTTGGCCGAACCGACGACGATCACGAGGTCGGCATCCTTCGCGACCTTCTTGATGGCAACCTGACGGTTCTGAGTGGCGTAGCAGATGTCATCGCTGGGCGGATCTTGCAGGTTGGGGAACCTGGCGCGCAGGCGGCGAACCGTCTCCATGGTTTCGTCAACGCTGAGAGTGGTCTGCGAAAGCCAGACGACCTTGTCAGGGTTGCGAACGACGATGGTGTCTGCTTCGTCCGGGCTACCGACGAGAGTGGTGTGCTCTGGCGCCTCACCGGCAGTTCCCTCGACCTCTTCATGGCCTTCGTGGCCGATCAACAAGATCTCGAAGTCGTCACGTGCGAAGCGAACCGCTTCGCGGTGCACCTTGGTGACTAGCGGGCAGGTGGCGTCGATGGCCTGCAAGCCGCGGCCTGCCGCTGCGTTGACGACAGCCGGGGAGACACCGTGCGCGCTGAAGACGACGTGGGAGCCCGTGGGAACCTCGTCGACCTCCTCGACGAAGATCGCGCCCTGCTTCTCAAGCTCAGTGACCACGTGGATGTTGTGCACGATTTGTTTGCGCACGTAGACGGGAGCGCCGTAGTGCTCGATCGCTTTCTCTACGGCGATCACCGCACGGTCGACGCCGGCGCAGTATCCACGGGGCGCTGCAAGCAGCACCCGCTTGTGTCCGACGACAGGGGTATCCTTGAGCCTGCCTGGCGCGCTCATAATTCGAGGCATGCCGAGGCCGATCACAGGCGAATTTGTACTGATGCTCACAACCCCAGTCTATGCGGGCCCGCCTGAACAGCCCGTGGGAGGAAGAACGTATGACAGACGCACCCCCCAGCTTCGATGCACCGTGGCCGGTCGCGCTCCTTTCCAACAAGATCCGCGGCTATATCGACCGTCTCGGCACAGCGTGGGTGGAGGGCGAGGTCACCCAATGGGGCGTCAGCGGAGGCAACGTCTACGGCAAGCTCAAAGACCTGAACGAAGACGCCACCGTCAGCTTCACCATCTGGTCATCGGTCAAGGCCAAGCTCACCGAGAACTTCAAGCAGGGCGATCGCGTGATCGCACTGGTCAAGCCCAATTACTGGGTCAAGGGCGGCAGCCTCACAATGCAGGTATTCGAGATGCGCCATGTCGGCCTCGGCGACCTGCTTGAACGCCTGGAGCGCCTGCGGGCGCAGCTGGCAAGTGAGGGCCTCTTCGACCTGTCCCGTAAGAAGGCGCTTCCGTTCCTGCCGCACTGCATCGGTCTCATCACCGGTAAAGATTCTGACGCCGAGAAAGATGTCATCCGCAACGCCCAGCTGCGCTGGCCTGCCGTCAACTTCCGCGTGGTGCACGCAGCGGTCCAGGGCGACCGCACGGTGGGCGAGGTGACCGCCGCGATCAAGAAGCTGGATGCCGACCCCGAGGTCGACGTCATCATCATCGCCCGCGGAGGTGGCGACTTCCAGAACCTGCTGGGATTCAGCGATGAGACGCTCGTGCGCGCCGCCGCTGCCTGCAGCACTCCCCTGGTGAGCGCGATCGGTCACGAAGCCGACCGCCCCCTACTCGACGATGTCGCTGATCTCCGGGCTTCTACCCCGACGGATGCCGCCAAGCGCGTTGTTCCCGACGTACTCGACGAACTGAACCGGGTGCAGCAGGCCAAGGCCCGCCTGTCCAGTCGGCTCACCGGCATCATCTCGGCCGAGATCGACAGGATCTCCCAGCTGCGCAGCCGACCTGTACTCGCCAACGCAACCTGGATCGTCGATTCACGCTCAGAAGAACTCACCCGTAGCGTTGCGCGCGGAACCGAGCTCGTCGAACGCATTGTCGAGCGAGCGGGCAACCAAATCGTCGAACTCCGCTCCCAGCTGCGGGCGCTCTCCCCGCAGGGCACCCTCGATCGCGGCTACGCCATCGTCCAGGTCCCGACCGGAGCCGTATTGCAAGATCCTGCACAGGCGCCGATCGGCACCGAACTGCGCCTGACTCTCGCTGCGGGCAAGCTCACTGCTACGTCGAAATAGAATGGATTCCATGAGTACCCCCGCAGACGACATCAACGCCCTCAGTTACGAGCAGGCGCGTGACGAGCTGGTTCGCGTGGTCAACGAGCTTGAACAGGGTTCCTCGACGCTCGAACAGTCGCTCGCCCTGTGGGAACGCGGAGAAGCGCTTGCACGTCGCTGCGAAGAATGGCTGATCGGAGCCAAGGCCCGGCTGGATGCAGCCCGCGCCGGCCAGACGGTTTCAGCGGAATGAGCGCAGTGAAGCCGAAGAAGGCCCCCAACGTCGTTGCCGAGCTCGGCCGTCCGGAGACTCCAGAGGAGACAGCCATCCGGAAGGCGGAGAACTCTCGCAAGTACCGTGCGCACAAGACGGTCAACAACCTGGTGCTGTCGATGCTGGTCACCGTCGCCGCCGTGGTGATCATCGTGCTCGCCGTGCCGCGCAGCAACACCCCCATCGAGCGCAACATCGACTACGCCACCACGGCCAGCCAGGTGCAGATCGGCATCCCAGACCCGATCGTATCGCCCGTGCTGCCCGGCGGCTGGCGTGCGAACTCAGCCGAGTGGCGAACAGCAGCCGGCTCAGCCGACAACGTGCCCTCCTGGAATATCGGCCTGCTCACTCCCGAAAACCAGTACATCGGGCTCAGCCAGGCCTTGGGCGCGAACGCCACCTGGATCGCCAACCAGTTGCAGCGCCAGGCCGCCGTCGAGACGACGTCGATCGATGGTGTCACCTGGGACGTGTATCGCAACACTGTCCCTGAGGACGACCGCGGCAACTTTGAGTACGCGCTCGTGACGGCCGCAGGCAACAGCACATACCTGTTGATCGGGACAGCGGACGAAACAGAATTCGCCGTGCTGGCGAGCGCGCTGTCCGACGACATCCTGAGCAATCAGGAACCAACCACCGAATCACCGAGCAACGACGCTCCCACACCGACAGGGGAGAACAATGGCTGAGAATCGCACGCCCGCACAGGTCTGGAATGAGATGCGCAGGGGTAACGATCGCTTCGTAGCCGGCGAGCCGAGTCATCCGCGCCAAGACGTTGAGCGACGAGCAGAGCTCGGCCACTCGCAGGCTCCGCACGCCGCACTGTTCGGCTGCAGCGATTCCCGTCTGGCCGCAGAGATCATTTTCGACAAGGGCCTCGGCGACCTGTTCGTCGTACGCAACGCCGGCCAGGTCATCTCCGATTCAGTTCTGGGCTCGCTCGAATATGCGGTGAGTGTGCTCCAGGTCCCACTCATCGTCGTTCTCGGCCACGACAACTGCGGTGCTGTACGCGCTGCCATCGAGTCCCAGGAAGAAGACGCCCCCATGCTGCCCCCGCACATCGGCGGCATCATCAAAAAGATCGTGCCTGCAGTCCGCCGCGTGACGGGAGCGACTGAATCCGTGCACATCGACGCGGACGCCGTCGACGCATCTGCGGTCGGCCGAGAGCACCTCCGCGATACCGTTGCGGAGCTGCTTAAGAGTTCTGAGGTCATTAGCTCGGCGATCGCAGAAGGTACATTGGCTATCGTCGGCGCGAACTATCGCTTGGTCGAAGGACGCGCAGCCGCCGACATTGTCGTCGGCGAAATTGAGGCGCGCTAAGCGTCACTACAACCGAAAGGGAAATCACACAGTGGTGGAGAACTCCGCAAACGCCGGATACCGTATCGAACACGACACGATGGGCGAGGTGCGTGTCCCGATCGATGCGCTGTACAGCGCACAGACGCAGCGTGCAGTCGAGAACTTTCCGATTTCGGGTTCGGTACTTGAGCCGGCCCAGATCGCGGCTCTTGCCCGGATCAAGAAGGCCGCAGCCCAGGCCAATGCTCGCCTCGGCGTGCTCGACGCCCAGATTGCCGATGCAATCGCGGCAGCAGCGGATGACGTGATCTCTGGCCGCTACGACAGCCAGTTCCCGATCGACGTCTACCAGACCGGCAGCGGAACCTCGTCGAACATGAACATGAACGAGGTGCTGGCGACGCTGGCTTCTCAGATCCTCGGCAGCAGCGTTCACCCGAACGACCACGTCAACGCATCCCAGTCATCGAACGACGTCTTCCCGACATCGGTGCACATTGCCGTCACCAGCGCACTCATCGACGACCTGATCCCGGCACTCGACCACCTCGCCGTCGCACTCGAGGCCAAGGCCTCATTGTGGGCCGAGGTCGTCAAGGCCGGCCGTACGCACCTCATGGATGCCACGCCGGTCACACTCGGCCAGGAATTCGGTGGATACGCCAGGCAGATCCGTCTCGGCATCGAGCGCGTTCAGTCGGCGCTCCCCCGCGTCGCAGAGGTTCCGCTTGGCGGCACCGCAGTCGGCACCGGCATCAACACCCCCGCCGGCTTCCCGCAGCTCGTCATCCAGCTGCTCGTCGACGAGACCGAGCTGCCGATCACCGAGGCACGCGACCACTTTGAGGCGCAGGCCAACCGCGACGGCCTCGTCGACGCATCCGGTGCGCTCCGCACCATTGCCGTCAGCCTCACCAAGATCTGCAACGACCTGCGCTGGATGGGTTCAGGCCCGAACACCGGCCTCGGCGAGCTCTCGATCCCCGACCTGCAGCCTGGGTCGTCGATCATGCCGGGCAAAGTCAACCCGGTCATCCCGGAGGCCGTACTCATGGTCGCCTCACGCGTGATCGGCAACGACGCGACGATCGCCTGGTCTGGGGCATCCGGTTCTTTCGAACTGAACGTGGCAATCCCCGTGATGGGAACCGCGCTGCTTGAGTCGATCCGCCTGCTGTCCAACGCGACGCGCGTGCTGGCCGACAAGACAGTCGATGGGCTCGAAGCCAACGTCGAGCGCGCCCGTGCCCTCGCCGAGTCGTCGCCGTCGATCGTGACGCCGCTCAACCGCGTGATCGGCTACGAAGCCGCAGCCAAGGTTGCCAAGCACTCGGTCGCTGCGGGTCTCACCGTGCGTGAAGCTGTCATCGACCTCGGCTTCGTCGAACGTGGCGAAGTGACGCTGGAGCAGCTGGACACGGCGCTCGACGTGCTGAGCATGACGCGTCCGCCGCAGGCAAAGTAGCAAGTCTCAAACACCAGAGTCGCCCATTTTCGCTAGTTGCAATCTCTCGCACTAGCAAAAATGGGCGACTCTGTGCGTACCGGGCGCTCTAGGCCAGCTCGTTGCTCTCGAGCATCTCGGTGACGAGCGCGGCGATAGCACTGCGCTCCGATCGCGTCAGGGTCATGTGCGCGAAGAGCGGATGCCCCTTCAGCGTTTCGATCACCGACGCGACCCCATCGAACCGGCCGACCCGCAGGTTGTCGCGCTGAGCAACATCGTGGGTGAGCACGACGCGGGAGTTCTGGCCGATCCGGCTGAGGACCGTGAGCAGCACATTCCGCTCAAGTGATTGCGCCTCGTCGACGATCACGAAGGCATCGTGCAGCGACCGACCGCGGATGTGAGTGAGCGGCAGCACCTCGAGGATGCCACGTTCCACCACTTCCTCGAGCACGTTGTCTGACACCACTGAACCGAGAGTGTCGTACACGGCCTGACCCCACGGATTCATCTTCTCGTTCGCGTCGCCGGGTAGATAACCGAGTTCCTGGCCGCCAACCGCGTACAGCGGCCTGAACACCATGATCTTCTTGTGCTGCTGACGTTCGAGTACAGCTTCCAGGCCGGCGCAGAGGGCGAGCGCCGACTTCCCCGTCCCCGCTCGACCTCCCAACGACAGGATGCCGATCTCAGGGTCGAGCAGCAGGTCGATGGCCAGGCGTTGCTCGGCCGATCGACCGTGCAGCCCGAAAACATCCCGGTCGCCGCGCACGAGCTTGAGCTCTCCGCGTCCGGTCACTCGCCCGAGTGCCGACCCGCGATCGGAGTGAATGACGAGCCCCGTGTTGATGGGCATGTCCTGCACCAGCCGCGTGTGCATCACCTCGGTGTCGTACAGGTCGTTGATCTGGTTGGAGCCGAGCGTGATCTCGTCGAGGCCTGTCCACCCCGAATCAATGGCGAGTTCGTGCCGGTATTCCTCAGCGGCGAGCCCGATTGATGCCGCTTTGACCCGCAGCGGGAGGTCTTTTGACACCACCGTGACGTTCAAGCCGTCGTTCGACAGGTTCATTGCCACGGCGAGGATGCGCGAGTCGTTGTCGCCTAATTGGAGCCCGGATGGCAGCACCGACATGTTTGAGTGATTCAGCTCAACGCGCAGGCTTCCGCCGTCGCCGACGGGAATCGCTGAATCGAGCCGCTCGTGCTGGATGCGCAGCTCATCAAGATTGCGCAGTGCCTGCCGGGCGAAGTACCCGATTTCAGGATCGTTTCGTTTGGACTCCAGTTCGGTGATGATGACGACGGGCAAGACAACTGCATGCTCGGCGAATCGGAAGATCGCCTGGGGATCAGACAGCAGTACCGAGGTGTCGAGCACATAGGTGCGCACCGCCGTGCCGGACGCTGCCGTCGTCTGGTTCGCGTTCTGGTAGTCGGTTCGATTCGAGGCCACAACCACTCCCACCCCGCGCGATGTGCGCGGATTCCTTCGGCGAGCTGGCCACGGGCGGGTATCGAGCCGTACTTATGTGGCCGTCTCGATCAGGCGCCATACCTGATGTGGATGACGCTAAAGCCGTGGGCTGTGAATTGCGGCCGCGACACGCCTACCGTCACCAGAGATTCACAATCGATTAGAACGAATAGAACGAATAGAACGGGGGCAGCAGGCGCTAGTAGGTCACTGCTGAGGCGAACGACATGAATGCGCTCCGCAGCATATCGAGGGTCTCCCGCGAGGTTCCTGCGTGGATAGAGAGCCGCACAGTACCGAGCCGAGATGTTGCTGTGATGCCGTGGTTGTGCAGCGACGCGACCAAGAGTGTCAGCTGCTCGGTCGGCGGTTCGAGCACTACGATGCCAGCGCGTTCGCGGACGTCCCGCGACGAGGCGATGGGAATCGCGAACTCGTCGGCGAGGTCGATGACCTCGCTGACGGTATCGGCAATGATCCCGGCAATCACGGGGATGCCGACCTGCTCCATCTCTTCGAGAGCAGTGGAGAACCTGGCCTGCGCTATCGCGTCACCATTGCTGACCTGGAATGCTCTGGCTCCGTGGGCAGGCGGCGGAACCTCGTCCCATGGGTCGTCGACGCTGCTGGCGTTGAAGCCGGAGAAGACCGGGGTCAGGCGTTCGGCCGCCGCATCGCTGAGAGCGAGGAATCCGCTGCCCCAGCCGGAACGCACCCATTTTTGGCCGCCGGACACCACAACATCCGCGCACTCATATGGAGCATCCACGACGCCGAAGCCCTGGATAGCGTCGACGATCAGTAGCCGATCGCCGATGACCTGCCTGATGCCCTCCAGGTCGGCGAGGTAGCCGGTGCGGGAGTCCACGAGGCATACTGCGACGGCAGCAATGCTCGATGAGAGTTGGTCCTTGATCTCGCCGGGCGTGACCCGTCCATGATCGGTTTCAAGCCAGGTGGGTGTCAGCACGTGCAGTGATTCGGCTGCTCGCATCGCCGCGAAGGGCACACTCGGAAAATCGCCAGGAGAGAGCAGGATGCCACCGGTCAGCCCGAACATGGCATGCATGAGTCCTGAACTGGTGTTGGGCTGAGCGACGATCTGGTCTGCCCTGAATCCGGTGACGGCTGCAACCGCGTTCTCCAGCCGAACGTTCTGCCTGAACAGGTTGTCGAGGCTGCCGAATCGGGCGCGAGAGAGCACATCGGTCTGCGCCCGGATCTCGGCAACCACAGACGCAGACAGCGGGCCGACCCGACCGTAATCGAGGTATCCGGGTTCCTCGATGAAGCCGTCGATGAACTGGTCCGCAAGTGTCATGGTGTCTACTCTCCGCTTTTATTCGTACAGAGAGCAAATTTGCGCTGTGGTGTCAGGCTCCGTAACGCCTGTGCCTGCGTGCGTAGTCGCGCAGCGCGCGCAGGAAATCCACCTGCCGCAGGTCGGGCCCCAGGGCCTCAACGAAGTAGAACTCGCTGTGTGCGCTCTGCCAGAGCATGAAGTCGCTCAGGCGCTGCTCCCCCGAGGTGCGGATGACGAGATCGGGGTCGGGCTGACCACCCGTGTAGAGGTGCTGTCCGATCAGCTCGGGCGTCAGCGTCTCGGCGAGGTCGTCGAGCGTGCCGCCTTCGGCGTGGTGCGTTGCAACGATGCTGCGCATGGCGTCGGTGATCTCGGTGCGACCGCCGTACCCGACGGCCAGGTTGATGTGCAGGCCCTTGTTGCCTGCGGTACGCGCGTCAGCCGCATCCAGGGCCTGAACCAGAGGCTCAGGCAGCCCCTTCTTCGAGCCGACCTGCTGCACACGCCAGTTGCGGTAGTGCGAGAGCTCCTCCGCAAGGTCGGCGATGATCTCGAACAGGTCGGAGAGCTCGTCGCTGTCGCGCCCTGACAGGTTGTCGTACGAAAGCAGATACAGGGTGACGACGGAGATGCCGAGGTCGTCACACCACTCGAGAAACTCGCGCATTTTCGCGGCTCCGGCACGGTGACCATGCGAAACGGAATCGTAGCCGAGCTGTTTGGCCCAGCGTCTATTGCCGTCGATGATCATCGCCACATGCTTGGGAACGACGTCAGGCGTGAGGCCGCGACGAATCCGGCGCTGGTACACCTCGTAGAGGAGTCCGCGTCCGAAGGGAATTTGCCGCTTATGCACACAGTTACGCTAGCCCCATTCGAATGATTTCGCGCACACGGACCTCGCTGGGGCTGCCGTAGTCTTGCTGCATGACCCCAGAGCACGACATCCCGAGCCTGCCGTTGCACGAGGCTGACGACCTCACCACTGAGGACATGAAGCCCACCTGGCGTGGCTGGATTCACGCCGGAATCTTCCCCGTGACGGTGGTGGCAGGCGTCATCCTGCTGATCCTTGCCGACGGCGCCGCGGCCAAATGGAGCAGCGCGGTGTTCGTTGCCACGTCGATGTTGCTGTTTGGCAATTCAGCGCTCTATCACCGCTTCAACTGGAAGCCACGCACCAAGCTCATCCTCAAGCGCATCGACCACGCCAACATCTTCTTGCTGATCGCCGGCTCGTACACGCCGATCGCTGTTCTGGCGTTGCCGCCGTCGAAGTCGATTCTGCTGCTCAGCCTGGTCTGGGGTGGCGCACTCCTCGGTATCGCGTTTCGCGTCTTCTGGATCTCAGCACCGCGCTGGCTCTACGTGCCGCTGTACGTCGCGATGGGCTGGGGTGCTCTCGCCTATATCGTCGATCTCTTCGACGCCAACGCAGCGATGATGACCCTCATCCTGATCGGTGGCCTGTGTTACACGATCGGCGCGGTGGTCTACGGGCTCAAGAAACCGAATCCAGTTCCCGGTGTGTTCGGGTTCCACGAGATCTTCCACAGCCTGACGGTTGTGGCATTCCTGTGCCACTGGGTCGCGATCCTGATCATCGCGACCCACCCGCTCTATCCCTGATCGGGCGTAGAGCCGGCCTCGTCGCGCTTCGCCTGGGCGACTTCTTCTTCGAGACGTGCCGAGATCTCAGCGCGATACGTGGTGCGACGAATGCGACGGACCATGTCGATCGCAAGCAGGATGACCGCTACAACGACGAAGAAGAACAGTGCGAACCCGAGTGGGCCCGGCGTGACGGTATCAGGGTCGGGGGTGGTTTCGGCCATCTGGAGGAGCAACGGGATCATGCGTCATCCCGAACGCCGGCAAACAGGTCTGATTCTGGCACTGTGGAATTCACTTTCGATTCGATGAGTTGGAAATCTTCATAGGGCCAGGCTTGCCTGACGAGGCCATTCGGCCAGAAGAAGAAGCTGCTGTCGGGCGCAACCTGGCTTGCGTGGGCACGCAACGCGGCATCGCGCACCTCGAGGAAATCGCCGACCGGAACGTGTGTCGTCGCGACGTGGGGGTAATCCTTCATCCATTCCCTGGCCTCGCTGAGAGGCTCAAGCAGATCGGAATCTGGCTCTGTCGCGCTGAGTTCGAGGTACATCGCGTCGATGCGCTGCAGGTTGAAGATGCGGTCGTAGTAGAGCTTGTCGATCTGCCACGGCTCGCCGGCGTCCGGGTATGCCTCTGCATCCGCTGCAGCACGATAGGCCGCAATCGACACCTCGTGCGTGCGAATGTGATCGGGGTGTGGGTAGCCACCGTTTTCGTCGTACGTGATGAGCACCTGCGGCTTGAATTCACGGATGATGCGCACCAGCGGGGCCGCAGAGATCTCAAGCGGCACATCGGCGAACGAATTCGGCGGCACAGAGCCGTCGTCGTCCATGCCTGAGTCCTGGTATCCCAGCCAGCGGTGCTCGACGCCGAGGATGCGCTGTGCTTCAGCCATTTCCAAACGCCTGAGGCCTGGCATGTCACGCTCAGCCATCGCGCGGTTCGGCAGGTTCTCGTTCAAGATACTGCCGCGTTCACCGCCCGTGCAGCTCACGATCAGTACTTCGGCGCCGCGGCTCCGGTATGCCGCATACGTCGCAGCGCCCTTACTCGACTCGTCGTCGGGATGGGCGTGCACCGCCAATAGTCGCAGTGTCACGAAACTCCTCAGGAATGCCAGCTAATCTTGAGTGCAAGCCTAATCGTTGAACATGAGTGTGGAGTCCTGAGTGAGTGAGAACGCCGATCTCGAGGCTCGGTATGGGCGCGGTCCGAAGCGCCAGAAGCGCGACAAGCGGATGTTCTGGATCGCGGGCGGCGTCTTCGCTCTGGTTCTCGGCGCCTGGGTCATCTGGGCAGGACTCGATGCGGCCGGCCCACAGATCGATGCTCGCGACATCGGCTACGAGATCATCGATGACAGCAGCATCAACGTCACTTTCGAGATCTCGGTACCGACAGGAACGGCGACAGCCTGTGCCGTCTCATCGCTCAACGAAAGCTTCACCGTCATCGGTTGGAAGGTTATCGAGCTTCCGGCGTCCGACACCTTCACTCGGTCAGTGACCGAGCTTGTGCGCACCAGCGAACTAGCCAACACTGGATTGATTTACCGCTGCTGGCTGACCTAGACTGATGTATTCGCCTCGACGATCATCGTCGGGGCGTCGACTGTATCTGCGGGTGCTGCCCATCATGAGCAGAACCATCTGGGACAAGCAATAGAGGAGAACATCCATGGCTACCGACACGACAGTCACGTGGTTGACCGAAGAGGCGTACAACCGTCTCGAGGCCGAACTGGAAACTCTGAGCACGAGCGGCCGTGAAGACATCACGAAAAAGATCGAGTCCGCTCGCGAAGAGGGCGACCTCAAGGAGAACAGCGGATACCACGCTGCCAAAGAAGAGCAGGGCAAGATCGAGGCGCGAATCCGCACCCTCACCCTGCTGCTGCGCAATGCTGAGGTCGGCAGCGCCCCGGAAAGCCACGGCGTCGTGCAGCCGGGAACCGTCATCTCCGCGACGATCGCTGGCGACGAGAGCCGTTTCCTGCTCGGCAGCCGTGAGATCGCGGGCAACAGCGACCTCGATGTCTACAGCGAGCAGAGCCCACTCGGTGAAGCGATCATCGGTCTCGCCGTCGGCGCAAGCACCAGCTACACGGCCCCGAACGGCAAAGAGATCACCGTCGTGATCCAGAACGTCGAGACCTTCACTGGAGCCTGATTCAGGTAGTTTTTTGACGACAACGCGAAACTGCGGTTGTCCTGACTGATCACTCAGTCTGGACAACCGCAGTTCTTGCGTTTAAGAGCGTTAAGAGCGAGGCGCGGTTCTAAGAGATACGAGGATCGTAGCCGGCTGAACGCAGCAGTTCGACGACCTGCTCGCGGTGCTCGGTGCCACGCGTTTCGACGCTGACGTCGAGTTCAACCTCGCTGAGCTGGATGCCGACACCGTGGCGCGTGTGCAGCACTTCGATCACGTTCGCGCGGGCCTCTGCAAGCAGCTCAGAGATGCGCGCGAGCTGGCCAGGGCGGTCAGGGAGCATGATGCGCAGCGTGAGGTAGCGGTCTGATGCTGCAAGCCCGTGGCTGATGACGCGCTGCATCAACAGTGGGTCGATATTGCCGCCAGACAGGATCGACACTGTCGGTCCTGTCGGAGTGATCTTGCCGGCCAGGATCGCTGCGACGCCCACGGCTCCGGCTGGTTCGACGACAAGCTTCGCGCGTTCGAGCAGTACGAGCAGCGCCCTGGCGATGTCGTCTTCGGTCACGGTGACGATCTCGTCGACAAGCTCGCGGATGATCTCGAAGTTCAGCAGGCCGGGCTTGCCGACCGCGATACCGTCGGCGATCGTCGGCTGGATCACGATTTCGGTCGCCACCCCTGCAGCGATCGACAGCGGGTACGGTGCGGCATTTTCGGCTTGGACACCGATGACACGGATGCTGCGTCCTTCGCGTGCTGCCCGCTGCTTGAGCGCGCTGGCCACACCGGAGATGAGACCGCCGCCGCCAATCGGCACGATCACCGTCTCCAGCTCAGGAAGCTGGTCGAGGATTTCGAGCCCGAGGGTGCCCTGACCCGTCACGACGTCTTCGTGATCGAAGGGCGGGATGAGGATCGCACCGGTCTCCTCGGCGAACTCTGCGGCGGCCAGCAGGGGCTCAGCAACTGTGTGCCCACGCAGTACGACATCCGCTCCATAGTCCCTCGTCGCCTGCAGCTTCGGCAGAGCGACGCCGATGGGCATGAAGATGGTGGCCTTGATTCCGAGTTCACGGGCGGCGAAGGCAACGCCTTGTGCGTGGTTACCGGCGGATGCGGCGACGACGCCGTGCGAACGCTCTTCTTCAGTGAGCTTGGACAGGCGGTTGTATGCCCCACGAATCTTGTATGACCCTGTGCGCTGGAGGTTCTCACATTTGAGGTAGACGGGCGCGCCCAAGACCTCTTCCAGGTAGCGCGAACTCTCCATCGGGGTCACCTGCGCGACGCGGCCCACAATATCGCGGGCAGCTTCGATGTCGTCAAGCGACGGTCCGGCGAGGCGGGTGTTAGTCATTCGTGGTGCTTTCTGTGTCGGGTTTCTTGGGGAGAGGCGTGGATTCAGGCTGCGTCTGAGGTACCGGCTTCTTGCGGGGGCCTGAGACGACGAACCTGCGGTATTTCGGCGGCGCCTGAGGCACCGTCTGCCAGAGATTGGATTGGATCGGTGTGTCGGGCGGCGATCCGTCACCGCGCCAGCGACCGCTCGAGATGTAGCCGATCATCACGTTGAGCACCGCGGCGACAGGAACAGCGAACAGCGCGCCGGGAATACCGGCCAGCATGGTTCCGGCCGCGACAACCAGAACGACGGCCAGCGGATGCACCTTGACTGCCGTGCCCATAATCAGCGGCTGCAGCACGTGTCCCTCGACCTGCTGAACCAGCAGAACGACGCCGAGCATGGCCAGGGCGATGACCCAGTTGTTGAACACGAGCGCGATAAGGACAGCGACTGCACCGGTGGCGACTGCACCGACGATCGGGATGAACGCGCCGAGGAAGACCAGGATGCCGATAGGGATGGCCATGGGGACGCCGAGCAGCGCAGCTCCCACGCCGATCCCGACTGCATCGATCGATGCGACAAGGATCTGCACCCGCACGAAGTTACCGAGGGTAGTCCAGCCCGCGCGACCGGCGCCATCAAGAGCCGGACGGGCGCGCTTGGGGAAGATGCGCACGATCCAGCCCCAGATGCTCTTACCGTCGATGAGGATGAACAACAGGCTGAACAGCGTGAGAAGCAGGCCGGTCAGGAAATGCCCCAGCGACGATCCGACAGACAGTGCTCCGCTGACGAAGACCTGGCTATCCGACTGGATCGCCGACCACAGCTGATCGACGAAGCCGTTCAGCTGGGATTCACTGTAGTTAAACGGGGGCGCGAGCAGCGCCTCTCTGACGCTCTGGTACGAGTTCTGCAGCCGAGAGCTGAGTCCTGTCGAACCGCTCGCGATCTGGGTGGACGCCAGGGCGATCAGGCCGGCGACAACGGCCAGCGTCGCAACCATTGCTGAGGCGACGGCGAGCCCCTTCGGCCATTTATGCCGTACGAGGAATGCGACGAATGGAACCAACAACGCTGAGATCAACACCGCGATCAGCAGCGGAATGACGATCAGTCGAAGTTGAATGACCAGAAAGATGAAAACAGCGATGATCCCCGCGAGCACCAACAGCCGCCACGACCAGGCGCCGGCCAATCGAATACCGCGCGGAAGTGACTCTTCGATGGTCACAGGCACACGTTCTTCCTGTGCGCCTGCCTTGCCGCTTGTGGTTCCCGTGGAATCCGTCACTCGCCCAGTCTAGAACTGTGAAACCCCGGGTTGGTTCAAGCCGTAACTGCTCGCACCGAGACAGGGTTTCCGTGCAGCGAGAGATGCACCGTCTCGCCGATCACCGGGGCTAACCGTACGTCATGCTGCACCACGATGAACTGGCCGTCAGCCATCAGAATTCTGCTTCGGCGCAGCGATCCGTGAAAGCTCGATGCGCTAATCGTGCCCTGAATTCCGGCGTCGCTGAACTGGATGTCTTCAGGCCGCACAAAAACGTCACAATCGCCGTCATCCTGCGAGGGGTCGATGAGTGGCAGACGGATGCCGTACACCTCTGCGGTACCGTGGGCGACTCGGCCACGAATCGCATTGCTCTGGCCGACAAAGCTCGCCACGAATGCGGTCGCCGGTCTGGCATACAGCTCTTCAGGGGTGCCGACCTGCTCGATTACTCCCTGCTTCATGACGGCCACCCGGTCAGCGACGGCGAGTGCCTCGTCCTGGTCGTGAGTGACGAAGAGCGTGGTGATGCCGAGTTCTGTCTGAATGCGCTTGATTTCGTCGCGCAGCTGCACGCGCACCTGCGCGTCAAGCGCCGACAGCGGTTCATCAAGCAGCAGTACCCTCGGTTCGGTGACGAGCGCCCTCGCCAGGGCGACCCGCTGTTGCTGCCCGCCAGACAGCTGGTGCGCGTAGCGATCGAAATGGGCCCCCAGCCCGACACGTTCCAGCGCTTCGATGGCCCGGTTCCGTCGTTCCTGTGCGCCGATCCGTCGCATCCTGAGGCCGAACTCCACGTTCTTTCCCACGCTCAGATGAGGGAATAGCGAATAGGACTGGAAGACCATACCCATGTCGCGTTTGCTGCTCGGTAGTTGCGAGACGTCGCGACCATCGAGGGTGATGGTGCCGGCATCCGTCGATTCCAGACCGGCGAGCACCCGCAGCGCGGTTGTCTTTCCGCAGCCGCTCGGACCGAGCAGCGCGACGAACTCTCCCGCGTGCAGGGTGAGGTCGACGCCGTCCAGCGCGCGATGGCCCCCGAACTCTTTGACGACGCCGGCGAATTGCACGACGGCCCCTGCACCGCGCGCCTCGGCACCCGGCCTGCCGGGGTTTTTGGTCGATGCTGACGGGCGAAGAAGCTGATTGGTCATGGAGTGCCTTTCTTGCTAAGTGCGCCGATTCGGCCGATGACGATGAGAAGCACGAAGGCGAACGTCAGAGCGAGCAGTGACAGGATGACCGCCGTGTACGGGTCGTTTTTGCTCACGACGACGAGGGCTGTCTGCAGGTTGGTGCGATTGAGCAGCGAGGCGATGGTGTACTCCCCGAGAACGACGGCCACCGAGATGAACGAGGCAGCGAGCACACCGCGCTTCACGTTCGGCAGCAATACGGACCAGAGAATGCTGACCGGCCCCGCGCCGAGCGTTCGGGCAGCCTCGCTGAGCGTGAGGACATCCACCGCGTCGAGGTTGGACTGGATTGCTCGGTATGCATAGGGCAAGACGGTGATGCCATAGGCAAAGGCAAGGGTCCAGACGCCGCTGCCGAACAGACGGGCAACGACCGAATAGACCGGTGCCAGGCCCACGACAAGCACGATCGCCGGGATGCTGATGGGCAGCACGCAGATGATCTCGAGAACGCGACGCAAGCGGGCAAAGCGCAGCTGCACCAGGATCATCGTCGGAACCAGCAGCACCAGCATGATCGAGACGGTGCCGACGGCCAGCGACACCGAGTTGCCGAGCGCGGTGAGCACTGGCCGATACTCCCCCGTGAGCCCTCCGCCAAACAGTGCGTTCCAGCGCGAGAAATCGTATCCGCCGCTCAGTCCCTTGCGCAGCGTGAACGCGACCATCGCGATGAACGGGATCAGGAAGACAGCGCCGATCACGCCGAGAATGACACCGCGGCTGACACGGCCGGGTGCGTGGGCAACGTCGTTTCGGATGCCGATCATCGTTGCCACCTCGCCGCTTTATTTGTCAATGCCGCATAGCCGCACATCACGACTGCCATCACGATGATCATGCCGAGCGCCAATGCTCCAGCAAGGTTCTCGCGGCCGAGCACGGTCTCGCTGGTCAGTGCTGCACGAATCTGCAGCGGCACGATCTGCGACCCCTGGCTGGTGAGTGCAGCAGCAGTGGCATAGGAGGAGAACGCGTTGGCGAACAGCAACAGCAGGCTGCCGAGGAATGAGGGGGCGAGCACGGGGAATGCAATTTGCAGCCAGTACGAGATCCGGTTGCCACCGAGCGTCGCATTGGCCTCTGCCCACTGCGGTTTCAGCGCCTGCATTGCCGGCATGAACGTAATGATCATCAAGGGAATCTGGAAGTACAGGTACGGCAGCACCAGGCCGGGCAACTCGTACAGCCAGACGCCGTCGGCATAGATGTCGATCCCGAGCGTGTCACGCAGGAAGACGGTGACCATGCCCTGGATGCCGATCGTCGCCACGAAGGCGAATGCAAGCATCACACCGCCGAATTGGGCGAGCACGCCACTGAGCGAGTCGACGGTCGAGCGGAGTGGACCGTCGGGTGCAGAGCCGAGCAGGGCGTAACAGGCGAAGGCCCCGACGATGGCGCCGACGATTGCCGTCAGCGCTGAGAGCCAGAACGAGTTGAGGAAGGTCTTGAGGATCAGCGGGTCGCTGAGTGCTGCGACGGTGTCCCAGGTGAAAGCACCTGACGAGTCGAAGAAGCCGGTGCCCACCGCGATGAGGGTGGGGATGGCGAGGAACAGGACGACGTATGCCGCGAACGGCAGCAGCCCGAAGACTGCTGCCGCGTCGCGGGACCTACTGGACAGCCGCCGCCCACTTGGTGCCGAGGAGCGTCGACGCTGCTTCGCTCTGTGCTGCAGTGGGAACCACCGTCTCTTTCGGTGCTGCCGGGAGCGCGTCAAAGAGCTCAGCGTTGATGGTTCCGGCTTCGGCCATGGCCTCCGCACGGACCGGACGAGCGCCACCCTCAAGCCACAGGTTCTGCGCGGTGTCGCTGTAGAGGAATTCCTGCCACAGGCGTGCAGCCGCCGGGTGCGGGGCATCCGCGTTGATCGCCTGGTTGTAGTAGCCCGCGTAGCCGGTGTCGGGGAAGACGACGACTTCCCAGTTGCGCTGGCCCTCAAGCTGCGTGCCGTAGCCCACGTTCAGGTAGTCCCAGTCGAATACGACGGGAGTCTCGCCGGATGCGATTGTCGCGGGGGTCGGGTCGATCTTGACCATATTGCCCGCAGCGTTCAGCTTCTGGAAGAAGTCGATGCCGTCCTGGAAGTCATCGACGGTGCCGCCGCTCTGCACTGTCGCGAGTCCGACGGCGGCGAATGCTGCGCCGGCCTGGGTTGGGTCACCGTTGATGGCGACTTTTCCCTTGTAGTTGGCACCGAGGAGGTCGTCGAGCGAGGTCGGGGCCGGAACGGCATCCGGGTCGTAACCGACGGCCATGTATCCGCCGTAGTCGCCCACGTAGAGGCCGCTCTCTTCCTTCAGGGCGTCTGGGATGTCGGCCCAGGTGGCAACCTGGTACGGAGCGAACGTGTCGGTGTTGGCGAGGGCGACGGCCAGGCCGAGGTCGAAGACATCCGGTGCGGTGTCCTGGCCCTTGAGGTTCTGTGCGGCCTGGATCTCTTCAGCGCTCGAACCGTCTGGCGAAGCCTCGGTGATGGTGATCTCCGGGTACTTCTCTGAGAAGGCGTCGAGGACGGCGCCGTAGTTCGCCCAGTCGCGGGGCAGCGCGATGACGTTGAGCGCGCCCTCGGCCTTGGCTGCGTCCTCCAGGCCGGCCAGGTCGCCGAATGCGCTCAGGCTCGTAGCGGATGCGGCATCCACCCCGGCTCCATCGGTGGTCGTCGTGCTCGCACAACCCGTGAGAGTGAGAGCGAGTGCAGCAGTGGCAGCGAGTGTCGCTACCAGGGTGCGTGTGGTGATCACAGTACCTCCTGACCGTGCCTGGCCGTTCGCGCTGTGGTGCGAACTGTTGGATGCCACACTTCGGGTCGATCAGAGGCTAGGGAGCTCAGGCATCCGGCTGTGGCAGTTGGACTGAACGGAGAATGAACGTCGGGGGTCGGCGATACTCTCTAACCGATGACTCACAGCACACAGCACACGATTTCTCCAGCGCTTGCCCGGCGCATTGCGTTGGCCGCGCAGGGCTTCGGGCGCCCGACCGCCCAGACCCAGGGCATCCGCGCGCTCGATCAGCTGGTCACCCGGCTTGAGTTGCTGCAGATCGATTCGGTGAACGTGTTTGAGCGCAGCCATTACATGCCAGCCTTCAGCCGGTTGGGCAGCTACGACAAGGCGACACTCGACCGCCTCACCTATGGCGCTGCAGGCAAGCGCCAGTCCGCCAGGTACACCGAATACTGGGCACACGAAGCTTCATTCGTGCCCATCGACACCTGGCCGCTGCTGCGATGGCGCATGCAGCACTACCGTGATCGGTCCTCGGCCGATCACGACTCCTGGGCACAGGCGAACAAGCCCATGCTTGATTGGTTGCTCGCTGAGCTTGCAGCGAAAGGCCCGCTACGGGCCGGTGAGATCGAGCACGACGCCAACAAGCGCAGCGGCCCCTGGTGGGGCTGGTCAGATGTGAAAACCGGGCTCGAGGTGTTGTTTCGGTGGGGTGACGTCGTCAGCGCTGGCAGGCAGCGTTTTGAGCGCGTCTACGCACTGCCAGAGCAGGTCTTTGATTCGGCGCTGCTCGACCGCGAGGTGAGCCACGACGACGCTCACCGCGAGTTGGTGCGTCGATCAGCGCGCGCCCATGGCATTGGCACGGTCACCGATTTCGCCGACTATTTCAGGTTGAAGACCGCTCCGGCGCGGGCAGCCATCGCCGATCTCGAAGAGAGTGGTGAGCTCATCCCCGTCGCTGTGCCTGGATGGGGCCGCAATGGTCAGCCTGGCGAGGCCTGGCTGCATGCAGAGGCGCGGCTGCCCCGCCGCATCGATGTCGCGGCAGTGCTCTCACCGTTCGATCCTGTTGTCTGGGAACGGGCGAGAGCGAAGCGCCTGTTCGACTTCCACTACCGCATCGAGATCTACACCCCGGCGCCCAAGCGGGTATTCGGCTACTACGTGCTGCCCGTTCTCATCGGCGACACCATCGTCGGCAGGGTCGATCTCAAGAACGACAGGCAGGCCGGGGTGCTACGAGTGCAGGCGGCCTGGGCGGAGCCTGATGCTCCGGCAGAGACCGCTGAGCGACTGGCGGGTGTGCTCAGGCAGACCGCAGCCTGGCAGGGTCTCGACGACATCGAGGTCGTACAGCGGGGCACGCTCGCCGACGGCTTGGCTGCAGAGCTACGCAGCTAGTCAGCTGTAGCAGCTAGAACTTGCGACCCATCGTCTGCAGGCGCTCGATCCGATTGGCAATCGGGGGGTGCGTGCTGAACAGACGGTCGATGACACCCGGCTTCAGCGGGTCGGCGATCCACAGGTGTGACATCGAGGTGTTCTGCTTCTGCATCGGACGCCCATACGCCTCGAGCTTGGCCAGCGCGCTAGCGAGAGCGTCGGGGTGCCTGGTCGTCATCGCGCTCGTGGCATCCGCGAGGTATTCGCGTTGCCGGGAGACGGCGAGCTGAACCATCGAGGCGACAAGCGGCGCAACGATCATGGCGACGAGGCCGAAGACCAGCACCACCGGGTTGTTGTTGTTATTGTTGCGGCCGAAGAACGCCATCCGCAGGAACATGTCAGCGATGAACCCGACCGCCACGACGAGTCCGAAGACGATCGTCGAGACACGGATGTCGTAGTTCTGCACGTGGCCGAGTTCGTGAGCCATCACGCCCTCGAGCTCGGAGTCATCCATGATGTCGAGCAAACCGGTGGTCGCGGCGACGATAGCGTGCTCTGGATCGCGACCCGTCGCAAACGCGTTCGGAGCCGGGTCGTTGATGATGTAGATCTCGGGCATTGGGGTGCCCGTCGTGATCGACAGATTCTCGACTGTGCGCCAGAGCCGCGGGTGATCTGCCTTACTCGAGACCTTGATGCCGCCGCTCATGGCGACGGCCTGACGACCGGCCATGTAGTACTGGAACAACGCGTAGAGCCCGGCGATCACGATCGTGGTGATCATGATTCCGTAGCCGGCCTGCCCATAGACGACCTGAGCCAACCAGCCCAGCGCGCCGATAAAGACGATGAAGAAGATCAGGATGAATACGGTGTTGCGCTTGTTGCGCGCAATCGCGCTATACATCTACGCCTGCCGTTAGAACTGGACGCGCGGGGGCTCGGCGATTGCCGCGGAGTCTGCGACCTCGAAGAAGTCACGCTCCGAGAAGCCGAGGTTGCGCGCGAAGATATTGTTCGGGAACACCTTGAGCTTGGTGTTGAGTTCACGCACTCCACCGTTGTAGAACCGGCGTGATGCCTGGATCTTGTCTTCGGTGTCGACCAGCTCAGCCTGCAGCTGGAGGTAGTTCTGGCTTGCCTGCAGCTGCGGGTACGCCTCTGCGACAGCGAAGATGCTCTTCAACGCACTCTGCATGTGGTTCTCAGCGACTGAGGCGTCTGCCGGACCCTGGGCAGAGAGCGTTTCGGCCCTGGCCTTAGTGACGTTCTCAAAGACGCCGCGTTCGTGAGTCGCGTATCCCTTGACTGTTTCGATCAGGTTGGGGATGAGGTCTGCACGACGCTTCAGCTGAACCGTGATGTCGCTCCACGCTTCGTCAACACGGACGTTGAGCGTGACGAGCGAGTTGTACGTCGCCCACAGATAGATGCCTGCAATCACGATGAGAGCAACAATGATGATGACCGGGATAAGCCATTCCATGGCAGCGTCTCCTTGTGATGTAGGCAGTAATGAGCGTCAGTGTGAGGCGATTCCCAACTGATTCAGCACTATCCTAACGGGGCATCTGAGTGCCCCCCTCCGCTTCTCACCACACTCAAAGCTAAGTCAAAGCCGGCGACCGCCTCCCTCACATGTGCGCCAGGTCATAGGCTTCGGTTATGAGCGATCTGCCCGCAGTGCTGATCACAGATCTGAACGTGCGTCGGGGTAGACAGCGCGTCCTTGACGGCCTGAACCTTCGCATTCCGGCTGGCCAGGTGATCGGTCTCCTCGGGCCGAGCGGCTGCGGAAAGACGACACTGATGCGCTCGATCGTCGGCGTGCAGGTCGTGCAGTCAGGCACCGTCACCGTACTGGGGCAGCCGGCGGGCAGCAGGTCGATGCGCGGTCGTGTCGGCTATGTCACCCAGTCACCGAGCGTCTATGACGACCTGACCGTCAAACAGAATCTGCAGTATTTTCGCACCGTCCTCGGCGCACCGCGCTCGGATGTTGACCGCGTGATCGAGGCCACGGATCTCGGTGCCAACGCTACGCAACTTGCCGGGTCGCTGTCGGGCGGCGAGCGCAGCCGGGTATCCCTGGCCGGCGCACTGCTCGGCTCCCCCGAGCTTCTAGTACTCGACGAACCGACAGTCGGACTCGACCCGGTGCTACGCGCCGAGCTGTGGACGCTCTTCCACCGTCTGGCTGCCGCCGGCACCAGCCTGCTGGTCTCAAGTCACGTCATGGATGAGGCCTCCCGCTGTGACCGGCTGCTCTTGATGCGCAACGGCGAGATCCTCGCAGACGACACCCCGCGAGGTCTCCTCGAACGCACAGGGGCAGCGGATGCCGAGAGCGCGTTCCTGGCCCTGATCACCGGTCGGCCAGAGCAGTCGTCGGACGAGACAGCATGAACCCGCAGCGCACACTCGCGACGACCGGTCGCATCCTCACCCAGATCAGGCATGACCCGCGCACGATCGTGCTGCTCCTGATCGTGCCCAGCCTGCTGATCGGACTCGTCGCCTGGATCTTCTCCGACACCGACGCCTTCCAGACGATCGGCCCGTCGATGATCGCGCTGTTCCCGTTCATCGTGATGTTCCTGGTCACCAGCATCACCACCCTGCGGGAACGTCGCACCGGAACGCTTGAACGCCTGCTGTCGACGCCGCTCGGCAAGGGCGACCTGATTCTCGGCTACACGCTCGCATTCGGGCTGCTCGCCGTGTTGCAATCTGCGGTAGCCGTCGCCTTCGCTACCTGGGTCTGCGGGCTCGATATCAAGGGCTCCCTCTGGCTGCTGTTCGCGGTCGCTGTAGCGGATGCCCTGCTCGGCACGACACTCGGCCTGCTAGCCAGCGCCTTCGCCCGCACCGAGTTTCAGGTCGTGCAGTTCATGCCGCTGCTGATCTTTCCGCAGATCTTGCTCGGCGGAATCTTTCTGCCCAGGGACCAGCTTCCGCCCGGCCTGCAGGAGATCAGCGATTGGCTGCCACTGTCGCACGCGATCGACGCGCTCCAGGCTGTGGCCACCGACTCGCACGATGCCGCGTATATCGCCGGAGAGCTGCTCATCATCTGCGCCTGGGTCGTGGGCGCCGTGGTGCTCGGCTCAATCACGCTGCGCCGCCGTACGCCATAGTGGTGACCCGACGCGGATGCGGGCGAGGCAGAGGTACAGGTCAGCGCGCGGCGAGGACCTGCTGTAACCAGCGATACGACGACTTCGGTGTGCGCTTCTGATCGGCAAAGTCGACGTGCACCAGACCGAAGCGCTGCGTGTAGCCCGCGGCCCACTCGAAGTTGTCAAGCAGCGACCACACGAAGTAACCGCGCAGGTCGATGCCCTCGGCAACCCCACCGGGGCGCACGGCATCAATGGCCGCGATCAGATGCTCTCCCAGGTAGTCGATGCGCGCCGGGTCGTCAACGTCGCCGTAGACATCCACTTCGTCGGGGAAGCTGACGCCGCCCTCTGTGATGTAGACGGGCGGCAAGACGTCGCCGTAGCGCTCGTTCATCTCCTTGAGAGTCTCGGTCAGGAACTCGGGCGCGACCGGCCAGCCGAAGCCCGTAACCGGGAATTCGGGGAACGGCTCGAGGCTGAACGGCAGTGCAGCCATGGCCGCGGATTCGCCGTCGGGAGTCGCCGTGCTGCCGCCCGCTCGCCCGTGCGAGGCACGTACGCGCGATGGCATGTAGTAGTTCAGCCCGTAGAAATCGAGCGGCTGCGCGATGGTCGCGAGGTCAGCGGTATCGACCTCGTCGAGGAATCGGGCCAGGCCGTCGAATGGCGGCTGCAGCGTCGGATAGCGGCCGAGCAGCACAGGGTCGGCGAAGATCCGGTTGTGCAGCGCATCGAAGAGTCCGGCAACCGCCACATCGTCATCACGGTCGCTGTATGGCAGCACGGGCGAGTGCACATTGGTGATACCGATCTCGCCGCTCACTCCCACCGAACGCAGCGCCTGTACGGCAAGACCGTGCCCGAGCAGCTGGTGGTGCGCGCTGGGCAACGCGTCGAACAGCAGCGGGTCTCCCGGCGCATGCAGGCCGAGGGCGTACCCGTTCAGCGTCACGGTGGCCGGCTCATTGATGGTGACCCAGGATGCGATGCGGTCGCTGAACACTTCTCCGACGCGTTCCGCGTAATCACCGAAGCGCAGCGCGGTGTCCCTGTTCATCCAGCCGCCGCGCAACGCCAGCGGAGTATCCCAGTGGAACAGCGTGGCCATCGGGCTGATGCCGGCCGCCAGCAGGCCGTCGAGCAGCTTGTCGTAAAAGCCGATGCCTGCCTGGTTGAGCCGACCGCGGCCGTCGGGTTGCAGCCGGGGCCAGGCGAAGGAGAATCGGTAGGCGTCTGCACCGAGCTCACTCATGAGCGTGACGTCTTCATCAACCCGCTGATAGTGGTTGGTGGCCACCGACGCGTTGCTGCCGTCGAGGATGCGACCAGGCTGCGTGGTGAACCAGTCCCAAATCGATTCGCCACGTCCGCCGTCACGAGCGCCACCCTCGATCTGGAAGGCAGCGGTCGCTGTACCGACGACGAATCCCTCAGGCAGGCGGTCGCCGAGTTCGTGTGCACGGTGCTGCCAGGCTCTGGCCTGACGTTTGCTGACGCTGCCGTTGTTCGTGTTGCGCGGGCCGTCGGGCTGGGACTGGCTACTCATCGGCCGAGAACTCTTTCCAGATAGGGATTGGCGAACCGACGATCAGGATCGAGTCGATCGCGCACAGCGATGAAGTCGTCGAAGTGGGGATAGGAGCCTCGCAGCGCGTCGGCATCCTGGGTGTGCATCTTTCCCCAGTGTGGGCGACCATTGTGCGATCGCATAATCGCCTCGATGTCGCGGAAGTACTCTGTCTGGTCTTCGCGGTAATAGCGGTGCACGGCGATGTAGCCGGTCTCACGACCGTTCGCCGTCGACATCCACACATCGTCCGCCGCCGCAGAGCGCACCTCGATCGGGAATGAGATTCGCCAGCCGCGACGATGGATCAGCGCCTTGACCTCGCGCAGCACATCCGGAATCACCTCGCGGGGCAGCGCGTACTCCATCTCCCTGAAGCGCACAGTGCGATTTGTTACGAACACTCGTGGGGAGACATCGGTGAATTCGCGTCGCCCGCTCAGCTTCTCGGCCATGCGGCTGAAGCCAGGGATCAGTGGTGGCACAACAGTGCCGAGCGCGCAGGTCACGCGATAGAGGCCGTTGGCCATCACCTCGTCGTCGACGAAGCGCGAGAGGCGACCGAGCGGTGCACGCTGCGCGTCGATCGGCAACCGCGTATTGGTCTTCGTGAGCGCTGTTTCGGTGTGCGGAAACCAGTAGAACTCGAAGTGATCGCTGGCCAGTGAGCGTTCCTGGAACGTGTCGAGGATGTCGCCGAGCGGTTCAGCGGCCTCGACGGCCTGCAAGAGATACGCGGGCACGCACTGGATCGTGAGATCGACGATGATCCCCAGCGCGCCGAGCCCGAGGCGCACCGCGGGCAGCAATTCCGAGTTCTCGGTTTCGCTCACGTGCAGCAATGATCCGTCGCCGACAACCAGCGTCATCGCAACGATTTGGGTGGCTAGCCCTCCCCACGCTGATCCGGTGCCGTGAGTGCCTGTCGAGGTGGCGCCGCTGATTGTCTGGCGATCGATGTCGCCCATATTGGCCAGGGCCAGCCCGTACGGCGCGAGCAGGCGCGGCAGCTGGTACAGGTGGGTTCCCGCAGCGAGCGTGACCCGGTGGGTGGCCTCGTCGACACTGATCACCCCGGCGAGGTCGGTGAGGTCAAGCTGCACGCCAGGCGCCACGGCGATGCCGGTGAAGCTGTGTCCGGCGCCGACGGCCTTGATCGGGAGCGCACTCCGCCCGGCCGCGGCGACCGCACGCTGCACGGCTGCCGCACTTGTTGGTCGTTCCACACGCTTGGGTCGTACCGATTCGGTGCGTGCCCAGTTGCGCCACACCCCTCCATTAGCCGTCACAAAAATGCCTTTCCTTCGCCCCGATAGCTCGGAACGATGTCAATCAGCTTGTCATCCTGCACCAGCGCGAACTCGTTCACGCGCTCACTGAGTTCGCCCGACTTCGTGTGCCGCAGCCACACACGATCCCCGACATGAAGTGACGCAGCTGCTGCTCCGGTCAGCGGAGTCTGTACCTCGCCAGCCATCTCGCGCGGCACCATCGCCAGGCCCTGCGGCCAAACGAGCTGGGGTAACCGGTCGGCGTGAGGCGGGCCGGATGCGATCCAGCCGCCGCCGAGGAGGGTGGCCATCTCAGCCGTCGGCTTGCGCACGACAGACAGGGCGAAAGCCGCTGCCGGGGCCGGGCTGAATTCCGAATAGTTGTCGAACAGGTGACCGCCGAAGAATCCGCTGCCTGCAGCGATATCGGTGACCGCGGTATCGGCGCTCGTGCTTTCAAGCGAACCGGTGCCGCCTCCATTGACGAATTCGAGGTCGGCGACGTGGCGCACAGCCGCGACCGCCGCTCCTCGCCGCTCGGCAAGCTCTGCGATCGAGTGCTTGCGCATCCACCGGTTGAGACCCGCCTCGACAGGCCTCCCCGCCGGGTCGTCTCCTCGGCCGGCGATCTGTGCCTCGTAGCCCATCATTCCGACGAGATCGAAGCCGGGCCTTGACACAATGCGTAGCGCCAGCGACACGGCCTGTTCCGGAGTGTGGATGGGTGAACGCCACACTCCGAGGTGCCCGAGCACCGGTGCATCCCACGACGAATCAAGTTCAATGGCGACCCTGATCGTCTCGCGAGTCTTCGGTGGCACAACCGAGTCGATGAAGTCGAGTTGGTCGATTGAGTCGACCATGATGGTGATGTTGCCTGCTGCCTGCGGCGAGCGCGACAACTGCTCAATCGCATGGCGTTCAGCGGCCGGATACCCGACGACGATGTCCTCGACGGTGTCGCTGAGCCAGAGTGCTTCAGCCAGGGTAAAGGCAAGAACACCCTCGTAACTCGGCAGCTCAAGGAGTGTCTCGATCACACTGCGTACCCGCAGTGATTTGGTAGCGATGCGGATGGGCTTGCCGTCAGCACGCCGCAGCATGTCATGGGCGTTGTACCGCAGGGCGTCGAGATTGAGCGCGGCGACAGGGGCATCGAGGTCGGCCGTTGCTGCCGTCATCCCCGACCAGTATCGCTCGGGCATCAGCCATGGCTTCGCGAGGGGCGGTTTGGACAGATCGATCTGCATCAGCGAACAGCTTTCACTCGTGCGACGGCGAACGCACCCGCGAATGCGAATACGCCGGCCAGGATGAACAAACCGGTGAATCCTCCGAGCGCGGCAACCGCCGCGGCACCGAGCAGCGGCGCGATCGCCTGCGGAACCGCGGTGGCGATATTCATGATTCCCAGGTCTTTGCCTCGCGCTGCCGGGTCGGGAAGCACCTGGGTGGCAAGCGCCTGATCGACAGAGAGGAAGCATCCGTATCCCAGCCCCAGAAGGCCGGCAGCGATGTTCGCAACAGTCAGATCGGGGATGAAGGCAAGTAGCAGCGCCGCGACACCCTGGAGCGCAGAGGCAGCGAAGACGAAGCCCTTGCGCCGTCCAAGCCTGTCGCTGAGGGCACCGAGGAACAGCGAGGCGAGGATGACGAACACCATGTAGATGAGTGTGAGGATGATGAGGTCGTCTTCGGCGTTCGGATCGTTCAGCCCGAACATCAGGAAGTACAGCAGCATCGTCGTGCCGAAGGCGTTGCCGAAATTCACCAGCACCCGGCTGAGTAGCGTCCAGCCGAAGTCGGGGTATTCCCTCGGGCTGATCCACAAGCTTTCGATGATGCCGCGCAGAGTCATCGCTTCGCGCTGATCGGGCCGAAGAACAGCATCAGGCTGGAACATGAACGGGGTCACCAGCACCACGAGCAGCACAGCGATGACCGTGTAACCGAGGAATTGGCCGGTGAAGAGCATGGTGACAAGCAGCAGGCCCAGGATGATGCCGACCGCCTGTGGTGCAGACAGCCAACCGGAGACCAACCCACGCTGGTTGACCGGAACCTGGTCAGAGATCGTCGCAGTCAAGGCGGCGGTCAGAACGCAGAAGCCAGTCAGGGCGAGCGCCCAGAAGATACCGATGCCCACAAGGCTCTGCTGCAGGCCGAGCATCAGGAGCGAAAGTGCGAAAAGTAGAGTGCCGGCGGCGATCCACGGGCGGCGACGGCCGAACCTGGACGTCGTTCGATCAGACAGCGCCCCGGTGAGCGGATACGCGACCACTGCGCACAGCCCAGCGATTCCAGAGATGATCCCGAAGGCGACAACGCTGTCGACCCAGTGTTCTGGCTTCAGGCGCGCATCGATTTGAGCGGGCAGCAACAGCTGCACCGGCGTGAGCTGCGCCATCCAAATACCGAGCCAGGCCGATGCGAAAGCCGCTATCCACCGGCCGGGTACGCGCTTGGTCGGCTCGGCAAAGACTGCGACGACTGCCGGTGCACTCATACGGTTCTCGCCATTCCCGCGACCGTGTCGGCCGCAAATTCGATGATGGATGTTGCTGCTTTGTCATCTCTGTTGACCAGCCAGGCGATGGTCAGGCCGTCGGTCACCGCAACCAGTATTCGGGCGACTTCTGCGACGGGGCGTTCCCACTCGCATCCGCCCCACACCGCTGCCTGCTCGAGCGATGCAGCGGCCAGGCTGTAGTAGTGGTCGTACTGTTCCTTGGCCAGGTAGGTCATGTCTGGCGAGCGCAGCGCGAAATGAGTGAGCTCGAACATCGCCTTCTCCCGCAACGGATCAGTGCGCAGCAGGTCGAGGTAGCCCTGCAGTCCGGCGTAGATGAAGTCGCGCATGGTTGCGTCCTTCGGCAGACCCGTCTGCTCTCCCCCGCCGAGAATCGCCACCTCTTCTTGACTCACGACGTATCGGATGACCTCAGCCATCAGTTCGTCCCGTGAGGCGAATGCATAGTGAAAACTAGCGAGGGACATGCCTGCTTCGGCGACAATTGCTCGAGTCGTCGCAGCAGCGACGCCACGTTCAGCGACAACCGTCAATGCGGCGTGGACCAATGCGCTGCGTCGCTCCGGTGCTGGAATGCGTGGCACGCCTGCTCCTCACGCTGCTGTGGGCAAGAAGTGGGACATTTGACCCAGTCGCCAGTATGCACTACGTCGGGTTACCGAAGGGTAACAATCTACTGACGAATCTCTGCCGAGCCGTGGCGGACGTTGACTTCACGCGTTCTACCCCCTGAAATGGTAGCGGGGGTGGATGTGCCAATCACGATCAAACGCGGTCTCATTCACTGGCGTACCCGAAAGACAACTGCCGTTGTCGTCGCAGGAGTTCTCGCGTTCGGGATACTCTCGATCGGTCTTCCCGGAGCCGCCACCGCGGCCCATGCAGAGACAACTCTCGATGAGCCGACCCCACCAGCGGTCGCACTGTCGACGCCGACTCCTGGCTCGTCCGACCTGACGACGCCCACGCCGTCCACGACAACGCCGGCTCCACCGGCGACCAGTCCCCCCAGCACCGTTCAGCCCGCTGCCGCCCCCATCATCACTGCCCCCGCTTCAGGCATCTTCATCAGCCGCGACTCCACAACGGTGTCTGGCACCCGCGACGCAGCACATGAGATCCAGGTCTTTTCAACTGCGGGCGGCGAACCTGCCTGCATCGCTCCCGCCAATGGAACGACGACGTGGAGTTGTGAGGTGAGACTGCCCAGCGGTCCCGTCGTTCCCTTGCGTGCAGTCGTCTCTGGCGACGCCGCCCTGAACGACAGCATCACTGTTGCAGTGCTTGCCGCTCCGACCGTCGTGGGTGGTCCCAGCGGCCAGTCGTCGTCGAACGGTACAGTGCGCGGAACCGGTTACCCGGGCGCAACGGTCTCGGCCTCTGTGCCGAGCGGCGCCCAGTGCTTTGCTGTCGTCGACGGCTCAGGCAACTGGGTGTGCGCACTGATCGGCACGCTGACCAGCGGAAGCCACGCCGTCACAGCGAATCAGAAGACCGATTACAGCTCGCCATCCTCGTCAAACACCAGCGCGGCGATGACCGTTCTGTTTGACCTCGACCGCCCGGCGCCGCCGGTGATCACCGCGCCAAGCACCGGCGGAATCGTGTCATTGGCCGGAAGCTCCTACGCCGGCACCGGTGACGATGGCGCCCGCGTCATCGTTTATGCCGGCCCTCAGCAGCTGTGCACATCAGTGGTGTCAGACGGCACGTGGAGCTGCAGTGCCGGCGCGGTTCCGGCCGGCGCCTACCGAGTGATTGCCGTGCAACAAGATGCTGCCGGAAACCTGAGCAGCGGTTCCGTAGCGCTCACCCTGACGTTCGCCAACGACACGAGTTCAGCATCGCCCAGTGAGTTACCAGCCCCTGTGCGCCCCTCTGATGAGCCTGATCCAGCTGCCCCGCCCGTACCGGGCACGCCATCCGCTTCAGCCGAACCGGGGACGAGCAGCCCGACTGCGGCGCCCATACCACCATCTGGCGCCTCAGGCACCGGCGGAAATAGCAGCAACGGCAGCTTGCCCGCGCTGGGCGTCACAGGCAGCTGGAGCGACCCGACGCGCTTTGCCACTGCGATCGTGCCGCTCGGCTTCGTCGAGACGCTGCCCTGGATCCAGGCGCTCATACTCACCGGTGCTGTACTGCTGTTGCTCGTCGTCCCCGCGCTGTTGCTTTCCAGCACGATCACGCGAGCCCGCGGTGGCAAGCCGCTCTGGCGGACGGCGAAGTTGTCAGGTCGCAATCGCGCAGCCGTCGAGTTCGAGACTGCTCCAACGCTGCGTATCAGCCGGCCGCTCAGCCAGGGCGCTGCAGTGGTTGCCGCCGCAGCATTCATCGTCATGTCAGGCCCAATCGCCGACCAGCCGGCTTATCTCCGACTGCTCATCGGTGCGATCCTTGCCGTCGCTCTCGTGAACGCAGTGAGTGTATTCGTGCCGCTGTGGTGGAGTTCGCGCGTGCTCAACGTGTCCGCGACGTACAAGTTCATGCCCGGTTCGCTGTTCATCGTCGGCGCCGCCGCCCTGGCGTCACGCTACATCGATTTGAATCCGGCGTTCCTCTTCGGCCTGCTTTTTGGTATCACCGTCGGGGCCACGGCCGCTGAATCCGACGCCATGGCTGATGCGGCGGCCAGAGCACGTGAGCTGGCCACCAGGGGACGACTTGCCGCGGTACGCGCAGCGAGCCTGATCATCCTGGCCGTTGTTGGCTGGTTGATTCTTCCGCTGCTTCCACCGTCAACAAGCCTGCTGGCAACGTTCAGCGCCGAGTTCGTGAACATCGTCGTGCTCACCTCGCTCGGCTCAGCAGCGGTGCTTCTGGCCCCGCTCACGCGGACGAGCGGACGCAGTCTGCTTGCCTGGTCGCCGCCTATCTGGGCAGGGCTGGCCGTGAGCACGCTCACCGTGCTGTTCGTCTCGATGACCCCGGTGTTTGCTGCAGCCAATGCCAGCGGCACGGCAACCGTCGTGTGGCTTTCAGCCATCGGTTTCGCACTTGTCAGCGTGTGCATCTGGGGCTGGTATACCTACATCGCACCGATCCTGCGCTGACCGCTGGCAGGGCGGGGTGGGGCGCCGACAGAGAATATCGGCGACCATTTGGGCTAGCGTCGCCGCTGCGTGCTGGTGCCCCCACTGGGATTCGAACCCAGACTGTGACGATTTTAAGTCGTCTGCCTCTGCCGATTGGGCTACGGGGGCGCGCACCTGAACGTCAGAAACGGCCAGGAACGCTTAAGCCTAAGGGCTGCGACCGAATGGTCGCAGCCCTTAGTGCTTGTGCGTTGGTGCGGGTACGCCGGTTAGGACGTGGAAACTGCGTCTGACGCAGGAGCGTCGGTTGCTGCAGCATCGACTGCCGGAGCAGCCGCAGGGGCCTTCTTGACCGCCGGACGACGCGGAGCGCGAGCTGCCGGAGCCTTCGGAGTCGTATCGGCTGCGGGAGCCTTGGTTGCTGCGGCCTTGGCGGCCTTGGGTGCTGCGGCCTTTGCCGGTGCCTTGGCTGCTGCGGTGGCCTTGGCGGCCGGCGCAGCAATTGCCGTAGCAGCAGGAGCAGCAGGAGCAGCCTCGACCGGGGGCTTCGGACGCGATGCGAATTCTTCGAACACTGCACGCGGGTGCTGCACAGCAGCGATCGAGACGATGTCGCGACCCAGGAAGAAGTTGTTCACCCAGCCCCAGATGACACGGAGCTTACGCTCCCAGCTCGGAATCGCCAGACCGTGGTAGCCACGGTGTGCGAACCAGGCAAGCAGGCCCTTCAGCGCGAACTTGCCAGACTGGAAGACGCCGACGCCGACGCCGAGGCCGGCAACAGCACCGAGGTTCTTGTGGAGGTACTCCTTGGGGCCTTCGCCGCGGAGGACTGCAACGATGTTCTTGGCCATGAGCTTGCCCTGGCGAACAGCGTGCTGTGCGTTCGGAACGCAGTAGCCGCCGACCCCACCACCGCTGAGGTCGGGAACGGCCGTCACGTCGCCGGCGCCCCATGCGCCTTCGATGATCTCGTCTTCGGTACCGACGCGCAGGTCGGCGCGCACCTTGAGGCGGCCACGCTCTTCGATCGGAAGGTCGGTGTGACGCACGATCGTCGGGTTCGCCATGACGCCAGCGGTCCAGACGATGAGGTCGGTGTAGAAGCTTTCACCGGTGGAGAGCTCAATCTTGCCGTCGACAGCCGAGGTGAGCTGGGTGTCGAGGTGGATCGTTGCGCCACGCTGGTCGAGGTTGTTGATAACCCACTTGCTGGTCTCAAGCGACACCTCGGGCATGATGCGTCCCATGGCCTCGATGAGGTGGAAGTGCGTGTCTTCGAAGTTGATCTCCGGGTAGCGCTTGAGCAGGGCTGTCGCGAATGAACGCAGCTCGGCGAAGACCTCGATACCGGCAAAGCCACCACCGACGACCACGAAGGTCAGCAGGCGGTCGCGCTCTGGACCGGCAGGCAGGTTTGCGGCCTTGTCGAAGTTGGTGAGAACACGGTCGCGGATCGCGACTGCTTCTTCAATCGTCTTCAGGCCGATTGCCTGGTCTGCGACGCCCGGGATCGGGAAGGTGCGCGAGACGGCTCCTGCAGTCACCACGACGATGTCGTACTCGAAGTCGTATGCATCACCTGTGGGCGGCTGAATAGTCGCCTTCTTCTCCGCGTGGTTCACGTTCGTGACCTTCGCGGTGATGATGTTCGTCTTCTTGAGGTGGCGACGGTGCGCAACAACGGCGTGACGTGCCTCAATGGAGCCCGCGGCGACCTCTGGAAGGAACGGCTGGTACGTCATGTACGGCAGCGGGTCAACGATTGTTACATCGGCTTCCCCGTTGCGGAGCCACTTCTCAAGCTTCCAAGCGGTGTAAAAACCGGCGTAGCCACCGCCAACGATGAGAATTTTGGGCACGATGAAAAGGCCTCCTACATGAAATGAAATGCGCTTACGATCAGTAATTTCGTCGAACGCGCTTGATGTGCCGAGAGGCGCCGATGCCGAACAGCGTTACTAGGATACCAAATCCCAGAAGTACACCGAGCGGCAAGCTGATATATGTCATGGTGATTTGGTTGGGAACCCATGCAGCCATCACGCTCTGCACCGGAAGTGGGGGGTCCTGCTGAGGCGCGTCCGGCGCAATCACCGATGGTGTTTCGCCGGAACTCGGAGTGTTTTCTGCCCTGCGGTGCAGGTGAATCCAGTCCTGAAGCAGTGCAGCCGGTGTCTGAGCTGTCGAGGCAGGCACATCCGCCTTGACCGCAGCGGCCGCGTCGATCAGGCCGTTTCCATAAATCGGGCTCGGAACACTCTGACCGTTGGAGTCTGCTGTTGCAATGACCCTGTTCATCACCTGGGCTGCATCGAGTTCGGGATGCGCGGCACGCACGAGCGCGACAAGTCCTGACACGATCGGCGTCGCGGCACTCGTGCCGTTCCACACCATGTAGTCGCTTTGGGGATTGACGCCGACGAGCTCCTCGCTCGGTGCGGCGACCGAGATCGTGATTCCCTGCGACGATGCGTCGAAACTCGCCTTCTTGTTGCGGTCGACTCCGGCAACGGTCAGCACGCCAGGGATCGTGGCAGGGGCGCCGACCTCGGTGGTACCGCTGCCACGGTTGCCCGCTGCAGCGACGACGACGACATCATTCTCAAACGCGTAGAGGAACGCGTCATCCCAGCTCTGCGGCCAGTCAAGGGTGTTGCGGGTGAGTGACATGTTGATGACGTCGGCCCCGTTGTCAACGGCCCAGCGAACCGCCTGGGCGATTTGCTCATCGTTACTCACGGGCGAACTTGAATTGCCGAAGGCAACAGAAATCGAGAGCAGCGACGCCGCAGGTGCAACACCGATGACGCCGTTGCCGTTGCCCGTTCCGCGTCCGGCCAACAGCGACGCCACCATGGTGCCGTGGTCGCTGTCTTCTCCGACAGGCATGCGCCCGTCTGACGATCCGATGCCCGAAACGTCGGTACCGCCTGAGACAGCGCCGGCCAGATCGGCCACGCCGGTGGCGATACCGGTATCGATCACAGCAACAGTGACACCGGCACCACGCGTGGTGTTCCAGGCCTGGCTGAATCCGTAGTCGTTCAACCAGTATTCGAGGTCACGAACCTGGTCGGCCTGAGCAGGGGCTGCGACGACAGCGACAGAGCCGAACAGCATCGCACCAGCGATGACAGCTCCGATGCCAAGTCCTAGTCGTCGCATCCCATCCCTCACGCGTCCGCCGAGCCTGACCGGCTGACCTCATCAAACTCATAGTCCAGACATTCGCACACGGTGGGTGACCACTTCGCGCGCTCGAGTGCGAGATCGCCGATGGGGTTGACCCCTGGACCGGCAGCCAGCGCATGGCCCGCAAGGGCATGCAGGCACTTGACGCGTTCTGGCATACCGCCTGACGAAATCCCGGCGACCTCTGTCACAGTTCCGAGCTTTTCGCGATCGGCCAGGAAGCTCTGGTGCGCGGCCAGGTATGCGGCCTTCAGATCGGCGTCATCCGCCAGCATCTGGTTGTACTCGTTCATGACCTGAGTGGCCTCGAGGAACGAGATGGCGGCCGTCGCTGCCGGGTGCGTTAAGTAGTACAGCGTCGGGAACGGAGTTCCGTCGCTCAAACGTGGGGCTGTGGCGACGACCGTCGGCGCTCCGCACACGCAGCGCGCTGCAATACCGGCGACGTCGCGGGCCTGGCGGCCCAGCTGTGCTGAAACGATCGCGATGTCGCGGTCGGTCGGCGGGTCGAAAGGGGGTCTGGTCACTGGGCGACCGCCTCGGGGGCGAGGCCGGCTGTCATGACAGAGGCAAACATTGATTTGAGCCAATCGACTTGGGTGTCTTGGATGTCTTTACTCACCGGAGCAGTGTCTGCAGCTTCGGTGGTGGGCAGGTCTAGATCGTTGATCACGAGGAAGGAGATGTCGCCTGGCTGCACATAGGAGAGCCGATCGCGAGCCTGTGTCGTGATGTACGTGCGGTCATTCCACCGTTCGCGTTCCGACTTGAGCTTGTCGACTTCCGCCTGCGCTGACTGCACACCGTCTTGCAACTGATCGATCTGTTGCCGCTGTTCAGCGTACGTGCGCAGGCTGGGAGCAAGCACTACAACCGCCAGCACCAGGATGCCCATCATCACAAATGAGAAGCCTGAAACACGGATGCCGCGCAGCCAGCCGCCTGCGGCCGATTCAGCGCCATCAAGGGCTACCGGCTGCTGTTGGGGGCGAGATTTTGCCACTACAACTCCGTTCGCTGGCTTACGAATACCTGCACAAAAAAGAAAGCTCTCGAAGCGCGGGTGCATCCAGCGCTTCGAGAGCTCTCGTCACTACTTAGCCCTTGAAACGAGGGAAAGCGGAACGGCCGGCGTAAACCGCGGCCTCGCCCAGCTCTTCTTCGATCCTCAGCAACTGATTGTACTTAGCGACTCGCTCGCTGCGGGCAGGCGCACCGGTCTTGATCTGACCGGCATCCGTTGCCACTGCCAGGTCGGCGATGGTGGTGTCTTCGGTCTCACCTGAACGGTGCGACAGGATTGCGGTGTATCCGCTGCGCTGCGCGAGGGCAACGGCGTCGAGCGTCTCAGTGAGCGTGCCGATCTGGTTGACCTTCACCAGGATCGAGTTTGCTGCGCCGATCGCGAGACCCTTGGCCAGGCGAACCGGGTTGGTGACGAACAGGTCATCTCCGACGATCTGCACCTTGTCGCCGAGCTGCTCGGTGAGGTGGACGTAGCCGTCCCAGTCTTCTTCTTCGAGCGGGTCTTCGATCGAGACGAGCGGGTATGCCTCAACGAGCTCTGCGTAGTACGCGACGATCTCGGTGGCCGACAGCTGCTTGCCTTCGAAGTTGTACGAACCGTCCTTGTAGAACTCGGTTGCTGCGCAGTCGAGTGCCAGGGCGATGTCCTTGCCAGGCGTGTAGCCGGCGAGGGTGATGGCCTCGACGATGAGGTCGAGCGCCGCACGGTTGCTCGGCAGGTTGGGAGCGAATCCACCCTCGTCGCCGAGGCCGGTGGAGAGGTCCTTCGACTTCAGCAGGCCCTTGAGGGCGTGGTAGGTCTCAACGCCCCAGCGCAGGCCTTCGCTGAACGTGTCTGCACCCAGCGGAACGATCATGAATTCCTGGATGTCAACGTCGTTGTCTGCATGCGAGCCACCGTTGATGATGTTCATCAGTGGAACGGGCAGCGTGTGCGCGTTCGGGCCACCGAGGTAGCGGAACAGCGGCAGGTCGGCAGAGTGTGCAGCTGCCTTGGCAACGGCCAGGCTCACGCCGAGGATCGAGTTGGCGCCGAGGCGCTCCTTGTTATCGGTACCGTCTGCCTCCCTGAGGGCGGCGTCAACGATGCGCTGGTCGGTGGCGTCGAGGTCTTCGATCGCCGGTCCGAGGTCTTCGATCACAGCGTCGACGGCCTTCAGCACGCCCTTGCCGAGGTAGCGATCCTTGTCGCCGTCGCGCAGTTCGTATGCTTCGAATGCGCCGGTCGATGCGCCGGAGGGTACGGCGGCACGGCTGACCGTGCCATCCTCAAGCAAAACCTCGACCTCGACCGTTGGGTTACCCCGGGAGTCGAGAATTTCGCGGGCGTCTACTGCCTCAATGAGAGCCACAACTATCTCCTGTGTTCTGTGTTGATGGTTTGTTTGAAAACGACGCTGTCATCAGCTGCCAGTCTAGCCGCGAGGTCACCGAAGCGACTTGAACTCCAGTGAATCGGCATCTGACGCCTCGGTACCGACGAAGGCAAAGCGGCCGTATCCTGCATCCGCTGCGCGTTCGAGCAGCGCCTTCATGTTCTTGGCCCTGCGCTCGAGGCGCACCCGCAGGCCCTGTGTGATGAGCTGGCCCTTGAGCGCAACGAGCACTGCGGGGTCAGCGTCCTTCTCGTGAACGAGGACGACGGCGTTCTGTGCCGATGCCTCGTCTTCTTCGAGCAGGTCGACGATGCGTTCGAAGCCGATCGAGAAGCCGCATGCCGGAACATCCGTGCCGAGGAAGCGGCCGATCATGCCGTCGTAGCGTCCGCCACCGCCGAGCGAGTATCCCCTGGTGGGGTGTGCGATCTCGAAGATTGTGCCGGTGTAGTAGCCCATGCCACGCACCAGTGTCGGGTCGAAGACGATCTCAATACCCGGAACCGCGGCCTTCAGCGTGAGCAGGTCGGCGTATGCGTCCTGGTCGAGCCAGGCCGGCGGAGCGACGACACCGTCTGTGAGGTGCCAGCCGGCGTCACCGATCGAGTTGAGGGTGGCTGCCACGGCATCCGCTGCATTGCCGTCGTCGATGATGCCGAGAGCACCGAGCTCTGCGACGACGCCGTCGACCCCGATCTTGTCGAGCTTGTCGATGGTGATCAGCGCACGTTCGGTGAGCTCGGCCGGCACACCCCAGTGGGCGAGCAGCGTGCTGAGGATACGGCGGTCATTGATGCGGATCGAGCAGCCGGTGAGCCCGAGGGCATCGAGGGCTGCTGCCGTCGCGGTGATGAGCTCGATCTCGGCGAGCGCGCTGGCCTCGCCGATGATGTCGATGTCGCACTGCATGAACTGGCGGTATCTGCCCTTCTGCGGGCGTTCGGCTCGCCAGACCGGCGCGATCTGAATGGATCTGAACACTGTCGGCAGGTTAGCCCTGTGGGTGGCGTAGAACCGGGCAAGCGGCACTGTCAGGTCGAAGCGCAGGCCAAGGTCGGCGAGTGAGAGTACATCGCCGGTCTCTGCCGCGGCAATGAGGTCTTCTGCCCCCAGGCCACGCTTCATGACGGCGAATGCAAGCTTTTCGTTGTCGCCACCGAGACCGGAGTGCAGCCGGGAGGAATCCTCCATGACCGGAGTCTCGATCTCGTCGAAGCCGTGTGAGGCGAAGCTCGTCCTGATGATCCCCAGTGCATGCTCCCTGGTTGCCTTTTCGGCCGGGAGGAAGTCGCGCATGCCACGGGGAGGGGTTACAGAAGTCGCCATGCATCAATTCTGCCAGCTTGCCGTCGGCGACAACGCCGCCGACGGCAAGCGTGACAGATTCAGGAGGTTAGAGCGCTCCGCCGGCTGCACCAGGTGCATCCGCTTCGAGTCCGCCGTCGCCAACGTTCTCGCGAGCGATGAAGTTCTCCAGGTCGAACCAGTTGTCACCCGCACGCTTGGCGATAGTGAGCAGGGTCGACATCGAGGCGACCTCTTCGATCTGTTCTTTGAGGAACCACAGCATCGCCTGCTCGCCGAGGGCGTCGCCGTCTGCGCGAGCCGCCTTGAACAGCGCCTCGATCTGGCTGGTGACCTGCTTCTCCTGCTCCAGGGCGAGTGCAATCGGCTCCACGGCGTTCGCGAAGTCATTGCGCACTGCAGGGATGCCCGGAATCACAATGTCGAGACCACGGTCGAGTCGGTACTGCACCAGCATCATGGCGTGGTTGCGCTCTTCGAGCGACTGGCGATAGAAATGTGCGGCCAGCTGCGGAAGGTCTTGGTTGTCGAACCAGACGGCGATGGCGATGTACTGCTGCGATGCAGCAAACTCGTTTCCGATCTGGGCGGCCAGTAGTTCTTTGAATGACGTTTCGCTCATGTTCAGACGCTAACGGCAACGGCACGCCAGCACCAGTGAGGTTAGGCTCCGCGAACTTGCTTTCACGCCCCAGTAGACTCTCAGCCAATCTGCCTCCATCGGCAGAACCAACGGGGAGTCAGATGAACAACGCAGTGTCGGGTGGAATCCACGTCGTCGGAGTCAGCCGCAGTTTTGGCTCAGTGCACGCCGTGCAGGATGCGACGCTCAGCGTCGCGCCAGGCTCGGTCACCGCGCTCATCGGTCCCAACGGCTCTGGCAAGACCACCCTCATGCTGATGCTCGCCACCCTGCTTGCCCCCGATGCCGGCACCATCAGCGTCGCCGGTCACGATCCGCTCACGGACCCTGCCGCCGTGCGCGCCTCAATGGGCTGGATGCCTGATGCCCTCGGCGCCTGGCCCACCCTGAGCGTGCGTGCTGCCCTCAACGTCACCGGACGGATGTACCGGATGCCGCGCGCCCTGGCCGAACAACGGGCGGCAGAGCTGATCGCACTCACTGATCTCACCGCGCTGGCCGACCAGCCGTCCCGTGTGCTCTCCCGCGGCCAGAAGCAGCGCCTCAGCCTGGCGCGGGCGCTGGTGCACAACCCGTCGGTTTTGCTGCTCGACGAGCCGGCCTCCGGCCTGGATCCGTCAGCCCGAGCAGCGCTCCGCGACCTGATTAGAAGGCTGGCCGGCGAGGGAACGGCGATTCTGATCTCCAGCCACGTGCTGGCCGAACTCGACGAGATGGCCGATGCCGCCGTCTACATGACGAGCGGACGAACCGTCGGCGCCGACCGCATCGCGCAGGCAGAAGCCAGCGCCAGGGCGTGGCGCATCCGTTCCTTGAATCCCGTCGCACTTGCCGCAGCGCTGGCCGAGGTGGGGGTGGGACCTGACATCAGCAGCACTGACAACCTCGGCACGCTCGTGCAGGTCGCCCACGAAGCCGCAGCGGCCGAGCTGTTGTCCCGGCTGATCGGCCTGGGTGTGCCGATCTCGGCATATGGCCCGGCCGTCGGCGACCTGGAGCACACATTCCTTGACCTGAGCAGAACCAACAACGCAACTGGAGGGGTCAGCCTGTGAGCCGCATCGACGTGACCGACGCGCGCGAGAACGAGGCACCGCAGGGCGCCCAAGACTCCCCCTGGCGCACGTACTGGTCCGGCCTCTGGCTGATCGTGACCCTTGAGCTGCGGCAGCGAGCCCGCGGCGTCGCGTGGTACGTGCTGCTTGGAATCTTCATTCTTCTGGTCGCCGCTGTTACGGTACTCGTCTGGATAGCGACATCGGCGTGGGAGACCGGCGGCGGGGCTATCTACTCGATCGTCGTATTGTTCGTTCTCCTGCTCGGCACCCTCGTCTCACCCGCACTCTCTGGCAATGCGATCAACGGCGACCGCGAAGCCGGCACGCTGGCGACCACCCAGGTGACGCTTATCACCACGGGCCAACTCGTGCTCGGGAAGTTCATCGCTGCCTGGATCACCGCCCTGGCCTTTTTGGTTGCCGCTGTGCCGTTCCTGTGCTTCGCCGTGATCCTCGGCAAGGTCTCGGTCGCCACAATCCTGATATCAATCCTGGTTCTTGCGATTGAACTCGGAGTGATCGCGGCGATCGGCGTCGGCCTGTCAGGCGTGCTCGGTCGTGGCCTGTTCTCCATCGTCGTCACCTACCTGGTCGTTGCAGCACTCAGCGTCGGAACCCTGATCGCGTTTGCGCTGCTTGGCAGTGCGACCCGATCGGAAGCGACGTCGGTGTTTATCGATGTGGCCTCATCGAGCTACGACTCTGACACCGGCGCCCAGTCCGATATCGTCTGCGCACCACCCGTCACCTCCACATACGAGGTTCCGCGCTTCGATCTGTACTGGTGGGTCCTGGCAGCGAATCCCTACGTTGTCGTCGCCGACTCGTCACCCACAGTGAGCGATGAGAGCGGATACCCGTCCGACGTGTTCGGCTGGATCTCGTACGCCGTGCGCTCTGCTCAGGAGAGCCCGGAGTTGCACAACGTGAACGACTACTGCGCACAGGCAGCGCTGCCGAATGAGGGCTACACCGACGGCGCAAACCCTGACCCGCAGGATATCTACGCGACAACTGTGCCGTCCTGGTTCGTCGGCCTTGGCATCCACCTGCTGATGGGCGCCGGCGCGCTGTTCTGGGCCTGGCGGCGCACGAGCACACCGGCGCGCAAGCTGCCGACCGGAAGCCGGATCGCGTAGCAGCTAGTCGGTCGTGCCGAACAGGCCATTACCGTGCAGCATCAGCGTGTCGAACGCCTCTCCGTACGTGTCAGGCGCGCTCTGGCCCGGGGCGCCGAAACGCGCGATCAAGAGGCCGATCAAGCCCTTGGCCGGTGAACTGAGCGGTCGACCCTTGTACTTCTCTCGCGGTATCGGCGACAGTTCTGCGTTCGGCGGCGTGTACTGCGGATGAGTGTCCGGCCAGTCGGACACGGGCCGAGGAGTTTGCCTGTTGACCACGGAGAACAGGTCATTCGCCACCTCGTCACGCTCGGTGAGCGGGGCGAGACCATGCAGGCGACTGAGCGTCTTGATCACCGCGGCGTGATGCATTTCGGTGTTGATGACGGTTCCGGCCCGCGTATAGGCCGAGATCGCGATGGTGGGTACCCGCAGGCCGAGGCGATCGAAGGTGAACCCCATCTCCCCCTCTGTCGCCGGGCTCGAAGGCGGGGTCGCCGTCGGTGGAGCGACGTGGTCGTAGGTTCCGCCGTGCTCGTCGAAGGTCACGAGCAAGAGAGTGTTGCCCGCGTTGGAACCCGTCGACGATGCCGACGTCTTGATCGAGGTATACACGTCGTGCAGCAGCGCTTCGCCCGCTCGTACGTCGGAGATAGCATCACTGAAGACTTCGACACCGTTGACGTCGCTCTCGCGAACTTTGCCAACCGGCGGGTGCATGTCGTTGTGATTGAAGGTCATCCGCGGCTCGATGAACGCGTACGCCGGTAGCGTTCCGTTCTTGGCATCGAGGTGGTACTGCTCCATGGTTCTGAAGTTCGTCTTCCAGTACTTCTCAAGTACAGGGGCGTGGATGACGCCGGTGAACGACACCAGCTGGGTCGCGTCGTAGTACACACGCCACGAGATCCCGGCATCCTCGAGTCGGTTGAAGATCGTGGGCGCCTTCGGGGCATTCAGCCACTTGGTGTAGCCGCCACTCTTGTCGTTCGTGACGAAACCGTGCGAGGTGGATGCGTGGAAAAACGACCTGTTGCAGAACGTCTGCGACGGCACAGCGCAGTACCAGTGGTCGAAGACCGCAAAGTTACGCGCGAGTGTCGAGGTGACCGGAAGCATGTCGGGCGTGAAGCCACCCATCGCCAGCCGCAGATCGTCGGCCGAGGGCGCCTTGCCCTTGTTGAGCAGCCGATAGTTGATGTCGTAGTCGTGCACAAAGCCCGAGTTGGTGGCGACCTGACCGGGCTTCGGCGCGTTGAACGGGGCCTTGAGCGGCTCTGTGTACAGCCGTTCGTTCGATGCGGGGTCGACTGTATTGAACAGCTGCGTGTTCACGTGCTGGTATTGCTCGCCGGGGTCAGGGTTGGGCGACCCCATGATCTCGTCGGTTGACCCGCTGTACGCTTGGGCCTCGATGACCGTGCCATCCGGTGCCGTGTTTGTGTACTTACCCATAGCCAGACCGTCGAACTGCTGACCGTCAGGCACCGTGTCTGGCGTGTACAGCCAGCCCAGGATGTTGTCGAAGGACCGGTTCTCGAACATCAGCACGACGACATGGTCGAAGCCGGGCTCCGAGCGGGCGTTGAGCGGCCGGGCGAACTCAGCGTTCTCGGCCGCCCGAGCGCCGAGGGCTGATCCGACGGCGGCTCCCACTGTCCCGCCGCTGATGCCGCCGGCGGCAAAGCCTGCTGCGGCGATTCCCGTTGCTTTCAAGAATGATCGGCGAGATGAATTCAGCGCGCCGGATGCTTCCTCGGTGTTGTCATCGAGGTTGTCTGTGTAGTTCGCCATGTCCTAGTCCAGCTGGCGACCGATGATGCCAGCGTCGAACTGATCGCCCTGGTCACGCTGATCGTGCTGTTCGGCATCCCGGATCTCGTCCTGCAGATCACGGAGTGCACTGCGCAGCGCACGCTCGGAGTCGAGCCCATTGGCCTTGGCCGATGCAACGATCGCCAGCAGCAGCGGACCGAGGTCGTCTTCGCTCTCAATTGGCATCGCCTGCGGGGCGTTCGGATCAAGCAATCCGATCTTGTGTGCGCGTCCGAGCACTTTGTCGGCCAGCGCCAGTGCAGGCATCCCCTGCGGAATTCCGTCGAGCACGCTGGTGCGGTTCGGTTTTTCCTGTGCCTTGTAGCCATCCCAGGCAGCGACGACTTCTTCGGCTGTCTCCAGCTGGGTTCCACCGAATACGTGCGGATGACGGCCGACCATCTTCTGATTCATGTGGGCAGCGACATCCTGGATGTCAAAGTCTTCACCGCTGGTGTGCGCCGCGATATCGGCGTGGAACAGCACCTGGTAGAGCACGTCGCCGAGTTCCTCGAGCATGTCGTCACGGTTGCCACTCTCGATCGCTTCGATCAGTTCGTGGCTCTCCTCGATGAGGTACTGCACGAGCGAGGCGTGTGTTTGTTCAGCGTCCCAGGGGCACCCCCCAGGTGCACGGAGCTGCGCCACGGTAGCGATCAGGATGTTGAGTTGGTCCTGCTGAGAATTGTCGGTCATGTCTTCCTTAAGCGCGTGCACAGTTCACAACATCGTAGACCGCTTCGCTAAACTGAAATTCTGGTGAGCCGGGAAGTCTGGTCGGCGGGTGGAGGATTCCACTCTCGATCTCTACACGAACCCGTTTGGGTTGGAACAGGCACTCATGACAGCCTCCCGCATGAATTTCATCCGCTCTGAGCGCTACGCGGCAGCGCTGCTGCTGATCGCAGCTGCACTCGGCCTTCTCCTCGCGAACCTGTCGTTCGGCAACGACATGATCGCGTTCTTCGACGAACATCGTGATCTCGGCATCTTTGGCCTCGACCTGTCGATCAGCCACTGGATCAGCGACGGCATCCTCGCGCTGTTCTTCTTCAATGTTGCCGTCGAGCTGAAGCGCGAGCTGGTGATCGGCGATCTCAACAGTGCAAGCAAGGCCGCCCTGCCCGCGTTTGCCGCACTCGGCGGTGTCATCATCCCGGCTGTCATCTACCTGGTCGTCACGAGTGGCAGTCATCTCTCCTCCGGCTGGCCGGTACCCACGGCAACGGATATCGCTTTCGCGCTCGGCGTGCTCGCTGTCTTCGGGAAGGGCCTTCCGACTCGGGTGCGGGTGTTCCTGCTCGCGCTGGCGGTGCTCGACGACCTGATCGCTATCTTGATCATTGCGTTCTTCTTCACCCAGGATGCCCAGATGCAGTACATCGGCTTTGCTGCCATCACGGCGACGTTGTTTGGCATGATCAGCCGGCTGCTCAAGCCACGCTCCAACTGGATCCTGTCTCGAAAGCCGCAGTGGCCCCTGGTGGCCTCGCTCGTCGTGCTTGGCGTCCTCACCTGGTACTTCACCTACCAGTCAGGAGTGCACGCCACCATCGCCGGCGTGGTGCTCGGCCTCGTGATGGCCCGCGTTCCTGCCGGTCGCGCGCATTACATCATCGAGCCGTACTCCAACGGCGTCGTGTTGCCGCTGTTCGCGTTCTCTGCTGCCATGGTCGCCATTCCGCAGGTGAGCATTTCAGCGCTGAGCCCGGCGTTCTGGGGAATCATCATCGCACTGCCTGTCGGCAAGTTCGTCGGAATCACCCTCGCCGGCTGGCTGGGAGCCTCGATCTCGAAGCGACGTGGCGGCACAGTACTGGCGCTGCCGGACATCATCGTGGTCGCCTGCCTCGGCGGAATCGGCTTCACCGTCTCGCTGCTGATGGGCGAGCTCGCATTCCGCGGCCAGAACGAAGTGATCGACGAAGCCACCCTCGCCGTGCTTCTCGGCTCCGGCATCTCGATGGTCATCTCGGCGATCGTCGTGATGCTGCGGGCTCGCACGTACAGGGCTCACGCGCGCGAGCGCACACTGGCTGGCTAGAACGCAGGCGCGCTACTGAGCTACTGAGCTACTGAGCTACTGCTTCCGTCTTCGCCGGCGGGAAGATGGCGTCGAGGAACGTACCCGCCCACGCGATCAGCGTCGCGTCATCCGGAGCCTCACCGTTCACGCGGGGCAATGGCACAGTGAGTGAACCGTTCTGCGTGAAGTAGCGCGCGCCAGGGTACATTCGTTGCAGACGAACCTGGATCGAATCGGCGAGGTCGGCCGGTGCAACCCTGAGGTTCGAGCCCATGGCGACTACCTCGCTCAGGCTGGCCCGCTGGGCCTGCCTGCGGAGCCGGGAGACGGCGATCAGGTTCTTCACCGGCAGCGGCGGTTCGCCGTAGCGATCGGTGAGTTCCTCGAGCACGAGGTCGATCTGGTCGTCCTTGGCCGCCGGTGAGCTTGCCGACGAGAGCTTCTGGTAAGCCTCGAGCCGCAGTCGCTCGCTGTCGACGTAGTCCTCGGGAATGTGGGCGTCGACGGGCAGTTCGAGGCGCAGCTCTGTCTGGCCTTCTGCGACGTCTCCCCTGAACGTTGAGACGGCTTCGCCGATCATCCGCAGGTACAGGTCGAAGCCGACACCGGCGATGTGACCGGCCTGCTCGCCACCGAGCAGGTTACCTGCACCACGGATCTCGAGGTCTTTCAGCGCTACCTGCATACCGCTGCCGAGTTCGTTGTTGGCTGCGATGGTCGAGAGGCGTTCGTGGGCTGTCTCTGACAGCGGTTTGTTCTCGTCGTAGAGGAAGTACGCGTATGCGCGCTCGCGTCCACGGCCGACTCGGCCACGCAGCTGGTGCAGCTGGCTGAGACCGTATTTGTCTGCCCTGTCGATGATGATGGTGTTCGCGTTGGCTATGTCGAGGCCTGTTTCGATGATCGTCGTCGAGACGAGCACATCGAACTTGCGCTCCCAGAAGTCGACGACGACCTGCTCGAGCACGGCTTCGGGAAGTTGACCGTGCGCGACGGCGATCCTTGCCTCCGGTACCAGCTCCTTGAGCTGGGCCGCCACCCGGTTGATGCTCGATACCCGGTTGTGCACGAAGAAGATTTGCCCCTCGCGCAAAAGCTCGCGGCGAATCGCCGCGCCGACCTGCCGCTCGGAATACGGGCCGACGAAGGTGAGGATCGGATGCCGGTCTTCCGGCGGGGTGGCCAGGGTCGACATCTCCCTGATTCCGGTGACAGCCATTTCGAGCGTGCGCGGGATCGGGGTGGCGCTCATGGCCAGGATGTCGACGTTTGTCTTCAGCTTCTTCAGCGCGTCCTTGTGCTCGACGCCGAATCGCTGCTCTTCATCGATGATGACGAGGCCGAGATCCTTGATGATGATCGAGCCGGAGAGCAGCCTGTGGGTACCGATCACCATGTCGACGGTGCCGTCGAGCAGTCCGGCGATGGTCTCCTTGGACTCTTTCTCGGTCTGGAACCGAGAAAGCGCGCGCAGGTGCACGGGGAAACCGGCGAAGCGTTCCTGGAACGTCTCCATGTGCTGACGCACGAGCAGGGTTGTCGGTACAAGCATCACAACCTGCTTGCCATCCTGAATGGCCTTGAACGCGGCGCGCACCGCCACCTCTGTCTTGCCGAAGCCGACGTCACCCGAGAGCAGGCGATCCATCGGGATGGGCCGCTCCATGTCGGCCTTGACCTCGTCGATGGTAGTGAGCTGGTCGGGCGTTTCCGCGAATGGGAACGCCTCTTCCAGCTCGCGCTGCCAGGGAGTATCGGGGCCGAATGCGTGGCCTTTGCTCGCCATCCGCGCCGAGTAGAGCTTGACCAGCTCAACGGCGATGTCGCGCACGGCCTTGCGCGCCTTGGTCTTGGCCGCAGACCAGTCGCTGCCGCCCATCTTGCTGAGCGCAGGAGCCTCACCGCCGACGTATCGACTGAGCAGGTCGAGCTGGTCTGTCGGCACAAACAGACGATCGCCGGGGTGCCCGCGCTTGGACGGCGCATATTCGAGCACCAGGTATTCACGCTTGGACTTGACCGGGTTGCGCCCGCCGCTTGAGACCTCGCGCTGGGTGAGTTCGACGAACTTGCCGATGCCGTGCGTCTGGTGCACGACGTAGTCGCCAGCCGTCAGCTGCAGCGGGTCGACGACGTTCTTCCGCCTGGTGGCCAGCTTCTTCACCTGGCGGGCGTCGTAGCCGATGGTGCGGCCGTAGAACTCGGTCTCGCTCACCAGGGTGAGCTTGGTCTCCGGCATCTCGAAACCATGCTCGACGGATGCCTGTACCACGTATGCGATGCCGGGTTCGGGATCGGCGGGAAACTCGGGCACGATGCGGGCTGGTAGTTCGAACTCGGCGAGCACGTCTGCTGCGCGTTCGACCAGGCCGATGCCGCGCGCAGTGATGACGACGGTCCATCCGTCTTTCAGGCGCGTGCCCAGGTGGGTGACCGCTCCCTCGACACTGCCCTGAAAACTCGGTACGGCTTCTGCATCGATACGCACGGTGAGCAGATCGTCAATCTCGCGGTGCTCAGGTAGCACCGGAGCGTCGTCGGGAGCCGCCTGGAAGGTGCTGAGCGTCCACCACGGGTGGGTGGGTGCCTGCTGGCCGGGAGCCGAGTACTTCACCGATTCCTTGAGCGCGCCCAGGGTGATGAAGTCACCTGAATCAAGGTCGATCGGAGCCTCGGCCCCCGCGGTTGCGGCATTCCAGGCCGCCGAGAGAAACTCGCGGTTCGTCTCGGCCAGGCTGATAGCCCGCGATGCGACGCGTTCGGGCGAGATGACGGCAACGGCGGCGCCGGTCGGCAGGTAGTGCGTGACGGGAACCAGCCGCTCGAGAAGTGCGGGTGCCAGGCTCTCCATGCCCTCGACGGGGATGCCGTCTGCGATTTTGGCGAGCATGCTCGACAGGCTCGGGAACTCATGCTGCATCTCGGCCGCGCGCTGGCGGACAGCGGGACTCAGCAGCAGCTCGCGGCTCGGCGGCAGCGACACTGACTCGATCGGCTCGGCCATCGAGCGCTGGTCAGCCACGGAGAACGCACGGATCTGCTCGACCTCGTCACCGAAGAACTCGACGCGATACGGATGCGGCGCAATCGCCGGGAACACGTCGAGGATGCCACCGCGTACAGCGAACTCACCGCGCCTGGTGACCATGTCGACGCGGGAATATGCCACGTTGACCAGCTGCAGGGAGATCTGCGCGAGGTCATGGCCGCGCGCACCGGCGACCAGTTCGATGGGCTCATAGTCGGTGAGGTTGTCTGCAACGGGCTGCAGTGCAGCACGAACCGAGGCAACCACGATGAGCGGACGCCGGGTTGCCGGGTCTGACTTCTCCCAGTCACGCATGCGGCGCAGCGCATAGAGACGACGACCGACGATCTCGGCGCTCGGGCTCAGTCGTTCGTGCGGCAGGGTCTCCCAGGCGGGGAAATCGACGATCTCGGCGTGGTTCTGACCGTCTGGCGTTGAGCCAGGTGCGAAGCAGGCCAGATTCTCGCGAAGGGCTTCAGAGTCGCGCCCCGTTGCCGTGATGACGAAGAGCGCCTGAGTCTCGCCCAGCGTGCGTCGTTGCCCGAGCAACGCTGCCAACAGCGGTGCTCGCAGACCCTCTGTCAGCGAGAAATCGGCGTCCCTGGCTGCGAAGCCCAGTGCCTTATCGAACGTGGAGGCGCCAGAAAGCGCTGCGATTAAGCCCTGGAGGATCACATCCCAAGTCTAATCCAGTGCTGGCTGGGCACTTCCTGCTGACGCAGCCGTCGGCCAGGGCTACGGGCTGTGCACCTTCTGTTGAGCGGCAACCAGGCCTTCAGCGGCAACGAGCTCGACGGCATCCGCTGCATCAGACAGCAGCGAAGGGAGAACGGGGCGCTCTGTGGATGAGAAGTCGCGAAGCACGAAGTCTGCGGCATCCTGTCGGCCGGGGGGACGCCCGACGCCGACGCGGAGGCGGATGAAGTCGCCTGTGCCTGTTGCGGCGATGATGTCGCGCAGTCCGTTGTGACCGCCGTGGCCACCACCCACCTTGAGCTTGAGGGTGTCGAAGGGGATGTCGAGCTCGTCGTGAACGACGATCAGGCGCGACGGCGGGATGGAGTAGAAGCGAAGTAGAGCCGCGACCGGGCCGCCTGACACGTTCATGAACGTATTCGGCTTGGCGAGTATCAGTCGGGGACCGCCGGGAAAACTGCGTCCCTCGGCCACGGTGGCATTGGCCTTGTGCGACTTGAAGTTGGCCGACATACGGTCGGCAAGTTCGGCCAGAACCATCTGACCGACATTGTGTCTATTACCGGCGTAGCCGGGCCCGGGGTTACCGAGCCCGACTACGAGCCAGAGATTCTCGTCCAGGGGATTCCTCCGCTTACGACGAAACCAGTTGGGGATGACTACTCGGCTGCCGGTGCCTCAGCTTCGGCGGTGCCTTCGTCGTCAGACTCGCCACGCGGCACGTGGACGTAGAGCACGAGGGCGTCAGCGTCGGTGATGAGCGAGGCGCCTTCGGGAAGGGTGATGTCCTTGGCGTGGATCTGCGCGCCCTCTTCGAGGCCATCGACGTCGACGACGACGTTCTCGGGGATGTTGACAGCTTCGACCTCGAGGAGCAGGGTCTTGGTGTCGAAGTCAATGTTGGTGCCGGCAGCTGCTTCACCCACAACGTGGATTGCAACCTCAACCTGGACCTTTTCGCCCTTGCGAACGACGATAAGGTCGATGTGCTCGATGATCTGGCGAACGGGGTCCTTCTGGACATCCTTCACCAGGGTCAGGTGGCTTTCGCCGTCGAGCTTGATCTCGATGATGGCGTTGGCCTTACGCAGGACCAGTGCGGTCTGGTGGGCCGGAACGGCAACGTGCACCGGGTCGGTGCCGTGGCCGTAGATGACGGCGGGGATCTTGCCAGCGACGCGAAGGCGGCGAGCGAAGCCCTTGCCGAAGTTCTCGCGCAGTTCTGCGTCGAGGGTGTAGTTGTCAGCCATGAGATGTCTCCTTGCGGGCCTTTCGACCCAGATGATGTTCGCAGGCGGTGCCTGGCGAATCGGTGTACTGGTTCAACTCGAACGCATGTCAGCGTGAGGAAAGTCCGAAGGGGTCTTCTCGCCGCGTCGATAACGGATGCCACAGCAGCTGTTTCCAGTAGCCGCGAATCCCTCGCCGAAGTTCAGTTGCCCAGTCTAGCGCAGGTTTCTTATCGTGGATTCCGGCCTCGCGGCATGGGGCGAAGTGCACTCCTCCGCGGCCCGATAAGGTACGGATATGTCGTCAAGCCTCCACTCCCGCGTGCTCGACGACGTCGGTACCTCGATCGTCGACGGCACCTATCCTGCCGGGTCGATCATCCGCTCGGATGAGATCGGGCAGCGCCTCGGCGTCAGCCGGTCTGTAGCCAGGGAAGCAGTGCGGGTATTGCAGACGATCGGGCTCGTCGAGTCGGTCAAGCGCCTCGGGATCAGGGTGCTCCCACACTCTGCGTGGAACGCATACGACCCGACGCTCATCCGCTGGCGCCTGGCCGGTGCAGGCCGCGCCGCCCAGCTGCGCTCGCTCACGGAGTTGCGTGCGGCGGTTGAACCGATGGCGGCTGAACTTGCCGCAACTCACAGCCCGCAAATCCTGTCTGGCGAGCTGATGGCGACTGCGGCCCAGATGCGCACCGTCGGGCGCTCCGGCGACCTCGAACACTTTCTTGAACTCGACATCCTGTTCCACAAGCTCGTGCTGCATGGCTCAGGCAACGAGATGTTTGCCAAGCTCGACGGCCCCATCGCTGCTGTGCTCTCCGGTCGCACCGAACTCGGCCTGATGCCCACTCATCCCCACGAGACCGCACTGCAGTGGCACGTGGATGTCGCCGACGCGATTCAGGGCGGGCATCCGTTGGCCGCGCGGGAGTCGATGGAGCTCATCATGCGACGTACGGTGAGTGAGGTCGAGTCCACCTGGGCAGAGACCGCGCGGCCGTTCTTCAGCTAGATATTTCGAGGCCCTGCTGGCCTCGATCTCGAGGCCGAGGCCTGCAGATCAGAAGCGCAGCAGCACCTTGCCCGAGGTCGACGAGTCGCGTGCGACCTCGAATGCCTGGAGCGCATCTGCAGCATCGAACTCGTGTGTCACAACGGGATCGATGTCGAGGCTGCCGTCGGCCAGAGCCGCGATGACCTCATCAATCTCGTCATTGAACCTGAATGATCCGACGAGTTCGAGCTCGCGGGTGATGGCGAGTGAGATAAGCGCTGGCTGCTCACCGGAGGGCAGCAGACCGACCATGACGACACGTCCGCCACGGGTTGCGCCACGAACAGCGGATGCCAGTCCCCGGTAGCTTCCGGATGATTCGAAGACGACGTCTGCGTCGACGGCAGCAATGGCATCCGCATCGGTCGCGATAAGGGTGCGGGTCGCGCCGACGGCCGTCGCGGTTGCCAGCGGCAGCTCGTGCATGTCGGTGGCGATAATCTCAGCCGCGCCTGCGCGCGTGGCCACGGCGACAATAAGGGATCCGATCGGACCTGCACCGATCACGAGAACACGCTTCCCCGTCAGATCACCCGCACGGGAGACCGCGTGCCACGCGACGCTGGCCGGCTCGACGAGAGCAGCCTGGCGGAGCGACAGTCCGGCGGGAAGAGCGCGCAGCATGTGGGTGGGCAGGGTGACGAACTTCGAAAACGCGCCGTCGGTGTGCGGAAAGCGAGCAGCACTACCGAGGTAGGTGCAGCCGGGCGACAGATTAGGACGGTCGATGGGATAGCGGGCGCCGTCTCCGGCGCCTGGCGTTGCCGGATGCACGGCGACCTGGGTGCCGACAGCGGGGCCTGAACCGTCGATGGCGGCCCGGACGACAGTTCCGACGACCTCGTGCCCGAGCGTCATCGGCGCCTTCAAAATCGATTCACCGGCAGCGCCGTGCTGCCAATAGTGCAGGTCTGAGCCACAGATGCCGCCGTATGCGATCTCGACGATCGCTTCTGCGGCATCCGGAACAGCCACCGGAACGGTGTCAACGCGCAGGTCACCTGCGGCGTGGGCGACGACGGCGAGGGTTTCGCTGGGGATTGTCATGGGGATCCTCTTCGTTGAAGTGAGTGAATGGGCTGGCCGGGCCAGCGGGTGATGCTGGAGAACCGGGTTAGACGACGACGGTCATGCCACCGTCGATGAAGACGACCTGGCCGTTGACGAACTGTGAGCCGTCACCGGCAAGCCAGAGCGCTGGCCCCACGAGATCGTTGATGGTTCCCCAGCGGTGTGCGGGAGTGCGACCGAGAATCCAGGAGTTGAACTTCTCGTCGTCGACGAGGTTCTGGGTCATCTCGGTGTGGATGTAACCCGGCGCGATGGCGTTGATCTGCAGACCATGCTCGGCCCATTCGGCCGTCATTGCACGCGTCAGGTTGCGGATGCCGCCCTTCGATGCCGTATACGGCGCGATGGTGGGGCGGGCCAGATCGGTCTGGACGGAGGCGATATTGATGATCTTGCCTTCGCCGCGCGGGATCATGTGCCTGGCGGCTTCGCGCCCGACAAGGAATGCACTGGTGAGGTTGGTCTTCATGACGCGTTCCCAGTCGGCGACTTCGAGGTCAAGCATCGGCACGCGGTGCTGCACGCCGGCGTTGTTGACCAGGATGCGGAGCGGGCCGATCTCGTCTTCGATCGACTGGATGGCGGCCGCGACAGCGACGTCATCCGTCACATCGAATGCCAGGGCGAAGATCTTGTCTGCACCGAAGCGAGCGGCGAAGTCGGCGCGTGTTGCTTCGAGGCGTTCACCGTTGATGCCGTTCAGGATCACGATGGCGCCGGCGTCAGCCAGGCCCCTGGCGATCGCCTTGCCAATGCCACGGCTTGAACCGGTGACGAGAGCGATGCGTCCGGAAATATCAAACAGGTTTGACATGACTAACTGCCTTTCATGTAGTACTGCGCCGTGACGAAAACGGGAGAAGGCCGAAGCCCTCCCCCGTTCACACGACTAGAAGAGCCCGGCGATCAGGAAGATCGCGAGCGCAATCACGAAGCCGACGACAGCGACCAGGGCCTGGCCGACAGTCCACGTCTTCAGTGTGGTCTTGGTGTCCATCTCGAAGAAGCGGCTGACCAACCAGAATCCTGAGTCGTTCACGTGACCGGCGAATACCGAACCGGCAGCGAGTGCGAGCACGATTGCAGCGAGCTGGATCGGGCTGTAGTCGGTGTTTCCCATCACGACGGGCTGCATCAGCGCCGCTGCGGTGGTGAGTGCGACGGTTGCCGACCCTTGGGCGACACGCACGACGGCTGCGATCACGAAGCCGGCGACGATGACGGGAAGGCCGATCGCATCGAGTGAGTCAGCGACGGCGTTGCCGATGCCGCTGGCGCGCAGGACGCCACCGAACATTCCACCTGCACCGGTGATGAGGATGACAGAACATACCGGGCCGAGCGCGCTGTCGACGACGGAGTCGATGAGGCTTGCCGACTTGCCCTTCCTCCAGCCGAGCAGGATCATCGCGAGCAGCACGGTGATCAGCAGGGCGACAGGGGTCTCACCGAGCGTGCGAAGAACCTGGACCCAGCCATCATCGAGCGAGACGAGGCCTGCAGTTGCAGCCATGTTCAGGCCGGTGTTCAAGAAGATCAGTCCGAGCGGCAGCAGCAGCAGCATGAGGATGGTGCCGAGCTTTGGCTTCGATTCGAAGTCAGCGAAGTCACCCGTGCTTCCGCGCAGGATCGACGGCACCGGAAGGTCGTACTTCTTGCCGACGTAGCGGCCGAACAGGTGTCCGACGACGTACCAGGTGGGCAGGGCGACGATGAGGCCGAAGATCAGGACGAGTCCGACATCCGCTCCCAGTAAGCCGGTTGCAGCAACCGGGCCGGGGTGCGGTGGCACGAAGATGTGCATCACAGAGAAGGCGACGGCCGACGGGAACGCGTACATGAGGAACGAACCACCGAGGCGACGAGCCACGGCGAAGATGATGGGCAGCATCACGACGAGGCCCGCATCGAAGAAGATCGGGAACCCGAACATCAGCGAGGCGACGGCGAGGGCAAGGGGAGCGCGCTTCTCACCGAATTTGTTGATCAAGGCATCGGTGAGCACCTGTGCACCACCGCTGGTTTCCAGCATCCGTCCGAGCATCGCCCCGAGACCCACGAGAAGCGCGACGCTTCCGAGTGTGCTGCCGAACCCGCCGAGCAGTGTGGGCATCAAGGCCGCGGTGGGGATTCCGGTCGCCACTGCCGTGAGCAGGCTCACGATGATCAGCGAGAGGAATGCGTGCACCTTGAACTTCATGATCAGCACCAGCAGCAGCCCGATGGCTGATGCGGCGATTCCGAGAAGTGCGGGCGTCGAGAGCACCCAGTTCATCTCTAGGTCGGTCATCATTGTCCTATCTGAGTGGTGATCAGCCCGACGATTTCGGCGGGACTGCGTGTGAGATCAACCCGGACGCCGGCCTCAACAGAGGTCAGCGGCTCGAGCGTCGCGAACTGCGAATCGAGCAATGTGGGGGGCATGTACTCGTGGTTGCGGTGAGAGAGTCGCTCGGCGATCAAGGCCTGGCTGCCTTCGAGTTGTACGAAGTAGAGGCTGGGCACGATGTCGCGCATCATGTCGCGGTAGCTCACCTTGAGGGCTGAGCAGGCGACGACCAGCGGGTCGCCGTTGTCCAGCGCCTCGGCGATGGTCTCGGCGATGCGGGTGAGCCAGGGCAGCCTGTCGACGTCGGTGAGCGGATGCCCGGACGCCATCTTTTCCTTGGCTTCTGCGCTGTGCAGTGAATCGCCATCGAGGAAACGCATTCCGCGGGAATCCGCGAGCGCCTGCCCGACGGTGGATTTTCCACAGCCCTGGACGCCCATCACAATGATGGGCTGTTTTACATCAGTCATTGACGCTCCGCCACTCTTCTCAGACGCTTCTTTACATCAGATCATTTGGCGGTATCGCACCGAATAAATCAGATTTCAATGGGTTAACTTATCAGTTACATCTGCTCTGTCAAAATGAGCAGAACCCAACAACTACTGCGCAATTCGCATCCAGCCGCTAGCCTTGAAGACGGTCTGGAATCCATCGACCCCTAGGAGTGAATGTGTCAGACACCAGCGCAGCACAGGCGAATATCGGCGTGGTCGGGCTGGCGGTGATGGGCTCGAATCTCGCCCGCAACCTCGCTAGCCGCGAAGGCAACACCGTCGCCGTTTACAACCGCTCTCCCGAGCGCACTCGCCTACTCACCAGCGAGCATCCAGAGGCAGGTTTCGTCGCCTCTGAGACCATCGAAGACTTCGTCGCCTCACTCGCAAAGCCGCGCACGGCGATCATCATGGTCCAGGCAGGTAAGGGCACTGATGCCGTCATCAACCAACTCACCGAACTGTTCGAACCGGGAGACATCATCGTCGATGGTGGCAATGCCGACTTCCACGACACCATCCGTCGCGAGAAGGCAGTCAGCGAAACCGGCATCAACTTCGTCGGTGCCGGCATCTCCGGTGGCGAAGAAGGCGCACTGAAGGGCCCGAGCATCATGCCTGGCGGCTCAGCAGAGGCCTACGAGACCCTCGGGCCGATCCTCGAATCGATCGCGGCAGTTGTCGACGGGGTACCCTGCGTCACGCACGTCGGGACCGACGGTGCAGGCCACTTCGTCAAGATGATCCACAACGGCATCGAGTATGCCGACATGCAGCTCATCGCCGAAGCATACGACCTGCTCCGCAATGTGGGCGGGCACTCCCCCGCAGCCATCGCAGACATCTTCGCCGACTGGAACACGGGCGAGCTCGAGAGCTACCTCATCGAGATCACCGCAGAGGTCCTGCGCCAGGTCGACGCCAAAACCGGTAAGCCGTTCGTTGACATCGTGCTCGACGAGGCAGGCTCGAAGGGTACGGGCGTCTGGACAGTGCAGAACGCACTCGACCTCGGCGTTCCCGTCGGCGGAATCGCAGAGGCAGTCTTCGCCCGTGCAGTGTCGAGCCACCCTGAGCAGCGCGAACCGGTGCGTGCGAGCATCACCGCTCGTCCCGAGATCGCAATCGTCGGCCACACCTTCCAGGACGACGTGCGCGCCGCGCTCTACGCCTCGAAGATCGTCGCGTATGCGCAAGGCTTCGACGCGATCATCGCCGGCGCCAAGAAGTACAACTGGAACATCGACAAGGGTGCCATCGCCACCATCTGGCGCGGCGGCTGCATCATCCGTGCACAGTTCTTGAACCGCATCAAGGACGCATACGCCAACGACTCGTCGATCACGACGCTGCTGGTCGACCCGTACTTCGCCCAGGCCGTCACCGATGGTGAGGCGGCCTGGCGCCGCATCGTCTCGACGGCTGCTCTCAGCGGCATCCCGGTACCCGGGTTCGCCTCTGCGCTCAGCTACTACGACTCGCTCGCCAGCGAGCACCTGCCGGCCGCACTCGTTCAGGGCCAGCGTGACTTCTTCGGTGCGCACACGTACAAGCGAGTCGACATGCCCGGTACGTTCCACACGCTGTGGTCAGGCGACCGTACAGAAATCGAAACGCAGGGTTCATCCCACTAGCCACGTACTAACGAAGAATGGCCAGTCACGCACAGCGTGCCTGGCCATTCTTCGTGTTGTCGTCCGCCGTTTACGCGAAATCGGAGTTGTGGTCGTTATGAACTGCTGAGAACGACCACAACTCCGATTTCGCGATCAGAGAAACGACAGAATCAAGATCAAGAAAGACTACGCAGCACCGTCAAACATCGAGGTGACGGATGCATCCTCAAAGACTGCCTTGATGGCCTCGGCCAGAAGCGGCGCGATCGGCAACACGGTCAGTGTCGGGAAGCGCTTCTCTTCGGGTACAGGCAGGGTGTCGGTGACAACGACGGAGTCGATGGCCTCACACTGCAGCAGTTCGATTGCCGGGTCGCTGAACACGGCGTGCGTCGCAGCGACGACGACACCGATTGCACCGGCGGCCTTCAGTGCTTCTGCAGCCTTGACGATGGTGCGGCCGGTGTCGATGAGGTCATCGACGAGCAGGCAGACGCGGCCTTCGACCTGGCCGACGATCTCGTGGACCGAAACCTGGTTCGGTACCAGCGGGTCGCGACGCTTGTGAATGATAGCCAGCGGTGCGCCGAGCTTGTCGCTCCAGATGTCGGCGACGCGAACGCGGCCCATGTCGGGAGAAACGACGGTGAGAGTGGATGCGTCGAGCTTCTGCTTCATGTGCTCGAGCAGAACGGGCATCGCGAACAGGTGGTCGACGGGGCCGTCGAAGAAGCCCTGAATCTGTGCGGCGTGCAGGTCAACAGACATGATGCGGTCTGCGCCGGCGACCTTGAACAGGTCAGCAACGAGACGAGCGGAGATCGGCTCGCGACCGCGGCCCTTCTTGTCTTGACGGGCGTACGGGTAGAACGGAGCCACAACTGTGATCCGCTTCGCCGATGCGCGCTTCAGTGCGTCGACCATGATGAGCTGCTCCATGAGCCACTCGTTGATCGGCGCGGTGTGCGACTGGATGACGAACGCGTCGCTTCCGCGCACGCTCTCGTCGAATCGTGCATAGATCTCACCGTTGGCGAATGTTCGCGCGTCGGTAGGGACCAGTTCGGATCCCAATTCTGTGGCAATATCCAATGCCAGCTGCGGGTGCGCTCGCCCCGAAACTAATACGAGCCGTTTCTCACCCTTGGCCTTGATGCCCGACACTTAGTCTCCGCTCTCTGACGCCGCGTTTGCCGCGTCGGTTCCCGGGCGGTTGGCTTCTACCCAGCCGTCCATATTGCGCTGTGGAGCCACGTTGATAGCCAACGCGCCAGCTGGGACGCTCTTACGAACGACAGTTCCCGCTCCTGAATAGGCTCCGTCACCAATTGTAATCGGCGCGACGAAGACGTTGTGCGATCCGGTGCGCACATATGACCCAACTACCGAGTGGTGTTTGTTCACTCCGTCGTAGTTGGCGAAAATCGTGCCTGCACCGATGTTCGAGTGCACGCCGATGACAGCATCGCCCACGTAGCTGAGGTGCGGAACCTTGCTTCCTTCACCGATGGTGGCGTTCTTCGTCTCGACGAACGCTCCGATCTTTCCATCGGCGCAGAGGTGAGTGCCTGGGCGCAGGAACGAGAACGGGCCGACGGTTGCGCCGGCATCCACGACAGCGAGCGTGCCGTCAGTGCGTCGCACCGTGACGTTCTCGCCGATCTCGCAGTCGAGCAGCGTGGTGTCAGGTCCGATGGTCGACCCTGTCGCAACGACAGTCGAGCCGAGGATCTGTGTTCCGGGAAGCAGCGTGACATCCGCTGCCAGTTTGGCCTTGAGGTCGATCCAGGTGGTCGCTGGGTCCTGAACCGTCACGCCGGCAAGCTGCCAGCCGCGCACAATAAGTGCGTTCAGCTTGAGAGCTGCCTCGCTCAGCTGGGCGCGGTCATTGATGCCGGCCACGATCCAGGGCTCTGACACCGGCACTGCGCTGACCTCTGAGCCTGCTGCACGCAGCAGCTGGATGACATCCGTCAGGTACTTCTCTCCCTGCGCGTTGTCGGTCGTCAGGTTGGCCAGCTGATCGCGAAGCGCCGAAGCACCGAACAGGTACACGCCGGCGTTCACCTCGCCGACAGCGAGTTCATCAGGCGTGGCATCCTTCTGTTCGACGATGCGGTCGAATTCACCGTTAGCCGAGCGGATGATGCGCCCATAACCAGTGGGATCCTCCGGCATCGCAGACAGCACGGTGGCTGCTGCACCATCGGCGCGGTGAGCGGCGATGAATGACGCAAGGGTCGCGGCATCAAGCAGCGGAACGTCGCCGTTGATCACGAGGACGTCACCGGTGAAGTCGGCGGGGAGAGCAGCAACTGCCTGCTCGACCGCTCGACCGGTGCCGGGGATCTCATCCTGGTCGACGATGATGCTCTCGGGCAGCTCGGCTTCGACGACAGCAACAAGCCGGTCCCGCTCGTGCCTGACCACCGTCACGATGTGTTCCGCACCGAGCTCGCGTGCTGTCGCCAGCACGTGGCTGACGACGGGCATGCCGGCAAGCGGATGCAGCAGCTTGGGCAAACTCGATTTCATTCGAGTTCCCTGGCCTGCTGCTAGGACGATGATGGCGAGTGGATGTTCGGTCACGTAATCTCCCTGAAGTCAGTTCTCACAGCTCCGCCGCCAGGACTCGAACCTAGACCTAACAGCTCCAAAGGCTGTCGTGCTGCCATTACACCACGGCGGATAACGTCGACCAGGGCCGAGCGCCGCAGTCAAGTCTGCCAGATGTGAGCACCCACTCACGCGCGTTTTGCTCCCTGTGGCCGAGATACACAGGAGATAATAGACGGATGCCTGCCCATGATGAAGTCGACCGGATCGTTGACTCGTGGCTGCGCGAACGGCCTGACCTTGATTTTTCGCCTCTCCAGGTGCTTTCCCGAGTCGGTCGACTGTCAAAACACCTTGATCGTGCCAGGCGAACTGCGTTCTCTCGCTCTGAGCTGGATTCCTGGGAATTCGACGTGCTTTCGGCTCTCCGCCGAGCAGGCACGCCATATGAACTGAGCCCGAAGGCCTTGTTACAGCAGACTCTGGTCTCCAGCGGCACCATGACGAACCGCATCGACCGGCTCGTCGAGCGCGGTCTGGTCACCCGTCGCACCGATCCGAACGACGGTCGTGGTGTGCTCGTCGGTATGACCGAGAGCGGCCTCACCCGAGTGGATGCCGCCATCACGCGCCTGCTCGACGAAGAAGCAGACTTGCTCTCGACGCTGTCGGCATCCGACCAGGAACGCCTGGCCGGCTTGCTGCGCAAGCTGTCGCTCGACTTCGACTAATCAGGTACGCCAGCGATTAGCGGCGCATCGCCTTTCTGGCCAGCCAGTTGCCAAGGAACTGCACGACCTGCACCAGCACGATGATCACCAGCACGGCCGCCCAGGTCGCGACGGGGTTGAACTGCCGAAACCCATAGGTCAGTGCGAACTTTCCGAGTCCGCCTGCTCCGACTGCGCCGACGACGGCTGCCATGTCTACCAGGGCGACGAAGACGAAGGTGTAACCGAGGATCAGCGGGCCGAGCGCCTCTGGCAGCAGCACAGTAAAGATGATCCGCAGCGGGCTGGCACCCACCGACCTGGCCGCCTCGATTACACCGGGCGTGACGGTGAGCAGGTTCTGCTCCACGACGCGTCCAATGGCGAAGCATGCTGCAAGCGAGATGGCGAAGATCGCCGCTGGATTACCGATTCCCGTGCCCACAACAAGCCGCGACAACGGCTGGATTGCCGCGATGAAAATAATGAATGGGATGGGCCGGAAGAAGTTCACCGCCACGTTCAGCACGAGGAACACCGCCCGGTTCTCCAGGATGTTTCCCGCCCGAGACAGGTAGAGACCGAGGCCGATCACGAGTCCGCCCAGCCCACCGAAGAACAGCGAGAGGGCAACGATGTAGAGCGTCTCGACGCTGGCGGTCCAGAATTCGGGCATCAGGGCAAGCAGGGCATCCATCAGCGCACCTCCGTCACAGTGGTGAGTTCTCGAACGCGGCCAAGGGCTGCGTCGATGGTGGCGTCATCCGCTGCAAGTGACAGGGTGAGATGACCGAACGGCCTGCCCTGGATCTCATTGATTCCGCCGTAGATCACCTCGAACGCGATGCCGGCGGCTGCGAAGACTCCGAACACCTCTGACTGATTCACGACACTGTCGCGGAACGAGAGCGTCACGATGCGGCCGCTGTGGCGCTCGCGCAACACGGCCAGCTCCTGTGCAGACGGCACTCCGCGTACCACCGTGGAGACGAAGCGAGCGGATGCCGCCTGTTGCGGATTCGAGAACACGTCAAACACATCGCCGTTCTCGATCACCCTGCCCTTATCCATCACCGCGACCTTGGTCGCGATGGTCTGGATGACATCCATCTCGTGCGTGATGACGATGATCGTCACACCGAATTCTTCGTTGACGCGCTTCAGCAGCGCGAGCACCTCATGGGTGGTCTCAGGGTCGAGTGCGCTTGTCGCCTCGTCGGCGAGAAGGATCTGCGGCTGGGTGGCCAGCGCTCTGGCGATGCCGACTCGCTGCTTCTGTCCGCCAGACAGCTGGTCCGGATAGGCGCTCGCCTTGTCACCAAGACCCACGAAGTCGAGCAGTTCTGCCACGCGAGCGACGCGTTCGGCTTTGGGCATCCGTGCGACCTCGAGCGGATACGAGACATTCGCGGCCACCGTGCGGGAGTTCAGTAAGTTGAACTGCTGAAAGATCATGCCGATGCCGAGACGGATCGGGCGCAGTTCTCGTTCTGACAGGCCGGCGATGTTCTGGCCGTTCACCAGGATTGAGCCGGACGTCGAGCGTTCGAGCGCGTTCACGAGACGCACAAGCGTGCTCTTCCCTGCGCCGGAATAACCAATGATTCCGTACACGTCGCCGGCTTCAACGTCGAGACTGACGTTGTCGATCGCCACGACGGGGCTGCCGCCCTTGGTCGTCGGTGGGTAGATCTTGCTGACGTCTCTCAAACTGACGACGGGATGGGTTGTGCCTGGCATGTACGGGTTTCCTGACTCAAACGGCGAAGCGGTGGCCGCTATGTCCTGTGAACATCGCGACCACCGATTCAATAAAACGGTGTTGCTGCTACTTCTGTGCTTTGGTGTCTGCTTCGACCTTGGTCAGCGACGCTTCCAGGTCTGCGACAGGGGTCTTCAGCAGGATTGCGGAGCCGCCCGAAACTGCGAGCACGCCTTCCTGCACTTCCTTTGAGTTCTGGTAGATCTCAACGAGCTTCTTGTAGGTCTCGTTGTCCTTGTCCTCTGCACGTGCGGCGAAGATGTTGACGTACGGCAGCGCGTTGGCGTCGCTCGGGTCGTCCTGCGCAATGGCGTCTTCGAATTTGAGGCCGGCCTTTTCGACGAAGTCGTTGTTGATGACGGCGCCGGCGACGTCGGGCAGCGACGTCGCGGTGAGGGATGCCTCGAGCGCGGTGACCTTCACCTTGGACTTGTCGGTGTCGACGTCAGACAGGTCGGAGAAGATCGATCCGCCGGACTTCAGCGTGATCAGCTTGGCCGACTGCAGCACGAGGAGCGCACGCGCCTGGTTGCTGACGTCATCCGGAACAGCGATGGTGTCGCCGTCCTTGATGTCGGCGACACTGTCGTACTGGGTGGAGTAGAGGCCAAGCGGGTAGATCGCAGTGGAACCGACCGGCACCAGGTCTTCGCCACTCGATACGTTGTAGTCGGCGAGGTAGACGATGTGCTGGAACTGGTTGAGGTCAAGCTCGCCCGCGCTGACAGCAGGGTTCGGCTGCTGGTAGTCGGTGAAGTCGACAATCTCGACGTTGATGCCCTCTGCCTCTGCTGCTGCCTTGTAGTCGGCCCAGTACGGGTCGCTGGCACCGACGACACCGATCTTCACGACATCGTCGCTTCCGCCGGTGCTTGCGGCGCAACCGGTGAAGGCTGCGAGGAGTGGTACGACTGCGAGGGCAGCCAGAATCTTCTTGTTCACGTGTGTGTTTCCCTTTCGCTGTGTGCGCCTGGCCCGCATCGGTTTCGATGAGCGGGCGCACGCGGGCACAGAGAATCCACGTGCACATGCAGTGGGGGTCTGTGCCGCTGCGTCGCGAGGCACGTTTCTACGTTAGCCGGAGATTCTGCGGCCCCATGACCACTCCGTCACACAAAGTCACAGCTTCTGCGAGCGGATGCCGCCAGATCGCAGCATGGCCGAGATTTGCCCGTTTGAGGCCGGTGCACAAACACAACCGCGCCCGCTGTGGCGAGTTGCGCCCGCTAGAGCGGGCGCGCTTCGCTGCAACGGGCGCGGAGTATCGTGCGACGGTTGTTATCCGTTGATCAGCTCAGAAAGTTCGAGCCAGCGCGTTTCGAGCACTGCGACAGAGGCCTCAAGTTCCTGCAGCTGGCTGGTCAGCGCGCCGAGGCCCGAGTAATCGGACTGGTCGTGCTGGGCGATCTTCTCGTGAAGTGCAGCGATTTCGCTCTGGCGCTTCTGGATCTTGCGCTCGTTGGAGGCCAGCTCCTTCTGCGCATTCCGCAGCTCAGCACCGCCGACTGCAAGCTTCTTCGATGCCGTTGCCGACGCTCCTCCGCCATCCGTCGCAGCAGCTTCGGTCGGTGAGCCGGTGACGCCAGCCAGGCTGCCGCCCTTGCTCATCGCGATGTACTGGTCGACGCCGCCTGGCAGGTGGCGGAAGGCGCCATCCGCTACGGCGTACTGGTTGTCGGTGACGCGCTCGATCAGGTACCTGTCGTGAGAGACGACGAGCAGCGTTCCGGGGAACGAGTCGAGCAGGTCTTCCATCGCAGCGAGCATGTCGGTGTCGAGGTCGTTAGTCGGTTCGTCGAGGATGAGCACGTTCGGCTCGTCGAGCACGATGAGCAACAGCTGCAGGCGGCGCTTCTGGCCACCCGAGAGGTCTTTGACCTGGGTGGAAAGCTGCGCACTCATGAAGCCCATGCGCTCAAGCATCTGGCCGGGCGTGATTTCCTTGCCGCCGGCGACATACGAGCTCTTCTGGCGACCGATGACTTCACTGACGCGATCGTTCTGGATGCCGGCGAGCTCCTGGAGCTGCTGGGTGAGCACGGCGACCTTGATTGTCTTACCGCGCTTGACCGTGCCCTTGGTCGGCTGCACGGTGCCGGCGACGAGGCCGAGCAGCGTGCTCTTGCCCGCACCGTTGACACCGAGGATGCCGGTACGCTCACCCGGCGCGATACGCCAGGTGATGTCGTTCAGCACGGTCTTCTCGCCCGACTTGGTCGGGTAGGTCACCGTGACGTCGATGAGGTCGACGACATCCTTGCCGAGGCGCTGCATCGCCATCGACTGCATCGAGACAGTGTCGCGGGGCGGTGGCTCGTTCTCGATCAGCTCGTTGGCTGCATCGATGCGGAACTTGGGCTTGGCCGTGCGGGCCGGAGCACCGCGACGAAGCCAGGCCAGCTCCTTCTTCATCAGGTTCTGGCGCTTCGCCTCTGACACGGCACTCATGCGGTCGCGCTCGACGCGCTGCAGGATGTACGCCGCATAACCGCCCTCGAAGGGCTCGATCATCCGGTCGTGCACCTCCCAGGTCTGGTTGCAGACCTCATCGAGGAACCACCTGTCGTGGGTGACGACCAGCAGGCCGCCGGAGTTCTGGGCCCAGCGGGTCTTCAAGTGACCGGCGAGCCAGGAGATGCCTTCGACGTCAAGGTGGTTAGTGGGCTCATCGAGAATCACGATGTCGTGATCGCCGACGAGAACAGCGGCCAGGGCGACGCGGCGGCGCTGGCCACCTGACAGGTCGTCGACGAGCGCATCCCATGGGATGTCACGGACGAGTCCGCCGATGACGTCGCGGACCTTGGAGTCGCCTGCCCAGACGTGCTCGTCGATGCCGCCGACGATCGCGTGACCGACGGTGACACCCTGAACGAGGTCGTCTGACTGGTCGAGGATGCCCATCGTGACCCCGCGGCGGCGTGTGACGCGGCCGGAGTCGGGCTCCATGCGGCCAGCGAGAAGCTTCAGCAGGGTTGACTTGCCGTCGCCATTACGGCCGACGATACCGATGCGGTCGCCCTCATCGATGCCGGCGGTGACGCTGTCGAAGATGACGCGGGTAGGAAATTCGAGGTGCAGGGACTCAGCCCCGAGCAAATGTGCCATTGTGCCTCCGAGTTTACCGGAACCAGCTGGGAGGTCGGGTGCGGGTGGTCGGGAGACGGGTGGCCGGGAGGCTGGTGGCCGGGTGCGTGGTGATGTGGTGCAGGGAGATGTGGTGCAGGGTACTGTCTCCTCCACAGGCTGCGGCCGCGTGACTTCTCCACAGATGCGCGGAGACTATAGAACATATCTTCGATACTTGGAATGATTGCTCTATGGATGTTTCGACTACTTTCCCCGATGTGGCAACCGGCTCTCAAGCCGAGCCGACGCGTGCTTTCGCGGCTGAGGTGGCGCACCCTTTTGCGGTGGATGTTCCGGTGGTCGTTGCAGTTGATGTTGCAGTTGATGTTGCAGTCGGAGCTTGTTCACCACAGATGGTGGTCTCATGACTCTCATCGCCCCAGATCCCGCAGTGGGCGAAGTCGCAACCGCCGTCGCGGCCGAGCTCTCTCCCCTCGACGCTCTCGACTACGCCCGCCAGCAGTGCGCCGCAGCTCTGGCGCGTATCGATTTTGCTCGATTGAGTGACGACAATTCGATCAGGGCCTTGGGTTCGGTCGAAGCTCTCGGTCGGGTGGCGGATATGGCGCGGGTTGTGGTGGCGGCCGATGTGGAGCGGCGTTCAGCGAAGTGGCTGGGCAAGGATTCTCTGGCCCGTAAGCGTGGCTGCAGTAACGGGACCGACCTGGTCATCCTCGTGACCAGGGCGGCCGGCCGAGAAATCGTACGGCGCCTGAAGCTCGGCAACCAGGTGCGACCCCGATACGAGCTGACGCAGGTGTTGCCACCGCTGTTCCCGGTCGTCGCCGACGCTTTGGCCAATGGTGACTTAGGCATCGATGCCGCGGAGGCCATCGTGACCGGTCTCGGTGAGCTGCGTTCCCGGGTAGATCCCGACCTGCTCGAGGTCGCCGAGGAAGCGTTGGTTGCGGCGGCGACGGGGCTCGAGTCGGAGTCGACCGAGGGCATGCCCAACGCCGGGTTCGCATTCGATGCGGATTCGATCCGCGGGCAGGTGACCGTGTGGGCAGCCCGTCTCGACCCGGATGGTGCCGCCCCCAACGACGATATTTATGAGGCACGCAGCAACATCGACTTCGGCCCATTCTGCAACGGCCTCTACCCGCTGAGGGGAGGCGTGACGCCCGAGCTGCGCGGCATCATGGACGGCATTACCGACACGTACCTCTCCGCGCACACGGAGACTCCGGGCAACGGTGGCCTCCGCCCGGATGCCCATCTAGCTGACCCGGACGGCGCGGCCACGAGTGCGCTAGAGAAGGTCGACGGCCCGGCGTTCCCGTCGGCAGCCGAGCAAGCCGCCGAGCAAGCCGCTGAGGCCGAGCGTCAAGCCCGCATCGATGCGGGTGAGTTGCCGGATGACCCGATCGCGTTCGATGACCGGTCGAATGGCGAGAAGCGCGCCGACATCCTCCGCGCAGTGTTCGACCACGCAGCCCGCGACCCACAGACACCGACAATGGGCGGGTCAGCCCCAACGGTCATGGTGCACGTGAATGCCCGCGATCTCGCCGACGGCCACGGTGTCGGTTGGATCGACGGCGTCGACGCGCCGGTGGCGATGCGCACGGTGAAGCAGATGATCTGCGCCGGTGGTTTTCAGGAGATCGTCCTTGGCGAGAACAACGAGGTCCTCTCCCTTGGCCACGAGGAACGGTTCTTCAACCGGAGGCAACGCCGGGCGATGACCGCCCGCGACGGAGGATGCGTCATCCCCGGCTGCACCACCCCACCCGCCTGGACCGAAGGCCACCACGTGATCCCGTGGGCTATCAACCAGAAGACAGACATCAGTAACGGGGTCAATTCTTAATACGACCGTCTGAGTACTTCGATTGCCGCCGATGCCTTCATGCCAACCAACTGTGTTGCATTCATCAAGCCCTGGAGAGATACCTCGTCGCCGAGCACTGAGGCTGTCAGCCTCTCATTGTCGATGAGACGAAGGTGCATGGCCGGAGCGTCGCCAATTATGACCAATCGATCCTTTGGGCCGATGTTTCGGTCCGCAACAATTGATTGGCCAGAGAGGAAGAACTTGTCGAGCCGCTCGTCGAAGTGCTCTAGGCCATTGCGTACTTTCCTGCTTTCCAGAATTGGTAGACCTTTGATGGCGGTCAGCTCCCGCAGCCGTCGAGCCCTCGCGATCGTAAATGCGCGCTGCGTTTCTTCATCGCTGGTCAGACTGTCTCCATTTGCATTCCGCGATGGAGGCTGTGGCCACAAGAGCTTTGAAATCAGCGCTGCGGCACCGAGTAGAGCCTGGACCGAGGCAAAGGCTCGCGCGACACCCCTAGCTCCGCCAGCCAGGGCAGCATTGAAGTCGGCAACAGCTAGTTCGGCCGCTTCGGCTTGATTCACCAACTCACCCAAGTACGTCTGGATCGTCCAGTCATCGATTCGGTTGGATTCAGGTTCTGCCATGCCCTTACGGTAAGGGTTGCGCGGCGTAGCCGCGCGCTTTACTTGAATCTGCAACGTAACTCGGGACCGGACTAACCCCTTGGTCGGCAAGGTTTCCGGCGCGCCTCGCGCGTCGGAAACCGCGGCAGCTGTGTAAACGCTGAAAGTGGATAGCTGGGCCTTTCGCCGACTGAGGCAGTCAGCCATGCTGGGTTTTGCGAGAGCCGTCTTCGGACGAGCTGCGGAACAACAGGTGCCTCCCACGAGCCTGCCGCGACAAAAAAATTGTAGAGGGGCCCTAGTGGGAGGGGCTGAGTGACATCATCAGCCCGGTGCCCATCACTCACTTTGGCAGCAGCGAATATTTGGGGCCTTCCCTGTCGCTGCGTCCAAATGAGGCCCCTTGCTCTCGTCAACCCCTTCGCCTTCGCTCGCCGCCCTTCGCCGCCCCGATGCGGGCTGGCAGTTCAGCCTCTACCCCGACGCCGGGGAGGGCGGCGGCTCGTTCCAATACTCGGTGCGCCGGGTGCCGGAGTACGTGGCTGCCGGGTCGGCGCAGGACCCGGAGAGGGCCGCTGCCGAGGCGGGCCGTCGGGCTCGAGCCAAGCTTCGCAGGTATTGCGCGGCGAACCGCGGAGCGCAGCTGATCCATACGGGCATATTAGCGATCAACCAGCAATGGAGTGCTCCTGTGTTGGTATCACCACCACAGTATTGAGACATCCGGTTGGAAACTTCGGATGGTCAACGGGTCACCCCAGGTCAAGGCGCCACCCTGGCTTGACCCCTCGAGAACGTGGCGGCCCGGCGGGCAGCATCGCGCCACGGCAAGCAGCACCAGCACCAGCACCAGCGGCGACGGCACCAGGACGCCCGCACTCACCAACACCAACGAGCTCAATCGTGAATGAGACGGGCTCCATGTACGGGACCAACGGCACGCACGGCGTTCAGTCGCGCAGCAGACAGCGCCACCTGCAATTCGAGCGCACTGTCGGAGTCTGGTACCAGGAAGGCAACCGTGGGACCGGAGCCCGAGACCATGGCAGCCAGCGCTCCGTTCTCTTCGCCCAGCTCGAGCACGGATCCCAGACCAGGCGCCAACTGAAGCGCCGCAGCCTGCAGGTCGTTCTGCATCGATTCGGCAAGCATCACCGGGTCACCGGCACGCAGCGCCTGCAACACATCCGGGTCGACAGTCGGCTGCAGCTGTGCCGGGAAAATGTCCTGTGCATGACGCTCCCTGTGGCGATCCAGCTCGGTGTACACAGCAGGAGTCGACAGCCCGAACTCGGCAAGCGCGAACACCCAGTGGAACTGACCCTTGGCCAGTGCCGGGCTCAGTTCGTCACCTCGACCGGTACCGACAGCCGTCCCGCCGGTGAGGGCGAACGGGATGTCTGCGCCCAGGGTTGCAGCGATGGCAAGCAGCTCATCCTTCGAGGCCTCAGTGCCCCAGAGTGCGTCGCAGGCGAGCAATGAGGCAGCGGCATCCGCTGACCCGCCACCCATTCCACCGGCGATGGGCACGTTCTTTTCGATCTCGAGACGCACTCCCCCGCGGTAACCGGCCTGACGGGCCAGAGCGCGCGCCGCCTTGATCGCGAGGTTGCTGCCATCGGTCGTCAGCTCAGAGGTATCGACCGAACCGCTGAATGAGACAGAGAAGTCTGCCGCCGGGTACGCGCGCACGTCTTCATACAGCGATACCGCCTGGTATGCCGTTGCAACTTCGTGGTAGCCGTCGTCAAGTACAGCGCCGACTTTGAGAAAGACATTGATCTTTCCTGGAGCTCTCGCGTGTACGACCTGAGAGGGGCCCGAGACAGTCATGTAACTAACCTATTCCAGCGCGCGAGGCGCCTCTGACGCGGCCGCTGCATCAAGCTGACAGCACCGCCCCTGCCATCGTGTTTCATTCGTGCGAACCTTCCCCCTTGGTCCTCACCTATTCGCCGGGCCAGGCCCTGGCGATATTGAGGAAATCATGCACATCGAGTTGCTCACCGCGGGCAGTGGGATCCACCCCTGCAGCTGTGATGACCTCAGACGCTGTGGCTGAATCACCGAAGACGACTGACAGAGACTGGCGCAGCATCTTGCGGCGTTGCTGGAACGCGGCGTCGACCAGGGCGAATGTCGCGAGCCTGAGCTCCTCGGACTCGAGGGACTCCTCACGACGTTCGAAGCCGACGAGGATCGAGTCGACGTTCGGCACCGGCCAGAACACCTGCCTGCTCACCTTGCCGACTGTCTTGAAGTCGCCGTACCAGGCCGCCTTCACGCTCGGACTTCCGTAGACCTTCGAGCCGGGAGGTGCAGCCAGACGTTCGCCGACCTCGGCCTGCACCATGACGACACCGGCCCGAATCGACGGGAAATGCTCGAGCAGGTGCAGCAGCACCGGCACTGACACGTTGTATGGCAGGTTCGCCACGAGACGCGACGGGTCGCCTGGCAGATCGAGGATGCGCAGCGCATCTTCGCGGATGACGGTGAGCGGCACTCCCGGCTGCATCAGTTCAACAGTCAGCGGCAGCTGCTCTGCCAAGCGGTTGTCGATCTCGACAGCGACGACGCGTGCGCCGGTCTCCAGCAAGCCGAGTGTCAGTGAGCCGAGGCCTGGACCGACTTCGAGCACAACGTCACCGGCAGCGACAGACGCCGACTTGACGATGCGTCGCACAGTGTTCGGATCGATGACGAAATTCTGTCCGAGCTTCTTGGTGGGGTTGACGCCCAGCATTTCAGCCAGGTCACGAATCTCAGCAGGGCCGAGCAGTGCGCTCTTGTTTTTGGCGGGTTCGGCGTGGCTGCCGCCCGCGGGAGTTGTCTCGCTCATGCGAGTCCCCCTTCGGGGCCAGACGGCGAGGTGAGGGGCGAGGGCTGAACCGTGACAGGTTCGGCATCCCACCGCCCATAGACGTATTCAGTGTTTGACGAGATCTGGGCGGCGAGCACAGTGACATCCGTTTCGAGGTGTTCAGCCATGGCGCGCAGCGTGTACGGCAACAGGTATGGCGCGTTGGGGCGGCCGCGGAACGGCGTTGGGGTGAGGTAAGGGGCGTCGGTTTCGACGAGGATAAGATTGCGCGGCGCGATAGACAGCGCCTCGCGGAGCGGCACAGCGTTCTTGAACGTCACAGTGCCAGAGAACGACATGTGCCAGCCGTTCTTGGCACAGATCCGTGCCATTTCGGCATCGCCGGAGAAACAGTGGAACACAGTCCGCTTTGGTGCCCCGACCCGCAGAAGCGTCGAAATGACAGCAGCGTGGGCATCCCTGTCATGGATCTGCAGGGCCAGGTTGTTGGCCTTGGCGATCTCGATGTGGGCTTCGAACGAACGCTGCTGGGCAGCACGACCCTCTTCCGGAGTCCGGAAGTAGTCGAGTCCCGTCTCACCGACCGCGGCAACCCTGGGCTTGGTGGCCAGTGATGCGATCTCGGCCAGGGCATCGTCGAGCGTTCCGGCAGCGTCAAGCTCAGGAGCGTCGTTCGGGTGAATTGCGACGGCAGCGAGCATCCGCGGCTCGTGTGCAGCCTGTTCGGCAGCCCAGCGTGAGCTTGCAACGTCTGTACCCACCTGCACTATGCCGCGGATGCCGACGCTCGATGCGCGATCGAGCTGCTCGGCGACCGACAGCGCGTACTCGCCATCCGCATAGTTCACGTGCGTGTGGTTGTCATACACGCCGACGACCAGCGGAACGGGCAGCGGCGGGTAACTCTGGTCGCGGGTGTCAGTCAAACGAAGCCTCGATGCGCGGGAACAGTGCTTCCAGAGGAGCGACGGTGTCGCCTCCCGTCCACTTCCATGCCTGGTCGATGCGCTGGTCGGTGACGTCGCCGGTGCCGCCGAGGGCGGTCCACAACTTCGCTGTCGCTTCGGGCACAACCGGGGAAAGCAGCACGGCAAGGGTACCGAGGCCCCGAAGCGCCGTGTAGAGCACGGTTTCGAGGCGAGCGCGGTTGGCGGGGTCCTTGGCGAGGCCCCACGGCTCCTGGCTGGTGATGTACCCGTTCAATTCGTCAACGAGTTCCCACACCGAAGCGATGGCTTCGTGGATGGCGAGACGCGAGATGGCGTCTACTGCGCCCTCAGTGGCACGCTTCTCTGTGGCAATGATCGCCTCGTCGTCCGCGGTGAACTCGCCGGGCGTCGGGATCGTGCCGTCGCAGTAGCGCACGACCATGGCGATGACGCGCGAGGCCAGATTACCGAAGCCGTTGGCCAGCTCTGCCTGATAGCGGGCAGACAGGTCTTCCCAGGAGAACGAGCCATCCTGACCAAAGGTGATTGCGCTCATGAAGTAGTAGCGGAACGCATCTGAGCCGAAGGTGTCAGTGATCTGCTGCGGCGCGATTCCGGTGAGCTTCGACTTCGACATCTTCTCGCCGCCGACGAGCAGCCAGCCGTGACCGAAGACCTGCTTGGGCACCTCGATGCCGGCGGCCATCAGCATTGCGGGCCAGATGACGGCGTGGAAACGGAGGATGTCTTTTCCGACGATGTGCGTTGCGGGCCACAGCGAAGCGAACTTCTCGTCGTCCTGGCCATAGCCGGCGGCGGTGATGTAGTTCAACAACGCGTCGAACCACACGTAGACAACGTGACTTTCGTCCCACGGCACCTTGATTCCCCAGTCGAAGCTGGAGCGCGAGATCGACAGGTCGGCCAGGCCGCGCTTGACGAAGGACAGCACCTCGTTGCGTGCCGATTCTGGCTGCACGAAGTTGGGATTCGATTCGTAGAGTTCAAGGAGGCGGTCGGTGAACGCGCTCATCTTGAAGAAGTAGTTCTTCTCGTGCAGGAGTTCGACCGGCTTGGAGTGGATCGCACAGACCTGCTGGCCCACGTACTCACCCGTGCCGTCGACGAGGTCGCTGGGCTGCTTGTATTCCTCGCAACCGACGCAGTAGAAGCCTTCGTATTCGCCCGTGTAGATGTGGCCTTCGTCGTGCAGGTGCTGCAGGAACTTCTGGGTATTGACCTCGTGGCGCTTCTCGGTTGTGCGGATGAAATCGTCGTTGGCGATGTTCACCGTCTCCAGAAGCGGCTTCCATGCGGTCTCAACCAAACGGTCTGCCCACTCCTGAGGAGTGACACCGTTTGCGGTTGCAGTGCGCAGGATCTTTTGTCCGTGCTCGTCTGTACCGGTGAGCAACCAGGTCTTGTCACCAGACTGGCGGTGCCAGCGTGCCAAGACATCAGCCGCAACTTCTGTGTACGCGTGCCCGATGTGCGGGACATCGTTCACATAGAAAATCGGAGTGGTGATGTAGAAAGAAGAGCCGTCGGACATGCTGACATCTTATTGCGAGCGGCGACCCTTCCTCTGCGTGTTACTCCCCGTCTTCCTTCTTGGGACGCTTCCCATGCAGGTGAAACAGGCCCTCATGCTGCTTTTCATGCTGCTTTTCATGCTGCTTGTCGTGCTCTGGCTCATGAGGGTTGTAGTGACCGATCACCGGAGGGAGCGCCTCCTCCTGGTGCGGAATCGGTGGCCGATTCGGGTCGTCTCGTGTCGCCTCAACCTCTCGGATGTCGACGCCGTGCACCTTCTGGTGCGAATAGCCGACGGGCAACATGCTCAACAGGATCTTGCCGTGCGCATGCCCAGCTTCGAGCTCCCGGTAGGCATCCTGCACCTGTCCGAGCAGATAGATCGCGGCAATCGGCAACGAGAGCTGACGATTGGCGATGTCGACAGCGATGCGCGCCATTACGCCGGTGTCAGCGGAATTCACAATGTCAAATGTCTCGTACACGTCATGCTTCAGCTCGACGTCGATGCCGTCAGGTGCCACTTCAGGGAGCCGAAGTGCCAGGTCCGGACCATGTTCAATGGGAATGACACCCCACTGACGCAGGTAGTCGAAGTTCTCACGGAGTGCTGTGCCGATGACCGTGGCACCACGCATCCGTGCCAGCTGGGCGGCCAATATCCCTACGCCACCCGCAGCGGCCTGGACAAGCACCGTCATTCCCGGCTTCGGACCTGCCGCCTCAACGGCCTCCCAAGCCGTGGCTCCAGAGAGGTACAGGCTTCCGGCCGCTTCCCAGGCAAGCCGATCCGGCTTGGCAATGATGTTCGCTGCCGGCACCGTCACATAACTGGCCTGCGCCCCATGCCTGACGTGGCCGATCACTGCATCGTTGATCGCCCAGCCGGTGACGCCTAATCCGACATCCGAAATGAATCCCGCAAAATCACTGCCCTGTGACTCGGGGAAATGCGGTGGCCATTTGTCGGCAAATCGACCTTCCCGGATGCTCGAGTCGATGGGATTGAGTCCGGCGGCCATCACCTGCACAACCACCTCGCCGGCGCCCGCGGCCGGCTTGACCATGTCGACGACTTCTAAGACATCGACCCCGCCGTATCGTGGATATTGAACCGCATATGGCATGTCGCACCCCGCATTCCCTGAAGCACCTGAGATTTACTCGGCTTCTTCAGTGTATGCCTGAGGTTTGGAGGCCCGAATAATTACTTCCTTTTCAAAGCTTCTTCGTACAGTTCACGCTTGCTGAGGCCTGTCGCTGCTGACACATCCGAGGCAGCATCCTTCAGGCGCGCACCACCGGCGACAAGCGAGAGCACCTCGTCGACACCTGCCCCGAGATCCATCACGCGGGGCTCTGCCCCGGCGACGACAACGCAGATCTCGCCCTTGACGCCCTTGGTCGCCCACTCAGCCAATTCCTTGACTGTTCCACGCTTGACCTCTTCGAAGAATTTCGTCAGCTCGCGGCAGACGACGACTCTCCGGTCGTCGCCGAGCACGGTGGCCATGTCGGCCAGTGATGCAGCGAGGCGGTTGGGCGACTCGAAGAACACCATGGTGCGCGGCTCTGTGGCCAGCTCCCTGAGCGTGCCCCGACGATCGCCGGGCTTCCTGGGCAGGAATCCTTCAAAGGTGAACCTGTCGGTCGGGAGTCCAGAGACCGCAAGCGCGGTCAACACGGCTGATGGGCCAGGCAGAGCAGTCACCACGACACCGGCGGCGGCCGCGGTATCCACGAGGTGAAAACCAGGGTCTGAGACCGTCGGCATGCCAGCATCACTCAAGACCAGGACATCCGTTTCGCGCGCTAGCTCCACAAGCTCTGCTGCTTTGTCGCGCTCGTTGTGGTCGTGCAGGCTGATGAGCTTCGGCCGGTTCTCGATGCCGAGCGCCTTCAGCAGGTGCACGGTCACCCTGGTGTCTTCTGCGGCGATGACTGTCGCCGAGCCCAATGCCTCTACCAGGCGCGTCGTGACGTCACCGAGGTTTCCGATGGGTGTTGCAGCCAGAATGATCATGTGTCCAGTCTCCCAGCCTCAGGGCGTGTCCGCTCTCACTACGATGGTCAGGTGCTCAGAACACAAAGCTGGTTCCGCGCTGTCGGCCCCCTCGCAGTGATGCTGCTTGCATCGATTCTCAGATTGTGGAACCTCGGCAGCCCGAACACCCTCGTGTTCGACGAAACCTTCTATGTGAAGGACGCCTGGACGCTGTTCAATAACGGCTACGAATCGAGCTGGCCGGAGAACGCCGATCAGCAGTTCGCGTCTGGCAATACCCAGATCTTCTCGACTGATCCCTCATTCGTGGTGCATCCGCCGCTCGGCAAATGGCTGATCGCCCTCGGGATGGCAGCATTCGGTGCTGAGAACAGCTGGTCGTGGCGCATCGTCACGGCGATCGTGGGCATTCTGGCCGTCGGCTTGATCATGGTGATCGCGAACAAGCTCTTCAACAGTGTGCTGCTGGCCACCGTTGCCGGATTCCTGATGGCCATCGATGGACACGCGATAGTGATGTCCAGGATCGCCCTGCTCGACAACTATGTGATGTTCTTCGCCCTGCTCGGTTTCGGCGCGGTCCTCATGGACAGACAATGGCATCAGAGTCGGCTTGCCGCCTGGCTGGCCGAATCCCGCGAACGCGGTGACGAGCCGACCTGGGGCCCGACGCTATGGTGGCGTCCCTGGCTTCTGGCCGCGGGACTCGCCTTCGGTCTCACCTCATCGGTGAAATGGTCAGGTCTCTACTTTCTTGCTGCGTTCGGCGTCTACGTCGTCGTCGTCGACGCCCTCGCGAGAAGACGCGCCGGCGTGCCGTTCTGGCTCAGCGCGGCACTCTTGAAACAGGCTCCGGCCAACTTCCTGCTGATGGTGCCGATCGCCATTGTCACGTTCCTCGTTTCATGGACAGGCTGGTTCGTCACGAGCGGGGGCTACTACCGCAACTGGGCAGATTCAGACGGTGCGGCCTGGACCGGAGCGCTGGCCTGGGTACCGCATTCGCTGCAGAGCTTCTGGCACTACCAGGTTGCCGCCTACACGTACCACGTCGGTTTGCAGTCCCCACATCCGTACCAGGCGAACCCACTGACGTGGCTGCTGATGATTCGGCCGACAAGCATGTACTACCTCGGCTCGAAAAACGGCGAGAACGGCTGCACCTTCGACAGCTGCTCAGAGGCGATCACCTCGATCGGCAATCCGATCATCTGGTGGGCAGCGACTGCAGCACTGATTTACCTCGTTTACCGTCTGGCCCGCTATCGCGAGTGGCAAGTCGGCCTGATCCTGATGGGCATCGTCGCCGGCTACCTGCCCTGGCTGATGTACCTGCACCGCACCGTCTTCCAGTTCTACACAATCGCGTTCGAGCCATATCTGCTGCTCGGACTCACGTTCGTCATCGGGCTGATACTCGGCAAACCCACAGACGATCCTGAGCGCCGAAAAGTCGGTGGTCGCGTCGTGGTGGTCTTTCTGGTGATCGCGACACTCGTGTCCGCCTTCTATTTCCCCCTGTGGACAGGGATACAGACTCCGTTCCAGTTCTGGCAGCTCCATATTTGGCTACCGAGCTGGCGATAGCCAGAGCGGCATACATTCCATTTTTGGAATATTACGGCTGTGAAACAGGTGAGAATTGCAGGCTTCTGCGGACTATTTCCCCCTAGGATGACCAGTATCTGCACCGCGAGTATTTGCTCAATCTCCGACTGAGAAGTCAACGGAAACCGGAGGCCTCATGTCGGAAGCCATTTCTGCCGCCCCCACCGTTCGCATCGTCAAGACGCGCCCCGGTGGTGACCGCAAGAACCCCACAACCGAGTATTCAGCCCTGCTGAATACCGTGCGCAATCTGGGCCTGCTGCGACGTCGCACCGGCTTCTACTGGATGATGTTCTCGATCCTCGTCGTCGCCCTCGCAGGCGCGGTGACCGGCTTCATCCTTTTGGGTGACACCTGGTACCAGCTCCTGATCGCCGGCGCACTCGGCATCATCCTCACCCAGTTCGCTTTTCTCGCCCACGAAGCCTCGCACCGCGCAGTGTTCGAATCAGGCAAGGCGAACGACCGGGCCGGCCGCGTCCTCGCCAACCTCTTCGTGGGCATCAGCTACGCCTGGTGGATGACCAAGCACTCGCGTCACCACGCCAACCCCAACGTCATTGGTAAAGACCCCGACATCGAAGTCGACACCATCCGCTTCACCGAAGAAGATGCGTCAAAGGTCAACCGCTTCATGGCGCTGATCACTCGCAAGCAGGGCTACCTTTTCTTCCCGCTGCTGACGCTCGAAGGCCTCAACCTGCACGCGCACGGCTTCCGTACGGTCTTCGGTCGCGGAAAGGTCGACAAGCGTTGGGTCGAGATCAGCATGCTGACCACCCGCATGGCGCTTTACATCGCAGCGATCTTCTACTTCCTGCCGCTCGGAATGGCCTTCGCCTTCATCGGCGTGCAGATGGCTGTCTTCGGTGTCTACATGGGCGCGTCGTTCGCTCCGAACCACAAGGGCATGCCGCTGCTGCCGCACGACAGCAAGGTCGACTTCTTGCGTCGCCAGGTACTTACCTCGCGCAACATTCGCGGCGGCACCTTCATGGATACCTTCATGGGCGGCCTGAACTACCAGGTTGAGCACCACCTGTTCCCGAACATGTCCCGGCCGAGCCTGCGTAAGGCGCAGGAGATCACCAAGGAATACTGCAAGTCTCACAACATTCTCTACACGGAAACCTCGCTGGTTGAGTCGTACGGCATTGTCGTCCAGTACCTGAACAAGGTCGGCCTCTCGGCCCGCGACCCGTTCGACTGCCCGATGGTGAGAAGCTTCCGCACTCACTGATCCAGCGCGACAGCACGTCGGCAGGAAGCCATGTGACGACACCGTAAGGTGGAAGTCATGTGGCTTCCTGGCTTTGGTGTCGCGGCCGTGGCCGCTCTACTTGCCTGGGGAATCCACCTGCTGTTCCCAGCTGTACCGCTGCTGACTGCGGCTGTCGCCCTCGGGATCATCGTCGCCCAGATCCCCGCAGCCCGGCCTGCACTCAGCGGTGTACTCGCGCCTGGGCTTTCGCTCGCCTCCAAGCGCCTGATGCGCATCGGCATCGTACTGCTGGGGCTCAAACTGAGCATCTTCGACATCGCCGGCCTCGGCTGGGTGGCCATCGCTACGACGATTGCCGTCGTGCTCCTCACCTTCGCGGGCACGTACTGGCTCGGACGCTGGTTCAAGCTGCCCGGCCACCAGCCCTTGCTGATCGCCACCGGATTTTCGATCTGTGGAGCATCAGCGATCGGCGCGATGAGCGGCGTGGTCAAGGCCAAGGACGAAGAGACAGCCACTCCGGTCGCGCTGGTGACCCTCTGCGGGACGCTGGCGATCGGTGTGCTGCCGCTGCTGTGGCATCCGCTCGGACTGTCGTCACTGCAGTACGGACACTGGGTGGGCGCCAGCGTGCACGATGTCGGCCAGGTCGTAGCGACGGCGCAGATCGCCGGATCGGCAGCCCTCGCCGTGGCCATCGTCGTCAAGCTCACCCGGGTGCTGATGCTGGCACCGATCGTGGCAGTCGCCTCGATTGTCGAGCATCGCAAGCACACCGCAGCCCTGGCCGACGGCACAGCGACTGACACCGCATCGAAGCGTCCACCGATCGTGCCACTCTTCGTGGCAGGCTTCATTGCAGCGGTATTGATTCGCTCATTCATTCCGCTGCCAGAAGCAGTGCTTGACGCTGCAGACACCGCGCAGACCGCGCTGCTCGCCATGGCTTTGTTCGGTTTGGGCTCTGCGGTGCGCCTGGGCGCGCTGGTCAAGACCGGTGGACGCGCCCTCGGAGTCGGGCTGCTCTCCTGGCTGCTCGTCGCAGCGCTCGCGTTCGGTGCGGTGCAGCTGGGCTGAGGCTAGTGGTCGACGAGCTTGAGGCCGATGACACAGCCGATCAAGCCGAGGATCAGCAGCACTTTGATGAGCGATGCCGGTTCGCCGCCGAAGATCATGGCGTACGTGACGGTCAACGCCGCACCGATGCCGACCCAGACGCCGTATGCGGTGCCCGTTGAGATGTCACGCATCGCCATGGCCAGTCCGCCCATGCTCAGAATAAGTCCGACCCCGAAGATTACTGTCGGCCAGAGCTTCGTGAAGCCCTCAGATTTTCCGAGTGCTGTTGCCCATACGGCTTCGAGCACGCCTGACGCAATAAGGATGATCCACGACATTTTTAGTCACTCCTGTGGCCAGTCTTGTCGCATTCCGGGTACTGATCCGTCGTCCGGGGCCGCTGTTCGCAACCTGTGAATCAGCCTAACCGACAGGACTGTGCAGGCGCTGTGCAGCGGTTCTTGCTGAAGGGGTCAGGGGCGAGCGAGCACGAACTGCCCGATGTCGAACTGCTGGGGTGCCCCCGTTGCCAGATCGGCCAGTATCCGCCCGACAGTTGGCGTGAACTTGAAGCCGTGGCCGCTGAACCCCGCGCCCACGATGACCGGTCCGACGCGGTCGAGTACGAAGTTCTCATCAGCCGTCGTCGTGTATGTGCAGCTCACCGGTTCAAGCGCCTCGGGGTCGGCACCGGGCAACCAGTCCCGCACGTAACGCTGCAGGGCAACGAGTTGAGCGGGTTCCGGAAGGAAGGTGCGCGCGTCTGGGTCGGTTACCGGACCGACTCCGTGCCAGCCGGCCTTCACGCCCTGACCCGGCGTGTACATGCCGTACACCGCTGAGTACCAGTAGTCGCGGGCTGCGGGATCGATGGCGTGGTTGAAGCCAGGCCACTGGGTCGCTGCCCGGGTGTCGGCATCCGCTGACTGGTCGCGCAGCGCGAAGTGGGCAGGCTGTTCCTGCGTGACGACGAGACGCGGCAACGCGACCAGGCCCTCCAGGAGTGTGGTCGTCCAAGCGCCGACGGTGACCACTGCTCGGTTGGCAATGATGGTCTCGGTCTCGCCGTCAGGACCCGTCACAGTGACCTCGACGCGGTCGTCGTCGATCACGTCGATGCGGATGGCCCGAGTGCCGTGCCTCACCTCAGCTCCGTGCGAGCGTGCGGCTGCCTGCATGGCCTCCACAGCAGCATCCGCATTCAGCCGACCGGCATCCGGCGTGTAGAGCACCCGACCGTCGAAACGGATGCCGGGCCAGCGCTCCCCCGCGGCCTCAGGAGTGAGGAACTCCGCCCCGAAGCCGATACCGGCCAGAGCCAGGGCAACGTCGTCGAATGCCGGGTTTCGACCGTGGTTCACGATGCCGACCTGATCGAGCAGGTGGCTATCCGATTCGGCTTCCAACTCACGCCAGAGCGGCAGCGCCTCAGCGAGCATCGCAACGTAGGTCGGGTCGGAATATGAGGTATTAAAGTTGCGCGATGCGCCGTGCGAGGCGCCGTTCAGGTGCCCGGGTGTGAAACGCTCGAGCAGGGCGACCGACCTGCCGCGCCTGGCCAGCTGCCACGCCGTCGCCGAGCCCATGGCTCCGCCGCCGATAACTACCGTTTCAACCTGTGTGCCCATGTGACAATCCTGCCGTACTCCTCCATTTCGTCCGGTTACGTTACCGTCTGCGACCGTGACGCTGCCCCGCTAGCGTGATGCCATGGCAGATCGCGAGTACGGCTTCAGCACGCGTGCAATTCACGCAGGCAACATCCCTGACCCGGTGACGGGAGCGCGTGCGCTTCCGATCTATCAGACGAGTGCATTTGTCTTCGATGACACAGCGGATGCCGCTGCGCGCTTCGCCCTGCAGAAGTACGGCAACGTGTACTCGCGTCTGGGCAACCCCACTGTTGCAAGCTTCGAGGAGCGCATCGCGAGCCTTGAGGGTGGTCTCGGTGCCGTCGCGACGGCCAGTGGATTGTCTGCGCAGTACATCACATTCGCCAGCCTGGTCGGTGCTGGCGACCACATCGTGTCGTCGGCGAACCTCTATGGCGGCTCGATCACGCAGCTTGACGTGACCCTGCGCCGCTTCGGTGTCGACACGACATTTGTGCAGGGTTCTGACCCGGCCGATTATGCTGCGGCGATTACCGACAAGACCAAGTTGATCTTCGCTGAGACGGTGGCGAACCCCTCAGGTGAGATCGCCGACATCGAAGGCCTGGCCGCCGTCGCCCATGCTGCCGGCATCCCTCTCATCATCGACTCGACGGTAGCGACCCCCTACCTCACCAGGCCCATCGAGTGGGGCGCTGACATCGTCATCCACTCCGCCACAAAGTTCCTCGGCGGACACGGCACCACACTCGGCGGCGTCGTTATTGAGAGTGGCAGGTTCAACTGGCACAGCGACAAGTTCCCGCTGTTCGGCGAGCCGGTGCCGAGCTATGGCGGACTTGAGTGGTCTGGCAACTTCGGCGAGTACGCATTCCTCACCCGGCTGCGCGCCGAGCAGCTGCGCGACATCGGGCCATCGCTTGCCCCGCACTCAGCGTTCCTGCTCGCGCAGGGCGTCGAAACTCTGCCGTACCGCATGCAAGCCCACGTGAACAATGCCCGCATCGTTGCAGAGTGGCTGGATGCCGACCCGCGCGTCGACTACGTCAACTGGGCCGGACTGCCGAGTCACCCGCACTACGAGCGTGGGCTCAAATACCTGCCCAAGGGCCCTGGCTCCGTCTTCGCCTTCGGCGTGAAGGGCGGTCGGGATGCCGGTCGCACGTTCATCGAGTCTGTCGACCTGGCCAGCCACCTGGCCAACATCGGTGATGCCAAGACCCTGGTGATCCACCCGGCATCCACCACGCACGCCCAGCTGAGCGAGGAACAATTGATCAACGCGGGAGTGCTGCCAGGACTGGTGCGACTGAGCGTCGGCATCGAAGATGTCGACGACATCATCTACGACCTCGACCAGGCACTCGCGAAGGCAGCGGGAGGTACCAATTGAGCACTATCGAGACGGCCACAGTCGAATCCTCCGAATCCCAGACTGTTCAGCTTGCCAACGGTCTGAGCTGTGACGTTCCGGCCGACTCACCGCTGGCCAAGCTGCTGCGCTCCCAGCGCACCTGGGTCGGTCCCGATGCCAAGGCCCGCCTGAAACTGCTGCGCGAGGCGAAGTCGATCGCCATCGTCGGCGCATCGCCCAACCCGGCACGGTCGAGCTATTTCGTCGGTACATACCTACAGCAGTCGAGCGACTACCGCGTGTACTTCGTCAACCCGAACGCCGACACCATCCTCGGCCAGAAGGCGTACCCCGACCTGGCCTCGCTGCCCGAGGTACCTGACATCGTTGATGTCTTCCGCCGTGGAAGCGACATCCCCTCCGTCATCGATGATGTGCTGGCGATCGGCGCCCCGACGATCTGGGTGCAGCTCGGCATCTGGAACCAGGATGCCGCAGAGTACGGCGAGTCCAAGGGGCTCAATGTCGTGATGGATCGCTGCATCAAGATCGAGCACGCGCGCTTCAACGGCGGGCTACACCTTCTCGGTTTCGACACAGGGCAGATCACCGCTCGAAAGACGATTCGCTAGACAGCATCCGCTGGCGGCAGCATCCGCCGAGAATCGCCGCTCCGGCCCTGAATCGCCGTTCCAACGGCGAGCCTCGGTCGTAGTGGCGACGCTCGGTGCACGGAGGCCCGAACAGGGCGACCGTGACCAGGATGCCCGACACTGCCGCCGCTCCACACGCTACCGCGGATGACACGGCTCGCTAGGATCAGCAGAGTGGATTCTTCTGGCGAGGCGCGCGTTCGCGTTGCGGTTCTTGGCCCTGTCCTGGTCGAAGATCGTCGCGGTGCGCTCGTTCCCCCTCATGGTGCACGCGGCAGCGCCCTCGTGCAGGCACTCGCCCTCTCTCGCACGCATGCTCTCTCCGGCGCCGCCCTCATCGACGAGCTGTGGGCAGACGAGCAGCCAGTCAATGCGCGGGCAGCCCTGCAGACCCTCGTCTCGCGGTTGCGTGCCGTCGCCGCCGATGGCTTGATCGCGTCGACCGAGAATGGCTATCGCTTGGCGACCCAGCCGGGTACCACCGATTTTGACCTCGCCCGCGCCCTCCGCAACCGCGCGGATTCGCTGACCGCAACGGACCCGGCCGCCGCCCTGGCGCTGGTCGAACAGGCGCTCGCCCTGTGGCGCGCAGAGCCGAGTGAACTGCCTGCACCGACCGTTGACATCCACCGCTCGCTCACCCGCACGCGCGCCGCGCTCCTGGCCACGCTCGGCAACGACGCTGCAGCCCTCGTCGCATGGAATGCCCTGGCAGAGGAATCCCCTTTCGATGAGAGCGTGGCCCTCGAGCGGATGCGCGCGCTCACCCGACTCGGACGCCGCGGCGATGCCCTGCTCGTCTTCAGCGAATTCCGTTCCCGGTTGCGTGACGCGCTCGGCAGCTCTCCCTCTGCCGCGCTGGTGTCGTTCAATACGCGACTGCTGCAGGACGATGGCGATGGTGACGGCGCTGCGGAGAGTTCGGCGGCGCCTGGGTTATCGGTGTTGGCACCCGCGCCCGCGCAGGTATTGATCGGGCTGCGCAACCCGCCGAACCAGCTAGTGGGGCGTGATGAGGACATCCGTCATATCGAGCACGCGCTCACGAGTACGCGCCTCGTCACGATTCTGGGCGCTGGTGGACTCGGTAAAACCCGACTGGCCCAGGAACTGGCGCACCGCTCGAGCGCCCCCGCAGTGATCGTCGTTGAGCTGGCCAGCGTCGGCTCAGACGAGGATGTCACCTTTGCGCTGGCATCCACGCTCGGGATCAGCGAGCGGATGCCCGGCCAGCGCCTCGCGGACGCCCCCGTCAACGATCTGCGGTCGCTCATCATTCGTCAGCTCAGCGAGCGAGAGACCCTGCTCGTCGTCGACAACTGTGAGCACGTCATCGATGGCGCCGCACGCTGGGTGTCGGACATCCTGGCGAGCACCTCGACAGTGCGGGTGATCGCGACGAGTCGCAGCCCGCTCGGCATCGGCAGCGAACGGGTCTACCCGCTCGAACCGCTGGCCAGCACCGCGGACGGCGGCACGAATGGCGGCACGGCTGGCGGCACGGACACAGTCGGCGGCGAGCACCAGGGACCGGCCGTCCGCCTGTTTTGCGAACGTGCCCGCGCAGCTCGGCCCGGCGTCGCGCTGCCCATCGACACCATCGCGCGGCTCTGCACCCGTCTCGACGGTCTGCCCCTGGCCATCGAGTTGGCCGCGGCGCGCGTGCGATCCATGTCGGTCGACGAGATCGAACGCCGCTTGGGAGACCGGTTCGCGCTCCTCGTCGGCGGCGACCGTGCTGCCGCGGAGCGTCATCGCACCCTGCAGGCCGTCATCGACTGGAGCTGGAACCTGCTCTCCCCCGTCGAACAAGCTGCTCTGCGACGGTTGGCGCTTTTTCCCGACGGTTTCGGCGAAGAAGCGGCCCACCGCGTCGCGCTGCTCGGCGTTCACACCGATGACCCCGCCGCCGTTCTCGACATCCTCGATGCCCTTGTGTCCCAATCGCTGCTCGGCGTACACGAAGACTCGATGACAGGCCAACTCCGCTATCGGATGCTGGAGACGGTGCGGGAATTCGGCGCCCGAGAACTCAGCCGGGCCGGTGAAGACCAGGTGGCCCAGCAGGCCATCTTTGACTGGGCAGAGTCGTTCTCGCTCTCCGCTTTCCCCCGTTTGGATGGCCACACCCAGCTGGAACAGTACGTCCAGATCCGCCTGGAACATGACACGCTGCTCTGGACCCTGCGTCAATCCCTCGCTGCCGATCGACCGGATGTCGTGGCAAGCGTCTTCGCCGTTCTCGGTTTCTACTGGAACATGCGCGGAAACCACAGCGAAGTCATGTCATTCGCACCGAACGTGCTGCGCGTCATGCGCGGTTACGAACCGGATGCCCGGCGTGCGGAATCGACGCTGGCCTCCGCCATTCTTGTCGCCACCATCCTACTCCTTGAAGGCAACCGTAACGGAGCCGTCGCGCTCGGCACGGTGCGAAAACTGGCGGCAAACGGGCATCCGGTCTCCCTGCGCCTTGCCACTCTTGCCCGATTCCTGGTGCGGAGCTCCGACCGCCAGGGCTCCGTTGCTGAACTCACCACGATGCAGATCTCCAGCGATCCATCGACAGCGCTGATCGGTCATCTGATCGGCGTCCAGCTCGCCGAGAATGATGGCGACCTTGACCTGGCCCAGCGGCTGGGCGCCAGGGCGTGGCAGTTGGCAACGGAGCGGGGTGATGTGTGGATCTCGTCGATGTCGGCGATGCTGATGGGGCAACTCGCCAGCCAGAACAACCAGCCGACGGATGCCCTCGGCTGGATCGATCGCGCGGCCGCAGGCCTCAGCGCGCTCAGCGCAGACGAAGACGTCAGGCAGCTGCTGTGGATGAAGGGCGCCAACCTTGTATCCATCGGCAAGCTGGATGAGGCCACGGCTGTCTTCGACGGATTCAGCGGCATCACCGCAGCTTCGCCTTCCTCCACTCCTGATGGACTGGACCTGCGCTCTGTGACGATGGCAGGGCACGCGGAGATTGCCCGGGCACGCGGCCGATTCGATGAGGGAGCCGCGCTGTACCTCGCCGCTATCCAGATGCATGTCACCGGCAGGGAACGCACGTCACCCTGGTTCACAATGCTGGGAGCCGCCCTGATCTCGGCATGGGTGGGCGATGGAACGGGAGAGCCGGAGCAGATCGCCGCACACGCCAGGGTCCTTCGAGCCCGCGTGCTTGCCGTGCACAGGGCCAGACCTGGTTTTGTCGACAAGCCAGTGCTCGGCACCGCGGCGATCGGCTACGCCGTCTGGGCGATGACCGTGCCCGCCATGGCCGACCAGGGGCTGGAACTGCTCGCGTTGGCCGAGGCCATCCACGGCAGGCAGGACCTGCCAGTGCTGCACTTGGATGCCCACTTCTTCCGTGTGGCCGCGCAGTTTTCGGCGGAGCAGATTGCCGGCATGCGGGCAGCCGCTGCAGCGCTCACGCTCAGTGAGCGCGCCATGCGAGCGCACGAGTTGTTCGCGCGTCCGATGTATGTGGGGTGAGGCGCTTCGCCCACGCTGCTCTCCCACCGCCGCTGCTCTCCCACCGCCGCTGCTCTCCCATCGCCGCTGCTCTCCCATCGCGCTCTCCCGCCCGGTGCGCACCGCGCGCGCTTCGCCCTCCCGTCACCGCGGCCGCTGTGGCGCAGCGCTACCGCTACAGCGGGCGCGACCAGCCAGAACGGGCGCGGCTTCAGCTCCACCACAGCGGATGCGCAAACGAGCCCGCCTCCTCCGGTCGGAGGAGGCGGGCTCGGCTGGGTGGGGGCTGCCGCCTTGCGCAGGGCCTAAAACGGCGCCCCGCGCAAGACAGACGGACTCGGGTTGGGTGCTGGTCACGCGAAGCGATTGGGTTCTGCAGGATGCCTGAGTGAGGGCTGCCGCCTTGCGCAGGGCCTAAAAACGGCGCCCCGCGAGACAGACGGACTCGGGTTGGGTGCTGGTCACGCGAAGCGATTGGGTATCGCAGAATACCTGAGTGAGGGCTGCCGCCTTTCGCAGGGCCTAAAACGGCGCCCCGCGCCGTTTTCAGGCCCTGCGCATGTAAGCCCGGACGGTGAGGGGTGCGAACACCAGCACGATGACGGCCGCGCCGGCGAGCGCGAGGGCGGCATCCGCTCCGAAAGTGCCGGACAGCGTCAGCTCACGAACAGCGCTGACCAGATGGGATACCGGGTTCACGTTCACGAAGCCCTGCAACCAGCTCGGCATGGTGTCAACAGGAACGAAGGCGTTCGAGAGGAACGTCAGCGGGAACAGCACGATCATCGAGATGCCCTGCACGCTGCTCGCGCTGCGGGCGATGACACCGAAGAAGGCGAAGACCCAGCTGATCGCCCAGGCCGACACGATCACAAGCAGGATGGCCAGCACAACACCGCCGAGTCCAGCCTCCGGACGGAAGCCCATGATGTATCCCATGGTGAAGGTGAGCGTTGCCGCGATGGCGTATCGCACGGTGTCGGCAAGCAGTGCGCCGGCCAGCGGCGCGATGCGAGCGATCGGCAGCGACTTGAACCGGTCGAACACGCCCTTGTCCATGTCTTCGCGCAGCTGCACCCCGGTGACGACCGACGTTGTGATGACGGTCTGCACCAGGATGCCCGGGATGATCACCGGCAGGTAGCTCGCCACATCCCCAGAGATCGCCCCGCCGAAGATGTACGTGAACATCAGCGTGAAGATAATCGGCTGCAGCGTCACATCGAACAATTGCTCCGGCGTTCGCTTGATCTTCAGCAGACCGCGCCAGGCCATCGTGAAGGAGTTGCGCATCGTCTGCTCGAGGCTGACGCGATTGCCCAGGGTGCGGGTTGCCCCTGGGGCGATGATGGTGGCGCTCATGCGCTGATCCTTTCGGAGGTGGAGTCGGTGGAGGCGGTGGAGGCGGCGGCGGCGGAGTCGGTCTCATCAGCGACACCGTGCCCGGTGAGCGTGAGGAACACCTCGTCGAGGGTTGGCTTCTGCAGCGAGAATTCGGTCAAGCGGATGCCTGCCTCACGCAACACCACGAGCAGCTCTGTCACACGGTCGGGGTTGTTGATCGGCACATTGATGCGGGAGCGTTCCGGCGAAACGGTGCCCTGGACGCCCAGCAGGGAGTGGATGGCACGCACCGCGTCATCGGCATCCGTCGGATCGACGAGTGTCACCTGCAGCGATGCCTCACCAACCGAGGCCTTGAGTTCGTCAGCTGTGCCTTCTGCGACAACGATCCCGCGGTCGATCACCGCAATACGATCGGCCAGCTGGTCGGCCTCATCGAGGTACTGGGTGGTGAGCATCACCGTCGATCCCGTGGCGACCAGACGGCGGATGGTGTCCCACATCTGGGCGCGCGTGCGCGGGTCGAGGCCGGTTGTCGGCTCATCGAGAAAGATCAGGGGCGGCTGCGAGATGAGGCTGGCCGCGAGGTCGAGCCGGCGACGCATTCCGCCGGAGAAGTTTTTCAGGGGGCGCTTGGCCGCCTCGGTGAGCCCGAATTCGTCGAGCAAGTCGGCCGACTTCTTTCGAGCTTCCGCGCGACCGAGGCCGTGCAGCCGGGAGAAGAGCACGAGGTTCTCCGTGGCGCTGAGGTTTTCGTCGACGGACGCGTACTGGCCGGTGACGCCGATCAGCTGGCGCACGATCTGCGCCTCACGCTGTACGTCGTGGCCGAAGACGCGAGCTTCACCGGCATCCGGTCGAAGCAGCGTGGCCAGCATGCGGATCGTGGTGGTCTTGCCGGCGCCGTTCGGGCCGAGCACACCGTAGACGGTGCCTGTGCGAACGGTGAGGTCGATCCCGTCGACAGCGCGGTTCGAACCGAACGTCTTGACCAGTCCGTGGGCTTCGACTGCCCAGTCTGAGGTGGTTGTGATTGTCATAACCACCATGCTGGATGGCCTGACTTTCACGGCGCTGTCACAGTGCTGTCACGGCACTGTCACCGCTCTCGCACCCGCTCTGGCACGCTCCTGCAACTAGCCACCTACATTTGGGGGCGTGCGCTGCTGGGTTCTCTCAGCCTAGGATGTTCACACGCTGCTACCGCGGATACCGCTGGTCAGGGCGTCATTCTCAGCAGCAGATCAACCGGGGGTCACTATTTCTACGCATTCACCGATGCAGCGCACGCTCACTGCGCTCGCTGCATCCGCTCTTCTTTTCACGCTTGCCGGATGCGCCAGTGAACCGACGCCGGTGGTCACCGCGACGATGACCGTCACGCCGACGCCAAAACCGACTCCCACAGCGACGCCCACTCCCACGCCTGAGCCAACCGTTGAGCCTGCTCCGGCTCCGGTTGAAGAGCCTGAGCTTGTTCCCAACCCACCGGTCGGCGAGGTAGTACCGAACGCCCCGGCGCCGCTCGTCGAACCAGGGCCCGCAGTCGAACTCGGCGCGATCCCCGGCGCATCCGGCTCGACGACCACCGATGGTTCCGGCAATCTCCTGACGTACACCGTGGTCAGCGGCGATTCATTCTTCGACATCGCGCAGCGCTTTGACGTGCCCGTGCAGCAGATGCTGCACATGAACCCGTCTGTGCCAGGCCTCGGCGAAAATATTTACATCAACCAGGTCATCAATCTGGACTGGACGACCAAACGCTAGGCATCCTGCAGCCGAGCGTCACCCACTGTGCTGTGAGAGTTACCCACTGTGTCGTTGGAACTGGGGCAAAGACGACCGCGGGTTTAGCGTTGCGGCATGAGCGATTTCAGCACCCAAGCACCCCTCGTCTCGACCCAGTGGCTCGCCGATCATCTCGGCGCTGACGACCTGGTCGTCGTGGATGCCACGGTGCTGCTCACCAAGGCTCCAGGCGGCGGATCGCGCTGGCTGAGCGGACTCGACCAATACCTGATCGAGGGCCACATTCCCGGCGGAGTCTTCGCCGATGTGCTCGAGGTGTTCTCGGATCCCGATGGTGACTACGGCTTCGCCCGCCCGAGTGCCGAGCTCTTCGAGGCTGCGGCGACCTCAGTAGGCATCGACAACTCCACGACTGTCGTCGTCTACGACACCTCGGTCGGCCACTGGGCAGCCCGCATCTGGTGGATATTCCGTGCGTTCGGCTACGACAACGTTGCCGTACTCGACGGCGGCTACACGAAGTGGACCGCGGAGGAGCGCCCGACAGAGACCGGATTCGTCGAGCCGCGCCGGGTGGCCGGCTTCACTGCCGAGCCGCGCGAGGAACTCTGGGTCGACAAGGCGTTCGTCGAGTCGATCGTCGCCGGTGAAACGGATGCTGCCCTCGTCTGTTCGGCACCGCCAACTGAGTTCTCCGGCGAAGTGAGCTCGCGTCCGCGTGCCGGGCACATCCCAGGCAGCGTGAGCGTTCCGGCCAGTCGGCTCGTCGACCGCGAAACGAACGCGTTCCTCCAGGGCAGCGCGCTGGAAGCTAAGCTCGCCCCCTTCACCGACGCACCCCGATTCGTGACGTATTGCGGAGGCGGCATCGCTGCCGCGTCGAGCGCCTTCGCGCTGGTGCGTGCCGGGCAGCAGAACGTCGCCATCTACGACGGCTCACTCAACGAGTGGGCAGCGGATGCCGATGCTCCGCTTGTCGTGACCGTGCCCGCGACCGTGCCTGCGACCGTCTAGCGTGATGCTGATCGTCTGACACAGCCCCACGCTCGCTCGCGACAGACTGGACAATGGGTCGGGAGGAGGAGGACCCGGGCGCGGGACTAAGCGGATGCCGGCAGCTCCGGCTCCCCCAGGCTCAGCATCAGACGATTCGCCCAATTGAAGAATGCGGCGCCGTGGATGACGTCGGCGATCGCAAGATCGTCAAGGCCCTGCGCGCGCAACTCGACCAGGTGGGCGGCGGTCAGCGCCGACGGCGTCGCCGTCAGGGCGACGGATGCCGCGATGATCGCACTCCAACGCGGGTCCTGGGTCGCATCCGTGCCATCGTCGAGCAGGCGCTGCACGTCATCCCCTCGCTTGGAGTGGTGCGTCGCGAAGCGCGAGTGAACGGATGCGCAAAAGATACAGCCGTTGGCGCGACTCGTCGCCGCGGCAGCCAGCTCGCGCTCAGCACGGGGCAGCCCGGCCTTGGTGTTGTAGAAGATGTCTTTGTCGGTGCGGGTGCGAGCACCGAGGATCTCGGGGTCACGGGCGAGCAGCGAGAAATACGGCGACTTCGCTCTCGATGCATCAACAAGGCCTGCCCAGTGACGCTCGGTCAGCTCGGACTCGGCCAGCGGTTCGAGCCATGGCACCCAGCCCAGGTCATCCTGAGTGAAAACGGTGGGCCTCGCCAGGTCGGGGTACTCGATCGTGGTTGCAGGAGTAGTGCTGGTAACAATGTCGGTAGCGGCGGTAGTCATCAGAGACCTTTCGACGATGAAGCTGTGGATGACGATGAAGCTGTGGATGAAGTACGGGAGCCAGCGATATCGGCGGCGAGCACCCTCAGACCACCGATGACACGCACCTGAAAACTGAGGAACGCGACAAGCTGCGAGATCGTGACGATGTCGGTTGTCGACCAGCCCGCATCCAGAAGTGTCTGCAGCGCACTCGCACTAGACTCTCGCGGGCGGAAGACCAGCAGGTGAGCGTGCTCAAGTCCGGCGACCAGGCGTGAGCCGAGGATGTCGCGGTGCTGGTCAGCCACGACGTAACGCAGCCCGTCGACGTTCTCGGCCGAGAGCGGTTCTTCTGGGTAGAAGCCGTAGGGCCCTGTCGTCGCACCACGAGAAATCTCGTCGAGGACGACGTCTGCCAGGATCGCGCCCCCGTCTGCTGAACGAAGGTCGGCCTCATAGAAGTCGCGAGTGATGGCGTCCTGATGCAGTCCGATGACGAAGGTCGCGAGGGCGAAACGCTCTGCCTCGGTCACCGTGCCCAGGTATTCGGGTGCGAACAGCGCGCTGTAACTGGCCTGCGCATTCGCGGTGGTTTCCGGTCGAGCGCCGCGCAGGGCGGCAAGGGGCGACCCCGGTTCGATGCCAACGAGGTGGTCGATCACATCAGGGGTGGTGAGTGTCATGGTGTGCTCCAAACGTGAGTGGGTGATGAGGCGCGGGTGAGTGATCAGGAGTGTGAAAGCGTCTGCACATGGCGAGCGCCGACACCAATGCCGAGCGCCGGTGCCACTTCGGTGGCAATCAGTTCAATCGAGCGCAGGATGAGCTCGTGCGGCGGATCGACGGAGTGCACCTGGAACACCACGTCGCTCACGCCATCCAGCGCCCTGTCGGCGGCCAGCGACTCGATGACCTCGTCAACGGTGCCGACGTGAGTGTCGAGCGACACGATCAGCTCGTCGAGGGAGTCACCGGCGATCACCTGGCCCGATGCCCTGAAGCCTGCGGCTGCCCGGCGCAGCCCGACCTCGGCGTAGCGCCTGGCCTCGGCGCGATCGTCGGCGACGAACAGTGTGCGCGAGGCCATGATGCGTGACGGGGTGCCGTCCGGCAGCGCCTCGAGGTAGGCATCGATTACCGGAAGCTGGATGTCGGCGAGCGTGGCGTACAGCTCATCCGCCGGGCGTGGCTGGGTTCGCGAGAGCATCAGTCCGTCGCCGGCTGCACCGGCCCTGGCCGCACCCGCTGCCGAGAACGTTGCCTGCCAGAGTCGTCCGAGCAGGTCGGGCGCTGCCGGATACAGCCGGTTGTCGTCGACAGCATCGCTACCGCCGAATACCTCACCGGCGAACGCGTTGCGCAGTACCTGCAGGTGCTCGGCAAAGATGCGTCCGCGCTCGGAGCTCTGCTGACCGAAGGCGGTGAATGACGACGCCGTGCCACCTGAGCCGACGCCAACTTCAAGACGACCGCCCGAGAGCAGGTCGAGTACCGCGGCATCCTCTGCGACCCTGATCGCGTTCTCGAGCGGCAGGGTGATAATGCCGGTGCCGAGGCGGATACCAGAGGTCAAGGCAGCGACGTGCGAGAGGAACACCAGTGGAGACGGCAGTCCGCCTTCTGCCTCATGGAAGTGGTGCTGGGCCACCCAGGCCGAATCGAACCCGAATCGCTCGGCTGTGACGATCTGTTCGGCGGCGTACCGATAGCGATCGCCCGCCGGTACCTCATCGAGAAGCCGGGTGAAGAATCCGAGGCGTCTGGTCGTCATACGAGAATTGTCCTTTCGTGCTGCGGCACTGGCACCGCAGCCAGGAGCTCGCGGGTGTACTCATGCGCTGGATGTTGGAAAACCTGCTTGGCGCTGCCGCTCTCGACGATGCGACCCCGACTCATCACCGAGACGGTGTGGGAGATCTGCCTGACCACCGACAGGTCGTGCGAGATGAAGAGATAGGTCAGGTTGAGATCGTTCTGCAGCTGGCCGAGCAGTTCGAGAATCTGCGCCTGGACGGTCACGTCGAGAGCAGACACTGCTTCGTCCAGCACGACGACGCGGGGGTCGACCGCCAGCGCCCTGGCGATGGCCACGCGCTGGCGCTGACCGCCAGACAGCTCACGGGGCTTACGCTCGAGCACGGTTGTCGGCAGCGCGACCCGACCGATCAGCTCGGCAGCTCGCTTCGTCCGGCCAGCCCTATCGGCGAGGTCGAAGTTGCGCAGCGGCTCTGCAACGATCTGCCCCACGCTCTGCCGGGGATCGAGGGAGGCAAATGGGTTCTGATAGACGAGCTGGATGCGTCGGCGCAGCTGGCGAAGCGCCTCGCCCTTCAGCTGAGCGATGTCATCACCGTCGACCTCGACGTGGCCGCTTGTGGGTTCTTCAAACCGCACGATCATGCGGGCCGTCGTTGTCTTACCCGACCCCGATTCACCAACGATTGCATGGGTCGTACCGCGCAGCACGCTGAACGACACGTCGTCAACAGCCCGGAACGGCTCACCGATGCGGGTTGGTGCAGGAAAAACCTTGACCAGGTTCTTCACCACGATGGCTGACGTTTTCTCGGCGGCGACGCTGTCGGCATCCCGCAGGTAAATCGGCGGTTTCTGCGACCTGAATGTCACGGGTGCCAGCGCGGGCGCGTTCGCCAGCAGACGCCTGGTGTATTCGCTCTGCGGGTTCTGCAGCACCTCACTCGTGAGACCCTGCTCCTGGATGCGGCCACCCTGCATGACGACCAGACGGCTCGACCGGCTGGCGGCCACCCCCAGGTCGTGCGTGACGAACAGGATTGCTGTGCCAAACTCTGCCCGCAGGTCGTCAAGCAGGTCGAGGATGCGACGCTGCACGGTGACGTCGAGAGCGCTCGTCGGCTCGTCAGCGATGATCAGCTGCGGCTCAAGTGCGATGGCAATTGCGATGAGTACCCGCTGGCGCATACCGCCGGAGAGCTGGTGTGGATACTGCTGTGCGCGCTGCTCGGGATTCGGCAGGCCGACGCGGGTCAGCAACTCGATGACGCGGGCAGCCACCTGCTGTCTGGCGCCCTTCTTGTGGATGCGAAGCACCTCGCCCACCTGGGCGCCGATGGTCTTCACCGGGTTGAGCGAGCTGGTGGGGTCCTGCGGCACCAGCCCGATCTGGGCACCGCGCACGGTTTCGAGGCGCTTGTCAGCCCAGCCGGCGATGTCGGTGCCATTCAGCAAAATGGAGCCATGGTCGATGCGTCCGTTGCCGGCAAGCAAGCCAATGATCGCGTGCGCTGTCGTCGACTTGCCCGAACCTGACTCACCGACGACGGCAACGACCTCGCCGGGCTCAATGCCGAACGAGACGTCGTGCACCACTCTGGTCGTGCCCGTCGCTGTGGTGTACGACACGGCCAGGTTGTTGATGTCGAGCAGGCTCATGAGCGCTCACCTCCGATTGACTGGCTGATTCGGTTGGCAGAGAGCACAACGATGACGACGATGGCTCCGGGAATGGTGGTGAGCCACCACGATGTGGCCACATAGTTGCGACCCTCTGCGATGAGCAGGCCCCATTCGGGCGTGGGCGGCGGAGCGCCGTAGCCGAGAAAGCCCAGCGTCGAGATGGCCAGGATCGCGACACCGAACTGCAGCGCGGCGAGCGCAATGACAGGAGACAGCGAGTTCGGCAGCACGTGGCGGAGCAGCACTGCGCCGAAACGTGCGCCAGACCCGAACGCGGCCTCGACGTAGTCGGCGCGGCGCACTCGCACCACTTCTGATCGGGACAACCGGGCGAACGCGGCGATCGAACCGACGCCGACGGCTATCGCCGCGTTGATGGTGCCGAACCCGAGCAGGATGATGATCGTCAGCGCAAGCAGCAGCGCAGGGATCGACAGCAGCACGTCGATGACGCGCATCAGGATGTCGTCAACAAGTCCACCAACAGAGCCCGCGAGCAGTCCGGTCGCCGTGCCGACGATGAGGCCGACTGTCACAGCGACAAATGCGCCTGAGAGTGAATTACCTGCGCCGAACACGACGCGGGCAAAGAGGTCGCGCCCCAGGGCATCCGTTCCGAAGATGTGGGCGAGACTCGGTGCCTGTAGTTTCTCAGCAGCAACACCGCTGATCGGGTCATGGCCGGTGAAGATGCCAGGCACGAGCGCCCAGAGCACAACGAGCAGGATGACGGCCCAGGCCAGGACGAGACCAAGCTGCGGGAGGCGCCTGCGGCGACGTGCTGGTTTCACCGTGGCAGCGTCCTCACCGGTGTTTATGGGCGACGGCCCGGCCGGCGATACGTCAACCAGGTTCGGTGAGTCGGTTACGGTCTGGATCGTCATGCGAGCACGCTGCCTTTCGACTCGGTGGTGGCGGTGTCGTCTGCTGTGTTCTGGGCGACGCCGGCCCTGGCCGGACGCTTCGGCGTCAGCCGTGGGTCAAGCACGGGATAGAGCAGGTCGACAACCAGGTTCACCACGACGAATACCAGAGCGGCCAGCACGACCACTGCCTGGATCACCGGTACGTCCTGCGACGCGACGGCCTGCTCGGTCAGGCGACCGATGCCGTTGCGTCCGAAGACTGTCTCTGTCACAACCGATCCGGCGATCAACTCACCGAACACCAGGCCGGCGATGGTGAGTGTGGGCACCATCGCGTTGCGGCAGACGTGGCGCCACAGGATCCACTGCCGCGATGCACCCTTGGCCTGGGCGACGGCGACGAACGGCTGGGTGTAGACGGAGTCAAGGCTTCGGCAAAGCACCTGCGCCAGCGGCGCCGAGATCGGGATGGCCAGCGTGAGCACCGGCAGGATCAACGACTGGATCTCATTCCCTCCGATTACCGGCACCCATCGCAGCTGGAACGAGAACACCTGTACGAGCAGGATGCCGAGCCAGAACGTCGGGATCGAGATGAACAAGCTCGGGACAGCGAGGAGCACTCCCCTGAGCCAGGCGAATCGTGTGTAGCTGGCGGTGAAGGCAATCAGTACGGCGAGTACAACGGCGAGCAGGAAGCCGGCTGATGCCAGCTTGAGCGTCTCTGGCAGGCCTTCGGCGAGACGCTCGATCACCGGGGTTCCGGTCTGGATCGAGTAACCGAAGTCGCCGCCCAGGAATCCGAGCAGGGTGTGCAGGTACTGAATCACCGCGGGTTCGTCGACCCCGTACCGGGTGCGGATCTCGAGGATCTGCTCCGGTGAGAGGCCGAGCTCGGGGTTCTCGAACTTGATCATGATCGAGTCGCCTGGCAGCGCCTGCAACAGCACGAACGTAATGGTGAATGCAGCCCACAGCACAAGCGCTGCCTGGCCGATCCGACCCGCGAAGTATCTGATCGCGGCCGATCTGCTCGAATCCCTGGGGCTCATGGTCATGCCTTACTTGTTGAGCCAGACGCTGTAGAAGCTCGGGCGGCCGACGGACTCAAAACTGATGCCCTTCACGTAGGTCGCTGCTCCGTAGACCTGCGGTTCCTCGAAGAACGGGATCGCGTACGCCTGGTCGATGATGTATTCCTGAGCTGCAGCGACATCCGCGTTCCTGAGGTCCAGGTTCGGTTCTGATGCTTCAGCCTCGAGCAGCTCGTCGAGCTTCGGGTCGTTCGACAGGATGATGTTGCGGTTCTTGGTGTGGAACTGACTCTTGATTACGTCCTGATCTGCGCGACCGACCATCGAGTGGTTGAGCGGCGTCTTCTCGGCATCCTTGATGTCGGCAGCAAGCGATCCGGAGTCGGCGGGCTTGACGTTCAGTTGGACGCCGATCTTTGTCCATTGCTGTGCAACCAGCTCGAGGGTCTGCTTCGACTGCGGCTGCGCGCCGGCAACGAAGACGTTCAGCGACAGCGGCACGCCGTCTTTGACGCGGATGCCGTCATCCCCCGCAACCCAGCCGGCAGCATCCAGCAGCTTGTTGGCCTGCTTGGGGTCATAGGCGAGCTTGTCTGAGAGATCTTCGTAGCCGAGTGCGCTGGAGGAGAGCACCGATGTGGCCCTCGGGTAGTTAGCGGTGAAGATCGTGTCGACGATCTCCTGGCTGTCTGTTCCAGCCAGCAGAGCCTTACGAACGTTGATGTCCTGCAGGATCGAGTTCGACGGCCTGAGGAAGAGCCCGTTGTTCACACCGCGGGTCTGCGGGGCGTACAGGTCGAAGCCGGCTCCCTCAACTGATGCCTCATCGAATGACTGCACGTACCGTACGTAGTCGGCCTGGCCGGAGAGCAGCGAACCGATGCGCACGCTGTCTTCGGGGGTAACGATGACCTTGACCTCGTCGAGGTATGCGCGCCCCTGGTGCTCACTTTCGACCGGCGCCCAGTCGTAGTCTTCCCTGGCCGCGAAGTCGATCTCCTTATCGATGATCTGGTTCGACACAGTGAACGGGCCTGACCCGACGATGTTCTTCAGTTGGCATTGCTCCTCGTATGGCAGCGCGAGCGTGGCCGGAGAGACCAGGCCTGACTGGATCACCGAGGTGCCTTGCAAGAAGCCCGGCGACGACTGAGTGAAGAAGAACTTCACTGTATTCGCGTCGATGACCTCGCTGTGGTCGTAGTTGTTGATGGCCTCTGAGACGGTGAGCTTGAGGTCGGCGTCTCCCTTGCCGTACACGTCGAAGTTGGCCGCGACCGCAGCTGCATCGAGTGGGGTGCCGTCCGAGAACGTCACGCCGTCGCGGATCACGAAGGTGTACTCGGTGGCGTTGTCGTTGATCGTCCACGACGATGCGATCCAGGGCTCGATCTCGAGCGTCTCTGGATCCTGGTACGTCAGTTTGTCGGTGATCTGGTTGACGATTCCGCCGCTCGGGTAGAACCCGGTTCCTGGCAGGTACAGGCAAGTCGGGGCCTGATATTCAAGGTAGGTGAGCGAGCCGCCGGTGACCGGGTCGCCTGCGGCTGCGCCGGTTGACGAGTCGGACGCTGTCGGCGCTGCGCATGAGCTGAGCAGGGCGATTGCGCCAAGCGCCACCCCTGCAATGAGTGCTGTTCGTGTGATGCGTGACACGGGGTTCCCTTTCGCTGCTGTGCGTGTGCTGTGTTCGGTGCTGTGTGAGAACGATGCTGCCAAGACATGTCTCGGCGATCGAGCCGAGGTGTCACATGGCTACCGCGTTCGTCACGCAACGTCACTTCCTTGCGGAATCGGCAGGTCGTGGGGCAGCGGTACAGTGAAACGACTCCGTTGGCGTAGTCGCCATCGCTGACACTGCACTGGAGACAACGAACACATGAGCAACGACGACCACTGGCTGAGCGACACAGATCGCGCCAGGCTCAGCAGGGGCCCGAACGAACGCGCAATCGTTGCCTCGTTGGCCTTCACCGGCCTTGTCGCCTCGTTCATGATGACCCTGGTCACTCCCCTGCTTCCCGAATTGCCCGGGATCCTCGGGGTCTCGACGCAGGACGCCCTCTGGGTGGTCACGGCCACACTGCTTGCCGCGGCGGTTGCGACTCCTATCAGCGGTCGCCTCGGTGACCTCTACGGCAAGCGACGGATGATGCTGGTGCTGCTCGGTAGCCTCATCCTCGGTTCGGTGGTTGCCGGGTTCTCGTCTTCGCTCATCCCGCTGGTCATCGGTCGGGCCCTGCAGGGTGCCGGCCTCGGCGTGATCGCACTCGGCATCAGTATCCTGCGCGATGTGCTGCACCGCGACAGGCTGGGCAAGGCCATCGCCCTGGTCAGCGCCACGCTGGGAATCGGTGGCGCCGTGGGCCTGCCGATCTCGGCCGTCATCTCGCAGTACCTCGATTGGCACGTGTTGTTCGTGGTGTCGGGGCTGCTCGGGGTTGTCGGCTTCGTGCTTGTGGTGGTCTTCGTTCCCGTGAGCACGCTGCGCAGCGAGGGCACGTTCGACTACGTCGGTGCTGTCGGACTGGCCGCGGGCCTTGTCGGGATCCTGCTTGCCATATCGAAGGGCAACGAGTGGGGCTGGGCCAGCCCGCTCACGCTGGGAATCGGGCTCGGCGGCGTAGCGGTCATCGGCCTGTGGCTGGTGCTCGAGTTGCGCGTCGACAGCCCGCTGATCGACATCCGTGTCGCGATGCGTCGCTCCGTGCTGCTCACCAACCTGGCATCGGTCACCGTCGGCTTCGCATTCTTCGCCACTGCCGTTGCGTTGCCTCTGCTGCTTGAGGCCCCCACCGATACCGGTGTCGGACTCGGCCAGAGCATGCTCATCGCCAGCCTCTGTCTGATGCCGAGCGGCCTGGTCATGTGGGCAATGTCCGGTACGGCCGCCAAACTCATAGCAAAGCACGGTGCGCGCATCAGCTTGCTTCTCGGTGTTGCAATCATTGCCGTCGGCTATCTGCTTGCCATCTTCCTGATGACCGAGATCTGGCACGCTGTGCTTGTCGCGACGGCCGTCGGCTTCGGCGTCGGTTTTGCCTATGCGGCGATGCCGACACTGATCATGGCCGCGGTGCCCGCGTCAGAGACAGCAGCATCCAACGGACTCAACTCGGTTATGCGCACGCTGGGTTCGACCGCCGCCAGCGCCGTCATCGGGTTGATCCTCGCGTCGAACATCATCACCGTCGATGGCGTCACCACACCGAACACCTTCGGCTTCCAGCTCAGCTTTGGAATCTGTGCTGCAGCTGCGGTCATCGGCGTGGTCTTCACGCTGATGCTGCCCAAACATCAACCGCGCGACGACACCGCCAGCCTGCCGGTCCAGCACTAGCGCTCCGCCGTCGTGCATTTCCACATGAAGCGCATGCTTACAATGCAGTAGTGCAAAAATCCGGCCTTGTGACACCCCCGGATTCGATATCCCCTCGCCGTCGCATCGATTTGCTCACATTCTCGAGTGCCGTCGACGTCCTCAGGCTGACCGTCTCGTCGATCTGGCACTATCTGGCTATCATCCTGGTGATGCAGGGTGCCATCGTGCTCGGTGCGATTCCGGCGATTACTGCATTGTTCGAGCTCGCGCTTTCCTCATCGGGGCTCTCAAACCTGACCGACCGCAACCTCGGCACAATGCTTGCCGATCCGCTCTCCGTATTCCTGCTCATCGGGATCGCGGTGATCGCGCTCACGGCTGTCTCTTTGCAGTTCTCAACGATTTTCATCATGGCCAATCGACAGCAGGCCGGCCGCTCGCTCGGAATGCGCTCCATTGCGTACTCGCTCAGCTGGCATGTGCGCCGGGTGTTCCACTACCAATCCCCTGTTCTCCTGGCGTATTTCTTCGTCGTTGCTCCACTAGGAGGTCTGGGGCTATTGTCAGTCCTCACCCGCGGCATCGGCATTCCGCCCTTCGTGACGGGCGAGTACATGAAGACGCCGCTCGGCGCCATCGGTTACACCCTCGTGATCGGCGTCATTCTCTATGTGAATCTGCGGCTCATCCTCACGCTGCCTCTGCTCGTCGTCTCTGGCCGGACTCCGCTGCGTTCTGTTGGCCGGAGTCTGCTCGCAACGCGTAGGCACGCCTGGAAGCTGGCGGTGTCGGTCGGACTCCCCGTTGGCCTCGCCGTACTCATCTCGTCGGCGATCGTCGAGCTGATCGTGCGGCTGACCGAGCTGTCGGCCGGCATGGATCCGAGCGCTGCTGTCGTGGCGGCATCCGTTGGGATTGGTGCCGGACGTGTTCTCGGCTTCATCATCATCGGGATCACCCAGGTCATCGTCGCCCAGATCCTGGTCTCGGTGAGCCGTGAACTGATGGGCATGCCGGGCATTCCGGCTCGGCCGGCTACGCCGCGCACGAATGGTGCCCGAGCAATTTCGGCCGTGGCGTGGACAGTGGCCTCGGCTGTCGTGATGGTCATCGGAATGGATGCCGCGCCTGCCGTGGCAACGCCGGTAACCGATGCGAGTGACACCGTGATTTTGGCTCACCGTGGCTTCATCGACGGTGGGGTCGAAAACTCGATCCCCGCGCTCGAGGCGGCAGCCGCAGCGAAAGCCGACTATGTCGAAACTGATATGCAGCAGACCAGCGACGGGCAATTCGTCGCGAGTCACGACAGCAATCTGTTCATCGTGGCGGGAGTGAACAAGAACATTTACGACATGACTTTGGATGAGGTGACAGCTACAGAGGAACACGTCGGCGGCTTCTCTGCAACGATTCCGTCGATGGCCGAGTACGTGACCCGTGCAGCCGAACTTGGCATTCCTCTTCTCATCGAGCTCAAGGTGCACGGTCACGAAAAGCCGGACTTCGTCGATACGTTCCTCGCGGAGCTTGACTCCCTCGGGGTTACGAACTCCAATATCTATCATTCGCTCAGCGCCGCTGCAGTGTCGGAGCTCAAGGAAAAGCGGCCAGAGCTGCGCGTCGGATACACGATCGCGATGACCATCGGCGATATCCCCGATCTCGATTGCGACTTCTTCGTTGTCGAGCAAGCGTCATTCAGCCAGAACTTCCTCACCGAGGCGCATGCGATCGGCAAGCCGGTTTATGTCTGGACAGTCAACGGTGAGGAAACGATCCGAGACCTGTTGCGGATGCCCGTCGACGGTATCGTCACCGACCACCCTGACCTTGCCGTCAGCTACAGGTCACTCATCGCAGACCGGCGTGGACTGTCGTTTCAGGTGAGCGATGCGCTGAGCGATTTGAGTGTGTTCAGGTAGGTGGGGCGGCGATGCCTGCAGCACTCCCCGGCGCTCCCCGACGGCTTCGAATCAGCATCACGTCGAGAGGTGCTGTGAGGCCAAACGCCAGCAGGAGCACCATCCACTCCCCGGTAGCCGCCGTCACCCAGATGCCCAGCCCGAGAGCCACAACTGTCCAGACGACAGCCACGATCCACACCCACCGAGCCGGAACTTCAGTTGAACTTTTCGCGCTCACCGTGATCAGATCCCCCCACGCATGCCGCGAATGAGTGCGTTGCGTCCGTCAATATATGGCTCAATATTCGTGACCAGCCGCAGCGACGCATCATCAGCGAGCTCGCTGTCCGCCTCGATAGCAACCGTGAGTTCGCGAATCTGGCCGGCCGCGCACCAGCGACCAGGTTGCGCCCAGATCTCGAACGCCACGGGGACGTCATCCACCATGATCACCCGCACATCGTCAGGGAGAGCCGGCACATCAACAGCTGGCGGCCTGTATTCCGGATCGTCCATCACCGCCAGCACCTGCCGGCGCTGCGCGACGAAATCCCGCGGGCTCGTGCCATCTTCGACGAGCACCGTGACGGCAGTCACCGGGTGAGTGGATGCGACAGGCTCGCCAGAATCCGTCGAACTCCCGGACGCCAGTGGCACAACTCCGAAGGTCAACGAGCGCAAACCACCGGTGAATCCCCACTCTCCGATCGAGACCGGCCCCTGCCAGCCCGCAATCTCAAACGCACCCGCCCGATCGAACGAAGCTCGTAGCTCCTCATCTGACCCAGCGATACGTGCCCAGAACTCGTCGTCGGTGAAGTGATGCGTGATCTGCATCCTTGCAGTCTCACCGATCGAACGGATGCTGTCCAGCACCGCACACCACCTGACAGCGGTACCAGAAGCAGCACCAGAAGCGGCACCTACAGCTGGTCCACCCCGGTCACCCGCACGATAGCCGCGCCAGCCTCATCCGACTCCGCCAGGTCGATCTCAGCCGAGATACCCCAGTCGTGATCGCCTGCAGGGTCGTCGAAGATCTGCCTCACAGTCCAGCATCCGGTCGCCACGGTGCCGTCAGGCCGCTGGCCTGTCTCATCGAAGATGATCAGCGACGCGCTCCGGGCATTCGCACCGGTCAGCACCTCATCGTGTTCCTCGAAGTAGTCGTCCATGGCATTCGCCCAGGCATCGGAGTCGAAGCCGCTGGCCGAATCCAGAGCGCCGAGCGCCTCGTAGTCTTCACGCGCGGCCAGCTGCACCCTGCGGAACATCTCGTTGCGTACCAGGATGCGGAACGCCCGCACATTCATCGTCAACCGCTTCGGCGCAGGCGGCAGTACTGCGCTCTCGCCAGCTTCGTGTGCGGCCAGATCGGGGTGGATCAGTTCTTCCCACTCGTCGAGCAGGCTCGAGTCGACCTGGCGCACCAGTTCGCCCAGCCACTCGATCAGGTCGAGCAGGTCTTCGGTCTTGGCCTCATCCGGTACCGTCTGCCTGGTCGCCCTGAAGGCGTCAGACAGGTATCGCAGCACAACACCCTCGCTGCGGGCCAGGTTGTAATAGGCGATGAACTCGCCGAACGACATCGCCCGCTCATACATGTCGCGCACGACCGACTTCGGCTTGAGCTCGAAGTCAGCGATCCACGGCTGCGACAGCTTGTACGTGTCGAACGCATACGTCAGCAACTCGTCCAGCGGCTTCGGGTGAGTGATCTCCTCGAGAAGCGCCATCCGCTCGTCGTATTCGATGCCCTCTGACTTCATGGCGGCCACAGCCTCGCCACGCGCCCGGAACTGCTGCGCAGAAAGCACGGGACGCGGATCATCGAGCGTCGCCTCGACGATCGAAATCATGTCGAGCGCATAGTTGCCTGAACCGGTGACGACTGCAGGGTCAGGATCGAGCAGCTCGAATGCGGCGAGCGCGAAGGGCGACAGCGGCTGGTTGAGGGCGAAGTTTGGCTGCAAGTCGACGGTGAGACGGATGATCGTCTCCCCCGTCTTCGGATCGGTCACCTGTTCGACGATCCCCGCAGCACGCAGCGTCTTGTAGATGCCGAGCGCACGCTTGGCCAGTTCCAGCTGGCGCTTCCACGGCTCGTGGTTGTCGAAGACCAGCGAGTACACGTTGGCGAAGACATCCCCACCGCGCGCGATCACGTTGATGAGCATGGCGCTGGTCATCTGCATGCTGGACGTGAGCGTCTCAGGCTCGGCAGCGACGATGCGCTGGAACGACGGTTCTCCCCACGACACAAAGCCCTCAGGCGCCTTCTTGCGGATGATCTTGCGGCGCTTCTTGGGGTCGTCTCCTGCCTTCTCAATGGCCTTGAGGTTTTCGCTCTCATGCTCAGGAGCCTGCACAACGACGGTGCCAGCGGTGTCGTAACCCGCGCGACCGGCCCGCCCGGCGATCTGGTGGAACTCGCGCGCGTTCAACTGGCGCATCTTCGTGCCGTCGTACTTGGTGAGCGCGGTGAACAACACCGTGCGAATCGGCACGTTGATACCGACGCCGAGAGTGTCTGTGCCGCAGATGACGCGGAGCAGGCCACGCTGGGCCAGCTGCTCAACGAGACGCCGATACTTCGGCAGCATGCCGGCATGGTGCACACCGATGCCCATCTTGATCAGTCTCGAGAGCGTCTTGCCGAAGCTTGTCGTAAACCTGAATTCCTTGATCAGTTCTGAGATGGCATCCCGCTGCTCGCGTGTGGCGACCTTGGCGCTGGCCAGTGCCTGCGCACGCTCAAGCGCAGCAGCCTGCGAGAAGTGCACTACGTAGATCGGTGACTGCCCGGTGCCGAGCAGGTCCTCGACCGTCTCATGGATGGGCGTCGTCTCGTAGTAGTAGTGCAGCGGCACCGGGCGCTCGACACCCGTGACAACAGCGGTCTCCCGACCGGTGCGGCGCTTCAGGTCTGCAGCCAGTTCGGTGACATCACCAAGCGTTGCCGACATCAGGATGAACTGCACCTTCGGCAGCGTGAGCAACGGAACCTGCCAGGCCCACCCGCGATCCGGGTCTGAGTAGAAGTGAAACTCGTCCATGACGACCTGGTCGACCGGGGTGTCCTCACCGTTGCGCAGGGCCAGGTTTGCCAGGATCTCAGCGGTGCAGCAGATGATGGGAGCGTCAGAGTTGACCGAGGAGTCCCCCGTCATCATGCCGACGTTCTCCGCGCCGAATACCTCGACGAGGGCGAAGAACTTCTCGCTCACCAGCGCTTTGATCGGCGCGGTGTAGAAGCTGCGCTTGCCGGCAGAGAGCGCGGCGAAGTGTGCGCCGATCGCGACGAGTGATTTGCCGGTGCCGGTTGGCGTACTGAGGATGAGGTTGGCGCCAGAGACGATCTCGATGACCGCTTCCTCCTGCGCCGGGTACAGCGTCAGTCCCTGGCGGCCGGCCCAGAGCTCAAATGCCTCGAACAGCACATCGGGATCGGTTACGTGCGGCAGTGCTTCGAGTGTTGACATGATCCTTCGATCTTGCCTTACCCGGGCGTACTGTCGGAGCAGATCTGTTGGTTGAGAGGGGTTCTTATGGGATTCGATCAATATCACGAGCCGGCGAATGAGCTCTCGGCCGAGACTCGAACATTCGCCAGAATGTGCTCCAACCTCACCGAAGAGGCTGAAGCCATCGGTTGGTACGAGCAGCGGATGTCGCTCGAACCTGATGCCGTCTCGCGTGCAATCATGGCCGATTCCCTCGGCGAGGAGTTCAAGCACTTCAGCATGGACCTGGAGTTTCTGCTGCGGCAGAAGCCGCTCTGGCGCGAGACCGCTCGCGGCATCCTGTTCCAGGATGGCGACATCGTCGAGAACGGCGAACGATCGGAGGCCGCGGCCGGTTCGGATGCTTCTCTCACGGGAGAGAGCGGTAGCGGAGGCAGCAGTAGCCCCAGCGGAAATCCCACCGTCAGCTCGCGTGACGGTGCAGGTGGTGGAGTCGGAATCGTGTCGGGCGGATCGCTCGGCATCGGAAGCTTGAAAGGTCAGGAGCGTTAGTCATGGACCATCTGCTACGCGCACACGCCCCGATCAGTGATGAAGGCTGGGCACTGCTCGACCTCGAGGCCAAGCAACGGCTCACCTCCGCCCTCGGTGCCCGCAGACTTGTCGACTTCGCCGGTCCGTTCGGCTGGAAATACTCTGCGACCAATCTCGGCCGTACCGAACCGATCCCGCACACCCCCGTCGATGCCATCAGCGCCAGACGTCGTCTGGTACTACCGCTGACCGAGGTCAGGGCAGAATTCACGGTGTCACGTGAAGAGTTGCTCGACTTCGATCGCGGTGCCGTCGACACCGACCTCGATGACCTCGATGACGCGGCGATGCAGATCGCGTTCACCGAGAACGCCGCTGTCTTCCACGGCTGGAAGGCCGCCGGAATCGTCGGCATCACCGAGGCATCCCCGCACACGCCGGTGCCACGCGTCGACGACTTCAACGACTACCCGCAGCGGGTGGCCAAGGCGGTCGAAATCCTGCTGTCGAGCGGGATCAGTGGCCCATACGGACTCGCCGTCGGGCCTGCGCACTACACGGCAATCATCGAGACGGCCGAACATGGTGGTTACCCGTTGTTCGATCACGTGCGCAAGATCCTCGGTGGCCCGATCGTCTGGGCACCCGGCGTACGCGGCGGTGTCGTCCTCAGCCTGCGCGGTGGAGACTTTCTATTCGAATCCGGCGAAGACCTCTCTGTCGGGTACGACTATCACGACCCGGATGACGTGCATCTCTACCTCGAAGAGACCTTCAGTTTCAGGGTCGCCACTCCCGAAGCTGCAATCAGTCTGGATGCGTCCTGATCTTGCGCGCGGCCTAACTAACAGTGACTCCTGCGATTCGAGCAAACGTGGTCGCCCATGCGCTGGCGAGACGGAGAGAGTCAGCCGCGCGGCAGCACGCCAACGAGCGACGACGTGAAGGAGACCCGCAGGGCATCACGAAGGTCGAGGTTGAGCACGCCGAGGGCGGGCTCGTCCGCATAAGCGGCAAGGAGGCTGGGCGGCGGCGGGACGTAGGCCGACAGGGCGCCCGCCGAGACCAGGCTCATCAGGCAGAACAGTTGCGCGCCGTCGCCGACCTCCGGCACATGGCGGCACACGAGTTCGGTCATGACCGCGAGCCTGGCGAGGGAAGAGCGTTTGTGTCTCTTGACCACCTCGACCGAGACGTTGTGCTCGAGGACGCCGCCCTGCGCACCGAAGAGGTCGCACAGCACAACTCGGCTAGCCAACGATCGACTGAGGACCTCGGCCAACTGGCGCGCCCGCACATCCGGTGCCGCGTGCGGCTCGATGCCCGCGTCCAGCTCCTCCGCCAGCTCGTCGAGCCAGCTTCCTAGAAAGTCATCCAGCAGTTCGAGCAGCACCGCCTCGCGCGACTCGAAATATCTCAGGACGTTCGACTTCGCCAGGCCCACCCGCCGACTGAGTTCGTTGAGGCTCACCTCGGCCACAGGCATCTCGTCGAGCATTGCCGCGGCCGTATCCAGAATTGCCCGGCGGCGGATCTCCCGCTGCTCTTCGCTTCGCGCTCGCTGGAATGTCACGCCATCAGCCTAGCTTAAAGACCGCCGGTTCTTTGACATTAGACCGGCGGTACCTTATGGTGATCTCATAACAGACCGTCAGTATTTTAGGAGTGCACCATGAGCGACAACTGGACAGAGCAACACATTCCCAATCAGCACGGCAGGGTAGCCATCGTGACCGGCGCCAACTCCGGGCTGGGCTTCGAAACCGCCCGCATGCTCGCCTCGCGCGGGGCAGCTGTGGTCCTGGCCGTCCGCGACGTCGAGAAGGGCAAGCAGGCAGCCGCCCGCATCACCGGCGACGTCACTGTCCAGGCCCTCGACCTGAGCTCCCTCGACTCGGTCCGATCCGCGGCGGCCGACCTGCGCGCCGCCCACCCGCGCATCGATCTTCTGGTCAACAACGCCGGCGTGATGTATACCCCGAAGCGAACAACGGCCGACGGCTTCGAGCTGCAGTTCGGCACCAACCACCTCGGCCACTTCGCCCTCACCGGCCTTCTGCTCGACCGGCTCCTGCCCGTCCCCGGCTCCCGCGTCGTGACGGTCAGCAGTAACGGCCACCGCATTAGGGCCGCCATCCACTTCGACGACTTGCAGTGGGAGCGCTCGTACAGCCGCGCCGGCGCGTACGGCCAGGCCAAACTGGCCAACCTGATGTTCACGTACGAATTGCAGCGTCGGCTCGCGTCGCACGGCACGACAATCGCGGTGGCCGCCCATCCCGGCGTGGCCAACACCGCCCTCACCCGCGATACACCCGCCGCGATCCGGGTACCCCTCACCTGGTTGGCGCCGCTGATCTCCCAGAAGCCCGAAATGGGCGCCATGCCCACTGTGCGAGCCGCCACCGATCCAGCGGTCGCCGGCGGCCAGTACTACGGTCCCGCCCATGGCGGTCAGAACCGCGGATATCCGAAGGTGGTCACCTCCAGCGCAGACTCCCACAACCAGGAAATCCAGCAACGCCTGTGGACCGTCTCCGAAGAACTCACTGGAGTGGCCTTTCCCCTAGGTGCGCCAACCCCGTAGCGCTGGCCAACTTCTTCGCAGAAGCCTGAGCTGCGGGGTGCCCGCTTGACATTGAGCACTTGTAAGTGTTCAATCAGTCACATGACTTCTCCTGTGCTCCGGTCCCAGGCGGGAGCCCCGCGCTCCACCGCAGACGAACAGCGCACCCGCATCGTCGCGCACGCCCTCGCTGGCTTCTCCCGCGCCGGCTACCATGCCACGCCGGTTGCGGGGATCGCTGAGGCAGCGCAGGTGTCGCCGGCGTACGTGTTCCGCCTATTCCCCGGCAAGCTGGGCCTGTTCGTGGCCACGATCGACTATTGCTACGAACAAGTGGCGTCTGCACTACTCGCAGGCGCTGAGACCTCGTCGTCGTCGTCGAAGCCCGACGATGTGCTCGAGGCGATGTCCCTGGCCTACGTCGACCTTATCCGCGACCGCGACCTCATCATGCTGCAGGTGCATGCGCAGAGCGCTTGCGATGTGCCGGAGATCCGGGATGCCGTGCATCGAGGCCTCGCGACGATCGTGCGTGAGGTATCCCGCGCATCGGGTGCCGATCCGATCGCGGTGCAGCGCTTCATCGCGTATGGCCAGCTCTGTCACCTCATCGTGCAGGCCGGCCTCGACGACGTGCGCGAAAGCTGGGCTGAGCTCATCACCGCGGGCATGAGCCACCCGTCCTGACCGATACAAACCAACCCGAGCTGGGCCACTAGGCTTTGCCCAAAAATGTGACTGTTCAGTCAGTTACAAACAGATGGAGAACATGATGAACACGACCGCACGAGCCCCACTGACCGCTACCCGAGTGGTGCTGCCCGGCCTCGTCGAGCCCAGCGGCCTTCAGGTCGAAAGCTTCGTGGTGGATGCTCCCGGACCCGGTCAGCTGCTCGTCAAAGTCGAGGCCACCGGCATCTCCTTCGCCGAACAGTCGATGCGCCGCGGCCGCTATTTCGGGCAGCCCGCCTTCCCCTTCGTGCCCGGCTACGACATCGTCGGCACGGTGCTGCAGGTGGGCGATGGGGTCGATCCGACACTCCTCGGACAGCGCGTCGCGACAATGACGAAGACAGGGGGTTGGACCACCCACGCGGTCGTCGCGGCAATCGACAGCATCGTGGTGCCAGCCGGAATTGAACCAGCGGATGCGGAGACCGTCGTCGTCAACGGAGTGACCGCCTGGCAGATGCTTCACCGCAGTGCGCGGGTAAAGCCCGGCCAGACCATCCTTGTCCACGGCGCAAACAGCGGAGTGGGTGGCATCCTCATCCAGCTGGCGCAGCGGGAGGGCATCCGCGTAATCGGTGGAGCTTCACCGAGGCACCACGAGGTGCTGCGGGCGGTTGGAGTCGAGCCGGTCGACTACGCCGACCCTCATTTCGCGGAGCGCGTGCGGGAGTTGGCGCCAGAGGGAGTCGACGCGGTCTTTGACAACATCGGCGGACCGATGGCACGCACCTCGTTCGAGTTGCTCACCCGCGGCGGCACCCTGGTCTGTTTCGCCATCGTCGGGATCGCCGGTGGCTCCGGCGGACTGGTGATGCACTTCGTCGCCGCCATCGGGCGGGTGATGGTCTGGAACGCGTTGCCGAACGGGCGCCGCGCGAGGTTCTACGACCTCTGGGCTGGGCACAAGACCCGTCCCAAGCGCTTCCGCGCACACCTCGAGGATGACCTCGCCCAGGTGTTCGCCCTGCTCGCCGACGGTACCATCAAGGCCAACATCGCCGCGCGGTTCCCCCTCGAAGAAGCGGCCGCGGCGCTAACCCTCGCCGAGTCCCGCACTCTCAACGGAAAGGTGATCTTGCTGCCCTGACCCGCAACGAGCGCGCGGGCAGCATCGGTGTCGCCCCTCCCTGATGAAGATCGGGTCGGCGTCCATGGGGGGGCACGAACACCGGAGCGACAGCGAAACGGGTAAAAACGCATCGAGCCAGATGAAAGACTGGACACATGACGATTACCGCTGCCGCAGACGGCTCAGCCCTGGGAAACCCTGGACCAGCCGGATGGGCCTGGTATGTCGACGACTCCTGCTGGGCAGCCGGCGGATGGAAGCACGCAACGAACAATCAGGGCGAGCTGAAGGCTGTTCTTGAGCTGTTCCGCGCCACGGCCCACCTCGATGACGACCTGCTTGTGCTCTGCGACAGCCAGTACGTGATCAACTCCATCACGAAGTGGATGCCGGGCTGGAAGCGCAAGGGCTGGAAGAAGGCCGACGGCAAGGCAGTGATGAACATCGAGCTGCTCAAAGAACTCGATGAGGTCCTGGCGGGACGACGTTACAGGTTCGAGTGGGTCAAGGGCCACGCCAACCACCCACTCAACGAAGCAGCCGACTCACGAGCACGGGCCGTGTCGGAGGCATTCCAGCGCGGACTTCCTATTCCTGCCGGTCCCGGCTGGGTGCGCGCCGGCGACCCCACTCCGTCGGTATCGCCGGCAATACCGGCAGCATCGGCATCCGCAGCATCAACGGCACAGCCATCATCAGCAGCGCCGGCATCCGCCCCTGCACCTGAAGCGCTTGGCCTCTTCGACTTCGCTGACTTCAGCGCTGAGAGCAGCAGCACAGATAGCACAGACACCTCAGGCAATGACCCAGATGACTCGACTACGCTCTCGATCACGCTCACTTCAGCTGACCACGCGAGACTCGTCAAGCGGGCACACGAGCGTGGCGTCGGCATCGAAGAATTCCTGCGCAGCTTGATTTAGCACTGACAGAACCGCAGGAAAGGAACCCATGAGCGGCTCGGGCATCCTCGATGTAGTCCTGATCATCATCCTCATCTCATTCTTCGTTTCGGGATATCGCAGCGGATTGCTCGGCAGTCTCAGCGCCCTGATCGGCCTCGTGGCCGGCAGCATCGCCGCATACTTCATCGTGCCGCTCGTCACGCTCTGGATCCCTGCTCCCGAGTGGCGCACACCTGCAGCGTTGGCAGCGGCTGTGGTGCTGGTGATCGGCGGGCTCAGCATCGGCCAGAGCGTCGGCTATGTGCTCCGGCGCCGCACGCAGAAGTCGAAGCTTCGCGTGATCGATCGGGCCCTCGGCGCAGTCGTTGCCACTGTCGCCTCTGCACTGGTGCTCCTGATGCTGTCGACCAGCGTGGCCGTGCTCGGCGTGCCCTGGCTGTCGCCCGCCATCGCATCCTCGAACGTCTTGCGCACCATCAACACCCTGACGCCGACGCCCGTGCAGTCGTTTCTCGCCCAGCTGCGCACAACCGTCGTCGATGACGGCTTGCCGAAGATTGCCGAGGCATTCACCGGTGAGGTGCCGCCAATTCCAGACATCAATCTCGGCACCGCGGAGCTGAACGCTGCCGCCCAGTCGGTCGTGCGCATCACCGGCAACGCATACGCGTGCGGACAGAACCAGTCAGGCAGCGGATTCGTCGTCTCGCATGACCGCATCATCACCAACGCACACGTTGTCGCCGGCGTGAGCGAACCGGTCGTGGAGTCCCCCGCCGGCCAGGCGATCCAGGGCACTGTCGTGTACTTCGATCCGGAGGACGATCTTGCAGTGATCGCTGTCGACGGTCTTGATGCGTCACCGCTCGATCTGACGAGTAATTTGTCAGTCGGCAGCCCCGCGGTGGCAAGCGGATACCCGTTTGGCGGGCCGTTCACCGCAAGCGCCGCTCAGGTGATCAACGTCTCACAGCTGTTGGTGGCCGATATCTACGGTCAGGATCCGTCACTCCGTCAGGTCTACACCCTGGCCGCCGACGTGAACCACGGCGACTCTGGCGGACCGCTACTGAGCAAGGCAGGGAAGGTCGCCGGCGTGATCTTCGCCACGTCGACCGAAACCGACAACGTGGGCTACGCCCTGGCAATGGATGAAGTGCAGCCGGTCGCCACCGCGGCGCCTTCGCTCAGCGCTTCAGTGACGACCGGTGCATGCGTCAGCGGTTAGTCACACTGACGACTGGGGATTACTAGCTACGCGCGGCCATGCTGACCGGCCAGTCATTGGCACGGAAGAGAGCATCGGTTCCGCCGTCGACGAAGATGATGCTGCCGCACAGGAAGTCAGCGGCCGGTGACAGCATGAACGTGATCCAGGACGCGATGGCATCCGGGTCGCCGAAGCCACCGATCGGAACCGGGAAGGCTTCGATTGCGGCGCGGCCTGGACCGTCAAGCTGGGACTGCAGCAGCGGGGTGAGGATGGCTCCCGGAGCGATGGCGTTCAAGCGGATGCCGGCGCCTGCCCACTCGGGCAGCACTGCGGTGCGACGCAGCCAGCGGCTGAGCGCGAGCTTGGATCCGCCGTACGCGAAGCTTGCCGCGTGCTCGCCGAACGGTGCCAGCAATTCGGGCAGCGTCTCCAGCTTGTCGTCGAGGAATGCGTTGACAACGGCGTCCGGGATTCCGGGAATGGTGGTGGCAGAGTTCGAGCCGAAAATGACGACCTTGCTGTTTCCGGCAGCCGCGAGCGATTCACGCAGCGCGCCGAGCAGTTCGGTTGCACCCTTGAAGTTGACCTGGGCGATCAGGGCTTCGCGTCCCGGAACCGGGCCGAGGCCGGCAGCGAGGACTGCACCGTCGAGCTTGCCGCCCGATGCAGCGATGACAGCCTCTGCGGCAGCGGCGCGGCCATCGGTCGTCGACAGGTCGGCAAGAACGTCAGCATCGCGCAGGTCGATGCCAATGACGGTGTGGCCTTCTGCGCGCAGCTTGTCTGCACTGGCCTTTCCCATACCGGATGCGGAACCGGTGACAGCGTAAATACCCATGGGGTGACTCACTTTCAGTTGTGTTGTGTTGCGTGTGGTGTGGATGGGTTCGGGGCGGTCACAGTTTCCGCCAGCCGATGGATGAGCCGGGTCAATGCGCTCACATCACGGGGAGACCAGTCGGCCAAGAGGTCGGCCATCATCAGGTCGCCACTCTCAAACAGGGTGACTGCCGTATGGGCGCCGGACTCCGTCAGCGCGACGAACGACGAGCGAGAATCGCTCTCGTTGGCGCCCCGAGAGACAAGTCCGGCGTCGCTCAGTCTGGCGATCAGCTTGCTCGCTGTCGGAGCCGACATCTTGAGACCGTGCGCCAGCTCAGAAGGACGCAGGCGACCCCGGCGGCCGAGCAGGTAGATGGCCGAGATGGCATTCGAGTCGAGCTGGATACCAGACCGGCGTGCGAACTCCTCAAGAAATGACGACGACGTCCATTCCTGGACGATACCAAGGAGTGACGTCAGCAGATCTGATTCGTATGGCAGTGGGATGCTCGCAGCTGCGTCGTCCGCCGCACTATCGGCACGGATCTGGGCATCATCGATTTTCCGAGCCATGCGCCCAGCCTCCTCTCGACACCTGAGTGTGACCACAGGTGACAAACATACTGTCCAATGGAAAGTAGTTTACTCCTGTTCACACTACGCTGATTCGCATGAAGATCGGAATCGGCAGCGACGTGCTGCGCCCGACCACCGGTAATGATGCGCACCGGGTGACGTTCGTCGAGCTGTTCTTCGATCTGGTGTTCGTCTTCGCCGTCACCCAGGTCTCCCATGTGCTTCTGCACCGCCAGGATGCCGTCGAGCTCGGCCACACAGCCATGCTGATGATCGTCGTGTGGGTGGTCTGGATCAACACCACCTGGGCGACCAATTGGCTGAATCCAGAACGCGGTCCGGTTCGCGGGCTGCTCATCGTTCTGATGCTGCTCGGCATTCTGATGTCCAGTGCCATCCCAGAAGCCTTCAGCGACAAGGCAGTGCTGTTCGCGTTCTCGATGGTGGCGTTCCAGTTGGTACGGAGTACCTTCACTGCGCTCGCCTTTGCGCGGTATCGGCCAGACCACGCAGTCAATTTCGTCCGGATCGGACTGTGGGAGGTCGTCTCAGGCTCGCTCTGGATCGGCGGAGCATTCGCGCCTGAGGATCTACGCATCTGGATCTGGCTCGTCGCCCTTCTGCTCGACATCTCTGGCCCTCGTGCCCGCTTCTGGACACCGGGGCTCGGACGCTCTGGCGTCGAGACCTGGGATGTGTCAGGCGAGCACATGGCAGAGCGCGTCAGCCTGTTCTTGATCATCGTACTGGGCGAATCGATCATCGTCACCGGCACGACTTTCGCCGAGTCGCCCCTTGAATGGCAGTTCGTCCTGGCATTTCTGGCGGCATTCACCGGCACCGTCTTGATGTGGATGTTGTACTTTGCGCACGGCCAGCAGCGCGGCAGCGACTACATCAGCCACGCGAGCGAACGCGGGATGATCGCCCAGGTCGCGTACACGTATGTGCCCATCACCATGGTGTTCGGCATCGTGTTGTCAGCAGTCGCCGACGGCCTCATCCTTGGGAACCCGCTTGAAGACTCCGGCTCGTGGACAGCCTGGCTCACCTGCGGATCATCAGCGCTCTTCTTGCTCGGCAACGCATTGTTCCGCCGCGCGATCGGCGGCCGGATGCTCGGCGGCAACGTGCTCGGCGCGCTCGTGCTCGTCGGCCTCGCGTTTGGGCACCCGATGCTCTCAGCGCTTGCCCTCGTCTGGCTGGTGAACGTCGTGCTGCTCATCGTTCTCATCGGTGACGAAATCGTGTGGAGACGATCGGTGGCGTAGCAACTCCCTCGGGGTCGGCGTACGCTCGAAATCAGGCATCAGTCACGGGAGAGGGGCTCATTCGTGTACTACGTCGACGACCCAGACCAATTACCAGAACTGCCGGATCCCGGGCCACGGGACGGCAGGCACGGCGTCGATAACGACGCCAGCTACGACCCGTACCCTCCCGTTCACTTCGGCATCGCCACCGGGCTCGGCCCGCTTCGGGTGAGCGTCGCGGATGCATCCAGACACCTGGCGATACTTGTCGATCGTGTCGAGAACGGTGACGACGTCGTCCTGACCGACCGCGGTCACGATGTCGCGCGGCTCAGTGCAATGGGGCATCACCAGACGAATCCGTCGATTGGCCCGACGGCAACGACGGGCGCAGACGATGCCTCTGCCGTGACTCCTGTGCCCCGTGAGTTCGAGGGAGAAGACCAGCTTCCTGCGCTGCCGGACCCCGGTCCGCGAGACGGTCGACACGGGGTCGACGGAACGCCACCGATCAAGCGGCGCGGGCAGCGGTTGCCGCGTTAGCGCCTACGGCCACGGCTCTCTCTACTCGCCCGCGAAGAACGCCGAGATCGCTGCAGACAGCGCCACCGGGTCGTCGACGTGGCACAGCTCGCGCGCCGAGTGCATTGAGAGCAACGGCACTCCAACATCTACGACGCGAATGCCGAGCCTGGTCGCCGTGAGCGGACCGATCGTCGATCCGCACGGCACCGTGTTGTTCGAGACGAATTCCTGAAACTGCACGCCGGCAGCGTCGCAGAGACGGTTCCACAGCGCAGCGCCAGCGGCATCGGTCGAATAACGCTGGTTGGCGTTGATCTTTAGCAGGGGTCCGCCACCGGCGATCGGCTGGTTCACTGGGTCGTGGCGCTCTGCATAGTTCGGGTGCACGGCGTGGCCGGCATCTGCAGAGACACACCAGGATTCGGCATAGGCCCTCAGCTTGTCTGAGACAGTTGCTCCGAGCCCCTCACCGATCCGGGAGAGGATGTCGTCGAGCATCGGACCGCTCGCACCGGAGCGCGACTCTGAACCGAGTTCTTCGTGATCAAAGGACGCGAGAACGCTGATGTGCGAGGGCACCTCGGTGTCCTCGTCGACAGGCTCTTCGCCTGCGGTACCCAGCAGGGCGATCAGCCCGGCAAAGACCGAGCTTAGGTTGTCCATGCGACCGGCGGCGAATAACTGGTTGTCCAGGCCAAATCGCGCCGGCGGGTTGGTGTCAGCCGTGAGGATGTCGTAACCAACGACATCCGCTGCCTCGACACCGGCGATCCCGGCGAGGTGCCCGATCAGGTCGGCCTCGCTCGCCTCGCCCACGCCGAAGACCGGGCTGAGGTGGCGCTGCTTGTCGAGGGTGAGGCCGTTGGCGGTGACCCCGCGGTCAAGGTGGATGGCGAGCTGGGGAATGCGCATGAACGGCCCGGTGCGCACCAGGTGTTCCTGGCCGTCGCGGGTGACGAGGCGCCCGGCAAGCTCAAGTTCGCGGTCAAGCCACGAGTTCAGCAGCGGGCCGCCATAAACCTCGACGCCGGCCTGCAGCCAGCCGTTCGAGCCGGTTGTCGGCTTCGGCTTGAGCTTGAAGCCAGGAGAATCGGTGTGTGCGCCCAGGATGCGGAATGGCGTTGTCGATGTGGATCCGGCGGGCTGGATCCACGCGAGGATCGCGCCGTCGCGCACGACGTAGCGCTTGCCTGCATCGTTCCCCCACGCCTCTGCCTCGCTCAGCCGGGTGAAACCGGCGTCGTCAAGACGCCTGGCCACCTCTGCTGCTGCGTGGTACGAGCTAGGCGAGGCCGCGATGAACGCGGCGAAATCATCGATGAAGGCTGGCATTACGTCCATAGTTCAATCCAACCATGTGTCGGGATGCCCACCGTCCGGTCAGCGCTCCGGGAGCACCGTGCTCGCCAAAAACGTGTTCACGAATGTGCGCTCAGGGTCGAGCCGGGCAGCGAGTGCCTGGAAGTCAGCCAGCCGCGGGAAGAGCCTGTCGAGCAGCGCCGCATCGGGCGTGAACAGCTTGCCCCAGTGCGGCCGCGCGTTGAATGGAGCGAGTGCAGCTTCGATCTCGGGCAGCAGCGCTTCCACCTCGGCCTGCCGAGGAAGCCAGGTGAAGTGGATGCCGACGGCGTCTGTCTCGCTTGCCGGGCTCAACCAGAGGCTGTCCGCCTTCATCGTGCGCACCTCGCACACCTGCAGCAGCGGCGATATCCGATCGGCGAGTGAACGTACGGCGGCCAGCGCCGCGACGGCGTGCGCGCGCGGAACGAGAAACTCTGATTGAAGTTCGTCGCCATTCGACGGGGTGAATGCCAGCTTGAAGTGAGCCAGGCGATCGAGCCAGGCTCCGGCGACACCGAGTTGCGGGGTGCAGTTCACCGCTGAGATTCCGGGCAGCGGGTGTCGCTCCCCCGTCGCCGGAATGGCACCGAACAGATCCGCGGGGGCAGCGGCATCCTGATCGGGCCTGCGCTTCAGCCACACCTGATCGAAGACATCAGGATTACGCCAGGTGGTGAACAGGCTGACGCTATAGGCCGCACCGGTGATCCGATCGAAATGTGCTTCGAGTGATGCCCAGGGAAGCAGCTCGTACACCGACTGCTCGATCGTGAATGTCTCTTCGATATCGAGCGTCACACTCGTCACCACGCCGAAGGCGCCGAGGCTGACGACAGCGCCGTCGAAGTCAGCATCCCCACGTTGCAGCTGCAGCACAGTTCCGGTTGCCGTGACGAGTTCGAGCCCGGCGACAGCGCTGGCCAGAGAGCCGACATTGTTCCCTGAGCCATGGGTTCCCGTTGCGATTGCACCGCCGACGGAGATATGCGGCAGCGACGCGAGGTTGGCGAGCGCCCAGCCGGCCTTCTGCAGCTGGGTGGCGAGGTCGCCGTAGCGGATGCCAGCGCCCACAGTGACAGTTCGGCGCCCAGCGTCGATAACAGGAGGAGCCGTCAGTCGAGCTGTCGAGATCAAGAGTTCGGCTGAATCCGCGATCGCGTTGAACGAGTGTCTGGTACCGAGCGGGCGTACCGATGTGGCGCCAGCGATCAGGTCTTGCACCTCAGCCACCGTGGCGGGTTCCTCGATACGCACAGACCGATATGCCAGATTTCCGGCCCAGTTCGCGCCGATTTCGAGTGTCACTGATGAGTCCTCCCCGCGCCGGGCAGAGATGCCACGGTGCATCTCAATCATGGCAGCGGCACTGGACGCCACGATGTCGGCACGCTTGACTGGGCGTAGCCGCGTGCGGCACATCACCCGCCCCAGATCGAAAGCGAGATTTCCATGACGATGATCTTCGTCAATCTGCCCGTGAAAGACCTCGACAGGTCAGTCGAATTCTGGACGGCCCTTGGTTATTCGTTCAATCCCCAGTTTACCGATGAGAACGCAACCTGCCTCATCATCGACGACGGTCACATCTACGCGATGCTGCTCGTGCACGATTTCTTCAAGACTTTCACCCCGCGCGAGATCGCTGACACCTCGAAGGCCGTCGAGGTGCTCATCGCCCTCAGCGCTGACAGTCGCGATGCTGTCGACGCTCTCGCAGACAAGGCCCTGGCCAATGGCGGCAGCGTTGCCGGCGATGCGCAGGACTTCGGCTACATGTACGGCCGCAGCTTCCTCGACCCTGACGGGCACCAGTGGGAAGTGAACTGGATGGACCTGAGCGCTGCTCCGGAGACTCCGGGAGCCTGACCGACACTCAGGCAGGCGCTAGCCCGCTGTTGGTTGCTGAACTCGCGCGGCTGCGATCGCGGCGCGGCCCGACGGGAGCAGCACGGCCACGGTCATCAGCAGAATCGTTCCAACACCGCCGATGATCATCAGCAGTTGCACGCTGATGACATCGGCGAGCGGACCGAACACCGTCATGCCGACAGGGGTCGCCAGCGCCATCACGATGCTGACATAGCTGAACACACGGCCGTGCATCTCTGGCTCGACACTCTCTTGCACGAGCGTCATGACAGGTGCCGAGAACAGCGGCACCAGCAGTCCGATCGCAAACATGAATCCGTAGAACGTCCAGAGGTTGGGCGCCAGCCCCAGCCCAACGGTGAGGATGCCGAAGCCGAAGGTCGCAAAGAGAATCAGCCCGATCCTGCTGCGCTTGGCCAGTACCGATGCGATCAGGGCTCCGCCGAACATCATGCCGACGCTGAAGGCGATCTCGAGCACCGTGACCATCCAGACCTCGGTACCGAAGGTGCGGGCGACGAACAGCGGCGCGATGAACGTGGGCGCGACGGTGAGTACGAAGATGATGGCGAACACTCCGAGCAGCCAGCGAACGACCTGGTGTCCCCAGATATAACGCAAGCCCTCGACGAGGTCTTCACGGTACGTCGATGTCTTTGCGGCAATCGACGCGAGCGTCGGCACGGCCACGAACGCCAGGAAGCCAATTCCGATGGCCGCTGTCACGACATCGATGAAGAACACCGGAACGATGCCGAACAGACCGAACACCGCACCGGCCGCTGCTGGGGCGAGCAGCGCCATCCCCGACTGGATGGTGCCGAAAATGCCGTTGACTCGCAGTAGCTGTTCGCCGGGCACGATCTGGGGAATCATCGCCTGCACGGCAGGAGTCTGCACCCCCGCCCCGATCGATCTGGCCGCGACGGCAAGCAGAATGATCCACAAATCGGTGACACCGTTCAGCATCAGCAGTGCGAGCACAAAGGTGACAACCGCGATTGAACCGTCGGCCAGGATGACCAGCAACCGGCGGTTCATCCGGTCGGCGACCACACCGCCAAAGATCGACACAATGCCCTGCGGCAGGAATGCCGCGATGGCGTACAACGCGATAGCGAAGCCCGATTGGGTCTCGAAAGTGACCCACCACATCACCGCGTACTGCACGATCATCGAGCCGAACAGCGAAATCGTCTGGCCGCTCAGAAACAGGGTGACGTTGCGTTTCCAGTGTGCAGGAACCTCGGATTCAGGCACATCAGGCACGTCGGATGCAGGCACCGCAGCGGGCACAGAAGCAGGCTCGGTGGAAGATTCGGTGGAGGGTTCAGCAGTCACGTGTTCACCGTAGCCGTCACCTCCGACGGCCGTCATCCGTCTGCAGACGGAGACGAGAGGGATGAGACCGGGTTACGCCGCGTCGACTGAGAACAACTGCGCCTGCTCGGGCGCCAGCAACGAACCGGGCAGCCCGACTTCGGCAAGTACCCGGCCGCTCAGCGTCACGCTGCCTGCAGCCTGCCAGGCGGGCGGCGCATCCTGAATCGCCCGTGGCAGCGCACGGGCATCCGTGCCAATCACCAGTGGTGTGACCGTGTATGTAAGTTCGGGATCGAGGCCGGGGAACCGCAGCGGGGCGGGAATCGCAGCCCGAGGTGCGGCGAGTGCCACCTGGGCGAACACCGCTGATCGGCGGTCTGTCGAGACGACGCCGTGCAGGGCGAGTGACGGATCGCTGCTGTCTGCGCGCACCACCGTGCCGCTGTGAAGCAGTCCCCTGAGCGCTGTGTGCGTCGCGATCCAGGCACCGATGGTGGCTCGCTCGTCGGCCGTCGTCGTGGTGAGGTCCCACTCGATTCCGGCGCTGCCGAACAGTGCGGTGGCCAGCCTGAAACTGAGGTCTGACGTACGCCAGGTGGTGTGCGAGGTCGCAGCACCCAGGTGTCCGCCGAGGTATTCCGGTGGCACCAGGATGCTCGTATAGCGCTGGATGGCCTGGCGTTCGAGTGGGTCGTTGGTGTCGCTGGTCCACACCCGGTCGACGCGTTCGAGGATGCCGAGGTCAATGCGAGCGCCACCCGATGCACATGACTCGATTTCGACATCCGGATGCGCCGCGCGCAGCGCATCGATCAGCCGGTAGAGAGCGGCCGTCTGGCGGTGAGCGGATCCGCCCAGCAGGTCACGGTTGTGATCCCACTTGAGGTAGGCGATGGGATATTCAGCCAGCAGCGCGTCGATGCGCGAGAAGAGGTGGTCAAATGCGTCAGCGTTGCCGAGGTCAAGCACTCGCTGGAAGCGCCAGGTGAGGGCATCGGCCGGGCCGACCACCCAGTCGGGGTGCTCCCTGGCCAGGTCTGAATCAAGGCTGACCATTTCGGGCTCGACCCACAGGCCGAACTCGAGTCCGGCTCCGTGCACCGCATCGATCAGAGGGGTCAGTCCGGCCGGCCATTTCTGGCTGTCGACGAACCAGTCGCCGAGGGCACGGCGGTCGTCGGTGCGTCCGGTGAACCAGCCGTCGTCGAGCACGAAGCGCTCAACTCCCACTTCGGCTGCTGCCTCGACCAGGCGCGTCAGCGTGGGCAGGTCGTGGTCGAAGTAGACAGCTTCCCAGGTGTTCAGTACGACAGGACGCGGGCGGCTGATCGTCGACCACGACCTGATCCACGGATGCAGCCTGTCGCTCAGTCCGTCAAGCCCGGCGGCCGAGTAGACGGCGACGGTCCACGGCGAGGTGTAGCTCTCGCCCGACTGCAGGCTCAGCTCGCCGGGGGCGAGAAGTTCACCACTGCCGAGCGTGGAGGCGCCCAGGGCCGAGCTTTCGGCCCACTGACGCTTGTCGCCGCTCCACGCCAGGTGGCTGGCCCATACCTCGCCGTGCCTGAAACCGAATCCGGGGGTGCCGGCTGCCATCAAGAATGCGTCGTCGTGGCCAGGGCGACCGTGTCGGGATTCCCGGCTCCAGACGCCGTTGGCCAGCGGTGTGCGTTGCGGCTGACGCTCGTGGGTCCAGAGGCCCGCGAAGTCGAGGATCTCCCGCGCGCGATCGGGCAGCGGAAGTGTGACGTCGAGCGAAGTGAGCTCGAAGGCACTCTCCCCCTCGTTGGTGATGGTGTGCCGCACCCGCAGGATTCCCTGCGGAGTGAGCTCGATGTCGGTGACGATAGTGAGCTGCCAGGCGGCATCCGTCAGCGTGATGCGCAGCGCCGATTCAGCGGATGCAGCGGATGTCGCCTGCACGTCGCGCACGGTGAACGACTGCTCTGGAGCCTGCCGACCGGCACGGAAGCCCGCGAATCCAGGCCGACCGCTCCAGCCTTCACTGACGCCGGGCAGCAGTGAGAGTCGGAGGGGAACGTCGATCGAGCTCGGCGAGATCGCGGGAACGAGCGCATCGGCCAGTGTGGCCAGCTGCGAATCGGCGAGCTCTCCGAGATCTGCACCCCAGTGCACGATCGTGGGAACCCGCGTACCGCGGGCATCAATGAGAAGACTGACGCCCGCGGCACGAAGGTGGTGAATCACTTTTCAACTACTCCTTGACAGGAATCGACTGCGCCTTGAGCGCCTTGATGGTGGATGCCTGACCTGACTTCAAGGCATCGGCCAGAGTTCCGGTGCCCGAGACAGCAGCCTTGAAGCCGTCAGAGACGTCATTGTAGGTCTGAGTCATCGTCGGGCCCCAGGTGAAGTCAGGGTTGACCTCAGCGGATGCCGCTGCGAACACATCATAGATGGCCTGTCCGCCGTAGAACTCGACGCCTTCCTTGAGAACCGGAAGGTTCAGGCCGTCCTTGGTGGCCGGGTAGATGTTGGCCGACTCGTTGAGCATGGTGAGTGCCTCGTCAGAGGTGTTCAGCCAGAGCGCGAACTCTGCAGCCTCGTACGGGTGCTTCGAGCCCTTGAAGACTGCAGTCGAGGATCCGCCCCAGTTGCCTGCTGCGGTGTCGCCGGCCTTCCACTGCGGTGACGGGGCGACAGCCCAGTTTCCCGCGGTGTCAGGAGCACCACTGGCGATGGAGTTTGCACCCCAGACAGCGGAGTTCCAGGTCCAGACCTGGCTGGAGTTGTATGCGTTGTCCCACTCGCTGGTCCAGGCCGGGTACGTCGAGACGAGGTCGCGGTCGATCAGGTCCTGCCAGTAGTCGGCAACCGTGATGGATGCGTCACTGGTCAGGTCGACGGTCCAGTCTGAACCGTCGTTCTGGAACCAGCTGCCGTCGGCCTGCCAGACGAAGCTGGCGAACTGGTTGATGTCGCTCTGCGAGAAGTTGGTGATGTATCCACCGGCAGCGCGCACCTTCACGGCAGCATCCGCGTATTCAGCCCACGTGGTGGGAATCGCGATGTTGTTTGCTGCGAAGAGGTCAGCGCGATAGAAGAGAGCCGTGGGACCTGAGTCCTGCGGGACGGCGTATGCGGAGCCGTCTTCGCCGAAGCTGACCTGGTTCCAGGTCCAGTCGACGAACTTGTCCTGGGCGGCAGCGACGTTCTCGCAGGCACCGAGGTCGGTCAGGCCGTCCTGCACCCGGAAGTTGGGCAGCGCGTCGTATTCGATCTGGCCGAGGTCGGGCGCGTTGCCGGCCTTCAGCTGGTTGAAGAAGTTCTGGTAGGTGCCGCCGTTGCCGTTGGGGCCGGTCTGGACGGTGACCTGGATGTCGGGGTTCGCCTTGTTCCAGACGTCAACGACGTCTTCAATTCCGGGGATCCACGAGGTGAAGCTCAGTGTGACTGCTTCGTCAGACGGAGTGCAGCTTGACGCATCGGTGCTGTCTGATCCGGATGATGTGGCACAACCGGTCAGCGCCAGGCTGGAGAGCAGGACGACGGTGACCGCTCGCTTCTTGAGTTGCATGATTCTCCTTGGTTAGGGGTGTTGCAGGAATTGTGTTGCTGGGGTGAATGGTGCTGGGGGTAGATGGTGCGGGGTGTTGCCGCGCTACTTGACCGAACCGGCACCGAGGCCGTTACGCCAGAAGCGCTGCAAGAACAGGAACGTGATGATGAGCGGAATGATCGACAGCAGTGCACCGATCAGCACATAGCCACGCAGTTCTGGAATCTGATTCACCTGCGAGTTCCACGCGTACAGACCCAGCGTCACCGGGAAGAGCGTCTCGTCACGCAGCATGATGAGAGGCAGGAAGAAGTTGTTCCAGATGGCGACGAACTGGAACAGGAACACCGTGACCAGGGCGGGGAACATCAGCTTGACCGACACCGTGAAGAAGGTACGGATCTCGCCGGAACCGTCGAGCCTGGCGGCCTCGAGCAGTTCGTCTGGAACGCTGGATGCCGCGTAGATGCGCGTCAGGTACACACCGAACGGGCTGACAAGGCTGGGCAGGAACACCGACCAGAACGTGTCGGTCGCGTTGATCTGGCTGAAGATGAGGAACAGCGGGAGCGCAAGTGCCGTGGCCGGCACCAGCACACCGCCGAGCACGATGTTGAACAGCAGGTCCCTGCCGGGGAAGCGGTACTTGGCCAGGGCGTAACCGCAGGCTGCGGCGAGCACGGTGGCGATAAGTGCACCGAAGCCGGCGTAGAGCACCGAATTCAGCATCCAGCGCAGGAACACGCCGTCGCGGTACGCCACCAGGTTTCCGATGTTGGTGAACAGCGAGAAGTCGGCAAACCACAGCGGATTCGTGTTGGTGAACTGCGACTGGTCCTTCGTCGACGAGACGAAAAGCCACCAGATCGGGATCAGGAAGTAGACGGCAGAGATGCCCATTACGAGCATGGCGCCACCGCGCGAGAAGATGCTCTCCCTGGGGCCGCCGAGTGCGGCATCCGGCTTGGTTGTTTGACGCTTGGGCCGTGTCGACTTCGGCGCGCTCGTGCCGGGTTCGGTCGGTGCCGACGCGCTGGGCTTCTGGGCAAGAGTGCTCATTAGTCGGCCTTCCGCTGGGTGAACTTGAGGATGGTGAATGACAGCGCGAAGGTGGCGACGGCGAGCACGACCGACATCGCTGCAGCGAGGCTGAAGTTCGGAATTGATGAGGTGGAGTACACGGCCAGGTTCGGGGTGAACGTGCTCGTGACAGCCGAGCTGAATGTGCGGAACACCTGCGGCTCAGCCAGCAACTGGAGTGTGCCGATGACCGAGAAGATGGCCGTGAGCGTCAGGGCTGGGATGATCAACGGAATCTTGATCGACCAGGCGATCCGCATCTGGCCTGCACCATCGAGCTTCGCTGCCTCGTAGATCTCGGTCGGGATGGCCAGCAGTGCCGAGTAGATGATCAGCATGTTGTAGCCGACATAAACCCACGTGACGACGTTGGCCATCGCCCACAGAACCAGGTCTGCCGAGAGGAAGTTGATGTTGCCGGTGATCGCCGTGAACGGCGACAGGTTCGGCGAGTAGAGGAAGCCCCACATGATGGCGGCGATGACGCCGGGAACGGCGTACGGCACGAAGAATGCCAGCCGGAAGAACTTCTTGCCCCGTACCAGCGGGGAATCAAGCAGCAGCGCGAGGAGCAGCGCGAATCCGAGCATGAACGGCACCTGCACGACACCGAAGGTGAGCACTCGCCCGATCGACGACCAGAACGGCCCGTTCTGGAAGACCGCGATGTACTGCGTGAAACCGCCGAACACCTCGTGTGCCTCGCCGAACGTGCCATCACGCTCGATCACGAGCAGCGACTGGTACACGGCGTACCCGATCGGCACCAGGTAGAACAGGGCGAACAGGATGCCGAACGGCAGCACGAACGCAAGTATTGCCCGCTTGTGCGGCACAGGGGCCTTCGGCCTCTTGACGTGAAGAGGAGTATTCGCGCTCGTCACTGCTGCACTCATGCTGCGTTCTCCATTTTCGTTTCTCGTTCCTTCACAACACGGACGGCTCCGGCGGGAACGGTGACACGTGTTTCGACGCCCTCGCCGGTGACGAGCTCGATTCCGCTGGTCGCAACGGTGATGTCGTCGACCGAGTGGTTGATCACGAACAGGTAGTCCTGCGTCGTCTGCTGTGACTGTGCGCGGCGACGGATGACCTCGACCGAACCATCGGTTTCGGGGCCCGTCGGTGTCACTCCCGCCTCTGCAGCCATGCTGCGCAGAAGCGCCTTCAGGCCGTCGCGGTCGAGGACTGTCGCAACGTAGCGAGCAACCCCGCTCTGATAGTCGTGGCGGGTGACCGCCGGCACGCCGACAAGCGGACCGTCGGCGTAGCGTGCGATCACGTCAGCGCCGGTCGACCTCAGGCGTTCTGCCCAGAGTCCTGCCGACGATCCGTCATCGAGGCTCACCTGATCTGTGGGCGCAAGCGGGACGAATTCGTCGACGCTGACACCCAACATCTCGCGGAATGCGCCGGGGTATCCCCCGGTGCGCACGCGGTCATCTTCGTCAACGATACCGCTGAAGAAAGTGACGAGAGCGCTGCCGCCTGCTGCGACATAGTCGTTGATATTGGTGGCCTCGACATCCGTCACCATATAGAGGCCGGGCACGATGACCATTCGGTAGCCACTGAGGTCGGCTCCAGGTGCAACGACGTCGGTGGTGATGCCGAGATCGCGCAGTGCGCCGTGCGCCGCGTGCACCTGCTGCAGATAGTCGACGCTCTTCGACGGGCGTGATTCTCCGTCTGCGCTCCACCAGGAGTCCCAGCTGAACAGGATGGCGACATCGGCGACGACGCGGCTTCCTGCCACCTCGTCGAGACGATCGAGGGTTGCTCCGAGCTCGACGACCTCGCGCCAGAGGTCGGTGTTCGTGCCGGCGTGCGGCAGCAGAGCTGAGTGGAACTTCTCTGAACCCTGCAGCGATGCGCGCCACTGGAAGAAACACACGCCGTCGGCGCCGCGAGCGACGTGGGTGAGTGAGTTGCGGGTCATCTCCCCCGGCTGCTTGGCCAGGTTGAGGGGCTGCCAGTTGACGGCGCTTGTCGAGTGCTCCATGAGGATCCACGGCGCGCCCTGAGCCAGGCCCCTGGTCAGGTCGTCAGAGAACGACAGTTCAGCCGTCGGGTCTTCCAGACGGTTGTCGAGATAGTGATCGTTGGCGATGACATCCATCTCGGGAGCCCACGACCAGTAGTCGAGGTTCTTGATGTGTGCCGTCACCATGAAGTTTGTGGTGATGGGGATGCTGCTGTGTCGACGCAGTACCGCGTACTCGGCGCGGTAGTAGTCGAGCAGTTCGTCAGAACTGAAGCGGTGGAAGTCGACGACCTGAGACGGGTTGCTTGTCGAAACGGTCAGCATCGGCGGGAGGATTTCGTCCCAGGTGCCGTAGCGCTGGCTCCAGAAAGAGGTGCCCCACGCTGCGTTCAGTGCATCGATCGTCGTGTAGCGGCGTTCGAGCCAGCGGCGGAACGCCTCTGCGCTCTCCTCGTTGTAGCAGAGGGCGTTGTGGCAGCCGAGTTCGTTCGACACGTGCCACAGCGCCACAGCGGGGTGGGAGCCGTAGCGCTCTGCGACCTTGTCGACGAGCAGAAGTGCTCGCTCGCGGAAGACGGGCGAGCTCGGGCACCAGGCCTGGCGGCCACCGGGGTAGCGAGTTGTGCCGTCAGCCATGATCGGCAGGATCTCGGGGTGCTTGGTGGTGAGCCACGGCGGTGTTGACGAGGTGCCTGTGCCGAGGTTGACGCGGATGCCGTTCTCGTGAAGCAGCTCGATGATCGCGTCGAGGCCCTCGAAGTCGAAGACGCCGTCACGGGGCTCGATGTGTGACCAGCCGAAGATGTTGATCGCGACCAGATCGACGCCGGCCTCACGCATGAGTACGACATCCTCCTGCCAAACCTCACGGCTCCACTGCTCGGGGTTGTAGTCACACCCGAACGCAATGCCGTCGTGAACGAACGCGGGGCGTTCGTCGGTTGAGGTAGATCGCGAAGTCACTGCACTCTCCTGTGGTGGATCTGGCTGTCGAGGCCCTTGATGAGCTGGTCAATAATTGGCCAGCTCTGTGAACGTGCACAGACTCGACGGTGACTACTCGACACTGAGGATCTGGGAACGTTCACAGATTAGCCACAGCGCTTGCGAGATGTCAACACGACACTCCCGCTACAGTGGTCAGATGTCCACCGACCGCCCCCGTCAGAAGCGCGCGACGATCATCGATGTCGCCAGAGAGGCCGGGGTGTCCCGAGGCACCGTCAGCCGGGTCATCAATGGTGAGCGATACGTCTCTGCAGAGTCTCAGTCCGCCATCGAGGCGGCGATCGCGAAGGTTGGATACCTACCGAATACCGCGGCTCGCAACCTCGTCATGCAGCGCACACTCGCCGTTGCTTTCGTGGTGCACGAACCAGCATCATTGTTTGCCGAAGACCCTAATATCGGCGCGATCATGCTCGGCGCGAACGCCACGCTGTCCGATGCCGACTACCAAATGGTGCTTCTCATCGTCGACTCCGAGCGCGATACCCAACGCGTCTCTCGCTACCTGAGCGGCGGGTTCGTCGACGGTGTGATCATCGTCTCCGCCAGGGCGTATGACCCGATTACCCGCGTCGTCGAAAAGATTGGCCTGCCGGCAGCTTTCGTCGGCCATCCCCCAGACCTGCCCCAGATTCCCTTCGTCGGAATCGATAACCGTTCATCTGCTCGGTCCATCACCGAACGTCTCATCGCGACCGGCCGCTCGCGAATTGGCATGATCGCGGCGGCTCTGGACCGCGACTCCGGAGCTGACCGGCTTGCCGGTTTCAGGGACGCCCTCGGAGACCGGTTCGACGAGAACCTCGTCGAGAGCGTGCCCCTGTACGAGTTTTCCGCCGGAGTGAGCGCCATGCAGGAGCTGCTGAAACGGGAGCCGGACATCGACGGAGTGTTCGCCGCCTCGGATGCTGTCGCTGCCGGTGCAATGAACGCACTGCGCGCAGCGGGCCGGTCAATCCCCCGTGACGTGGGCATCGTCGGATTCGACGACAGCACCTGGGCGCTCCGTACCAAGCCGACGCTCTCCACCGTGCATCAGCCGGCGCAGGGGCTGGGCGAAGCTGCAGCGGCCTCGATCCTCGGCCAGTTACGCGGAGAGCCGCCCCAGCTGGGTGGCATCCTGCTCGAAACCCCGGTGGTCTGGCGCGGATCGGCATAGCTTCTGTGCTCGTGCGGTGCGTCTGCGTGACTTTTGTGGTTCGTGCGGTGCGTCGTCGTGGCTTCTGTGGTTCGTGCGGTGCGTCTGCGTGACTTTTGTGGTTCGTGCGGTGCGTCGTCGTGGTTTCTGTGGTTCGTGCGGTGCGTCGTCCCTTGGGCGCTCGGGGTGCTCCGGGTGCTCCGGCGCTCCGTGCATAACTCCTGCAATTCTCAATCTGCGGCCGCCCACAGACCTGTTTAGGCCTCCAACGCGCCATCCAGCAGGAGTTATGCACGGGGCGGGCCCAAACAGCCGGGATGGGACTGCCCCGCCCGACAAAAGCACAGCCGGCATCAGAACAGCCAGTGCACCGACCCTGCCGTGCATAACTCCTGCAATTTTCAATTTGCAGCCGCCCACAGACCTGTTTCGACCCCAAACCCGCCATCCAGCAGGAGTTATGCACGGTGCGGGCCAAACACGACGGGACAGCACCAGCATGAGCGGCAGCACGAGCGGCAGCAGGAGTTATGCACGGGCCGCAGCCCCGCCACAGCACGGCGCGACTGTCAGCAGTAGCTGCCAAGCTGGAGGCATGAACGAGACCGACGGCACGACGAGCACGAGCGATACCCGCGACCGCGCACTTCAGATTCTGCGCACGCTGGTCGGGCGCGACGATGCCGACTTCCATGACGGCCAGTTCGAGGCCATCGAGACTCTGGTCGATGAGCGTCGCCGCGCACTCGTCGTGCAGCGCACCGGGTGGGGCAAGTCCGCCGTCTACTTCGTCGCCACGCTGCTGCTGCGCCAACGCGGAGCCGGCCCGACGATCCTTGTCTCTCCCCTGCTTGCGCTTATGCGCGACCAGGTCGCCGCAGCAGCACGTGCCGGAGTGCGCGCCATGTCGATTAACTCGTCGAACGCCCACGAGTGGAACGATGTCCTCGCCGCACTTGCAGCCGATGAGGTCGACGTACTGCTCGTTTCCCCCGAACGGCTCAACAACCCGTCGTTCCGCGACGAACAGCTCCCGGCTCTCATCAGCAGGGTCGGCCTGCTCGTCGTCGACGAAGCGCACTGCATCTCTGACTGGGGGCATGATTTTCGGCCAGACTACCGACGCCTGCGCGACCTGATCGCCGAGATGCCTGCGGGCGTTCCGGTGCTCGCGACGACGGCGACGGCCAACAGCCGGGTGGTGACGGATGTCGCAGAGCAGCTGGGCACGGCAACCGAGGGTCACGCCGAGGTCGTCACGATCCGTGGTCCGCTCGCCCGGGCGTCCCTGCGCCTCGGCGTGCTGCGCCTGCCCGATGCCAAAGCCAGGCTCGCCTGGCTGCTCAGCCACATCGACGAGCTGCCGGGCAGCGGCATCATCTACGCGCTCACCGTCGCCGCAGCTGACGACACGGCCAGGCTGCTGCGTGAGGCCGGGCACGAGGTGCGCGCGTACACCGGCCAGACCGACACGTCGGAGCGGGAAGAGAGCGAACAATTACTCAAGGCGAACAAGGTGAAAGCCCTCGTCGCGACGAGCGCCCTCGGCATGGGCTTCGACAAGCCAGACCTCGGCTTCGTGCTGCACCTGGGTGCGCCGTCCTCTCCCGTTGCCTACTACCAGCAGGTCGGTCGAGCAGGCCGCGCCACCGACAACGCCGATGTGCTGCTGCTGCCTGGCCCCGAAGACGAAGCGATTTGGCAGTACTTCGCCACCTCATCAATGCCCAGCCAGAGCAGAGCTGAAGCCGTGATCGGCGCGCTTGTCGAGAACGGCGGTGCTCCGCTATCCACTCCGGCGCTAGAGGCCAGGGTCGATATCCGTCGCAGTCCGCTCGAGCTGCTGCTCAAGGTTCTCGATGTCGACGGCGCCGTGCGCCGGGTCAAGGGAGGCTGGCTTGCTACCGGCCAGCCATGGGTCTACGACGCCGAGCGTTACCAGCGCATCGCTGCGGCCCGAGTGGCCGAGCAACAGCACATGCTCGAGTACGAGCGCACGACCGAGTGCCGCATGGAGTTCCTGCAGCGTGCCCTCGATGACGACACCGCAACCCCCTGCGGACGCTGCGACAATTGCGCGGGCGTCTGGTATCCGACCGATATCGCGTCAGACGCCTCAGATCAGGCGGCACACTCGCTCGAACGTGTCGGCGTGGTCATCGAGCCGCGTGCCCAGTGGCCGACGGGTGTCGCCAGCCTCGGAGTCAACGTGCGCGGCAACATCCCGCCCACCGAACGGCTCTCCCCCGGCCGCGCCGTCGCCCGGCTCACCGATCTTGGCTGGGGCGGCACGCTACGCACCATCTTCGCGCCTGCCACACCGGATGCCCCGGCGAGCGCCGCACTCATCTCGGCGGCCGTGCAGGTGCTCGCCGAGTGGAACTGGGAGGAGCGGCCCGCCGCGATCGTGAGCATGCCGAGCCGGCGTCATCCGCTGCTCGTTGACTCGGTCAGCCGGGCGCTTTCCGAGATCGGTCGCATCCCGCTGATCGGATCCCTTGAGTTGGCGAACGGTGGCCCGCAGGGCGAGGCCGGTGGCAACAGCGCGTACAGACTGGCGAACGTCTGGGATCGATTCGCCGTCGGACCAGAGCTCGACGACGCGCTGCAGGCGCTGGCCGGTCGACCGGTTCTACTGGTCGACGACATCGCCGACAGCCGGTGGACGCTGACGGTCGCCGGCCGGCTTCTTCGCAAGCATGGGGCAGGCGCTGTGCTGCCGTTCACTCTCGCACTCCGGGCGTAGCCGCACCCCACGAGGCGGCGTAGCATTTCTTGCAATCAGGCCCCACGCCGCCTCACGCGACGGCCTTGTGCAAGGGACGTGCACGCATGAGTACAACAGGCTCTCCGATTCCCCAACCCACACCATCCGGGCGAGCAGGATCCTCCGGGCTGACAGGCGCATCCGGCCAATCCGGGTCACACTCGGTCGATAGCAAAGGCCTGGATGACGGTCGGCTCGGCTTGACCTCGAGCATCGTCATCGGCGTTGCATCCACTGCACCCGCCTATAGCCTCGCGGCCAGCCTGGGCTTCATCGTCGCCAGCGGCGGCGCTCTCCTCTCCGGGGTGAAAGCTCCTGGGATCGTGCTTCTCGCGTTCGTGCCGATGTACTTCATCGCCGTCGCTTACCAGGAGCTCAACAAGGCCGAACCCGACTGCGGCACCACCTTCACGTGGGCCAGCAGGGCGTTCGGCTCGGTGACGGGTTGGATGGGCGGCTGGGGCATCATCGTCGCGGATGTCATCGTGATGGCGAATCTCGCGGCCATCGCCGGGTCGTACACCTTCATCTTCATCGGCGAACTCGGCGTCCCAGGCGTCGCCGACCTCGGAAGCAACGTGTTCTGGTCGACAGCCGTCGGGATCCTCTGGATTGTCGTGATGACCTGGATCTGTTACCGCGGCGTCGAGATCACGGCTCGTGTCCAGATCATCCTGCTCAGCATCGAGGTGCTGGTGCTCATCCTGTTCGCCACTTTCGCTCTGGTGCGTGTCTTCTCGGGCACTGCCGAGTCGTATTCGATTATTCCGACGCTCGACTGGTTCAACCCGTTCACCCTCGACTTCGGGAGCATCATCGCGCCCGCAATGCTGACGGCTATCTTCCTGTACTGGGGCTGGGACAGCGCCGTGTCCGTGAATGAGGAGACCAAGGACCCGAGCAAGACCCCTGGTCGCGCCGCCGTGATCAGCACCGTGCTGCTACTCGTGACCTACGCCCTGGTTACGACTGCAACCGTCGCGTTCGCCGGTGTCAGCACAGACGGTATCGGCCTTGGCAATGAGGCGAACGCAGAAGACGTGTTCTCTGCCATTGGTCCCGTACTCTTCGGCAACAGCGTTATCGGCCATATCTGCGTGCTCTTGCTGGCAGCATCCATCCTGACGTCGGCATCCGCTTCAACCCAGACGACTATCCTCCCCACTGCACGAACCGCGCTCTCGATGGCGACGTACAAGGCGATTCCCGCGCGGTTCGCGCGCATCCACCCGAAGTTCCTGACCCCCACGTGGTCAACGATCGGCTTCGGAATCGTCTCGATCGCCTTTTACCTGATCTTCACGCTGATCAGCTCGAACCTGCTCAACGCCCTGATCGGTTCGATCGGGCTGATGATTGCGTTCTACTACGGGCTCACCGGGTTCGCCTGCACCTGGTTCTACCGCAAGACGCTCACCTCGTCGTTCCGCAATTTCATCATGCGCGGCCTGTTCCCGCTCCTCGGCGGCCTGATGCTGCTCGCGGTGTTCATTTACGGCACCATCCAGTTCGCTGCCCCAGACTGGCTGACCGACGACAACGGCAATAACGTCACCATCTTCGGAATCGGTGCCGAGGCTGTCGTCGGCATCGGCGGCCTCGTACTCGGGCTCATACTCATGGGAATCTGGTGGATCAAGCATCCCGACTTCTTCCGCGGAAGGACGCTGCCAAGGCGCTGGGACGAGCCTGGAGCAGAGCCGACAATCATCGTTCCACCCACCCTTGAGAACCGCTGAGGCATCGCCGGCAACGGGTCCGTTTGGGGTTCCCCTCTATGAACGCCGTCAGCAAACTCATAGTCTGGAATTCAGCGGATGCCTCGCTTCTCGTCGATTCGAAGGAGATTGATATGCAACACACCGATATCCCAACCCGAAGCGAAATCGAAGATTTGGCTACAACTCGGGAACCGGGGTGTGTGTCGATCTACCTCCCGACGGGCAGCCTCCCCACCGAGGCCGATGTCTGGAAAATAGAACTCAAGAACATGCTCAAAGCCGCCACAGAGCAGCTCTCAGCAGCCGGCACCGACGAGAAGGTCATCGCCTCGATCAAGTCCGCTGTCACCGCAAAAGTCGACGATCCCACCTTCTGGCGCTACCAGTCGAACAGCCTCGCGATCTTCGTGTCTGGCTCATCGTTTTACGCATACCGCGTTCCGAATCGTCTGGAATCAGCCCTCGAAGTCTCTGACCGGTTCTACATCAAGCCCCTGATCCGTGCCGTCACGTTCCCGCAGTCGGCATTCATCCTTGCCCTCGCGCAGAACTCGGTGAGGCTCATCGAGATTTCCGTTGCAGAGCCGGCCAACCGACTGGCTGTTCCCGGAATGCCAACCGATGTCGCCAGTGCCGTCGGCCTCGAGTCGATCAAGGGCCGTACCGCTGACGGTCGCATCCAAGGCAGCGAAGGCCAGAAGGTTCGGATGCGCGAGTATTCGCAAGCCATCGAGCTTGCGATCCATCCGGTTCTCGCCACGTCGAGCAGGCCGCTCATCCTTGCGGGCGCCGAACCACTCACCAGCATCTTCAGATCGGTGTGCACGTATCCGCGCTTGGTCGAGCCCGTGATCGCCGGCAACCCGGAGGATCGCTCCGACGAACAACTCGCCGCAGCAGCCAGGCCGCTGCTCGACGAACTCTATGCGTCGGTACTCGCCGACATCAAGGACCGCTTCGGTACCAGCGCGGCGCACGGCCGGGCAGTGATCGACCTGACCGACGTCGCCAGGGCCGCCACGAGCAAGGCGATCGAGACGCTACTCGTTGACATCGATCAGCGCGTTCCCGGTTACATCGACGATGAGACAGGTGCTGTCACTCTGAGCGACGAGGATGACGCCTCGAACTATGGTGTCGTCGACGAAATCCTCCGCCGTGCCCTGCTCTCGGATGCACGAGTATTCGCTGTGCGTGCCGAGGATGTTCCCGGCGGCGGCGCTGTCGCCGCGACCGTACGATTCCCGGCCTGAACCGCGAGGCGAACCAGCTAGTCACGTACGCTGAGAACCATGATCACTCCTCCCGTCGCCGCTAAGAAGCCGACTGAGCGTATCCACCACAATGACGTCTACATTGACGACTACGAGTGGCTGCGTGACAAGGACAATCCGGAGGTTCTGGCCTATCTCGATGCCGAGAATGACTACACCGAGGCCCGCACGTCACACCTCGGTATCCTCCAGGAGCTGATCTTCGAAGAGATCAAGGAACGCACCCAGGAGACCGATCTCAGCGTTCCGGTGCGCCGCGGGCAGTGGTGGTACTACACCCGAACCGTCGAAGGGCTCGAATACGGCATCCACGCTCGGGCACCGATCACCGACCCGGATGACTGGACGCCGCCGGTGCTGGAGGCCACCGAAGGAGTGCCAGGCGAGCAAGTACTGCTCGACGACAACGTCGAGGCAGCGGGGCACGATTTCTATTCGCTCGGCAGCTACGACATCAGCACGGATGGCACCCTGCTGCTCTACGCCGTTGATATCGAGGGTGACGAACGCTACACGGTGAAGATCCGCGTCATCGAAACCGGCGAGAACCTGGCCGATGAGATCGAGAACACCGGCGGCGGGGCGATGATCGACCCGACCGGTCGCTTCATTTTCTACACCACCGTCGACGACGCCTGGCGCCCAGACACGGTCTGGCGTCACGAGCTCGGCACAGCAGTGGCCGATGACGTGTCGGTGTTCCACGAGCCTGACGAACGGTTCTGGGTCGGCGTCGGTCGCTCCCGCAGCCGCAAGTACCTCATGATCGAGGCCGGTTCCAATGTGACGAGCGAGACCAGACTGCTCGAAGCCGCGAACCCCACCGGCGAGTTCGAGGTAGTGTGGCCGCGCCGAGACGGCGTCGAATACGACGTCGAACACGCGGTGATCGACGGCGAAGACCGGCTGCTCATCGTTCACAACGATGACGCGGTGAATTTCGAACTCGTCAGCGTTGCAGCGTCAGACCCACGCGGCATCAAAAAGATGCTGCTACCGCATCACGACTCCATCAGGCTTGAAGGTGTCGACGCGTTCCGCGATTTCGTCGCCGTTGAGTACCGCCGAGATGGCCTCACCCGGGTTGCCGTCGCCCGTCGCCGCGAGAGCAAGGATGATCGCGGTGGCCTCACCGAGCTGACGTTCGACGAGGAACTCTTCTCCGTCGGCACATCGGCCAACCCCGAATGGGAGCAACCCCGGATTCGGCTCGGCTACACGAGCTTCGTGACCCCGTCATCTGTCTACGACTACGTCGTTGCGACGGGCGAGCTGATCCTGCTCAAGCGCCAGCCCGTGCTCGGCAAATACGACCCCACCCTGTTCGAGCAGCGACGGGAATGGGCAACCGCCGAGGACGGCACCCGCATTCCGATCTCGCTGGTCTACCGCAAGGATCTCGTCGCGCCAGGCACCCCGGCCCCCACCCTGCTCTACGGCTACGGCTCTTATGAGCACAGCATCGATCCCGGCTTCGGTATCGCCCGACTGAGCCTGCTCGATCGCGGAATGATCTTTGCGATCGCTCACGTGCGCGGGGGCGGCGAGCTGGGTCGCACCTGGTACGAAGAGGGCAAGAAGTTCCACAAACGCAATTCGTTCACCGACTTCATCGCGTGCGCCAATCACCTGATCGACAACGACTACACCGCGCCAGACCGCCTGGTTGCCGAGGGTGGCAGCGCCGGTGGCCTGCTGATGGGTGCTGTCGCCAATATGGCGCCGAGGCTCTTCTCCGGAATCGTCGCCGAGGTGCCGTTCGTCGACCCGCTGACCACGATCCTCGACCCATCACTCCCCCTCACGGTGATCGAGTGGGACGAATGGGGCGACCCGTTGCATAATCCAGAGGCGTACGCGTACATCAAGTCGTACTCTCCGCTGGAGAATGTGCACGAGACGAGCTACCCACGCATCCTGGCCGTGACAAGTTTGAACGACACCCGCGTGCTCTATGTCGAGCCGGCGAAGTGGGTGGCCAAACTGCGCGAAGTGGGAGCGGATGCGCTGCTCAAGACAGAGATGTCGGCCGGACACGGCGGGGTATCCGGCCGTTACAGCGCGTGGCGCGAGCGGGCTTTTGAGTACGCCTGGATCATCGATGCCGCTGGCGCGCATCCGTCTGGCGAAGGCCGCAAGTCACGCTTGCTGCGCGAGGAGTAGGCTAGGGGCTGAGTATCGCTCCGGCCCACCGCTAGTCGAGGAACAAGCGCCAGTGCGTGTCTCGACGAGCGGTTGGCCGATCCCTGAACCGCGGATCAGCCGGCTTGAATCTCGCTGTAGCCGCGATCGGTGACGATGATGCGCAGTTTGGCGGGGATCTGTTCTTTCATCGCGTCGACGTGGCTGATCAACCCAATCGTGCGTCCGCCAGCGCGCAGGCTGTCGAGCGTGCCCATCGCGATTTCGAGGGTGTCGCTGTCGAGCGACCCGAAACCTTCATCGACGAACAGGGTGTCGAGCGTGATGCCGCCGGCCTGGTTGGTGACGACTTCCGCGAGTCCCAGTGCGAGCGCGAGCGACGCCAGGAATGTCTCCCCACCCGACAAGGAGTTGGTCGCCCTGGCGCGCCCAGTGTGCTGGTCGAGAATCGTCAGTCCCAGCCCTGACTGGGTGTTCCGGTACTGCACCGAATCGTCGTGTTCCAGCGCGTAGCGTCCGCTCGTCATGGCACGCAGCCGGATGTTTGCCGACGCGACGATCTCTTCAAGCTGGGCGGCGAGCACGTACGTTTCGAGGCGCATCCGCTTGGTGTTCGGGTCTTTTCCTTGAACGACGCTGGCCAGCTCGTGCAGCTGGGCGTACTCCTCCTGCAGCTGGGCGGATGCCGCAGACTCGTCGCGCACTTTCGCAACGATGCGGGCCAGCTGGCCCTGGCGCTCGGCGACGACGCTGCGCTCCCTGAGCGCGGCGTCGCGGGCAGCCCTGGCGTCTGCGAGCCGCGCCGTCGGGCCCTCGAGCTCGACGGGCTCTGCGGGAAGGCCGACGATCTCAGGTTCAGCCAGGATCGACAGCGCCGTGCTGCGCGCCTGGTCGTGCAGGGTTATCCGCGCATCGAGGGCGGCCATCTCGGCACTCGTGCGCCGGGCAACAGCAACATCGTCTTCGGTGACGAATCCCTGCTCGCGCAGCTGCTCGGTGAGGGCCGCCGCGGCTGAGGCGTAGGCGCTTCGCGCTGACTGGGTGCTGCGCAGCGCCGCCGCGAATGACGTAGCTGCGGCCAGGGCATCCTGCAGCCAGCTCGCCCGCCCTGCGACGGACTCGAATGCGCCGCGGTAGCGCGCGATCCGCGTGCGGATGTCAGCGCAGGTGTGCTCGACCTCGGCAAGCGTGGCCGCCGCGGTCTCCTTCTCGTCACGCAGCGCGGTGAGGTGTACCGCCGCCCCCTCCAGCTCGCCGCGGAGCGCCTCGTGCCTGGCCTCAAGCGCAGCTACGCTTCGGGCAGCCGTCGTGGCCTCCGCCAGCGCTGCACGCGCATCGATGAGTTCGGCGTCCAACTCGTCGACGGTCTTGCCGGCCGCCGCTGCGCGCGCTTCGGCGAGTGCAGTAGCCGCGTGCAGGACGCGTTCGTGGGCGGCGTCCATCTCGCCTCGGCGCACGTCGGCCGCGCTGCGTGCGCGCTCGACGTCGTCGGCGGTCACCGGTTCTGCCTGGGCCGTTGCGGGTGCGGGGTGTGCGGGCGACCCGCAGACAGAGCACGCCTCCCCCGGCTGTAATTCGGCAGCCAATTCGGCTGCGTGCCCGGCCAGGCGTCGACGCATCAGGTCGTGGATCAGCGCTGCTGCCGTCGAATGCTCGCCGCTGGCATCGGTCTCCGCGGTGAGTGCCTCGCGGTGCTGGGTCTCGAGGGCGATGGCCGAGCGCGCGGCGTCACGGGCAACCGTCAAGCGGTTGATCTTCTCGGTCGCCGCCTGCTGGGCGGCAGCGGCAATCTGCGCCTCGGTGAGTTCAGCGGCGACATCGTCGATCTGCGCCGGCACCGCGACGCTGCGAGCGGATGCTTCCTCCAGCTCACCCTGGATGTCGCCAACGCGACGTTGCAGGCTCTCGACCTCCTGCAGCAGTGTCGGGAGTCGGCGTTCGTCGGCGCGAACGGTGTCGAGGGTACCGATGGTGCGGGTGAGTTCGTCAATCGTTGCGGCGAGCGACTCCGTCGGGGACGCCAGCTCTGCCGGTGTTGCGGACGATTCCGCAGCGAATGGCTCGAATGCCTCGCGTGCCTCCTCCTCTTCGGTGAGCGCTGCGTCGCGGGCCGCTTCCGCATTCTGCCTGGCCACCAGGTGCGGCCAGACGACGGCCGCCCTGTGCGCCGCAGCGAGCGCGCGTCGATCGGCCTCGATGCCGTCGCGATTCGCATCGAGCTCCCCGAGCGTTGCCGCGGCACCATCGCGACGGATCTGCAGTCGTTGGATATCGACGAGAGCGCGCACCGTGGCATCCGCTGCGTCGAACGCAGCATCGGCTTCTTCGGCCATGAGGGTCGCGGCATCGAGTTGTTCGTCGATCGCGGCAAGCGCCGCCTCGAACCACGACAGTGTCGGGGCGCTCGTATTCAGGGCATTCGTGGCATTCGTGGCATTCGCAGCGTCATCGCCCGTTGCAGGCCCAACGGCAGCGTCGAGCAGGGTGCGCACCTGCGATGCCTGCTGTTCCAGCTTCTCGCGCGCGGATTCCAGCTCGGCGGCCAGCGCCTTTCGCCGTTCGACGAGCGTGGTCTCGATGTGATCGAACCGTCGCGTGCCGAAGAGGCTGCGGAGTACCGCCTGCCGATCGTCGTTCTTCGACAGCAGGAACTCCTGGAAACGGTTCTGCGCCAGCAGGATCACCTGCAGAAACTGGTCTTTCGTCAGACCCAGGACGCGGTCGAGCTCATGGCCGACGTCAACGGGCCTTGCCGCTACCCCCACCCAGTCGCTGTCATCGGTGCGAGACCCCCCGGCACCAGCATCCGCACCGCCGGCTTCGCTCCGCTGCGACAGCACGGCCGTCGGTTTCTGCAGGGTGGTGCCGACTCCCCTGGCTTTCGGTCGCTCGAATTCGGGGCTGCGGCGTACCTGGTATTCGGTGCCGTTGACGCTGAAGACCAGCTCCACGAACGTCGGGTCATCTGGCGTGCAGTAGTCGCTCCGCAGTTTCTGCTGGGCGTTGTCATAGCGCGGAATGCTGCCGTAGAGCGCGTAACAGATGGCGTCGAGGATGCTCGATTTTCCGGCGCCGGTCTTGCCAGTGATCAGAAAGAGGCCGTCGTCCCGAAAGCGTTCGAAGTCGACGTGCTGCTCATTCTTGTACGGGCCGAACCCGGCGACGGTGAGTCGCTTGATCCTCATACGCTGGCCCGCCCGGCAGCGCCACGCGCGGTGCCGGCGTGCTCGGTTGATCGGTCGGCAGATCGATCGGCAGACCCACCCGCGGCAACGACCTCAGCGAGCACCTCGGCCAGCACGTCGTGCTCGAAGCTCGACGGGCCGACGCCGTTACGCACGTGCTCGAGGAACCCGGCCACGATCTCATGGTCAGCCTTCTTGTGCACGCGGTCTGAATACGACGTCTTCGCCGTCGGCGCGGTGAACGCCGGGCGATGCTCCAGCGTGACGCACCAGGGGAAGCGCTCCTGCAGGCGACGCATCGAGTCCATCGGCCGCACCTGGTCGGTGAGCACCGCGGATACCCAGTGCTCCTCGTGCTCGGCGAGCGCCGCGTCGGCGAGGAGGGTGTCGATCGTGCCGGTGAGCACGACAAGAGCACGCGGCACAGGAAGCGGTACCCAGTCAACGGATGCCAGGCCACCGGCGTCCAGCTCGACCAGCCACGATCCGCGCGGCTTGTTCGCCTCAGAGAATGAATAGTGCAGCGGAGCGCCGGAGTACCGCACCCGGTCGCTCAGGGCAGAGCGGCCGTGGATATGGCCGAGAGCTACGTAGTCGGGGCCGTCGAAGACCGCGAGCGGCACGTAGTCGAGGCCGCCGGCGGTGATGTCCCGTTCAACATCGGTGGCCTCTGTAGTTCCTGTCGTCTCGGCGCCCTCGGCGGACTCGGCGGACTCGGGCGCCGAGAGCGCCGAGAGCGCCACTCCACCCACGGCGAAGCAGTGCGAGATGACAACTGACCGGCCACCGCGGGAATCAAGGTCGGCCCTGATCCTGTCGAGAGCGAAGCCGAGGGTCTGCTCGTGGGTGCGCAGCGTGGCATCCGGATAGAGGTGCCGAATCAGCGCCGGCTCAAGGTAGGGAATGCCGTAAAAATGCACAGGGCCGTGCTCATCGGTCAGCGTGATCGGCTGGTCGAGCTGTTCCGGCCTGGTGACGATGTGAATGCCGGCGAGGCTGGCGAACTCAGAGAGGTAGCCGAGGCGTGCTGCAGAGTCATGGTTGCCACTCGTCATGACGACTGTCGCACCCGTGTCGCGGATGGCACGCAGGGTGTCGGTGAGCACCGTGTAGTAGTCCGCTGCCGGCGTGGCCGAATCGAAGACATCCCCGGCGACGACAACCACGTCGACACCGTGCTCCCGCACGGATTCCACCAGCGCCATGAGCACGGTGCGCAGGTTCTCCACCGTCGAATGCCCATGGAACGTGCGTCCGATGTGCCAGTCCGACGTGTGCAGGATTCTCATATGTTCACGCTAGCTGCTACCCCTGACAGTCCCTGGCGCGACAGTCGACGGGTTGCCGCCAATGGCGACGCAGCGGATGCCCATTCCTCGACCTCTCAGCCAGCGGATGTCACGAAAACCGGAAGCGTTGCCGCGGAGAGCGCGATCCGTCCTGTATTCGGTGGCAATCGCTCGATCCATCCTGTGCTGGCGACAGGCCGGGCACGCAGCGCGAGGCTGAGTGGTGAGGACCCCGTTGGCTGCCTCGTCCACCGAGAAACTACTATTCGGATGCGGAGGCAAGCAGCCCGAGCAGCTCGGCGGAGATGGGCCGCGGATCAGCGCCCGCGCGATATAGCTTCGGACAGCCGTCCAGGTCGACGCTCAGCGACGTCTCGGAGTTCCACGAAAGCTCGGCCCCGCCATCCGCTGGCCAGAGCACCATGAATGACTCGGCAGCCGCGTCGCACCTGGCGCCACCCGACTCGGCGACTGCTGCGGCCGCCTCCACGTAGACGCGCGCGGTGAGCGCCGAATCGAGTACACCACCGGCGACGAACGTACCGGTGCGGAGCATGATCGCGCCCTCGAACGCGACGGGCGCAGGACTCGTGTCCGGGGCAAGCGGTTCGGTCGCGTACCGGCACCAGCGCAGGGCGATGGTCGGCACAACGGGCCCGGCTGTGGCTGCTTCCAGGGGAATCGTGGCCAACCCGTCCTCGGTCATGACCGGCGGCCCCGGTGTGGTCAAGGCGGGCCAACCGGCGGACGGGGCAGTCCATTGCACAGCGCACCCCGCGTCGATGGCTGCCCTCGGTTCGATGAGGTTTCGCTTCAGCGTGACGCTCGCGACAACGTCCAGCGCCTCGAACGCTTCCCGCGCGCCCGACTTGGTCTTGCCGCATGCGTTTCTCGGATAGTGCACGTGAATCGCCTGGCCACTCGCGTCGACGAGCCAGAGCGGGGGCATGAGTTCCATATCCGCCGTGCACGGAAAAATGGATGAGCCATCATCCGCTTCGGCCAACGCCGACAACAACCTGGCGAGGTTGCCGCCGCGGGTCTCGGCCGTGACCGCGGCCCAGCGTCCCTCCGCGTCGTCGACGCTGCCATGTAGATTGCAGCGGATGGCCGCGACGGCCTCGAAACCGGCTGGCACCCGGCCGGCAGGCGGGGCGTCGGCGTGGGCGTCCTCTTCCTCCGGGGCTGGCGCTGTCTGTCCCGGTAATACCGGCTCGCTGTATAACCCGTCACCCAGATTCGGAGCGAGGCAATCGGCGGCGGCCACCACCTCAGCCATCGGCACGCTGCGAACCGACCCGGACGGTCCGCCCGGCGCATTGCCGCATCCGCTCAGAAGCAATAGTGTGACGGTCGCCAACCCCATGGCCGTCAGTGAGCGTTGCATCGCATCATCGATTCGTCCAGTCATGGGCTCACTCTGGCGGCTCGTCCACGTGGCGTCGAGGTTCCATGTGATCTCCCTGCGGATCGTTATCGGAACGGGATCCGCTTCGACTGCACACCCGTGTGCCTCTCTTGCTGACGTTCGCACCTCGACGTATGGACGTGCCAGCGGCCCGCAGTCGGCCCCTTCGGCCGGCGGAGGCAGCCACCGCAATGGTTAGGGACGCCGACGGCCAATCCTGGCGCGCGCTTTCCCGGCAGGCGCGCAATAAAGCGCGCGCCTGCCGGGAAACCGCGCGCCCAGATTGAGTCCACCCCACCGCGCTGCTGCGTTCGGCAGGCCGCTCGGTCACGACTGCACCGGGACCTTTCTTGGCCCTGCAGGCAGCGCCTTGAAGGACGGCGCTCTGACAAACGACATCACCCCGGGGGTCGTCATGACAGCGCTGCACGGGATCGGCTCCTCGTATGGTCGCCCCGATTGGCAGGACGATGCCGAGAACCTGATCGCCGTCGTAGTTCGGCCAAACTAGCAACCCCTCACTTCAACAATTGACCAACGCCACACCCCTGTAGGTTCGATTCATGAGCATCGCCACCCCCACCGCACCGTTCGTAAGCGATGGGGTGGTTCTCGACGCAGAACAGCAGCGACTTGTCGCGGCGCTGGATGCCTTCGGCGCGCGGGTATCGGCAAGCGGTCTGGCGTCTGGCATCGGTCTGGCGCCTGGCATCGGTCTGACGTCTGCCAGCCTCCAGCCAGCGGATGCCGCCGAGCCGGCAACAGGCGTCGGTCGAGGCCTGTACATCCATGGTCCCGTCGGCCGGGGCAAGACGTGGCTGTGCGACGCGTTCTTCGACGCATTGCCCACCGAGGCGAAACGTCGCACGCACTTCCACACCTTCTTCCGCAGCCTGCACGAGTCGATCTGGCGTAACCGGTCGAGCGGACTCTCAGAGCCTGGTCAGGTCATCGCCGATGCCATCGCCGAGCTGCTCGACGGCATCAACCTGCTCTATTTCGACGAGTTTCATGTGCACGATTCCGGGGATGCTGCACTCATCACCCGCGTGCTCGAGGAGATCGTCGCGCGGGGCGTGAGTGTGCTGGCCACGTCGAACTACGCGCCAGGCGACCTGCTGCCTGACGCTGATTTTCACGACCTATTCGAACCGGGCATCATTCTCATCGAACGCCATCTCGAGGTGTTCGAGCTCGGTGGCACGATCGACTACCGCCGAGCCGCCCCGGCCACCACGGGGACGGGTTTCGCCGCGGGCCGCTGGCTGACTCCGGGCAGCTCGCGGCAGCTCGCCGATGCCGGCCTGGTTACCCCGCACGCCGCTGAGCAGGCCACCCTCTCGGCGAACGGTCACAGCTTTACCGCCCGCCGTGCTGGCGACGGCGAGGTGTGGTTTCGGTTCGACGAGCTGTGCGAGGCGGACTCGGTGGTGGGTGACTACCTGAGGTGGGCATCCGTTTATCAGAGCTGGGTTGTTGAGGGCGTGCCGGTGCTCCACACGGCGACCATGCAGGCCAGACAACGCTTCGCGAATCTCATCGATGTGCTCGCCGATCGGAACGTGACGCTGCACATCGTCAGCGAGCATGCCGCAGCGGATGCGCTGCAGGTGGCAGCAGAGACGCGTGACTTCGAACGCACGACCAGCCGGCTTGCGCTGCTGCGCCACATTCCCTGAGCCTGCCCGCCGCAGTGCACACCGCTCGCTCCCGACGGGAACTGTCACTCGACGGGAACTGTCGGTCGCGCGTGAGAGCATGGGGGCATGCCGCAGCCCGATTGGAAGACCGCCGTGCTGGCGCTCACCGGTCCGGCCGATCAGCCGCGCCCCACAGCTGCCAGCGTCTTCACCCCGCTCGGACTGCAATTCGAATTGCGCGAGCAGACGCCACGCACCAGCGAGCGCTGGCGAGGTCCGACAGCCAGACCGGTGACGGCGGATGCTGAGGGATCGGCCGGGGCATTTCGGCTGGGCATCCGACCCGTTCTGCGCAATTCTCGGGGCAGCTGGGTCAAGTCGACCGTGGCCTGGAACAGTGTGGCGCACCAGCTCAATCGTTTGAACCTGCACCCAGAGCAGCACCGCTGGTTCTCGCAGTTCGTTGCAATGCACCGAGCGACCAGGGGTGCCTACTCCGGGCAGGAAAGCGACTGGATCTACCTCGACGATTTCGTCAGCCCCGTGCTCTGGCACCTGCTCGATGAAGCCGTCGCGCTGGGCATCGACTTCGTCGGGACAAAGAAAGACGCCATCGTCACCATCGGCGCAGAAGCGCTGGTGAGCGTCGACGCCACCCGGGTGTCTGGCCCAGACGCAGCGGATGCAGCGGCGAGCGACGTGCAACTCGTGACCCAGCTGATGATCGACGGCACCTCGTATCCCCCTGAATCCGCCGGGTTCATCGGCACCCACGGCATCTACTGGGCGCAGGTCAGCCCCCGCCAGAGCTTTGTGCTCGCCCCGACGCCGCGGCAGCTCACCAAACAGCAGCGTCGTCTGCTCGGCGAGAGTTCAGAGCTCGTCATTCCGGCACCCGACGTGCCCGAGTTTTTGGCAGAGCACTATCCCCGGCTGCGGAGCTCGCTCACGATCACCAGCTCAGACTCTTCAGTCGAGTTTCCACGCCCTGGCCCACCGACGCTCGTGCTCACCGCGACGTTTGGCCCCAAGCACACCCTGCAGCTCGACTGGCACTGGGAATATTCACTCGGCGCGGCGACCACCGTGCTGCCCGTGTCTGAGGCCAGTGGCTCGCAGCAGCAGGGCGACGACGCGTGGCGCAACCGACGTACTGAGCGTGCGATCCTCTCGCGCACCGGCATCGAGAACTTTGCCCCGACAACCATCCGCGACGTCGATGCCGCCGAATTCACCGAGCGGACGTTGCCGAAGCTAGCCAGGCGGGCCGGCATCCGCGTCGATGTCGTGGGTACCAAGCCGCGCTACCGCGAGCTCACCGACCGCCCGGAGATGGTGTTCACAACCGTTGAGAGTGACCATCGTGACTGGTTCGACCTGGGGGTGCTGGTCAAGGTCAGCGGCCACACGATCCCGTTCGGCCCTCTCTTCAAAGCCTTGTCGAAGAGCAAGAAGAAGCTGCTCCTCGTCGACGGGTCGTATCTCTCGCTCAACCAGCCCGAATTCGACCGCCTCAAGGAGCTCATCGAGGAGGCCAGGGAACTCGCCGAGTGGGAGACCGAGCTGCGCATCAACCGGCACCAGGCCGGCCTCTGGGCCGAATTCGAAGACCTCGCAGACGAGACGGTGCAGGCCACAAGTTGGCGTGCCGCCGTCAGCGGGCTTCTCGAGCTCGGAGCTGCAGCAGACACTCCTGGCAACGAACCGGTTCAGCCGGTTCCGCTGCCCTCCGGGCTCGCTGCGACCCTCCGCCCGTACCAGATCGACGGATTCAACTGGCTCGCCTTCCTGTGGACTCACCGCCTCGGCGGCATCCTCGCCGACGACATGGGGCTCGGCAAGACGCTGCAAACTCTCGCCCTGCTCGCCCACGTGACAGAACAACGGGTGACCTTCCCAGACCAGACGAAACCCGTCCAGCCGTTCCTGATCGTGGCGCCGACATCCGTTGTGGCGAACTGGGCCAGTGAAGCTTCCCGGTTCACGCCCGACCTCGATGTGCGGATTGTCACGAAAATCGGCGGGCTGGCGGATGTCGGCGTCGGCGGGAGGGCCGCCGCTGAAGGCGAAACAGGACCCGATGTCGTCGTCGCCTCATACGCACTCTTCAGACTCGACTTCGATGCGTATCAGGCACAAAGCTGGGCCGGCTTGATCCTCGATGAAGCGCAGTTCGTGAAGAATCGCGAGTCACAGGTGCATCGATCGGCCGTCGACTTGAACACCCAGTTCAAGCTGGCTCTCACCGGGACTCCCCTGGAGAACAACCTGCTTGAGTTGTGGTCGCTGTGCGCTATCGTCGCCCCTGGGCTGTTCCCCTCTGCGCGTAAGTTCACCGAAGATTATGTGCGCCAGATCGAACTTGAGAAGAACCGCGAGCGTCTCGCCAGGCTGAAGCGTCGCATCCGTCCGCTGATGCTCCGTCGCACCAAAGAACGAGTCGTGACCGAGCTACCGGCCAAGCAGGAACAGACCCTGTACATCGATTTGGCTCCTGCCCATCGCGAGCTGTACGACACGTTCCTGCAGCGCGAGCGCCAGAAGCTGCTCGGCCTGATCGAGGATCTCGACCGCAACCGGTTCATCGTGTTCAGGTCGCTGACCTTGTTGCGGATGCTGAGCCTCGACGCCTCACTCATCGATCCCGCCTATGCCTCGATTCCGTCAAGCAAGCTCGACGCACTGTTCGAACAGCTCGAAGATGTGGTCGCCGAGGGCCATCGTGCACTCATTTTCAGCCAGTTCACCTCGTATCTGCGTAAGACCGCAGAGCGCCTCGACGCAGAGGGCATTGCTTACGAGTACCTCGACGGATCCACGCTGCGGCGCCCAGAGGTCATCAACCGATTCAAGAGCGGCGATGCCCCGGTCTTCCTGATCAGTCTCAAGGCCGGCGGCTTCGGCCTCAACCTCACCGAGGCCGACTACGTCTTCATGCTCGACCCGTGGTGGAACCCGGCGAGCGAGGCCCAGGCCATCGACCGCACCCACCGCATCGGCCAGACCAAGAACGTGATGGTGTACCGAATGGTGGCTACCGGCACGATCGAAGAGAAGGTCATGGCGCTCAAAGAGCGCAAGGCCACACTCTTCAACGCGGTAGTGGATGACGACGCCCTGTTCAGCACCGCGCTCACGGCCGACGACATCCGCGGCCTGCTGGAGCGATAGACGTTACAGAGTCCTCGCGAACCTCGACTCTTGCGAGCACGAGGCGCAAGCTGGATTCATGGCCACCACCTTTGAACATGAACCGCCCTACTCCGTTGGATACTTCATCGGCAGCCTGTCGTCGGAGTCGATCAACAGGACACTCTCGAAAGCACTCATCAAGCTGGCGCCCCCAGAGATGGAGTTCGTCGAGATAGCGATTCGGGATCTCCCGCTCTACAACCGGGATCTCGATATCGACTACCCACCCGTCGCCCGCGACTTCAAGGCGGCGATCGCCTCGGTTGATGCACTCTTATTCATCACCCCTGAATACAACCGATCCGTGCCTGGCGCGTTGAAAAACGCGCTCGACTGGGCGAGTCGGCCGTGGGGACAGAACGCGCTGACCGGCAAACCGTCGGCCGTGATCGGCGCCTCGATGGGTGCGATCGGCACAGCCCTTGCCCAGCAGAGCCTGCGCGGAACTCTCTCGTTCTGCAACGCACCGCAGATGACGGCGCCGGAGGCGTACATCCACATGACGCCCGGGCTGATTACCGACGACGGCGAGGTGACGAACGAGGCAACCGCAGAGTTTCTGCGCACATACATGAACGAGTTCTACGATTTCGTCCTGCGGGTGCTGACCGTGCTGCCCCGCAAATAGCCCTCACGTAACGCTGCACATACAAATCGAGCCTGCCGAATCCTCATACGAGGGTTCGGCAGGCTCGATTTCAGCGTGCTGACGACTAGTCGTCGAGACCGGCCGTCTCGTCAGTCGCCTGGAACCACGGCGGGTACACGGCAACTTTGGTGGCGAAACCTGAGGGGCTCAGAATTGCGCGGACGCCCTGGCGCACCTTGTCGTTGGCGACACCGATGAGGGTGATGCGGTCAAATGGCAGCACATCCTTCACCAGGAACTCGGATTCGAGGATGGTGCCGGCGTCGGGGTTGGCACGCAAGGTCCAGAGCAGGCGCTCCGCCTCGTCGCGGCTCGCCGCGAACCGTGTGTGTCCGATGACAGCGTCGCCGTCTGTCACGGTGAACGAAGGCGAACTGGCAGCTGCATCGTCGTCAACCACATCGGTGCTTTCAGCCTGCGAGTCGATGACCGATTTGACGGTGCTGACGAGAATCACGTAGTCGAAGATTGACGAATCAATTGCGTCTTCCGACAGTCGCGGGTCAGCGTTGTGAGCGCGGATGCTGTTCCACACGCTTGCGTTCGGAGACAGGAAGAACGGTACGTAGTCGGCGACTGTTGCCTCGCTGTCTGCCGAAACCGTCGTCTGGCGCCTGGTTGCGCGGTTCTCCGGCGAGGAGATATCGACGACGGGCGTCGAGTCGCTGGAATCGGCAAGCAGTGCGCCGCGATCCAGGATCTGCACCAGGTTGTCGATGTGGGTCACGTGGTAGATGCGCTGTTCGCCGACCCTGGCTGGCGGCATCGACACTGCAGTCTTTGCCACAGAGGTCTGTACAGCGGTGACTGACCCTGGTCCCTTCAATGAGACCGACACCGGTGACGGTGCTGAACGCAGTGACATCGGCTTCGACGCACGGGCGCGTGGAGCCTTGACCATCAGTGATTCATCGGGGGCTGCCTTCGGGAAGCAGCTGGCGCACAATCCGCCCTCAAGTCCATGTTTACATTCGTCGCTCAACGCAAAACCTTTCCTATGCGTGGCACTCATTCACTTCGAGATCCGACGAAACGAAAACCACTTATCAACGTTACGGGTAATTCGGATGCCCCATTTACCGTTTCCTGCCGTTTCGGCTGGGTATCTCGTGAAAAAGCAGAAAGTTGCAGTGCGCGCACTCTTTTCGAATTTCGGTGTGCAGGCGCGCTCACCGCCCGGATTCGACAAGGGTGATGAACGCGCTCAGCTCGGCCACTCCTGCCGGCGTGACAGGAAGACTGTCGATGAGTGCGGGCGAAAACACCAGATAAGCCGCCCATTTGGCACGCGAGATCGCCACGTTCAGACGGTTCTTCATGATGAGGAACGACAGGCCCCGTGGCACGTCTGCCGCCGAGGATGCAGCCAATGTCACGAGAGCGATAGCCGCTTCCTGTCCTTGGAACTTATCGACGGTGCCGACGCGCACTGACGTGAAGCCGGCAACGGCCAATGCATCCCGCACCGTGTTGAGCTGAGCGTTGTATGGCGTGACAACGATGATGTCGTCTTCGGTGAGCGGCTCATCGTGCCGCTTCTCAGACGGATCGCTCCACAGTCGACCGAGCAGCGAACGCACAAGCTCGACGACAGCAGCTGCTTCTTCAGGCGACTCCACCGCGTTGCCGGCGTGCTCGACGGGAACGATGTGCAGCCCCGGCTCCACGCCGACGAGAAGACGCGTCGCGGCCACCGGATGCGAGTGCAGTGCTCCCTCGTAAGACAACCGAGACACCGGCGCGGTGACGGCCGGGTGCATCCGTCTACTTTCGGCCAGGAAGTATCCGAGGGTCGCAGGCAGCACGTCGTGCCCTGCGCTGACCCAGCCGAGAGCCGACTGGTCGATGGGCTCAGGATGCGTGCCCTGGCTCACCTGAGGCAATTGCTGTGGGTCGCCGAGCAACAGCAGGTTCGAAGCGGCAACGCTGGCGGCAATCGTCGAGGCTAACGAGAACTGGCCCGCTTCGTCGACGACCAGCAGGTCGAGGCTGTGCCTGGGTACGCGAGCGGGATTGCTGAAGTCCCATGCCGTGCCGCCGAGCACAAAGCCCGAGTCTGCATTGTCGAGCGCAAATAGGAGATGCCCGTCTTTCGGCAGCGCGGTGAACGAGGACTCACGCTCGTCGTCGTTGTCGGTCGCCGTCGCAGCACCGCCGGCCTTCTCTACCTTGCCGACCAGTGACGTGTCGAGCCCGGCCTTCACGACGGCCGCGAGCAGGTTCTCGACGACAGCATGCGACTGCGCGACTACACCGATCTTCCAGCCGTGCTCGCGCACCAGCGCCGTGATCACGTGTGCACCGAGGTAGCTCTTGCCGGTACCGGGAGGGCCCTGCACTGCCAGGTAGGAGTGATCGAGGTCGAGCAGGCTCGACACCACGGCATCGATACGTTCGTCGCCCTGCGGGTCGGCTGAAACCGGGCTGAGCGCGCCGGAGCGAGTGCGGGGAGCCACGCGGCGCAGGATGTCGACCATCGGCTCGGCCGGCCAATCGGGCTGAGTGTCGATGATCTCCTGCGCCCATTCCTCAATTGCCGGCTTCTGCTGACCGGCAGGAGGTGGGGCAGATGGCGCAAGGGCGCTCGGCCGATTCGAGTACTGCTCCACTCCGGCACCCAGCGTTTCTTCGAGAAGGATGCTGCCGTCATCCGCTACCTCGAGCACCTTCACAGTGCGTGCGGTGCGGGCGCCAGCAGCCGCCCGCGGGTCGATGAAGGGTCCCGGGTATTCATAGAGCAGATAGGGACCGGCCTGATCGCCGGGCTTGATGCTGCTGCCAGGCGCCAGCCTGCCATGCACGCGAATCTCACGCCTGTCTGTACGCTGCCTGCCTTCGCGATACCAGTCGCGTTCGACACGCACGTCGGTAATGTGCAGCACGTCGCGGGTGTCTTCCCATTCCTCGATCGGCTGTTCGAGTCGGGCGAAGTGCCCCCACCAGAAGCTCTTCTGCTCCCGGCGGTGATAGTCGATGGCGGCAGCAGCGAAGGCAGCGGCCGTCTGGTCTGCCGTGCGGTGCGGGTCGAGCGGGTCTCCGGCCAGAGCGAGAAGCCCGTCGCGCAGGAGCGACTGTTCGGGCTCCCAGATGTCGTCGGCGCTCGACTGCAGCGCACCGACCGGCACCTGTGCAGCTGCTGCCTGCTCCAGCAGCCAATCCCGCAGTCGCAGTGTCGAAACGCAGTCGTAGCGGTTGTAGTCGGCTATTGAGTCGAGCATCCGCTGCCCCTCGGCGAACTCGCCGAGTGCCGTCAGCTCGCGGGCGGCCGAGTATTCGGTGATTGAGTCTGCAGCGTTGGTGACCTCTCCCCCGCGCAGTTCGTCGCCCATGTAGAGAGGCTCGAGCTTTTTGATGGAATACGAACGGGAGCCCACGCGCACCGCTTTGCGTACCAGCGGGTACAGGTCGACGAGGACGTTCTCGCGAAGCAGCTGGTCAATCTCGGCCTCGCCCACGCCGTGCCTGGCGGCGAGGCTGAGTAGGTGCGTGCGTTCGTAGGCGGCGTAGTGGTAGACGTGCATGTCGGGATAAACGGCCCTGCGGGCTTCGAGGTATTCCAGAAAATCGAGCAGCGCCTGGCGCTCTTCGGCGAAGGTGTGCGCCCAGAACGCCCTGAACGTGCCGTCGGGTTCGACCAGACCGAAGAGGTAGTCGAGCCCCCAGCGTTCGGCGTCGCCCTCTGTGTACAGCGGGTCACCCTCGAAGTCGAAGAAGATGTCGCCAGCATCGGGCTCGGGCAGCGCGGCCAATGCCGAGGCGTTGTACACCTCGATGGGAGGTGGCTCACCGGCGAGCGCCTCGATTTGCAGCCTGGCCTGCTTGCGCAGCCCTGCGAGCGTGTTCTCGGCGATGCCGGTGGCGTCGATGACGGGCGAGAGCTCTGGCAGCGCTGCCAACTCTTCGATAGTGCGAATGCCGGCGGCGGCCAGTCGGTCACGCTGCGTCACGCGCATGCCGGCGACGAGCAGCAGGTCGCGACTAGCTTGCACCTCGGCTTCACAGGTGGTGCAGCGCCCACAAACGGCGTACAGCGGATCGCCCCACGACAGCGCATCGGCGGCGGTGAGCCGGTCGGATATGACCTGCAGCAGGCGTTGGCGCCGCTTGCGGTAGACGGGCAGGATGTCGCTCACCCGGTGCACGCTGACCGAACCGTCACCGAGCAACAGCTCGACCGTCTCTGCCGCTGGCACTCCGATGCGCTCAAGTTGCTCGACATATGCCGCGAGCTGGAGCAGGGCCGTGACCTTGGCACTGCGGGCAAGTTTCGTGTCTTGCACGAGATAGCTGCCGTCTGGCTGGCGCACGATGAAGTCGGCGAAACCGATGAATCCGGTGCTGCTCGTGCTGTCGGCATCGGTGCCGCTCTCGCTGCCTGCGTTGAAGAATGTGGCCTGGAAGACGACATCCGCTCCGCTGCCAAACGCCCGCACGGTGTCGGCCTGGGCCTCATCGAGTGCCGCGCGTGACATCCGCTCTGGGCGTTCGATCTCAGCGACCGAACCGGTCTGCCTGTAGTGCTCGAGTACCCGGTGTTCGTGCTCGTCGCCCAGCCTTGAGGTGCGCTGCAGCATGGCGTCGACGGGATCGGGCACCGCATCGGTGCGACCAAGCTTCACGTCGAGCTTGCGGAGGAAGGCGAACTCACAGCTCGACGCTGCAGTCAGGTCGCTGGCGCTCGTGATCACCGTGCCGTCAAGCAGGAACATCAATACCCTCTTCCTTCTCAGGCGAGCGTATCGGTGTCCACTGACACTGTGCCGGGCGGTGACGTACCGGGCGCTTGGTGTACCGGGCGCTTGGTGTGCAAGCGCCCGGCACAATAACGAATTGATTAGCCGGTCACCTGAGTCAGGTATGTGGCAGTTGAGATTCCACTGCTGATTGCGCTCAGCACCACGAGGATCAGCGTCACGATGAGTGCGATCTTCTTGTTCTCGTCGTACCCGGCCAGCGGCAGCCCCTGCTTGTCACGGGTTGAACCGGTCAGCGCAAGGATGAGGTCGATGAGCGTCCAGATTCCGAAGCCACCGAAGGTGATGAGTTTGAGGATGCCTGTGCCGATCTTGCCCAGGTAGAACCGGTCGATGCCCAGCGTGCCGAGCAGCAGCGCCAGCAGCCAGTTGGCAACGAACGATTTGTTCGACACAGCGGGCTGGGCGGAATACGCGGTCGGCGACGGGTAGTAGGCCGGCGCGTTGTTCAGGTCGGTCATGGTTCTCCAGGGGTATCTGAATGAGCAGAACGCTCTCGTGGGCAGAATCGGCACGCCTCATATGTGCGCACTCGCACTGTAGCGCGAGCGCGCACATAATCCGGGAAATGTGGCCACCCATCAGCATTTCTGTTACAGAACGCTCCATGGTCATAGACTTCTGGATCACAGGGGATCCTGCCAGCAGACCCCGACCCACTGATGCGTCACGAGAGGACGATCATGCTCCCCGACATCAACTATTGGGCAGTGATACTGGCCACGCTCTCGAGCATGATCGTCGGCTCGATCTGGTACACCCCAAAAGTCTTCGGCAACTACTGGATGAAGGCTGCGGGGGTCACCCCATCAGGTAAGGCATCGGATGCTGCCGGTCCAATCATTGTGACGGTGCTTGTGAGCTTCATCACGGCGTGGGTGCTGGCCGGTGCCGCATTTATCGCCTGGGACTTCTACGGTGGCAGCTTCCTGGCCATCACTCTCCTGACGACCGTCGTGCTCTGGGCCGGATTCACCGCTGCTCGGTTCATCACTCATGATGCGTTCGATCAGCGACCTGCGGGTCTGACGATTCTCAACATCGCCCACGAGTTCGTGACACTCATCGTCATGGCGCTCATCATCGGCGCGTGGCCTGCGTAGCAATCTGGTGGGCGTCTGGTCCGAGTAACAATCTGTCTGCGTAACAATCCCCATCCGCTCGCATCGTCGTTCTACGCTCGCTGCATGAATAACGACGGCACCACTGACAGCGCTGAGAACGGCACCGACGATTTTCGAGTCATGCACCTCGAGGCAAACGGCCCGCTCGTCTCAACTTCTGACGACACGTCCGATCTCATCAGTAACGCCTGGATCAACCACGTGAGCCTGATCGCGATTCCCGTCGCCAGGCTCGACCCGCTTTTCTTCGACCTGAGTTCGCTTCTCGCCGGGGAGATAACTCAGAAGCTGGTGAACTACCAGGTCAAACTTGCGGTGATCGGCGACATCAGTGAGTTTGTCGCAGCAAGCACAGCGTTGGGCGACTTCGTCTGGGAGTCGAACCGGGGCGAGCACGTCTGGTTCCTTCCCAACGAGACAGCGCTGGAGACCAAGCTGGCAGCGTCTCGCGGTAGATAGCGAGCGGGCTAAACCTCGACGCAGATGCTGTAGCCAGGAACGCCGTCGAGCACGAAGTCTTCCTTCAACTCGAGCTGGCCATCCGCTCGCATTTCGATCTGGCTGGCGCTGTCGCCGATGAGCGTTGCGCCGGTTGCCTTCACCTCGTGCACGAACCACTCCTGCAGCATGTTGCCGACGCGAAAACCGACGGTGTAGCCGAAGGTTACGGTGTCGCCTTCGTACTCGGCCCAGACAATGCCGGCGGCCTCGTGAAAGAAGAAACGAGACGGCGACTCATGGTTGACCTCACTGGCCGTCGATGACAACAGTACGAATTCGGTGTCGTCGATCATGTTGTCACCACTGTGCCGAGCGGATGCAAGCCCAAAGGCGGTATCGAAGGCCTCGGCGGTCTCTTCGGTCGCCATCGACTGTGCCCACACCGTTGTGACCGTCGAGTCTTCAGCGCCCGGAGATTGGGATACCAACTGCACCGTTTTGCCCGAGGAGTCGATCAGCGCGGTTGCACGGCCATATGTCAGCTGGCCGGATTGGCCGGATTCAGATTCGGCGTGCACGAACTGCATTTCAAGAAGATCGCCGGTCAGCCTCCCGACGAAACGGCCAGGACTGGAGGCATCACCCAGGTACTCCCCCCAGACCATCGCGTTGTGCTGATGAAACCTGATCAGGGAATACGAACGCCCCGAAGTCTGGGTGAGCGTGAACAGCGCACCATCGAGTGAGAGCGTTGGAGCCGCGTTGAGGTTGGTCACGGATCGAGTATGCCGTGCGCGCAGGAGGGATTCACGACTCCTCTCGATCTGTCTTCGGGGTACCGTCGGCCGCCGCTGAATCATGGACGAAATCCAATTCGCATGGCTTTGGCTGGCTGTTTTGTCCTGTTCGGGCAACCCACTATGCAGGCAGTGGAGGCCGATCTAGACTCGCGCCATGAGGATCACCGAACTCGCGCCTGGCGAAGTATTCGTATTCGGCTCCAATGCCAGTGGCCAGCACGTTGCAGGGGCCGCTGCACTCGCCGCCGACAAGTTCGGGGCGCTGTGGGGTGAAGGCCACGGCCTGCATGGCAGTTCGTATGCCATCGATACCATGAGCGGGTTCGACGTGATCGTTGTCGAGGTCGCCGGCTTCGTGAGCTTCGCCTCTGCGCATCCCGAGCTGCGTTTTCTCGTCACAGAAATCGGCTGCGGGATCGCGGGCTACCGACCGGCGCAGATCGCTCCGCTGTTCGTCGGAGCGTCCCCGAACGTCATATTGCCCGAAGCGTTCAGCCAGTTGATCGGCTAGGGCGCAGAGCCGCACGGGCGAAGCAGCAGCGGCGTGGCCCACCAGCGAACTATCCGATTGCGACGCGAAGCCTGGGGGTTCGCCATCGGTTCGGTCTGCTTCCTCATTGGGGCGGTGCCGTTCTATGCGCTCGCGGTCGGCACACCGATCGATGACGTCACCTTCTTCATCGGAGCACTGTTCTTCACCGCTGCGGCCTTCATCCAGCTCAGCTTGAGCGGTCGTCGCCCGCCGCATCACGCGATGAATCGGCCTGACGCATTCGACTGGTGGGGGGCGGCCGTGCAATTCCTCGGCACGCTCTTCTTCAACGTCAGTACGACCGAAGCCCTCATCACGGCGGTGAACAGCGAGTCACAGGTGAACAGCGGATGGCGACCGGATGCCTTTGGCTCGGTCTGCTTCCTCGTTGCGAGCGTTTTCGCCGTGGTTGCGACCACGGAGCGTGACCGGCTCTGGGACCCCCGCGCTCGCACCTGGCGCTGCACGTGGCTCAATTTGCTCGGGTCGGTCTTCTTCGGCATCTCGGCGATCGGCGCTTTCGTGATCCCTGAAACGGATGACCTTGTGAGCCTGTTCTGGGCGAATCTCGGAACGTTTCTCGGCGCCGCGTGCTTCCTGACGGCCGCGTTAATGAGCCGGCGGTCGGTGGGTCACGACTGACGGTGCCCGGCCGTGGCCGGGTTGAACGTGATCGTTAGAGAGGTTGAGGGCTTTCTCGAGTTCAGCATCCTGATCGGCTAGCGGCCGCGGGCGCAGTACCCCCAGTTCGGGCGCGTTCGCCAATCTGAACCGCTACGAACTGTTGCGTCCTGTAAATTCGTTTCCATGCGTGCCTTTCGCCTCACCTCCCTCCGCCTGAGTGCCATGGCGCTCGTCGCCGTCCTCGCCATCTCTGGCCTGTCGACCATGGCCGCCGCACCGGCGAACGCCGCAACTGATACGTCGCTCAGGGCGCTCTCGCTCAGCGCGGGCACGCTCAGCCCGGCGTTCGCGCCGGGTACGACCAGCTACACGGCATCCGTCAGCAATGCAACGACGTCGGTCAAGGTCACCCCGCTCCTGGTCGATCCCTGGATCTCCCTGACGGTCAACGGTGTCAGCTCCAACAACGGGAGTGCATCCGGCGCCATCGGCCTGCTAGTCGGCAGCACTGTCATCACCATCGCTACGATCGCGCCGGGGGGAGCAGACGGAACAACCTACACGGTCACCATCACCCGCGCCGCCTCGGCCAACGCCGACCTCAGCACACTCTCGCTCAGCAGCGGCACGCTCAACACAGCGTTCCTCGCCAACACGACCAGCTACACGGCATCCGTCAGCAATGCAACGACAGCGATTACGGTCACCCCGACAGCGGCCGATGCCAATGCCTCCGTCAGGGTCAATGGCGTCAGCATCACCAGCGGAAACGCATCCGGTGCCATCGCCCTTGCCGTCGGCCCCAACACCATCACCACCGTCGTCACCGCAGAAGACGGGACGACCACGAACGCCTACACGGTCACCATCACCCGCGCCCCCGCCGCTACCCCCGATCTCAGCGCACTTTCCATCAGCGCCGGCACGCTCAGCCCAGCATTCGCCGCCAGTACGACCAGCTACACGGCATACGTCAGCAACGCAACGATGTCGGTCACGGTCACCCCGACAGCAGTCGATGCCAATGCCTCCGTCAGGGTCAATGGCGTCAGCATCGCCAGCGGAAACGCATCCGGTGCCATCGCCCTTGCCGTCGGCCCCAACACCATCACCACCGTTGTCACGGCACAAGACGGGACGACCACAAAGTCCTACACGGTCACCATCACCCGCGCCGCCTCGTCCAACGCCTACCTCAGCGCACTCTTGCTGAGCGCCGCCACGCTGAGCCGCACGTTCGCGCCAAGCACGACCAGCTACACGGCATCCGTCAGCAACGCAACGACGTCGGTCACGGTCACTCCGACAGTGGCCGATGCCAATGCCTCGGTTGCGGTCAACGGTGTGGCAGTGTCCAGCGGCTCAGCTTCCGGCGCCATCGACCTTGCCGTCGGCCCCAACACCATCACCACCGTTGTCACGGCACAAGACGGGACGACCACAAAGTCCTACACGGTCACCATCACCCGCGCCGCCGGCGCCTCGACTAACGCCAACCTCAGCGCCTTTTCCATCAGCGCCGGCACGCTCAGCCCAGCATTCGCCGCCAGCACAACCAGCTACACGGCATCCGTCAGCAATGCAACGACTTCAGTCACCGTCACTCCAACCCTGACCGATACCAATGCCTCCGTTGGGGTCAACGGCGTCAGGACCACCAGCGGAGAAGCTTCCCGCGCCATCGCCCTGAACGTCGGCAGCAACACCATCACCACCGTTGTCACCGCATACGACGGGACGACCACAAAGACCTACACGGTGACCATCAGTCGCGCTGCCTCGGCAGTCGCCGACCTCGCCAGCCTGACACTGTCGGACGGAACGCTCGACCCGGCATTCGCGGCCGGCACGACCAGCTACACGGCATCGGTCGGCAACGCGACCGACTCCCTGACGGTCACCCCGACAGTTGCGGATGCCACCGCATCCGTCAGAGTGAACGGCAGGCTAGCTGTCAGCGGCGCTGCATCCGCACCCGTCGCACTCGCGATCGGCGACACGGCGGTCACCGTCGTGGTCACCGCCCAGGACGGCACAACCACCACCGTTTACACCGTCGTCATCACTCGCGCCGCCTCGGCAGTCGCCGACCTCGCCAGCCTGACACTGTCGGACGGAACGCTCGACCCAGCATTCGCGGCCGGCACAACCAGCTACACGGCATCGGTCGGCAACGCGACCGACTCCCTGACGGTCACCCCAACAGTTGCGGATGCCACCGCATCCGTCAGAGTGAACGGCAGGCCGGTTGTCAGTGGCGATGCATCCGCACCCGTCAGCTTGAGTGTCGGCGACAACGCCGTCACGGTCGTGGTCACTGCACAAAACGGGACGACCCTCAAGACCTACTCGGTCATACTGACCCGTGCTGCGCTCCCTCCCGTCGTAGTCCCTCCCGTCGTAGTCCCTCCCGTCGTAGTCCCTCCCGTCGTGATCCCTCCCGTCGTGATCCCTCCCGTCGTCGAACCGACTCTCGACATCGCCACTGACTTCGTTGTCGGCACCCTGGTCGGCGGCACAGCCGTGAACGTGTCCGCCATCGGTCTGGCGCCGGGCTCGCCCGTCACCGTGACCATGCACTCCACGCCCGTTGTGCTTCACGCCGGTTCAGCGGATGCGGCAGGTGCGTACACCGCGACCACCGCCCTGCCGGCTCACGTCGAGCCAGGATCCCACCGTCTGGTCGTTGAAGCGACCGCCGCCGATGGCACGCCACTCAGCCAAACCATCTGGTTCTCTGTACTGGCAAACCAGTCCGTCGGCGCCGTCTCGACTACTGGCCCCATCCCGGGTGCTGGTACGCCCGTCATTCCGGCGCCGACGCCCGCGCCGCCCGCCTCGATTCAGCCCACATCAGCAGCTGTCACTCCGACGGCGTCGACGTCGTTGGCGTCGACCGGTGCCAACCTCGCTGCTCCGCTGATCTTCGGCGCAATACTGCTGGCGGTCGGCGCGGTCGTATTCTTCCTGGGGCGTCGCCGCCGCAAGACGACCGGCCAGACCAACGGCGATGACAAGTAGGCGAGCCGTAGATAAGTTGTCGGCGCGGGTTGGGCTTGTTGCAACGCCCTCGTGTCGGTCCTCGGCTAGGCCACAAGCCGAGAACGCTACGCTCTGAGGATGAGCTCAACGACTAAGCGACTGAGCGGGACGTTGGCCTCGTGGAACGACGAGCGCGGATTCGGTTTCATCTCCCCTGAAGAGGGCACGGAGCGGATTTTCGTGCACATCAAGGCGTTTCCCCCAGGGCCCGGCCGGCCGCAGATCGGCACAGAACTCACCTTTGACCTTGAGCACACGGCTGAGGGCAAGGATCGGGCGGCGCGTGTGCGGCCGGTCGGTCATGGGCAGCGCGTGAGGCGGCCACAGGGGTCGTCGAGTGCGCCCGGCACCAACCCACGGCGCGGTCGTTCCCGTCGGACATCGCCGTTCGCCGACTACATCATGGTCGTCATCTTTGTGGCCGGATACCTTGCCGTGAATGCACTCTGGCCGCTGCCTCTCTGGGTGGCGGGCCTGTACCTGGCAGCGAGCATCGTGAGCTTCATCGTCTACGCGATCGACAAGTCCGCTGCGACGAACGGGCGCTGGCGCATATCGGAGAACACACTGCTGCTGCTCGGCGTCATCGGCGGTTGGCCCGGCGCGATCGTCGCCCAGCAGACGCTGCGGCACAAAACCAAGAAGGCCAGTTTTCGGGCAGCATTCTGGGTGACGGTAGTGCTAAACCTGATCGCTTTTGCCGTGTTCGCCACACCGCTCGCAGCACTCGTGGTTGAGCGATCCACGCATCCGTTGCTCTAGCGCCTAGATATCTATCGACAATCGCCGTTCCGACCGAGAATCGCTGTCGTAGCGGCGACCCTCGGCACAAACGGCGACACTCGACGACAATTACGCTCAACCGCACCGAATCCGGCGCTCCGGATGCATCCAAAGCGGCCAGGTCTCTCGCGTGAGACCTGGCCGCTTAAGTAGACGCGTCGAACGACTGTCTATTTCTTCTTCTTGGAAACTGGGCCGAACATCGCATCGACTTCAGCGAGCTCCATATCAGCCGTGGCCTGGATCAGCTTGAGCAGTTCGGGATCGAGCCCAGGCGCAAACTCCTCGAAACGCTCCTTGGCGATGGTTGACGGAACTCCCTCGGGAGCCTGTTCGCTGGCATCCAGGTTTGTGCCGTCTTTGGACGGCGACAGCCCCTGGAAGATCTTGCCCGCTTCGGACTGGCCAGCGAGATCGAAGGTGTATTGCTTGCTTTGCAGGCCAAGGTCTACCAGCTTCTTCACCTCGGGGAACTGCTCGGCGTTCGTCTTGGGAATCGGCAAGAGCTTGTTCCACTCCACGCCCAAAGACTCCAACGCCTTGGCATAGGCGTTCTCGTGCGCCTGGTCACGAACGATGAGATAGGCAATCGTCGACCGCGCGGTCTTGTTGTCGGTCATCTCGTAGATCCGGCATTTCTGCAGCCGCCCAGTGGATTCCAGCATCAAGTTGTACACCAGGTCGAGCACCAGGTTCCCGGAGTTGTAAACGTAGCTACCACTCCACGGGTTGCCGGCAGCATCCACGGGCAATGCGCCCTGAGCACCAACGAGATAGTGGTGGATGTTGCTGTGATCGAGCGCAATGCTCAGCGGGACTGAACCGCCAGCCCCTGGCGCATCCAGCGGATCGGTGGGCTTGCCCTGATAGCGCGGGGAGCCGTCAAGAAGGCGAGAGATGGTGGTGCCGATGAGCTCAACGTGGCTGATCTCCTCGGTACCCACCCCCTGAATCAGATCGCGATACGGCTTCGCCGCCGGTCCGCGAAAGTTCATCGCCTGAAAGAGGTATTGCATCATGGTGCGCATCTCGCCGAACTGGCCGCCGAGGCCCTCCTGCAAGGCATTGGCTGCGGCGGGATCTGGCTCATCCTGCTCAATATCGTTGATAAGTCGTTGCACGTGAAAGTACATCTCTACCCCCTGAATTGGTTACAAAAAGTACCGGATTACTTCGGACTCTGCTCCCGACTCCTGAGTTTTGGCTCCACGCCGATCATTCGGTTGTGCCGCATCCGTTTTCGCGCCGCCAAACCCACAGCTGGCTCCCAGCCTGGGCGGAACAGCATCCGCTCCCCCGCGGTTCACTCAGATGACGCCAACGATCAGGCGTCAGCGCGACGCAGCCAGCGCCGCCGACAAGGAGGAATGACATGTCACCCGACTACCGCAAGACTCCCGAGGCGCTCGCTCGCCTCACGCCCGCCCAGTATCAGGTCACGCAGGAGGAGGGCACGGAGCCCGCCTTCCGCAACGCGTATTGGAACAATCACGAGCCCGGAATCTACGTCGACATCGTCTCGGGGCAGCCCCTCTTCGCCTCGACCGATAAGTACGACAGCCGCACCGGCTGGCCGAGCTTCACCAAGCCCATCGAACCGGATGCCGTCACCACAAAAACCGACCGCGCCCTGTTCCTGAAGCGCACCGAGGTACGCTCGTCGGGTGCCAATAGCCATCTCGGACACGTCTTCGACGACGGACCAGCGGATGCCGGTGGTCTGCGTTACTGCATGAATTCAGCGGCGCTGCGCTTCATCCCGGTCTCCGATCTCGACGCTGAGGGCTACGGGAAGTACCGTTCGCTGTTCCCGGCGACGGCGGGCTCCCCCTCATCCGATTCCCCCTCGTCTGATTCCCCCTCATCCGATTCCACCCCACCCGACAGCTCCCCGAAGGAGAACGCATAATGACAACCGCGACCGAAACCGCCATTCTCGCTGGCGGATGTTTCTGGGGCATGCAGGACCTCATCCGCAAGCGTCCCGGCATCCTCTCCACCCGCGTCGGCTACAGCGGCGGCGACGTGCCGAACGCCACGTACCGCCACCACGGCACGCACGCTGAGGCAATCGAGATCGTCTTCGACCCGACACAGACGAGCTACCGCGAGCTGCTGGAGTTCTTCTTCCAGGTACACGACCCGTCGACCCGCAACCGTCAGGGCAATGACGTCGGCATGAGCTACAGGTCGGCGATCTTCCCGACAAGCCCCGAGCAGGATGCCATCGCTCGCGACACTATCGCCGACGTCGACGCCTCCGGGCTCTGGCCAGGCAAGGTCGTCACGGAGATCGCGCCGGCCGGCCCGTTCTGGGAGGCAGAGCCAGAGCACCAGGACTACCTCGAGAAGTACCCGAATGGATACACCTGCCACTTCGCACGCCCGGGCTGGGTGCTGCCGAGGTGCAGTGCGGAGTCGGTGGCGTAGCTGAGCTGTCCTCCGCTGGTTGAGGAGGCCGCCAGGCCGTCTCGAGACCCAAGCACGTCGCGTATACGTGGCAACACGTGCCTAACGGCGGAGATTCTTGCAAATTCGGGCTGATTCGGGCCCAAGATGTGCGAAGTGCAGACATTCTCCGCAGTTCGGCACAGCATGGTCGGGTATTGCTCACGACAGCATGCCGAACGCCCCGGTGATCGAAAGATCGCCGGGGCGTTTTGCGTTGCGATGCCGCGCTCAACAGAAGCGGTTAGCGGCAGCGGTTAGCAGAAGAGGTTAGCGCGCACGAGCTTTCGAGGCGGCCGTGGCCGGCCTTCCTCAACCAGCAGCAGCGGTTAATGCCCGCGCGCGATCCACTCCTCGCGCTGGGGCGCCTCGTCGCCAATCAGCGTGGTCTGGCCGTGTCCGGTGCGCACCACGGTGTCGGCCGGCAGCGTCAGCAGCTTGTTGGTGATCGACTCGATGATCGTCGGGAAGTCGCTGAACGAGCGACCTGTCGCGCCCGGTCCGCCGTGGAACAGCGTGTCTCCGCTGAAGACCGTGCCGAGGTCCGGCGCGTAGAAGCACACCGACCCGGGCGAGTGTCCTGGCGTGTGCAGCACCTCAAGCTCGATGCCGGCGACGGCGATGCGCTGGCCGTCGGCCAGGGCGATCGGGCGCAGGGGGGCAGCGGCAGTCGCAACAGCTGCACCAGCCTCAGCTGCCGAATCAGCCGCATCCGCCGCATCCGCCGGATACACCATCTCCCACAGCATGGTGTCGTCCGGGTGCAGCCAGACCGGGGCATCCGTTGCCGCGTGCACGGCGCCGGCCGCACCGATGTGGTCGTTGTGCCCGTGGGTGCACAGCACGGCCAGCAGCGTGCGGTCGCCGACAGCCTTGAGGATCGCGTCGGCGTCGTGGGCTGCATCGATAACGACGCATTCGGTGTCGTTGCCGATGATCCAGACGTTGTTGTCGAGATCCCAGGTGCCGCCGTCGAGGCTGAAGGTGCCGACGGTGACGAGGTGGTCAATGCGTGCGGAAGTGGCGGAGCCAGCAGACATCAGAGCACCACCACCGAGCGCAGCACGTCGCCGCGGGCCATCTTCTCGAAGGCGGCCTCAATCTCGTCGATGCCGATCTTCTCGCTGACGAATTCGTCGAGCGGCAGCCGGCCCTGCAGGTAGAGGTCAGTGAGCATCGGGAAGTCGCGCTCCGGCAGGCAGTCGCCGTACCAGCTGGACTTGAGCGAGCCGCCGCGCCCGAAGACATCGAGCAGCGGAATCTCGAGCATCATGTCGGGGTTCGGCACGCCGACCAGTACGACGGTGCCGGCGAGGTCGCGGGCGTAGAACGCCTGGCGCCAGGTTTCGGGGCGGCCGACCGCGTCGATGACGACGTTGGCGCCGAATCCGCCGGTGAGCGCCTGCACGGCTGCGACGACGCCCTCCTCATCGAGCTGGGACGAGTCAATGACGTGGGTGGCGCCGAGCTGCTGCGCCTTGTCGAGCTTCTTAGCGTCGCGGTCGATGGCGATGATGACGGATGCTCCGGCCAGGCGTGATCCCACGACCGCGGCATCCCCCACCCCGCCACAGCCGATGACGGCAACCGAGTCACCGTAGCTGACGTTGCCCGTGTTCATTGCCGCGCCGATGCCGGCCATGATGCCGCAGCCGAGCAGGCCGACGGCTGCGGGGTCGGCATCCGGGTTGACCTTGGTGCATTGCTTGGCGTGCACGAGGGTCTTCTCGGCGAAGGCGCCGATGCCGAGGGCCGGCGTGAGCTCGGTGCCGTCGGTGAGGGTCATCTTCTGGGTGGCGTTGAAGGTGTTGAAGCAGTACCAGGGCTCGGCGCGCTTGCAGGCGCGGCATTCGCCGCAGACGGCGCGCCAGTTGAGCACCACGAAGTCGCCGACGGCAACGTGGGTGACGCCTTCGCCGATGACGCTGACGCGTCCGGCGGCTTCATGTCCGAGCAGGAAGGGGAAGTCGTCGTTGATACCGCCTTCCTTGTAGTGGAAGTCGGTGTGGCAAACGCCGCACGTGTCGATGTCGACGATGACTTCGCCTGGGCCGGGGTCGGGAATGACGATGTCGACCAGTTCGACCGGCGCGCCCTTCGAGCGGGCGATGACGCCTGAGACTGTGGTGGGCATGGTGCTCCTCCGATTGGGGGTTGCCGGGTGGGGCAGGGACTCCTTTAACCCTAACGGAGGGGTCTGACGGGAAGCTTGGCCGTATGGCCTGGAACGTCAGTACTCACGATTTGCGCTCAATCATTGCGTAGCTCACCACGTATCTCCACGGGTCCAGCATTACGCGCCGAACCATTTCTGAAAGGAGTTTCGCGCGCAGCTCGTCGAGGTCCCGCGAGAACTCCGACAAGGCTTTCAGATGTGCCACGAGCTCCTCATCGGTCAACAACGCAACGGGGCGCGCTTTCGTGTACGCCATAAATTCATCGGCTGCTCGGTTCACAACCTCCGATATGGGGCTCGACCCGCTGGGCTTCGTGGGCCCAGCAGCGACGGATCGACGGGCCACCGACTTGGCCGGGGCATGCGCGGAACTGTTAGGTCTTCTTCTCTTCGCGGACTTTGGCATAGGCAATCTCACCTCCGATGCGAGTGGCGCGAAGAGTGATGAGAGCAAATTGTGGACCGGGTGCTGGTTTAACAGCCTGTGAGGGAGGCCCGACGGGGAGTCCGGCGGGACGCGTTGCGCGCCTCGAACGCAGCTGCGCTACCACTGCAGTGTGCGCATAGCTGCGTTCAACCCGCGCGCAGCTCGAACGTCAATGCTGAGGAGGCCCGACAATCGAACGTTCACCGGTCTCTGCGGCCAACTGAGCGCTGTTCACGGCACAGGGCGAGCGGCCAACCGACCGCTCGCCCTGTAGAACCCAGGTAGGCGACGATCGCTCCAGGCCACGGTCAGTCGGCGAGAAGTTGGTCGACCACTGCGAGCAACTCGGGCACGCGCTGTGATGCGGCGCTCCACACCACGGCATCGTCGACCACGGCGTACCCGTGCGCGAGAATGTTTCGCAGCCCGATGATCCGAGCGATATCGGGAACCCGTTGCGCGGTCTCCGGATCTGCGATTCGGACCTTCTTCAGCGCTTCGCCGATGATCTCCAGTTGACGTTCAACTGCCGACCGACGGAGTTCGTCAGTCGAGTAGCTGGTTCCGTCTTTCCCCGCGATGAATTCCGCAATCCGAATGGCCGCGGCGTGGATATCCCACAGAAGCGCAGCAGACTCAGGCCGCATACACTTCCTCGGCCCCGGTGGATACCGACGCCGCAAAGTGCGGATTGCGCACCGCGCTCGACATCACAAGATCAACCCTGTGCCCGAGCAGACCCTCGAGGTCTTCCTTGAGCCCGAAGTAGGCCTCGAACGGATCCTCAGCGCCGGGGGCGAACTCGACGAGAAAGTCGACGTCACTCCGCTCGGCGTCGAAGCGCTCGGAAATGGCGGATCCGAAGACCCTGAGACGACTGACGCCATGAGCGCGGCACACGCGCGCGATCGCGTCGCGGTCCAGAGCCAGCCCCGTCGTCATGGCACAAGTCTACCGACGCTCTCCTCGAGCATCGAGGAATCTTCAGTAGCCGGTATCGGACGGCGGCCAGCTTACCGAAAAGCAGATTATCCATGAATCGCGCAGTTTCATCTTGCAACCGCAGCGAGCTACAGGCTGCGCCCGTCCTCCCAGAGTCGGTCAGAGGTTCCGCCGATCAGGGCGGCCGCCGACATGGCTTGCGCGTCAGTGAAGGATGCGATGTAGTCGAGCACGGCCCGCGAACGTCCGAGACGCACCACGTCTGCGCTGGTTCCGCCGTGGAGCTCTGCATATGAGTGTGTGGTCCACTCCACGGAATCCGTGAGGCGCCGCGGGGCGCGGGGCGCGTCATCCGGATCATCGAGCCAGGCCGTGAAACCGGCCACCAGCGCCTGGAGCACGCGCGCCTGGCCGCGCTGGTAAATGGTGAGGTCGGAGCGATCGAGCACGAAGTGCGAGTGCACGAACTTCAGAACCGCGACGTCATGCCAGGCGTCCTGAGTGAGGCGCACGTGTCCGCTGCGCACGTCGGGGTGCCTCTCGACCCGAATGGACGCCTTCAGCCGATCGATCCAGTGCCGGGTGAACGCCGCCACAGCGCGGTCGGCCGCGATGCCGCCGTCGTATGGCACGGCGAGCAGCCCCTCAACGAGTCCGACCTGCACGCGGAGCACGGCTTCGCGGAATGCCTCCGGGTCGGCGATCCAGGCATCCTTCGCATACAGCGACCGCCACGCGCGCTCGAGCGAGTATCCGGGGGTGCGCACCGAGGACTCCAGTGTCTCGTGTGGCAGCTGGGCGAGCGAGCGCTGGTCGGCGAGCCAACTGGTCAGCTCCCGCGACACCGAGGTGTGCTGCAGCACGCCGGCGCGGTAGAAGTCGTCGAGGTCGTGCACGGAGTACGCAATGTCGTCGGCGATGTCCATGACCGAGCACTCGACGGTCTGCTGGTGCAGGCCGATGGCGGGGTAGGCATCCTTCACCTGGATCATCTCGGCGGCATTGAGTGAGTAGGCCGAGTACTTCTGCGCGCCGTTGGCACGATCGGCGCCGACCCCGCGCGGCAACTCGTGGGGTGGCCCGGGCGTCAAGGTCTGCCATTCGCCACGTGTCCACGGGTACTTGAGCACGGCCGCGCGCACGGCCGCGGTGAGATTGAGGCCGCGCTCGGTCGCATCCGAGGTGTCGAGCGTGGTGAGAATGCGGAAGGTCTGCGCGTTGCCCTCGAAGCCATCGGCGAGGCCGAGCTTGCCCCTGGCCAACCGGTCGAGCACCTGCTCGCCGAGATGTCCGAACGGTGGGTGTCCGAGGTCGTGTGCGCTGGCCGCGGCCTGCACCACCACGGGATCGCAGCCGCCGAGTGCGGCGATCGTGGCGCGGGTCTCCTCCGAGCTCTCGCGAAGCCCGACCGCGATGGAGCGCGCGACCGCGGTGACCTTGAGCGAGTGCGTCAGCCGGTTGTGCACCGTCGTGCCGGAGCCGGCCTGCGGGATGACCTGGGTGACCGCGGAAAGCCGGGAGAAGTAGGGCGAGAAGCGGATGCGCTCGAGGTCGACCCGGAACTCGGAGTCGCCGATCGCGCTCTGCTCGGTTGGTGCCTCTGGGACTTTCCGGGAGCGGATGGCGGTGGTTGCGGCGTCGGTGTCGGTGTCGGTGTCGGTGGCGGTGTCGGTGTCGGTGGCGGTGTCGGTGGCGGCGCCTGGCACGTCAGGCTGCTCTGAATCATTCATGTTTCGCATTACATCGATTGCACCACGTTCCGGGCGCGATTCGCTAGCGGCGTGATGCTGACAGGAGGGAGTCGTCGGCCGGTGTTGCATCCGCTTAGTTATCTGACCAGCGCCTCCCGATACTTCTCGTACCGCGACTTGCCGACCAGACGCCAGACCAGCCGCACCGGCGCAGGCAGGTTCTTGTGCAGCCAGGCGTCGCCGCCATCCGGTTGCGCGTCGAGGATCGCCCCGAGCTGAATGAACGTCTTGCCCTTCGGCGTTGACTTGCGGCCATGCGTGGACAGGGCCTCGACATCCGCCGGCTTGAGGACGGTCTCCATCACGGGCACGATGGTCGTCTCCTCGTCGGGCAGGTGCACGGCGAGCGCCGCGTTGATGCCGGTGAGGGCGGAGAGAACGGATGCGGCGTCCTCCGTGCGTCCGCTCGCTCGCCAGGCCGGCAGGCTCGCGTCGAGTTCATCGAGGTGCACGAGCATCTCGGTGTGCTGCGCCTTCATCCGTTCGACGTGGACCGTGCACGAGGGGGCGCGGCTTTCGAGCCGGCCCCACAGCAGCGAGTCTTCGCCGTCGTGATGCCCGTGCAGCGTGGCCGAGAGCATCGCCAGGTAGTCGCCGACGATGTCAGCCTGCGCCGCATCGTTGGGGGTGACGCCGTGGACGAGCGTGGGGGCTTCGCCGAAGCCGGCCCGGAACATCCGGTGGATGTCGGCCATGCCGCTGGCGTCGCAGGTCTTGGGGGCGCCGGCGGCGTGACGGGGCCGGTGCTGTTATTGGGGCCGTTGTTGCCATTGCCATCGGGCCGGTCACCGGGGTTATCGCCACTGGAGGGAAGCGCGGTTGCGGGCATGAGAGCTCCGATCGTCAGCGAGTTGGCGATGGAACTGTAGTAGCGGGGCAGGTGAGCGGCAAGGGGTGGGTGGCACCAAGGGCTTACCTCGCGTCGATCTGCCCGTCGGACTCTGCCCGTCGGACTCTGCCCGTCGGGACTAGGCGATCGCTAAACGTTGCTTTATGTCGTGCGATTACCCTGAAATTGGTAGACCGGTTGGCGATCACACTGAACTATCCCAAGCGTTGCGAAGGAAGCCACCATGTCAGGCACGGTTGACGTTGCCGGGAACCATTAGTGGCGTCAACGAGGCCCGTGAAAGTCTCCGCCACTGCCGTTGGCAGGGCGTCGAGAGTCACTCCGGCGATAGTGAATTATGTGGTGAACGGCCGGCCAAGAGTCTCAGCCGAGACTCGGCGGCATGTCAACAGCGCCGCCGGCGACCTTGCCTTCCGACCGTCTGGTCACTGCCGGCTACCGGATCCGCGGCTCACCCCTGTCGTGGGGTTGTTCCTGTCAAATACTGTCAACCAGCGGTTTTTGCGGATCCCGGGGTGCGGAGTGCGGCGCTGTGCCGCGATCCGACTTGAGCATGAGTTCTCCGCATCGTTGCCAATTCACGCAAGCAATGCCCCCGCCACCCCTATCATCGATTGCATGGACACAACTCGAGCTCCGTTCGCCGTTTCGAAGATCCTGCGCGAACGACGGTTGATAAACCTGGAGCCAACGTATCAACGCGAGGCCGGGGTGTGGTCTACCGACAAGAAGCAACTGTTTATCGACTCGGTAATCAATGGGTATGACGTTCCCAAGATCTACGTGCACAAGGTAGACCAGGATGCAACCGGCTTCGCATATGCCGTCGTGGATGGCAAACAACGGATTAGTACCATCTTGGAGTTTCTCGACGGTAAGTTTGAGTTCGCCGAAGATTTCAAGTACCTGGGCTACGAATGCGATGTTCCTCCGAAACCTGGCGACACTTTCAAAGATTTGGAAGAGCAGACGCGGGACATATTCAAGGAGAAAAGCCTAGATGTCGTCGTGATCGAAACCGACGATGAGGACGACATCGAGGAATTGTTCTCCCGATTAAACAATGGCGAGAAACTCAACGCGGCAGAGTCCCGAAACGCCATCGGCGGGACAGTCGCTGCACTCGTCCGCGAGCTGGTCACCGTTCCCTTCTTCACTGAGAAAATCCGCTTCACGAATCGCCGCTATTCGCACTACGAGGTCGCTTGCAAACTCTTATTCATCGAACATGTGCACCAGAAGACGGGCGTTCCTGGGTTCGTTGACCTGAAGAAGAAGTACCTAGATGGATTCGTCCGCGACAATAAGCTCATGTCAACTGCGGACGCCGCGAAATTAAGGGACCGCGTAACTGGCCAGCTGAATGCGATCGTGCCGATCTTCATCCCTCGCGACATCGAACTCGAAAAGCAGTCGTACCCACAACTGATGTACTTATTCGGAAAAGAAATGCTCTCGCGATACGGCGCGGTAAACATGGCCGGTCGTCTACGGGATTTCCTCGCAATATTCCGGCTGTCTCGCGCGGCCAATCTTAAGCTAGACGAGGAAGCCCGAGATCCCGAACTTGTCAGTTTTGGCCTCTATATGCAGCAGGGCACGAATGACGCCGGAAGCATGGAACGTCGGGTGGAGATCCTCACTCGTCGATTCTTGTTGGCCAATCCGGACGTACAGCTGAAAGATACCTCTCGAACATTCTCGCTTGAGGAGCGATGGGTGCTCTGGCAGCGTGCCGCGAAGAAGTGTCAGGAATGCGGGGTGGAGCTTGCCACGCTTGAGGAACTCGATGGGGATCACATAATTTGGCATCACCACGGTGGTCCGACGAGCCTCGAAAACGCTCGCGCTCTATGCATCTCGTGCAACCGGGGAATGGTCAAGGCGGAACTTGTTGAGGCCTAAGAGGGAGTAATACTTCGACAACGAAAAGACGATTGACAGCGAGTTGTCGAGTGACCTCTGAATGGCCTCCAGCGCAATTTGAGGTGCACTTGCCGCTCCAACGAACGAGAGGCGTGGCAGGCTACGCCAAGGTATTTGCTTGAAGCGGCGGGTGTTTGACTGGGCTGCGGCTACAGCCCGATCTACGTTGCCCGCAGTCACCGGTAATCCACGAGGAACGGTATGACGAACGAGCGCAATGGTCGAGACCGGTCCAGACTTGGCTGCCCTGCGCCAATTCGGCTAGGTCGAGCCAGGGCGGCAGCGTAGTCAACGGGGATCTAGCATTGCCAGGATCGCACTGGCCACGTCGTGAGGATCTTCGTGTTCCCAAAACCGCAAGACCGTCCAGCCCGCAGCAGTGAGTATCTCAATTGTGTCAGCATCTCGCGCAACGTTGGCTGCGTGCTTTGCGCTCCAATACTGGCGGTTGGACGACGGCAGCTGGTAGTGCACCGGGCACCCATGCCAGAAACAGCCGTCGATGAAGACGGCGATTTTCGCGCGACAACCTGCGGCGTGCAGCAACACTCGAACTGCGATCTCGGGAGATGTGTCCCGTCCTTTGCTCGCCTGCATCACCCTGCGGACTGCGCTAGATGAAGCCCACGAGCCAGCACTCGAACCTCGCGACATTCCGCCCTCCCCTCTGTCGCAATTTCAGGGACAACCGCACAAAACCGGCGTCTCCAATTCCAGGGTAGACAAAGGACCGCTTCGGACATAGGAGCGCAGCCGTTCGCTGATGTCGAGCGACACGACTGGATTGCGATTCGGTATTCTCCGACATGAGACTGCGACCCGTCACGGCTAGTTTTGTGTCGCAACCGCCATTAGTCTGCCCTTGCGCTAGGCGCCTCTGCCTCTGCCTCTGCCTCTGCCTCTGCCTCTGCCTCTGCCTCTGCCTCTGCCTCTGCCTCTGCGCTGACATGTCACACCAGCAGTTGAGCAGCCCGGCACATTGAAATGGAACTGCTCCCAACTGATCTAGGCTAGATAAGTTCCGCTTGCCTCGCTTCGGGCTAGGTATGCGATTAAGCACCTGGTAGCCTGGCGAATTGAAGTTGATCCCATCGCGCCCGGAGGCTGGTACCCGTGATTCCTATAATTGATCTGTTTGCAGGCCCAGGAGGCCTCAATGAGGGCTTCTCCAGCGTCGGTGAAGATACGAATCAACCGCAATTCAGGACAGTTGCATCGTTTGAGATGGATTTCCATGCGTGTCAAACACTCCGACTTCGTAGCGCCTTCAGGGCGCTAAAACGGAAGGGCTCGGTCCCTCGCAGCTACTACGAGTTCATCGCTGGTGCTAAATCGTGGGAACAGTTTTCCTCGGAGCCGGAGATCGCAGAGGTGTTGGCTGAGGCCGCGAAGGAGATTCATCAGATCGAACTTGGCCCTGCAAACCGCGCAAAAACAGACGAACTGATCCGAGCAGCACTTGAAGAGGCGCTAGACAGGGACGGCGACGACTGGGTACTGATAGGGGGGCCACCCTGCCAAGCCTATTCAATGGCCGGGCGCTCTCGACGGCGAAATGACAAGGCCTTCGAGCAGGACAAGAAGCACTTCCTATATCGCGAATACCTCAGAATCATTGAAAATTTCTCTCCCTCCGTCTTCGTCATGGAGAACGTCAAGGGCCTTCTCTCTTCTACAAACGCAGGTAAGGGGATGTTCTCGCGTATTTTGAACGACCTTTCGAACCCGAAGGATGGTCTTCACTACGAGGTCCGCTCTCTAGTGGTTACGGGCTCGCCTGCCGAACTCGATCCTCACGACTTCATTATCAAGGCGGAAAACTATGGCGTCCCTCAGAGACGTCACCGAGTTATCCTTCTAGGCGTCCGCGCGGATCTGCTTCACCGAATGCCGCGCTCCATACTCGAACAGTCGGACCAAGTCACAGTTCGAATGGCAATCGAAGACTTACCTAAGATTCGTTCTGGCATCGCACCCGTGCGCGACAATAGCTGGGAAAAATGGTCCGCAATTCGACGAGCAGTGGATTTGCGCCTAGCCAATGACGATGTAGCGGCGGCGGACAAAACCAGCCAGCCAATACTAGATACAGGCGGCCCGTTCTCACGCCAATATGTAACCCCAGAGCCCAAGACAGAGTTCCAAAGATGGCTGCTCGACCCTCGCATCAAGGGCGTGACCCTGCATGAGGCGCGGCGCCATATGGCTGGCGACCTCGAGCGCTACGGCTATCTCGCGCGCAAAGCTATCTCGCTAAGTAAGAACCCGACGATCGTGGCCTTGCCCGATGATCTTCAACCAGCCCACGTGAACATCGGAAGACCCGACACTCCATTTGTAGACCGGTTCCGCGTGCAACTTTGGGACGCCCCTTCGACGACGGTCGTCTCCCACATCGCCAAAGACGGTCACTATTACATTCATCCTGATTCAGAACAGATGCGAAGCCTGACGGTGCGAGAGGCTGCCAGGCTCCAGTCGTTTCCTGACAACTATTTCTTCCAGGGATCACGGACCCAGCAGTACTCGCAGGTGGGTAATGCAGTTCCACCATTCCTAGCTCGACAGATTGCCATCAAAGTCGCCCAAACTCTACAGCTCCAAGCACCCGTCCATGAAGGAGCTAGGTCAGAAACTCGAGAATCCGTGCTTCCTAGCCCGGAGCAAGATATCCAGCAATCTTCGGCTTTGGCGTTCTGATGGGACCCCGGCTCCCGCAACGACTCCAAGAACTCCCAAATCCGTAGGAGAGACTATCTTCCGGTCTTCGCCGTATGCAAGCAAAAGCGCCCAGTTCGTCTGAGAGATTGACATTACCTGCTGTTGGACCATAATTCCGCTGTCAATTCGCTGAGTTGCGGCAGCATCTCGAAGAGCCTCCTGCTGACTCTCACTTGGAATGAGAGACATCAGGAACTCCGGAAGGAGGGTCACTTCAAGTGTCTGTACAGCATTCCAGCACTCGGCATTCTTGGCCCATTCCGTCACGTTCGCTACACGACGTCGAGGGTCGACCAAGACTCCGAAGACTTGCTGGGCGATGGAGAGAGTCACATCCTTCAACAGCGGAGAAAGTGCTTGGTCATTCCATATCTCCCCAAAATCGAGTTGGTTTCCAGAGCCTTGCCGCTCGATCTCGAAAGCGAGTTTTGCAACGGTGTAGGTCACGATGTTCGCCAAATAACCGCTCTGGTACCATTCAGCGCGCGCTACGACACCGCGGACCGCATTGAAAAGTATCGCCTTCGCGACGAGTTCCTTGAAATATAGCTCGTTAAATTCAGTGTTTGACGTACGCCACTTGGACTCTATGTGCCCAGCGAATGCTACAAAATTCTTTTGGGCACCGGCGCTGACTATGTGTGGTTTCATGGCCCATGACACAACGTACTTGGCCGCGTCAGTCTTAGTCATAAGTTGATTCCGTGGGTACGTCATCACGAATTGTCTTGCGGCCGCTGTTTTCAGCTTGTTTTTCTCGTTTAGGTATTGACCCCGAGTGCGCTCATAGAACCACTTCGTTTGGAAATGCACACCCGCTTGGGCTGGGACGAGAACCCTTCGAGACAGCTCTTCCAATCTGACATGGAATCCGCTGTTTGAGGAGAAGTCTGCCTCACTCACTTTGTTCTGACTGTTGGCATAGCGAGAAATGTTTGGAACAAGTTCCACCGCCTTATCAGGATCTACTACAACCAACTTCATCTGCACGTAGACGTCGGTAAGGCCGCCTCCGCTCCCGTTTTCCCGGTCGACGTAGAAGAGTGACGCAGTCGTTTGACCACCGTTGACAATCTGGAGGTCGCGGATGTGCGTCAAGAAGGATCCAGTCTCACTCACCGTCACCCCGATTGCCGTCGCAGTGATCCCATTGTTGTAGGCCAAGAACATTTCCGGCTCCGAGAGCACAGTTGCTTTGATGCCCTTGTTCACTTTGCCACGTGCGCTCAAGAACGAACGAACGTTTCCTTCGAGGAGCCTGCTCCCGAAGCGGCCGTAGAGATCAGCTACAACCTTGCCAGGGATAACCGCCAAATAGGTCGCAAAATCATTGGACTGACCGGCAATTTCTAGCACGCGCAGCCCACCCGGGATCCATTCGTCAAGGTCGATCTCTAGTTCTTCGCGGCCTTGATTGGATAGATCCACCTGATGAAGCCGCCGGATATCCCAAATGTGATATTCCACTCGAACACCATTTACTTCGGAGCTTGGCAGGACCGTGATTCGATCGCTCATCCGAGAGTCGGTGATCAAGTAGAGACGATACCGGGTAACATTCCTGGCCCGGCGATAAAGATCTTCCGCTAGCTGGAACGCCGGAGAACTCTCTTCGCGGCCTTGGGTGAAGACTCCACCTGTCGCATCTACAAGGAAGTTCTCCAGTCCGGCGAATGCTCTCTTCGCCTCCCCCATAGTTAGTGTCGCAAGCTCCTCCGAGTCTTGGAAGGCGAGCACCGCAAGCGCAACTGAATTGTCGGAGTCATCGAGGTCAAAGCCATTCATGGCAAGCCGACGATTGCGGCTGCCAATGCCCTCGAACTGAGTGACCGTTAGCTGCTCAATTTCCTCGGCGTCGGCGAGGCGATCCGCGACTTCAGACATGAATGCCACAGAGCGGTATTCGTTGTCCGCTGCAGCCCGTGTGCCAATGGCGTTTCGAATATCGCTGTAGAACGCTTCTATGTCCATTGCTTTCCAATGTTCGAACGAGATGCGGGTCCCGGTGGTGGGTCAATTTCAAATTCCGAAATCGATGACAGGCTCACCGAATAAGTCACGCGGTCGATCCCCGCTTCCAAAAGAGAGCCTCGTATGGCTGGGAAGTTGTCTGTCACCTCGAATTGCCTGCACCCAGAGACCACAAAACAGAAATCGCTGTAGTAGGAATCGCTCACGTCCACACGAAGCGCATCCAACCGTCGGTGGAACTCATCGATGGTGTTTGACCCGGATCTGAACTGACTCGCAGCTTCCTCCACGAGTAAACGCAGAGTGATCGATCCGGGCACGCTCGCCGCCACCTGTACCAACGTAACAACCGCCAACGACAGCTGATGATCCACGACATCCAGTTGCTCAGCGGAAGAAACCGTAATTGCCTTCGAATCAGGGTGAACCGACTTCACCTCGTATGAGGGCCCGAGCGGGAAGTTGAAGTCTTGTGGACTTCCAAGTGGTCCGGTCCACGCATCAACCACTTCGTCACCTGACCGCTCATTGGACAAGAGCCGAAACCCAAACCAAAGCTCTGCGACCAATCCACGGATTGCTTCGAGCGGAAGTCGGTCGTCACCCTGGTTGCGGAGGAGGTGCCTCCATTCGTCGATCCCGGCGAGCAGATAATTTATGGCCTGAGCCTCAGAAGTAGCTTTTCCCAATCGTCTAACGAGATCCTCGATCAGGCGCATGAAGACGTCCATGAAGAGTGCATCCACGAGTGTCAGGGAAAGAGTCCATTTCCCGTCAATCGTACGTATTCCGCGCTCGATGTTGACAACGCGTGACAGCTCCGGCAAGCCAGGTTTTGCGTCAGTGATTACGAAGAACAGCGCCGCGCCATTCTCGTTCGTCCCATAGACGATACGGACGGGGTACTCTCCAGCGATCTCCTTCTTCCCGCTGCCTGGAGCGGCCAAGAGCCTCTTCCACTCTGCGACGAATTCGCTAGTCATCAATATCTTCATCGGACGCGTCGTCCGCATACTCAACGAACCAAAGCCGTTGCGCCACAGTGTTGATTACGTATTCAACATCGGTTGAGGTGTTGTAGACGTCGATTGGATCCCCAGGGATTGCCAGCTTGATCGCGACAACAAGGCTCGTGGTATCGAGCTCAATCCTCTTCTTGCCCTCTGGAGTCGTCTTTGGTTTCAGGGCATAAATGAGGAGTGTGGGGCGTGCAAGGTGAGCGTAGAAGTCATGTTCTGGCACTGCCTTACCGGGGAACTTCAACTTGAATTCCTGAGTCACACGGTCCGCAGTTGCTTCATCGACGAGGTTGCGCAAATCGTCGCTCCCCGCGAGCCGGCTACTACTACCTGACACCCGAAGTTCTCCGCCAGATCCCACTGTCATCCCACGGCTTGGGGGATAGAAGGTGATCCCGCCGAGGGTGGTCTCGGCGGACTGGCCGTCAGGAGTCGTCCTCTCACCGTTTACCAATACGACGTCCCAAGTCTGCATGAGCGGGCTCTGCGTGTGACTCACAAAGCTACTGATCGCGGACTGCGAGAAGACTTCGTCTGTGTGATGGGCGCGGAAACTGCCCAAGAAATCCGAAACTATGCTCTTCGGAGAGTGCTGCCATCGATGGTATCCCCGTCGAGTGCGCGTTCTGGTGACACGAGTCTCTTCAAGTGTGTCAATCAAACGTTCCAACGCTCGATAGTTGCCGTCAATAATTGCGTGATCCTTCGACAGCTTTGTGGTTTCGATTCGCTTCGCAAGAAGCGAAATACGTTGGTGACGGGTTTCGGTCGCTTTCATTTTGTTCTTGGCGGTGACGAGAAGCGAGCCCGGATGCTTGCGCACTGCGAGTCCAAAATGCTCTGGCGTGAGTTTCTGGCTGTGCATTAGACGGAGATCTCTCCGCAGATCGTCAATTGAGCTGGCGACGAAGCGGTAATCAGCGGCAACGGCGGGATCGATCCAAAGCCGACACAAGTCCTCATAGCCATCTCGATATCCGAACCATCGTGCCATCTGCAAGAGGGTGTCGGACGCCTGCACATTGCGATAGAAGTAGCTCGTAATGAGCCCTTCGAGGGTCAGCCCCCTGCTGAGAACATCGCCACCCACCGCCACCAATCTCTTGGGTCGATCCCACGGGATGCCAGCTTCCTCCAATTTCTTGTCTCTATCTGAATTGAAGAGTTGGGCGCGAATGTCGGTGACCGCGCCAGGAAGGGCATCCAAGACTTCTTCCCAACTGACACCTACATCTGCGTACATTTCACGGAAGGTACTGCGGAGTAGATCAACGTCAACATTCGGGACTCCGTTCGAGTAATTCACCGAATGAAGTTGTATGGAATTGCGAAGACCCGACAGCTCCTCTTCCACCAATTCATAGACTCGAGCTTGCACTTTTTTGTATCGCGACACATTGATGAGCATGGAGCGGGGTTCATCATGTCCCCTCACATCTCGAATGGCGTTTGCGATTAGAAAAGTACGTAGGGCCGCCCGGAGGCTGTCTGGAATCGCGCTGACTTCGTAGGACGATTTGTGGCCGATGGGAAATGATTCTTCGGCATCGTCAAGATCCAGAACCGCCGAACTATTCGCGTGATCGGTTGTCCCGAAAATTGCTTCGGACCCGACATAGTTGTTCGGGGACTCTAGCGAGTAGATGAAGTCCCTGGGGAAGAGATCGTTGTCAGTCTCATGATCAATGAAGATATTGGCGAATGGAGTTGCCGTGAATCCCACGTAGGAACTTCGCGAAAACATCTTCAAAATGTCTCTAATCGCACTGTTTATGGCTGTGGGGTTGGTGTCCTCTCTGGTGTTGACCGACGCATAGTCGGACTCGTCGTCCAGAAGCAGTAGGGGAATATCAAGCTGCCCGGCGGTTAGCGGCTGCTCACTCAGCCAATCAGTCAGGGCTTGCAACACACTTTTGTTCTTCTTGAGGACAAACACGTACGGCTGTGGCTGATCGAGAGTGACCGTGATGTTTGTCGCCTCTTGGCTGCTCTTTCGGAAGTCGCGCATCACGGTTGTCATCCCCGAGGCTTTCGCCAGGTCCTTGCGGATTGCTCCCACCCCGATGAAGCGTTCGCTGGATGGACCGCTCCCTGCACGCGCCACTTTGAGTCGAGAATCACGCCCGATGAATCCCTCATCAATCCGAGCCTGGGTCTGCTGACGAAGGGACTCCGTGTTTCCAGCCAAGACAATCACGAGGCGGTACCCGGCGTCAGCAGCCTTATTGAGGAGACCAAGATAGGTCGAAGTCTTGCCCGACTGCACGTCTCCGATCACAAGCCCCCTCCGTGCCCAAGGACCAGCAAGCGAAGGGTCACCAGCGAAATCAAGGAGCTCCTGGGTGAGCAAATCCATCTTGTCAACTACGCGCCAAGGACGTTTTACCGTGAGCAGCCATTGTTTGTAGGTCAGCCACCGATCCCACGTAAGCTCGTGCCTCTTGTCGTCGAGCCATGGTTTGAAGTCTTGGTCAAAGACGGCAACTCCTTGCTCAACATCAATGTTGAGGCGTCTGATCAGTTTGCGCGTCAATTGATTGCAGTCTGAATCGCTAAGGTGCGGACCCGTCACAGCGCGATATTTGGCTATCTCGTCAATGAGCGCTTCTTCAGAATGTGTCTTGCTTCCCAACAAGGTACTCACGATGTTCTCAAGGTCCGCCAGTTCGGCTGCAATCGTCTCTGCAGAGGTAACGTTCGGTTGGTTCATGAGCAGGTGGCCTTTCGAAGCAACTCGTGCGCATTCCTTGCGCGATTAAATGGTTCGGAACGAGCGAAACTTTCAATGAAATCTTCAACCGTTCCGCCGGCGGCTGACTGAACGCCCCACACGCCACGCGCCAAGGTCAGGAGCGCGGCTTCATCCTGTTCATTGGAATTGTGGGATTCGTCCTCAGCAAGACGGTTGTAGACGTCCTCAATGGGGAAGGATTCCTCCAAGAGCGTTAGAACGCGTTCGAGCGACTCCAGCGCACTTGGGTCAAGTTGATCACCAAGCACTTTCACGATCGGGTGACCACGATTGATCTCGTATCTAAACGACCCACGGTCTTTGATGAGACGCCACATTCGCACCACGTCGTCGAGATTTGACTCTATTCGCCCTCTGTAAACATGGGCACTCCGGCTTGGACCGACGATCTTGTCGACTATGCGCCGAAGCTCGGCGCGAACTATTGGAGGAGGGACGGCCGCGGACTTTTTGATGTCAAGAGCCCAAAGATGATCAAGAGTGTTGGGGATATCAACCTTCACTCGAGCCAGCTTCCCAAGCTCGTTCTTGGGGACGATCCTGAACCAAGTTCCCCAAATTACTAGCCTCATTGCGCGGTAGATATAGAAGCCTTGGCTTTCTCGCAGACTACCGGCGACTTGAGCTCTCTCTAGATCCCTCCGACTGAGCTTGTTGAGAAAAGGCAACGTATACGAACGGAGCTCGATTCTCGCTCCCTCTATGCTGAAGGACTCTAGTGGCCCGATCTGCGTAGCACGGTGGCTCGACAAAAACGGATCAGTACGGGGAAGACTTACGCCGTTTACTGCGATGTCGAGCTGTTGGCCGTGCTCGCCAGATAGGAAACGGTGAAACACCAGTGAGAGGTGCTGGTTGACGCGAACCATCTGTGCATCCAAACTCCGACCGCTGTTTCCAAGAGTGGCGGACATACGATCAAGTTCGCGCCAAAGGACTAGTGTTCCGGACTCAAGGAATTCCAAGTCGGCCGCGTGAGGCAGAACAGCGATCTCCTCATCGGACAAAACCAGCAACGACCACCGACCCGACTGCGCCAAATGGTCGAGATTCCATCGAAGGCCGATTGTCCCGTCTGCCGTCTTTGATATGAGGGTTAAATCGCGACACTGCGAAAGTGAAGCAGTCTTGAGCCCCAATCCAAACCGCCCCAGATCAGTCGATTTACGCAAAAGACTGGGGTTCCTTCCCGCAAGCTTCATGGCATGTCTAGCTTCCTCAGCAGACATTCCCGCACCGTCATCAACGATGGCTACATATGCAAGCGGCTCAGACGCAAAGGATATTCGCACATACGAAGCCGAAGCCGAGATTGAATTGTCCACGAGGTCCGCGATCGCGGTCTCCAAGGTATAGCCGACCGCACGCATGGATTCCATGAGCTGAGGCTCAGGTGGAACTTCTTCCTCGTGCAATGATTCCCCTTCGAATGTTCAGCAATGCTAGTAGCGCACCTCCATGGATCCGTGCACGCGGCGCGGACTCTGAATCGTGCAACGAAGCCGATGATGAAAAGGGCCTCTAGGTTCTGCCCTGCACCCCTCGATGGGAAGGGCCGACCACACGAGCGATGATCGGGGCTGTCATAGCATGGTCCTGCAACCATTCACGGCGAATCCTCACCTTCGAACTGAGTAATTCCCGGTCGAGCGCCATGATGTGAAACCGTCGAGATCAATTCGATGAGGAGCTGCTCTCGTATTCGGGCCACGGGAGTGAATTGCTGAGCCTGTTGATGCCCGCGCGTTCTCGAGAAACGTGGATCCACAAATAGATGGCCGCGTCCCCACTCCCCGATATCCATCAGCGGAGACATCCAGGCCGTGGATCGGTCAGCCAAGACTGGTTTCTTCGCCGCGTGGTCTTTTCGCACCGGGATGAAGGCCGCCAGCACGAAAGGAATTGGGCCATGTGCCTTCTGCGCGAAATCACACGCGGCCCCGATCCGAACTTGTCCAACTCGAACTCGCCGCGTGTTGGAGTCATCGATTTCCATGTCAACCACGTTGTCGAGCCATTGGGTTTGAACCTGTTTTTGAACAACTTTTTCGACGAATTGCTTCGCACCATCGAACCCGAAATCGGCCCAAGAAAAGTCGGGTTCCAAGGATGACAAGGCGCCCCATGACGTGGGTGTCACGTCACCGTTGGTCGCAAGCTGCAAATGCAAATGCGAATTGAGCTTTGCGGCCTTCTCTCGAGATAGTTTCGGTAGCGGCTCCGGGGCGCCTTCGTAGGCGTTGTTCCATACATCCACGCTGCCCGCTCGAGAAGCAGTATCTTGAATCTGATCATGAAGCAGTGGAAGCATCGCAATATGCACGGCCGACTCGGGATCAGCAAGTGCCTGACTTTCCCCCACCGCATCAATAGCAATTCGCTTCAAAACTGCTGAGACTTCCACCGGCCCACCACTCGCAGTACTTGCTGCCGAGATGACAGTCTGAAGCACACCATTCGTTGCGTGTAGCACGTCAGACTCCCACTGCAACAATGCTGCTACGGCCGTAGCCTCAGCCATGTCAATTCGAATCCTGTTGCCCAACTCTGCAGAGTTCGTTGCGCTTTCCGTCGATGAGTCGATGTAGTCATTCTTCGAGAGTGCGAGCAACGAGAGTGGCCTTGTGTGCGGAGATTTTGCGTAGAGATGTTCTTCGAGATACCCGCGCAGTTCGTCTGCTCTCTCGGGGACCTCGGTCCAAAGAACGAGCATGTACGGTCCACCAACCGGGTTAATGACCTGGCTCAATATTCTTTGAATCTCGGCATAGTGGCGTTTGAAATCACCGTGAGCCCGGTCCATGAGCTGCAAATCCATGAAGACAACGCGTGCACCAAGGAACGCCGCAACGGGCACATCCTTCTCCAGCGAATAGATCACCGTTGCGCACGCTGATCCAAGTTCCTGAATGCAAGCGGCGATTGCATGTGCATGTTTGGCATTGTCATCGACCACAACGAACCGCGGAGGGGTAAACACTCACGCCCTCCTAAAGGTGAGCGCGAGTGCCGCACCGTCGTATTCATCAGGTAAGGGCACGTCTTCGCGTGTAACCTCCCGGAGCCGGCCACCGATAGTTTGCATTATCAATTTCGCGTAATAGAGCCCCACGCCAATTCCGTCAGGGCGGCGGGTGAAGAATGGCTCAACAGCGTCAGACAAATCATCCACAAATCCGGGACCGTTGTCCGCGATGATGATTGAAGGACCCTCGGGAAATGCATCAGCGTCCACTCGAATGTAGAGCTTCTTCTGGCCAAGAGCGGCTTGACTTGACCATCGAGCGGACATCCAATAGATGCTGTTATCGATCAGGTTCGTAATTGCCCCTAAAACCAGCCCGAGAGGCAATTCTGCGAGCAACGAAAGCCCGTCTTCAGCGCCATTTGAATCTATCCGAAGCTCAATCTCATGATTGGATAGCCGAACACTATTTAGCTCCGTGACGCGCCGCGCAACTAACCCAAGATCATGCTGGGTACTCGCACCTTTCTTAATAAGATCGCCGAAGCTATCGAGCACACCGACCAAGTCACGTGCGTGCTGAACGACTTTTTCCGAATTCTCTCCTTTGGCGACCAACTTCTGCAGCAGCCGTACACCATGATCAATCTCGTGATAGACGATGACGAGGGACATCCCAGAGACTCCCGCTCGCAACATTATTTCGCGCATATCATCGTATGCCCGCTGTGCCTTCTGAACGAGCGGATCGATATCACTGCCAAGCCCATTTTGCTTGGCAAATGTGCTGATCTCTTGGAGAGGTTTCTCGATGCCGCCGCCCAAAGACGACCGGTCCTTTGTGAGCAGCTTCCGGAGCTCCCGCTTATCTTTGTTCCTCTCGGCTTCAAAAACCGCGACTGTTCCCAGGATCAAGGCCTTGAAACGCGTCAAAGCAAGGTTCTCGACAAAGCCTTCTCGGTTTGTTTTCTCGGTTAGATCGGTACTTTCTGCGAGGTCAAGTTCAACGGAACCCACAACGATGTTGTTGCTAATTCGTTTCGTGGGCGAGTTCACGCGCCGGAGATCCAATCCCAGCCAATCGTCGCCAGCCTCGCCATAGTTGTACACGCGCATGCCGTCTCTATAGACGCGCACTCCGCCGCTCTCGTCTAAGAACGTTTGCAACGAGTGGCTATACCCGATTTTCGCAAGCACGTCTTTGTCCCGGTCAAAGACATACAGCCGACCGCTGATCTTGCCGATACCGTCGCGAAGAGCTGATGTGCTCCTCACTGCCTTAGGCTTCGGCTTCCCCTCGACTCGACTAGGGCGGTCGATCTCAGCGAGGTCAGAGGGATTGAGTAGCAGTCCAAATTCTTGGCCGTTGACCGTTCGTGGCTCGAGTTTTACTCCTGGCACCCCATTGAACTTGTACATCCACGTAAACACGTTGTCTTGAATAGCGAAGTCGAATTGCCAGGTGGCGTGCTTTATCAGCGATTGCGTATCCGGGAGGTCTTTGAGCCAAGCTGGTTGGTCTGGGACCTCGATCTGCGTCAAAAAGTCGGCACGGTCATCAACGAATGGCGACGAGATCGACGTTACCTGCCTAGCTAGGCGCCGCACCGAACCACGGGTCCATTCCTCTCCTCTCAAGTGCGTTACATGCACCCGGGTACCGTGATCATCGCCTAGAAAAACCCTCGGTACCCGAGTATCGATTTGGATCTTAACTTCATCGAGAAACTCTGCATTGGCGATCTCCGACCAATCAATACTCAAGACACATTCGATTGCCCCTGCTTCACGGCTCACTATCTCGACTTTGTTGCCCAGCTTGTGAACAGCAAAACGTCCGACGCCTTTTTCCCCGAGTGGAAGACGTCCCTTGAGCGTGCGGCGGTTCTCTTTTCGCATGGTTGCTTTGTGATCGTGTCCAGGAACCAGCCAGATGTCCCTAAGGGTACTGACCGACATTCCCACACCATCATCTCGGACGCTGATCTCTGCGACTTCGGGGCGGCCAAGATCCTTCATCGTGACAGTCACGCGTGAGGCGTCAGCGTCATAGGCGTTTTTGACCAATTCAAAGAGCGCTAACCGTGGACTTCCAATTAGCTGGTCCCCCAAGAGCTGAAGAAGGCGTGCCCGCGGACGGAATGGCTCGTTGAATGTCTGAGATTCATTGGCGGTCATGCGGTCATCCTTTGATCAAATCGTGTCAAGCCATGGGCTTCCGTGAAGCCTCTGATCGATCCAAATGAGATGCTCACACTACCTCCACACTCTAGTGGGGAGGCTTTGCATTGAGGATTGGGTGAGTGGGCATCTGCAGCGCGTGTCGGAGCTTGTGCTGGCCTGAAGGGGTGGGGCTACCACAGAGCAGTTGCGTTCTCAATCGCTTCGCTGAGAAGCGGTTTGGGAAAAGCGGCCGACCCGTCCGACCAACCAAGCACTCATCGTCCTCGCCGGCACGCAGCTACCTCCTCTTCGCAATGCTCCGTTGCGGCACCCTCTACCAAGCCAAGCATCGCCTTACCGCTTGACAAACAACATTGGGGTACCGCGATGACAAAAACCGAGCGGAGCCCCTAGGCAGAGACCCCTTCCTCGTCGAGAGCACCTCAACGAGGAAGATCGAGCACGATTGCCTGCGACGGTCTCTCTCCGACGGGCCCAGCAGACGGCATCCGTCTGCCGACAAGCTACCGCCCGAGGCGGAACCGCTCCTGGCCGATCAGGGACTGCAGGTACGCGACTCGGTTGAATACGTCCGCGCGTTGGGCCTCGTCGGCTACCGGCAGGTTCTCGATGAATGACTGCCCATTCGACTCAATGGTGACCGTGATGTACCCGGAGATGCGCGACTCGCGCGCGAGAAGGAAGAGCAGGCTCAGCAGGAAAGACCAGATGAAAATGACCACCATGATGATCGCCCACGCGGGCGTGTGCGTGGTGACCTGGGTACGATCCGCCGCTGACACGTTGATCTCGGAGACAGGCCAGGTACCCCGCCGGCGTAACGACGTGATGCTGCGTCGCGTGGATGTTGCCGATGGACACGAGAAACAACGCCGGCTGCTCATGCGTCTGGTTGGCGAGAGTCACGAGCTGATACCAACGGCCGGGTGGAGGCGCGCTAGGTCTCTTGCCGATGGCATGCCGCCGTGTCCCCAACGTGTGCCAGTCTCACGTCGCGACGATGCACTCCGACTGCACCTGAATTGAGATTCCGTCCGCCGTGCCGCGGATCGACAACAACTCCAGCTCGACGTATTCCGCGCCATCGTCATGTGGGTCCACCAGAGAGTAAAAGTCCCGGCCCATCGCCCGATCCGTCGCGGAGTATCCCTCAGCAACCCACGACGACGTGATGGCGTCGAAGGCGTCGTCGGCACTGTCAGCGATCTCGAAGATGGGAATCACTACCGAGCCAGTCACCTGCTCCCCCGCCCCGGAGGTGCACGCGGCTATCGCGACTTGTGACGGGCCACGGATGCCGGCTGCGTCGCCCGCGTCGTTCAACAGCTGCTCGACCAGAAGTTGATCGCTTTGCAGTCGCGCGGCTGCGGCATCCGCTTCGAGCGGGATACCGAGCGCGGCAGGGTCGTTGGCCGGCACGATGTGGTCGTCGGGCTCTGCCGAGCCGAGCGGCAGGCCCACATACCCCTCTTCCTCGATGGTCGTCGCCGCCGTTTCAGCGGATGAGGCTGCCACGTCGGTGGAGACCGTGAACGACGCCCGCGGAATGCCCTCCACGGCCGTCTGCGAGTCATCGAGGTGCACCAGCATCGCGGTGATCCGCTCGACATCGGCTTTCGCTGCTGCCTTGGCTTTCGACCTGGCCGTTGGCGCGGCGGTCGACCCCTCAGCGGCCTGCCCGGCCGCATCCGCTGACACCCTGACGTAGAGCGATGGCCGCCACGTAGCCAACCCGCTGGAGTTGCCACTCGGTGATGCACCGGAGTAGGCGAGCACGTCAATGGCAGGATCCATAGCCAGCGCGCTGAGATCTGCGATGAGGCGTGGGTGTGGCGACACGGCATTCAGGGTCAGCAGCGAGCCGGAGACCGAACTGTCCAGTGTCACGGCGGCGAGAGCTCGATCGCCAAATCCTGGGACTGCGCGCACCCCGGCAGCAACCCGTGGCCACTCACGGGGCGAATCCACCGACACTCTCGCCGGTCGGCTGTCGTCCGCCACCTGGACGTCAGTCACGCCCTCGACTCCTCGAAGTGACATGGCGGCGGCCGCGAGCTCCGCAGGGGTGAGCGGCCCAGCCGGATAGCCATCGTGAGACGAGAACGTGAGCGATGCCTGCACACCGCCAGCGTCCGCCGGAATGCGAATTGTTCCGCAGGTCGCAACGGTGGCATTTGCGGCAGCGACCTCGTGCTCGACGCCGCTGGACACCGCCTCCAGATCGAGCAGGTTCGATTCCACCTCGATGCTGATGCTCGCACTCCAGGCCTCTGCCCTCGACAGCGGGCCGCCCCGCAACACATCAGCCGATATGCGCGAGTCAGCGGATGCGACACCCTCGATCGCCTGCATCATCGCCACCGCGTGGTCAACGACCGCCGTGACCGCAAGCGGTGGTGGAGGAATGACCGCAGTGCAGCCCATCAGCATGCCGCTCACTCCTGCGGTCACGACTGCCGCCGCAACCCACCGAATGCTCCCCCGAGTCTTCATTCGCTCACCATATCGGTCATGCGTCTCGGCAGGCGATGTCGCCTCGTGACACCCGATCATCGCGGTGCAGCCTCGGTGCCGCACCGCCAGCTGTGTTCGTCAGTCGTGCAGCGGCGACCCGACAACGTTGAAGTGAAACCCGCCGAAAGAGCCGGACAGCAGCGGCCGTGCAGCGGCAATCGATGCTTGCACCTCCGGCAAGGCCAGTGAGGCCTGATGTGCTTCGGCACTCTCCCAGAGTTCAACGACGAACACCGTGTCAGGATCGTCATCGTTGACGCCCACCTCGTAGGCCAGGCATCCGATCTGCGTGAGCGCGTCACTGCGCTGAGTCAGGTGAGCGACCAGCTCATCACGCTTGCCGGGGATCACACCGAGTGTTCCTGCGTTCGCGAAAGTCATGGCACCCACCATACCCAGCGGTACGAAAGCGCACTCCACCCGCATGGCGACCCTCGGCCCAGCCTTCTCACCTGTGCGTGCGCGCAGCGGATGCAGAACGCCGTCGAATGCTGAGCGTCGGAGGCTCCGGCTAGCGTTACGACCGACACGAGCAATCCTCGCGCTAGGCGAAAGCGTCGCCTTCGGGAACGACGATGGGCCCCGATGGAAGGTGAGTTGCCGCCCGTGGAGAAGTAGAAGCCGCAAATCGCGGCTTCTCACCAATTTCGCAACGGAGGACCCAATGAACAAGGAATCGGAACAGATGCGCCGCACGCTTAAGCGGCTCATGGAGGATGCCAAAGCCGAGGCCAAAGCGACCGAGACGGAGGCCGCATCTCTACGCGACAAGGGAATCGTTATCCCCAGCCAGCGGTTGTCCACGATCTTGACGGAAGCAGCATCAATTCAAACGGAAGTGCGCCGCCTGCAACTCGCTTCCGTGATCGCGAAAATCCAAGTCTGCAAAGCGAGCCACGGGCCAGAGTCTCGGGCGCTTGCCGCTGCCGGCAGCGAAGCGGCCGAGCTGATCGAAGCCGCTGAACGCTCACGAGTCGATGAGCTCGAGAAGGCGATGAGACTCGCCGCCGTGATTGACGATGGGACGGAGGAGAACGCAGAGAAGAGCTATCAGACGGCGCTGTTTTACACGACGGTCTTCTTCGACGAGGTGGTGAGGCAGGCCACTGAGTTACTTGACGCTGCAGACGATGAGGCCGGCGGATTGTGGAGCGTGGGCACACACGGCTCCTGATCAGGCGCCGCCTCCTCTTCGCCACAAAGCACCAGTGGTACAATATCCAGTACCACTCAGCATGATTCTGGAGGCCAGATCGTCATGGCAATCACCGCATCGCAGGCTCGCGCCCAGTTGTTCCCGCTGATCGAAAAGGTCAATGAAGACCATGTGCCGATCGAGATCGTCTCTAAGAAGGGCAGCGCCGTGTTGATGTCGTTGGCCGACTACGAAGCACTCGAAGAGACTGCCTACCTCTTGCGCACGCCCGCCAACGCCGCACACCTCCTGGAGAGCATCGCCCAGCATCGCGCGGGAAGCGCCACGGCCAGGCAGCTCTCGGAATGAATCTGCTCTTCACCGAGAACGGCTGGGACGACTACCAGTACTGGGTAGCCACTGATCGGGCCATGGTGAAGCGCATCAACCGCCTCCTCGCCGAGATTCAGCGCACACCGACGAGCGGAATCGGCAAACCAGAGGCGCTCAAGCACCAACTCGCCGGCTACTGGTCTCGGCGCATCACCGACGAGCATCGGCTGGTCTATGCCGTTGAGGCCGAGCAGATCGTCATCGTGGCTGCGCGCCACCACTACTGATCGGTCTGGGACTAGAACGAATACACCAGCGCCACCCTTGTGACGCGAGACAGCAGGATCGCGAAAGCTCCCGACATCCGCTGTGCGATCGAGCTGTTTTCAGGAGCGGATGCCGCGCAACCGGCCTTGACTGCGCACAAAGCGGGCTGGGTGCGTAATCACGCTCCCAACCCGCCCGTCGCATCCGCTTGCCGCGACCTACTTCTTCATGTGCGGAACCACCACGGCGCGTCCCGTGAGTTCGCCCGCTTCGAGCTTGCGGTACGCCTCGAGCGCGTCGTCCATTGCGAACAGCTCCACGTCGGGCGTAATCTGCCCGGCCTTGTACATGGCTACAACCTCGTAGAGGTCTGCAATGGTGCCCCAGTAGGTGTTCGTCAGCGTCGACTCGTAGGGGGTCGTGAAGAACGACCACTCGTACGCGCCGCCGGCGATGCCGACCACGGTGAGACGCGACTTCGTCGCCATAACGGATGACGCCAGCGCGATGGTCGGTGCGACACCAACGAAGTCGAAGGCCGCGTCGACACCGCGGCCGCCTGTGAGCTCGCGGATCTGCGCGGCCTGGTCGGGTCCGCTGGCCACGGTGACGGCGCCGTTGGCCTCGGCGCGCTTCATGGCATCCGGCTTCGAGTCGGTGGCAATGATTGTCGCCCCGGTGAGCGCACTCAGGATCTGCACGGCGATCTGGCCCAGGCCGCCGAGGCCGACGACGAGAGCGAACTTGCCGCCGCCCGCGAGGTTCGGAAGCGAGTTCTTGATGGCGTGGTACGGGGTGAGGCCGGCATCAGACAGCGGAGCAGCCGCGATCGGATCGGCGTCGCCCAGCGGCACCAGGTTGCGGGCGGGAACGGTGATGTACTCTGCCATTCCGCCGTCACGACCGAGGCCCGACGCCAGGTATGGCATCGTGGCCGCATTGTCGCAGTACGTGTCTTCACCGCGTGAGCACGCGGCGCAGTGGCCACAGCCGATGGGGCCGTAGACCAGGAACGCATCTCCGATTTCAATGCCCTCGACGCCCTCGCCGAGTTCTTCGGCCCAGCCCGAGTTCTCGTGCCCGAGCACGTAACTCGGCGCCAGCTGCGGCGGTGCAGTCTCGGCCACGAAATCCTTGTACACGGCAACATCAGAGTGGCAGGCGCCGGCGCCGGCCACCTTCAGCAACACCTCACCGGGACCCGGGGTGGGCTTTTCCCACTCTCTCAGTGACGGAACAGTCTTCCAGGCTTCGAAAACAACAGCACGCATATATATTCACTTCTTTCTCGTTGTGGACATGCAGTGCATGCCCATACAACAAGTATGCGCTCGTGTATCAATGCCCTGCCGGCCGGGGGCGGGCGTAGGCCGGGGGGCGTCGGCCGGGCCAGCAGGCGCTGCAGCCATGGCCACGCCGAGTGGGCGAAAGCACTGGCGCTGCAGCAGCCGCGATGCAGAGGTTTCGAGGCGACCATGGCCGGCCTTCCGCATCCGGCGTGCGGATCCGACGGTGCGGATCCGACGTGCCCACAAGCGTTGTGAACTTCCGGCTCATATGAGCGGGAAGTTCAGAACACTTTTTCGGCGCCCCGCTGCCTTCGCCTCGGCCTCCGCCTCGAGGCGGCGACGGAACAGCGACGACGAACAGCGCCCACGAACAGCGCCCACGAACAGCGCCCACGCGCGCAGCAGCTACGCGCTCTGGGACGCCTTCACATCATTCAGGCAACCCTCGGCGGCAACCCAGCCGAGCATCGCGCACTTCACGCGCATGACGAACTTCGAGACACCGTGGAAGGCGATCGCATCGCCGAGCACATCCTCATCGGGTTCGCCTGCACCACGGGAGCGCATCATCTCGCGGAACACGTCGATCGTCGACTGCAACTCAGCCATGGTCTGCCCCGGCGCGATCTCAGCCAAAACGGATGCCGACGCCTGCGAAATACTGCAGCCAGAGCCGACCCAGCCGAGCGAGGCGATCCGGTCGGTTCCGGGGTCCATCGAAACCTGCAGCGTGATCTCATCGCCACAGGTGGGGTTGCGTTCGAAGCGTTCGGCGTCGGAGTGCTCGAGGGCACCGTATCCGCTGCGCTTCTTGGAATGGTCGAGGATGAGCTCCTGGTAGAGCCCGGCCAACGGGTCGGTCATGAGGTTTCTCCAAAGTACGGACGGACCTCGGCAACGGCGGCGAGAAAGCGGTCGACCTCAGCGGTCGTGGTGTACAGATACGCGCTGGCACGCGTGGTGGCGGTGAGGCCGAGGCGTCGGTGCAGCGGCTGCGCGCAGTGGTGTCCAACCCGCACAGCGATGCCCTTCGCGTCGAGGTACTGGCCGACATCGTGCGCGTGCACGCCGGCGACGTCGAAGGCGACGAGCCCGGCACGCGGGGTGCCAGCCGGCTCACCTACGATACGGATGCCGTCGATCTGGGCCAGGCCCACCAGCATCCGCTCGGCCAGTTCTTCTTCGCGGGCTTCGATGCGGTCGAGGCCGATCCGTTCGAGGTAGCGCACAGCCTCGGCGAGCGCCACGGCCTGGGAGACGGGCTGCGTGCCGGCCTCGAAACGCTGCGGTGCAGGGAGGTACGTCGCCGAATCCATGGTGACAGTCGAGATCATCGAGCCGCCGGTGCGGAAAGGCGGCAGCGCGTTCAGCAGCTCCTGGCGGCCGTAGAGCACACCGATGCCGGTGGGGCCGAGCATCTTGTGCCCGGAGAACGCGGCGAAGTCGACGTCGAGGGCGAGCAGGTCGAGGCGGCGGTGCGGGGCCGACTGGCAGGCGTCGAGCACGACGTATGCGCCGACGCCGTGCGCCAGCGTGACGATCGAGGCGACGGGAGCGACGAAACCGGTGACGTTCGAGACGTGTGCGACCGCAACGATGCGAGTCTTCGAGTTGATGACGGCTTCGACATCGGCGACGGTGTAGACGCCCTCGTCGTTGACCGGGATGTAGCGCAGGGTGGCGCCGGTGACCGCGGCGAGCTCCTGCCACGGGATGAGGTTGGCGTGGTGCTCGGCCTCTGTCACGACGATCTCGTCGCCCGCGCTCAGCGCGAATCGGCGGGCGGCGTCTCCGCCGCGGCCATGGCTGGCGTTGGCGAAGCCGTACGCGACGAGGTTGAGGGCATCCGTTGCGTTGGAGGTCCAGACGATCTCGTCTTCACGCGCGCCAACGAACGCGGCGACCGTGGCGCGGGCGTCTTCGTAGGCCTCGGTGGCGAGACCGGCGAGAGTGTGGGCGCCGCGGTGCACGGCAGCGTTGCTGTGCACCAGGAAGTCGAGTTCGGCATCGAGCACGGCCTGTGGGCGCTGCGCCGTGGCCCCAGAGTCGAGATAGGCGAGCGGCAGTCCGTTGACCTGCTCCGCCAGCGCGGGGAAATCAGCGCGAATCGCCTCGACCTCCTGCTCGGTCAAGGGTTCGACTGCGGTGCGATGCGCAGCGGCACCTGCTTCGCGTGCGTGGGTGTGTGACACGGACTACCTCTCATAACGATCGCCCAGGCGACCAACGACTGTAACCATTCTCCTCGCCCTGGTGTTCCGAAACATGCGGACTTACTGAAAACGGATGTCGCTGGCCGCGAACACCCGCCGACATCCGCCCGCGCCCGGCATGCACGATGATGGTCTGATGGCGATTCGACGGATGCGAGTGGGCGAGTACGACATCGCATACACGGACTCCGACTCCGCCGTCACAAACTCCAGCGCCGCATCCCCTACTTTCCTGCTCGTACACGGCATCGGCATGGGCACGTCGTACTTCGCCGAACTGCGCGAGGCGCTTGAGCCATCCGGCCGCGTGGTCGCGATCGACCTGCCCGGCTTCGGCGACTCCCCCGAACCCGAACCAGACAACGACCTGAGCATGGCCGAGCTGGGTCGGGTGCTCGCGGAATTTGCCGAGGCCCTGGCACTCGAGCATCCGGTGCTGGTTGGTCATTCCATGGGAACGCAGGTCGTGGCCGAAGCCGCCAGAGCGCGCCCCGATCTGTTCGATGAACTTGTACTCATCGCGCCGACCGTCAACCGGCACGAGCGAAGCATCGGGCTGCAAGCGTGGCGGATGGTGCAGGACCTCTACAACGACGACCCGCGCGTGCTCGCCCTCGGCATCCAGAACTATCTCAAGGCGGGGCCGCGCTGGTTCGCCAAGAAACTGCGCAGCATGATGGCGCACGAGATCGAGGCGACGCTGCCGCACATCCAGGCACACACCCTGGTGATTCGCGGGCTGCGCGACCCGGTGAGTCCGCACGACTGGGCGACCGAGGTCACGGCGCTCGTGCCCAATGCCCGTCTGGCCGAAATCGAGGGCAGAGGCCACGAAACCATGGTCAAAGACGGCGTCTGTGCCGCCGACCTCATTGTGAAACATCTGCCGCTCGCATGAATCTGCTGCAGCAGCTCGGGTGGCGAGGACGTGACTATGCCTACGCCGGGTCGCAGCAAGCGCGCTCACTGCTGCACCGGGACGTTCCCGCTCACTTCATGCAGGGCGACGCGGCCCGCCCCGCGATCGTGCTGCTGCCGGGCGTCTTCGAAAACTGGTACTTTCTTGAACCGGTCGCGCAGCGCCTGAGCTCCCTCGGATTTCGGGTGTTCTCGGTGCCCGACCTCGCATTCAACCGGATGCCGATCCGCCAGTCGGCGGAGGTCGTCGAGGACGCGCTGCGCCGGTTACAGGCGGTGCACGCACTAGACAGGTTCATCCTGCTGGCGCACAGCAAGGGCGGCCTGATCGGCAAACAGCTGATGTTGGCGCAGGCGGCAGACCAGCCCCATCCAGATGACATCCCTGCGCCTGCGTCTGCGTCTGCGCCTGCGTCTGCGTCTGCGTCTGCGCCTGGCCCTGCCCGTGCCCCTGCGCGTGCCCCGCTGAACATCGTCGGCATGGTGGCCGTCTCAACACCGTTCTCCGGGTCGAGCTACGCGCGGTTCATGCCGTCTCGGATCCTCCGCGACTTCTCGCCCCACAACGAGGTCGTGCTGGCGCTGCTCGCCCAGCAATACGTCAATGAGCGCATCGTGTCGATCTACGCCGACTTCGACCCGCACATTCCGAACACGAGCGCCCTGGTCGGAGCGCGCAACGTTCGGCTGCCGATCGCCGGGCATTTCCTGCCTCTTGCTGACCCAGACGTCGCGGAGGCCGTCGAACAGGCGACTTTCGAGCTGTCAGATACCACAGGCACGGGCGTGAAATGAGAGTATGACATCGTGACTACTTCTGCCGCTCGCATCCGCCGCCGTACAGTAACCATCGTCTGCGCGGTGCTCGCCGTGCTCCTACTCCTCGTCGTCGGAGTGCTGGTCTGGGCGAACATCGTGATGCAGGGCACGCGCTCCGCAGCGCTCGAGGTGTGGCGCAATCCCGCGATCCAGGTCACCTCCACCGACGACTCCGTCATCCTCTCCCCTACCGACGATGCGTCAGGCACCGGGCTCGTCTTCATTCCGGGAGCCAAGGTCGACCCGTACGCCTACATGTACAAGCTGTCGGGCATCGTCGAGCAGACCGGAGCGACAGTCGTCATCACCAAGCCAACGCTCAACCTCGCGTTCTTCGACACCCGCCCGCTGACGACGTTCACCGATCAGGCTCCGGATGTCTCCACTTGGTTCGTCGGCGGACACTCACTCGGCGGGGTGCGCGCCTGCCAGCTCGCTGACTCTCCCGAGGTGAGCGGGCTGGTGCTCTTCGGCAGCTACTGCGCGAATGATCTGTCCGACACCGACCTCGAGGTCATCAGCATCGGCGGCAGCAACGACGGGCTGAGCACGCCAGAGAAGATTGACGCGGCTGCCCACCTGCTGCCGAACGACACCACATTTGTCGAGATCGACGGCGCCAACCACGCAAGCTTCGGCGACTACGGAGTGCAACCGGGCGACGGCACAGCGACGATCAGCAGCACGGAGGTGCAGGAGCAGATCACCGAGGCGCTGGCGGCATCCGGCCTGTAATTCGGCATCCGCAGTCCTCGCATCCGGAGCCCTCGCATCCGCAGTCCTCGCATCCGCAGTTTTCGCATCCGCAGTCCTCGCATCCGCAGTCCTCGCATCCGCTACCCCGAGTGTCGCCCATACGACCGAGAGTCGCCGTTGCAACAGCGATTCTCGGCGAAAACGGCGACTCTCGGCGCTCCGGGACGAGTGCCTGACGAGCGACTAGAGCCCGCCGGCACCCGTCAGCATGTCGCCCAGTATCCACAGGGCCGAAACCGGCGCGATTACCAGCAGCGCATAGCCGGCGACGTTCCAGCCCGCGCGACGCGTACGCGCAGAGCGCACCTCGGCGTCGAGTCGTTCGAACTCGGCCATCAATCCGACAGATATTTCTGAGCCGGCCGCTTCGGATTCATCGGGGTCTTCAGGAATCAGTGCAGAGTCACCGGTCCAGACCCTGTCGGCCGGTGTCGGCGTGACGCGGGCATCTCCGTGCGCCGACTGACTCGTGAGCACGTCGACTGAAGCTGGGGCCGATGCGGATGCCACAGTCCCGCTGGCCACGACGGCCCACGTGTTCGGATCCTCGAGGATTGAGGTGATCTCGTCCTGCTCTGGTTCGGTGAAGACGTGTGAGAGGTTGGTCAGCCAGCGATTGAGCTGCCAGGCCTCGAGAACCTTCACCTGCACCGGCTTCTCGCGGATCATCAGCTGCGCGGGCGAGACGAACGTCAGGATGGGCTGTACCGGCGCGGGAAGGGGCATCCGCTTCTCGATCAGTTTGCCGACGCGACGTGCCTCGAACTCGGCGTCGCGCACGTAGTCCTTCTTCGCTCCGTCGACGAGCAGGGTGTCTTTCGCCACCCAGACCTTTTTGTCTTTGTGGTGTTTCGTGTTGATCGTGAAGACACCGCCAGGGCCGACGACGATGTGGTCGATGTCTGACCCGCGGGTGCCGACGGGCAGCGCATGCAGCACCGTCCACTCCGGGGGCAGGTTCGTCAGCAGACTGCCGACCGCGATCTCGCCCTTGGCGCCCTGGTACCAGGACCTGGCCGCGGCCGTCAACGGCGACCGTCCGAACATCCGGGACAGCGCTGAGCGAGCAGGAGAATCTGCCTGCAGCCGCAATAACTCTTCGATGACCGACTGCCCAGGGCAGCGTTGGCGCATGGAGAGAGCTTGCGTCACGTCACTCTCCCTGGGTCTGATTTTTCGTTCACGCGTCTCCGGCGGAACTGGTCGATAAGCTCACACGGGGCTTCATCGAATCTAGCGACTGTGTCCGGGAGCTGGCGAACCCCAAACGGGGCGCGCAGAAACAATAGTTCAGGCTACGCCTCGTGGGGTTGTCTCTGCCACTTGAGAGGCGGAAATCCGGGTACAAGTCTACAGCCGACTCGGCCAGCCAGCGAGCGTCGAACAGGCCGTCTGGGGCGAGGCTGCCGTTGTAGGACGCACCGATGATCCACTCGTCGTCAGGGTGCTCTGCCGCGTATCGGCCGACCTCTGCGACGATCTCGTCGACGCTTGTCCATATGCGTTCCCCGGAGGCAGACGCTTGCATTTCGCTGACCCGAGCGGCAACGAACTCGGAGTCTGGGCGTCGCGCTAGTCCTTCGAAGCGCACGAAGTGGCGTCGGCCGCGCCCGTTCTGGCTCGTCGCGCCCGCTGTAGCGGTAGCGAAGCGCCACAGCGGGCGCGCTGACCCCGCTGCCCGGCCCGACCAGCCGACCAGCCGACCAGCCGACAGCCGACAGCCGACAGCCGACAGCCGACAGCATCCGCTCTAGCGGTGCATCTCCGTCTTCTGTAGCTGAGCGTCGAGGTCATCCGGCGCCAGGTTCGCCTCCCGGAACGCGGGAGTCATCGGCAGGCGCAGGTGCAGGTCGGTCGCTAGGCACAGCTCGGCCACCCCGCTGCGCAGTTTGAAGTCGAGCACGTGCCCGCCCTGACTGCGGGAATCGTCGATGAAATGAGCGTGGCATCCAGGCACCGAGATTCCCGTCTCATACAACGGCGTCCGAAAGCCGACGACGGTGCCCCGCACGTCATCGAAGCGAACGACGGCGTCGTCATCCGTCGCCTCCACCATGGGGCGATACGGCTTGCTCTGCTTGACCACTGTGCGGGTACGCACCCACTCAAAATCACCGGTGATCCGCAGCGCATACATGTAGTTCTCTGAGACTGTCATGTGGTCGATGAACGTCGAGGCATCACTGCGCAGGCTGCCGTCCGGTAGCTCGCGACGGATGCCAGGCACGAACTCCGTGATGACGGCATAGGGCGTGCGGGCCTCGGGTGACGGCATGCTCACCGTTCCATCGCTGCGAAGCTGGAAGCATTCGCCGTCGAGGATGACCATCTCGCCATCGAGGGCATTGAAGGTACCGATGCCAAAATTGCCGTGGGTCAGCAGTTCTGCAACTGTCAGTTCGTCGTCGTACACACCGTCAAGCAGCGCGCTCATCACGCTTGTCTGGAAGATTTCGTGGCGGGCGACGGTGGCGGCCCGCGTTTCGCTTGTGCTCATGGCAGTGTCCTTCGGTGAATGACCGGCAGGGTCAGCCAGCTTCACGTCAAATCTATGCCGGGCCAGCTGCCATGCGCTGCTGATACCGTGAGAGATGTACGTTCGCACAGTCGATTCAGATACCTGATCCAGACACCTGATTCAGATACCTGATCCAGACACCAACCGATGGGATGCCACACTCCGTGAAGCACTGGTCATTCAACACCTGCGCAATCGCCGGATTCGCCTTCAGCACCGTTGCAGTGCTGTTGCTCATCGTCAATGCCCTCACGGGCAACACCATGATCGCCGTGGTGCTGCCGATCGCCGGGGTCTCGCTCCTAATTGGTGGAGCCTTTTCGGTGCGAGCACATCTGCTGCGGTACAAGCAAACTTCCAAGCGCATGCTCTAGATGATCGAAATCAAGCACCTGCGACTCGTGCAGGCACTGGCATCCGCTGGCAGTCTTTCTGGTGCCGCACGCCAGCTTGGTTACTCACAACCTGCTGTCACCCAGCAGCTGCAGAAGCTTGAGGCCGAGCTCAACACTCCGCTGCTCACTCGAACGACAACGGGCGTGCACCTCACCAGTGCAGGCGAGGTTCTCCTGCGACACGGTGCATCGGTGCTCTCGTCGGTGTCGCTCGCCCGCGCCGAAGTCGACGCCGTCGCCGGGCTTCGGGCCGGCCAGGTGCGGGTCACCTCGTTCGCCAGCGCTGCCGCGACGCTGCTGCCCGGCGCATTCGCCGCTGTCTCGCAGGCGCATCCTGGACTCTCGTTCACGCTTGTCGAGGCCTTGCCAGAGGAGTCACTCGACATATTGCGCAACGGCGAGTGCGACCTGGCCGTCGTGTACCACTACGCGTCAGGCAGCTCCAACGACGAACCCGCGCCGCTGGCATTCACCGACGAAGTGAGCACAGAGCTGCTCGAGGAAAACGTGTATGTTGCCCTGCCGCGCTCGCATCCGGCCAGCGCGAAAGCCCGGGTCACCCTGAACGACCTGGCGGACGACCACTGGATCGCGGGCTGCCCCTCCTGCCGAGGCAACCTCGTCAACTCGTGCGAGGTGGCCGGGTTCAGCCCCGATATCGCCTTCGAAACCGATGACTATGTGGCGCTTCAACGGCTTGTCGCTGCGGGCCTCGGGGTCGCAATGGTGACAGACATCATGCTCGCTGCAGCGCGCCCCGACTCCGATCTCGTACTGCGCAGGCTCTCCCCCGCGCCCGTTCGAACTGTCAGGGTGGTGTCTTCGCAGTCACTGCTGCGGGTACCGGGCGTCCGTCAGACGATCGATGCGCTCAGCGCTGCCGCAGGTGGGCTTGATCTCGTCACCGTCGACTGACCCTCGACCCAACCCCCATAAGCCCTGCTTATGGCATCCGAAACATGTTGGCCATTGTTGTAATATCCCTGGTTTGGCATCGTTGAATCATGCCTACCGATACCCATATGTGGATCACCGAGGCGATCAAGAAGCTCGATGCTGAAGTCGGTCGTCATGCTGAGCGAGCAGAGACCCCGCTTCGACGTTTTCCGCTGCCGGCCGAGTGGGGCATCGACCTCTATTTGAAGGATGAGTCGGTGCATCCGACCGGGTCGTTGAAGCATCGTCTGGCCCATTCGCTGCTGATGTTCGCCCTGGTCAACGGAGATCTCGACGCGAACACGACACTGGTCGAGGCGTCAAGTGGCTCGACGGCGGTCTCTGAGGCGTACTTCGCCCGGCTGCTCGGCCTCGACTTCGTCGCTGTCGTGCCGGCGACGACAAGCCCGTCGAAGCTCGCGCTCATCGAGCAGTACGGCGGCACGTGCCTGCTCATCGCCGACCCGAACGCGGTCTACGCTGCAGCTGAACGTCTGGGCGCACAAGCCGGCTGGTTCTACCTCGATCAGTTCACTAACGCCTCGGTCGTCACCGACTGGCGCTGCAACAACATCGCCTCGGCGATCTTCGACCAGTTGGCATCAGAGGCGCATCCCGAACCTCGCTGGATCGTCGTCGGGGCAGGCACAGGCGGAACGAGCGCGACGATCGGCCGGTACACCCACTATACGAAGACCGCGACCAAGGTTGCTGTCGTCGACCCGGAAGGCTCAGCATTCGCGAGGGCCTGGGCAGAGAACTGTCGGCACGTCATCGGGTGTGCGTCGCGCATCGAGGGAATCGGTCGGCCCCGAGTTGAGCCGTCGTTCATTCCGGCGGTCATCGACGAGGTGCTCGCTGTGCCCGATGCAGGGTCGATCGCCGCCATGCGCTTTCTGGCCGACGTGACAGGAATCAATGCCGGTGGCTCAACAGGCACGAACCTGTATGGCGCTTTCCAGCTGATCGCCCGCATGCTCGCGGCCGGTGAGACCGGCAGCGTCGTTACGCTGATCTGCGACGGTGGCGAGCGCTACCTCGACTCGTACTACTCCGATTCCTGGGTCGCGGAGCGCGGCTTCGATCTGGCACCGCACACCGCACGCCTGCGAGAATTTTTGCAGTCAGGCATATTTGCAGTGGCCGCATAGCCGACGGCGGAGCAGGATAGATGCGTGATCAGACGACACGTGATCGTCCATGGCCAGGTTCAGGGCGTCGGCTTCCGGTACTCGGCGCGCGAGCAGGCGATCAGGCGTGACGTCACCGGTTATGTCCGCAACCAGGCCGACGACTCGGTTGAAGTCGACATCGAGGGCTCCGAAGCAGCTGTCGCCTCCATGCTCGAGTGGCTGAAGGCCGGTCCGTGGGGTGCCGAGGTGTCGTCGCTGACCGTCACCGAGCTGGAGCCGACCGGGCACTCGGGTTTCGATATCCGTTACTGAGAGCTGAGCCTGAGCTGAGCTGCCGCTGTCGCTGTCGCTGTCGGCTGTTCTCACATGCAAGTCAAGCTTGGTCGGCAGCCGAGTCGCGTCGTTTGGGGCAGTACTCAGTGCATAACTCCTGCAATTTGCTGCGTCGGGGCCGAGACTTCCGCATGATTCCGGCCATCGACCCGAGCGCTCTCGGCATTCTGCAGGAGTTATGCAACACCAAGCCGTTTGAACCTGAGCCCTAAGCCCTAAGCCCTAAGCCCTAAGCCCTAAGCCCTAAGCACTACTCCGACGGGGCTCGCAGGAATCCGTCGTCCAGCAGCTCGCGCAGGCGCGGCAGCAAATCTGCTGTCAGGGCATCTTCGTCGACCTCAAGCAGCTGGGAAAGCGCGCCGATGATTGCGGCGACACTGAGGTCGCCGTCGCAGGCACCGATCAAGGCGGCAAGGGCGGTGTCGAGCGGTACCGTGCGTCCGAATCCGGCACCCTGGTGCAGGGTCATCAGCGTGGGGTCGTCGTTGCCCGGCCAGTAGTGACGTTCCTCGGTGACATCGGGCGCAACGATCAGGTGCGCGCGGGACAACGCGTCGTCATTGGTTGCCGCCTGCCAGTCGTGGGCAGCCAGACACTCGGCCAGGTAGGTTCCGAGGCCAGAGGAGTTCTGACCGAGTGAACCGAGCAGACGTTCCAGGCGGCGGAACGGCGCAGCGGATGCCGCTGGTCCCTCAACCGGTGCGCGCAGCAGCATGTAGCCGAAGCCGACCTTGGCCACGTTGCGGGCAGCGAAGTCGTCGAGCCAGGCGCCGTAGAGCCGATCGAAGTCTGGGGTGTCTGGTCGGGTTCCGCCATCGCGAATCCACGTCTCGGCATACTCGGTGGGGAGTTCGACCTCGCGTTCGATGATCCACGCGTCGAGGTTGCCCGATTCCGGTCGGTCGAGCCACGCAGTCATCCGGTCGAATGCATCGACATTGGTGCGGTACTCCCAGTTTCCGAGCAGCTGGGCGACACCGCCTGGCGTGAGGTGAGCCGCGGCTCCGGTGACGACGGCCTCGACAATCGCGTCGCCGACTAGTCCACCATCGCGGTATTCGTAACTCGGCACACCCTCGGTGCGCGGGGTGATGACGAACGGCGGGTTCGAGATGATGTGGTCGAAGCGCTCCCCCGCGACAGGTTCGAAGAGGCTGCCGAGCCGAAATTCGATGTTGGTGATGCCGTTCAACCGGGCGTTCAGGGCCGCCAGTTCGAGGGCGCGTTCTGAGATGTCTGTGGCGACGACCCGGTCGGCATGCCTGGCGGCGTGCATGGCCTGGATGCCACATCCGGTACCGAGGTCGAGAGCCGAACTCACGGGGTTCGGCAGCACGAGGCCCGCAAGCGTGAGGGACGCCCCTCCGACGCCGAGCACGTGATTCTCGCCGAGGGCATGGCCGAGTGCGAGCTCACCGAGGTCGGACGCGATCCACCAGCTGCCTGCACCCTGGGCATCGATGAAGCTGTACGGTCGCAGGTCAAGCAGGGGGCGAAGCAGGTCGGGCGCGGTGTCGGGTTCAACCAGCCCCAACTCCAGGGCGCCGGTCGTGCCGAGCGTGGGCAACGCCGCATCCAGGTCGGCGCGGGTGACGGGGAGACCGAGCACGAACAATTGCGCCAGTGTTGCCGAGCGCTCCGGACGCCCGAGTTTCTGCCGCAGCGCCTTGAGCGCCCGCAGGGCAGGCACCCGCTGGTTGCGATGAAGAGCGGCATCCGCTTCGACACCCCACAAGCCGGTGAGCGCAGTCACTGAGTAGTTGGCGGAGGCGAGGTCGGCACGCAGAAGGTCGATCAGTGGAACAGTCACCTGTCTATTCTTCTGCACCAATGCTCTTCCGCTGCACCGAACTCGAATTCGTGCGCCCGCCGGCACCTACAACCAACGCATCGTGAACGCGCGCGCCACCACGCCATTGGCTGGCGGAAGCGCAAGCACCCGCACCACACTGTTGCGCGCACGCAGCGGCACGCCGTCGATGGGGCGACCCATCGCCATGTTGAAGCCGGCCTGACGCATCGCCATCCTGGCCTTCGATCGGCGATGTTGGTCGTAGCGACGGAGGCCGGCGAGCGTGTCCGCTGCAGCTGTCGCTCCAGCTACCGATCCGCGCACCGCCTGTTCCAGCGCCGGAGCGAGTTCAAGCACATCAAGCCAGCCGAGGTTCATACCCTGCCCACCGATCGGACTGATCTCATGCGCCGCGTCTCCCACCAGCACCGTGCGGCCAGACACAAATCGCCCCGCCAACCGCTGCCTGGCCGTGAACGCACTCGGCGTGTCAGTCGTCGCCGGCAGCTGCACGCCAGTTCGCGAGCGGATGATGTCGGCCAGATCGGCACCGGACGCCCCGGTCTGCAAACCAGCGGTCAGCGCCACCCACCGCCGCTGGCCACCCGGAAGCGGCAGCGATTCAACGACTCCCGACCGCTCAAAGTAGAGCACGGCGATCGACTCGAGCGCTGCATCCGCTGGAAAATCGGCCATCAGATAGGTCTCAGGATGCCCGTACTCCCGCCAGGGGATGCCAGCCGCGGCACGCACCGTACTGCGCGCACCATCGGCAGCCAACACGAACCTGGCATCGATCTCGCCTGCGCCTTCCCCCTGCTCCACCCCGACAACGACCCGATCGGGCAGATCACGCACCGACGTCACCCGCACGCCACGGCGAAGGGCGCCGGGAGCCAGCGAGTGAAGCCGCGCCGCAAGCAGCTCCTCTGTCACATGTTGCGGCAGCGACGCCACGAACCGATGCTCCGTCCGCAGCCGATCGAATGTCAGGCTGCCGAGGCGTGACCCGTCGCTCCACACCTCGCCGTCCCGAATCCGAGCTGCTCCTGCCAGCACTGCGTCGGCGACACCCGCGTGCCCGAGCGCCACCAGCGAGGGCGGATGGATGCCGATGGCCCGCGACAATCGCGCCGGTTCCACACGCTGTTCAAGCACTTCGATGTCGAGGCCGCGCTGCGCCAGCACGCACGCCAGCAGCATCCCAACCGGGCCACCGCCCACGATGACGACATCACGCATCCGGCTGCCCCCGTGACGGCCGGAGTGACGGATGCCGCCACCGCAACACCAGCCGCGACGGTAGTTCGCGGGTCACGTCCCAGCCAGACGCGAGGCCGGCATCCTTCAGGTCCTGCAGCCCCGCCCGTAGTTCCGTCGCCGTGTAGCTGCGTCGAATCGACGTCAGGCCGTCCTCCCGAATGAACGAATCACGAAACAGTGGCCAGGTGCCGAGCCCGAAGCCGACGTATCCCCAGCGGCTGCGCTCGATGTCGGAGTGCAGCACCTGCTGCAAACAGAGTCGTTCCGAATCCACCATCAACGCACCGAGCTCGACGGCGGTCAGGTGATGAAGCACGTGGTTCGAGATCACGAAGTCGAAGCGTTCGCCCCTGGCCACCAGGTCAGAACTCAGCTCGGTGCGAAAGGTGAGATCGGGCATGGTCGGCTGGCTGGCGGTGAATTCGTGCGCCCTGGCATCCGGGTCGATGGCGGTGATACTCAGCCTCAACCTGTCGCGCTTGGCCCACCGGCTGAGCGACCGAGCGACGTCTCCACCTCCGGTTCCGATATCAAGCAGGGTGCTCAGGCGGTCGGGCGACAGTGTCGGTCTGATGTCTCGCAGATACGTCAGGCGCCATCCCGACAGCACCGCATTGACGTAGCGAAAGTACAGATAGGTGTTGCGCAGGCGCCCAGCATCGCAGTCCGGTGAGTCCATCACCTCATTGATATCGTCGGCACGAAGCGCGAGCGATGGGATTACCCGCACGCTTTATCCGCGGATGACGCTGAGCAAAGCGCTCTCGACAGTGAGGCCAGGCCCGAAGGCCATGGCGCAGGTGCGATCGCCGTCCTCGGCCCTGTCGCTGTCCAGGATGGCTTTCATCACGAAGAGCACCGTGGCACTCGACATGTTTCCGTAGGTACGCAACACCTCGCGCGAGGGCACCAGCTGCTCCTCGCGCAGCGCCAGTTTGGCCTCGGTCTTGTCGAGGATGCTGCGTCCGCCCGGGTGGATCGCCCAGTGCGCGATCGCCCTGTCGAGCGGCTGCTCGAGCGTCGCTACCTGACGCGCTCCGTCCGGCTGCAGCGCAGCGTCAGCAGCCACAACAGTTTCAGCCCGCATCCCCTCAGCAAAGACGCTCAGTTGCTCGTCTTTGGCCAGCAGCGGAGCGAGAGCCCCCTCGATGTGCTCGTCAATGATGTGCGGCACATACGAGCTCAGCACCATCTCAAAGCCGGCATCGCCGATCTTCCAGGCCATCGCTCCCTCACCGACCGGCGTGATCACCGTCTCGAAGTGGTCGAGCGTGAACGCCTTCTCGCCGGGAACCGGATGCCGCGCACTCACGATTCCCGCTGCGGCACCGTCTCCGAACAGCGACGATGCAACTATCGTGTCTGGGTCACTCGATGAACGCAGGTGCAGTGAGCAGAGCTCGGCGCTGACCACGAGTACGACAGCATCAGGGTTCGCGTCAACAAACTGCTTGGCCGTGCGGAGCGCTGGCATCGAGGCGTAGCAGCCCATGAATCCCAGGTGGTAGCGCTGTGTCGCCGGGTTCAAACCCAGCTCGCGCACCAGCATGTAGTCGGGACCAGGAGCGTAGAACCCCGTGCACGACACCGTCACCACATGGGTGATGTCGGCCGCCTCGACGTCTGGGCATGCTGCGAGTGCCAGCCGCCCTGCCTCGACGAAGAGCTTCGTCGCCTCGACAATGTAGAGCTCGTTTCGCAACCCTGTGCTCGGTGACAGCAGCTGTTGCGTCTCCGAATCGAAGAACTGCGGCTCCGCGGTCGAGTGTCCTGAACCAGGATCGAGCGTGAGCTCCTCGATGACCGTGCGGCGCGTTTCTATCCCCGACATATTGAACGACGTGGTGACCAGCCGCTGGGCCAATCGACTGAGACCATGTTGCGCGGCGAAAACGTCGCGCACTTGATCCTGCACAAGAATTGTGGGAGGTACCGCAGTCTGCAGCCCCCTGAGCGTGACGACCATATGGCCAGTGTTACACGCGAGTTCTCCGGATGATAGTGCTGATCGCGCTCACATTCAGTCAGGGCAGTCGCGCGAAGGTGCGCACTGCCATCACTGCAAGAGTGAAGCCAACGGCGATGATCGCGGCGACACCACCGATGTAGGCAATCACCGTATCGGGGTCGTCCTTCGTCGAATTGATCAGGGTGAGCACGAATGCGATCGCTGCCACCACGATGAACGGGCCGAGCAACCACAGCAGCAATCGCGACCTGGAGGTGGTGCGCACTTCGGCCCGTCCGGGAACGAGCACAGCAAGCAGGAATCCGGCGACGCAACCCCAGAAGGCGACCACCAGCAATGCCGCAATGACATCGCTCGGCCTGTGCCACTGGTTGGCGAGAGTCGATGCCCCGGCAATGACCGTGTATGCACCGCCCAAACCGGCGACGATGGGCCGTGTCCTGGCGCTGGAAACCAGAAAGACCGCCAGAGCGGATGCCGCGGCCACCGTCGTATGCCCCGAGGGGAATGAGTTGTCAGCGAAGCCCTCAACCCCCAGGTCCGGACGCGTCAGGATCGCATATTTCAGGATCTGCGTCGAGGCAGCTGCGGCCGCGGCAGCGGTCAGGGCGACGACGAATGTGGTCCAGTTCTTGCGCACCAGGACGATGACCACAGTCAATACGAAGCCGATGACTCCCGAGATCGCCGGCAGGGTGTCAAGCAGTCTTCTCGTGAACGGGGTGACGCTGCGCCAACCAAAATCCGCGCCGTTATATGCCAGCTGATCGATCAGCTGCCCGCTTTCGGTGCGCACGAAATAGAGGTACAACATCGTGAACGCGGCAACGATGCAGGCGCCGGCAAGTAGATACCTGCCGGGGCTGTTCGTCGGATTCTGGCGCACCTAACAACCTTCGCACACCACGATAGAGGAACTTTCCATACGGGCGACGCGGGCCTCACACCAGGCTGAGCACAACCTTGCCGCGCACATGCCCCGTCATGAGGTGCTCGTATGCATCGCGCACGCGTTCGAGGGGGTAGACGCTGTCGATAGGGAAGACGAGGTCGCCTGACGCGATCAACTCGGCGATTTTCTCGAGCTCTGGCAGGGCTGCTTGGGCACCGCCGACTCCCTGGATTCCGGCATCGGTGCGGTGGCCCCTGGCCGCGATGGTGTTGATGCGATTGCCCGGCACGCCGAGCTTCAGGGCAGCATCGATCGTTGCGGGCCCGTTGTTGTCGAGTGCGGCGGTGAGGTGCGGCGCCACAGCGCGCACCCGATCAACCAGACCCTCGCCGTACGCGACCGGGATGATGCCGAGTTCGCGCAAGAATTCATGGTTGGCTTCGCTCGCCGTGCCGATCACCGTCGCCCCGGTGCGCTTGGCCAGTTGCGCTGCAAGCACCCCGACTCCGCCGGCCGCAGCGCTCACGAGGACGGTGTCCTTCCGAGTGAGGTCAAGCGAGTGCACTGTTGCCCACGCCGTGCGTCCCACGATGTCGAGCGATCCCGCTTCGTCCATACCCAGGCCGGCGGGCTTGCGAATCACCTTGTCCGCATCGATGATCACGAAGTCGGCCTGAGCGAACATCCGCCTTCCGCCGAGCACCTCGTCGCCGAGGTCGAAGTCGACCACGCCGCTCCCGATCTCGTCGACAACACCCGCGAAGTCATTGCCGTTTCCGCATGGCGGTACAGCGTGATAGGCCGCAGCAGTCGGACCTCCGTGCAGGATCTTCCAGTCGACCGGATTGAGGCCCACTGAGTGGACCTGCACCCGGATCTCCCCTGCCGCGGGTAACGGCGGATCCTCATGCACGATGTGCAGCACGTCGATGCCACCGAATTCGTCAAAACGCACGTAGCGAGCCATGTCGCACAGCCTAGGCAGTGCGCCCGATTCCGGCTAGGCCGATGCGAGTCACCGTACAACGCGCCATCAGACTCCGGATTGGCGGCGTCGCTGAGAGCCGACTGAGAATTCGTCAGCTCCATTGGCGGGCAACAATCACGGGTGTTAAATTGGACATAGTTGAGTCAAGTCGACTCAACTTTGAAAACTTTGATCACGAGTCGGGCCACGGCCCGAAGCAAGGGAGTAGAAAATGGCATCGAACTTTGACCCACTTCGCGACCTCGACCGTTTCGCAGGTGCCCTGTTTGACAACCGACTCGGACCGCGTCGGATGCCGATGGATCTCTACCGCGACGGTGACGTCTACGTCCTGAGCGCCGACATGCCCGGCATCGATCCTGGCTCTGTCGACATCGACGTTGACGGCCAGCTGCTCACCATCCGCGCTGAACGCACGCTTGCCAACCACGAGGGCGTCAAGTGGATCACCCGTGAACGCCAGGCCGGCTCGTTCCTGCGCCAACTCAATCTCGGCGAAGGAATCGACATCGAGAAGATCAGCGCCACTTACGCAAACGGCGTGCTCAGCATTACGCTCCCCGTCAGCGAACGGGCTCGCCCACGCAAGGTGAAGGTCGAAACCAACATCGGCGAAGACACCCTCTCTGTCAAGGAGAGCCACAAAGACGTTGCTGACTAAGAACGGTTGAGCAACTCAGAGCGGTTGAGTAACCACAACAGCGCACTGTGTGTCGCACATAGTGCGCTGTTTCACGTCACCGAAGGTAGCTTTTTACCCGCACATGAATGTCGGGCGTACAGTTCCAATACGCGTGGCGTACACCAATCGTTCAAGAACGCGTGATCGAATATCGGCAGTACCGTAAGTGCGCGCGCGACGAGTTCGCACTTGTGAACGAATGGAAGCTCTGTGAGCATGCGAACGGCCGAATACCCCAGGCCGGACCATTTCCTTATCCATGTGAGTGACACGCACCTCCTTGCCGCAGGCAATCAGCTGTACAACTCGGTTGACAGCACCAGACACCTGGTCGAACTGTTCGCCGAGCTAGAGACATCCGGCTGTAGACCTGAGGCCATCGTCTTCACCGGCGACCTCGCCGATCGCGGCGAGCCCGGCGCATACGACAGGCTCAGGGAAATCGTGGAACCCGTTGCCGAACGCCTCGGTGCGCGCGTGATCTGGGTGATGGGAAACCACGATGACCGTGCAACTTTCCGTACGGCCCTGCTCGACGAGAAGCCGACTACCAGTCCGATCGACAGCGTGACCGAACTCAACGGACTGCGGATTATCACGCTTGATTCCACAGTGCCGGGAGCCCACCACGGCGAGGTGACACAGGCCCAGCTCGACTGGCTCGACAACATCCTGGCCGTGCCTGCACCTGACGGCAGCATCCTGGTGATGCACCACCCGCCAATCCCCAGCGTGCTTGATCTTGCGGTATCGGTCGAACTGCGCGACCAGGGACCGCTCGCGAGCGTGCTCCGGGGAACGGATGTGCGCAGCATTCTGGCCGGACACCTGCACTACTCCTCGACGGCGACCTTTGCCGGCATCCCGGTGTCAGTGGCATCCGCCACCTGTTACACCCAGGATCTGACAGTGCCTGTCGGCGGAACACGCGGTCGCGATGGCGCCCGCGCGTTCAATCTCGTGCACGTCTATCCAGACACAGTGCTGCACTCGGTCGTTCCGCTCGGCAGTTACGCCGCCCTCGACTACATCGACGCAGAAGAAAGCGCGCGCAGACTGGCAGAGGCCGGCATCCGGATCATGCCGGCCGGAACCATATCTGCGTTTAGGGAGCCACCGATGACGCGGCCGATCCGCGTTCTGAATTGAGCAGCTCCACGGCTTCAGGCTGAAGCGCGCCACCGGGCTGCTGGGTAGCCAAAGACTGCGGCTCATCCTTCTCCCACGGCGCGGGGAACGGGAAGTACCGCTCAAGGAATTCGGTGACGGCCTCGCGACGGACCTCGTCTGAGATCTCGGGGAAGCTGCCATCGTTCAGGCAGAACATGTCTTGGTCGCGACGCTTGCGCAGCTTGTCCATCTGGCCGAGCGCACGTTTGAGCGTTGTCTCGACGTATAGCGAGCGAGCCTGTGCCTGCGTCACCGCGCGTCCGGTCATCAGCGCGTAGTAGTGGTACAGCGAGTTCGTCACCGAGATGTCGGTCGACGAACGGAACCGGCTGGCGGCAGTGCGGGCGAAGTCGTCGGGGAACTCCGCTTCGAGTTCACGCATCACGCTCTTTCGCAACGGGGCAGCAGTGTGCTCCAGGTGCCTGGTCGTCACCTTGCCGAAGCGCTCATGCAGCAGCGCCCTGTTGACGCGGGCCGCGTTTTCGAAGCCGCTGCGGAATGGTTCGTTCTCCCCCAGGCCGATGCGCGTTGAGGCCTCGATGAACTTGGAGACACCGCCGGGCGAAAAGAACAGGTCTGGTCCGATCGGGCGGCCGAAGAACATGTCGTCGTTCGAGTAAAGGAAGTGCTCTGCCAGCCCCGGGATGTTGTGCAGCTGGCTTTCGACGGCGTGCGAGTTGTGGGTCGGCAGCACGCTCGGGTCTGCGAAAAACTCTTCGCTACGCATGATGGTGACCCTCGGGTGGTCAGCGAGCCATGCCGGCGCGGGTGAGTCTGTCGCGATGAAGATACGGCGGATCCACGGGGCGAACAGGTAGACGCTGCGCAGTGCGTACTTGAGCTCGTCGATCTGGCGGAACCTGGCGTCGGAATCGTCGCCCTCCCCCACCACGTATGCCTGCATCCGCTTGGCGCGCTCGCGCTGGAAATCGCTGGATGAACCGTCGACCCAGGAGAACACGAGGTCGATGTCGAAGCTCACGTCGCTTGCGAGGTCGTCGAACATGCTCTGGAATGTGCGCCACGTGCGACCGTGCAGCTCGACAGTCATCTCACGAGCTTCTGCGCGGGGAAGCGTTGTACGCATCACGGCGTTCTCGACAGGGGCGATGATCTCGTCGTCTTCGAACCGCCAGAGCTCGAACTGGAACGCGGTTTCTGCTCCGTAGCGCAGACGGCCGATGGGCTCGATCCGCGGCCGATACACACGGAAGACGTTTGACGATCGGTAGGTCATCAGGCCGTCATCGGCGAGGAGTGCAGAGCCAGACTCATCCGCGTGGGTGTCGCCGTTTGCCTCGATAGTGACGGGCCGCACGTAGAAAGGTTCGTTGGCGAACTCCTCGGCAAGAACCCTGGTGATCTTCTTGCGCTTCGATCGATCGACGGCAATAGCCAGGCGACCGCCGTCGCCGCGAACAAGCAAAAACTCGATGTCGGCGCGGGTGAGCGCGTCGTACACGGCCACCAGATCGCTGACCATCGACTCATGGGGAGTGAAGTGTCCGCGCGCGAGGGTTATTTCACCCTTACGCACCACCACATCGTCTCGATCAAAACGGCGAGTTCTCGCATCTGTTGCAACGAGTACCAGCTCGGGCTCCCGACTGAGCGAAAGCACGGGAATTGCCCCGGTATCGCTGCCAGCAGAGTCAACCTTGCGGAAGCCGTCGCCGTCGCCCTGGAGCGAATTGTCGTCTGATCGATCGATGGGTGCCATGGTCCTCCTGGAAATGGAATCACGTAATTCGGAGCACTGAAATATGTGCTTGAAGTGGATGCGTTCGCTGCTGAACGTCGGCGCTTGGCCGCTGTGGGCTATCCCGGTGCCCGGCTTTAATGCCGGAAGAACACCAGTGGCGCTTGGCTCAGTCTATGCTGCAGTCGCAGGATTTCCGACAGCGAAAATATTGAGAGTATTCGCAGGCTATTCATTCAGGAAATCAGCAAGGATCCGAGCGTGATTCACCTTCGGATCATGGGCTGCATAGAGCAGCGTTGTGGGCTTGTCCGCGTCGTCGTTCTGGGCGATCAGACCGGCAAGGGCAGCGACTGCAGCGACGCTCTCCGGCCGTTCGGTGAGCTCGGCTCGATACCGGGTAGCGAACTCCTGCATCCGTTCCGGATCGTGGTTCCACCAGGTGCGCAGGTCGGGGCTCGGTGCCACGTCCTTCACCCAGGCATCAAGGTGTGCGTCTTCTTTCTTCACGCCTCGCGGCCAGAGGCGATCGACGAGCACACGGCATCCGTCACTGTCTGCCGGTTCATCGTAGATTCGTTTGATCTGTACGTCGCTCATCATTCAATTGTGCTGTCACCGACAGCCGTGGCCAAGCCGCGGGCCAGTCCGTCGGGATCGGTGACCGGAAGTCGACAGACGAAGTCGTGGCAGAGATAGGCGGTGGGCAGCCCTCGAAGCGAGGTGCGTCCCGCGCAGAGTTCGAAACCGGCATCCGCCCACAGGGCAGCCTGCGCGTCAGTGACGATGACACGCACGGTGACGCCGACAGACATCCGGATGCTCGCGACGAGACCATGTGGATCGCTCACCGCTGAGCCAGCGTCCGGTGACACCACGACAAGCTGACGCCCAGGCTCTGTGAGCTGTGTCATCACGGCCAGCGCAGCGCCAAATGCCAGGGGTCGCTCGGGAGCAAACGGCGCAAGCACAGACATCGCGCGCTCGGCAGCCTCCCGGTAGCGGCGCTCTCCCGTCAGCTCGAACAATCGTCTGGCTGCATCGGCCGTCGCCGAGATCCCTGACGGGTATGCCCCCTCTGACGGGTCGATCTGCACGGCGAGACCCTGGGCGGCCAGGATCGGGTCTGCCCCTCCCGGAACCCTGAAACGCAGGTCGGCATCGAGCGTGCTGTCGACGAGGCTCCTGGCGGTATCCGCGTAGTGCACCTGCCCTGTCGCCATGGCGAGGTCGAGGAGCCCGTTGGCGAACATCCCGTAGTCCTCGAGCGTTGCACGCGCCGACGAGAGGCGGTTGTCGATCGATGCCCTGGCCAGCTGCTGGTCAGAGCCGAGATGGTGCTCAAGCACGAAGTCTGCTGCTGCACTGGCTGCGTCGATCAGTGCAGCGTCGGCGAATGCGAACCCGGCGTTCGCGAGGGCGCCGATCGCCAACCCGTTCCAGCCGGTGAGCACCTTCTCGTCCCGTGCAGGTGGTGTCTGCTCGGCTCGATCCTCGGCTTCCAGTGCGTAATAGCCACCCTCGGTGCGCTGGCCGTTCACTGCGCTTTCGGAGTCCTGCGCACTGGCGAATCCGCCACCGGGCAACCGCATGACCTCTGTCAGGAAACGCGCAACCCCTGTCGCAACGATGCGCGCCCACTGGTCACCGGTGAGCTGCCAGGCTCGGGTGTAGAGGTCGAGCAACTGGGCGTTGTCGTAGAGCATCCGTTCATAGTGCGGCTCGCTCCAGTCGGCTCGCACCGCGTAGCGGAAGAAGCCGCCCTCGACGGGGTCGCGCAGGGGGGAAGCTCCCATCCGCTTCAGGGTGCGGAGTGCGAGTTGCTGGCCGCTGCCCGGATGCTGCAGCAGGAAGCCGAGTGTAGGCGCGACGGGAAACTTGGGGGCGCCGTCGAAGCCGCCATGCGTCGTGTCTTCATAGGCGACGAGCTCTGAGACCGCGTTCTGCAGTTCTTCGTCAGTGGGCAGCGGGGCGCTCGATGCCCCGAGCTGGGCGGCAGCCTCGGCGAGCGCCGTCGCGATCTGATCGGCGCTGGCCAGCACGGCCTCACGCTGAGTGGCCCACGTCTCGACCACCGCGTCAAGCACCTGCCTGAATGCCGGATGTCCCTGCATGGGCCTGGGTGGAAAATACGTGCCGGCGAAGAATGCCTGCCCTGTCGGCGTCACAAACACGTTGAGGGGCCAGCCCAGTTCGGCGGTGAAAGCGCTGGCGGCGGCCAGATAGCTGGCGTCGACATCCGGATGCTCTTCGCGATCGACCTTGATACTCACGAAATTGTCATTGAGATACTCGGCGAGGGCCGGATCGCTGAAGGACTCCCTGGCCATCACGTGGCACCAGTGGCAGGTCGAATAGCCGATCGACACCAGTACAGGGACATCACGCCTGGCCGCTTCTGCAAATGCCTCTGGGCCCCAGCCGTACCAGTCGACGGGGTTGTCGGCGTGCGAACGCAAGTACGGGCTGATGGCCGTGGCAAGTCGATTGGGCATGTTCCATTCTGCATCCTGGCCGTGCGAGTAAGCCCGAGGTTGCTCGGCGCATTCGTCGGCGCCCTTCGCCGGCCCAGCGTTGTTATGCGCTCCTGACGCTCTCGGCTGACTCTCGCTGCTCCCGTTCAATTGTGTGCAGATTGCGCGGGCGATCGAGCCCCAGGTGGTCCCGCAGGGTGCGGCCGGTGTACTCAGTACGGAATAGTCCCCGCCGCTGCAGCTCGGGTACGACCAGCGTCGTGAATGCCTCGAACTGATCGTTCATGAATGCAGTGAGCACGTTGAAGCCGTCGACAGCGCCAGAGGTGAACCACAGTTCGAAGTGGTCGGCGATGGCCTGGGCATCGCCGACGATGACGGATGACGGGATGACGTGGGTCACCAACAGATGCCGGTATGTGACGGGTCTGGACGCGCTGCCGATGCGTCGGCCAGTGCGTGAGGCAATGGTCTCAAGCAGCTGCTTGCCGACATCACTGAACCGTGCGGCGACACGCACAGGAACGGGGTCATCGAGGTCACGCGGACCGAGGGCAACGCCGACAACAGGCGAGAGCGCCCTGATGCTGCGTCCCTTCGGGAAGTCATCGGCCTTCGACAGCTCTCCGCCGTCATCGAGAGGAACCAGGGAGATCAGCGTGTCGAAGATCTCCCAGGCCTCCGCCTGAGTCTTGGCCACGATCGGCAGCACAGGCGTGATCACCTTGATCTGTTCGGGATCACGCCCGATGTTCAGAGCCTCCTGCTTGAGATGCCGGGTGAAGGCGACCGCTTCCGAGAGCGACGGCAGGGCGACAAGGGCCAGGTCGGCCTCATCCCGCACCAACTGGCGCGAGCGCAGCGAAGTGCCGGCATGGACGATCGGTAGCTGCCCCTGCACGGGACGGGCGACGTTGAGCGCTCCTGCGACCCGCACGTGCTCACCGCCATACTGGGCTTTGTGCAGTTTGGTGGGGTCGATCAGCACGCCGTCCTCACGGTTGCGTACAAACGCGTCGTCCTCCCAGCTGTCCCAGAGCAGGCGCAGGGCATCGACGAATTCTCCGGCCTGGTCGTAGCGATGCTCATTGCCCCAGTGCGCATCCCGCCCATGGTTTCCTGCAGCGCGAGGCTCTGCTCCCGTCACCAGGTTCAGTCCGGCTCGTCCGCCGCTCAACCTGTCGACGGATGCCGTCGCCCTGGCCAGGGCGTAGACATCCGTGTACGTGGTGTTGGCCGTGGCGATCAGGCCGATCTTCTTGGTGACGCCGGCCAGATAGGTGATCGCCGAGAGCGGGTCGATGCGCGCGAGCAGGTACGGGTCGCGAAACTCGAGGTCGTGGCCGGTCGCCAGCCAATCGCCGAAGAAGATGTAGTCAAGCTTGGCCGCTTCGGCCAGCTTGGCGGTCTTGCGCAACACTGCCGTGTCATCGAGCGGGTTGTTATGGGCGCCGGGATAGCGCCAGCCTGATGGGTACGCGCCGACGGCCCTGAACATTGCCCCGAGAATGATCTGATCGCTCATGACTGCACGCTATGTGCCGCACGTGTGCACCGGCGAGCGTGTTACGCCAGGCAGTTCACACGGCGCAACTGGGCGTAACCTGGCGGGCCTCGTCTTGACGGACTCAGCTGAGTGCAGTTGCCAGCTTCGCGCGGCGCTGAACCCGCATCCAGACGAAGAATCCGATCAGCGTGAACACACCGTAGAAGACGTACAGCAGAGCAGATGCGTAGTATCCGGCGCTGACGAGCAGCGGCACGCCGACGATATCGACGGCCACCCAGATGAGCCAGAACTCGGTCCAGCCCTTCGCCATGCCGTATGTGGCGAGCAGTGAGCCCGTGAAGATCCAGGCGTCTGCCCATACCGGCTCAAATGAACCGAGCGCGGTGAAGATCGGGGTGAGCAGCAGGGTGCCACCGACCATGCCGAGGCCGAGAAGAATCCGAACGCGATTGCCTGCCCACCGGGGAGCCACTGCGACGTGCGTCGGTGAGTTGCGACTCCTCGACCACTGGTACCAGCCGTAGATCGACACGGCGATGAACATGAGCTGCCTACCGGCCTGGCCGTAGAGGTTGATGGGGTTCGGCGTATCGAACACCGCACCGAGGAACACCGTGAACAGCAGCGCGTTTCCGACGATGCCAACGGGCCAGGCCCAGATTCTGCGCCGCATCCCGCCGAGCGCGCTCGCCAGCCCGAACATGTTTCCGACAATCTCACGCCACAGGATCGCCTGATTGCCGATATGCAATTGGGCGTCGAAGAGCCACTCGATCACGTTCATACGCGGGGCGGACGTTCATCGCGCGTCGCATCGAGCTGCGCTTCTGCCGCGTCGACGGGCGCACTCCACTCGCGTTTGGCCGAGCGCCAGCCGTCTTCAGCCAAGCCCCGCTTCCAATAGCCGGAGATCGACAGGAACTCGCGCGGCACGGCCTTGTCCACGCGCAGGAACCGACGGATCTCACGCACGAACCCGGCGGCGCCGTGCACGAATGCGTGCACCTGGCCCTCGGGGAACGGAAGGTCGCGCACGACGGCGACGATGGCGGCGTCGGGGTCCGTGTCCGACTCGACGTCCGCGCCAGAGCCCGTTATGCCCTGTTCGTCACGGTGCACCCAAGTCACCTCGAGCTGCGCCGCGGTGACAAGGGGGTACTCATCGGCTGCGGTGCCAACCTCGATCACGGCAACGGCGGTGGCCGTGGCTGGCAGAGCCTCGAGCGCACGCGCGATGGCGGGCAGCGCTGAGTCATCGCCGACGAACAGGTGCCATCCGGCATCCGCTCTGGGTGAGTACGCCCCGCCAGGACCGCGCACATACAGTTCGTCACCGGGTTGCGCCGCGGCCGCCCACGGACCGGCGACACCCTCATCGCCGTGCACCACGAAGTCGATCGACAGTTCGCCGAGTGCCGCATCCCAGCGGCGCACCGTGTACGTGCGGAGCACTGGCCAGAATTCTGTCGGGTGATCGAGCTTGGCCTGTTCGACGTCGTACGGCACCGCATAGGGCGCCCCGCTGGGCGCGAAGATCAATTTCACGTAGCTGTCAGTGGGTGCGGACTCCGCCATCGGAAAGTCGGCCAAGCTATCGCCGCCGAACACCACGCGCACCATGTGTGGGGTGATCCGCTCCGTGCGCAGCACGCGAGCGCGCGCAACTGGATGAACTTTTCTCTCACGGGGCAAGTCTGTTGCGGGCACGCGCGAGATCCTCTCTGGGCGATGGGGCCAGTCTGTGGCCAAGGACCAGCCTACGCGGCCCGTCCCGCCCGTTCCGCTCGGCCGGCCCGCGTGCCCGTCAGGCACAGGCCCGTCAGGCCAGGACTCGAACCACGGTCTTTCCGCGCCCGCCGCCTGCCTCGAGCGTTCTGTGCGCCTCGGCGATGTCGTTGAGCGGGTAAATTCCGTCGATCACCGGAACAATCCCGCCGGCCTCGACGATCGTGGTGAGCTCCGCAATCACGCCTCGCGCGGGTTGGCCGAAGAATGTCCGAATCCGCTTCGGTCCGTACACGGCTGACAGCACGATGGCCGACATGCTCCCGATCGAGCTGAATGCGATCGTCACCATGCGGCCATGCGTCGACAGGTGTCTCCGATACCGCAAGAGGTCGGATCCAACGGTGTCCACGATCACATCGAATTCTCCGAGATCGTCAACTCGTGTCGTCCTGCGATCCAGGGCCACGTCGGCACCCAACGACAAAACAAGGTCAATGTTTCGATCGCTGACGAGAGCGGTCACGTGCGCACCGAGGGAGTGCGCGTACTGCACAACCACACTGCCCACCCCACCGGCACCGCCCCGGACGAGCACGCGATCACCAGCCTTGACTCGAGCTGTGTCTCGTACAGCGGTGATCGCCGTGACGCCAACGGCAGGCAAGGCGGCGGCATCCACGTCATTCACGTTGAGTGGCATGATCGCGAGCAAGGACGCCTCAATGGCCATGAATTCGGCTGCTGCTCCGGTCGTGCGAGGGAAGAAGCCAGCCTTGATCCCCCAGACCCGGTCACCCACCCGGAATCCGGTGACGTCGCTTCCCACCGCCTCCACCGTTCCGGATACGTCGATGCCGCTGCCCTGCGGAAAGCGGCGCCCAGCGAGAATCCTGAGCGAACCGCTGCGTGTATCCGTGTCCATCGCATTGACGCTGGTGGCGGCCACGCGCACCAACACCTGTGATGTTGTCGGCACGGGGACCGGAACCTCGACGATCCCCAGAACAGCCGGACCCCCGTATTTCGAGAATTGAGCAGCACGCACGAGGTCTCCTTCGATAAGTGGAACGACCGTTCCAACTAGGAACGCTATCGTTAACTGGCACGACAATTCCACTTAGTGCGTGTTCCACGACAGAGAGAAGGCACCCATGGCCGCGACGGGAGCAGCCGAGCTGCGCGTAGACGCCCGCGACAATCGCGATCGCATCGTGACCGTCGCGAGCGACGCGTTCGCCGAGCTCGGGACAGGCATCTCCATGACCGAATTGGCCAAACGGGCTGGGGTAGGCGTTGCCACGCTCTTTCGACGATTCCCCACCAAGGAAGCCCTGATCGATGCCGTGTTCTCCACCAGCGTTGCCAGGTGGCATGGACGCCTGGGCGAGGCCATGGCCGAGCCGCACGCATGGGGCGCCCTCCGCACGATCGTCGAAGAGATTGCCGCCGAACAGGCCCGCCATCCGGCGTGCGCCGACATGCTCGTCACCTCGTTCCTCCACGGCGACGGCTATGTCGCTGAGAGAAGAAGCATCGAGGCAGGATTTTCGGAGCTCATCCGCCGGGCACAGGCCGACCACCAGGTGGTCGCCGATCTCGAATGGCGTGACTTCACGCTACTCATGGAGGCCAATGCAGGTGTCGTCATGGCCGCAGAGGGCGATGCCGCGGATGCCTCTGGCCGCCTGACGAATCGGTTGCTGGATGCGTTCGAACGTCAGGCCCCGCAGCCGTAGTAGCCGACGCCAGCCTCGAGCACTGGCGCCCACTCCGGCCGTGGCCGGTCGTCACCGCTCACGCCCCACTGCCCATCGATGAGCTCATAGGTGGAGACCGGGCCATGTGCGAGATAGGCGGCCACGGCGTCGACGAGGGCTGCGACATCCGCTGCCGATGAGCCAACGCCCACGCTGGCACGCAGCGCAGGCTCCGTGATTCCGAGTCTCGCGAGCAGCGGATGCGCGCAGAACTTGCCGTCGCGTACACCGATGCCCCGCTCGGCAGAGAGGTAGGTGGCCAGCAACCGGGAGTCGACGCCGTCGACGGCGAAGCTGACAACGCCGACCGGGGCCGTGGAGTCGGGGAAGATCTGCAGCACACGCACGCCAGGCAGCGCGGACAGCCCGTCGACCAGCTGGGTGCGAAGCTCTGCTTCATGCTGGTGCCACTGTGCATCGTCGAGGTCGGCCAGCGCTTGCAGTGAGCGCGCGAGCAAGGCGACGCCGAGCACGTTGGGAGAGCCTGCTTCGTGCCTGGCCGGTCCGGTGCGCCACGTCGTCTCATCGAGCGAGACGCGGCTGACGGCTCCGCCCCCGAGCAGGTACGGTGCACCGGCATCCAGCCAGTCACCCCGACCCACGAGTACCCCCGCGCCGAATGGCGCATACGTCTTGTGCCCCGAGAACACCAGGTAGTCGATGCCATCGAAGGCCAGGTCGACCCTGCGGTGCGGAACTAGCTGCGCTCCGTCGACGGCCAGGCGGGTGCCGTACCGATGGGCGATTGTCGCCAGCTTCCGTAGGGGCAGGGTCTCCCCCGTCACGTTGCTGGCTCCCGTGACAGTGAGCAGCGCCGCCGGACGCTCGGCGAGGGTCGCCGCCACCCTCTGCAGCGTTTCGGCGATCGTCGCCCCCGCGGTGATCACCCGGCCATTGGTCTGGGTCCACGGCAGCAGGTTGGCGTGGTGCTCAATGTCGAGCAGCACCGTCTCGCCTGGCACGATGCCGGCAAGCAGGTTGAGCGAGTCAGTCGTATTACGAGTAAAGATCACCTGGTCGTTCTGGCGGGCCCCGACGAAGTCGCCGACGACGATCCGGGCGTTCTCGTATGCAGAGGTCGAGACCTGTGACGCGTAGCCTGCCCCGCGGTGCACGCTGGCGTAAAGCGGCAGCAACTCACTGAGGTGCTGGGCGACGACGTCGAGTGCCGGTGTGGATGCGGCGTAGTCCAGGTTGATATAGCGCGTGCTGCTTCCGTCAATGAGCGGAACCGTGAGGTCTTGGCCGACGACCGGAAGCAATGGACAGTCAGAGATGGGCACGGTGATCACCAGACGATCGCGGTTGAATCGGCGAATACGTCGGCTGGCAGGCTTGCCCGGACAAGCGGCAGCCCCCGGGCGATCGCCTGCGCGATGCGGTCGCGCAGTGCCTCATCGGTCACCTGGTAGTTGGTGAACTCCGAGTCTTTCGCATAGACGCCGAGCGGCAGGGTGAGCGCTTGGAAGAAACTGAACAGCGGACGGAACTGGTGCTCAAGGATGAGCGCATGCCTGTCGCTTCCGCCGGTTGCCGCCAAGAGAACCGGCTTGTCGATGAGAGCGTACTGGTCCACGAAATCAAAGACGTGCTTGAACAGGCCAGTGAACGACGCCCGGTACACCGGCGAGGCCACGATGAGCAGGTCGGCGTTCTCAATCAGCCGGAGTTCAGCCTCTGCCGCTGCAGACAGTTCGGAGCGATTGAGCGCACCTGAGAACTCGCGTCCGACAACGCTGAGTTCGATCAGGTGCACGTCGCTCGACATTTCTCGTGCGTCGATCGCCATCTCGCGCTCCAGGGCAGCCACGATCTCGCGCACGAGCACCGTGGTTTTCGATGGTGCGTGCAAGCTGCCGGATACGGCGACGACGTTCAAGGTGTACGACATAGTCCGACGCTATGCCCGGCGTTTCAGAAGCTGCTAGAGAGGGTGACACACGGCGTAAGAGTCGTCGCGGAACGTAACATCCGCCCGCCGCAGTTGCGACGGGCGGATGCACGTGTACGTGAATTCTCTGCGGTCAGTTGACCTCATTGGGGTGGGCGCCAACGCGGCCCACACGCTCAAGTGAGGTGATCGCCGACATCTCAGACCTGGTCAGTTCGAAGTCGAAGACATCGAAGTTCTCAATCATGCGCTCGCGCCTGGTCGACTTGGGGAAGACAATGTTGCCCGTCTGCAGGTGCCAACGGATGATCACCTGTGCTGGCGTCTTGCGGTGCGCTTCGGCGGCAATGGCGACGACGTGCTCGTCGAGCAAGGGGTACTTGCCCTGACCGAGCGGGCCCCATGCTTCGATCTGGATGCCATGACGGCGGGCGAACGCCGTGGTCGCCGGCTGCTGGTGTGCAGGGTGCAGCTCGATCTGGTCGACGGCCGGTACGACATCCGTTTCGGCCAGCAGGCGCTGCAGGTGCGGCTCAAGGAAGTTCGAGACGCCGATCGAACGAGCGCGGCCGGTTTCCCTGATCTTCTCCAGCGCCTTCCAGCTCTCGACGTACTTGTCTTGTGCTGGCGTCGGCCAGTGAATCAGGTACAGGTCGACGTACTCGAGACCGAGCTTCTCCAGGCTTTCGTCGAATGCGTCGAACACCGACTCAGTACCCTGCCTGTCGTTCCACAGCTTCGTCGTGATGAAAAGGTCTTCGCGGTCAATGCCTGAGCGGGCGATCGAATCGCCGACACCCACCTCGTTGCCGTAGATCGCTGCCGTGTCGATGTGCCGATAGCCCACCTCAAGGGCATCGGTGACGATGCGCATCGTCTCGTCCGGGTCAACCTTGAAGACACCGAAGCCGAGCTGCGGAATCGTGTGGCCATCGTTGAGTGTGAGGGTGGGCACCGTTTTTGTCATGCGACAACACTATTCACACTTTTCACACTTGGGGCGAAGGCACCCGTCACTCCCGTGCACGGGAGAGCCGGATGCGCTCAGTTATCCCGCTGCCATGGGTCGTCGCGAATGCCTGCGCCGCGGCGTCCGGCCCGCGACGGTCTTCCCGCGCCCTTGCGCTGCACCCCTGCTTTGGTTGGGTCGCCCGGCGCATTCCAGCCGAGACGTTCGTCCCACTTGCGGCGCAGATCGGCGACTTCCCATTCGAGGCGGGAGACGGCGTCGTCGCTCAGCCGGTATACCCGGCTGTTCCACTCGGCCCGCACCTCGAGAAAGCCTGCGTCGAGCATCCGTCTCGTGTGCTTAGACACCGCGGTTGCGCTGATCCCGAACTCGAAGCCGACGACAGCAGCGAGCTCTCCGGCCGTATGCTCACCACTCGCGAGGATGTCGACGATGCGGCGACGAACGGGCTCTGCCATGACCTGGAACGGATGCATGATCGGAGGCTAACCGGCAGTCGAGTCTGCCGATGAGCGATCGCTGCACTGTGTGGAGAAGTGGCCTGCTCTAACAGCGCATGCGGAGTCGCGGTGTCGGCGGTGTCGGCGGTGTCGGCCGAATTTTGTAGCGGCTGCCCGGGCGCGCTCCACAGCTGGCGGACTCCGAAAAAGTGTTCTGAACTTCCGAGTCATATGACCCGGAAGTTCAGAAGCGTTAATCGGGATGTCCTCCGGGCTTGAGCTGACTGAAACTTGGACTGCGCGGACAGAACGGGGACTGCGGGAGCAGCGGGAGCAGCGGGAGCAGCCCACGCTCACAAGCCACAGCGAATACGATGGAAAGCTCATGGAACCTGCACCGCTTCCCCCCATTAACTTTCCTCCTGAGCTGCCTGTCAGCCAGATGCGCGAGGAGATCGCGCACGCCATCCGCGACAATCAGGTCGTCATCGTTGCCGGCTCGACCGGATCGGGCAAGACGACACAGCTGCCGAAGATCTGCCTCGAACTTGGCAGGCAGAACATCGGACACACTCAGCCCCGGCGTCTCGCCGCTCGCACCATCGCCGAACGCATCGCAGATGAACTCGGCCAGGAGGTCGGAGAGCTCGTCGGCTACCAGGTGCGTTTCACCGACAAGGTCGGTTCTGGCACCCGCATCAAGCTGATGACCGACGGCATCCTGCTGAACGAGATGCACCGCGACAAACTGCTGCGCAAGTACGACACGATCATCATCGACGAGGCTCACGAGCGCAGCCTCAACATCGACTTCCTGCTCGGCTACCTCAAGCAGTTGCTGCCGAAGCGACCCGACCTGAAGCTCATCATCACGTCTGCGACGATCGATCCGCAGAGCTTCGCCGCCCACTTCGCCTCGGCCGACGGCACACCGGCACCCATCGTCGAGGTGTCTGGCCGCACCTATCCCGTCGAAATTCGCTACCGCCCGCTTGTCGCCGATGCTCTCACCGAAACGGATGACGACAGCGACGTGCTCGACAAGGCCGCAGCGGCCGTCGACCGCGACTACATCGAGGGAATCAGCGCAGCCCTCGATGAGCTGGAGCGCGAGTCGAACGGCGACGTGCTCGTCTTCCTTTCCGGAGAGAACGAAATCAGGGACGCCGCAGACGCACTGCAGGGCAAGTTCGCCTCGTCGAACCGTTCAAGCCCGACCGAGGTGCTGCCGCTCTATGGCCGGCTCTCATCTGCCGACCAGCACAAGGTGTTCCAGCCGTCGTCCATCGCAGGCGTTCGTCGACGCATCGTGCTGGCCACCAACGTTGCAGAGACCAGCCTGACCGTGCCAGGCATCCGGTATGTGATCGACGCCGGTACCGCCCGCATCAGTCGATACAGCGTCCGCTCCAAGGTTCAGCGCCTGCCGATCGAAGCAATTTCACAGGCATCGGCCAACCAGCGAAGCGGGCGAAGCGGCCGCACCAGCGATGGCATCGCCATCCGCTTGTACTCAGAGGACGACTTCAACAAGCGTCCCGAGTACACCGAACCCGAGATCCTGCGCACCAATCTGGCCGCCGTCATCCTGCAGATGATCTCGCTCGGCCTGGGCGACATCGCCGCATTCCCGTTCTTGACGCCGCCGGATTCCCGCGGCATCAAGGACGGCCTCGACCTGCTCGCTGAGCTAGGCGCAACGCGAAGCAAATCTGCCACACCCACGCTCACCCAGATCGGCCATCAGCTCGCCAAGCTGCCCATCGACCCGCGCTTTGCCCGTATGGTCGTCGAGTCGAAGCCCCAGGGCACCAGCCGCGAGGTGATGGCGATCGTTGCCGGGCTGACAATTCAGGATCCACGGGAGCGTCCGCTCGAACGACGCCAGCAGGCCGACGAGCAGCACGCCAGGTTCGCGGACCCGACGAGCGATTTTCTGTCATTGCTGAACCTCTGGAACTACATCGAGAAGCAGCAGGCCGAGCTCGGATCGAGCGCGTTCAGGCGGATGTGCAAGAACGAGTACCTGAACTACCTGCGCGTGCGTGAGTGGCAGGATGTCTACCGCCAGCTCAAGCAGCTGGCCAAGCCGCTCGGTCTGCACATCGGGGATCCGGCGGTCAATCCGGACGGCATCCACCGCTCGTTGCTTGCCGGTCTGCTCTCGCACATCGGCTTGAAAGACACCGCCAAGCGCGACTATGTCGGCGCCAGACAGCAGCGCTTCGTGCTGTTCCCCGGCTCAGCGTTGGCCAAGAAACAGCCGAACGCGGTGATGAGCGCCGAGCTCGTCGAGACGAGCAGGCTGTTCGCTCGCATGAACGCCGCGATCGATCCCGCCTGGGCCGAGCCCCTGGCCGGCGATCTCTGCAAGCGCAACTATTCGGAACCGCACTGGGAGAAGAAGCAGGGCGCGGTCGTCGCCTACGAACGCGTCACTCTCTACGGTGTGCCGATCGTTGCCAGGCGCCGCGTGCAGTTCGCCAGGGTCGACCAGCCGGTTGCTCGCGAGCTGTTCATCAGGCATGCGCTCGTCGAGGGCGAGTGGGATATCGACCGCATCGACAAGCGTCTCACCGCCTTCGACCGCGCCAACCAGAAGCTGCGTGCCGATCTGGCCGAACTCGAAGAGCGCACCAGGCGTCGCGACATCCTGTTCGATGATGAGGCTGTCTTCGACTTCTACCAGCGCCGTATCCCGGCCGACGTCTTTTCTACCCGCACGTTCGAGACGTGGTGGAAGAAGGCCAGACTCGAAACGCCTGACCTGCTGACCATGACCGCGGAGACGCTTGTCGCCGAGGACACCCCCGAGATCGACGAGACGCTCTTTCCGCCGGTGTGGCAGCAGGGCGACCAGAAGTTCGCGCTCAGCTACCGCTTCGAGCCGGGCTCGGATGACGACGGTGTGACAGTTCAGGTTCCACTCGCGTTGCTCGCCCGGCTCTCCCCTGCAGGTTTCGACTGGCAGGTGCCCGGCTTCAGGCTCGATCTGGTGACCGCGCTTATCAAGTCGTTGCCGAAGGCCATCCGGCGCAATGTGGTTCCGGCCGCTGACTGGGCAGCCAGGCTGCTGGCCGAATTGCCGACGCCCGTTTCTGGCACTGTTTCAGCGGATGCCGAGCCGTTCACGCAGGTGCTGGCCACTCTCATCCAGCGCCTCACGCATGTGCCGGTGAGCCAGTCAGACTTCGATCTGGCCCGCGTGCCCCGGCACCTGCGGATGACGTTCAAGGTCGTCGACGACCGCGGCCGGGCGATTGCGAGCGGAACCGATCTCGGGCAGCTGCAGCGTCAGCTCGGCAGCCGGGCCCGTGACAGTGTTGCGGCGGCCTCTGCTGCCACCCCGAATGCCATCGAGCGCAGTGGCCTCACCACCTGGGACTTCACCGAACTGCCCCGCTTCATCGATACGAAGCAGGGCGACAACACTATTCGGGCGTACCCGACGCTGATCGACGACGGATCATCCGTCTCGATCAAGCTGATGAGCACCGAGGCCGAGCAGGCCCGTACCCTGCCGGACGGCGTGCGCCGCTTGCTGCTCCTGGCCACCCCGTCGCCGGTCAACTATGTGCAGCAACACCTCACCGGCACCGAGAAGCTCAGCCTGTCGACCAGCCCGTACCGGTCGACACAGGCGCTCTTCGATGACTGCCTCGCTGCCTGCATCGACGACGTGCTCTACCGGGTGCAGCCAGACGGCCTGGTGTTCATGAAGGTGCAGTTCGACACGCTGCGCGATCGGGTGTCTGGCGTGGTGATGGACTCGATGTTTGAGACCGTCGGCCTCGTCGCTCGTATTCTCACGGCATCCAGGTCTGCAGACAAGGCGCTCAAGGCCTCGACGAGCATGGCGTTGCTGCCCGCGATCAGCGATGCCAGGGCGCAATTGTCCGGACTCGTGTACCCGAACTTCGTGAGTGCAACGGGTCTGACGCAGCTGCGGCACCTGCCGCGCTATCTCGGCGGCATCAACGCACGCCTCACCAAGCTCGTCGAGAACCCGTCACGAGACAGGGTCTGGATGAACGAGGTACAGGCCGCGCAAGCGAAGTTCGCGGATGCCGGCGGCACGATTCCGCTGAAGCCGCACTCCCCTGCACGTCTGATGCGTGCGCGCTGGATGATCGAGGAGCTGCGCATCAGCCTGTTCGCCCAGGAGCTGAAGGCTGCCGAGTCGGTGTCGTTGCAGCGGATCCAGAAGGTGCTGGCCGGCTGAGCCGGCTGCACTGGATCCGCCGCAACGAGTGCTGAGTTTCCCTACAGCACCTTCGACAGGAACGCCTGCGTGCGTTGGTGTTGCGGGTTCGCCAGCACCTCACGCGGGTCGCCGGATTCGACGACGACGCCACCATCCATGAAGACGAGTGAGTCTGCGACCTCCCGGGCGAAGCCCATCTCGTGCGTGACGACGATCATCGTCATGCCCGACTTGGCCAGCCCCTTCATCACATCGAGCACTTCGCCGACGAGCTCAGGGTCGAGCGCACTTGTCGGCTCGTCGAAGAGCATCAACTTGGGTTCCATCGCCAGGGCCCTGGCAATGGCCACCCGCTGCTGCTGCCCGCCGGAGAGATGCGCTGGGTAGTAGTCGGCCCTGTCGGCAAGGCCGACCCTGGCCAGGAGATCCCGAGCACTCTGCTCGACCTTGGCCTTCGGCAGCTTCTTCACCCTGATGGGCGCTTCCATGACGTTTTCTAGAGCTGTCATATGCGGAAACAGGTTGAAACGCTGGAACACCATCCCGATCTCGCGACGCTGTTTCGCCGCTTCCTTCGGGTGCAGTTCGTAAAGCTTGTCGTTCGCCTCCCGGAATCCGACAAGCTGACCGTCAACACTCAGCCTTCCGGCCGAAAGCACTTCGAGGTGATTGATGCAGCGCAGGAACGTCGACTTGCCGGAGCCTGACGGCCCGACGAGGCACATCACTTCGCCACGCTTCACCTCGAGCGAGATGCTCTTCAGCACCTGGTTCGAGCCAAAGCTCTTGGAGACTCCCTCGGCGAGCACCATTGGCACCTCGGTGCGGGCGTCAGGCGCGGGCGCGGGGATGAACGTGTCGGTCATCGCATGCCTCCATGCCCTGGATTGATCGGCGGATTGTCGGTATCAGTCGGGGGAAGCACAACCGTCGGCTGGTTTGCCGCCGTGACGGGCAGGGTCCCCGTGATGGTGCCTTGATCGCCCTTCTTGTCCGGACGACGGTCACCCACTCCGCGGGCGAATCGCTTCTCCAGGAAGTACTGCCCCACCATCAGGATCGAGGTGAAGAACAGGTACCAGATGGATGCCACGATCAGCAGCGGAATCGGATTGAACGTCTCGACTGAGATGTCCCGCGAGCGTGCATAGAGGTCGAAACTGAACGGCACCGCGATCACGAGCGAGGTCGTCTTCAGCATCGAAATCACTTCGTTGCCTGTCGGCGGGATGATGACCCGCATCGACTGGGGAAGGATCACGCGGCGCATCGTCTGGAACCAGCTCATGCCAAGCGCCGTCGCTGCCTCTTCCTGGCCGCGGTCGACCGACAGGAGTCCTGCACGCACGATCTCAGCCATATATGCGGCTTCGTTCAGCGCCAGGCCGATCACCGCGAGCATGAATGGCGTGAGTGCGGCGTCAGTACCGATTGAGATCCACGGCTCGGTGAATGGAATCCCGATGTCGATGCTCGAGTAGATGATCGCGAGCAGGCCCCAGAACGTCAGCTGCACATAGACAGGTGTGCCCCGGAAAACCCAGAGGTAGAACCAGGAGATGCTCTTCAAGACCGGATTCGGTGACAGCCGCATCACGGCCAGCGCAACGCCGAGCACCACGGCGATCACCATCGAGTAGACGGTGAGCTGGATCGTGACGAATGCCGCCTCACTGATGCGGCGATCGAACAGGTATTTACCCACGGATGGCCAGTCGAATGCCGGCCGCTGGGCCGCATCAATGATGAACAGCACGAAGATCACGATCAGCACCACGGCGAACGTATTGCGCCACGGGTGCTTGAGTCGGATCGCCTTAATCGGCTCAGACTCGCCGCCACTCTCCGGTGGCATCGCCACCGGAGAGCTCTGAGCGGTGTCGGTCATTAGCCGTTCGTCGCCGCGTTGATGGTGATGGTGCTGATGCCGCCATCCGTGACGCCCCAGGTGTCAAGGATCTTGCCGTACGAGCCATCGTCGACCATCGACTGCAGTGCAGCCTGGACTGCCTTGGTCATCTCTGAGCCCTTCTGCACGGCGATGCCGTACGGAGCAACATCGAAGCTCTTGCCCGCGGCTTCGAGCTTGCCGTCGGTCTTCGAGATGGCATAGCCGGTGACGGGTGAGTCGGCACTCAGCGCATCTGCCTTACCCAGCACCACAGCGTTGGTCGCGTCTTCCTGGGCGTCATACTTCTGCACCTCGATGGCGGGCTTACCCGCTGCAGCGCAGGCCTCATTCTTGGCGGGGAGTTCGTCGGTCTCTTCGACGGTTCCGGTCTGCACCGCGACCTTGAGGCCACAGGCGTTGTCTGGGTCGACTGTCTTGCCTGTCGGAGCAGCCCACAGGATGCCGGCGTTGTAGTAGTTGACGAAGTCAACCTGCTTCTCACGCTCGGCGTTGTCGGTGAATGACGACTCACCGATGTTGACCTTGCCACCGGTGATGCTCGGGATGATGTTCTCGAACTTGGCGACCTGGTACTTCGGGGTCAGGCCGAGCTTGGCTGCGATTCCGTTGGAGAGTTCAATGCCCCAACCGATCGGCTGGCCGGACTCATCCTTATATTCATTGGGCGGGTAAGCCGCATCGGTGCCGATCAGGAGGGTGCCGGTGCTGGCAATGTCTGCCGGTACGAGGGCCGCGGCCGTATCGTCCTTGGCGATCGCGCTGGCATCACTCGACGTGTTTGTTGCGGGCGTCGAGTTGTCGACGCAACCTGTGAACATCAGCACAACTGCCGCTGCCACTGCGGGGAGTACGATTCTTGCGCGCATTTCTACCTTCTATTTCTGGTGTGATACAGATCTCGGGTGGTGCGAACTTCGGGTGACAAGAGCGTACCCGCTTGTAGTAATGCGAGCCTATAACAGCGTCCAGACGCAGATTCCGTGCGTAGATAACGTTTTGGCTAGCGCGGAAGCTCACCGAAGACGACGCGACCGCGCGCGACGACTGCAACGATGTTCGCCACGTCGAGGGCTGCGGCGTCTTCCCACGGACGACCGCGCATTACGACGAAGTCGGCCAGGTAGCCAGGCGCGAGAGTTCCGAGCGAGTCTTCATAGCCGATGACCTTGGCCGCACGGCTGGTTGCGGCCTGCAGCGCGCGTTCCGGGGAGTAGCCGAGTACCTCGGCCATCCGCCGTACTTCGGCCATCTCGTCACCGAACTTCACGTGGAATCCGTTGGCGTCGGTGCCGAGCACGAACTCAGCTCCGATGTCTGCGGCTGCTCGCATGAGCGCATCACGCGTGACAACCAGCTGCTGTGCCTTTTCGCTCTGCTCTGGCGAGACGCCCGGCATGCCGTTGGCGATGACGTCGTTGATGAGAAGCGTCGGGGCCAGGGTGATTCCAGCAACGGCGGCAGCAGCTGCCTGCTCTGCGGTGATCAGGGTTGCGTGCTCCAGGGAGTCGACGCCGGCGGCGATCGCCACGTCGATGCCGTCTGCGGTGTGTGCGTGCGCAGCAACCTTCATACCCAGGGCGTGAGCTTCGTCGACGACCGCATCGATCTCGGCGCGGGTGTAGTTGCGCCAGGCCGCCTTGTCGCCGTCGGAGAGCACGCCGCCGCTGGTGGCGATCTTAATGCCGTCGACACCGGCTCGTGCCCAGTAGCGCACCAGCTTGCGGCACTCATCAGGACCGTCGGCCGTCGGCTTCCTGATCGGGTGCGCCGCCGGCGTGAACATGTCGCCGTGGCCACCGGTCATTCCGACAAGGCCATAGGCCAGCACCCGGGGGCCTTCAACGAGTCCGCCCTCGATGCCTCGACGCAGTGACACCTGCACCTCGTCAGCAGAGAGGTCGCGCATCGTGGTGACGCCGGCCTGCATCGCACGCCTGGCGTGGGCAAGACCGTGCAGCACCTGCTCCTCCGGCCGCGTGGTGAGTGGCCAGGTGAGGAAGCCAGCCTGCTGTTTTCCCGCGTTGCCGATGAGGTGCACGTGGGTATCGATCAGGCCGGGGATCACGCTGAGGCCAGCACTGTCTGCTTCGATGGTTGTCGCTTCGCCGACCGACGTGATGACGGCATCCGTGTCGCCGTGGGTCCAGGTGAGAGTTGACGGACCTCGGCTGATGCGGCCGTCCCAGAGTTCGATGCCGGTCAGGGTGTGCTGCACGATGCGTTTCCTTGCTGATTGAACGAGTCGGGGGGTGCTGAAGCTGATGCGCCGAAGCGCGGATCAGGACTTTGAGTTGCGGCGCGGTACGAAGGAGCCGAGAGCTGCCGGGGGGCGCATCACAGTGCCGGCCACCACGAGCACCGCGAGGGTGACGAGGTACGGCGCGGCGCTGGAAAGAGCTGTCGGCAGGGGTGCCCAAAAGAAGACAGCGAGCAGGACGAAGCCCAGGATCGCTGACGGGATACCGGCACGGGTGCGGCCGCGCATCATGCGCATCGCGGCCAGGCCGATGAAGACGATTGCCAGCATGAAGATCAGCGCCCGTAGCGTCTCAGGACGGCCGAGTCCGATGGCGTCACTGAGGCCGAAGAGCGCCGATCCCAGGAAGACACCCGATGGCATCCAGTTACCGAACAGAAGCGTGGCCAGACCGATGAAGCCTCGACCACCCGTCTGGTTCTCGACATAGCCCTGCGAGATGAGCACGAGGTAGCCCCCGGCGAAACCAGCCATAGCACTACCGGCAAGGACTGCGATCCAGCGCGTGCGGTGCACGCTGCCGCCCAGGGCCTGCAGTGCAGCCGGCTTTTCGCCGGCAGCACGCCAGCGGAGGCCGAACGGTGACTTCCAGAGGATCCAGGCGGTGAGCGGGATGAGCAACAGTCCGATGATCGCGGCGAGTGAGACATCACGGGTCAGTCCACCGAGCACACCGCCGATCTGGGCGATGACAGGCGTTCCGGTCTCTTCCAGAGCCCGCGCCACATCGGGAGTGCCCCAGCCGCCGGAGAGGAAGGGCATACTCACGCTCGGCACATTGCCGCCGATGCGGGGCGACCTGGCGATGGTGCCGCCGTCCATGCCGGCGAAGACCAGGTCGGACATGAACCGGGCGACTGCCGCGGCAATGACGTTGATCGATACACCGACGATGAGCTGGTTGATGCCCATCTCGATACAGAGCACGGCCATCAGTACACCGAAGACGAGGCCGCCGACCATGCCGCCGACGAGAGCTGCCCACGGACCCCAGAGAAAACCGAACAGTCCGGCCATCCAGGTTCCGCCGATCATCATGCCCTCGAGGCCGACGTTGATCACGCCGGCACGCTCGGAGTAGAGGCCGCCCATGGCAACCACCGCGATCGGTACCGTCAGCCGAAGCGCAGAACCCCAGGTTGATGAGGCTGTGATGCCAGGCGCGTCAGCGATGTAGCGAGCAAGGATGAGCAGCGCGAGGCCGAGAAGCACCCAGCGCAAAACTGAGCGCGCCTTGACGACTCCGAGCGACGGCGGGCGGCGAAGGCCCGTCGAATTGTCGAGGTCTGGGCGGTTGAGTGTCGAGATGAGCGTCATGCCACGCCTTCCGCGTCTGCAGTGATATCCGGGTGTCGTGCAGCGTTCCGCCGGTTGCGCATCGCCTGCCAGAGCGAAATCTTCTTGTCGGCACGCTCAGTGATCCAGTAGCCGACGGCCGAGCTGAGCAGCACGACGGCCATGAACACCTCGCCGACCTCTGTCGGCAGCTGGACGAGTCCGAGCACCTGCGAACTGCGCGCGACGAACGCGAGCACGAATGCACCGATGGCCATGCCGATCGGATGCTGCCTGCCGAGCAGGGTGGCCGCCAGACCGGTGAACATCAGGTCGGTCGGCAGCGTGCCGTCGAAGCGATATGCGGTCGACAACACGTGCGGGAGTCCGACCAGACCGGCAATGGCACCCGAGATGAGCATCGAGATGATGATGCGCTTCTTGACGCTGATACCGGCCGATTCAGCGGCTTCTGGCGAGCGCGCTGCAACGCGCATCGTGTAGCCGAACAGGCTGCGGTTCATCACAAGGTAGTAGAACAGGCCGACGACAATCGCCACGAGCAGGAACCCGGTGATCGACGTGCGGTTTCCGATTCCGAGGTCGATCAGCACCGGCATCGCACCGTCTGCGCCGATGACCTCTGTGCCGGTGTTCTGACCACCGCCCGAGCGGAAGACATCGGCGAGCAGGATCGCCACTACCGTCGTCGCGATGGCGTTCAGCAGAATCGAGGTGATGACCTCGTTGACCCCGCGGTACACCTTGAGCAGCGCGGGGATCAACGCCCAGAGGGCACCCACGATGCAGGAGATCAGCAGAGTCAGCGGCAGACGGATGGCGAGTGGGAACGGCAGCGAGGCCGCAGCGACTGCACCGGCGAGCGCCGCCATCCGGTACTGGCCGTCGACACCGATGTTGAAGAGGCCCATCCGCACGGCGAATGCGCCGGCGACAGCCGCCAGATACAGCGGAACCGCGTTGTTGAGGCTCGAGACGAGAGAGGCCGGTTTCGTGCCGTACTCCCACATCACCTGGTACGCCGAGCTGGCGCTGTAGCCACCGAAGGTGAGGAACAGCGTCGTCACCAGCAGCGCGAGCAGGATCGAGATCACGGGGCCGGCAACGGCAGTCAGGATGCGGCGGATCATCGAGTGATCTCCCCTTCTAGGAGTTCGGGGCCGTCAAGGTCGAGGCTGTCGCCGGACTTCGCGCCTGTCATGTACAGGCCCAGTTCGGTTGCGGTCACCGATGCAGGGTCGAGGTCTGCCACCACGCGCCCGCCGTACATCACGAGAAGGCGATCGGACAGCGCAAGCAATTCGTCAAGGTCTGCCGAGACGAGCAGGGTGCCGAGGCCTCTGTCGCGAGCAGCGATGAGCTCGGCCCAGACAGCGCTCTGCGCACCGATGTCGACGCCGCGGGTGGGGTGGGCAGCGACCAGCACACTCGGGTTGGAGCTGAGCTCTCGCCCGAAGATGAACTTCTGCTGGTTTCCACCCGACAGCGCGCCGGCTGGAGTTGCCGGGGTGCCACCGCGCACATCGAAGCGGCGGATGATGTCGGCCGCGATCTTCGTCGCTGCCTTGCGGCTGAACCACAGGCCGCGCCGCACCGGCTGGCGCGACTGGTAGCCGAGTGCCGCGTTGTCGCGCAACGAGAAATCGAGCACGACGCCGTCGCGGTGACGGTCTTCAGGGATGTAGGCCATGCCGAGGTCCCTGCGGGTGACTGTCGGCAGCGTCGAAATATCGCGGCCGGCCATTGTGACGATGCCGGTGCTGGCCACACGGCCGAGCAGCGCCATCAGTAGTTCGGATTGTCCGTTGCCTTCGACACCGGCAATGCCGACGATCTCGCCGGCGTGCACCTGGACGTCCATCGCATCCAGTTTCGGACGCTCACCGAATTCACCGACGGTGAGGGCGGATGCCGAGAGCACCACCTCGTCGCCGGGCGGTGTGAGACGTGGTTCGACAACCGGCATGTCGACCTCGACCATGAGCGCGGCGAGTTCTGCTGCGGTGGTCTGCGCCGGAGTCGTGTGCCCGACGACCTTGCCGCCACGGATGACGGTGATCTCGTCAGCGAATGCCAGAACTTCGTCAAGCTTGTGCGAGATGAAGAGCACTGCTGCGCCCTGGTCGGTGAACTTGCGAATTGAGGCGAAGAGAGCATCAGCTTCACTCGGCACCAGAACCGCTGTCGGTTCGTCGAGGATGATGATGCGGGCGTTGCGGTAGAGCACCTTGAGAATCTCAACCCGCTGTCGGCTCCCGACACCGAGATCACGCACGAGGGCGTTGACGTCGATGTCGAAGCTGTTCGCCTGAGCCAGTTCGGCCACGCGCCGCTTCGCTGCGTCTGCATCGATGCGGATCGGGCTGCCGGGCTCATCGGCGAGAACGATGTTCTCCCAGACGCGCAGGGCGTCTGCAAGCAGGAAGTGCTGGTGAACCATGCCGACGCCTGCCTGTTGGGCGTGGCGCGGCGATCGGAAATCCTGAACGATTCCGTTGACCTCGATGGTTCCCTCATCGGGCTTCTCTTCACCCGCGAGAACCTTCATCAGGGTTGACTTGCCCGCTCCGTTCTCGCCGACGATTGCGTGAACTGAGCCGGCACGAACTGCGACATCAATATGGTCATTCGCCGTGAACGTTCCGAATCGCTTGACGATTCCGCTCAGACGGACCAGCACTTCCTGCTCTTCCATGTGGTGCGTACTGCCTAGAGCGCAGTCGGAACAGTGATCGTTCCGTTGATGATGTTCTGCTTGGACGTTTCGAGCTTGTCTGCAATGCCGTCGACGAATCCGCCGCTTGTCGAGTAGCTGACGCCGCCGGTCGACAGGTCGTAGACCTGCTCGCCTGCTTCAAGCGTTCCGGCCTCGAATGCCGTGATCACATCGGTGACGGCGATATCGACGTTCTTCACCGCTGATGTGAGGATGAACGGCTTGATGTCGGCGTCGACCTGGTTATAGACGTCGCCGTCGACACCGATCGCCCAGACCTTCTTGGCATCCGTGCTTGAATCCTTGGCCTGCTCGTAGACGCCCTGGCCTGATCCACCCGCAGCAGCGTAGATCACGTCTGCGCCACCGGCGTACATGGATGCTGCTGCTTCCTTACCCTTGGTCGGGTCGGAGAAGCCGGAGAAGTCACCGAGCGGCGACAGGTAGGTGGAGTCGACGATGATGTCGGGGTTGACCGACTTCGCACCTGCTTCGTAGCCGACGAAGAAGTTCTGGATAAGCGGCTGGTCGACGCCTCCAACGAAGCCGATGTGGCCACTTGTTGAGGTGAGGGCTGCCGCAACACCGACAAGGTACGACGATTGGTTGGCTGCGAACGAGATGGTGGTCACGCCGTCAATCTCGGTTCCGAGGTCGACGTCGATGTTTGCCAGCGACGTGGTGCCACGGTCAGTGGTCTGCTCCATGGGGGTGCCCCACTGGTAGCCGATGCCGATGGCCAGGTCGGAGTCTTCTGACAGGGCCAGGTCGAGGCGATCCTGGTAGTCGTCGGTGTTCGGGCTGGAGAAGTCGAGGGCGTTGAAGCCCAGCTTGTCCTGCGCAGCGGTGAAGCCGTTGTATGCGCCGTCCATGATGGAGAAGTCGCCGCGGGTGCCGTACAGCAGGGCGATGGTCGATGCATCCGGGTCGGTCACCGACGCCGACGTGGCCGTCTTGCCCGAGCAGCCGGTGAACACCAGGGCTGCTGCGAGACCGAGGGCTGCGCCCGCTGTGACGCGGGTGAGCGTTGACTTCCGGAGGGGGTTAATCACGGGAACTCCTTGAAATGTAATCGATTACCTCCGATTGAAGCATGCGGGCGGAGATATTCGAGGGGTAGAACGATTAGGCAGGGGCCAACGTCCACTGAACAACTTACATCTCAACGATTTCATGTACGTTACGCGTTTCATCAAATCGGGTAATCGTTGTCATTTCCTTATCCAAAAATTGTGACAGGCTGACGTTATGACTGCGAGCAACTCTGCGCCGATGATCATCACCGGTGCCACCGTCCTCACACAGACCACTCGGCCTGCGCCCGGTTACCCATCGCTGCCGAGCGACGATCGTGCAGCGCGCGGCAGCGTGGAGTTTCTGGAGAACCACGCCATCGGCATCCGTGGGGATGCGATCGAATGGATCAAACCCACCGCCGAGGTGACACCTGCCGAGCTGGCCGGCGCTGAGATTATCGACGGCCGCGGAAAAGTTGCCATCCCCGGCATGATGAACTCGCACACGCACTCCCCCATGACGATGTTCCGCGGCTCGGCAGAAGACGTGCCGACCCATTCCTGGTTCAACGAGCACATCTGGCCGATGGAAGTCAACCTCACCGAGCGCGACGTGCGCCTCGGCGCCGAACTGGCCGTCGGTGAGATGTTGCTCGCCGGGGTGACGAGCTTCGCCGACCACTACTTCGCCACAGATCAAATCGCCGAAGTGGTCGCACGCAGCGGCGCTCGTGCAATGCTGGCCTCCACCTTCTTCTCGTCGCAAGGTCAGGCCGGAGTCGAAAGCTCCGCAGCATTCGCCGAAAAGTGGAACGGAGCCGCAGGGGGTCGCATCACGACGGCCATGGGCCCGCACGCCACGTACACCGTCGATGACGCTGACCTGCGCACGACCGCCGAGCATGCCAGGCGGCTCGGCATCCGCACGCACATCCACGCGGCCGAAAGCCTCAGCCAGACCGAGTCGAGCCTCGCCAAGCGCGGCGTGACCCCGATACAGGTGCTGCACGACACCGGCATCCTCGAAACCGGCGCACTCATTGCGCACGGCGCCGGCATCATCGAAGACGACCTGCGCTGGCTCACGCCCTATGCCGACCGTGTCGCCGTCGGCTCGTGCACCAAGGTGTACATGAAGCACGCGCAATCGGGCGGAACCCCTGTGCGGATGCTGCACGATGCCGGCATCACCGTGGGCGTCGGCACAGACGGCCCAGCATCGCACAATACGCTCGACATGCTGGAAAGCCTGCGGTTGCTCTCCCTCGCCGAGAAGAACCACCACAGCGATGCGACCTGGCTCACGTCTGCGCACGCCCTCGACCTGCTCACCAGGCAGAGCGCCGACCTGTTCGGCCAGGGCCACATGCTGGGCAAGCTGCTGCCCGGGTACCGCGCAGATATCGTGCTGATCGACACCCGCAAGCCGCACATGCAGCCCATGCACGATCTCGCTGCGGCCCTTGTACTCAGCGTCAAGTCGAGCGACGTCTCGACGGTTGTTGTCGACGGTCAGGTCGTCGTGCGCGACGGCGTGCTGACCACACTCGACCTCGACCCGGTCATCGATGAACTCAACTCCCGGATTCCCCAACTCACCGATCTCTCGCACGGCCGCAGCATCCAGGACTACCAGCCGTGATGATCGAGGCGGTACGAACGCCATGGACCGATGTCGCCGCCCACCTCGCCGGCGGTCACGGCATTGCCGTGCTGCCGTTCGGTGCGCTCGAACAACACGGCCCACACCTGCCCCTCGGCACAGACACCATCACTGCCGCATACGTGGCCAGGCAGATTGCGACTCGCCTCGATGCCGTGCTGCTGCCGCCCGTGCACTACGGCGACACCTGGAACAACGCTGGGTATCCGGGCACATTGTCGCTTGCACCGTCGACCGTCACGGCAATCGCCGTCGACCTCGGGCGGGCGCTCGCGGCATCCGGTGCGGGCGGCCTGGTGATCGTCAACGGCGATTGGGGCAATCGCCAGCCTCTCTACTCCGCAACGCGAACATTGCTTGACTCCGGCGCGCTGAACACGATAACTCTTGACTACCCCGGTATGGATGACGCCATCACTATGCTCAGGGACAGCCATCCAGCAGCGCCTGGACTCAACCACGCCGAAGAGATCGAGACGTCAATCATGTTGCAGCTCACTCCGGAGGATGTGCGGCAGGACCGCTACGTGTCCTGCTATCCCAACTTTCCCACCGATTTCGGCACCACTCCGATGCAGCTGCATCGCTTCTCGGAGTCCGGCGTGTTCGGCGACCCGGCTTCGGCTAGCGCCGCGAAGGGTGCGGCCATCCTGGATGCCACTGTGACGGCATCCGTCGCAGTGCTTGACGACTTCATTGCCACGGTTCGTGCCTCACGGCAGGGCGTGCAGACGCGGTCGACCGCATGAGCGCCGCATCCGCGCCGACTCTCGCTGCCGTCGCCGAATTGGCCGGTGTGTCGATAGCGACAGCCTCACGGGCGCTGTCAGGTACCAAACCTGTCTCTGCGGATGCTGTCCTACGGATTCAAGATGCCTGTCGCGTACTCGGCTACCGGCACAACGCGGTGGCAAGCGCGCTGCGGAGCAAGCGGTCAGGCACCATCGGCCTGCTGCTCCCCCGCTACAGCACCGGCTTTCTCTCCACTCTGATCGAGGCTGTCAGCGCCGCGCTTGATCGGCAGGGGCTGTCGATCGTGCTGCGCTATATGGAACCAGACGCTGTGACAGACAACGAGCACATCGAATCGCTGCTCGCACGCCAGGTCGATGGCATCATCGTGTGTCCGCCGACCGAGGCAGCAAGTCGCGCCTCGATTTCTGCGGCCGGCAACGTGCCTGTCGTTCAGGTTGGACGCTACATCGACACCGATCACACCGATTCCGTCGGCCTCGACGACGCCAGGGCGACGGCGCTCCTGATCACCCACCTTGCCGAGCGCGATGCACGGTCACTCTCTGTCGTCGGACTCAATCCCGACATCGCCTCCGATGCCCACAGACTCACCGCACTCGGCGCAGCTGCGACGCGTTCGGGCGTCATCGTAGCCCCACCGATCACCGCGGCGCCCACCGTCGCTGGCGGCATCGCTGCCGCCGAACTCCTGGTGGCCGCTGCCGGCCCAGAGCTGTCACAGTTCAGTGATGCGATCGTGTGCGTGAATGACGATGTCGCGAACGGATTGCTCGCCGTACTGCGCATGGAGGGTGTCGCGGTGCCTGGACAGGTGCAGGTCTGCAGCCTGCTCGACGTCTCATTCGGTGAGGACGACGAACGCAAGATCACCACGCTTCGGCACCCGTGGCCGGCGATGGGCCGAGAGGCAGTGCGATTGCTGCTTGACGACCTCACTCCAGACCCACTGCGGATCGCGCGCCGCGTCGTTCTCGCGCCACAGCTCGTGCAGGGTGCATCGACGCGATCAGCCGACTAGCGAGGCGACTGGTCGTTGCATTGCCGGATGTCGGTGGATGCCCGTATGGTCGCGACATGGACATCATCTTGGTACCCGGATTCTGGCTTGACGCATCGTCATGGTCGGCGGTGACACCGCCGCTGGTCGCAGCAGGGCACCGAGTGCATCCGCTCACTCTGCCCGGGCTCGAGTCGGTCGAGTCATCCCGCGCGGGCATCGGCTTGCGTGACCACGTCGACGCCGTCGTCGCGGCGATCGATGCGACGAACGGCCCTGTCGTGCTCGTCGGCCATTCAGGTGGTGGGGCGATCATCCACGGCGCAATCGACGCGCGTCCCGACCGCGTGGTTCGAGGGGTGTACGTCGACAGCGGTCCACTTGCCGATGGCAGCGCGATCAACGACACTCTCCCGTTTGAGGGCGATGACATCCCGCTGCCGCCGTGGGGCCTGTTCGATGACGCCGATCTGGTCGATCTCGACGACGACCTGCGAGCGATGTTCAGGGCTCGCGCGATTCCGGAGCCGCGGGGAGTTGCATACGACGAACAAGAACTGCACGACGAGCGCCGCTACGACGTGCCCGCGACAATCATCGCTTGTGAATTCCCGTCGTCGCTCTTTATCGAGTGGATCACTGAAGGTCATCCGTACGTGGTAGAACTCGGGCATCTCCGCGACGTCGAGTACGTCGATCTGCCAACGGGGCACTGGCCCCAGTTCACCAAACCGGCCGAGCTCGGCGCGATCATCCTGGCTGCGGTTGACCGCTCGGCCTGAATCGGCTCTTGGCCAGCCGCGATCTCAGCTCCCTGCTCTCAGCTCTCAGCTCTCAGCTCTCAGCTCTCAGCTCTCACTGTCATCACTGAGGAGAAGGTCAAGTCGAAGCTTTCGTTCGGCGGTGACGGCGTCGAGAGCGCGCGTAGCCGACAGCATCAGCCGGATCAAGGCAATGGCGATGACCACGATAAGTACGATGCTCAGCACCAACAGGAGCAGATAGACGAACGGAATGAGCACCGAGGAGTTGTAGAACATGATTGTGAACCTAGCTCAGTTCGCCTCAATTATCTGGCAAGACCGGGTTAGTCACGCCAGAGTCCTCGATACGTGCTGCCATACTCACGCGCTACGCCGGTGCGTCACCCGTCTCGACCGGGCGACCGGGCAGGTTCGACCACTGCGACCACGAGCCCGGGTACAGCACAGGCTCATATCCCGCGAGCACGAGGGCGACTGCTTCGTGGGCGGCCGTCACTCCCGAGCCGCAATAGACGCCGATCTGCTCGGAATCCGCAGCGCTACCGGCACCCGCACCCAACGCCTCGAAGCGGTGTCGCAATTCCGTTGGCGAGAGGAACCGACCGTCAGCGGCCAGGTTCTCGGTCGTGGGCGCGCTTCGTGCACAGGGGATGTGTCCTGCCTTCGGATCAATCGGCTCAATCTCCCCGCGGTACCGAGCACCGGCCCGCGCATCGAGAAGCAGTCCGGTCGATGCCAGGGCTGCGGCCCCGTCGGCGTCGAGTACAGGCATCAGTCCCGCGCTCAGAGTGATCGAGCCGGGAGTGATCTGTTCTGGTCCCTCGACCAGTGGGAGCCCGGCAGCGCGCCACGCAGGCAATGCGCCATCGAGCAGCAGCACGTCCGTAATCCCGGCATCCTTGAGCAGCCACCAGGCTCTGGCGGCCGACAGATTACCGGCACCGTCATAGACAACGACAGTGTCGCCATCATTCAGACCCCAGCATCGCGCGGCATCCTGAAGGGTCTCGCGAGAGGGCAACGGATGCCGCCCGTCGGCCGGTTCACCGTGGGAGGCGAGCTCTGTGTCCAGATCGGCATACGCGGCACCCGGGATATGCCCTGCGAGGTATTCGCCGAGCCCTGGCGGGCCTCCTAACGCCCACCTCACATCGATCACACGGATGTCGGTGCGGTCAGCCAATTCGGCTGCGAGTTGCTCGGCAGAGATGAGGGTCTTCACCCGCTCAACGGTACCGCTCTCCCGGCCTTCAACCACCAGTTGTTCACCCGGCAGCGCTGTGGCGAAGCAAAGCGGAAGTCGTAGAATGGTTCATTGTGAGTAGCTACATCGAACTTCTGAAAACCCCGGGCGTTGCCCGAATCATCGCAGCTCAACTCACGGCTCGTTTCCCGTTCGGAATGCTGTCTCTCGCGTTCCTGATTCACATCGAGCAGGCATACGGTTCGTATGCAATCGCGGGCATCGTTCTGGCCGCGATGAGTATCGGTCAGGCAATCGCCGGCCCCCTCACCAGCCGGCTGATGGGCCGACTGGGTATGCGCCCGGTGATCCTGGTCACCCTGGCCGTCTGTGCAATATCGATCATCCTGATGGCCCTGCTGCCACTGCCGATCCCCGGTCTCGTTGCCCTCGGATTTGTAGCCGGCCTGTCGATGCCGCCTATCCAGCCCGCCGTGCGCACCATCTACCCCAAGATGGTCAACTCCAGGCAGCTGACCCCGCTGTTCTCTCTCGACGCCTCTGCACAGGAGATCATCTGGGTACTCGGCCCAGTCATCGCCACCTTCGTCGCCATCCAGGTGAATTCGGCTGCCGGCATCCTTCTGGCCGCCGTCTTCCTGATCGGTGGCGGCCTCTGGTTCGTCGCATCCCCCGAGGTCGGTCGCGTTCGTATCCCGCGCAGCAAGCGCAAGTTCGGCGTCGTCCTCAGACGCCCCGCCGTGCTGCTCAGCACTGTCGTCGGCTTCATGCTCGTTGCGTCCACCGCTGCGGTCGAGGCCGGTGTCGTCGCATCCTTCGGACACGGCAGCTCATCCTCTGGCTGGGTCCTGGCGATCTTCGCGCTCGGTTCCCTCGTCGGAGGCCTCGCCCTCGGCCACATGCAGATAGGCCCGTGGGCGCTGGCAGGCAGGATGCTCATCGTCACCTTCGGCATGGTGCTCGCCAGTTTCTGGCTCAATTTCTGGTGGCTCTCCGCCGCACTGTTCGTTGCCGGCATTGGCATCGCGCCCGCCTTCGCCGTCTTGTTCGGCATCGTGTCAGCCAGCGTCAAGTTCTCTGACACCGCTGAAGCGTACGGCTGGGTCGGCACCGGCCAGCTCATCGGTGCAGCCCTCGGATCCGCCATCGCCGGATTCATGATCGATCACTACGGCGCGCAGTCAGCACTCATCGCTGCCGCGGCCTTCGCCGCACTCGGCTGCCTTATCCCTGCGCTCGGTCGCAAGTGGCACCCCGACCTTCGCGGTCGCGACGCCAGCCCGATTCCCGACACCGAGCCCATAATGATCCAGACTTCTTAGGCTTGACCCCCGCACAGCCCGCTACTCCGACAGCCCACACTCGTAAGGCCAGGTAGTCACATGACCGCATCCCCACGTCTGCTCATGAACGACGGACACTCGATTCCCCAGATCGGTCTCGGTGTCTACAAGATCGCCGACGACCTGGCAGCGGATGCCGTCGAGGTCGCATTGAACGCCGGCTACCGTCACATCGACACCGCTGCCCTCTACGAGAACGAGGCCGGTGTGGGCGCTGGCGTCGCCAGGGTCGCGCTGCCCCGCGAAGAGGTCTTCGTCACCACCAAGGTCTGGAACAGCGATCACGGTTACGACGCCACCCTGCGCGCTTTCGACGACAGTTTGGCCAAGCTCGGCCTTGACTACGTCGACCTCTATCTCATCCACTGGCCTGCACCGAAGCAGGACCGCTACGTCGACACCTACCGCGCGCTCGAAACCCTGCGATCGGAAGGCCGGGCACGTTCGATTGGCGTGTCCAACTTCCACGCGCACCACCTCGACCGGCTACTCGCCGAGACCGATGTCGTGCCGGTCCTGAACCAGATAGAGCAGCACCCCTGGCTTCAGCAGTCAGAGATGCGCGCGTACGACGCCGCGCACAATATCCTCACCGAGGCGTGGTCTCCGCTGGCCCGCGGGCGAGCGATCGGCAATTCGCTTCTTGATGACATTGGTGCCCGCCACGGTAAGTCCGCAGCGCAGGTCGTCATCCGCTGGCACCTACAGCTCGGCACGATCGTCATTCCGAAGTCGGTCACGCCGTCCCGGATTCAGGACAACATCGACGTCTTCGACTTCGCGCTCACCGCAGATGAGATGCAGCTGATCGCTTCTCTCGACTCCGGTGAGCGCACGGGTAAAGACCCAGACGAACTCGGCTAGAAAGCCGCTCCTGAACCGGCTCCTCCCTACCAGCGAGGGTGGATGTCAGCCCTCAGCACGCGGTCATACAGCTCGCGCACGCCCTCGTTGAACGCGGCGCTCAGCCGGGGAACGGATCCCGCTGCAGCGTTCGCCTCGGCCTGGCTGGTCGAACGAGCGCCTGGGATGACCGAACTCACGCCGTCGAGCTGCGCAACCCACGCGAGTGCGGCCTGGGCAGGAGTGAGCTCGGGGTCTTCACGGGCGACAAGAGCCGAGAACTCCGCTGCGGCGGAGAGGCCGGTTTCGTAGTCGACACCGGAGAAGGTCTCCCCTACGTCGAAGTGGCTGCCGTCGCGGTTGAAGTTGCGGTGGTCGTTCTCGGCAAACGTCGTCTGCCTGGTGTACTTGCCCGTCAGCAGGCCGCTGGCCAGCGGAACACGGGCGATGATGCCGACCCCGGCCGCAGAGGCGGCGGACAGCACCTCATCGAGCGGCTTCTGCCTGAAGGCGTTCAGGATGATCTGCACGGTGGCGGTTCCGGGCCGCGCGATCGCCGCGAGCGCCTGGTCGCAGGTCTCAACGCTGAGTCCGTAGTTGGCGATGACACCTTCATCTACGAGGGTGTCGAGTGCGTCGTAGACCTCGCCTGATTCGACGACGACAGTCGGCGGGCAGTGCAGCTGCACCAGGTCGAGGGTCTGCGTGTCGAGGTTACGGCGGGAGCGTTCGGTCCAGGCCCTGAAATTCTCAAGCACGTAGTTCTCAGGGATCTGGTCGACCCTGCGACCCATCTTCGTCGCCACGGTGATCTCGACTCCGGGGGCGATGCTGCCGGCATGTCCGTGCAGGAAGTGCCCAATGATCTGCTCGCTGCGGCCGTCGCCATAGACGTCAGCTGTGTCGAAGAACGTGACGCCGGCTTCAACGGATGCGGCGAGCACGGCAACGGCATCCGCTTCAGAGACGTCTCCCCAGTCGGCGCCTAATTGCCAGGTGCCCAGTCCGATGACTGAGACAGTTCGACCGGTTCGTCCGAGGGTTCGTGTGTCCATTCGGCCAGCCTAGCGCCGGGGCTTCCGGGGCGCAGGCCGGGAATCTACGAGGTGTGTGGCAGGAGGGGTGTCTGTGCCGACTGCTCGGTTGAGGCGCTGACGGTATCCGAATTCACCGCTCGAGCGACGACGCGAGCAAGCCGCTTACGGATGATGTGGTCATTGGCTTCGACCCGATACATGGTGACGTTTCGCATCTGCTCGATGACTGTCATGGCGCCAGGCGGGATGAATGCATCAAGCGTGCCGTAGATGACGTCGACCGGAACCCGAAGGCTGGCGACGTCGCTCACCAGCGTCTGTGACTCGATGCAGTTCTTGAGCGACTTGACGAAGGGGTCCCAGGTCTTTTCGGACAACTCGAAAATTCCCTTGGGCAGCAGCCGCGACACGATGGCAGCATTGGCCAGCGTGAAATCTTTGTTGGCCCGCAGAAAATCGAACGCCTTCAAATAGGCGCTCACCCTGGCGCGAACCTTGGGATTGCCGATTTCGCTGGGCGCCAGATAGACGGGCGGCCCGACGAGGATCACGCGCCTCACCGTGTTGCGCTGGGTCGGCAGCGGTCGATATGAGGCGGCGAACCGACTCACGATGAGGCTGCCGAGTGAGTGGCCGACGAGCGTGAACGGCTCCTTCAGCTTCAACGACCTGATTGTCGCGGCGAGCGCATCGACATGGTCTTCGAGCCTGTATTCGCAGTCCACGGGCGCCGGGGATTCCCCGAAGCCCAGAATGTCGACAGCAATCACCCGATGATTCGCGGTGAGCAGTGGAATGACCTCGACGAACGTCACCGATGATGAGGCGATGCCATGCACCAGGATGACGACAGGCCCCTGGCCATCATCGGTTGCGATGTGCAGGAGTGGCGGGCGCGTTCGATCGAATCGTGCTGTGAACTCCGCCCACCAACTCATACGTTAGTTATCGTCGCGCAGCTTCTCTTTGGCGTCGTTCTTGGCCTTGGTGCTGTCGCGCTCGGCTTCGGCCTTCTTCACGTTGGCGTCTGCCTTGGCTTCGTCGATCTTGTCGCCGATGCGCTCCTTGGCATCCTCGACCGTGCGTCCGATCTTCTTGCCGGTTGCGTCGAGCGTCTCTTTAGCGTCGTCTGCGAATCCCATGGTTTCTCCTTCGACTACTGGTTGAACAAAGTGGGTCCCTGTGGGGTCCCACTTTCGACCATACGGTGGTGATCCCGCCGACGACGGGATTGCCATCCGACTCCCAGCGATCACCCAGAAAGCCTGTCGAGGGTGTCGACGCGCACGCGCGCGGCTGCCTAGTCTGGTGGGGTGAATGATTCGATGATCACCCTGCCAACGCCGGATCCGCTGCTCAACGATGCCCTGCTCGAGCGCATCAGGGATCGCGCTGCCGGGTACGACCGCGACAATGCCTTCTTCACCGAAGACCTCGATGATTTGGCCGCTGTCGGCTACTTGCGGGCTCTGGTACCGCTGGAATTCGGTGGCCTCGGGCTCAGCCTGCAGCAGGTCAGCCGCGAGCAGATTCGCCTGGCCGGCGCCGCACCGGCGACCGCACTAGCCGTGAACATGCACCTTGTTTGGACGGGCGTCGCCAAAGCCCTGCACGACAGGGGCGACACCGCACTGTCATTCCTGCTGCACGAAGCGGGGCGCGGCGAGATCTTCGGATTCGGCGTCAGCGAACCAGGCAACGACCTCGTACTGTTCGGATCGAGAACGGAAGCCGCGCCGCAGCCAGACGGCGGCTACCGGTACACGGGCACCAAGATCTTCACCTCGCTCTCCCCCGCCTGGACAAAACTCGGCACGATGGGGCTCGACACCACCTCGCCGGATGCTCCCCAGATCATCTGGGGATTCATCGATCGAAGCGAGGCTGGCGTCAGCCAGAAGGACGATTGGGACACCCTCGGTATGCGGGCCAGCCAGAGCCAGAGCACCGTGCTGACCGGCGCGTATGCCAGGCCGGATCGGGTCTTCCGTAAGCTGCCGCCTGGGCCGAATGCCGATCCACTCATCTTCGGTATCTTTGCGACATTCGAAATCCTGCTGGCGTCGGTGTACACCGGCATCGGGAAACGTGCACTCGAACTGGGGATCGAAGCGGCTTCCAGGCGCACGTCGATGAAGAACGACGGCCGTCCGCTGTCGCAGGATCCCGACATCCGCTGGCGCATCGCTGATGCCGCCATGGCGATGGACGGCATCTACCCGCAGATCGATGCACTCGCACACGACGTCGACACGCTGACCGACCACGGTTCGCAGTGGTTCCCGCAGCTGGCCGGCCTCAAGCACCGCGCAACCGAGAACGCCCGATATGTCGTTGATCAGGCACTCCGGGTCAGCGGCGGTTCGTCGTACTTTGCGGGAAGCGAACTCGGCAGGCTGTACCGCGACGTGCTTGCCGGCATCTTCCACCCGTCGGACGCCGAGTCGGCGCACGCGACTGTCGCGTCTGCCTGGCTCGGACCACTCGACTAGCAGGCCGCTGTCCGCGGCCTGCTCGTCGAGGATACCTGTCAGGAATGCAGGTCAGTTCGGAACGCTGGTCTCGTCATCGCTGTTGTCTTCTTCAACGAAACGATACGGAACCGGCTCTTCGTTGTCGCTGTCCTTCGCCTTGCGAAACACTCGCGTGATCGTGTCGTCGCCTTCCGTCGTGGAAAACTGCACGAATTCCTGCTGCTTGCCGTCAACATATTGCAGGTCCATCTCCTGGCCTGCAGCAATGACATTCGGCCCGTACAGAATGGCCCGATAGGTGGATTCGCTGCTCATGGTCTCCGACCTTTCCGTGGATAACGCCGCTCCGCCGTCGGAGTGGCCCGCCATCGTTAGCCTACGAGAGCGACGGCACAAGGGACAGGGTGTCTTCACGATGCTGGTTTTGGCAGGAAGCCAAGTATGGTCAGGGATAGCGGGCCATTAGGCCCCGAAGGAAGGAACACTGATGTCTGACAAATCACCGCGCAAAGACGCATCGAAGAAGACTGCCGATCGTTCACTGAAAGAAAAGCGGGCCGACAAGAAGGCCAAGTCGAACGAAACGTCAGAGAAGGCCAGAAAGAGCTAATACTTCTTTTCCTCGAAACTGACGGAGGTGTTGCCCCGGCCTTGCGCCCGGACAACACCTCCGTGTTGGTTAACCTAGGTTGATGACCATCCCCCTCAGCGACACCCAGGTGACGTACCCCACCGGATCCCTCACCGCGACGGCGCAGGAGCTCCACATCGAAGCGCTCCCCGACGATCGACGCGCTGTGCTTCTCGACGTCACCAGCGCTCACCCGGTAGATGCCGGATGGCCGGACCAGGGCCCAGACCGCGCGGTCCTGCGTGTCGGAGAGACCGAGATCCCCCTCGTCGACTGCATCGTGGGCGCCACCGATGGCACCGCCCTGTATATCGGAGCCGATATCCCTGTCGCAAAGGGCACAGACGGTTGGGCATTTGTCGTCGCCCACATCATCGACCGCGCGCCGACCAACGGCAGTGGCGATGCCCTGACCGAGGGCTGCAGTGTCGACGTCATCGTGGACGCGTCATACCGTCGGCTCGTCTCTGCAGGGCACACCGGCTGCCACGCAGCATCCCTCGCCCTCAATCTCGCTGTCGCCGACCGCTGGAAGAAAGAGGTGCGCACCGATTCCCTGGGCACTCCCGATTTCGACGGGCTCGCCATCGATGTCTCGCTGATTCACGAGAACGGATCGACAGACACATACCGGCTCGGCAAGTCCCTGCGCAAGAAGGGTTTCATGACCGAGGGACTGGTGGCCGGGTCATCCGCTGAACTGACCGACATCGAAAACCGGCTCAACGCGACACTCGCCGAGTGGGTCGCAGCTGATGCCGCCGTGCACATCGACATCGACGGCCCCGGTCTCACCGACCGGCGCTACTGGGTCTGTGACCTGCCGGCGGGAAGCGCGCGCATCCCGTGCGGCGGCACCCACCTGGCTTCTCTCGGTGAGCTCGGCCAGGCATCCGTTGCCCTTGCTCTCGCTGAGACCGATGGCACACTGATCCTGACGATGGAGACCACCGTCAACGCCGTCGCCGTGGCCTAGCCGTTCTTCCACTGAGCTCGCACTCAGGACTAATCGTCCACCGCGACTTCGGTGAAGAGCGCGCCCTGTGCCGCAGCCGATCCTGAGCGCCCGCCACCCCTGCCGCGAAGTACGAAGGCGATGCCGACCGCGACCACTGCGCCAAGCAGCGGTCCGGCCACGTATACCCAATAGTCGGTGAAGTCAGCGCTGGCGAGATCGGGTCCGAACGTACGAGCCGGGTTCATCGAGGTGCCAGAGATCGGGCTGCCCCAGAGGCCAGCCAGCGCGATGTATGCACCGACGCCAAATGCCCCGAAGAGCCCCACGTTCTGGGCACCCGATGCAGTGCCGAGGATGACGCTGACCAGGCCGAGGGTCAGCAGTGCCTCCATGCCGAACGCCGCCCATACCGAGTGATCCGCAGCCGGGTAGTTTGAACCGTAACTGGCCGAGACGCCGATGATTGCCTTCAAGAGCAAACCGGCAAGCGTCGCCCCGATGAGCTGAACCACGATGTAGCCAGGGACACGGCGCCAGGGGAAGTCACCGCGCAGAGCAAATGCAATGCTGACAGCGGGATTGAGGTGAGCTCCTGAGACCTTGCCCATGAACAGGATGATGCCGAGCACCATGAGTCCTGGCGCGACCACTGCCGCAGTGCGCGAGATCGCGCCGGGGAAGGCCTGGCTCATCATCCCTCCGCCGGCCGCGACGATCACGAGCAGGAATGTGCCGTAGAACTCAGAAAACAGTCGTCGCCACTCCTGGCTCGGATCATTGAAGTTCTCGATGCGATTGATAACGCTCGCAGGAATCGCCACGCCCGCTGTCGTCTTGGAGTCCACTGCCGCTCCCTCCCCAGTCGGATGCGCCATCCACCCTCACGATCGAACGATACTCTCCCGCCTGCCAGGGGCAACGGGCTTCAGCGCTAGCGCCCTTGTCCCCCGATGCGCTCCGGGTGAGAGTGGGACCACGCCTCGACGCCGAATGTCGGGGCACGAGAGAGAAGAGCATACGCATGGCTGACCTGATTGTTATTGCATTCGACACCGAATCCCAGGCGGAGGGCGCGTACGAAAAAATCCAGGCGCTACAGGACGATTTGATCGTCGAGCTGGCCGGACTGGCCCTGGTCACGGTTGACGAAGACGGCAAGACACACGTGCACACGCCGGGTGATGCCACGAATGTCGGGCTCGGGCTGGCCGGTGGCGCGCTGTTCGGCACAGTAATCGGGTTGTTGTTCCTGGTGCCTTTTGTCGGGCTGATCACCGGAGGAATCCTGGGCGGCCTTGTCGCTGGGCTCGATCGCACAAGCATCAACAGCGAGTTTCGCAAGCGCGTTCAGGAAGCGGTCTCTGCCGGCAAGTCAGCTGTCGTGATCTACGCCACGAAGATCACCGAAGACAAGTTCACTGCAGCGCTCGCTCCCTTCGGCGGCGAAGTCGTCAAGACGTCGCTCTCTGAAGAAGACGAGAAGGCATTCACCGAGAGCCTCGAGTCGAACGGCGCTGCGGCTCAGGATTCTACGGCGCAATAACTCGGCAGCATCCGGTTTCAGGTCTCAGTGCTGAGGCTCGGCCAGCCGCGCCAGCAACTCGACAAGCAGTCGCTCGGTGAGCGGCGCGGGCAGGGCTTCCATCACAGCGAGCAAGGGTGCGAGGTGCTCTGGCAGCGCATCTGCCCCGTCGGCGCCGATGCCGAGGCTTGCGAGAATCTCGAACGCCTGCTCTGAGGTGAGCACCTGCTCGCCGGCCAGAATGGCGGCCGGAAGCTCAGGCAGCGCAGGGAGCAGGCGCACCGGATCGACGGCGGGCTCGCCCCTCACATCGTCGGCGGCCTGCACGAGCGCCCCGATCAGATCGGTGAGCACCGACTCGGTGACCGGGGTGACGGTGAGGTGTGCCGTGTGCTGAAGCCGGACACCATCCGACTGGGTCAAACCCGGCTGCTGCTGCACGAGCCAGCCGAGCTGTCGCATCCGGTCGGCGAGGTGATGCGGGTCGACGCGGCTGGTAAGCGGCGCACTCTCATCGGTGGCGATCGCGAAGAGTGGGCCGATCGGTGAGCCGACGATGCGCAGCCCCTCGATGGCATCCGCCGCGGTGACCAACGCCTCGGTCGACCGCTTGCATGACTGGCTGAGTGCAGCGAAGCCGTCATCGCCGAGGCGCTGGATGATCGCCCACCCGGCAGCGAGGGCTCCGGCCGATTTCGAGCCGAGCATCGTCGGGTTGACCACCGGGTATCCGGGCCAGCGTTTGGTCGCGAAGTACTGGTGGCGCTGCCTGTCCCTGCCACGCTGCAGCAGAACAGAGACGCCCTTGGGCGCGTAGCCGAACTTGTGCAGGTCGGCCGAGATGCTGGTGACGCCGGCAATCGCGAAGTCCCATGCAGGCAAGTCGCTCCCCCACCACGGCAATACCCAACCGCCGATGCAGGCGTCGACGTGACAGGAGAGCCCGGCAATGGATGCCGCTGTCGCGACCGCTTCGACCGGGTCGAGGTTCGCAAACGGGTACGACGGTGCAGAGACGACGACAAGGGCGACATCCGCTCCGAAGCGGAGGATCAGCTCGTTGGCATCCAGCTGACCGTCGGTGTCGACGGGGACAAGCTCGAGGTCAAGCCCGAAGTAGTGCGCCGCCTTGTGGAATGCCGCGTGCACGGTAACCGGCGCGAGAAGACGCGGAGTCCCGGTGCCGCCGTTGGCGCGCCAGAGGTCCCTGGCTGTCTTGACGGCGAGCAGGCAACTCTCGGTGCCACCGGATGTGACGGTGCCGACGATGGTGGTGTCTGCGGTGGCGCCGGCACCCGATGTCGCGTCACCATGCAGTATCCGGCGAGCAAACCCGATGACGTCGCGCTCCATCGCCGCGACCGATGGAAATGTCGTCGGATCAAGCCCGTTGACCGGCTGCATGGTCCGGATCGCCTGCGCGGCCAGCTCGTCGAGCTCCGCCAGACCCGAGTCGTACACATACGAGAGCACGTGGCCACCGTGCGTCGGAGCATCCATTGTGCGAAGCTCGCTCAACCGAGCGAGGATCTGTTCTGACTGTTTGGTCAACTCAACCATGAAGGGCCTCCTGGGTTGTAACTGATTGGTCGATGTCGCTCTTGCGCAGGCGATAGCGGGACAGCGTGATGAGGCTGATCACCATGACGGCTGCGGGAACGAGGCTGAAGCTGATCACGATGCCGGCCACGGCACTCGCGGTCTGCTCCACTGTTTCGCCCGCGACGCGCTCGACGTAGCCGGTGAGCGCAAGCACCACTGTGAGAGCGGTCGCCCCGAATGCCATGCCTGCAGTCTCACCCGCCGTCCAGACACCACCGAAGATGCCGGCGTTGCCTGAGCCGTTGGCCTGGGCGTCGTGTGAGATGACGTCGGGCAGCATGGCCATCGGCAGCGACTGCAAGCCGGCATAGGCCGCCCCGGCCAGCGCGACAGGACCGTAGATCCACGCACCGGGCGCCCACAGCTGCCCGACGAGCGCGAGGGCCGCGATGCCGAAGAGCACGCTGGCAATCTGAAATGCGCGCTCCTTGCCGATGTGCCTGGCGATCACTCCCCAGATCGGTGCACAGAGCAAGGCCGGCGCGATCAGGGCGACAAAGAGCAAGGTGACGGCATCCTCCGAGTGCAACACCCAGGTCGCCACGTACTGGGCGCCGGCGAGCATGATGCCGGTGGCCAGTCCCTGCAGGACGAACGTGGCAAGCAGTACACGGAACGGCTGGCTCCGCTTCAGCGCCCTGACACCGTTGAGGTATCCGTTGCTCCAGCGCTCACGTGGCGCGGCTGGCTGGTTCGGACTCGCGGTCGACAAGACAGTGCGCGGGGCGACGGATGCCGAGATCAGCATCCCGACACTGATGACGATGCCGGCGACCACCGCCATCAGCAGGTATCCGACGCGGGCGTCTGAGCTGAGGCTTCGAAGCAGCGGTCCCCCGGCACCGAACAGCAGGATCGCGAAGGCAAGCACCACCACCCGCCAGGTGAGCAAGCGGGTGCGGTCGTTGTAGTCGCCGGTGAGTTCGGCGGGCAGAGCGATGTATGGCACCTGGAACAAGCTGAACGCCGTGGCGCAGAGCAGGAACGCGAGGCACACCCAGAGCGAGGCAGCAACCTGGTCCACGGCGGCCGGCACCGCGAATGTCAGGATGAAGAAGATCGGCAGCAGCGAACCGCCCAGCAGCATGAACCGCTTGCGTGAGCCTGTCGCGGCCAGGCTTTGGTCGCTGCGGGTGCCGATGATGGGGTCGATGACGACATCCCAGACCTTGGCCAGGGTCACGACAAGTCCGGCGGCGAGCGCTGTGATGCCGAGAGTGTCTGTCAGGTAGTAGACCAGCACCAGGCCGGGCAGCGTGGCGAAACCGCCGGTACCGAGCGAACCGATCGCGTACGCGGCAATTGTCTTGCGCGGGAGGGTCTGCACCGTTGCATCCATGCAGTGAGCATAGAGCTTTCGTCGCCTGCGCTACCCGAAGGCGCGGTTAGTTTGTGGGCACGGCCAACAGCTCGGGAAGGGACTCGACGAGGGGCGCGAGTTCGGGAACCTCTCGCGCTTCGGCCAACGCACGCTCGAGCGTCGCATCGTGGATCGGCCTGGCCTTCTCGAGTAACTCGCTGCCGGCCACCGTCAGCTCGGTATAGATGCCACGGCGATCGTCTGCACAGAGGATGCGAGTGAGCAGCCCCCTGTCTTCGAGTCGCGTCACGAGGCGGGTCGTCGCGCTCGCGCTCAGGGCGCTGGCGTGCGCGAGCTGCTGCATGCGCATGTGCCAGCCGTCCTGGCGGCTCAGCGCATCAAGCACGGTGTACTCGACGACTGAAAGCTGAACCGAGTTTTGGAGCGCGCGCTCAAGCTCGGTCTCGATAAGACCGTGCAGCGCGGCGAGCGTTCGCCATCCCCTGGTGCGAATCTCGACGGCGTCGTCGGCGATACCCATCTGTTTCTCCTGTCAGTCGTAACTAGTTGCTTGCGCGGTATAGTTGCGTGTGCAATGATTTATCCAGCGCCTGCAACTACAAGCGTAAGCACAAACTTGGTTTCTGCCTAGCCCGCACCTGTATATCCCTGGAGAATTCGCATGCCACTTGGCCTCATCGCCCTCGCAGTCGGAGGGTTCGGAATCGGACTCACCGAATTTGTCATCATGGGGCTGCTCCCCGAAATCGCTACCGACTTCGCGGTCACTGAGGCAGCCGCCGGCTGGCTCATCACCGGCTACGCGCTCAGTGTCGCCGTGGGGGCGCTCGTCATCACGGCAGCTGTCACCCGGCTCCCCCGCAAGCCCGTCCTTCTCGCTCTGATGGTGCTGTTCATCATCGGCAACCTGCTCTCAGCCACTGCCGCCGACTACCCGTCGATGATGATCGGACGCATTGTCGCCGCTCTCTGCCACGGCGCATTCTTTGGCATCGGTTCTGTCGTTGCGGCAAGCCTCGTCGCGCCAGAGAAGAAGGCCGGCGCCATCGCGATCATGTTCACCGGCCTCACCGCCGCGAACGTTCTCGGCGTCCCGTTCGGCACATTCCTCGGCCAGAGCTTCGGCTGGCGCTCGACCTTCGTCGCGATCACCATCATCGGCGTCATCGCCCTCATCGGCCTCATCGCGTTCATCCCGCGTACTCCTCGGTCAGCAGCGGATGTCTCCGGCGGGCTGATAGCAGAATTGCGCGCGTTCCGCTCCGGTCAGGTCTGGCTCTCGCTTCTTCTGACGATCTTCGGATACGGCGGAATCTTTGGCGCATTCACCTATATCGCCTTCACGCTCACCGAGGTGACCGGCTTTGCCAGCACCAGCGTGCCGTGGTTGCTCATCCTGCTCGGCGTCGGCCTCTTCATCGGCAACGTGCTCGGCGGCAAGGCAGCTGACCGTGGTGTCGACCGTGCGCTGGCCGTCATCCTGATCGGCCTCATCCTTGTTCTCGTCGTCTTCGCCCTCACCGCGCACAGCCCCATCATGACGATCGCATCACTCTTTTTGATGGGCGGCTTCGGTTTCGCGACAGTGCCAGGGCTGCAGCTGCGCACCATGACGTACGGCGGTACAGCCCCGACGCTGGCCTCAAGTGCCAACATCGCCGCGTTCAACCTCGGCAATGCGCTCGGCGCCGGCATCGGCGGCCTCACCATCAGCGCGGGCCTCGGCTACACCTCGCCCATCTGGGCCGGCGCGCTGATCACCCTGATCGCCCTGGTCCTGCTGAGCGGCGCAATGCTGGTCGCCAGGCGACGCACTGCGCCGGCAACAGATCTGGTCGACGTTGGCGCCTGACCTTCCTCGCTCTTCACATCGCACCACACCGCACCACAAGGAGAAATCATGACAAGCACCGCCATCCCCACCATCACGCTAAACAACGGCGTCGAGATTCCGCAGATCGGTTTCGGCGTCTTCCAGGTCGGCGATGCCGAAACGACGACTGCCGTCGCCGAAGCCCTTGCTGCCGGCTACCGCAGCATCGATACCGCCACCATCTATGGCAACGAGGCAGGTACCGGTCGCGCACTGGCGACCTCGGGCATCAGCCGCGACGAGCTGTTCATCACCACCAAGCTGTGGAACTCCGATCAGGGCTACGAGAAGACTCTGGCCGCGTTTGACGCCAGCCTCGCAACTCTCGGGCTCGACTACCTCGACCTGTACTTGATTCATTGGCCAGCCCCCGCGAACAAGCTATTCGTCGAGTCGTGGCGCGCACTCGAGAAGCTATACGCTGACGGTCGCGTGCGGGCAATCGGCGTCTCAAATTTCCTGCCAGAGCAGCTTGACGAGCTTCTCGCTGCCGCGACAGTCGTGCCGGCCATCAACCAGGTCGAACTGCACCCCGCTCTCCAGCAGCATGAGACTGCGGCTTACAACCGCGCTCACGGCATCGCGACGGAGGCCTGGAGCCCGCTTGCCCAAGGCGCGATGCTCAGCGACGAGACGATCACCGCGATCGCCGCGCGCCTCGGTCGCACGCCGGCCCAGGTCATCCTGCGCTGGCACCTGCAGCAGGACCGCATCATCATCCCCAAGTCGGTGACGCCGTCGCGCATCCGTGAGAACCTCGACATCCTTGACTTCACGCTGACGGATGCCGACCTCACGGCCATCGACGCTCTGGAGCGAGAGGGCCGCACCGGTCCGCACCCGGCCGAGTTCAACGGCTAAGGGGAGAACAACAGGGAGGGGAGGGCAGCCACGCGGCTGTCCTCCCTCCCTGTTCTTTCGAGACTAACCAGGCAGAATGCCGAGGCCGTCGACCTTCGGAATGGATGCAAGCAGCTGCTGCGTGTATGGCTGCTGCGGGTTCGACCAGATCTCGTCGACCTTGCCTGATTCGACGATCGAACCGTGGCTCATGACAGCTACGTCGTCGGCGATCACGCGCACGACTGACAGGTCATGACTGATGAACAGCAGCGACGCCCCGGTTTCCAGCGATAACCGGCGCATCAGACCGGCCACCTTTGCCTGCAGCGATGCGTCGAGTGACGCGATCGGCTCGTCGCCGACCAGCAGCTCTGGGCCGGCAGCGATCGCCCTCGCGATAGCGATGCGCTGACGCTGACCTCCGGAGAACTGGTGCGGAAAGCGGTCGCGAGCAGAAGCATCCAGTTCGACGTGATCGAGCAGGTCTGGCACCGTCCACGCGGAGCTGTCCGGGTTGACGCGCAGGCCGTCTTCGATCTGACGACCGATCGTGCGGCGCGGGTTGAGTGACGCGTACGGGTTCTGAAACACCATCTGAATACGCAACTGCGCCTTGTCACGTTTGTGCATCCCGAGCTTCTTCACCGGAATGCCGTTGAACTCGATAGATCCGCCAGCCAGACCTTCGAGTCCGCAGATGGCCTTCGCCAGAGTGGACTTGCCGCAGCCTGATTCGCCGACCAGCCCGAGAACCTGCCGCTTGCCAAGGCTCAGACTGACGTCGTTGACCGCGACGAGACGCTGGCGTCCCGGCTGCTTGTACGTCACCCTGGCCCGATCGATCGTGAGCAATTCGGGCATTATGCCTCCACCGTGTTGTCGAGGAGCAGCGCGTCGATGCGCGTGACTCCGTGCGAACCGTCAGCCTGCGGCAGCGCGTCGATGAGCGCTTTCGTATATGGATCCTGCGGCGCCGTGATCACCTGGAACCGATCGCCGTGTTCGACGATCTCCCCGTTTCTCATAACGGCGATAGTGTCGGCCAGAGCCGACATCACTCCGAGGTCATGGGTAACGAGCAGGATCGCGAGGCCGAGGTCGTCGCACAGCTCACGCAGCAGCCTGAGCACGCCGGCCTGCACCGTGACGTCCAATGCTGTCGTCGGCTCGTCAGCGATGAGCACATTCGGGTTGCACATGATCGCGGATGCGATGGCGATGCGTTGCAGCTGACCGCCAGAGAACTGGTGCGGATACTTCTTGAGTGCAGCCCGCGGATCGGGAACCTTCACCTGTTCGAGCACGGTGAACGCGCGCTCGATGGCGTCCTTCTTCGATAGCCCGGTGTGGTGCCGCAGGTGATCGGTAAGCTGCGTCTGGATCGAGAGCATCGGGTGCAGGCTCGCTGTCGGATCCTGGAACACCATGGCGATCTCCGTGCCGCGCAAGTCGTTGAGCCCCCGCTGCGACAGATCGAGCAGGTTGGTTCCTCGATAGTCGATGCGACCGCCCAGCTGCGCCTGCGGCGGTTGCAGCCCGCAGATCGTCATCCCGGTCATGGTCTTGCCCGAGCCGGACTCGCCAGCCAGGCCGGTGATCTGACCGGCCGGGATGTCCAGGTCGATTCCGCGCAGGATGTGCTTCGCGTTCTCTCCCCTGCCGAGAGTCATGGTCAGTCCGGAGATCGAGATTCCGGTCTTCACGCCAGCGCTGGTGCTGGTGCTGGTGCTGGTGCTGGTGCTGGTCACAGTGCGCGTCCCTTCACTGCGTCGGCGGTTCGCGGGTCGAGCGAGTCGCGCAGTGCGTCGCCCAGGAAGTTGAAGGCCAGCACGACAGTCAGGATGGCCAGGCCAGGGAAGACCGAGATCCACCATGACGAGAACTGTTGGACGCCGTCCGAAACCATGGCTCCCCAGTCCGGCGTCGGCGGAACCGCGCCAAGTCCGAGGAACGAGAGTCCGGCTAGTAGCAGGATCGCCGTGCCGACGTCGAGCGTCGCGAGCACCACGACCGGTGCGATGACGTTCGGCAGGATGTCCTTGGCAAGCGACACGAACGGCCCGTTGCCCAGCAGCCGCCCGGCGACGACATATTCAGACCGGGATGCCACGACGACCAGCGAACGCGTCACGCGTGAATACGCCGGCCACGACACGATGAGCATTGCGATCACCGCATTGGTCAGACTCGGGCCGAGCGATGCAGAAATGACCATGGCCAGGATGATCGTTGGGAACGCAAAGACGAGGTCGGCGATCCGCATGATGGTCTCATCCGCTACCTTGCCGAAGTATCCGGCAATGGCGCCGAGCACCGTACCGACGACCATCGATGAGACGACGAGTAGCAGCGGGAGCAGAATCGACACCCGTGCCCCAGCGAGCACCCGAGAGAACACGTCGCGTCCGAGTTGGTCTGTACCGAACCAGTGCTCGGCACTCGGCGGTTGCAGACGCTCGAAGTCCTGGGCCAGAGGGCCGGCAGGGCTGATCATCGGCGACAGCAGCGCAAGCAGCAGCCAGACAACGATGATCGTCGCCCCGGTCACGGCGAGCGGATCGCGGGCACCCTTCGGGAAGCGGAACCTGCGGCGTGCCTGCGTGGTGAGGATGTCCGGTTGGAGCGCTATCTGGCTCATGCTGCCCTCACTCTCGGGTCAATGAATCCATAGGCGATGTCGACCAGGAAGTTGAGACCGATGTAGACGATGCCGACGACGAGACCGACGCCCATGATGGCGGGCAGGTCAAGCTTGGTCGCCGACGAGAACGCGTATTCACCCAGGCCATGCCACGAGTAGACCTTCTCGACGAGAACGGTCCCGCTCAGGAGCGAGCCGAACGCGATGCCGAGCACAGTGATGATGGGCACGAGTGCGCCACGCAACACATAGCGCAACATCACCGTCGGGCTACTGAGCCCCTTGGCCCTGGCGCCCTTGACGTACTCGGAATCAAGCACCTCAAGAATTGCCGAACGAGCGAACCGCGTCAGCAGACCGATCGTGTACAGAGCCAGCACCGATGCCGGAAGCACCAGGTGATAGACCGCATCAAAGAATGTCGACCACTGGCCGGCGATTAACGAGTCGACCGTGTACATGCCGGTGACGTGCGGCGGTGCAATGGCAGTCGGGTCGAGTCGTCCTGAACCGGGGAACAGTCGAAGCTGGAAGAAGAAGATGTAGTAGACGAGCAGGGCCATCCAGAAGGTGGGCACCGACAGCCCGATGAGGCTGACGACACGGATGATCTGGTCGACGAAGGTGCGCTGGCGAAGTGCGGCCCACAGGCCAAGACCGATGCCGATGATCGCCGAGATGAGGATTGCCCCCACGGCGAGTTCGATTGTCGCGGGGAACGCGCGACCGAGTTCTTCGGCAACCGGCTGTCTGGTTTGCGTCGATGTGCCGAGGTCACCCTGAATCAGATTGCCCAGGTAGGTGAAGTACTGCACGGGCAACGACTTGTCGAGTCCGGCGTCGGCGCGGAACTGTGCGACGATCTCCGGGTTCGCCGCCGCCTGTTCGCCCAGGGCAGCCTGCACGGGATCGGCCGGAACCAGGTTGGTGAGTACGAACGTCACCAGAGTGACGCCGAGGATGAGGAGGGCAGTGATGCCGAGCCGGATCATGAGGTAACGCGCCAGCGGGGGGATCCCCGCTGACGCGTTACCTGCAACCGCTGGCGCGGCAGTGATGCTATTTGATTCCGGCAAGATCAATCGTCCAGACGGGGTTGAGGCTGACCGAGGTGATGCTCGGCGACGTCACGACATTCTGAGCCGGCTGCAGCAGCGGAACGAAGGGTCCCGTTGCATTCTGTGCCTTCTGCAGGTCGGCGTATGCGGCCTGACGAGCCTCGGTTCCGACTGCTGCATGAGCCGCTGCAGCGAGGTCGGTCACCGTTGCATCGGAGCCTGCCGCCCAGCCCGCACGCAGGCCGACGAGTTCACCCGGGGTGAATACGAGGTAATTCGACGGGTCGGGGAAGTCGGGGCCCCAGTACCAGAGACCGATGGTCTCCGTTCCGTTGCGGTACGCGTCGAGCTCAGTGGCAACGGGCGCCGGAGCGAGGACGATGTTGATGCCGACCTCGGCGAGCTGAGCCTGGACTGATTCCGCGACGCTCTGCAGCGACAGGCCCTGAACAGTGATGTCGTTGGGAAAGTTGAGCGAAACGGGGTCACCCTTATAACCGGACGCGGCCAACGATGCCTTCGCAGCAGCGACATCGCGCTGGTTTCCCTCAGATGCGTCGAGTGCTCCGACGAACAGCGATGGGATGAATCCACCCGGCTGAACCGAACCGTCACCGGCGAGCGACACGATCTTGTCGTAATCGATGCCCTGCTTGACTGCTGCAAGGAAGTCGGGGTTGCTGGTGACGTCGCTGACGTTCTTGTCCTGGTTGAGCAGCAGGAAGATCATGTAGCGCGATGCGTTGCTGATCACTGTGACATCTGAACCGTCGAGCTCTGAAACCTGGTCGGGGTTCAGATCAAGGGCGACCTGCGATTCACCGGCCTGGATGTTGAGCTTCTGGGTCGGGCCCTGCACGTTGCGCAGCACAACGCGGTCGTAGCCGGGCGCTTCGCCTGCGTAATTCGGGTTCTTGGTCAGCACGACCTGCGATGCTGCGTCGAATGACTCGAGCATGTACGGGCCTGAGCCGGCAGATTCGGTGTTGAGGAACGACTCTGCGTCGTCGTCTGCATCGGTGGTTCCACCGTTTTCAGTGACGATCTTCTCGCTCAGCACACCGAGTGCCGGGTTCGGGAGAATGTAAGGAAGCGCCGGGTTCGGCTCTGCGGATGTCAGGGTCAGCGTGGTGTCGCTGGTCTTCTCAACGGTGACACCGTCGAGCAGGAATGACGGGTTTCCCTTGATGCCCTGCACGCGCTCCAGGGAGAACACTGCATCGTCGACGGTGACCTCTGAACCGTCTGAGAAGGTGTGGTCACCATCGATCGTGAGGGTCAGGACCGTGTTGTCTGCATTCATTTCGTAACTTGCGATGCCATCGACCGGCTGCGTGACGTCATCACCGTCGAATGTCAGCAGGGTCTCGTAGAGAGCCTTGGCGACGATGGACCCAGTAGTTTCATACTGACGGCTTGGGTCGGCGGTCTTCAGGTCAAAGGATGCGTCGACGACGACGGACTTCGCGCTTGACCCCGATTCCGTGCTCTGTGAGCTGCTGCATGCAGTGAACGTGAGCGCAGCTACGGTCGCGAGACCAACGACTGTCGCGACACGGCGTGTGGGTGACAACACGGAGTGTTCTCCTAACGGGGGATGGATTGTTAGCTTGAAATTACTGGGATTGTCGATCAAGTGTCAATGTCACCGGAGATATGCAGGACAAACTGATGACAAATTGACCATCGGCGGCATATTATCTCTACCGAGCCGACTGGCTGCATGATTCGATGGACAAAAGGGGCGCCACAGATGGACCTTGATGAGACTCATGTACGAATGCTCGAGATGTTACGAGACAACGGACGGATCTCCATCGCCACTCTGGCTGAGGAATTGGGCATCTCTCGCTCGAACGCATACACCCGCTACGAATCGCTGGTGCGCTCGGGAGTGATCCGCGGCGTACACGCCGATATTGACCCAGCGGCCGTTGGGCTGAACGTCGCTGCAATGGTGTTCGTCACTGTCCGCCAGAGCCAGTGGGCCGACTTCCGCAGCCGCCTGTCAAGCCTCGATGAACTCGAGTACTTCACGGTCATGACAGGCGAGCACGACGCGATGCTTGTCGTCCGGGCCTCCGGGGTCTCGGCCATCCACAATCTGGTTGCGACCAGGCTCGCCCAGTGGCCATCCATCAAAGCCACCGTGACCGTCTTCCTCATGGACGAGGAACGCTCACACGTGTCACTTCGAATGCCCGTCGATTCAAGCGACACCCTGCGACAGTCGGGTGAGCGCTACGGCATGACCCGGTTCGTCCGAACCAGCGACGAACGCGCACAGAGCGCACACGCTGCGCAGGTTGCTAAGCGCGCACCTCGCGGCACACGCTGACTTCTGGGGTTCCGTTCGGGCCCTCAAAGTTCTCAGTCAGCAGCAACGTTCCGTCTGCGGCGGTTGAGATGACCGAGGTCGCCGGGCCTGATGTCGTGGCTCCGTTGATGCCCAGGTGCACGAAGTTGATCGTGACGGTGTCGCTCTCGCGGTAGCCGGAGAAGCGGCCGATCACAACGGTGTCGCCGTCGTAGGACCCCCAGATGACGCCATCCTGCTCGAAGTAGTGGAAACGGGATGGGCTCGTGGCGTCGACCACGCTTGCTGTCGACGAGACCATCACAAATACCCTGTCGTTGAGGCTCTCGTAGCCGGTAATTGATGGGGCTGATGTGACGTCGGTGCTCATAGGCACTCACTGTTTCAGGCACGCGAACCGCGCGTCAACTTCGCGGCAATAAGTCCTTCTGATGGGCTCCCAACTGCCCGCAGCTTGGACATTTTGTGCGTGTCCCACGAAGGTGGGGAGACAATTCAATCGGTGATAACAATTCACCTTATGAATCATCCGCTTATGCCCGCATTTCTCGGACACCTGATCAAATACTCGTCGTCAGACCAAACCGCCGAGCCAGAGCCCGAGCATCGCAGCAGCGACGCAGCCGATGAGCATCCCGATGCCGCTCCCCAGAGCATGCCCATACCGGCGCTGTCTCATCAGCTGAACTGTCTCGTAGCTCGCGGTGCTGAAGGTCGTATATCCGCCGAGGAAGCCCGTGCCGATCACAATGTTCAAGTCGGTCGGCAGCACCCGGGCGATGGTCAATCCGGTGATGAAGCCAAGCACCAGGGATCCGGAGATATTGATGATCGTCGTCGCCCATGGATAAGCGGTCTTCAGATTGGCACGAATCAGGCCATCGACGAGAAAACGCACGCTGGCACCGACACCGCCGGCAAGGGCGAGCAGGATGAAGATCAGCGGATTCATGAGTGCGCTCCGCTCGCCGACTGGGTGCCGGATGCGGCCGCGGCCTGATGCGTCGCCTTGTAGCGGTCATTCGCCCGTGCTGCGATGAAGATTCCGAACAATGTGGCAAGTGCGCCGAGCACGACGGTACCGAGCGAGTACACCAGTGCAATGCCCCAGTCTCCGTGCGAGTTCAGTACTGCGGTGTCGGTCGCCAGGGAACTGTATGTGGTGAAACCACCGCAGAATCCGGTGCCGATCAATAACTTCATCGTCGACACCGTCGGGTCGCCTGACGGGCGCCGAGTGAGAATCTCGTAGAGGTAACCGAGGAAGAAAGCGCCAACTATGTTGATGATGGCGATCGCGATGGGAACGCCCCCCACCGATGGGATTAACAGAGACACCCCTTCACGACAGGCTGCACCCACCGCACCGCCGGCAGCGACAAGGCCGATCGATCTCCACTTGAGGTGACTTGGGCGCCCGCCGCCCGCCATCAGGCTGACTCCCATGGCATCCGCGACTCGGCTCCGGGAGCCCGCGAAGGCACGACGACCACGGGGCGCAGTTGAGTGTGGGCCAGCTGGATTGCAATCGACCTGTTGAAGAATTCCTGGACGCCACCGCTGAACGAGCGATCATGGGTGCCGACGACGATCATCGATGCGTTCACCGTGTCGGCCAGATGGCCAAGAGCCGTCGGAACATCGCCGACCAGAACACGGGTGCTCCAGTCGACGTGAGTGTCAGTCAGCACTGTCGACAGGGTTTCGGCCAGCTCACGATCGAACTCCACTTCCCTATTGTCGGCAAAGTCCGGATCGATCGGCGATGAAACCACAGAGCCATCTGCTGACTCCGAGACCACGAACCGTCCGGGGTTCACGTGCGCACAGATCAGCGAGGTGTCGAACTCTGCAGCAAAGCGCGCCGCCTGAATGACAATTCTGGCTGGTTGCCCCGGCGCAACCCCCACAACTACTGGCGGCTTGTGAACCTCTGCGTGATCGGCCATGTCTGGACTCTATGCCGGTTGTGAACGCGTCGGCAAGGCCGACCCCGCGTGCCTGCACAGTGAAATGACGCGGCCGACCATCAGGCCGACCGCGTCATTTCAGGACGTCGCGTTGGACGCGAGGGTGTTCGAGCTAGACCTTTCCGGGGCCAGAGTCGTCTGACACCAGATCTCCCGATCCCTCCCCAGGGCCGCCCGCAGCAGCGCGATCCGAGGCAGCGCGATCCACGGCAGTATCAGCACCGGCACCAGCACCAGCACCAGCCAGCTGGGCGGCATGCATCTCTTCAGCCTCAGCACCACCGATTGCTTCGCCGCGAGCCACCATGCCTGCAGTGTCAGAGAGCGGAATCTCCTTGAGGAACAGCGCAAGTACGAACGACAGCAGGATGAACGGAATCAGGTACCAGAACACGGGCGCGAGCGAGTCGGCATATGCGGTCACGACGCCCTCGCGGACGGCATCCGGAAGCTGGCTCAGCGTCTGCGGGTCGAGTGTCGCTGTGGCACTGCCGGCATCCGCTGCTGATGCCCCGGCGTCAGTGAACACGTCGGTCAGCTTGCTGGAGAGCGAGTTGGTGAAGATCGCTCCAAAGATTGCGACACCGAGTGCAGCACCCACCTCACGGAAATAGTTGTTTGTACTGGTTGCAGTGCCCACCATCTCGGCCGGCACAGCGTTCTGTACAACGAGCACGATGACCTGCATGATCAGTCCGAGGCCGGCCCCGAAGAAGAACAGATAAACGCAGATCAGCCAGATGGGCGTGGTCGCGCTCAGCGTGGTCATCGCGAGCATTGCTGCCGCGGTCAGCAGCGTGCCGAAAATTGGGTAGAGCTTGTACTTTCCCGTCTTACTGATGGCGATACCCGACCAGATCGACGTCAACATCAGACCCGCCATCATCGGCAGCATCAGCAGGCCGGACTCAGCGGCAGACGTCCCTGAGGACATCTGGAGGAATGTCGGCACGAATGCGATTGCCGAGAACATACCGAGACCGAGGGTGAGACCGATCGCCGTCGCGTTGATGAAAATCGGATTGCGGAAGAGCGACAGCGGAATGACGGGGTCATCAGCACGGGTTTCTGCCCAGATGAATGCACCGATTGCTGCGACCATCGCGGCGCCAAGGGCCCACGTCTCGAGGGCACCCCAGCCGTGGTTCTTGCTGCCACCGAAGTCGGTGAAGAAGATCAGGAAGGTCGTCGCGGCCGAGAGCAGCACGACACCGAGGACGTCGATCTTCTTCGTTGCCTTCTTGTTGGGCAGCGTCAGGGCAAACCAGGCGATCGCGAACGCAGCGATGCCAACCGGGATGTTGATGTAGAACGCCCACTCCCACGTGAGGTGGTCGACGAAGTAGCCGCCGAGCAGCGGGCCTGCAACGGCAGACAGGCCGAAGATTGCACCGAGCGGACCCATGTACTTTCCACGGTCCTTCGCCGGAACGATGTCAGCAATGATGGCCTGCGAGAGGATCATCAAGCCACCGCCACCAAGGCCCTGGATTGCACGGAAGATGACGAAGCCCCAGAAATCGGTCGCGAATGCGCAGCCGAGAGAGGCGAGCGTGAAGAGTGCGATGGCGATCAGGAACAGGTTTCGACGCCCGAGAACGTCACCGAACTTTCCATAGATCGGCATCACGATTGTTGTCGCGAGCAGGTACGCGGTGGTGATCCATGCCTGGTGCTCGACGCCGCCCAGCTGCCCGACAATTGTCGGCATCGCAGTGGAGACGATCGTCTGGTCGAGACTGGAGAGCAACATTCCCGCGATGAGCGCGGAGAAGATGATCCAGATACGTTTCTGGGTCAGCAGCAGCGGCTGGCCGACTGCTGTCGATGATGAAGAGGAGGCCATCGAAGAGAGTGTCCTTAGGGGGTGTGGGTGGGGTGGGGTGATTCAAAGAGCGACTGAGCTGAAGCAAAATGGCCCCTGATCAGTTCTTCGAAGGGAACTGTGTTTCCATGCGCGAAATAGTCGTCAGTACTCTTGCGCAAAAGAGCGCTCATGAGAACCACTGCAATGTGCGCGGTCTGGTCATCTGGTGCCATGCCTTCACGCTTCGTGATGATCTCGGCCAACTGCTTCTCGCGCTCTGCCCCGATCTTCAGCACTGAGCCGATGAGCTGGGGCTCCTTGTCGATCGCCGCGTGAAATGCCCTGGCTTCCTCCGCAGAGATTGCGTTCAAGTTCATCTGGGTCACGGCCAGCTCGAGAAGATCGGGCATCAACGTTTCAGAGACTCCGATGCATCCCTCTGGCCTGCCCTCCATGAACTTCTCAAGCAGGGGCCTGGTGAACTCGTCGTCATGGCTGCCCATGACTGCATGTTCCTTGTTCGGGAAGTAGTTGAAGAACGTGCGTCGTGATATGCCGACCTCATCGCACAGCTCTTCGATCGTGAAACCTTTGAGACCGCGCTCCGCCGTCAGGCGACGCGCGTTGGACGTCAGCTGGCGTCGAGTGGACGCCTTACGGCGTTCACGGATGCCTGGTTGACACGTTGCACTTTCTGACACGGAGTGCAGTTTTACTCAATTGTTGCAATAGTGCAAATTCGCATCGGCGTGGCGCCGTACGAAGATTGGGGAGTCCGGCATTCGCCCACGGCGCCCGCCGCGCTGGCAGTCCCCCGACCACCAGCGCAGCTGGCCTATCAACCGGCACTCCCGCCAGTGCCGGTCTGGGCGGGAAGGCTCACTACGCGACTGCAAATCCCCCGATTCGCGTCAATCATGAGGCCGAAAACCACCGCCTTGTACGAGCGTACAGTAAGGAGGTGGGCTGTGCCAATCGTGACGTGCACGTGGTCGTCGGCGTTGTCACGCTTCCTGGTTCAAGCCCGCACGCAGCCGATTCGCGACGTCGGATACTCCCAGAACGGTCAACGAGCGAAGCATCATCTCTTCTATGCGCTCCATCAGGTCATCACGATTGGTCAACCGGCTCGACACCTCTTGCACCCCATAGAAATTCGCCACCAAGTGGTACGCCTCACGCGCGGAATCCAGGCCAGGAGACACCTCACCCAGGTCAGCGGCCTCGTTGAGCATTCCCGCGATCCGCGCGATCCAGCCGACATACGGCATCGGGAGGGGGATGTTGATCTGGTCGTACTCGCGGACAAGTCGCACGGCGGCGCGAACCCGCACATCATTGCGGAACGCTCCCCCGACTCCACGGATGGAGCCGATAATTGCGTCGATACCGCGCGACGGGGTCTCCCCCAAAACATTGGCGAACGGGGCCACGGCGAAAACCGATCGAATCACGGCGGCCGCAATGTCTGACTTTGCGCGGAAGTGATACTGGACCAGACCTTTTCCGGTGCCGGATGTCTCGGCTATGGCGCTGATCGAGGCTCCCGCATATCCGTGCTCGGCAAACTCCACGGCCGCGGCTGACAGGATGCGCTCGCGTGTCTCAGCGGTGCGCTCGCTCTGACCAGCCATTGCTTCCCTCTTCCATTGCGTCACCTATATTTGCACACAAGCGCCACCCTTTCGGGTGGCGCTTGTCGTGTCAGCAACAGTTGAGAATGTGTTCAGAGGGCCGCTCGATTAGTCGTCAGAAACGACAATTTCCACAGCGATGTTGCCGCGCGTGGCGTTGGAGTACGGGCACACCTCGTGCGCCCGGCTGGCCAGCGACTGCGCGACATCCGCCGGGACGTCTGGAATCACTACCTCAAGGGTGACCGCAAGCCCGAAACCACCCTCGATTGCACCGATGTGCACCTGGGCGCCCACGCTTGATCCGTCGATAGAAACCTTGTGCTCGCGGGCCGCCATCTGAAGTGCGCTGTGGAAACATGCGGCGTAGCCGGCAGCGAAGAGCTGTTCAGGGTTTGCTCCGTCGCCGGTGCCACCCATCGCCACAGGAATAGCGAGCCCCAGGTCAATGCGGCTGTCTGTCGTCGCGACGTGACCGTTGCGGCCACCCCCGGTTGCCAGGGCTTCAGCGGTGTAGAGCGTGTTCATCATGCTTCTTTCGTGTCGGTTGCCCGTTCAAGCCGGGCGGTATTCGTGAAACAGATCTTTGCGAGGAGGCGCCGCAACTCGGTAGCCTCGACGGGGTCAAGGCCTAACCGGGCGAACAGCTCGGCGGGGACGCGCAGTGCCCCCTCCCTGAGAGCTCGTCCGTCGGCGGTGAGCGTGATCTTCACCACGCGTTCGTCCTCAGCGCTGCGCATGCGAGTCACCCGCCCCGCGGCCTCAAGACGCTTGAGCAATGGTGACAGCGTGCCGCTATCGAGGCCGAGTCGCGATCCCAGCCACGAGACAGTGACGTCGTCTTCCTCCCAGAGGGCAAGCATCACCAAATACTGCGGGTAGGTGAGATCGAGCGGATCCAGCAACTCCCGATACGCGGACGTCACTGCCTTCTCCCCCGAGTACAGGGCGAAACACACCTGCGCATCGAGGGCGAGCGGGTTCAAGATCGTCATCACATAAACGTAACAGGCAATTAGATTGTGCACAATCCAAATTGGACAACCCTGTGCTCTTGCCTCATGAGCGGCACCGCTCTCGGCGCTTGAGTGAGCACTAGACCTGTGTGTTCAGTGCCGAGGGTCGCCCGTCGGTTAAATGGGTAAGGACCGACCCTCTGGGCCGATCCTTATCCATTCAGTGGAGCTAAGGGGACCCCGTCGTTCAGGCTCCGCCCTCGCTCCTCCTCGAATCACAGCGTTCATTAACGTTCAAGAGCCCGACACTTCGTGTCGGGCTCTTGAACGTTGGTGGAGCTAAGGGGATTCGAACCCCTGACCTTCTCATTGCGAACGAGACGCGCTACCAACTGCGCCATAGCCCCAAACTGCTTATGAAGATTATCACGCGCGAGTGGGGACTTCGCGCCACCGACACAGCTGCGCCCGCTGAAAGTGCGCGTTTGGGCTATTCATCCTGCAGCAAAACGCCCCCACAGCGTGGGCAGACGCCGAGCGCTGCATCATCAACATAGCTGCCACAGCCCGGACATACATTCGCCAGCCAGCATGCGGAATCTCCGCCGGCGTCGGAGCTGGCGGATGATGGTTCGGCGTCTGGGCTATCCGGCACGGCGACGACGAAGCACGGCGTCAAGGTCGGACATTCCAGGGGCTGTCTCGCCAATGATCCCCATCGACGCGAAGCGGCTGTTCGACGCGGTTTCGCGCTCGGCCGGACGCGCAGCGGGGATACTCGCCGCAGGCTGGGCAGATGTCGTCCGCGTGAGCGGTGTTGCGTCGCTGGTGATCTGGGCAGCGCGCAGCGCGATCTCCGCCTCAGCAGCGGCTGCCTTCAGCTGGGCAGCAGCATCCACCGACGCCATAGCCGTCTGTGCGATCGATCCCCGCGAGAGGTACATGGGGCGTGGCAGCGAGCGTGGCGTCCAGGTCGCAGGAGCGGTCTGAGGCTCTGAAACCAACTGGACCGGCTCGAACCGCGGCAGTGCCAGATCCTGCACAGCCTGGGATGGACGCACAACCGCAACCTGTCCAGCAGCACGGATTGAGCGACCTGCTTTGGCGAGCTTGGACAACAGGCCAAGAGACGCTCCAGCGGTGACCACGCCAGCAAGGAGGAGTACCCAGACGCCTGACAGCGCTGGAGCAACCCCGGCCATGATCGTGATGAGTCCCAGCAGAAGAACAACGGAGGCGAGCGACCTGGCTCGACGCAGCTTGTGCAGCGTTGAGACCGGCGGCGAACCTTCGGGAGCAGGTGCAGGCTGCAATGAGGCCCGCGCTGCGAGAACGGCAGCGCGCCTGGATGCCCGTGCGGCATCCGCTGCCTGCTTGGCATCCGCTCTGGCGTCGCTCTCGGCCTGAGCAAGCAACTTCTGCTGAGCAGACACCGTGCGTGCCGACGCTTCAAGCCGCACCTCGCCGGGAACCTCGGCGGTTTCGGCCAAAATCCGCATCGTCTGCTGCAGCCTTACGGCATTTCTCTCAGTCGCCAGATACTGTCGGCGCCTTGCCCATGTGGGCATGAGATACGCGACCCAGAGCACAGCGGCAATCGCCACCATGACTCCCCCACCCAGCGCCTCACCACTCATGCTCCCTACGGTATGAGCGACCACGTATTATGTGCCACATTCCCGAGGGTGTGTCTGCAGAGATTTCAGCTGACTATCAGCTGTTATTTCTTCGTCACTGGCAATGGATGCGCAGAAGCAGCCAGGTCTGCCGGCGTGATCATGGCGGCATTCGGCGGCACTGTACCGTCGTGCCAGCGAGCTAACACACCGCTCTGCACCTCTTCAACTACCAACGCGAAGCAGAAATGGTCGCGCCACTCCCCATTGATATGGATGTATCGCCGCCGAAGACCCTCATAGCGGAAACCCAATTTCTCCACCACGCGCAGCGACGGCGCGTTCTCCGGCCGAATACAGATCTCCATCCGGTGCAATCCGAGCTGGAAGAAGCAGTAGTCGGTGGCCAAGGCCACGACTGTCGGCGTAATGCCCCTGCCGGCAAACCGCTCACTCACCCAATAGCCGATCGTCGCAGACGACAGCGACCCCCAGGTGATCGATGACACGTTCAGCTGACCGGCCAACTCGCCGTCCGATTCGATGATGAACGGCAAGCCATTGCCAGAGCGGGCGTGAGACAACAAGCCGCGGATGCTGGCCCGAGTGTCGAACGACATCGGCGCATACGGGCTTGTTGCCTCCCACTTGCGCAGCCAACCGCGATTCTCCATGAGCTCCTGCTCAAGCAGCTTCGCGTCGCGGATCCGCACGGGACGCAACGAGATATCGCCCTCGCGCAGGGTCGGAATAGCGATCGGCACGCTTCACCCGTCTAATCGTGGGGCATTTGCCCGGTTGGTGCAGTTGTATTCGGTACAGCCAAATAAATCTAGTGGAACCTGCTTAATCGAGCGGGCTGGTTTCCACAGGACCGTCTTCGAGACCCGCAGCGAACTCGCGGAGCCACGGGCGCAGATCCGGTCCGAGGTCAGCGCGGTCGACAGCGATCTGCACGATTGCCTTGATGTAATCGAGGCGGTCGCCGGTATCGTAACGACGGCCGCGGAAGATCACACCGTAGACGCCACCGGTCTCCTCAGGAGTGACGGCCATGGTCTGCAGCGCATCCGTCAGCTGAATTTCGTTACCCTTGCCCGGGGCGGTGTTCTCCAGGATGCCGAAGACCTCGGGACGCAGGACATAGCGGCCGATGATGGCGAGGTTCGACGGGGCATCCTCGACTGCAGGCTTCTCGACCAGACCCGTGATGCGAACCACGTCGGGGTCGTCGGTCATCTCGACAGCAGCAGCACCGTAGAGCGAGATCTGCGACGGGTCGACCTCAAGCAGCGCCACGATCGTTGCGCCGCGCTTGACCTGCTCGTCGAGCATGCGGCCGAGCAGCGGATCGCGCGGGTCGATGATGTCGTCACCGAGCAGCACAGCGAACGGCTCGTCGCCCACGTGCATCTTGGCCCGGAGGATTGCGTGTCCGAGGCCACGCGGGTCGCCCTGGCGCACATAGTGCATGTCAGCCAGGTCGGTCGACGCGTTCACCTTCGCCAGACGACCGGCGTCTCCCTTTGCTTCAAGCAGCGCTTCAAGCTCAGGCAGTCGGTCGAAGTGGTTCTCCAGCGAGTTCTTGTTACGCCCCGTGATCATGAGCACATCGTGGAGTCCAGCGGTGACCGCTTCCTCTACGACGTACTGAATAGCGGGCTTATCGACTACGGGCAGCATCTCCTTTGGCATCGCTTTTGTAGCCGGCAAAAATCGTGTTCCGAGTCCTGCGGCGGGAATGACGGCCTTAGTAATCCGATTTATCATGCACCACAGGCTATCGGCATACGATCGGATTCCACATCTAGAATGAAGCCATGGGCTCTGATATCGGTCACCGAAAGAGGGCGCTTCGCGCAGAATTGCGGGAGCGCCGCCAGAACCTGACGTCGGTTGAGAGGGAAGCCGCAACAGCTGGATTTACAGAGAACCTGCAGAGCCTGGTCATCGACCTGTCTGCCCGCTCGATCTCTTGTTATCTCTCGGCTCGCAACGAACCGAACACGCGTCCGTTCCTCAATTGGGCAGAGGCTGAAGGCATCCGGATTCTGTTCCCAATCACGCGTGAAGACGGCCTGCTCGACTGGACAGTTGGTGAAGAGCAGGAAGAGATCGAAGGCATTACCGGAATTCCTGAAGCCGTCGGCGAGTTGCTCGGTCCGATCGCCATCAACGATGTCGATCTGATCATCATTCCGGCCGCGGCGATCGATGAGACCGGCATGCGGATGGGCTGGGGTCGCGGCTACTTCGATAAGACTCTGGGCTCGATGGAACGCTGCCCACCGGTCTACGCCGTCATCTACGACAACGAGTTTCTCGACGAGGTTCCCAAAGAAGTGCACGATCAGCCGGTCAACGGAGTGATCACCCCGACGAGAATCATCTCGTTCTAATTCTTCGACGTGCAGACGCACGCCGCCACCCAGCGCCGCAGCTAGCGGCGCCACACAGCACGGAGATTCAGTGCCCACCTATTCATACCGTTGCACGGAGTGCGACACCGCGTTCGATATCCACCAGGCTTTCAGCGACGACTCACTCACCGTGTGCCCCACCTGCCACGGCAAACTGCGCAAGGTGTTCTCGGCAGTCGGCGTGACATTCAACGGCTCAGGGTTCTACCGCAACGACTCGCGCGACACCACCAAGTCAAGTTCAGCCCCGTCACCGGCGAAGAGCGCAAGCACTGCCGCTGCGTCAACGCCGGCCAAGGAAAGCAAGCCTGCCGTCAGTGCCGGAAGCAGCAGCTCGAGCTCAAGCTCGAGCCCAAGCAGTTCCACCTCGGCCGCCGCTTCCTAATGCTTCACAAAGCGCGCCTCACGGCCGATTCTCTTCCCTGATTGGGACCGATACGCATAGGCTGAGAAGCACACAACGTACCGGCGTCGGCTTCTGTCGTGCCATACCGTGATAGAAGGAGACCCCATGTTTAAGGGATTCAAAGAGTTCATCATGCGTGGCAACGTGATCGATCTGGCTGTCGCGGTCGTCATCGGCGCTGCGTTCACCGCTGTGGTCACCGCAATCGTCGACGGAATTTTCAACCCGCTGATCGCAGCGCTCTTCAATGCGGACAGCCTCGCGAACTCGATGGTCGTACATATCGGTAAGGCCGAGATCTCGTTTGGCCTCGTGCTGGCGGCCATCATCAACTTCCTTCTGATCGCCGCCGTGGTGTACTTCGTCTTCGTCGTGCCGATCAACAAGATGAAGGAAGCCCAGGAGCGCCGCCGCAAGTCAGGCATCACCGCAGAAGACGAAGCGGATCCTGTGACCGAACTCGACATGCTCACCGAGATCCGCGACCTGCTGGCAACCCGCGAGGGCGGCGCCAAGCACACTCTCTAAGCTCAGCCGGCCTGATATGCGGGCATTCACGAATCGAGCGGATGCCGGGCAGCGGTTGGCGCCGCTGCTTGAACACCTGCGCGACGTAGACCCCGTGGTGATGGCCATTCCACGCGGTGGCGTTCCGGTCGCTGCCGCAGTTGCCGACTTCCTCGACGCACCGCTCGATCTCGTGATCGTGCGCAAGCTGGGCTATCCCCCACAACCTGAAGTTGCGCTCGGCGCCATTGGCGAAGACGGCGTTCGCGTGCTGAACTCCGAATTCGGGCCAGGCTGGATCTCCGACAGCCAACTGAACGGGGTGGAGGAGCGCGAACGGGCAGAGCTCGACGATCGTGTTGCTCGCTGGCGGATACGAGACAGGATCAACCCAGCCGGGCGCACGGTGATCGTCGTCGATGACGGCGTCGCCACTGGATCAACCGCAGAGGCCGCCTGTCGCGTCATGCACGATCTCGGCGCGTCACAGGTGGTGCTTGCTATACCGGTCTGTCCCGTCAGCGCTCTCGATCGGCTGCCCTCTGCCGATGAGATCGTGAGCCTGCACACTCCAGAGTCATTCTTCGCCGTCGGCGAGTACTACGACGACTTTCGGCAGACCGCGGATGACGAAGTGAGCGCGATCCTGAACGGGGCGCGCCACGCAGACACCGGCCCGGATTCCCCAGTCACAGAAACCGGCACAGACACCGACGACAAAACCGAGTAGCGCCTACCAGTGCGGCGGACGGTCCTGGCGCAGCCTGTCGTCGTTCTCGCCCCGTGACGTGTTGCCGGCAGCAGCGCCCTCAGCTCGAGCCATCCCGCCGTCTTCACGCGGAACCGGAACGTCAGGGCTCGGATCGGTGTCTGGTGCAGGAGTAAGCCGTGCACGCCTGGCGCGTCCAGGCGCCTTGACGACGCTCTGACGTGGTTCGGCGGTAGTTCCACTACCCGTATCGCTGCCCGTCTGGGCAGGACCGGTGGTGCCATGGTGCAGGTCACTCATGCGTCAAGGCTACGCGCCTTCAACCTGTCCTTCGGTCGACGGCTTGATTCCGACCAGCGCTGCCACACGGGCCGCAACGGCATCCGGGTTGCTGAACAACTCGAAGCTGTGCACGCGCAGGTAATGCCAGCCGAGACGGCGCAGCACTTCTGGTCGCAGTCGCAGTGATTCACGCAGGCTGCTGCGGCCAACGACGACGTCAGTTTCGACGACGACTGCACGTCCGGCGTGTGAGGCAGCGAGAGCGAGCTTGCCGCGGTGCCCAAGCGAGACGGTGATGCCCATGCGCTGCAGGCGACCGGCGAGGTCAACGAGCATGGCTTCACTGGCATCAGGAACCGACACCTCAGTGCCGCGAGCCTCGGTCTGGCTGAGCAGCTGCGAGAGCGCCAGGATGCCGTGCCGCTGACGGTCATCGTCAATGTCTGCTGGTCGGAAGCACGACACGATATCCATCGCGCGGCGCGCCCTCGTCATACCGATCGCCAGCAGGCGGTCTCCGCCCGGCTCACCCAGCGAACCGAAGTTCGACAGCAGGCGTCCGTGCGGGGTACGACCATAGCCGATCGAGAAGATGACGCGGTCGCGGCTCTGAGCAACGGCCTGCTCCAATGTGAGCACGGTGAACGGCTCCGTGCGGTCCTTCAGGATGAAGTCAGAGAGGTCGGTGCGCTTCGCGAACGCGGCGAGGACTGCTTGGTTCACCCGCACAGCGTGCCTGGTGCTTGCCGTGATGACCATCAGCGATTCGCGTGGCCGCTTGACCGCGTGATCCATCACAAGTTCAACGACCTTGGCAACCTCGGCGTCGACGCTTTCGACGGCGCCGGTGTCGGCATCCGGCATACCGTGGCCACCCTCGACGTAGTTAAGGGTGAGACTGCCGTGCCCGAGGAAGCTACCGGCCCAGGGCAGGGAGTCGATGCGCCCGCCGTAGAAACGATGGTTGACGATTTCGGTGAGATCTTCGCCGCCGGCACGATAGCTGCGGGTGAGCGTGAGAGTGGGGAGCAGCTCGCCGAGCCTGGCCAATGCAGAGTCGGCGTGCAGCGCGTCGACGCTGGTCTCGGCGGATGGCGCGTCATCCGAGTTGTCGGTGATGCTGGTCTGGAACACCGAGGGCGTCTGCGTGACAGGGTCGCCGAGGGCTACGACCTGCTTGGCGCGGCGAATCGCCCCGACGTTCTCCGCAAGCGTGGTCGCGCCTGCATCGACAAGGAGCACGGTGTCGAACTTGATCTGATCGGTCAGCGTCGCCACTTCATATGGTGATACCAACCAGACCGGAGCGAGAACACGACCCAGGTGCGGAGCAACCTCGTGCAGCTTGGTCGGGCTGAGTCGGTCTGAACGGAGCAGGCGACGCAGCTGTTCGGCCTCTTCTGGCCAGTCGACGATCCCGATCTTCCAGGTCTCGGCGAGCAGCCAGGCCAGCAGGGAGCCGGAGGACGACGCATGGGCTTCGTCAACGAGCTTGAAGTCGGCTTCGAGCCGGTCGAGCACCTGGGTGTTGGCGTTCAGCAGAGCCTTGTCAGAACCGAGCATCGTCTCAAGCACCGACTGCCACCAAGCGAGTTCGAGCTCGGCTGAGACATCCTGCTCAGAGACGTGACGCTCAGAGAGGTCCATCATCAGCGGATCGAGGTTGTGCTCGCGCAGCGTCGCCAACAAGGCGGTGCGCTCGTGCAGATTCGCAAGCACCTCGCTCTCGGCGGCGAGCCCGGCGATCATGTGAGTGAGTTCCTGCACCGGACGATTTGCCAGCTGATTTGTCGTACCCGCGATGCCGAGAGGGACGTCGAGCGCGCCGAGATCGGCGGCGACACGCTGGTACGCAACGTGCACATCCGCTATGCCGACCGGCACTTCAGGGATCGCTCCGGCCACGACGTATCGCTGCCACAGGGTGCGCTGTTGCTGGATGCGACGCAGGCTTTCGTTCATATCGCTGACGTGCACGCCGGGACGCAGGTACTCCTCCGCGAGCTTCCGCAACCGGCGACGACTGGTCGCCGACATCTCGGACGACTCACGGCGCGACGACGTGGCCGCAATGAGTTCAACAAGAGAACGGTCGTAAACGGCCGGCTGGAACTTGTCGAGGGTCTCGCGGATGTCGAGCAGCAGACGCAGGTAGATGCCGAGCTCGGTGATGGTCTCGAACGGGCGCAGCTTCGTCTGACCGATCAGTCCGAATGCGCGCTCAAGCAAACGCGGCAGCTCGATCTGGTTGACGCGCTTGGCCAGCTGGTGCGCTGATCCGGCTTCAGCTGTCGAGGCGAACGAGGCGCCATACCAGGGCGAATCCCCCGGGCCATAGCGGAACTCACCGAGCGCCGCGGCCTTGATCAGGGTCTGGGCTGCCGCTGTGCGGTCGTGTGCGAGGCGTTCGAGAGCTGCGCGGTCGAGGCGAGCCGTCGTTGCAGGCGGGTTAGGCAGCTGGGCCAGGCGCGTCAGCTCACCTAGGGCGTCGAGCACAGAGACGCCGAGCGCTGGATCGCGGCGAGTAAGCGCGTAACGGTAGTCGAGCAGCACCTTGCGAAGGCGAACGAGAGCATCGTCAACATCTCCGACCTTGGGCTGGGTCGCCTTCTCGTTGCGGGTGATCGACTGGATGAGGTCGCGGCGGAGTGACCGCGGAGTGACCGCGACCCCGGGCAATCCGACATGCGTCAGTCGGTGAGCGATGCCGTCCAGACTTGAGCGGCGAGCGCTCACTACCAGCACACGCTTGTGCTGCGAGATGAGCGAACCGATTGCGTTCACGACTGTCTGGGTGCCGCCCGTGCCGGGCAGCGTCTTCACAACAAGAGAGTTGCCCGCAGCGATCTGCGCGACGACGTTCTCTTGTTCGGCATCGGCGTCGAGCAGCAGCGTGTCGGTGGCCGGCGGTCTGGCATCCTGACCGATCGGAACGACCGGGTTGTATGCGGCTTCAACCGCGCGGCGCGACGTCGGGTTGCCGGCAATCGCATCAAGCAGCGGGTGGTCGAAGTTGCTGGCGTCTTCGGCGAGCACCCGACCGACATCGGCAAACGACGAAACGACAAGGCGCGGAACCACGTTGAACCAGGGAAGGTGAGTGGTGAGGCCACGCAGGCGGTCGATCACGGGCTGCGGTTTGAACGCACCATTCGTGATGGCGAGTGCGACGAACGCGTCAGCATCCAGCGTGATCTTGAACTGTTCGTGCAGTGCATGCGCGAGCTCGGGGTTCAGGAACGGCTGACCCTTGAGCTTGAGCTCGAAATCGCGGCCGTAACGGCGGATTGCGACGGGGCGCAGCAGCACAGGTGCGGTGAACTCGGTGTCGCCGTGGCGCCACTCTGCCAGGCCGATCGCCAGGTGTACCGACTCGATTCCGCGCATCGAACGCAGCTCGATGCCCTTCTGAGTGATCTCTCCCGCGGCGAGACGGGCGTTGCGCAGCGCGAGCTCATCGCGGATGAGGTTGGACAGCAGCGTCGACTTGCCGGTGATGAACTGCGGAAGACCACCGGGGTGGCTCGCACTCAATTCAATGCGGGTGCGAGGGTTGTCGCTGAAATGCAGCAGAGGCGAATCGCCACCGACCCTGGCGAGATCCTCACGCCAGCGTTGCCATGACGGCTCAGCAATGTTGCCGGCGACAAGCGTCGGATCTCCCAGACTGACGGCGTGAGGCGAGGTCATGTTCTGCGCGCTGGGCGCTGACGCGTCCGCGTACTCCGACTGCACGTCGTCGTCACTTAGTTTCTTATCGAGGCGCCACACATCGCAACCCTAAGTCTGAGACGGGCATTTTCCGCTTAGGCGGCCCGAGTTTCGCAGCTTTGGGGCGGTCTAGAGCCAGTTTCTTTTCTTGAACACCCGGTAGAGCCCGAAGCCCATCAACAGCATGAGCGCGATGGCGAACGGATACCCGTACTCCCAATCAAGCTCTGGCATGTTCCGAAAGTTCATTCCGTAGATCGTGCCGACGAGGGTGGGTGCGAAGAGAATAGCGGCCCAGCTCGAGATCTTCTTGACCTCTTCGCTCTGGGCGAGGCTCGTCTCAGACAGTCTGCGCATCTCATCGTTCTGCCGTTGCGCCACGACCGTGCTGTTTGCAGTCAGTGCGTTCTGCAGCAGCTCCCGCTGGGCATCCCCCTGCTCCGATACCCGCAGGGTGTGGTCGAGCACGTCGAGCAGGTGGCGCCGCAGGTCGACGGCCACGTTGTACTTCTCGAATCCCTTGACCAGCGATTCGAGCATCGGCGCTAGCGGCTTCGTTGCCCGCTGAAACTCGATCACCTCACGTGAGAGTGCGTAGATGCGCCGTGACACCGCTGGGTTTCCATCGAAGAGCTGGTCTTCGATCTCGTCAATGTCGTCCTCCAGGCCGGCGACAACAGGAGCGTATTCGTCGACGACCTGGTCGAGGATGGCGTACAGCACGGCCTCGGGACCGAGCGCAAGCAGCTCGGGCTCGCCCTCCAACCGCTGCCGAACCTGGGCCAGGTCAGGGGACTCTGCATGCCTGATGGTCACGACGAAGTCAGGTCCGACGAAAACATGTAATTCACCGAACTCCACCCGCTCGTCTTCGTCCATATACCTGGCGGGTCGCAGCACGACGAACAGGGTGTCGTCGTACTTCTCCAGCTTGGAACGTTGGTGCCCCTTCAGCGCATCATCGACGGCCAGATGGTGCAGGTTGAATTCTCGGGCGACCGACCGCACTTCGTCTTCGGTCGGTCGGTACAGGCCGATCCAGGCAAACCCTGCGTTCGCCTTCATGCTCTCAAAGCTCTCGTCGAGCGTTGCGGGGCTCGCGGCTCGTCGACCATCCACATAGATCGCGTTGTCGATCAGCGCCACGGGTCCTCCTCGGTTCGGTCAAGTGTCGCACTCCCCCGGCGAGAACCCGGGCAGGTGCGACGCCACGCCCCTGGGTCCTGCACGCTGTGCGCTCGGCAATTGCACAGGGCGGGCCGACAAGATATCAACTATGTATCGAGCAGCTCCCGGCGGTGACCCGACTCCTTCAGCAACCCACGCCTCACGGCGCACGCGGTCACGGGCGGTCGCTGTAGCTGCCTTGCTTCTCGCCGTTCTGTTGGCATTCGGCTCGCTCGTTCCCGGCTCGGTCGGCACCGGATTCGCCACGATTCTGCCGTGGCTCGGACTGCTGATTCCGGTGTTACTCCTGATCGCCCTTCTCACGCGCCGACGGCGCGCCTGGCTGATTGTTGTCGTTCCTCTCTTGGTGTGGGCAGTCGCATTTGTGCCAACTCTCGTTCCACTCGGTTGGATCTCGTCGGCCGCGGCATCCGAGAATTCATTGACCGTTGCCAGCCAGAACGTGCACGCGGGTTCGGGCTCCGCCGCAACGTCGGCAACGACACTGGCTGACGAGGGTGCCCAGGTGATCGCGCTCGAAGAACTCGATGCGGATGCCCGCGTCGCGGCAGCATCCGCTCTCGCCGACAGCCATCCGTACAGCTATACGGTCGGCACCGTCGGGCTCTGGAGCGTCTATCCGATTGTGAACGAGCAGCCGCTCGACCTCGGCCTGGGCTGGAAGCGAGCACTGGCCACCGACATCGACACTCCACAAGGACTGGTGAGCGTCTATGTCATCCATGCCGCCTCGTTCCGCCCCGGCGAACAGACCGACCGCGACACTATGCTCGCCGAGTTGGCTGGCATCGTGCCGAACGACGAGAACGACAGGGTAATCGTGCTCGGCGACTTCAACGCGACCTCGAGCGACATTGCGCTGGCGCCGTTGCAGGCTGAGCTGTCCGAGCCGAACCAGTCGGATGCGTCGCTCGGATTCACCTGGCCGGCCAACTTCCCGATCGGTCGTATCGATCACATCTTCCAGCGTGGCTTAGAGGCGACGTCGCTGCGCACATTCAAGTCGGGGTCCAGCGACCACCTCGCGGTGCTGGCTACCTTCAACTTGTAATTCGCGCCCCACGAAATGTCGGGAGAATGGTCGGATGCAGATTCGCGCCTTCTCCCCCGCAGACACCGATGCAGTTATCGAACTCTGGAACGCCTGCGGGCTCACCCGCCCATGGAACGATCCTCGACTCGACATCGAACGCAAGCTCACTGTGCAGCCTGAGCTGTTTCTCGTTGGGGTCATTCCGTCGGGCACGGATGCCGCTGGTGCTCGTTCCGACACCGTCATCGCCAGCGTGATGGCTGGCTTCGATGGCCACCGCGGCTGGGTAAACTACCTTGCCGTCACGCCAGACGAGCAGGGCCTGGGTCTCGGCCGCGTGCTGATGAGTGAGGTCGAGCGCCTGCTCGAAGAAAAAGGATGCCCCAAGGTCAACCTGCAGGTGCGTGCAGATAACGCAGCAGCTTTCGCGTTCTACGAAGCTCTCGGGTACACGCAGGATGTCGTCGCGTCGTTCGGCAAGCGCCTGATCGCCGATTAGCAGGGCGGGCTCGCGAGCTGAATCATGCGGGAACTACCTAGCTGGCGATGAAGCGGGCGTCGACCACAGCAGTGACCTCGATGTCTTCTGGTTTCAGCATCAGCTCTGAGCCGCCGGCAGAGCCCATCCGCATGGCATCCACCGCAAACGGCATCGGTCCAGCGCCCTGATCGCCGAGCATGCCCGGATCCGCCAGCGCGATCGCTCGCACCGAGCCGAGACCGATGCTCTGCGCGTAGACGCTGGCCTTGGCAACTGCATCTTTCACCGCCCGTGATCGCACCTCTGCTGTGACGGATGTCTCACGACCGGCAGTCAGCGACCAGTCGATGTTTCCGACCGAGACACCATCAATCCCTGCAACGACTTCGATCATGCGGGCGAGTGCTTCGAAATCACTGAACCGAACACTGAAGTTGATTGCCGCGTGCATCACCGGTGCGAGTTGCTTGCCCTCGTTGTTCCACGGTTTGGTGCTCCAGACAGCCAGTGAGTCCGAGGACCACCAGGTGACGGGGCCGGCCTGCGCATCATGTAGCGATGTGATCGTCGAGCGCACGATCTCGGCGGCGCGAGTGGCGTGCTCGAAGACAGGCAGGCGGTCGGGGCCCTCGAAGCTGACGCTCAGATCGACTGTTGCTCGCTCGGGCTTGTACCAGTCAGAGAATCGACCCTGCACTGTGATGACTGTTTCTTGCATCAGGCTCCCGTCGCTTGCTTCGTTGCTGTTCGGTGTTGTGTGATTCGTGTGATTCGTGTGATTCGTGTGATTCGTGTGATTCGTGTGATTCGTGTGATTCGTGTCGTCATTCTGGCACGGCCCTCAGACGGCCGGGCCCCTGCACCTCAATGGCCACAGTCAGCTGGTGAGGTTACGCTGACCCCATGGCAACAGGATCGCGCAGCGACAGCACCACTTCGACTTCGACGCCGACGCCACAGGAACCGCCGCACACACCGGGCGTCGCCTCGCGTGCTTTCACCAGCGTGCGTTCCGGCATCCGTCGTAATCCCACAGCTGATCGTGTCTACCGCACCACCATCGGCGTGGCCGGCACCGGAACCGTGGCGCTCGGAATCGTTCTCATCCCGCTGCCCGGTCCTGGCTCACTCATTGCGCTCGGTGGACTCGCGCTGCTCGGCACCGAGTTCGAGGGCGCTAAGAAAGCAAGCACGACCATGAATAAGGCAGCCAAAGCCGCTGTGGCGCGAGCCAAACAGCATCGCGCGGCGAAGGCCGCCAAGACGGCGGAGTAAAAAGGTGCGTTATGCCGTCGGCGTCAGCGTGAGGCGCAGCACGACACTCACCTTGTCGGAACCGCGCAGCTTGCCCGCAGCACGGATCGCCCTGTAGCGCAGGCCGTACTTCGCAAGAAGCGCTGCCTCGATGGTCTCGCGGGTAGCGCTGTCCGTCAGCACCTCGGCAGTTGCAGGGGTTACAACAGCATCGTCTTTCGTGGCGCCCCGCATGTCGCACGGCGTGAGCTCCACGCGTGAACCATTGCGGATGCGCTTGACCTTGCCCGAGTTACCTGCAGTGGTCACCAGTAGACGCCCGTCGCCGCTGTCGACAATCCAGACCGGAGTCGATACCGGCTCGCCGCTCTTGCGAAACGTCGTCAGCAGGACATACGGCTCAGTGCTGAGCTCCTCAAGCGCGGTGGCAGTCATACGAAAACTCTAAGCGACTTAAGGAGCCGGTCAGACCGGGCCACACTGCACAGGCCAGCCCGGCCATGTCAACCAGGGGACGCTAGGAGAAGACGACGATGAAGCCGAGGATCGCGCTGGCCGCAGAGAGAATCGCGAGCACGATCGACGGAGTTGCGTTCTCCTTGCGGCGGGCGTGCACGACGACGGCGCCGATCATCACGATCGTCAGCGCCGTGGAGGCGATCGGCGTCAATACAGGGGCCACGCCCAGAAGCAACGGCAGCACAAGGCCGATCGCACCGAGTACTTCAGACAGACCAATAAGCCTCACGCTCGCTGGAGAGAAATCTTCGACCCATCCCATTCCCGACGCGGCGAGGGCTGACTTGGGCCTGGATGCTTTCATCAAGCCTGCACCCAGGTAGGCGACGGCAAGGAGTCCGTTGATGATCCAGAGAGTGATGAGCATGGCGAGTCCAATCGATGAAGTGACGTGAGAGCGGGCCGCAGTAGCTGATGCCGAGACGGATACTGACATAGTGACATCCGCTTCAGTTACCATTTGTGCGTGACCACATGATGCGTGATTATTGTGGTCGCTACAAAAGGCACACGCGTGTGCCAGAGGAACAGGAACGAAACGATGACGACGATCACGACGGACATGTTGGACACCATCACCAAGAGTGAGTATGAAGATTCGTGCCACGGCGATCAGGCCGATGGCCGCGCCATCCGCGAGGTGCTCAGTCGTATCGGTGACAAGTGGTCACTGCTGGTGATCGTCACCCTCAAGGGCGGTCACCTGCGATTCACCGAGTTGCAGCGGCACATTCCCGGCATCTCACAGCGGATGCTGACCCTCACGTTGCGTCAACTTGAACGAGATGGCCTGGTCTCGCGGCAGGTATTCGCCGAGGTGCCGCCGCGCGTCGAATACACCCTCACCCCGATGGGCAGCACGTTGATCGAACCGGCCATCGTGTTGGCGAATTGGGCGGTCACCCACCACCCGAACATCGAAGCATCTCGCGCCACCTACGACGCCAGGTAGCCGCTGGCGGCGAAGCGCAGCAGCCCGTGGCCAGCAGCCTGTTAGGCGACGATCCCGCCCGGCACCGTCGACATGAACGTCGACACGGCCGACACCATCTGCACCGTGACAATGATCAGGCCAGCGAGTGCGACAGCAGCGTAAACCCAGATCGGCGTCAGGCTGCGGGGGATGCTCCTGTGTACGACCACCGAACGCCCGATCACGTAAACACCTGACGACAGGAACGCCCACGCCCAGTGGAACGGGCGTGCAAAACCTGCGCTCTTCAGCCGTGCGTAGTCGAGATAGGCAAACACGACTGTCGCCGCGTACGTTGCCCAGCCGAGAAGCTCGATCACGACCATCGCCAGGCTCGTCTGCGGCATACCATGCTCGTCGATCCTGAAGGCCTGGCCCATCGGATCCATGGTGATCAGAACGATCAATGACAAGATCGGCAGAAGCACGATCGCCCAGATATAGGGCGTGTATGCCGGAGTGTTCGGACCGACGACGACAGCAGGAGTGACCCCGTAGGTCTCCAGCGATGGATCGTGCAGGTGCTCGGTCCACTGGCTGCCATCCCACCAGCGCTGACGCGGAAGCCCAGACGGATCGGGATACCAGCCGGCCACGGGCAGCCTCTGATGCATGTCTGGCCCGGTCACGTTCGTCATGGATCTCCCTCAGTCAAGGCTTCCAAGTTTAGTGATTGACGCCATCACCAGGACTCGTCTGCGCCCGTCGTGGTCGAGTCGGAGTTACATGCGCCTCTGCGTGACCACTTCGAGGTGCGCCAGCATAACTAGTTGGGCAATGCTTGTAGTTGGGGAATGCTTGGTTCAGCCGGTTCGCCGTTGATCGCGTTGATCGCGTTGATCGCGTTGATCGCGTTGATCGCGTTGATCGCGTTGATCGCGTTGATCGCGTTGATCGCGTCTATCAGCGAGTTGGTCTGTCATTCGCGTTGGTGACTTCGTGGCCACGTGCCAGTTCTGGTGCCCGTCCATCCAGATCGGCGCCTTCACCTGGGGCACCCCGTCGACCATCCGGATCTGCCACCCCGACCGATGAATGGTGCGGTGGTGGAACCAGCAGAGCGTCACTCCGTTGCCGACCTCTGTCGGCCCACCGAGCGCATCCGGGATCACGTGGTGAATCTCCGCCCACGCCGCCGGGCTCTGGCAGCCAGGGATGATGCAGCCTCCGTCGCGGAGCGTGATGGCCCGGCGCTGCTGTCCGGTGAAACACCGGTCGGTGACACCGAGTTCGATGATCTTGCCCTTCGCGTTGATCGTCACCGGTTGCACTCCCCCAGCGCAGATCATCTGCTCCACCGAGAGCATCGAGATCGGTGCCACTTGTCCGTCAATGTGACCGGCGCCGTTTCCGGTGAGCAGGTCGTCCTGCCGAACGCTCACCAGCACCGTCGGAGCTGCTCCGCCGATTGTGGGAGCCTCAGCGCTTCGTGCGGCCGTGTCGACGATCATCGCGAAGAGGTCGTGGCGCAGTTGGTCCTGAGTGCGGTCGTCGCGCTCCAGCTCGTCCTGGTCAATCTGCTGGTTCTGTTCCTCCGCGGTCAGGAACTTCACTTGCGCAGTTCTGGGCGACATGTACGCATCCATCAGTCGTTGGAACTTCGCCGCCGTCTCCGGCATCAACGCGCCCGACACTGGGATGAGCCCGTCGCGCTCCGCGGCGAGCCGGAAACCTCGGTTCAGCATGGCCCGCTTCTCGTCGGGCTCAAGCCCATCCGGGTCAATGAACGCCTTCCAGACCTGCGCCTGCAGCAGGGTCTCATCCGCGGCCACCGGGACCGTGGGCTCCTCATCTGGCCCGATCGGTTGCCCGGTCGCCGCAGCAACCAGGGCTTCCTCGGCAAGCTGAATCTGATCGACGGCAATGCGACCACGCAACGGGCCGAGCGCCGCAATGATCACTTCGGCGCTGTCCTGGCCGAGGTGACCACTGGCCAAGCCCACTGCGACGACCGGGAACCTCGCGGGGAATGCAGTGCCGTCCAACGCGTACTGGGTGCGCACCTGCCCACCCAGCCGGACTCGCTTCGCGATCGTCTTCGCCGACACCCCCGTCAGGCGCTCGAGGAGTTCGGTGCCACTGCGGCACCCCCGCTTGGATGAGAGCCGCTCCGCGACCTCAAGCGTCTTTCGTGACCGCTCTGCGACCTCCGCGGCCAGCGACACCCGGTACGCATCGAGGCACCGCCCGGCATGCTCGGCCTGAATGGCGCGTTCGACCAAGTCATCATCACTCTCGACGCGCACAGTTGCGCACGGCGTGGCCTCCGAAAACTCCGCTGTGAAATCCCGCAGGATGTCTTTCACTTGGCGAGATTCCTCAACTATGAGCATGCCTCAATTCTACCGCGACTAGAACTGAAAAACGATTCTTTTCTAAACTTTGTTGCTCATAATTCGTCTTTGTGTTCGAGCATTAGCGGACTGAGCCATGCCGACGCTAAGGGTCACGCCCGCGATGACTTACGCTCGCTTGACTGCCTGGAGCGTGTAACTCAGGGGTAAGCGTTCCGGGTGGTCAATGAGAGACCATTCTCCAGAGGCATCCAGTGCCATCCGACCGGGCAGCGCTTCCCATGGAACGCTGGTGTGCTCGACCAGCGCGGTGAGCTGGAGGCCTGCGTCGAACAACGCCGTGATGATCTCCCCAAGGCCGTGGTTCCACTCATGGGTGACCGAGGCCTGAATAGGCGTGTCCGTCTCGACATACGTCGATGAGTCGTCCCAGATGATCGGGTCGACCTGCTCGAAGTATGGGTAACCGACCACGAGGGCGCCGGGCTGATCCTCGTCAATGGCCCACAGCATCGGGTGCCCTTCCCGAATGAAGAGGCGCCCGCCAGGCACCAGGAGCGATGCCACGGTTGTGGCCCACCGCGCGATGTCGGGTAACCAGCACAGCGCCCCGATGCCGGTGTAGACCAGATCGAACCGCTCGCCGCCGAGCACCTCAACCGCGGAGTACACGTCGGCCTCAACAAACGTCACGTCGGTACCGGCTCGCTGTGCAAGCTCTGTCGCACCGGCGATGGAGACAGACGAGAGATCAACCCCGATGACCGTTGCGCCCAAGCGCGCCAACGAGATGGAGTCTGTGCCGATGTGGCACTGCAGATGCACGGCGCGAAGGCCAGACAGGTCGCCCAGGCGCGCTCGATCGAATGTCACCACGTGAGACAACCAATTCTGGTCGTCCACAAATCGCTGAACCCCGTAGTCAGCCGAGGCCAGGTGCAGCGGAGCCCGCTCATCCCAATTGGCCTTGTTCAGCTCCAGATAGGCATCGCTGTACGGGTGCGGAGAATCGGTCATGGGGCGTCCTTTGCGGGTGGATATCGAAGCGGATGCCCGAATGCCGGGCCTTGCAGGCTATCGGATCACGCATGTCGTCGCTCAGGACAATGCCACCGGCATCCGCTCTGGTCGATGTGCGATGAAGAACGGCACCAGGCCATAGAGGCCAGCGCCAATCGCCGCAAAGCCCAGGAGCGCGTTTGCCCTGGACGGATCGTCTGGCGGGCTCCCTTCTACCCACATCTGGAATACCCACACCGCGGCAACGACGCGACCGATTGCCACTACGCTCGTTTCATCCACCAACAGAATGGGTACCGCATGGCACGTTTCGATCTCTCGCTACCCGAGCTGCAGCGTTACCGACCCGACGTCGCTGAGCCAGACGACTTCGACGAGTTCTGGCAGCGCACGCTCGCCGAAGCGCGCACCTTTCCGGCTGAGCCAGTGTGTGAACGCGTCTCGTCCCCGCTCTCCCAGATCGAGGCGTACGACCTCACGTTTAATGGATTTGGCGGCCAGCCGGTCAAGGCATGGCTGCTCCTCCCCGTTGGGGTGGCAGGTCGGCTCCCCACCGTCATCGAGTACAACGGTTACGGCGGCGGGCGCGGCTTCCCACATGAGCGCCTGGCCTGGGCGGCATCCGGATACGCGTACCTCTTCATGGACACCCGCGGTCAGGGCAGCGTGTGGGGCTCCGGCGGAGACACCCCAGATCCCGCCGGTACCGGGCCGTCAGCGCCGGGCTTCATGACACGGGGCATCGAGCGCCCTGATGATTACTACTACCGCAGGGTCTACACGGATGCCGTCCGTCTCGTCGACGCAGCGCGCACGTTGGATCGCCTCGACCCCGACCGGATCACGCTCTCTGGCGGAAGCCAGGGCGGTGGAATCGCCATCGCGGCCGCCGGCCTCGTCGAGGGGCTCATTGGAGTGCTTCCTGACGTGCCCTTCCTGCAGCACTTCGAGCGGGCTGTCGGTATGACCGATGACTTCCCCTACCAGGAAGTGGTCACCTATCTGTCAGTGCACCGCGATCTGGTTGAGCAAACGTTCCAGACCCTGTCGTATTTCGACGGCGTCAATTTCGCCAAACGCGCGAGCGCCCCTGCCCTCTTTTCCGTCGGTTTGCATGACACGGTCTGCCCACCGTCAACCGTCTTCGCGTCACGCAACCACTGGGCACAGCAGGCCGATATCGAGGTGTATCCGTTCAATCAGCACGAAGGCGGACAGGCACATCACTGGCCAAAGCAGGCTGCCTGGCTGGAGGAACGCCTCGCTAAACCGGCGGCGGTATCTCGCCAGAACCTCGATGAATCAGGCGCGTTGGAATTTCAATCTGCCGGGTGACGCGGGCAGAGGGTACTGGATCGACCGCGAGGCTCTCGATGCCGTGATGCGCGCGCACGATGGGCGCAGTCCAACCACTGCGCTGACCGCTGAGCTTCAACGGGAATTCCGTGAAGTCGAGGCTGCCTAAATCGAGCCGCCACGCGCGGACATTCAGCCGGCGATTGCGCATTCGCTCGATGGCGTCGCGCTTCTGGCGCCATCTCACCTGGCGATGGCCCATCGCGGCTGTGCCGGCGTTCAGGAGCCGATCATGCCCACTCTGACCGTCACGTCGGCGGCCTGTACGCGAGTGCGCCCGAGGTAGTCAATGATGCGGGTCTGCACAAGCCGCCCGGTTTCGTGGGCAGGAATTCCGTTAGCGACGCCGATGAGAGCTGTGACCGTCGTCCCGTCGCTGCCGACATCCACGCTGACGAGGGCGGGTGCCGCGATGGGCAGGACGGTGTTGGCCAGCACCTCTCCGACGATGACGACGGAAATCGCTGCGGTGGGATAAACGGCCGTCACACCGTCTGTGGCGCGAATCAGCGTCTCAATCTCGTCGGCGAGCACGCTCGGTGTGATGTCAGACATACCGATTCCTCAGCTCGTGGTCTGTTGAATGTCGTGAATTGTCACGTTGATCGATGTGACGTTCAGATGCGTGTGCTTGTTCAGTTCAGCGGCAATTGCATGCTTCAGCTCGTCAGCTGATTCGGGGATATTCCGGCCCCAGATGGCTGTGGCATCCACATCGACTCCGACGGGCGCGCCCGGGCGCGTGATGTCACCGGTGAAGCGGATGCGGCCGACGAGGAGTCCGGGAAGGTCGTCTCCTGCAGAACGGATGATCGCCCGCACTGCCCCTTCGGTGACCACCACTCCGCTGTCGCTCTCCAATTGGTAGAGGGGGATATCACGGCCGGCCTGAGCTTGGACACTGATCTGGTTTAAGATCCCTGTGATCCAGCTCCCATCCAACGGTGGCAGCGTTCGCGACTCGTCTTCAAGGAATTCATCGGTGAGAGTGCGGAGGCGCCGAATCGCGGCGAGCGCGATCTGGCAACCCGCGGAGTTGTCGATACTGGGATCCGCAGGGGCGAAACCCGCGTCGTAGTATTCGAGGAGTTCGTCGACCGTATGTCCGTCAAGATCGGAGACAGCGAGATCGCCGACGACGATGTCTTCGTCAGTTGACGTCGGCGGAGTGGGATCGGGTGTCATCGCCAAGGCCCCATTTCTCGGATCAGGGTCATCCGTGCCCGAGCAAGAAGGCCGCGGATTGTTGATGCGGGTAGATTGAGTTCGTTCGCGATATCGACATAACTGTATTCCGCGATTTCTTTCATCAGCCAGCACCGTCGTTGGTTCTCGGGCAGCGTCAGGAGAGCAGCCGTCAGCGCACTGTTGAACGCGTGATCCTCCGCCACGAGTTCCGGGTCGACTGTCGGGTCGACGGCCAGGATCTCATTGTCGTCGATGTTCTCCGTGAGTTTGCGTGCCCGGATTCGGTCGAGACACTTGCGGTTGAGGATGCGCATCAACCACGGTTTGACCGCGCCGGGGTCTACGAGCGTTGGAAGCTGCTGCCAGGCGGTGATGAAGGTCTGCTGAACGGTGTCATCGGACTCGTCGGAGGAGCCGAGCAGATGTCGTGCGTAGCTGCGCAAGAGCGGGCTGTATCGGTGGATCAGGATTTCGAAGGCGCGGATATCTCCGTCTCCTGCGCGACCAGCGAGGATGCGATCGCTGGCCTCGTTCAAAGCACTCGACGGCATGGACTTCACCTCCCGAAAGCTTTTCGGTGCGGTTTCGTGACGATCCGGGTTTCAGATGCGTCTCACTAGTAAGAGTCGCATACACGGAGCCAGTTGGGCCGGTGATCTTGCGGCATCCACCACCGCGGCTGCGGTGTGGCACGAGATGACAAGACAAGGACGAAACTATGAGTGCAGACGACAAGATCAAGAATGCCGCCCAAGACCTCAAAGGCAAGGCCAAAGAGGCAACGGGCAAGGTCACGGGTGATGACAGCAAAGTCGCAGAGGGCAAGGCCGATCAGGCCGTCGCGGATGCGAAGAAGGCTGGCGAGAACGTCAAGGATTCCTTTAAGCACTAGACCCTCCCGTACTGACCCCGTCCGATCAGGACGGGGTCAGTACGTCTGTGCGCCAGCGCTTCGCGGGCTGAAAGATCAGGTGAGTTCGGGCGTGACGAATCGACCGCGAGCTGCGTCTTATAGATGAAGACCCCTATTTCCCGGATGGTCCGGGCACAGGATCAAGGAGAATCATCATGGCGAACAACATCCCCACTCCAGCGACCGTAAGCGCAGGAGTGCCCACCCACGCGCAGAACTCGCTTGGCAAGACCACGATCAACGACGGCGTCGTGGCGAAGGTTGCTGGCATCGCTGCCCGCGAATCCCGTGGTGTCTACGCCCTCGGTGGCGGAGCGGCCCGCGCACTCGGTGCGATCAAAGAGGTCGTGAGCGGTGTCGACCAGGCACAGGGCATCAGCGTCGAGGTCGGCGAGACTCAGGTCGCCGTCGATGTCACCATCGTCGCTGAATATCCCGCTCCCCTGCAGGACGTGGCCGACGGCGTCCGCTCCGCCGTGATCCGCGCGATCGAGTCGATCGTGGGCATGGAGGTTGCCGAGGTCAATGTGACCGTTAACGATGTGCACCTGCCCTCTGACGACAAGGAAGACGACAGCGAGGCACGAGTCCAATGACCGCGACCGCTACTCGCACCGGCATCCTGATTGGGGCGGTCCTCTCCCTCACCTGGATCGCGTTCGGCTTCTGGCCGTGCCTCTTCGTCGCCGTGGCCATGGCCGTTGGCGCTCTGATCGGTCGACTCATCGATGGCAAGCTCAACGTCGCTACCCTCGTTGACGCGTTCCGAGGAAAGCGCTCCTCCTCATGACCATTGCCGCGACCATTGCGCCACCCGTGGCCGACGCGGCACAGCGGGGTCGAACTCGCATCACGTCCAAAGCTCTGAAAAGTGTTGTCTCAGCTGTCACTGCTGAGGCTCTCGGAGTCGACGCCAATCATGTCGGCGTCGATCTTACCGACCACAGCGGCGCACTCGCCGTCACTGTCACCACTCCCATCCGGGTCGTATCCCTCGACCGAGTGCAGTCAGATCCCACAGCGGTGAAGCGTGCAGGGGGTTCGATCGTTGATCGCACCAGCAGGGCGCAGGAAACGATTCGGGATCGCGTGAGCAACCTCACCGGTTCGACAATCGGCCGGGTCACCGTGCGGATCAGCGGCGTGAACATTCAGCCGGAGGAACGAGTGACATGAGTGCCAACCGAAAATCTCTCTACGCGCGGATCATCCGCAGGGAGACCCACTCGCCACGCTCGCTGCTCGCGATCATTCTCGCTGTGATCCTCATTGTGGTTTTCGCCTGGATCGGGACTGAGATCGTAATCGCCCTCCTCGGGCTGCCTGCACTGCTGGTGGCCCCCGCCGATATGTTCACACACGCCGTCGGGCTCGTTGACGCACCCGTTGCGATCGTGTCGACGGTTGGGATCGTCGTTGCGCTGATCGGGCTGATCCTCATCATCGCCGCGTTGATTCCGGGACGCAGGGCACGGCACGTGCTCGACACCGAACGGGCAGCGACCGTCGTCGACAACGAAGTGATCGCATCCGCTCTTGCTCGGCACTCGTCATACGCAGGCAACGTCGACCCTGACAACACAACAGTCTCGGTCTCTCACCGTCAGGCTGACGTGCGTCTTACTCCGACCTCGGGAATTCCCGTGAGCCGGGATGACGTCACCGACGCCGTCACGGAGCAGCTCGACTCATATGGGCTGCGTCCGCCGGTTCGCCCCCGGGTCCGTCTCGCAGAACGAGGAAGGGTCGGCGCATGAATAACACCAACCGGGGTGCCAACCGTCTCCTGATCTTCGTGTGCGGCCTGCTTCTGCTTGTTGTCGGCGCAGTGGCCGTCGCGGGCGCGCTCGTGCCCTCCATCCGTGACGGTTGGAAGGACTCAATCGACGAGATCAACGCTCAGATGTCGACCTGGCTGCAACAGACAGCGCTCGGCAGCACCGGAGTGAGTTGGATCATGCCGGCGATTCTCGTACTTCTTGTCATCGCGATAGTCCTGCTCATCGTCTTCATCGCCCGCCAAGGCCGTGGCCATACCGGGACTGCGCTGACTGAATCCACCAGTGAACACGGCACAACCATCATCGACGCGGCAGTCCCGCAGAATGCCATCCAGGATGCGCTTGCCAAGCGCCCCGAATTCGTCACGTCGCACGTCTCAATGTATAAAGTGCGCCGCACTCCCGTGCTGAAAGTGGCGGTCACCTGTCGGCGCGGAGTATCGCCGAGGGACGCAGCACTGATCGTGGAATCAAAACTACGTGCCCTCGACGAACTCCTCGGCCGCGAGATCCCCGCGCTTGTTCAGATCAGCGGTGGATTGCGAGCCAGGGTCACCACGACGACTCGCCTGCAGTAGGCGCTAGCGCCAGACTGCGATGAAACAAAGATTCAAAAAACAGAAGGAGCATTATGCCGAAGCCAATCGCATGGGTCGTGGTTATCGCCATTGCCGCCTCCGCATACACCGCCGGCGCGAAAGCCGGCAGACCCCGCTACCGCCAGATCCGCCGCACAGCGAAGAGATTTTGGAACGACCCTGCAGTAAAGAAGGCCAGGGCCCAGACCAAGAAACGGGCGATGAAGGCCACGAGAACGGCTGCGAAGAAAATCGCCAGGTAACACCTGAACCTGTCGGTCTGGGGTGAAGGGGGTGACGCTTTGCTCGCATCGTGATTCTATGAAGAAAACGCGCTTGACTAGCGAATTTTCACTACGAATTGGAGACCACCATGGCTGACGACGACGGAATGTTTCTCTACATCGGCACCTACCCGAGCGAAAGCGCAGCCCGTGCTGACTACGACATTGTGAAGGAGATGCATTCTTCTGGTGTCGTCGGCACCTACGACGCGGCAGTGATTACTAAGGATTCAGACGGCAAGGTGCACGTCAACAAGGACGAGATGGCTACTCGGCACGGCGGCTGGGGCGGAGCCGTCGCTGGCGCGGTGGTTGGACTTCTTTTCCCGCCAGCCATCATCGGGACCGCGATCGTCGGTGGCGCAATCGGCGCAGCAAGCGGCCACCTCTGGCGTGGCATGTCCCGCTCCGAAGTCAAGGAGCTCGGCGATCTCATTGACGCAGGCGAGGCAGCGCTGCTCGTCGCCGGCGCCAGCAACCTTGAAGAAGCGATCGACAAGGCAGAGCTGAAGGCCGAGAAGCACATCGCCAAGCAGCTGAAGGATGTCAAGAAGTCCGAAATCGACGACGCGGTCAAGTCAGCGGCTAGCGAAGTGGGCGCAGGAAGCTAACTTCACTCCGCAGGACAACAGGCCCGGCTTCAGAGAAATCTGAGCCGGGCCTTCTTCAATACACAGAAAGTTGTTGCGCTCAACACAGAACTGCCCCTAGGGTGAGGCTTACGCCATCGACGAAAGGAGCCCAGCGTGATTAACCACATGAATGCATTCGCATCCCGTACCACCGCCGGCTTCGTCGGCGTCTTCACCGCCTGATCGACCAGTAGATAGCCCACCGGTCCAGACGGTGGTGACGCTCTCGAAGCTCGACCAGGCAGCATCTGCACCGTTGTGCAGTCGCCTGCATTAGGTCACTCACCCCGCGCGTGGCGCGCGCACTCGCGCGCAGCCACTTTCGCCGCCTTGAGCGGCCACCCATTATTCGGCGACCCCGCACGCTCTTTCGCGCGCCCCCGGGTTGCGAACACGAAGGATTCAACCATCATGAAAACTCATATGGCGCCAACAATCGGGCGCCAGGACCACCCGCCCGAACCGGCTACCGCCACAGAGGCGCGCTCATCCGTGCGCCGCGTTGGGCTGCTGGATCGTGCCGCGATGCATTTCGGTATCGGGCTTATCCGGTGGGGCCGCCGCCCCATCAGGGCAACGTGGCGCGAACGCGCTGCCTCCGATGACGTGAGGCGCAGCGCCATGCAGTTCAACACCGAGGAGCTAGAGGCCCGCAGAGCCAGGGATCAGAATGACCAGTACCTGGTTATGAAAATGACGCAGTTCCGATGAACCGGACTTGAGTATCAGCACGTGCACGGGTCGTCGCCGAGATTCGGTTCTCGGGGACGACCCGTTCGGGCGGAGACACAGCATCGACGGCCGAGCTAACCTTCGAACATGGAGAAAACTCCGCGGGGGCGCCCCCGCAGCGAAGTGAATCGCGTCGCAATCTTAAATGCCGCGCGTGACCTACTCGTCGAAATCGGCTGGGATGCGCTGAGCATTGAGCAGATCGCCGTTCGCGCTGGCGTGTCAAAGCAGACGGCGTACCGATGGTGGCGAACCAAAGGCGACATCGTGGCAGAGGGCATTGTCGAGGGAAACATTTCCTTCGTTATGGCTTCAGTGGTTGATGCGTCCGACATCGGCACAGACCTCAAATCCACCCTGAGCGCACTGTCGACCTCGCTGACCGCCCCGGGCGTCGACCCGCTTCGCAGGGCACTCACGGCAGCCGCCGCGGCGAATGAAGAGGTCGCCATCCGACAACGCGATCTCCTGGTTACTCCGCTTCGTGACCAGCTTGAGCAACGCCTCGCACGTGCCGTCGCGGCCGGCGAGCTGAGACCGGACATCGATCTGGACACCATGGTCGACACGTTGCTTGGCGCGGTTTTTCACCGCATCACCAACATTCACGGGCCAGGCAGTGACATGTCTGACAGTCTGGTCGATCTGATATTGCACGGCGCTGCCGCGGGCACGGCTCCGGTGCAGATCTGCCGTTGACCAGACCGGTTCCCCTGAGCTGGAATTTGCAACCCGTCTCCCCCGCTCGATAGCCTGATGATTTACGGGACAAATTGTCCCGTAAATCAACGGCGATGACTGAGGTCGGACATATGAAGAGACTTGACGGTAAAACGATCCTGATTGCGGGCTCCGGCGGCATCGGTGCTGGCCTGGCTGAGCGATACGCGGCGGAGGGCGCGAACGTTGTGCTCGGGGACATCGACATCGACGGGGTCGAATCCGTGGCCGCCGCCATCAGCGCGGCAGGCGGCTCCATCGTCGCTACTCGTCTTGACGGTGCCGACGAAGCATCGGTCGGTGACGCTGTGGCACTCGCCGTGTCGACATTCGGTGGTCTTGACGGCCTTCACGTCAACTTTGCGAAAGTGGGGGGCGATCCCACACACGGCCTTCTCGACATGACGATGGACGAGATCGACGACAGCCTCCGGGTCAACCTGCGCGGTTACGTCCTCTGCACGCGCGCAGCGCTGCCGCCCATGATCGAACGTGGTGGCGGATCCATCGTCTACACGAGCTCAGGATCCGCTTACGTAGCCGAGCCCGTCCGCGTTGCGTACGCCATGGCGAAGTCTGGCGGACACGCACTCATGCGCCACGTGGCATCCCGCTACGGCATCGACGGCATCCGAGCAAACTCCATTGCTCCCGGCGTGATTGTTCACGACCGCTTCCCCGCCGAGGTCCGTGCGGCGATGGAGGGCCCGACCATCGAATCGACGTTCGTTAAGTCCAGGGTCGGGCGCCCAGAGGATATTGCCGCAGCCGGAGCGTACCTGTTGTCGGATGACGCCGGCTACGTCACTGGCCAGGTCATTTCCGTCGATGGTGGGCGAACCGTCCGCGCGTAGGTGTAGCCGCGATCGCTGCATGGATGCGGCGCTCAGAGGCTGCGGTCCTGACTCCAACAGGTTGTCAGAGGTGTTGCTGATGAGCGCCGCAACCGATATGGCCTGCGCGTCGGTGAAGGACGCGATGTAGTCGATCGGGCGACGGCCGAGACCTTGAGCGAGTGGGTGAGCCGGTTGTGCACCGTGTGCCAGAACCAGCCTGCTGAATCACCTTGGGTGACAGCAGACAGTTAGAAAAGTACGTGAGCCCGATCGGTGTCGCCCACCAGATCGTATCGACCATGGTGCCCCTGGAGGGACTCGAACCCCCAACCCTTTCCTTAGGACGGAACTGCTCTTCCATTGAGCTACAGAGGCTGACCCAACGAGCTTACCCGGTGCCACGCGCCTGACCGAAACGGCGCGACCAGCAACATCCGCTGGCCACGGCTGATTCTGGCCGGCTCGCAACTCCGTGGCGCCCTCAGCGCGCCAACTCTCAAGCGGATGTTGAAAGCGGATAAGATCGCGACGCCTGTACCGCTCCCTCCTGGGTTCCGGCGCCGCTGCGCGTGCCTCGCCTGATACGAACGCGCACTTTCGAACGAGGAGACGCAACGCATGGACGCCCTCAGCACAGACACGCTCGATGTCCCGACGCCCCGTCGGTTGAGCACGGCGACCCTCCTGAGGAGTGGTCCGTTCACATTCGGCTTCATCACGACGCTCGGCGTGTTGCTCGCGCTGTTGCTTGGCTCGGCCATCGCCTCGCTCAGCTCGGCGCTCACCCTCATCTTCTTCGCCGGATTTGTCAGCCTCGGCCTCTCCCCGCTGGTGCGGAGGCTCGAGTCGAAGCGCATTTCCCGCACCGGCGCGGTGCTCATCGTGCTCGGCAGCTTCGTCGCCATCATCGGCCTGCTGGTGAGCCTGGTCGTTCCGATCATCAGCGAGCAGGCTGCCGACCTCGTGTCGCGTCTGCCCTCCAACTTCGACAACGTTCAGGAGCAGCTGTGGTTCATCGACCTCAATCGCGCACTCGGCGGATACCCACTGCAGCTATTCGGCTGGCTTGAGCGTGCCGCCGCAGACCCGAACGTCTGGCTGGCCGTCGGTGGTGGCGCCCTGCACGTGACCGGCAGCATCATCAACGCCACGTTCGGCGTGATCTTCGTCGTCGTTCTCACGCTCTACTTTGTCGCCTCGCTTGAAACCATCAAGCAGAGCTTCTACGAACTGGTCCCGATGAGCAAGCGTCAGGGCTTCGTCGACATCGCCGAAGAGATCGCCGACTCAGTCGGCAAATACCTCGGCGGAATGTTCATCCTCGCGGTGATCAACTCGGCATTCACCTTTATCTTGCTCACAGTTGTCGGCGTTCGCTACGCCGCCATTCTCGCGGCATTGGCTCTGCCGATCACCCTCATTCCGCTGGTCGGAAGCGTGATCAGCACAGCGATCATCACGACAGTTTCTCTGTTCACCTCGCCAGGAACGGCTCTCGTCGTGCTGATCTCGATGCTCGTCTATATGCAGATCGAGGCCTACGTGCTGACCCCGCGCGTCGTGGGCAAGGCCATCAGCATCCCCGGTTCCCTCGTACTCATCGGAGCGCTCATCGGCGGAACCCTGCTCGGCTTGCTCGGCGCCCTCATCGCCTGCCCGACAGTCGCCTCGATACTGCTGATCATCAAGAAGGTTGTCGTTCCCAAGCAGGCAGCGAGCTGATCCCGCGTGAACCCGTTGTCAGACTTCGATGTCTCCGCCCTGCTCCTGGTCGTCCTCCACCTCATTCTCGGCACGGTTGCCATCGTCATCATCTCGGCCAACCGACGCCCGTCGACGGCCATCGCCTGGCTGCTGACCATCATCTTCATCCCGTTCCTCGGCGCGATCGCCTTCTTCCTGGTCGGTTTCAGTCGTCTTCCCCGTGCCCGCCGTGAGAAGCAGCGTGAGGTGAGCCAGAGCATCCTGCAGCGCACCGACGGCCTCGATCAGCTGAGCCACGGCGACGAGTGGCCGACCTGGCTGCACTCGGCGGCCCAGCTCAACCTCAACCTTGGCGCCCTGCCCATGGTCGGTGGCAACCGCGTCGACCTCAGTGATGCATACCAGGGTTCATTCGAGGCCATGGCCGGCGAGATCGACCTGGCGACCAGCTTCGTACACGTAGAGTTCTTCATTTTGGTTCGGGATGCGAGCACCACCGGGTTTTTCGACGCCCTCGCCCGCGCAGCGGCTCGCGGCGTTCGCGTGCGGGTCCTGGCCGATCACGTCGCCAGCCTGATGTACCCCAAACGCAAGGAGACCGAAGCTTTCCTGCGCGAGAACGGTATTGAGTTCCAAGCGATGCTGCCGCTTCGACCGTTGAAGGGTCAGTGGCAACGTCCCGACCTGCGCAATCACCGCAAGCTCGTTGTCATCGACGGTGGCGTCGGTTTCACCGGCTCGCAGAACCTCATCGACGCGCAGTACCACAAGAAGAAGAACATCGAGCGAGGCCTGCACTGGCATGAGCTGATGATCCGGCTGGATGGTCCGGTCGTGCGTGAGCTGAACGCGGTATTCGTCACCGACTGGTTCAGCGATACCGATGAACTCCTCCCGCTCGACACCACCCCTGTCGTGCTCTCCCCCGACCCGGCCCTGCTCGACGCCCAGATCCTGCCCAGCGGGCCAAGCTTCGAGAATGACAACAATCTCAAGCTCTACACGATGCTTATCCACAACGCGCTCTCGCGCATCAGCATCACGAGCCCCTACTTCGTGCCGGAGGAATCGACGCTCCTGGCCATCATCACTGCCGCCTCACGCGGAGTGGATGTCGAGCTGTTCGTCTCGGAGATCGGCGACCAGGTACTCGTCTATCACGCCCAGCGCTCCTACTACGAGGCCCTGCTGCGTGCCGGGGTCAAGATCTATCTCTACCGCCCGCCCACGGTGCTGCACGCCAAGCACTTCACCATCGACGACCGCGTCTCGATCGTCGGCTCCAGCAACATGGACATCCGCTCGTTCAGCCTCAACATGGAAGTGTCTGTATTGATCCACGGCGAAGAGTTCGCCGAACGGATGCGAACGATCCAGGACGGCTACCGCGCCAACAGTACGCGTCTCGAGCTCGAGGAGTGGCTGCAGCGACCGCTCATCGAAAAGGTCGGGGACAGCCTGGCCCGGCTGACGTCGTCGCTGCAGTAGCCGCTAGGCCGGTGGATACAGGTAGAGCGCGACGTCACTCGGCGCCACTGTCCGCGTGTGATACGCGTGGCTGCCCATCCAGTTGTACTCTTCGAGCACGACCGAGCCATCGGCGCCGACAGACTGTACGTATGCGACGTGGTTGTAGTTGAACCAGGCGACGGCACCGACGACCGGAGTATTGCTCGTCGCCCAGCCGTGGCCGGCCCAGGCATCCGCCCAGCTGTATGCGTTTCCACCACCGGGGGTGAGGCTGTTCCAGGTCCAGCGCCAGCTACCGTTTGATGCACCGGCATCGCGGTTGAGTCGCCAGGCGACGAAGTCGACGCACTCACGGTAGTAGTAGCCGAGCGGCGACAATCCGCCGCCCGCTGAGTCAACAAGTTCATACGGCCACGGGTAGTCATCGCCCTCTGCACGCACGCCGCGCACGGCGAACTCAGCAGCGGATGCCCGCGCCGCCTCGATGGCAGCCGCTCGCTGGGCAGTGAGGGTGCGTTCGGTGAGCTCTTCCTGGGTGGTCGCGGTGAAGCTGTCACGCGAGAAGCTCACGTTCGCCGCCGCTGCTGCAACGGTGATCTTCTGTGCCCCTGCGGTGGTGCGTGCACGTTCGGCGCTGGTCTCGACTGAACCCCCGGAGTTCGGGGTAAACGCATACGCCGGCAGTGCCGTCGTTAAAAAGAGTGCGGGGATGGCGATCAGCGTGAACGCCGTGGTGATCGGGTTCTTTCGCTTGGAACGCGAGGAGCGGCTGGCGGGCGTCACGGGTGCAGTTGGTGCAGTGGGTGCCGAACGAATCGCACGACGACCCGACACGACAGCAGCATGATCCGTCATCACGTGCGGTACGACTGTCGTACCCGTCGCCTCCTCTGCTGCGGCCCGCTGGGCACGAAGGGTGCGCCGTGAGGGCAATGCGTCGAGGTTCTCGGGAGAACCTGACGTACCAGGTTCGATCACGTGTGATCCTCAGGAGTACGAGGTGCGGCTGTCGGGGGGACGCCCTAACAATACGGGAACCGCTCGGGCTTGTCACCACCGCACGATCATCGCCCCACGAACTCACCCAGCCGATGGTGTTCTCGGCCGACGAGACGACCGACATCGGCCACGAGTCTGGACAGCTGTTAGCCCCGACTACACACCGCAGACGAGCCGGTTCACCGGCAAAATTCAGTGGGTACAGATAGGCCTCGGCGACGACGATCATGACCATCTCATCGACCCGGAGGAGCGGATGCGCATCGCTATGGCGCGGCAGTAGCGGGATCCTCGGTCAGCCCGCCAGTTGCATCCGTTGATACTGCCAGGGGCGGGTGTATTCCTCCCAATCGGGGACGTCCCAGCGCATCGTGATGAGTGCGGCTGCGCTGGCCTCAGGGGCCTTCAATTCGAAGGGGAGCTTCCACCCGAGCTCACTCAAGAGCGAGTCTGCCTTGAGGTTGTTGCATCTGAAGCAGGCGACCAGAACGTTTTCCCAGCTGTGAGTCCCGCCGCGAGCGCGCGGAATCACATGGTCGAGGGTGTCGCCATACTTGTTGCAATACGCACAGACATGACCGTAGCGGTCTAACGCCGCCTTCCGCGAGAGTGTCATCGTCCGCCGCGGCACGCGAATGAATTGATTGAGCAGCACCACACTTGGCGCGTCCACCGTCAGTGAGCGACTGTGCAGCTTCAGGCCGGATGCAGCGACCGTCGAGGCTTTCCCGCTCAAGAGCAGCAGAACGGCCCGTCGAGTGGGCACAACAACCAAGGGCTCGTAGCTGGCGTTCAGGATCAGTGTGCGCATGTGCTCCCTTTCGAAGAAGGCTGGACGGCTTCCAGCCATTCGAACTACTCGCTGCGAATGCGGCGAGAAAGCGAACAGCAAACAAAAAAGGGCGCTGTCACAATGACAACGCCCAGGAGGACAGACGAGAAGACTCGCGATGGCTCCGACATGTTTGACTGCTGTGCCCACACGCAGAGCTACCGCACGAACCCATGGAGTGGATCGTACGGTGTTCGCGCAGTGGCTCTTTCCAGAATCCGCAAAACATCAGGGCAACAGGTTAACTCACTTTCGGCGCGCCGCGAAGTGGAGGCGCGCCGAAAGTGGCGAGTGTTAGCAGACGTTCAGGCTGGGTTCACGCGGAGGTGGACCATGAAGACCAGCAGCAGGTTGCCTAGATACCGAGTCGAACGATGTAGTAGTCGCTGGTCCAGATCGGCTGCACCCGCACTGATGCACCTTCGTACGGTGCGTGCAGGATGTTGCCGTTTCCAGCGTAAAAGCCGTCGTGGCCATCCATGATGACCAGGTCACCTGGCTGAGCATCGGCAAGCGCGATCCGGGTGCCGGCCGCGCCTTGTCCAGTCGACGAGTGCGGAAGACTAATGCCGAACTGCGCGTAAACGTACATGACGAAGCCCGAGCAGTCGAAGCCGGCCGGAGTCGCTCCACCGTAGACATAGGGCACGCCCTGATACTGCGAAGCAACGCTGTACACGGATGAGAGCGAGAAGTTCGGGTATGCCGGGCTCGCCAGGTATTCAGAGACTGACGGTCCAGAGTACGCCGAGGCATACGTGGCCATCTCTGCAGCGACGACAGCTACGCGAGCCGCGGCCTCACTGGCTGCCTTCGAAGCGGCAAGCTCCTCGGACGTTGTTGCGGTGAAGCCGTCGCGAGCGATCGAGACTGATGCCGCCGACGCGTCAACTGTCACCTTCTGAGCGCTGGCTTTGGTTTCCTGTGTCGCTTCGGTGGCACCGAACTGTGTGTCGTTCGAGCCCGGAGCGAATGCGTATGCCGGGAGTGCCATGGTGGCGATCAAACCACCGGCAAGGGCCATGACGACCACGTTGCCTGCAGCGCTCCGTCGGAACGAGCGCTTGGGGGCTGCCTTCTGACCGGTCGGTCGCGCCGCGACACCTGTCTCTGGCTTTTCAATTGTGTTGCGTCGTGAATCGGATCTCACGACAGATCTTCTCGTACCTAATTCAGCCAAAGTTTCAACCTCCGGCGCCTCAACAACACTAGGTAGTTGCCCCGTCCAATTGCGCTAATCGCGTGTGCTTACCTCACCAAGAGACGGGCTAGGGAGACGTCTTGGTTCGGGTCCTTCGACCGGCTTCTGATCGGTGGGACAGGTTAGAGGCTACGGGAGCGAGACCTGTTTGTCATCTTCGAGGCCGATTTCGCTAACGAATCTGTAACGAATTAGACAGTTTCAAGCACTGGCGTTGTCACGAAAATGTGGCTGGCTACCTCGTTGGGCAGCTCGATTCCTTCGCCGAAACCTTCGACCTGCACCAGTACATACGAACCGGCGGATACCGAGAACACACCGGCGTTCCCTGGCATCACTCCCGACTGCTTGAGTTGAGCCAACAGTTCAGGATCGAACTGCACGGGTTCGCCCAGACGACGAATAACAGCGCTGACGGTTCCGTCGGCACCTGCTCCAGCAACGACGTCGACAAGACTCGTCACACCCTGCATAAAGGGGGAAGCCGCGGGCAATCCCAGCTCTTCAAGTCCTGGAATCGGGTTGCCATACGGCGATTCGGTGGGGTGTCCGAGCATCTCGATGATCTTGCGCTCGACCTGCTCACTCATGACATGTTCCCAGCGGCATGCCTCATCGTGCACGAATTCCCATTCGAGTCCGATGACGTCGCTGAGCAAACGCTCGGCGAGGCGGTGCTTACGCATAACGTGCACTGCCTTGCTGCGACCTTTGTCGGTCAACTCAAGGTGGCGATCGCCAGAGACGACGACAAGGCCGTCTCTCTCCATGCGCGCAACGGTCTGTGAAACCGTGGGTCCGGAGTGACTCAAACGTTCGGAAATTCGCGCACGAAGGGGAACAATGTTCTCTTCCTCCAGGTCGAGAATCGTCCGGAGGTACATTTCAGTGGTGTCGATCAGATCCGTCATGCCGGCCTCTCACTCGCGCTTATCGCGTCCCGCTAGTTGGCGCGTCATCAACCTTACCGGTCGCACTCGTGGCAACTAGAATCTCCCTTATGCCGGATCTGACTATCCCCTCTGAACTCTTGCCCGCTGACGGACGTTTTGGTTGCGGCCCGTCCAAAATCCGCCGTGAGCAGCTCGACCACCTCACCGGTTTCGGTGCAAGCATCCTGGGAACCTCCCACCGCCAGGCACCGGTCAAGGATCTCGTCGGACGTGTCCAGACGGGCCTGGCCGACCTCTTCAGCGCACCTGAGGGTTACGAAATCGTTCTGGGTAACGGTGGATCCACCGCGTTCTGGGATGCCGCAGCCTTCTCCCTGATCGAACGCCGCAGCCAGAATCTTGTGTTCGGTGAGTTCGGCCAGAAATTCGCCGGAGCCGCAGCGGCCCCGTTCCTTGACGCACCGGATGTCATCACCTCACCGGCAGGCTCGCGCAGCGAGTTCGTCGCCACCGAGGGCGTCGACGTATACGCCTGGCCGCAGAACGAGACGTCAACCGGAGTGATGGCTCCCGTCACCCGCGTACACGGTGACGACGGCGCCCTGACCGTCATCGACGCAACCAGCTCAGCTGCCGGCATCGATTTCGACGCCAGCCAGTCGGATGTCTACTACTTCGCCCCGCAGAAGAACCTCGCATCGGACGGCGGCCTCTGGCTCGCCATGTTCTCTCCCACCGCAATCGAGCGTGTCGAGCGCATCGCAGCAAGCGACCGTTACATCCCCGAGTTCCTCAGCTTGAAGAACGCCATCGACAATTCACGGCTCAAGCAGACTCTCAACACCCCTGCGCTGTCGACTCTGTTGCTGCTTGAAAGCCAGCTGTCGTGGATCAACGGCAATGGCGGACTCGAGTGGGCCTCAGCACGCACCCGCGAATCATCGTCGATTCTCTACGACTGGGCAGAGAGCGTCGATTATGCGACGCCGTTCGTGTCCAACCCTGACCACCGTTCGCAGGTCGTCGTGACGATTGACTTCGACGAGAGCATCGATGCAGCAGCAGTCGCGAAGGTACTGCGCGCCAATGGCATCGTGGACACCGAGCCGTACCGCAAACTCGGCCGCAACCAGTTGCGCATCGCGACGTTCACCGCAATCGAGCCTGCGGATGTCCGCAAGCTGGTGTCTGCGATCGAATTCGTCATTGCGAACATGGGCAACTGAGCCGGCCTATGCGCCTCTGGCTGAAAGACAGCGAAAGGCGACCGGACCCGCTGCCTGCACGCGCTGATGCGCGCATGGCAATTCTTGCGGGAACGGTCGCCTGGCTGATCGCTGTGGTCGTGCTACTTGTCTTCTACGGTGCCCTGAGCGCCAACGGCCTCGGCTGGTGGCTCTGGTGCGCGCTCATCGGTGTCGTCCTCGGCATCATCGGACTCGCCTGGGTGCAGTTCCGACGCCGATAGGGCGCTGTCGAAGTCGATTCCGTCGAGAGCATCGACACCGTCGTCATCGTCGCCGTACTCTTCTTCGTCCTCGAGCTCGTCAAGCGCCTCGATTTCGTCGTCATCGAGTTCGTCTTCGTCGAGACCATCGCCATGTTCGTCATCAAGCTCATCGAGCTCGTCGAGCTCGTCGCCATCCGCTTCCAGGGCCGACGCTGCAGCCTGATCCTGAGCAGTGCGATAGTCGGCAAGACGCTCGGACCACGGCACCCAGTCGGGAGCGAGCAACGCATCGTTACCCGGCATCAACTCGGTCTCGAGCACCGACGGTGCTGAACTGTCGTCGATACGCGACAGGCTCACCGTCCAGTGCCATCCCGGGTATCCCGTCATCGTGCAGTCAAAGAGAAGCGACAACACGTGCTTGTCTTCGACGATGTGACCGATCGGCTCGCCGATGGTTTCTGCCGGAGTGATCTTCAACAGCTCCGCACGGGCCAGATCTACCGCGGCGAGAAGAACGCCGTCTGCATCAATCGGTGTCGCTGGTTCAACCTCGACGTCGGGCGCAACCTCGGCTGCGGGTGCAGAGTCGACCTCGACATTGACCTCAGTCTCGGTCTCAGTCTCGGTCTCGGTCTCGCCGCCCGCTGGCTCGATGGTGTCCGCGAAGTCGGTGTGTGAGAACGCGGCGTTGGTCTGTGATTCTGGATCAGGCATCGAGTTCCTCTGCCACCTTGCGAAGCATGGCGGCGATCTTCTTGCTGTGCGAGCTTTCGGGGTAGCGGCCACGGCGCAGGTTGGTGCCGATCCCGTCGAGTACCTTCACCAGGTCTTCGACGATGATCGCCATGTCATCCGCTGGTTTACGGTTAATCTTCGCCAGGCTCGGCGGCGTCTCCAGCACGCGCACAGAGAGTGCCTGTGCTCCGCGCTTGCCGTCTGCAATTCCGAACTCAAGCTTTGTACCAGCCTTCACGCTCACTCCAGCGGGAAGCGCTGAAGCGTGCAGAAAGACCTCCTGGCCGTCATCGGAGCTGATGAAGCCAAAGCCCTTCTCCTCGTCGTAGAACTTAACCTTGCCGGTGGGCATGTGAACCTCGCTGTATTCGGGCGCGCTGAAATGCACGTCTTCAGAGCTAGCTTATTCGTTTGGTACGGCTCTCGCCCCGTATCCTAGAAGAGTGACCACTCAAACTCCGCAGTCCGCCAATCGGCTCGAACGCATACTGGCTTACATGGTTGCGGGCGTGGTCGGCATTTCAATCATCGCGTTCATCGCCGTGATCATCGGCACGTCTACCGGAGCGGGAGCCAACGACGGCTTCAGCCAGGGGATCTGGCCGTTCGTGATCATGCTTCCACTCTTCGGCCTGCCGATCGGTTTTGTCCTCATCATCGTGCTGATGGTCACGAACGCAGTTCGGCGCGGTAGCGAAGCCCGTCGGAACCGACAGTAGTTAGCATGCTTACGCTCGCTACGCGCCTTCGATCGATGGATGACGCAGCGTTGCGCCATGCACTCACCGCCCGCGAGATCTCGCCCGCCGGCATCCGCGATTTCTTCGACCTCGCCGAAGCGCTCCTCGCCCCGGATTCGGTGCAACGTGCGCTCTCGCACCTTGACCGTCCGACACTGGCGACACTTGCCGTCGCTGCAGAACTACTCGCAGCCGACGCTGCCCCGACACTAGAGGAACTTGCCGATCATCTGGTCGAACTCGGCGCAGCCGCTGTCACCGTCGAGAACACTGCAGCACGGGTCACCCTTCTCGAATCCCTGCTGTTGCTCGTCGTCGACGATGGTCGGGTGCGGACCTACGACTCCGTCGCCGCCCAGCTGGCACGCTGGCCTGAACTGGGCCTGCCAAGCACGGCAGAGCTCGCATCGGCACCGATTCCGGCGGCCACGGTTGAAGTCTCAGACGCCGAAGCCGAGCTAACCGACCGCCGTGCCGCCGAGCGCGCCTTCAGCGTCGTGTCGTCAATCGCCGAACTGATCAACGAACTGGCAACTGAGCCGGCCCGCGAGCTCAGTCGCGGCGGCATCGGCCTGCCTGACACCAAGCGTCTTGCCGCCGCCATGTCCGTCGAGCCCGACGCTGTACCTGCTCTGTTCGCCATCGCTGTGCGCGCCTCACTCATCTCTAAAGATGCCGGGCACTGGATGGAGACCGAAACCGGCGAGTCGTGGCTGCTCGAAGGAACCACCGCACGGTGGGCCGTTCTTGCCCAGTCGTGGTACTCCGCGCTTCCGCAGGATGTGCGCGACATCCTCTCCCAGCGTCCTGGACTTGCCTGGGGCGACGGCCTGGCGAGTTTTGTCGCCTGGCTGCACCCGGCCGGCGGTGCCTGGATGGACGAACGTGTCACCGAGTTCGCTCGTGATGCCGAACTCATCGGCATTACCGCCAACCAGTCGGTGAGCAGCGCGGGTGCCGCGATCCTCGCCGGCGACGTAGACACAGCCATCGCCACAATGCACGAGTCCCTTCCGGCCGAGGTCGGCCAGGTCTATCTGCAGCACGACCTGTCGATCGTCTCCCCCGGCCCCCTTGCCCCATCGATTGACGCGCGCCTTCGCGCCCTCGCCGACGTCGAGAGCAGGGAACTGGCCTCCAGCTACCGGATTTCACACGCTTCGGTCACTCGTGCGCTGGCCGCAGGCGAGAGCGCCAGCTCGCTGCTCGAGTTTTTGAAGGGCATCTCGCTCACCGGGATTCCGCAGCCGCTCGAATACCTCATCGTTGAGGCTGCCGCACGATTCGGTCGTGTCCGCATCCGTCCGGCCGAAGAGCCGACGCCTTTGGTTCAGACAATCGTGCGCTCGGATGACCCTGCGATCCTCGGCACCATAACCGTGGATCAGACACTGTCGCACCTCGGCCTGGTTCGCGCCGGCGAGGATCGCCTCACCAGCAGGTTCGCCCCGGAGGTTGTCTTCTGGGCGCTCAACGATGCCAAGTATCCGGTTGCTGCCGAGAACGCCGATGGCGAAATCGTTCACCTCAGACGCCACAAGCTTGCGCGCGTCGTCGAGACCCCGGTGGCCGATCCCGCAGCTGCCCTCGTCGAGACATTGCGAGCCAGCGATGCGGGCGAGAGCGCCGCACCGAGCGCGTGGCTGGCCAGACAACTGGATGCCGCGATCAAGTCGAAGCAGGCTGTCACGGTGAGCATTTCGATGCCAGGCGGAGACGTCGTCGACTACCTGCTCGAACCGGCAAGCGTCGGCGGCGGCCGGTTCCGCGCCAGGGACCGCAGGGCTGACATCGAACGTACGCTGCCGATTTCGAGCATCGTGCGCATCACCCCTGCCCCGTAGCCGACCGCTCCACCTGCCGTCCAGCATCCGTTAACGATTCGGACACCTCCCGGTCGTCTTCCGCCCCTACTTTCGAGCAGTTCGCGTTCAGCGGACTCACACTCGATTGTTAGGAACTGAATGCGCCTCCGGAAGATCCAGCCGCGTCACGTGCTCTCTGTATCGGCGGCTCTCTGCGCCGCGCTCGTGCTCCCCTGTGCCGTGGCACCGGCGGCATACGCCGACGATGCAGCCGCGCAGAACTCCCCGGGCACTCAGGCCACGCAGCAAAACTTCTACGCAAGCAAGACTCCGTACGTTCCGCAGGGAACGCCGGCGGACTACCAGAGTGTTCCAGCCGGCTTCAGCCAGATCTACACGGAGTCGCTTGCCCGCCACGGAGCACGGGCACTGTCAAGCTTCAAATATGACTCCCTCACCCAGCAGCTCTGGCAGCAGGCCAAGTCAGAGAATGCGCTCACTGCGCTCGGCGCGACCCTTGGCCCCGAGACTGCGGCGTTGACCGCTGCCAACGACAAGCTCGGTTACGGCAACCTCAGCGGACTCGGAGCCACGCAGCACCAGGAGATCGGTGCACGAACCGTGGCACGCATGCCTGACTTCTTCGCCCGACTGGCAGCCAACGGAGACGTGATCGACCTCGAAAGCTCCGGCGAGCCTCGCGCGACCGAATCCGGTGAGAACTTCGCCGTGGGTCTGCGTGCTGCCAATCCGGCCCTGGCCGCCATACTCCCGGCCACCATGCGTGAAAGCCCGGCGACTCTGCACTTCCACGATCAGGACGTCAACCAGGACTATATGGACTACGAGGAGAGCGATCTGGTCGCCGACACCGTTTCAGATATCTGGAACCAGCCACACAGCGCCGAGGTCTCGCGCCACGTCCTTGAACGCATCTACACCACTGACTTCGTCGACCGCCTGGCCGCTGGCGTCTATCACTTCGCCGACCCCAAGGGAAAGACGACGATCGATAACGAGGTCGACGCCGCGATGATGCTGTACAACCTGTACATCATCGCGCCTGACCTCGTCGAGGAAGGCGACTGGCACTTCGACCAGTACATCGAGCCGGCGGATGCTGAATGGTTCGCCTACCTGCTTGACACTGAAGACTTCTATTCAAAGGGTCCGGCATTCGAGGGCAGCGAGATCACGTACGCGATGGCCACCCCGCTTCTCCTGGAATTCTTCGACGGCATCGACGCCCGCCTGGCCGGCTCGAACGTCGCCGCAACCTTCCGCTTCGCCCACGCAGAGACGATCGTGCCGTTCGCCGCGCTCATTCAGCTGCCCGGTTCTGAACAGCAGGTCACGACTGCCGCGCCATACACCTACGCGAGCAACGCCTGGCGGGGCGAGAGTGTGACGCCGATGGCGGCCAATGTGCAGTGGGATGTCTACAGCAATGCTGCAGGGCAAACGATCCTGCGAATGCTCTACAACGAGAAGGAAATACCGTTCAACTCGTCGTGCCAGCCGATTACTGCTGGCTCGCACTACTACGACGTGAACCAGCTGAAGCATTGCCTGCTCGGTATCGACCTGCCAGCGGCCGTCCCGACTCCGGCAGGTCCGAGCGACACGACGGCATCCGGAATCACAACCAGCTCCGCTGAACTCGCCGCAACCGGCGTGCGGCTCGAAGCGATGCCGATGCTCATCACGCTTTTGCTGGCCGCGGGTATTGCACTCCGCCTGGTGCAGCGCACGCGCCGTCGGCACGCTGAACTGTAACCGATCGATACGAACGGGCGGGGCCGAAACTGCATCCGGTCTCGCCCGTCATCGTGTGACAGCCGATGGCACCGCCTGCATGGGATATGCACGAAGCGGGCGTAGGATTGGCGGTTATGTCTGACGGACCACTGATCGTCCAGAGCGATCGCACGGTATTGCTCGAGGTTGCACACCCTCTCGCCGAGGATGCCCGCCACGATTTGGCGGTATTCGCCGAGCTTGAGCGTGCACCAGAACATATTCACACCTATCGGATTACGCGGCTGGGGCTCTGGAATGCGCGGGCCGCAGGCCACGACGCATCCGACATGCTCGCCACACTCGAGAAGTATTCGAAGTTTGCAATTCCGCAGACAGTATCGGTGGACATCACCGACACAGTCGGTCGCTACGGTCGACTCGTCATCGAGCGCGACGACGAAGGCGCGCTGATCCTGCGCAGCAACGACGAAGCCGTGCTGCGGGAGATCTCGCACGCGAAACGGATCTCGCCACTTCTGATCGGGCATCCCACGCCTGACTCGTACCTTATTGAGCCGTGGGCCCGCGGCCAGCTCAAGCAGGAGCTCGTCAAACTCGGCTGGCCCGCCGAAGACCTCGCCGGTTACACCCCTGGCACGCCGCATCCCATCGATCTCGTCGAAGACGGCTGGAGTCTGCGCGACTACCAAAACAAGGCTGTGTCCAACTTCTTCGAGGGTGGCTCCGGCGTCGTCGTGCTCCCCTGTGGCGCAGGCAAGACCCTGGTCGGTGCAGGCGCGATGGCGACAGCAAAGACCAACACCCTCATCCTGGTGACCAACACCGTCTCGGCCAGGCAGTGGCGTGATGAGCTGCTGAAGCGCACCACCCTGACCGCGGATGAGATCGGCGAGTACTCCGGCCAACTGAAGGAAGTGAAGCCGGTCACCATCGCCACGTACCAGATCCTCACGGCGAAGCGGAAGGGCGAGTACGCCCACCTCGCGTTGCTCGATGCCATGGACTGGGGCCTCGTGGTCTACGACGAGGTGCACCTGCTTCCCGCTCCCGTCTTCAAGCTGACGGCCGAGCTGCAGGCCAGGCGTCGGCTCGGCCTCACCGCGACGCTGGTGCGCGAGGATGGCCGCGAGGGCGACGTGTTCAGCCTGATCGGCCCCAAGCGCTTCGATGCACCGTGGAAGGAGATCGAGGCTCAGGGCTTCATCTCCCCCGCTGCCTGCTTCGAGGTGCGCATCGACCTGCCACAGTCTGAGCGCCTGAGCTATGCAGCGGCCGCTGACGACGAGCGTTACCGGATGGCTGCCACCGCACCCGCCAAGCTCGATGTCGTCAAGCAGCTGGTGGCCAGGCACGACGGCGAGCGCATCCTCGTCATCGCCCAGTACCTCGACCAGATCGACGAACTGGCGGATGCCCTCGGCGCACCCAAGCTCACCGGCGCGACGCCCATCGACGAACGCGAACGCCTCTACCAGGCGTTCAGGGTCGGCGAAGTGAACGTGTTGGTGGTCTCGAAGGTTGCAAACTTCTCGGTCGATCTGCCGGAGGCCACCGTGGCCATCCAGGTCTCGGGCTCCTACGGTTCACGCCAGGAAGAGGCTCAGCGTCTCGGACGCCTGCTGCGCCCCAAGGAGTCAGGGCTGTCGGCGAACTTCTACACGCTCGTGGCGCGCGACACCGTCGATCAGGACTTCGCTCAGAACCGGCAGCGTTTCCTGGCCGAACAGGGCTACAGCTATACGATTCTGGATGCCGGCAACCTCGCGGCCGTCGCTGCGTAGCTAACGCTTGCGGGCGTAGCGCAGGAACACCATGTCCCTGGCCGGGAACGCCTGCAGCAGTTTCATTGATCTGCTCGCCTGGGCTCCACCGCGGGCGATGCGTCCAGCCGACCCACCCTCGATGACGGGACTGACGCTCAGGCACAGTTCATCGACGCAATCGGCTTCGATCAGCGTGCCAAACAGGTGCGGCCCTCCTTCGCAGAGCAGCTGCGTGTAGCCGCGGGCGGCGAGCACCTCGATCATCACAGCGGGGTCGACCGCGCCGGCTCCGCAGATCAGGACGTCGGCAACCTCGGCGAGCGCCTCACGTTGCCCAGCAGGCGAAGCGGCATGGGTCACAACGACGGGCCGTGTCACTGCCCTGGCAAAGAATGGATGCGACGGCTCGATATCAAGCCGCGACGAGACGATGATGACGGGCGGCTGTGACTCCAACCCGTGTGCGAGACGCCAGGTCACGGCATCCTCGTCGAGCTCCACTCCCCCATATCCTTCGGCGCGCACTGTCCCCGCGCCGACAATGATCGCGTCTGCGAGCATCCGCAGCGTGTCGAAGACGACCTTGTCGTCAGCGTTGTTCAGACCACCGCTCAGACCATCGTGGGTCGCCGCACCGTCGAGGCTAGTGATGAAGTTCACCCTGAGGTGTGGAATGCTTCGGTCCTCGACCAGGTAACGACCGACGACCTCGGTGCGGTCGAGCACAGGGACGTCATCGGGAATGTGATTCGCGCCGCTCACGATCAAGCCATGTTGTGGCGCAGGTACGCCGGTTCACGGAAGCCAAGGATGGCTTCGGTCATGCGCACAGCATCGACGGCGGCCGTGACGTTGTGCATCCGCACGATCCGGGCACCCTGCAGAATGCTGAACACTGCTGCGGCCAGGGAACCCTCAACACGCTGGTCCCGCTCGCGGTCGAGGGTCTCTCCGATGAAGTCCTTGTTCGAGACGGCCGCCAGCGTCGGTAGTCCGAGTGCGGTGATCTCCGAGAGTCGCCGGGTCAGCTCCAACGTCTGCAGGGTGTTCTTGTTGAGGTCATGACCGGGATCGATGATGATGCGTTCAAGGGGAACGCCCCTACTGACGGCAAGTTCGACTCGTTGGCGCAGGAAATCGGCGACCACTGTCACCACGTCGGTATAGTGCGGGGCCGGATAAGGCTGGCGCGGTGCGGCCAGGCTGTGGGTGATCACCAGTGTCGCGTCGCTGTCGGCCACGACGTCGGCGATCGCCGGGTCGTGCACTCCCGTGGTGTCGTTAATGATGTGGGCACCGGCGGCGATACCGGCCAGCGCCACCGCGGGGTGGAAGGTGTCGACCGAGATGATCGCCCCCGATCCCTGCAGACCTTCGATGACGGGAACAACCCGTTCGATCTCCTCGTCGATCGGGATGGCAGGTCCCGGTGCGAACTTGGCCCCTCCGATATCGACCCAGTCGGCGCCGTCGACGATCGCTTGCGTGGCCGAGGCCACTGCTGCGTCGAGCTCAAAGGTCGCACCGCGGTCGTAGAACGAGTCAGGCGTGCGATTGATGATGGCCATGACGGCGACCTGCCGAGAGAAATCGAAGTCACGGTGACCGATCCGGCGCACGGGATGAACCAGGTCGGGAATCACGATCCCTGTCGATGCGGATGCAACAGTCATATCGTTCCCCTAGTCAGTGCCGCCAAGCTGGCTCTCCAGAGTAATACTCTCGTCTGCGAGCCTGTCAGCATCAACGACAACACCGGAACGGATGAACTTCTGCACCGTCTCGTTGACGTCCCACACGTTCACGTTCATGCCGGCGACCACCCGAGAGTTCGCCACCCAGAAGGCGATGAATCGGCGCTCGTCGCGGTTGCCCCTGAACACCACAGTCGCATCGGTCATCCAGTCTGCGTAGCCGGAGAATTCCATACCGAGGTCGAACTGGTCGGTGTAGAAGTAGGGGATCAGGTCGTAGTCGCTCGTGTTGCCGACCATCGAACGTCCGGCAGCAGCTCCGGCGTTCTCGGCGTTCGCCCAGTGCTCGATTCGAATCGGATGCCCGAGCACGGGGTGGAACACATTTGCCACGTCACCGACAGCGTAGATGTCGGGGTGGGACGACCGGAAGGTGGCATCAACGACGATTCCGTTGTCGAGCCGGAGGCCGGCATCCTCGGCCAGTTGGATGTTCGGAATTGCACCGATGCCGACAACGACAACGTCGGCCGCCACGATCTCGCCGCTGGAAAGCCGCACGCCACCGACATGGTGGATGCCGTCTGCCCCCACGAGTTCGGTCACCGCCGTGTTCATCCGAACGTCGACGCCGTTGTCGGTGTGCAGCTTCAGGAATACCGCGCCGACCTCGCTGCCCACCACTGCTTCCAGGGGAACGCTTTCGCGCCCAAGCACCACGACGTCGTTGCCATAGCCCTTGGCGGCTGCTGCCACCTCAAGCCCGATCCAGCCCGCACCGACGATGACAATGCTGCGGCCACCGGGTGCCAGCTCGTCACGCAACTGCTCAGACTCCTCGACAGTGCGCAGATGGTGCACACCAGGGAACCCGACTCCAGGGCCGGGAAACCGTCGGGAAGACGCTCCCGTAGCGAGGAGCAGTTTGTCGAAGTGCAGGATCTGACCGCTGCCAAGCACGAGTTCGTGCGCCGTGGGCGAGAGGGTCACGGCCGGGTCACCTGGCACGATCTCCACGTCGTTCTCGGCGTACCAGGTGGGTTGCTGCACGAAGATCGAGTTGCGCTCGGCAGTGCCGGCCAGGTATTCCTTCGACAGGGGCGGCCTGATGTATGGATACTCGCTCTCCGCAGCCACCAGGATGATGCGGCCCGTGAATCCCTCAGTTCTCATCGCCTCGGCGGCACGCGCCCCGGCCAGTCCAGCACCCACGATGATGAAACTCTGTTCGCTCAGCACGCTGCTCTCCACTCTGTCGAACACCGTGACAGCGTCCGACTCCTGTTGAACCGACGCTATGGCGATTCCGAGGATTTGTCACCCTCGTCAGCGCGCGATCAGCCCGTCGTCAGCCAGTCATCGACGTCCTGCGGCGCAACACTTATGACGCCCACCGATTTCTCACAGGATAGATCCAGCCAACGCGCAGATACTGGAGACATGACTGATGGCCCACGCATTCTAATTGTTGACGACGAGCCCAACATCCGGGACCTTCTCACGACCAGCCTGCGCTTCGCCGGCTTTGCGGTGCGCGCAGTTGGAAACGGCGCCCAGGCGATTTCTGCAGTGCTTGAGGAAGAACCGGACCTCATCATTCTCGACGTCATGCTGCCCGACATGAACGGATTCGGCGTTACCAAGCGTCTCCGTACCGCCGGTTACACGGCACCCATCCTGTTCCTCACGGCGAAGGACGACACCGAGGACAAGATCACCGGCCTCACCGTCGGTGGCGACGACTATGTCACCAAGCCGTTCAGCCTCGACGAGATCGTTGCCCGCATCAAAGCCATCCTGCGCCGCACCATGCAGGCCGACGAAGATGCAGTTATCCGTGCCGGCGAGCTGACCATGGACCAGGACACCCACGAGGTACTCGTCGGCGACGAGCCTATTGAGCTCTCCCCCACCGAATTCAAGCTGCTGCGCTACCTGATGCTGAACCCGAACCGGGTGCTCTCCAAGGCACAGATTCTTGACCACGTCTGGGAATATGACTTCAACGGCGACGCCGGAATCGTCGAGTCCTACATTTCGTACCTGCGTCGCAAGGTCGATGCGCACTCCAGCGAACCACTTATTCAGACCAAGCGTGGCTTTGGCTACATGTTGAAGGCGGCAAAGGCTTAGTCCCAGATTTGTGTCGTAATCTGGGGGCCTCATGCACGAGTCACTGACCGCGCGGCTTGCCCGCGTCTCTCTCCGTTCCAAGATCACGAGTGTCACCGTGCTCATGCTGACACTTGGGCTCCTCGTCTCCGGAATCGGGACGATGACCATCATCAAGCAGTACGTGGTGCAGCAGGTCGATCAACGACTCGTGACGGATGCCGGCACCCGGATTGACAGCACGCTGCAGGAATCGCTCAAGGGCACATCAGACGGGATGTCGTCCGACTATGTTCTCGCTCTGTACGACCAGAACGGCACGCTGCTCTCACGCACTTCCACCGATGATCCGCCCGTCGTCTCTGTGCCGATGGATCTGGCATCCGTCGCCGAGCGCGGCAACAAGATAATCACGCTGACCAACAGCGCACATGACGCGACCTACCATGCGGTGAGCGTGCCGTTCACCCTCAATAGCCAGGGCGCGCTCGGCTCTCTGCTCATCGCCGTGTCTCTGCAACCCACCGAGAACACGATGGCGACGTATCTCACCATCTTCCTGGGCTTTGGACTCGGGGTCGTGTTGGTGGGTGCCTTGCTGACCAATCTCCTGGTCACCACCACATTTGCGCCCCTGAGAGAAGTTGAGCGAACGGCGGCCGCCATTGCCGACGGTGACTTCAGCCAACGATTGGGCGGAGCCACGCCCAATACCGAGGTCGGTCGACTGAACCGATCGCTGAACACCATGCTTAATCGCATTGACAGGGCTTTCAAGGACAGAGCCAGAACCATCGATCAGATGCGCCGTTTTGTCGGCGACGCCAGCCACGAGCTGCGCACTCCCCTCGTCTCGGTACGTGGCTATGCAGAGCTGTACCGCATGGGCGCGCTGCAGACCCCCGAAGAGGTCGCTCAGGCGATGGAGCGCATCGAGAAAGAAGCCATCCGGATGGGTGGCCTGGTCGAAGACCTCCTCGAACTGGCACGCCTTGACGAAGCAAAGCCGCTCGCCCTCGCCCCGGTTGACCTGGTACCGCTGGCCAGGGACGCGGCGCTCGACGCTATGGCGTCCTCACCAGGTCGGGTCGTCACCGTGACGGCAGCGCCCCAGCCTGAGTTCGTCAGCACTGCCGAAATCAACACGATTTCGGATGCGGCGATGAGCGACAACGCCACGACACACGGACAGTCAGCGTCCGCCCAAAACGGGTCCCATACTGAGTCAGGTACTGCCCCTGCCCCGGTCCAGCCCGCTCCGACCAAAAGTCAGACGTCACATCCGCTGACCGGACCGATGTCGTTCGCCGGAACCACATTTGCCCGCCTGCGGACACGCCGTCCCCGCAAGAACGGAGTCGAAGCACCGATCGAGCAGCCCATCGAGTCCGCGCCTGTGGAAGCTGCTCCGGCAATCGTCATGGCTGAGGAGAACAAGATCCGTCAGGTGATCACCAACCTGATGGGCAACGCGCTGCGCTTCACCAGCGTCGACAGCCCGATCGAAATCGAAGTTGGCGTAGACCCCGTCACCCAGCGCGCGTCGCTCGCTGTCATCGATCACGGCGACGGTATTCCCCCGCAGATCCGCGAGAAGATTTTCCAACGCTTCTGGCGAGCAGACACCTCCCGAGCCAGAGAAACCGGTGGCAGTGGTCTCGGCCTGGCCATCGTCGCGTCGATCGTTGCCACTCACAACGGAACCGTCGAGGTCGTTGAGACCCCAGGCGGCGGTGCTACGTTCAGGGTCTGGCTGCCGCTCGCGACATCGCCCAACGCTCCTCAGCCCATCGCCACCGCTCCGAAGCCGTAGAAGCCTGTCGGCACGGGCAAGTCCTCACCACCCGAACGCTGCGCGTTCGACTGGGCCGATGCCTGTGCACGCCATGTCACCGCAGCCGATGCCGCTACGTTGCTGGAATGACGAGATATCAGGTTGACAGCGAAGAAGTCTTCAGCGCGAGCACGATGGCACGGGCAACAGGCGAGCGGATCGAAGCAGAGGTGAGCGCGATGCTCACTCAGCTTACGAACCTGCAGTCATCGTGGTCTGGGCAGGCAGCAACCGCATTCCAGGGGGTGATCGCCGACTGGCGTACCACGCAGCAGCATGTGGCGGCGAGTCTTGTCGGCATCAACACCGCTCTCGGTCAGGCAGGGCAACAATACGCAGACATCGAACAGACCAACGCACGGCTCTTCGGGCGCTGACAACGGCGGGCTAGCACCTAGTCGGGCTTGATTCCCGGAGCAATCCCCGGATCGTCGGGAAAGCAGCCTGGAGGCTGGGAATTGCCGCTGATCGTGAAGTCCCCACAGGTTAGGAACGATGCGTTGTGCACACCGAGTTCGTACGAGATCACGGCGATGCCGATCACCGTGACACCCACGATCACTCGTCCTGACCACGGGATATCGCGGGCGAACTCTGGCCAGATGATGCGCGCGAGCACCCAAATGGTGGCCGGGACACCGAAGAGCGACACCAACCCGCCCATGACGTCGAGTGCCCTCGCCCATGGGCCAGCGTCATGTGGATGGATGGCAATGGCCAGAATCAACCACACGCTGGGGATAAACAGGGCGATGGCGCGCGGGACGCGGTGCCTGGCCCCTTTGCGCTGCGCGAGCACCACGACGAGGGCGGCAGTCGCGGCGACCCAGACAGTGAGGATCTGCTCAAAGAACAATGTGCCCCATGCCCCCAGTGTGAAGGCCGGCCACCAGATCGCAACGCTCATGCCGACGAGAATCACGCCGACAGCTCGCGGCGGCGCAACAATCGGTGTCGGTGGATGCGGCCCCGTATTCTCAGGTGGATTGCCTGCCATGAGCAGAACGGTAGCACCGCGACAAAAGACTGGGCGCCTCCCCAAAGGGAGACGCCCAGTCTTTTGTGAAGCGGTGAAACTAATTCAGCGGACTTAGAAGTCCATGCCGCCCGACGGGTCGCCCATCGGAGCCGGGTTCTTCTCCGGCTTGTCGGCGACAACTGCCTCGGTGGTGAGGAAGAGGCCGGCGATCGACGATGCGTTCAGCAATGCTGAGCGGGTGACCTTTACCGGGTCATTGATTCCGGCAGCGATCATGTCAACGTACTCACCGGTCGCGGCGTTGAGGCCGTGTCCGACGGGCAGGTTGCGCACCTTGTCTGCAACAACGCCAGGCTCGAGGCCAGCGTTGAGTGCGATCTGCTTGAGCGGAGCGTCGATTGCAACGCGGACGATGTTCGCACCGGTTGCCTCGTCGCCAACGAGGTCAAGAACTGCCTTGCTCTCGAATGCGGTCTTGCCAGCCTGGATGAGCGCAACGCCACCACCGGCGACGATGCCCTCTTCGACAGCTGCCTTAGCGTTACGGACTGCATCTTCGATGCGGTGCTTGCGCTCCTTGAGCTCAACCTCCGTTGCCGCGCCGGCCTTGATGACTGCAACGCCACCAGCGAGCTTCGCGAGACGCTCCTGGAGCTTCTCACGGTCGTAGTCGCTGTCGGTGTTCTCGATCTCGGCACGGATCTGGGCGACACGGCCGGCAATTGCCTCCACGTCTCCAGCGCCCTCGACGATGGTCGTCTCGTCCTTGGTGATAACGACCTTGCGGGCGTTACCAAGCAGGTCGAGGGTGACGTTCTCGAGCTTGAGGCCGACCTCTTCAGAGATGACCTGTCCGCCGGTGAGGATTGCGATGTCCTGCAGCTGAGCCTTGCGACGGTCGCCGAAGCCAGGAGCCTTGACGGCAACGGACTTGAAGATGCCGCGGATCTTGTTTACAACGAGCGTGGCCAGAGCCTCGCCATCGACGTCCTCAGCAATGATGAGGAGCTGCTTGCCGGTCTGGATGACCTTGTCAACGATCGGCAGGAGGTCCTTGATGTTCGAGACCTTGGAGTTGACGATCAGGATGTAGGGGTCTTCGAAGACCGCTTCCTGACGGTCGGGGTCGGTCACGAAGTATGCCGACAGGAAGCCCTTGTCGAAGCGCATGCCCTCGGTGAGCTCAAGCTCGGTGCCGAATGTGTTCGACTCCTCAACGGTGACGACACCTTCCTTGCCGACCTTGTCGATCGCCTCGGCGATGATTGCGCCGATCTCGGCGTCACCGGCAGAGATGGAAGCGGTAGCCGCGATCTCTTCCTTGGTTTCGATCTCCTTGGCGTTGGCGATGAGCTCGGCGATGACTGCTGCAGTCGCCTTCTCGATGCCGCGCTTCAGGCTGATCGGGTCTGCGCCGGCTGCAACGTTGCGCAGACCTTCGCGAACCAGTGCCTGAGCCAGAACGGTTGCGGTCGTGGTGCCGTCGCCTGCGACGTCGTCAGTCTTCTTGGCGACCTCCTTGACAAGCTCAGCACCGATCTTCTCGTACGGGTCGTCGAGTTCGATCTCCTTAGCGATGGACACGCCATCGTTGGTGATCGTGGGAGCGCCCCACTTCTTCTCCAACACGACGTTGCGTCCGCGCGGGCCGAGGGTGACCTTGACCGTGTCAGCGAGGATGTTCAGGCCGCGCTCAAGGCCACGACGGGCCTCTTCATTGAAAGCAATGATCTTTGCCATGTGTGTTTCTCGTCCCTCCCGGACGTTCCAAAAAGTGATGGGTTAGCACTCAAATAACGAGAGTGCTAAGTCGATTCTGGCACTCTGATGCCGAGAGTGCAAGTAAAGGACGGGCCGCTACGGCAGCAATTCAACTGAGCCTTCGTCGATCGGGACCAGCTCGATCCACGTGTTGCCTGGTGCGAGTCTGATCACGACACCGTTGTCGTCTAGCAGCCGGATGGCGGCATCCTGCGCACCCTTCACCCAGGTCGCGTGAGTTGACTTCCCGCCGGTAGAAATCCAGGCCTCTCCCGAGCCGACCAACGTCGTTTTCGGAACCTCGCCGTACGTCCAGTCGATGTCGACGCGCAGCACGACGACGTTCGTTGACCTCAACTGGTTGCCGGCACTGTCGAAGTCGGGCTCACCCTCCTGCGCACGAAGGTAGGCGGTGTCGGCTGCCGACCAGGTCCAGCTGGGCCAGCGCGAGTCGGAGAACCGGGCGTCGATCGTTCCCGTCGGGCTGCCGCCGACCATCGCTGAGGAGTCAGCGGCTGACGCCGAATACTCGAACTGCTGTCTCGGCGGTGCCAGGTCGGCGTGCTGGGAGATGAGTTCGGTCGCCTTCACCACGACATCGTGCGGGGAGTCCTTCTCCTCGATGCGATAGAACAGCCCGGCCTCGTCGTAGTCAAATACCGCGTTGACGACAGCGGTGCTCTCCATCATCTCCATGAATCGTTCCTGTCCACCCGAATAGGCGACGATCCCACCGAGTGGGGCAATGATGTCTGGATCCATCGGTCTGATCGACCTGACCGGGCCGACGAGGTCGGGAACATCCGACTGCCAGACCGCGACATAGCGGGTGAGCCCACCCTCGACCAATTCTTCGAAGACGATGTCGGTGCGTTCCAGCCCGATCTGCGGCCGAGCGTCGCTGTGGTTGTCGATCTTTGCCGCGAGTGATGGGGTGTCCAGGCTGCCGACGTCGACGGTCGTTCCCCGCAATGGTGCAAGCGTGACGGCCGGTTCGGCCGTGCGGGTCGGCCGTGGAGTGGACGATGGCGGCGCAGCGGATGACTTGTCGGCCACGCACCCTGACAGAAGCAGGACGATGGGCACTGCCACGGCCAGCACCGAGACGGCGAGACGTGAACGAGTGGGGGCCGCGGGGATCGGAGTCACGCCCCACACACTAATGCCGCCCGGAGAACCGGACGGCATCAGGTGGGGCGTGCCCCGAAAATCACGAATTTAGAGCGGACGCACCGCTTCAGCCTGTGGGCCCTTTGCACCCGTTCCGACCTCGAAGACGACCTGCTGTCCTTCTTCAAGTACTTTGTAGCCATTCATGTCAATGGCGGAGTAGTGGACGAACACGTCCTGCCCTCCCTCATTCACTGTGATAAAGCCGAAGCCCTTCTCAGCGTTGAACCATTTAACGGTGCCGTTCGCCATGTGTTACTCCCAGGTGCTTGGTACATTTCCAAGTCCAGATACTAGCGAAACGCCACGAAAACAAAAGGGCTGTGACCACCTTAAACATCGCGAAATGGCAACAATTTACACAGCGTTAATGCGTTCGACCCGCCGACGGTTCGTGGCGAGAAGGATCCGCATCCGGCAGGTTGGGATCAACCGGCCGGTACGTAGTCGTTGCCGACGATGACGGTGATCGCCGCGTCGCTCTCGGCAAAGTCAGGAGACAGCGAAGTCGTTGCGCCGGGAATGGCGCTTGCAACGCCGAGCGCTGCACCCTCGTACGAGGCATCTGAGTAGTACACGACAGTGGTCGGAACGTCTTCAGTGCTCGCGTTCGACGTTGCGCCAACGCTCCAGCCGGCATCCGTCAGCGTCTGGCCGACGGCGGCGGCAACGCCGGTACCCGGCGTGCCGTTCAGCACGGTGATGCTGATGCTCGGGTCGAGTGTGGGCTCCACTGCCGGCGGCGCGGGGGCTTCTGACGTTGCTTCGACCGGAGCTGTCGTACTGGGAGTCGTACCCGGCATCTCGAAATTGAGACGATTGTTCAGCGCGAGGAGGCCGATAGCGCCCAGTCCTACGAGAACGAGAGTGGCGGCAAGGGCCCAGGCCAGGGTGACCCAGCCTCGCCCCTTCTTCCCTGTTGTGCGGTGGGCTCCGACGCGTTCAGTGGTGCCCTGCAGTGAGTCGAAGCGGTCTTTCGGTGGTTTTTTCGGCATCGTCAGTCTGATTCAGTCCTCGGTAGGGTGGTCACTCGGTCAGCAGGCACCGGCGTTGATTGATCAGGAGTGATTGATCGACGCGCGCGTGACTCGGCTCTGGCCTCACGCATCCGTTGCAATCGGTTAACCAGCATCGGATCATGGACAAGTGCGGCCGGCTCTTCTATGAGCGCGCCCAACACTTGATAGTACCGGGCGGACGAAAGACCAAGCTCAGAGCGGATGGCTTCTTCTTTGGCACCGACGTGGCGCCACCACTGTCGCTCAAAGGCCAGTACCGCCAGATCACGCTCGGACAGACCAGTGCCAGCGGCACGACTTGAGGGGGAATGACCATCGGGTTCTGATGAGCCGTCCGCAACCGATGACGCGACGCGTTCAGCATCCTTTGCGTTCTGCACCGATTGCCTCCTCTGTCGCCCGCGGGTGCGCTGCGCCAGATGGCGCGTTCTTCGTCATCCTATTTGGGCGCGGCTGTGAGTTCGTGGATGCCGCACTGTGCGCGTCGATTTCGGCGCCGACGCTGCGTGACCCCGCGAAATCGGAGTCGTGGTGACTATGAGTGCTCCATAACGACCACAACTCCGATCTCGCGGGATGGGAAATTGCCGTGCCATTGCGGCGCACCGGAATGTGGCACGGCTCCGGCGAGTTTAGGCTTGTTGTAAGTGCGAGTCGGCTGTTCCGGCTCGGCGGATGAAGGGATGCAGGATGGACTACGAGGTAAAGAAGTCTGACGCCGAATGGCGCGAGGAGCTGACCCCCGATCAGTACGCCGTGCTGCGCGGCGCCGCTACCGAGCGCGCCTGGACCGGCGAGCTGCTTGATGAGAGCCGTGCGGGTGTCTACACCTGTGGCGCCTGCAACGCAGAACTTTTCAAGAGCGGCACCAAATTCGACTCAGGATGCGGCTGGCCCAGCTTCTACGAATCAGTCAACCCTGAAGCGGTAGAGCTGATCGAAGACAACACGCTTGGCATGGTGCGCACCGAGGTGCGCTGTGCGAACTGCGGATCACACCTCGGCCACGTCTTCGACGATGGTTTCGGTACACCGACAGGTGACCGCTACTGCATGAACTCGATCTCGCTGAACTTCAAGGAAGCCGAGTAACGCGGCAAGCTATCGGCTACTGGCCACTGTGATCTGAGAGCGACGGTTCCGTCTATGCGCGCGGCGCTGGCGGCGGGGCCGTCGATGCTCTGACGATGAGTTCAGCACGCAGCTGCGGAGCAGGACGTGACTCCCGCTTCTCGATCATGTCGATCACCTGGGTCGCTGCCGCGCGTCCCACTTCCTCGAACGGCTGACGAACGGTGGTGAGCGCCGGCGCGGCGTAAGCGGCGAGGGCGATGTCGTCAACGCTGACGACCGAGACATCATCCGGAACCATACGACCGGCCTCGTGAAGTGCCCGGATGACACCGAATGCCATCTCGTCACTGGAGACGAACACCGCCGTAACGTCTGGGATGGCCGCGATAGTGCGCCCTGCCCTGTACCCGGATTCCGGCGTCCAATCACCGGGAATCACAGGCGGCGGGGTCACCCCGCGTTCGCGGAGCACCGTTTCCCATTCCTCACGGCGCGCGTTGGACTCCTGCCAGAACTCGTCACCTGAAACGTGCCAGACGGTGCGGTGACCGAGATCGAGCAGATGCTCAGTGGCGGCGCGGGCGATTGCTCGCTGATCGACGAGCACATCGGTGCCGACGCCTCCCGCCTGCCGGTGGCCGACTGTCGGCGTGCGCTCAGTACGCGTGCCGAGCGCCTCTGTGAGGAAACCGACGGGCGCGAGGATCACGATGCCTTCGGCCCCCTGACGCTCCAGGCGGTCGAATGCCCCAGCGAACGACGCCGGCGCTGAGTGGTGGGGAACGCCGGCCGAGGTCACGGCATAGCCCTCTTCTGAAGCGACAGCTTCTACGCCGAGCACGATCGCGCTTGTCGAATACTCGGCAGAGGAGATGGTGATGACGCCGAGGGTGCGGCTGCGTCCGGATGCCAGGGATGCCGCGGCGGCGTGCAGCCTGTATCCGACGGCATCGACTGCAGCCAATACGCGTTGCGCCGTCTCTGGGCGCACATTCGGGTTCCCTGAGATCACGCGGGACACCGTCTGGGTCGACACGCCAGCAGCGCGTGCGACATCAACTTGGTTCGGTGCCCGGTCCGGCTGAGAACGACGTGGCATCTGCCCAGTGTAGTGAGCGTTCACAGATAACTGGCGAAACCGCACACGTGGTGACACAAATGGGAGATAATGTGAGCGCAAACATTTTCGCACTGGGACTTCATGCCCCGCAACACTAGGGAGGCCGCGGATGGTCGCGACCGACAGCACTATCAGCGTCGATTCAGTAGCTGCGCTCACATATCGCGACAGCGTCATGTTGCGCAACGGGCGACCACACCGAATGCTGGCCGGCGCAGTGCACTACTTCAGGGTGCACCCCGACCAGTGGGAAGACCGACTCCGCCGCCTTGCAGCCATGGGCGCGAACACTGTCGACACCTATATCGCCTGGAACTTCCATGAAGAGACCGAGGGTGCGCCTCAATTCGACGGATGGCGCGACGTCGAGCGATTCATCCGCTTAGCCGGCGAGGTCGGCCTGGACGTCTACGTACGCCCGAGTCCTTATATCTGTGCCGAATGGTCAAACGGCGGGCTGCCCACCTGGTTGACCGGACGCACGCGCAGCGTACGCAGCAGCGACCCCGCATACCGCGAAGCCGTTGCCACCTGGTACGACGCGCTCCTCCCCCGCCTGGTACCGCTTCAGGCTGCATACGGCGGCCCGATCGTTGCTGTGCAGGTCGAGAACGAGTACGGCTCGTTCGGCTCCGATCATGAACACCTCGAACACCAGCGTGACCTGCTGCGTCAGCACGGGATCGTCGAACTCCTGACGACGGCAGACGGCATCACCGAAGGCATGCAGGCACACGGCTCGATCGACGGCGCCATGCCAAGTTTCACATTCGGCACCGGCGTGGCCGAGGCCGTGCGCTTGCTCCCGGACGCCACCCCGCTTCTCTGCAGCGAACTGTGGGGCGGATGGTTCGACCACTGGGGCGAGCGTCACCACGTGCGCAGCGCGGCCAGCATGATCAGCACCGTCGACGAGCTCTTGGCCGCAGGGGGTTCAGTGAGTCTCTACATGGCACACGGCGGCACCAACTTCGGGCTGTGGAACGGCGCCAACTGGGACGGCGCACTGCAGCCGACAGCGACGAGCTATGACTCAGACGCCCCAATTTCTGAAGACGGCAGGGTCGGCGCCAAGTTCGACGCGCTGCGGGAATCCTTCGCTCCATTCCACGACGGGCCGCTTCCCGAGCTGCCTCCCGAACCCCGGTTCCAAGCGCCCCAGACAGTGCAGCTCTCGGCCGAAGCATCACTCATCAGCGCCGTCAGGTCGCTGAGCGCCGGCCCCGCGCTGCCCAACCCCGCGACGTTCGAAGAACTCGGCGTTTCAGAGGGAATTGTGGCCTACGAGACCAGCGCGATCCTGCACGGTGAGACAGTGCTTGCGATCAAGGGCCTCCACGACCGGGCGACAGTGTTCCTCGACGGCGAACGAGTCGCAACGCTTGAGCGTGACGGTGAGACAAGCACCGTGCTGCACAGCGGCGCCCCTCACGGCGACATCCACTCTGCAGTGATCACCATCGTCGTTGAGAACCTCGGCCGCATCAACTACGGCCCGAAGATCGGCGAGCACAAAGGCATCCTTGATGGAGTCCTCCTCGGACGTCGCTATGCGCACGGGTGGACCCACCGCGTGCTGCCTCTCGCGGATCTCACTCCGACCGGCCAGCCAGGAACTGACGGATACGCCACGGCCGCACTTGATGTCGTTGAGCCTGCCGACGCATGGCTTGCATTCCCCGATGGGGTGAAGGGCATGGTCTGGGTCAACGGGTTCCTCATCGGTCGCTACTGGAACATTGGCCCTCAGACGACCCTGTATGCACCGGCCCCCCTGTGGCGGGCCGGCCGCAACGAGGTGCGCATTCTCGACCTCGACAAGCTCGGAGCCACCCTTGAGGTGCGCGACCAGCCTGAACTCGGCGAGGTCGAAGAGTTCATCGGCTCGTAACCGAACGACAAGAGCAATGAGGCCCGCGGCATAGCCGCGGGCCTCATTGCGTGATTCGCGTGTTGCGATTAGCCCTTGACCGCGCCCGCGGCCAGACCAGAGCGCAAGAAGCGCTGCAGGCTGAAGAACAGGATGATCAGCGGGATGACGCCGAGAAGGGCTCCGAGCATCACTGCACCCTTGTCGGGCGAGAAGTAGCTGATCATGCCGAACAGGCCAAGCGTGACGGGCTTGAGCTCCGGTGAGGAGACCATCAGCAACGGCAGAAGGAAGTTGTTCCAGGTGGCGACGAAGATGAACAGGAAGATTGTCACCAACGCCGGTGCGAGCAGACGCAGCACGATAGTGAAGAAGATGCGCACCTCGCCTGCACCGTCGATACGCGCAGCCTCGAGGAGTTCTGTCGGCACGGCATCCTGGGCGTAGACGATTCCGAGGAACACACCGAACGGGGACACCGCAGATGGAATGATGATCGCCCACGGTGTGTCGACGAGTCCAAGGGTGTGAAACTCAAGGTAGAGCGGCACCGTCAGCAGCGCGACAGGCAGCAACAAACCGGCCATGATGACGCCGACCGCGATCGTCTTGCCAGGAAAGACGAACTTCGCGATTGCGTAGCCGGCCATGACGGCGAACAGTGTGCCGATCACGCCAGCGCTGAGCGAGTAGAAGATCGAGTTACCGACCCACTGCCAGAACATGCCCTGCGTCCAGACCATCAGGCTTTCGTAGTTCGCAGGCAGGTTCCACTCGGCGAACCAGAATCCGAAGGTGGACGTCAGGTCACGGTTGTTCTTGGTCGAGGCGATCACCAGCCAGAGCACTGGCGCCAGGAAGTACACGGTGGCTACGACAAGCACGACGATGCCGACAACGCGGGCAAAGGGGCCAGGCAACGCCGACTTCGGCGGCAGGTCGGGCGCGGATTCCTTCGCGCGGCGTTTGGCGGTTTGAATCATTGTGCTGACGCTCATGCCTTCTCTCCCTTCTTGCGCTGAAGCAGTGCATAGACTGCCGCGAGCACTCCAGCGACTAGTGCCATCAACAGCGAGTATGCGGATGCCGGGCCAGTGCCTGACGGTGAGACTGCACCCATCAGCGAGTTGTAGGTCAGCATCATCGGCGTGTATTCCTTACCCATCCAGGGGTTTGCGCTCTCCATGATGGTGGGCTCGTTGAAGAGCTGGATCGTACCGATGATCGACAACAGCACGGCTAGGAGCGCCGCTCCGCGCAGGAGTGGAACCTTGATGCGGGTTGCGATCTGCCACGCCGAAGCACCGTCGAGACGGGCTGCTTCGTACAGGTCTTTCGGGATGGTCTGCAGGGCAGCCAGGAAGATCAGCATGTTGTAACCGGTGTATGTCCACGTGGTCATGTTCGCCATGGAGAACAGCACGGTTCCCGGTGCCATGAGGTTGGTACCTTCAGGCAGGTACTGCATGAAAGGAGAAACCTCAGGGGTGTAGAGGTAGAGCCACATCATTGCCGCGATGACGCCTGGGATTGCGAACGGCAGGAAGAAGGCGAGGCGGAAGCCACTGGGGCGCCGCACGATGAAGGAATCGAGAAGGAGCGCCAGCCCGAGGGCAACGATAATCATCACGGGCACCTGGAAGATGCCGTACAGCATGACCCTGCCCATGCCTGCCCAGAACGGAGCACTACCGAGCGCGAGCGCGAAGTTGTCGAATCCGACGAACGTGTCGACGAGTCCGCCGCCGCCGTAGAGACCATCGCCTGACGGAAGCTGCGCGAACATCGACGAGTAGACCGATACACCGATCGGCACCAGGAACACGACGATGAACAAGATTGCAAACGGCGCCATGAACAGCCAGCCGGTGATGGCCTGCTTCCTGGCGCCGTGTGTGCGCTTCATGCTTCGCTCTGATCGCCGCGCCTGCCGTGTCGAGCCCTGCGCGGTCGGCGCCCTGTCGGCCGTGCTCTCCGCTTGCGCGGAACGGCTCTGAGTGGAAAGGGTCATGTGGTGGTGGTCTCCTTCAACTTCGACCTTGAATCCGGCGGGTCACACAGGTGCTCCATGTGACCCGCCGGTGCGGCAATCAAGCCGTGTCGCGCCCTATATGGTGGCGGCGGTGCTACTTCGCAACGGGAAGACCGAGGTCTTCCAGCGTCGCGACAGCAGTGGTCTGTGCAGTGGTGAACACATCGGCGACCTGTGTGGAACCGCTGCCGACGCCGGCTGCAGTCTCATTCATCTTGGTCAGCGAGGCAAAGCCCGGTGCGTAGACGAAGTCGGGGTTGAGGTTCGAGGATGCCGTGGCAAGCTCACCGAGAACGTCCTGGCCACCGAACTGACGCAGCAGCTTCTCGCTGGTGGTGGGGGTGCCGTTTGCTGCGACAACCAGTCCCTGTGATGCGAGGTCGTCGATCTGGGTGTTGAACCATCCGTTGAAGGCCATTGCCTCTGCAGGGTGCTCGCAGCCCTTCATGACGGCGACTCCAGAGCCTCCGTCAGGACCGGTCAGCGCGCCGGCACCGAAGTCGGGCAGCTGTGCGATACGCCACTGACCCTCTGCAGGGGTGCCGTCGAGCGAGTCGAGCAGGAACCCTGCCTCCCACGCAGCGCCGACGTGTCCGATCAGGCTTCCGTTATTCAGCGCCTGGGTGAATGCTTCGCCCCAGCGCTCGGTGACCAGCGTCTGCTTGGTGTCGACCAGGTTCTGCCAGAATGCGGCGACCGTCTGGCTACCCGCCCCCTCTGCGTCGACGGTCCAGCCATCGTCAGTTGCTCCAAACCAGGAGTCGCCCGCAGCTGCGGCCTGCGCCGACAGCCAGGAGAGTGCTTCATCTGGCGTGAATGCCGTGACGTACTTGCCGGCCGTCGCTGCCGTAGCCGAATCGCTCGTGAGCTCGGCGAGAGTCGTCGGCACCGGGAGTCCGAGTGCTTCGAACTCGGCAGCGTTGTAGTAGTAGACGAGCGGGCCGGTGTCCTGCGGGATGCCGACCACGGCGTCGCCGACGGTCATCATTGCGAACGCACCAGCCGAGAAGTCGTCAGCATAAGCATCGGCCTCGTCTGCGACGTCTTCGAGCATGCCCTTGACGAACAGCTGTGGCACTTCTGAGTAGCCAACCTGCGCGAGGCAATCAGCCTTGCCTGCCTTGACGTCTGTCTCAAGCTTCAAGATCATGTCGGTGGCCGCGCCATCAAACTTGGTCGCCTTGACCTGGATGTCGGGGTTCTCCGCGTTCCAGCGGGCGACGATGTCGTTCACCGAGGTCATCCCCTCGCCATCAGGCAAACGGTGGAGGTAGCTGATCTCGATCGGGCCGCTGTCGTTGCCTGAGCCGGTGTCGGTGCTGCACGCTGCAAGTCCCAAGGCTGAAATCGCCGTGACCGTCGCTACAGCGGCGGCGCGTACGAAACGGGTTCGGGGTTTCATGTATCGCTCTCCTTTGAGGTGATCGCCGTCCCGCGGTGCGCGGTGCGGAATCATCGTGCACCGCGACGCATTCGCGTGCGCTTCGCCGATGTAGACCAGATGAATGTTTGCGTTCACAATACTACTTCGACGCATAAAATCAAACGTAAACCCGTGATCGGCAGTATCAAATGCGCAGCGCGAACACTGATGCGACAATCGACGCAGGTTTCGAGGCCAAAGACGTCAGCAGCCGGCTGTGCCGTCGTTCGCGAGCGCGCTGAAGCTCGCGTCATGCCTAAGGCAGGCGAAGACAGGCGAGCGCGATGAAAGCGGGGAACGCGGGGGAACGCCCCAGGGCGCAGGCCAGCAGCGCGGGGAGCGCAGCGTTCGAGCCGCCGCGCGCATCAGTTTCTAGCTGCCGTCGCCACTCACGCCTGTCGGTCGGCGTCGACGGAGAGCGACGACGACCACGGCAACGAGCGCGAGCGCGGTGCCACCGATCGTTGTGGCCGAGATCGGGGCTGCACTTGTCGGTGCAAACAGGTCGAGCGCGAGCGCACAGACCAGCTGGCCTGCGACCATACTCAGCCCGAGCACGAGCACGCCGGTCGTCCGCACCACAATTGCGCTGCCCGAGATAAAGATGCAGCCGAGGATGCCGCCGATGTACAACCACGGCTCTGTCGGAAATTGCTGCGGCAGTCCGACGAACGCCGCGTGGATGACGAACGCCACCAGCAGCACAATCATGCCGAAGACGAAATTGAGGAAGGTGGCGGTCAGTGCGCTCTCGGCCACGACCTTGACCCGCCCGTTGACCGCCTGCTGCCAGCCCTGACCGAATCCGGCGATGAGTGGCATCAGCATGAGCCAGAACGGCACCCCCGCCGCGAATTGTCCCGAGACGGCGAGCCCGACAGCGGCCAGAGCGATGCATGCGCCGATGAGGCGCTGGGCAGTCAACTTATGGCGCCCGCCAGGGCCGACCCCGAAGCGGTCCATCAGCATGCCACTGACGGTCTGCCCGGCAACCACGGCGACGGTGAACAGGGCAACGCCCAAAATCGCGGCAGTAAGGCTCTGGGCGAGCACATAGAGCCCACCTGCCGTGCCACCGAGGATGTGCCACCACGACAGCGAGCGCATGGTCAGAGCATCTCGCACCCTCGCCAGCCCTCGGCGACCAGCCGGCCAGAGCAACAGCGCGACAGACAAAATCACCAATCCGCTACCGAATGAGATCACCGCTGCCATGAATCCATCGCCGATGCGGTGTCCCAGTTCGCCGTTGACGCGGGACTGGAGGGCGTTCATAGTGCCGAACAGCACCGCACTACCCACCGCCAGCCACATCGGAATGTGCCGGTGCGAGGTATCGGTCGGTGCGACTGCTGTTTCAGCGGATGGTGCGTGGATCATCCGCTAATCCTATGGAGTCCGGGGCCCGTAACGAGAAACGCCTTGTCTCTTCACGAAGAGACAAGGCGTCTACAGGGCCGGCCACGGGACTTGAACCCGTAACCCCCACTTTACAAGAGTGGTGCGCTACCAATTGCGCCAGGCCGGCATGAGGCACGAAAGCGCCTCGACCATCAATCATAAATGACGGATGGCCATGCTCGTGTCGCATCTGACCGAATTATCTCCGTCAGATGCGACAAACGGTTATCCCGCCGGTACCGGCGTTGGAGTCGGGGTGGATGTCGAGTAGGTCTCGCCGGCGGCCTGGAGCACGAACGAGGCGAACTCCTTCGGGTCGTCGAGTGAGCCGACGTACTGCTTGCCGTTCACCAATACGGTGGGCGTCGTCGAGACGGCGGCCAGGGTGGAGTTCGGGATCGGGCCGGTCAGTGCCCGGCTTGTCGCATTCTGCACCCAGGACTTGAACGTCAGCTCGTCGACACAGGTGTCGATCGAGGAGAGAGACGTGCTCACTCCGGATTCCTTGATGACCTTCTTGATTTCTTTGTCGCTGAGTCCTGTTGAGCCTTCGCTCGGCTGGTTTTCGAACATTCCCGAATTGAAGGCGTAGAAATCGGTCGGCGAATAGTTCGCGACACAGGCAGCGGCGTTGGCTGCACGCAACGAGTACTGGGTACCAGCCGACTTGCTTGTCAGGATAGACAGCGGGTGAATCTCGACAGTGGCCGCCCCCGATTCAACCCACTTCGCGATCTGAGCGCTGTTGGTCGACTCAAAGTCACCGCAGTATGGGCACAGGTAGTCGAGGTAGATGCGGATGTCGGCAACTGCGCCGGTCTTGTCGGGTTCGGACGGGATTGGGGTGGCGTCCGGTTCCAGCGCTACGGTCTCGGTGACCGCCATGCCCTGGCCGATCAGGACGCCGTCGCTGGCCATGTTCTTCGGCCCTGGGCCTTCGGGTCGGATGTTGTTCACGATCACGAGCGAAACGATTGCGACGATCGCAACGGCGGCAACGACGAGGCCACCCTGCAGGAACACGCGATTGCGTCTGTCCTTTTTCTTCTGCTGCTCGCGGAGCGCCTTCGCCTTCAATCGGGCTGCGTCACGTCGCTGGTCCTTCGAGGCACGACTGTCGCCTGTTCCGCCAATTGTCATTGATGCTCGCTCCGGGTAGGTCTAAATGTCACGCAAATTTGCATGCAAATGCACTCAAGATAGTAGAACTACAATCTGGGAATCGGCCAAATGCACCTGCGCACACGCTGGCAGTTCGGCAGTGAACGTCATCCGCCTGCACAGCCATGGCGACTCAGCGTATTGCCGGACATGCCATACTGAATCCGACGATGAGTCTGCTCAGTCGGCCTCCCGTCAATATAAACCCCATTCACAACGGATCGTCCGGCACGTACCTGCCGGTGAAGGAGAATATAGAAATGGCTTCAGTGACCTTTGATAAGGCAACTCGCCTTTACCCGGGATCAGCTCGCCCGGCCGTCGATCAGCTTGACCTTCAGGTCGCTGATGGCGAATTCCTCGTACTTGTCGGACCGTCTGGTTGCGGTAAGTCAACGTCGCTCCGCATGCTCGCCGGCCTCGAAGAGGTCAACGACGGCAACATCTTCATCGGTGAGCGCAACGTGACGGATGTTCCGCCGAAGGACCGCGACATCGCAATGGTCTTCCAGAACTACGCCCTGTACCCGCACATGACGGTTGCAGAGAACATGGGCTTCGCGCTCAAGATCGCCGGCATCAACAAGGATGAGCGCGCCACCCGCGTTCTCGAAGCTGCCAAGCTGCTCGACCTCGAGCCCTACCTCGGCCGCAAGCCGAAGGCACTCTCCGGTGGACAGCGTCAGCGCGTTGCCATGGGTCGCGCCATCGTGCGTAGCCCCCAGGTCTTCCTCATGGACGAGCCGCTGTCGAACCTTGACGCCAAGCTCCGCGTTCAGACCCGCACCCAGATCGCGTCGCTCACCCGCCGCCTGGGCGTCACCACGGTCTACGTCACCCACGACCAGACCGAGGCGCTCACCATGGGTGACCGCATCGCAGTCCTGAAGGACGGCGTCCTGCAGCAGGTCGGCACCCCGCGCGACCTGTACGCCAAGCCTGAGAACGTCTTCGTTGCCGGCTTCATCGGCAGCCCTGCCATGAACCTGTTCCAGGCTGACGTCGTCGATGGCGGCATCCGCTTCGGCACCGCGACCGTTCCCGTGCAGCGCGACACCCTCGCCGGTGCATCGGGCAAGCAGGTCACGATCGGTGTTCGTCCGGAAGACATCCACGTTGCAACCGCTTCGGGCGAAGGCCTCGAAGTTGCAGTCGACCTCGTTGAAGAGCTTGGTGCAGATGGCTACCTCTACGGTCACTCAACGGTTGACGGCAAGCGCACCGACATCGTCGCTCGCGTCGATGGCCGCTCGCACCCGTCGGCTGGCGACACCGTGTTCCTCACCCCGACGCCGAACCACCTCCACGTCTTCGACGCAGAGAGCGGCCTTCGTCTCGGCGGCGCTGTAACCGACTAAGCACCACCCACGATCGGCGGCCGGATGAAGCATCAGCTTCATCCGGCCGCTGTCGTTAACCCGCTCTCGGTATTCTCAGCCGGGCAGCAGGCCTAATGCACGAACCGCGTCACGCTCCGCCAGGAGCTCTGCAGCGGATGCATCGATCCTGGCGCGTGAGAACTCGCTGAGGTCGAGGCCCTGGACGATCTGCCACTCACCGTCGACCGAGCGCACGGGGAACGACGAGATGATGCCGGTCGGCACTCCGTATGAACCATCAGAGGCCACGGCGGCCGATGTCCATCCTCGTCCGGTGCCGCCGACCCAGTCGCGCACGTGGTCGATCGCTGCGTTGGCTGCGGAGGCAACGGATGATCCGCCCCGCACGTCAATGATCTCGGCGCCACGCTTGGCGACCCGCGGAATGAACTCGCTCGCCAGCCAGTCATCATCGACCAGCTCAGATACCGGGCGACCGGCCGCCGTCGCGTGGGAGACGTCCGGATACTGGGTGGCTGAGTGATTGCCCCAGATTGTGACGTTCTCGATCTCGGTGATCGCCACACCAAGCTTCGTCGCCAGTTGGCCGAGCGCACGATTGTGATCGAGTCTGGTCAGCGCCGAGAACCGGCCGACCGGCACATCGGGCGCTGACGCACTCGCGATGAGTGCGTTGGTGTTCGCGGGGTTGCCGACAACGCACACTCGCACATCGGATGCCGCTGCCCCGTTGATCGCTGCCCCCTGCGGCCCGAAGATCGCGGCGTTCGCGCCCAGCAGGTCTCCCCGTTCCATCCCCGGCCCGCGCGGCCTGGCGCCGACAAGCAAGGCGACGTTGGTGCCTTCGAACGCCGTGCGCGCGTCATCGGTGATCGTGACATTGCCCAGAAGCGGAAAAGCGCAGTCCTGGAGCTCAAGGGCAGCTCCCTCTGCTGCGCGGAGACCGGCCGGTATTTCGAGCAGGCGAAGGTTCACCGGCACGTCGGCGCCGAACATCGCGCCAGAAGCGATGCGAAAGAGCAGCGCATAGCCGATCTGTCCCCCTGCCCCTGTGATGGTGACAGTGCGCGCATCGCCGCGCGTGGCTTGGGTGCGTGTGTTCTGATTCACACGCCCAGCCTAAGACTGGGCGCCACCGTCGCCACAGTGCCCATGCCATGACACTGAGCGGCATCCTTCTGCGTCTGAAAGCGGCTCTGGCGAACCGGCGCTCCCGCTAGGCTCGATTCCATGAGTGGCTCCCTGAATATCACCTCGGCAACGGTCGATCCTGCACTGCTTGACCTGCCGTGGCACCTGCCGCTTGACGCGTGGCCCAACCAGAACATCGCCTCACTGCCCAAGGGCATCTCCCGGCACCTGGTGCGCTTTGCGCACCTCAGCGGACACGTCGTCGCCATCAAGGAGACGACAAGCGAGATGGCCAAGGGCGAGTACGACATGCTCCGCAAGCTGCAGAGCCTGGAGATCCCCTGCGTCGAGCCGGTAGCCGTGATCACAAACCGCACAAACGAAGACGGCGAGCCGCTGAAGGCTGTGCTCGTCACCCGCCACCTCAAGTTTTCGCTGCCGTATCGTGCACTGTTCTCTCAGACCCTGCGTCCGGACACCGCGACCCGCTTGGTCGATGCCCTCGCCGTACTGCTCGTGCGTGTACACATGGTCGGACTGTTCTGGGGTGATGTATCGCTGTCGAACACGCTGTTCCGGCGTGACGCCGGCGCCTTTGCCGCGTACCTCGTCGACGCCGAGACCGGCCAGCTCTATACCGGCGGTCTCTCCAACGGCCAGCGCGAGAACGACCTCGAAATCGCCAGGGTGAACATCGCCGGCGAGCTGATGGATCTCGAAGCCGGTGGCCGCGTCGCAGACGAACTCGACCCCATCCGAGTCAGCAACGGAATCGTCGCCGCATACCGTCAGCTGTGGAAGGAGCTGACCGGTTCGGAATCGTTCTCCAGCTCAGAGCGCTGGCGCATTTCGGAGCGCGTCGACCGCCTCAACAACCTGGGCTTCGACATCGAAGAACTCGCCATCAAGACCGATGAGGGCGGCACCACGGTACGCATCCAGCCGAAGGTCGTTGACGCCGGCCACCACCAGCGCCGCCTGTTGCGTCTGACTGGCCTCGACGCCGAGGAGAACCAGGCCAGGCGCCTGCTCAACGACATGGACTCATACCGGGCAGCCTATGGCGACCCGGAGGTCGACGAAGAGATGATGGCGCACGAGTGGCTCGTGCGGGTGTTCGAACCCGTTGTGCGGGCGATCCCGCGCGAGCTGAAGGGCAAGCTCGAGCCGGCAGAGGTCTTCCACCAGCTGCTCGACCACCGCTGGTTCATGGCGCAGAACCAGGGGCACGACATCCCTCTCGCCGAGGCAGTCACCTCGTACGTCCAGGATGTGCTGCGTCACCGCCGCGACGAGGCGACGGTGATCGATCCCCCGACCGGCTCTATCACGATGCCCATCCCGACGAGCTCCGGAGCAGCAGCTGCGGACGACACTGACGAAGACGAGGGCGACTGGCGCCTCAACGTCTAGCGACCCCAGCAACGAACGAACGCCGTGACCCACGGAGCAGAAGCTCCGGTCACGGCGTTCGTTTGGTTAAGCGGTGGTGCTGCTGGCTACTTGGCGAGCTTCGACGCGGCCTTGGCTGCCTTGGCTTCACCGCGCAGGCGCGAGATCTCGTACAGGGTGACGCTGGCCGCGATACCGGCGTTCAGCGACTCGGTACCAGCGCTGATCGGAATCGACACGATGGCGTCGCACGTCTCGGCGACGAGGCGGGACAGGCCCTTACCTTCGCTGCCGACGACGATGACAACGGGGCGATCGGCCAGGGCGAGACCGGGCAGCGATACGTCGCCGTCTCCATCAAGGCCGAGTACGAACACGCCGCGCTCCTTGAGCGCCTTGAGCGTTGCGGTGAGGTTGGAGGCCATGGCAACGGGCAGGTGCGCTGCAGCGCCGGCCGACGTCTTCCAGGCGGATGCGGTCACGCCGACCGAGCGACGCTGCGGCACGATGACGCCGTGGCCACCGAATGCAGCGGTAGAACGGATGATCGCACCCAGGTTGCGCGGGTCGGTGATGCCGTCGAGCGCAACGAACAGCGGCTTGTGTCCGCGGCTGATCGTGAGGTCGAGAAGTTCGATCGGGTGCGCGTACTCGTAGGCAGGAACCTTGAGCGCGAGTCCCTGGTGCACGGCGTCGCGACCGGCAAGGCGGTCGAGCTCCGGACGCATCACTTCGAGGATCGGGATGTTGCGGGTGGTCGCCATCTTGAGGACTTCCTTGACCCGCTCATCCATTTCGATGCGCGTGGCAACGTACAGTGCCGTCGCGGGGATCTTGGCGCGGAGCGCTTCGACAACAGAGTTGCGACCCGTCACGACCTCATGCTCGTCGATCTGCTTGGCGCGCCTCGTCGAGGCGCCGCCGCCACCGGAGTTGCCGGTGCTGCGGGGTGCACCCTTGCCCGACTTCGCTGCGTCTGGACGGTTGTTGTTGCGTCCGCCGCCCGCTGCGACGAACCTGTCCTGGGCAAGCTTGCGCTTGCCGGCGGGGTGGTACGGACGGTCTTCGGCCTTCGGGGTGGGCTTCTTGCCCTCGAGTGCCTGGCGGCCCTGGCCGCCGGAACCGACCTGCGCCCCTCGGCTTCCCTTGCGCACGGCTCCGGTGCGCGCCTTACGGTCTGTGTTCTTCATCAGTCAAAACTCCAATGGGCACCCGTCGGGGTGTCTTCGATAGTGATTCCGGCGGCGACAAGTTCGTCCCGGATACGGTCTGCAGCCGCATAGTCACGGCTTTGCCTGGCGCTCTCGCGGTCGTCGAGCAGGCGCTCCACGAGTGCGGTGAGAGCCACCATGGCTGGTTCATCTGTCGCAACGGCCCACTCAGGTGAGAGCGGGTTGAGTCCGAGTACCTCGCTCATCGCCACAACCTGGCTGCGAGCGGATGCCGCGGCATGCAGGTCTTCGGCGTCGAGGGCGGCGTTGCCGCTTCGCACTGTCTCGTGCAAAACAGCCAGCGCCTGCGGCACGGCCAGGTCGTCGTTCATCGCGTCAGCGAATGCGTCAGGCACGATCTCGACGCCTGACCCGGCATACCGGGTCTCGGCGAGACGGCGATCGGCACGGTCGAGGAAGCTCTCGATTCGTTCGAGTGCGGCTTCGGCCTCTGTCAACGATCCGTCATGGAAATCGATGTTCGAGCGGTAGTGCGCAGCACCGAGGTAGTAGCGCACGACAATGGGCCTGGCCTGATCGAGAAGCTCTGCGGCAAAAATCGAGTTGCCAAGCGACTTCGACATCTTCTGTCCGTTGAAGTTCACCAGGCCGTTGTGCACCCAGTAGTTCGCGAACGCGTCTCCGGCGGCACTTGACTGCGCCAATTCGTTTTCGTGGTGAGGGAACCGCAGGTCGAGCCCACCGCCGTGGATGTCGAACTGGGAACCGAGGTACCTGGCGGCCATGGCCGAGCACTCGATGTGCCAGCCGGGGCGCCCTGCACCCCACGGGGATGGCCACGACGCCGATTCCGGCTCTGACGCCTTGTGGCCCTTCCACAGTGCGAAGTCGCGAGGATCGCGCTTGCCCCGAGGGTCGGCATCCGCTGCAGCTTCCATGTTGTCGGCCTGCTGGCGAGTGAGCTCGCCGTAGCGTGGCCAGCTCTTGGTGTCGAAATACACATCGTTGGAGGCATCGGGGGCCGGGTAGGCGTGACCGGCATCGATCAGGCGGGCGATGATGTCTTGCATCTGCTGGATGCTGGCTGTCGCGCGTGGCTCATACGTCGGCGCGAGGATGCCGAGGCTCTGGTAGCCGGCGGTGAACTCAAGCTCGTAGCGGTACGCGAGTGCCCACCACTCCTCTGAGCTGCCCTGGGCATTCACGAGAATCTTGTCGTCAATATCGGTGACATTGCGCACGAACGTGACGTCGTTGCCCTGGTAGCTCAACCAGCGGCGCAGCTGGTCGTACACAAGCGCGCTGCGCAGGTGGCCGATGTGCGGCGACGACTGCACGGTCGGACCACAGACGTATATACCGACTTGCCCTGGTACGAGAGGGACGAAATCGCGGAGGGCCTGGGCCTTCGAATCATAAAGTCTCATGGTCACGCCCTCCAGTTTAGGTGAGCGCCGGCTGTGGAAACTGGGAGCAGCACCGCTGTTGCGATGGCTGCAATGCCCTCGCCTCTGCCGGTGAATCCGAGAGCGTCTGTGGTGGTGGCCGAAACCGAAACAGGGGCGGAGAGGATGCCGCTGAGCAGCTCCTCAGCCTCTCGTCGCCTGGGCGCCAGCTTCGGACGGTTGCCGATGATCTGCACAGACACGTTGCCGACCAGGAACCCCGCATCCTGGATGAGGCGCAGCGTCTCGGTCAGGAATACATCGCCATGGGCTCCACTGAAGCGGGCGTCGGCAGTGCCAAAGATGCCACCGATATCGCCAAGGCCGGCCGCGGCGAGCAGTGCATCGCAAATGGCGTGGCTGGCCGCGTCGCCGTCGCTGTGCCCTGACAGGCCGCGCTCCCCCGGCCAGTGCAGCCCGGCAAGCCAGAGCGGCGACTCGTCATCGAATGCATGCACGTCGATGCCGGTTCCGACCCGCGGTGCCGACGCCACGGCAAGCGTGTCGGCAAGCACATCCACTCGCTCTCCAGCGAGCAGAAGTTCGGCACGGTTGAGGTCCCACGGGGTAGTGATCTTGAACGCGAGCGGATCGCCGGCGACAACGCTCACGACGTGACCGGCGGCAGCGACGGTGGCAGCGTCATCCGTCACCTCATCGGTTGCAGCGATGGTCGCAGCATCGAGGATGTCGCGCGGGAACCCTTGCGGAGTCTGCACAGCAGACAGCTCTGAGCGGTCGACGGTGCCAAGGATTGTGCCGTCGGTCTCGACGCGCTTGATCGTGTCGACGACGGCAAGGCCCGGAATGATGCCGTGTCCGGTTGCTACGACCCCATCAACGACCAGGTCGAACAGTGAAGCGGGAGTGAGCGCCCGTGCCGCATCATGCACGAGCACCGTGCGGACGCTGGGTCGCAAGACCGCGAGCCCGTGCATGACCGAGTCCTGCCTGGTGTCACCACCGGCGACCACCTCAAGGTGAGCGGATGCCGCACCGGCAACCTCTGCGCCGATCGCACCAGCTGCTTCCATCCAGTCGGTTGGGGCCACGACAACAACCTGGGCGGCCTCCCGCATACCGAAGACCCCGCGCAGCGCGTGGTACAGCAACGGGCGGCCGGAGAGAAGGGCAAACGCCTTCGGCTCGGCTGCTCCGAGGCGCGTGCCACTTCCTGCGGCGACGACGATGACAGCAACGTCTGGATCGGGCATTTCAGTCATGGAAGGAGGCTATCTGGTGAGTGATGTGGATGGATGAAACTGCACATGCGAAAGGCGGCACCTGCCGGCGCCGCCTTCACACAGTGTGAAAATTGAAGTGAAACCTAGGAGGCGAGTACCTCGTCGAGAACTGTTGATGCCTTCTCTTCGTCTGTCTTCTCTGCCAGCGCGAGCTCAGAAATCAGGATCTGACGGGCCTTCGCCAACATACGCTTCTCCCCGGCAGACAGGCCGCGGTCCTGGTCGCGACGCCAGAGATCGCGCACAACCTCTGACACCTTGATGACGTCTCCGGAAGCGAGCTTCTCGAGATTGGCCTTGTATCGGCGGGACCAGTTGGTGGGTTCTTCAGTGAACGGTGCACGCAGCACTTCAAAGACCTGATCGAGGCCTTCCTGACCAATGACATCGCGCACGCCGACCATATCGACGTTCTCGGCAGGAACCTCAATGATCAGGTCTCCCTGATTGACATTGAGCTTCAGGTAGACCTTTTCTTCACCCTTGATGATTCGCGTCTTCACCTCGGTGATAGTCGCGGCTCCGTGGTGGGGATAAACAACCGTTTCGCCAACCTCAAAAAGCATGTACTAATATCCCTTCAGCAGGATCTAGGATACCACAGCGCCCAATGATAGGGTTTGCCGCGACAGCGATGCCCCCGCTGACGATAAGCTAAACTCAAACGGTAAATCTGCAGCGCCATTGCCACATCCGGCTGGCGCTGAATTGTTGGAGGTCTTGTGAGGGCGCGTATCGCAACGTCAGTCGTACTGGCGGCTGGAATTCTGCTCGGAACCAGTGCGTGCAATCTCGTTGCACCTCAGGCGACGACAATCCACTACGACCCGAGCGACGGCGTCAGCGCCACAGTCGGCAACCTGTCGGTACGAAACGCTCTGCTCGTTTCGAACGGCGACGGCGAAGCCACCCTCTCGGCAACCGTGGTGAACACCGGCGACTCATCGCACAACCTCAACCTGCAGTACGAGGCCGATAGCTCCAAGGTGACCACAACAGTCGCCGTTGACGCCCGCAGCACAGTCGTGATCGGCAGCGAAGGCGGACCGAGTGTCCAGGTGTCGACCAGCGACGCCACGCCTGGTGCGCTGTTCCCGATCTTCGTGCAGTACGGCAACGAGACCGGCGTAGAAATGCTGGTCCCCGTGCTCGACGGCACCCTCAAGGAGTACTCGACACTGGTTCCGACTCCGGCGCCGACACCCGCTGCAGCCCCTGCTGCAGTCGAGACCCCGGCAGCTGAAGCGACACCGGCAGTCGAAGCCACCCCGGCTCCATAGCCACACACTCGTTACGACGAAGGCCCCACGGATTCCGTGGGGCCTTCGTCATTGAGCGTTGCGGCTCCTACGCCTCGAAGCGGTAGCCGAGCCCACGCACCGTCACGAGCATCGTCGGCTCAGACGGGGTGACCTCGATGCGCGACCTGATTCGTTTGATGTGAACGTCGAGCGTCTTCGTGTCTCCGAAGTAGTCAGAGCCCCAGACCCTGTCGATCAGCTGGCCACGGGTGAGCACACGACCGGCGTTGCGCAGCAGAAGTTCGAGCAGCTCGAATTCTTTCAGCGGAATTGCCACTTCCTGGCCGGATACCGAGACGGTGTGACGCTCCAGATCCATCCGCACAGTTCCGGCGACCAGGATCGACTCGTCTTCTGACCCCTGGTCGATGCGACGCCGGAGGATGGCCCTGATCCGGGCAAGCAGTTCTCTGGTGGAATACGGCTTCGTCACGTAGTCGTCTGCACCGAGTTCAAGCCCGACAACGATGTCCACCTCTGAGTCCTTCGCGGTGAGCATAATGATCGGCACCCATGACCTGGTGCGGATCTCGCGACAGACCTCGGTGCCTGGCAGACCGGGCAGCATCAGGTCGAGCAAGACGAGATCCGGATTCACTCGATCGAACTCGCTGACGGCACTCGGGCCATCGGCGGCGATCGTCACTTCATACCCTTCGCGCTCGAGTAGGAATGCCAGCGGCTCACTGAGTGAAATCTCGTCTTCGACCAGAAGGATATGCGTCACTGTTGTTCTCCTGTGGATGCCGGGATCGGCTTGGTTGCTTCGGGAAGTCTGATGGTGAACGTCGAGCCGCGGCCTTCTTGCGACCATACGCGCACGTCACCACCGTGGTTTTGGATGACGTGCTTGACGATCGACAGGCCAAGGCCCGTTCCGCCGGTATGGCGTGAACGCGCCTGATCGACACGGAAGAATCGTTCGAAGACGCGATCGATGTCTGCTTCGGGGATACCGACGCCCTGGTCGGTGATGGCAATTTCGACCACACCCTCGTGGCGCCGGATGCCGACGCCGACGCGCGATCCGTCGCCCGAGTAGTGCACGGCGTTCGCAATCAGGTTGTGCACGGCGATGATTAGCAGCTTCTCGTCGCCGTATACCTCTGCACCCGATTTGCGGCCACGTGCGAGGGTGATCTGGTGCGCATCGGCGATGATTCGACTCTGGTCGACGGCCTGCGACACTATCGCGTCGATGTCGACGAGTTCCGGCTGCTCGAGGGCATCCTGTGACTGCAAGCGCGACAGTTCGATGATCTCCTGTGTGAGGCGGGCGAGACGACCCGATTCGGTGGTGAGCCGGTTGGCGAATCTGCGAACCTGCGCCGGTTCATCCGCTGCCTGATCGAGTGCCTCTGCGAGCAGACCGACGGAGGCAATCGGGGTCTTCAATTCGTGGCTGATGTTCGCCACGAAGTCGCGGCGCACCTCGTCGAGCCTGATGGCCTCTGTGCGGTCTTCAGCGAGCAGCAGCACGTAACGGGTGCCTAGCCTGGCCAGCCGCACCATGAAGTGCATACTGGCGTCACCGAACGGCCCACGCGACAGCACCAGTTCTTGTGCAACAGGGTCACCTGTCTTGCGCACGCGGCTGGCCAGCTCAATGAGCTCGGGATGCACGAGGTGCTGGTTCCAGACCAGGCCAAGTGAGAGTGCGCCGGGCGAAGCCTTCACGACGTTGTTCGAGGGATCGAGCACGATGCCGGCCGAATCGAGTGCGTCGAGAACCTGATCGATGCCGTCGGGCACCGCGGGATTAACAACTGCAGCAGCCAGTTCACCCTGTCTTGCAGCAAATGTGAGCAGCGTCACAAAGCCCGCACCGACCGCGAGTCCGAGTGCCAGCGAAAGAAGCACCAGCCAGGTCGATTCCATTTTCCCAGCGTACCCATCGCCACGCGTGCGCTTGACCCGAACCGTGTGTCCGGGGCGCTACTTTAGAAAGTGTTCAGGCGTGCGGCACCGAATGTTAACCTTGCGTCGGCATCATGAGTAATAGGGCCACGCCGGCCTGTGCGGGCCACCGCGCCCACAGCCCCCAGGAAGGATCACCCACGCATGCGTGAAGTATTTCAGCAGGAACTCGCCGAGGTGCAGGAACGCCTCGTCGAGATCTCCGGTCTGGTCGCCATTTCAATCGAGAAGGCGACGCGCGCATTCAACGAGTCTGACGTCAGCCTGGCCGAAGAGGTCATCGCAGACGACGACAAGATCGACGATCTGACCGTCGAACTCGATGAACTCGCCATCACTATTCTCGCCAGGCAGCAGCCGGTCGCACGCGACCTGCGCATCGTGGTGAGTGCACTGCGCATCAGTGCCTCCCTGGAACGGATGGGCGACATGTCGACCCACATCGCGCAGCTTGCCCGGTACCGGTTCCCTGACAAGGTCATCCCGAAGAGCCTGCGCCCCACCTTCAGACAGATGGGCGCACTCGACGTCGAGATCGCGAACATGCTCACCGAATTGCTCACCAGCGAAGACGTGAACCTCGCCGAGACGATTCGCAACGAAGACGACAAGGTCGACGCCCTGCACCTCAGCGTGTTCGATGCAGTCCTCGGCGAGACGTGGAAGGGCCAGGCCGCCGATACTGTCGACGCCACGCTGGCCAGCCGCTATCACGAGCGTTTCGCAGACCATGCAGTCTCCATCGCCAAGAAGGTGCAGTACCTGGCAACGGGCGACTGGCACCAGGACAGCGGCGTCTAGCCTGCCTGCTTAACGCGCCTGCCTGCTTAACGCGCCTGCCTGCTTAACGCGCCTGCCTGCTTAACGCGCCTGCCTGCTTAACGCGCCTGCCTGCTTAACGCGAAAGCGCAGTTGTGGTCGTTTTGACGGAGTCATTACGACCACAACTGCGCTTTCGCGCACCGCTTGAGGCGTTACGCGCCTGCAGGGAGGCGAGGGTGATGGGGGCTGAAGGTTACTTCTTGCCCTGAGCCGCGACGGCGGCGGCACCGGCAGCTGCAGCTTCCGGGTCGAGGTACTCACCCGGGCCGAGCGGCATGAGGTCTTCGCCCAGCTTGTAGACGAGCGGGATGCCCGTCGGGATGTTCAGTTCGGCGATGTCGTCGTCCGAGATGTTGTCGAGGTGCTTGACCAGCGCACGCAGCGAGTTGCCGTGTGCGGTGACGAGTACCGTCTTGTTCGCGCGCAGGTCGTCGGTGATGTCGTTCTCCCAGTAGGGCAGCATCCGCTCGATAACGTCTTTCAGGCACTCGGTGCGAGGAACAGCGTCGCCGAGTTCTGCGTAGCGCGGGTCGCCAACCTGCGACCACTTAGCGTCAGCGTCGAGCACGGGCGGCGGCACGTCGAAGCTGCGGCGCCAGAGCTGGAACTGCTCAGGACCGTACTTTTCAAGGGTCTCAGCCTTGTCGAGGCCCTGGAGAGCGCCGTAGTGACGCTCGTTGAGACGCCAGGAGCGCTTGACGTCGATCCAGAGGCGGTCGGCCTGCTCAAGAGCGAGGTCGGCGGTCTGGATGGCACGGGTGAGCACAGAGGTGTGCACGATGTCGGGAAGGATTCCGGCTTCGGAAAGCAGTTCACCGGCTCGACGAGCTTCGATGATGCCCTGTTCGCTCAGCCGAACGTCCACCCATCCGGTGAAGAGGTTCTGCTGGTTCCAGAGGCTATTGCCGTGACGGAGTAGGACGAGTGTGTAGGGAGCAGCCATAGCATCCACTCTACCCAGTGGACAATAGAGGTATGCCTGTTGGAACCATTACGCGTGGCACAACGAACACAAATCGCTTGCGCCGCGTCGATCGCTGGATCGGTCACCTCAAAGTCTTACGAACCACGACCGATCCGCTCGTCGTCGACCTTGGCTACGGTGCCAGCGCGGTGACCAGCCTCGAGCTGTACCACCGGCTTGCCCACAAACGGCCGGATGTCGAGGTGCTCGGCCTCGAGATCGACCCGACCAGGGTGAAGGGCGCGAACGACCAGCTCGCCGAGGTGCGCACAGGCCAGACCGGATTCGCCGCCGACGCCCGAGTGTCGTTCTCCGTCGGCGGCTTTGAGGTGCCGCTGCCCAAGGGACGCAAGCCCGCGGTCATCCGCGCGCTGAATGTGCTGCGGCAGTATGACGAATCCGAGGTCGTACCTGCCTGGCGGATGCTGGTCAAACGACTCCAGCCCCACGGCATCCTGATCGACGGAACCTGCGATGAGATCGGGCGCATCGCCGCCTGGGTGGATGTCACGCACCACGGACCCGTGCGTTTCACCGTGTCGCTACGGCTGGCCGAACTTGACCGCCCGTCGATCGTCGCCGAACGGCTGCCGAAGATCCTGATCCACCGCAACGTGCCCGGCGAGCACATCCACCAGCTGCTCATCGACCTCGATCGGCACTGGCAGCACCAGGCACCGCTCGCGGCCTATGGGCCGAAGCAACGCTGGGTGGCGACGGTGAAGGCGCTGAAAGCGCAGGGCTGGCCGGTGCTCGGCAGCGCCCACCGTTGGAAGCTCGGCGAGTTGACAGTTCCGTGGGATGCCGTGGAACCGCAGGGATTCGCCTGGGAGTAGACGCGTGTCAGCCGACGAGTCGCGCAACGATTTCTGAAGCCGAGCTCAACTGTCCCAACGCGGGGAACACTCGCGTAATGCTGGCCTCGTGAGCGTCGAGCGAGCGGTCGGTGATGGCGTCGGTTGCGATGATCACGTTGTAGCCGAGGTCGTACGCGTCACGGGCTGTGGACTCGACGCCGAAGCTCGTCGCAACTCCGGCCAGGACGACCTGGGTCACGCCGAGCGTTCGGAGGCGCGCGTCGAGATCGGTTGCAGCGAAGACACTCCAGGTGTTTCGGACAACTGCGATGTCATCGCTCCGAACATCGAGTGCAGGGGCAAGCTCGGCGAACTCAGGCGGAAACTCACGGCTCCCAGCGCCGTACTCAGTGCGCCCCGCCGGCGTCCCTGACACCCGTGCGACCACGACGGGCAGCCCCCGCGCGTGAAACGCAGAGAGCAGCTGGTTGGCATTGGCGACGATGCCTTCCACCGGATGCACCAAGCCACCCGCAAGCGTTCCGACCTGCAGATCGATGACGACGAGCGCGGGGTTGTCGTCGAGTTCGGTGATAGCCATCGTGACGGCCTTTCTCTGAGCGGAGCGAAGCATCGGCTCAAGGATAGTGCCGCTCAATTACCGCGGGGCGCCGCCGCTGCTGCCAGGGCTGTTGCTGCCACCGGTGCTGCAGCCCGCCGTGCGATGGCTGAAATTCCGAGCGCGGCGGCCAGAAAGATCGCGGCGAGCGCGATCCAACCCGGCATCCCGAACGCGAGCGCGGTGCCGGCGACGACGAACGGTGCAGCCATGGCACCGACTCCGAATCCCATGGAGAAGACCCCCTGGTACGCGCCGGCATTGGCCTCATCCGCCAGCTCGAAGCTGAGGCCCCAGGTTCCGGCCTGCGACCAGACCTCAGCGAATGCGTGCACGATGGCCGCGACGACGAGCAGCGCGATCGCCGGCACCATCGAGACTCCGGCAGACAGCGCGTACGCGACACAGGCGAGTGCCATCAGAACTCCGGCGATCGTCACGACCTTGCCGGCCTTGCGCAGGTCGTGGGTGCCCCGCGAGAGCGGAATCTGGAAGATGATGACAATCACCGTATTGACGATGAGCAAGATCGAGACCAGCACTGTCGGTGCTGTGGTGTGAGAGACGATCCACAGTGGCACCCCGACTTCTGCGAGCCCGAATTGCATGCCGAACACCGCTGCGAGCGCGGTGAGGACGAGGTACCGCGGGTCGCGGAACGGTGAACGGCCCAGGCGAGGCGCTGCCGACTGACTCACGGCGGGCTGGCTTGAGTCGTGCGTGGCTGCGGTGCGCTTCGGCGCATCAACACGCTGGGGCAGGCGCCACACCGGAATCGCTCCGATGACGTAGACGGCACCGGCCCCGATCAGTACGACGCGGTAGGCAGTCGGGGTGTTGACGAGGAGGGCGATGCCGGCGAGGGCAGCTCCGGCGGCCATGGAGACGTTGGTCACCGTGCGAAGGATGGCCCGCGTGCTCACTCGCGCCGGCCCCTCGAATGCGCGGGCGATGATCGCCATCCGCGTGGCATTGGACGCGCTGCTCAGCATCGACGCAATGCAAGCGATGATCAAGACGCTCGTGAATCCGCCCGCGAACGGATAGCAGGCCAAAGCGAGCCCTTCGGCGGCCATCAGCCAGAACAGCATCCGCCTGGCGCTGAGGCTGTCGGCGAGGCGACCGCCGAGATAAGAGGCGCCGATCCCGACTGCGCTGGAGATGCCGAGCACTATCGCCGCCTCACCGACGGTCAAGCCGAGGACAAAGGTGATGAAGAGCACGGTGATGGTGGCGAACACGCCTCGGCCGACTCGACCGATCAGCGTCGCGATCACCAGGATGCGCAGCACCGGATCCGAGAGCGAGTCGGCCAGTCGTCTGGCGAAACCGCGCTTCGATTCAGTGTTCGGTTGCTGGACGGGGACCACACCCGTTGCCGGGTCAGAGTTGGAGAGGAGTTGCACGAGTCATTTCTCTCACGCACCGGGCGGGCGCCCATAGTGATGTAGCGTATGGCTTCATGTTGCAATACGAACTGGGAGATGCCGCCTTGAGCGGCATCCGCTTCGGCATCTCACCCCTCTGCGAACTCGGGCTGTCGTTGCGGGCGATGAAAGATCCCAGCCGCTACCCGTTGCAGCTCCCCTGGCTCACGCACACCAGCGCAGCGCGGGCGGAACTCGACCTTGGCCTGCTTCTGGCGCTGGTCAATGACATGCTGTGGACCCCCGACTTCCTGAATCCGAGGCCGGCGTCTCCGCTCACCCGCATCGAGGATGAATTCGCGGTGCTCGAAGGACTGTCGACGACCCAATACCTCCGTCAGCTGACGGCAGTGCACCCCGACACGATGCCAGACGTGCTGACCGGCCCGCCCCGGCAGGTGATCACGCGGATGGTGGCCGCGCTCCGCGACTTCTGGAGCAGCTGCTTCGAACCTCACTGGCCCAGGATGCGCACAATTCTGGAGGCCGATATCGCCCACCGGGGGCGCGTTATCGCTCAGGGCGGACTGGCCGAGATGCTGAACAGTGTCTCCTCGTCGGTATCCTTCGACGGCCACACACTGCACCTCGCACTACGCAACCCGGTGCACCGCACCGAGCAGGTCGACAGTCGCGGCATCATGCTGGTGCCGACGATGTTCACCCACAGGGCATCAGCGCCCGTTGAGGCGGGCGAACCGCCGCTGGTGATGTATCCGGCGCGCGGACAAGGCGCCATGTGGGGCGCCGAGCAGGTGGTCAATCCTCGGGCGGTGGCGAATGTGCTTGGAGGAACCCGGGCCAGCCTGCTCACAGCGCTGACGTCACCGGCGTCGTCGACCGAGCTCGGCATCCGCTTCGGAGTGAGTGCGTCTGCGGTCAACCAACACCTACGTGCGCTGCGGAATGTCGGGCTGGTCACCTCGACGCGTTACGGGCACAGCATGCTGTATTTGCGGAGCCCACTCGGCTCGGCGCTGCTCGGCAGTGAGGACGAGCGCCGCAGCTAGTGCGCCGATTTTGGTTGCATAACTCCTGCAATTCGAGCAGAAACCGGCCCAAACACGCCAAATTGCGGCCCTGGTGAGCAAATAGCAGGAGTTATGCACGCGGAACAACTGCACTGCGTACAGGTCGGCTTCGTCTGTCTGCCTTGGTATCCGGCTCTGTCTGAATGCCTGACCAGCCGTCTGGCGGCATCGCCGTCTGGTCTGCGGGCAGGTTAGTTGCATAACTCCTGCGGTTCGAACAGAAACCGGCCCAAACACGCCAAATTGCGGCTCTGGGAGCAAATAGCAGGAGTTATGCAATCCGCAACGGCAAACCATGGACCACGAGGTACGAACTCGCAACCGGCAACCGGCAACCGGCAGCGGGCAACTCGCAACTCGCAACCGGCAACGGGTAGCCAGCGGCCGGCACGCCGAGCTAGCTAGTGCTGGGTGGGACGCGCACCGAGACGGGGCAAGCGCGGCACATCGGCCTCTGCACCGGCTGACTGCGGCACGATGATCTCCTGGCTGGCCGCGATCGAAATGCCCTGCGACTGCACGTAGAGCGTGACGTCAGCCGGCACCGTGCGCTTGATCACGGCGAGCGCGATCGGACCGAGCTCGTGGTGGATGGCACTTGAGGTGATCGACCCGACTGGTCGGCGCTCAGGCTCACCGCCAGGCAGCATCCTGGTTCCCTCGACGACATCGCCGTGGGCGGGCAGCACAGAGTCCGAGCCGTCGAGGTGCAGCAGCACCAGTCGGCGCGGCGGGTGTCCGAGGTTGTGTACCTTGGCCACCGTCTCCTGTCCGCGGTAGCAGCCCTTGTTCAGGTGTACTGCCGTACGCAGCCAGTCGAGTTCGTGCGGAATAGTCTTCTCGTCGACCTCGGTCGCCGCCCTGGGGCGCCAGGCCGCGATCCGTAGCGCTTCCTCTGCCAGTAGTCCGGCGGCCGCGACTTCGCCGTCGATGATCCTGTCGCGGAGCGCAGCGAGATCCGTGCGAGCGATCAGCACCTCAGACCAGTTCCAGTGGATGCCGGGGTGCTCGGCGACCTGCGCGTACTGGAACCCACCGGGGTTCACGGTGCCCCACGGGTCGTTCCAGACCAGCGGCAGTCCGTTGGAAATTGCAGGCAGCAGCTGCACATCGGCCAGATCACGCGCCATCGTGCCGATCATCGCGTACTCGTCGGTGAGGTCGAGCACCTCGACCCGCAGCATGAAGCGCATCTTGTTCAGCCAGCCGTGCAGACCGGGGAGTTCGGCAGCCTCGACGAAGAGCCAGGTAGCCACTCCGTCATCGAGTACGCTCACGGCAAATTCGAGTCGACCAGCGGGGTCGAGCAGCAGCATCTCGGTGGATTCACCCACGGGAAGCCGGAGCAGCGCCTGGCTCGAGAGCGAGTTGAGCCAACTCAGGCGATCAGGACCGACAACCGAGAGGATGCCACGGTTCGACAGGTCGACGACGGCCTCACCGGCAAGCAAATGACGCTGCTCGATCATCGGGTTGCCGTAGTGGGCTGCCACGCCGGCATCCTGTCCACCAGCAGCGACAGCGCCTGGCATCTCAAGCAACGGCGACATGAACCTCGGAGGCGTCTCGACAGCGTCTGGCGTCCCCACGGTATCGGCCGTCTCGACGGCGGCAGCCGTCTCGGTCGGGGCGGGCGTCTGTCCTGGTGTTGCTGGGGAATTCATTTAGTCGATTCTGGCCAGGCGGCCGGAAGAGTGGGTGCGCAGGTCTTGGCCGAGGGCGGCGATGTCCCACGCCCACAGCAAATGGCTGTCGACGAGTCCGTACAGCCTGGTCGCCGCCGCGTATGGCTTGGCGCCCTGCGTGCGCATGACTGCGTCGGTGGCGAGGTCGATTCGTGGCCCCTTGACTTGACCGAGGTACAGTTCTGCGACGCCGTCTGGATGCGCGAGCGTGACCTCGATGTCGAAGCCGCCATCCGAGTTGCGCAGCGTCTCCACTGATTCGGCAGTGTTGAACGGCCGCTCGCCGATGCCGGGAAGCATTCCGGGACCGGGGTCGCCATCGAGGCGCTGACGGCTGAGACGCCAGTATCCGGTCTCGGTCACCAGCGGAGTCTTGGCGTCGTTGTCTGACTCCGGGTCTGGTTCGAGCCAGGTATATGAGTTGTAGTTCAGGTGCGGCAGGCCATCGTGGCTGAAGCTCACACGGTGCCCGAACTCGCGAGTGACCGATGTATCACCGATGGCGTAGTCCAGCACACCTGAGCCTTCCCAGACTCCTATGAGCCAGGAGAGCGGAACGAGCTCAGACGGAAGATCCACCGGAAGATCGAACATGGCGGCTACCGCTGCCCCCGGAACAGCTTGTATACGACCACGCCAGCGATCCAGACGATCGCCAGGCTGGCCATCGCGAGGAGTCCAAGGAAGAGGATTTCGAGTGCAAGCGTCGACATGATCCGATTCTAACCCGACCGCCGGTTACAGCGATGTCTAGACGAGGCCGACCAGCACAAAGATCGCCGTCGCGATGGCATAAACGATGACGGCGCCGGAGATGCTTGAGATGACCCTCGAGACGTATCCGTCTTTCTCACCCTGCGCGATCTGAATCGCAAGAGTAACGATTGTGCAACCGGCCAAACCGAGCGCCGCCCAAGAGATTCGATTCTCCTGGCTTGAAAGTACGGCGATCAGCACCGCACTGAGCACGGCGAGGACCCACACGACAACGATGCCAGACCAGTGTTTGCTCACATCTCTATTCTGCCTGTTCAAGCCCGATTCAGCGGCACAGTAGTATGAGGGCACGATATTTGGGAGGATGCGCGTGGCGCAGTTACTAATCCTTACCTCGGCTGTCGACAACGAAGTTCTACCGGCCCTGGCGTTGCTGTCACACAGCACACGGCTGATCCCCGCACGGCCGGATCAGCTGATCACAGCGCCTGATTCTGACCTCATCCTCGTCGATGCCCGCACCAATCTGATGGCGACGAAGTCGCTCTGTCAGATTCTGCGCACAACGGGAATCTCCGTTCCCCTGATGCTTGTGATCACCGAGGGTGGCCTGACCGCCGTCAGCCCCGATTGGGGCGTCGACGACGTGGTCCTCGATACTGCTGGCCCCGCCGAGGTGGATGCCCGCATCCGTCTGGCCGCCGGACGAATCACCAGGACACCCACCTCCCCCACCATCCGCGCCGCCGGCGTCGTCATCGATGAAGCCAACTATTCGGCCAAGGTACACGGCACCCCCCTCGACCTGACGTACAAAGAATTCGAACTTCTGCGCTTCCTTGCCGCCCACCCGTCGAGGGTCTTCACCCGCGAGCAGCTGCTGAGCGAGGTGTGGGGCTACGACTACTTCGGTGGCACCCGCACAGTCGATGTGCACGTACGACGCCTGCGCGCCAAGCTCGGCGACCAGGAGTCACTCATCGGCACAGTGCGCAACGTCGGTTACCGTTTCAACGTGCAAGAAGAAAACGACGAACGTGTCGCTGACTCTCTCTCCAGCTGACCTCACCGACCCCGATATCGCAGCGCAGCTCACTCGCGTTGCGGATGCCGCGACCCGCGTCGATGGGTATGCACCGTTCAACGAACAGACAATGCTTGACCTCGCTGCCGGACGCCGATCCGCGCACCTGTTCTTCGCTGACGAGCATCCAAACAAGCCGGTCGGCGCTGCCGCGGTCGGCCACGACGGTACGACAGCGGAGCTCGACCTGGTCATCGCGCCTAAACGCCGCGGTCATGGCTACGGCGAGGCGGCCCTCACCGCACTGCTGCCCTCGCTGCCAGCCGTCGTCACCGCATGGTCACACGGCGATCATCCCGCGGCCAGGGTGCTTGCCATCCACCACCGCTTCGTCGCGGTCCGCACACTGCTGCACCTGCAGCTCTGCCCTCTTCCGCCGGCGGTCGCTTCAACAACGGATACACCCGCCCGGTCACAGCCCCATGCTCCCGACGTCACGATCAACTCCTTCGTTCCCGGCGTCGATGACGAAGAGTGGGTCGCGCTCAACGCCCTCATCTTCGCCTCGCATCCCGAACAGGGTTCGCTCACCGTGACCGATCTGGCCGACCGCGAAGCAGAACCGTGGTTCAACGCAGACGACTTCCTGGTCGCCCGGGACTCAACAGGCCGGATGATCGGCTACAACTGGCTGAAGATTGAGCCGGCCGAGGCTGCCGACGACAGCGACGACAGAGGCGACAGAGGCGACAGAGGCGACAGTGACGCCGATGGTGATTCGGTCAGCGGCGGTACCGGCGAGATCTACGTGATCGGCATTCATCCGGACGCCGCAGGCCACGGCCTCGGCCGGATGCTCATGGAACGCGGTCTCGAACGGCTGGCCGCCCGCGGTTGTACCGCCGCATCGCTCTACGTCGAGGCCGACAATACGGGTGCTGTGCACCTCTACCGCTCGCTCGGATTCACCGATTTCACCATCGACGTGCAGTACCGCAGGCTCACCAATTAAGTAATCGTTCACCTTGATCCCCCTGCTCGGGCCTGCCGCAGTGTCAAGATGGTCAGATGGACGGCGAAAACATCCAAAGCGACACGGGACTCGGCAGCGACTTCGACGACGACTTCGACCCGTATGACTTCACTGACGACCCTGCGTTGCCGGAGGATCGCTTCCTCGACCGCGAATTGAGCTGGCTGGCATTCAACCAGCGGGTGCTCGAACTCGGAGAAGATCCCGACATCCCCGTGCTCGAACGGGCGAACTTTCTCGCCATCTTCGCCAGCAACCTCGATGAGTTCTTCATGGTGCGGGTCGCCGGCCTGAAGCGTCGCATCCTCACCGGCCTGGCCGTGCCGACCAACGTCGGGCGGGCCCCTGCCGACGTGCTCAGCGACATCTCAGCTGCCGCACACGTACTGCAGGCCAGGCACGCCGCGGCATTCCAGGATCTCGTGCGTCCCGCGCTGGCCGTAGCCGGCATTGATGTCGTCAGCTGGGATTCGCTGCACGCCGACGAACAGGAATCGCTGCGCGACTACTTCGCCAAGCAGATCTTCCCCGTGCTGATGCCGCTGGCCGTCGATCCTGCACATCCCTTCCCCTACATCTCGGGCCTCTCTCTCAACCTCGCGGTGCGCGTGCGCAACCCGAAGACAAGCAAGCAGGAGATCGCCCGCCTCAAGGTGCCGCAGATGCTGCCGCGCTTCGTGCGCGTTGACCGCAGCGAGTCGGTCGACAAGGTGCGCTTCATCACCCTCGAAGACCTGATGGCCAACCACCTCGGCGACCTGTTCCCCGGTATGGACATCCTCGAGCACCACATCTTCCGCGTCACCCGCAACGAAGACGTCGAGATCGACGAAGACGAGACAGAGAACCTCATCCAGGCCCTCGAAAAAGAGCTGCTGCGCCGCCGCTTCGGGCCGCCCATCCGGCTCGAGATCACCGAAGAGATGGATGACATCACTCTCGACCTGCTGGTGCGCGAGCTCGATATCACCACCCAGGAGGTCTACCGACTGCCGGCACCCCTCGACCTCGGCGGGCTCTTCGACCTGTCGCGTATCGATCGTCCCGACCTGCACTACCCGAAGCACGTCCCGACGACGGCGGTGCAGCTCATGCCGGCCGAGCCGAATTCAGCACCGGATGTCTTCAGATCGATCAAGCGCGGCGACATCCTGTTGCACCACCCGTACGAATCGTTCGCGACAAGCGTGCAGGCCTTTCTTGAGCAGGCTGCCGCTGATCCCGGTGTGCTGGCCATCAAGCAGACGCTGTACCGTACCTCCGGTGATAGCCCCATCGTTGAGGCACTGATTGCCGCGGCGGAATCAGGCAAGCAGGTGCTCGCCCTCGTCGAGATCAAGGCCCGCTTCGACGAGCAGGCCAATATCTCGTGGGCACGCAAGCTAGAAAAGGCCGGCGTGCACGTGGTCTACGGCATCGTAGGCCTGAAGACGCACTGCAAGCTCGCCCTGGTTGTGCGCAAGGAGGGTAAAGAACTCCGGCACTACAGCCACATCGGCACCGGAAACTACAACCCGAAGACAAGCCGCATTTACGAAGACCTCGGGCTGCTCACCGCAGACGACCAGGTGGGCAAAGACCTCACCCGCCTGTTCAACGAGCTCTCCGGCTACGCGATCGAGAAGAAGTTCAAGCGTCTGCTTGTTGCCCCGCTGCACCTGCGGAAGGGACTACTCAAACGCATCACCGACGAGACGGCCAACGCCGCAGCCGGGCTGCCGTCTGGCATCCGCATCAAGGTCAACTCGATGGTCGACGAGGCAATTATCGACGCGCTCTACCGCGCAAGCCAGGCCGGTGTACCCGTCGACGTGTGGGTGCGCGGCATCTGCAGTCTGCGACCGGGAGTTGAGGGCATGAGCGAAAACATCCGCGTGCGCTCGATCCTGGGGCGCTACCTCGAGCACTCGCGCATCTTCTCGTTCCACACCCTCGGCGACCCGCAGGTCTTCATCGGCAGCGCCGACATGATGCACCGCAACCTCGACCGCCGCGTCGAAGCCCTGGTACGCCTGACCGACCCTGAACACCTGCAGGAAATCGAGGGATTGTTCGAGCGCGCAATGGACCCGCGCACCTCGTCGTGGTGGCTCGACAGCGACGGAGCCTGGGTGCGTCACGCCAGGGACGATTCGGGCCATCTGCTCGACGACATGCAAAATAGGCTTATGCAACAGATCGGAAATCGCAAGCGTTCGGCTGCCAGGCGATGACGGACACGGCGGTTTACGCGGCCGGTGCAGTGTGCTGGCGGCTGGTTGATGGCAAGGTTCAGATCCTTGTCATCCACCGCACAGTGCACGGCGATGTCACCATCCCCAAAGGCAAAGTCGACCCGGGTGAATCCCTGCCGGAGACCGCCGTGCGCGAGATCAAGGAGGAGACCGGCCTGACCATCAGGCTCGGGGTTCCGCTGGGCATCTCGAACTACAACATGCCGAACGGCCGCGACAAGATCGTGCACTACTGGGCCGCCGAGGTGACCCCGGAGGCGATCATGCGCTCAACCTTCGTACCCAACGGCGAGGTCGCAGCTCTCGAATGGGTGACCATCAAACGCGCCCGCACCTACCTCAGCTATCCAGCGGATGTCGAGATCCTCGACGCCTTCGCCCATCTCATCGACAACGAGGTCACGAGCACCTTTGCCCTGATCGTGGTCCGTCACGCTAAAGCCACGCCGCCGAGCAGCTGGCACGGCCCCGACGCGACCCGTCCGCTGACCGAGCGCGGTGTCAAGCAGGCCGCAGCCCTGGTCGGCACCCTTCGTGCGTGGCGCCCCAAACGGATCGTGACGAGTAGTGCGACCCGATGCGTGACGACCGTCGTGCCGCTCGCCGCGGCATCCGGTATCGACATCAAGCGCACAGACCTCATCAGTCAGGATGCGTGGGAAGCCGGCACTGCCGACATCCGACACGTCGTCGGCAAGCGGGTCCGGTCGCGGAAGAACGCTGTGCTCTGCAGCCACGGCCCGGTGTTACCTGACATTCTCCGGGAAATCGCGCTGGCCACCGGAACCACACTGGGCGCATACGTCACGGATGCCGCCGACCTGGAGACCGGCGGATTCTCAGTCGTTCACCTGTCAAGTGACAACCCGAGCTCGGGAATCATCGCGATTGAGACCCACGCGCCGAGGGTCTGAACCACCCTTTCGGCGATTGTCGTTCACCTCCCGTTTACCTTGAAGCAGGAGTGTCGTTAAGTGCAGGGCTTAGCTTCACTTGTGGGCCAGCACCGGCCGCACTTGCATTCAAACCCTCGAAAGGGATTCACGTGAACTTCAAGCGTTATGGCCGCCCAGCGGTCATTGCTGTCGCAGCCGCTCTTGCACTGTCATCATGTGCAGCAAATGAGGGGACGGCGACGACTGAGTCCGCAGCCCCTGAGAGCACCCTCTCCGGCACGATCAACGCCGCCGGCGCTTCGTCGCAGGGCTCGGCCCAGGAAGCATGGATCGCTTCCTTCCAGACGGCAAACCCGAACGTCACAATCAACTACGACCCGTCGGGCTCCGGCGCAGGCCGCACCACCTTCGCCGCAGGCGGATCAGACTTCGCCGGCTCGGACTCGTACCTGAAGGATGAGGAACTGGCAGCCGGCTTCGCCAGCTGCGCCCCCGGCACCTCGGCCGTCGACCTGCCGGTCTACATCTCCCCCATCGCAGTGATCTTCAACGTCGATGGCGTGACCGACCTCAACCTTGACGCCTCGACACTCGCCAAGATCTTCAAGGGCGACATCACGACCTGGAACGACCCGGCCATCGCCGCGTTGAACCCGAAGGCGAAACTGCCGGCAACGCCGATCACCGCCGTGCACCGCTCAGACGACTCCGGTACCACCAAGAACTTCACTGACTACCTGGGCCAGGTTGCACCCGATGTGTGGACCGAGAAGGCAGCAGATGCCTTCCCGTTCCAGACCGGTGAGGGTGCACAGGGCACCTCCGGTGTCGTTGACGCAGTCACCAACGGTGTCGGCACCATCGGCTACGCCGATGCATCCCGTGCAGGCGACCTCGGTGTCGCCAAGATCAAGGTCGGCGACGAGTTCGTCGGTTACACGGCTGAGGCTGCAGCTGCAGTCGTCAACGACTCCCCGCTGGTCGAAGGCCGGGCAGACGACGACATCGCCATCCAGATCGACCGTCTCACCACCGACCCGACGCACTACCCGCTCGTCTTGGTGAGCTACGCCATCGTCTGCACCGACTACGCAGATGCAGCGCAGGGTGAGCTCGTCAAGTCATACGTTGGCTACATGGCCAGCGCTGAGGGCCAGGCAGAGGCTGCCAAGTCCGCCGGGGCTGCGCCGCTCTCCACTGAACTGCAGGACAAGGTCGCAGCCGTCATCGCGACCATCAAGTAAATACGGTTTCACCCTTGCCCGGACGGGGTTTCTCGTGCAGATGCATGAGAAAGCCCGCCCGGGCACACTGGGGTTCAGCCCATAGCTGCTTCCTCACATCCCACCGACTCCAACCCATGATTCAAGGAGACGCCAGGCATGACCAGCGCAGTTGACACCGGGCCGCGAAAGACGCGCGTCGCGGCTAAAGCCAAACAGCGGCCGGGAGACCAGGTCTTCTCCACGCTGACCGTCGTCGCCGGCGGCCTCATCCTGGCGGTGCTCGCTGCAGTTGCGGTGTTCTTGTTCGTGCAGAGCCTTCCCGCTTTCACTGCCCAAGCCACCGACTTCAAGGGCGACTTCTCCAACTTCTGGTCTTATGTGCTGCCGCTGGCATTCGGCACCCTCTGGTCGGCATTCCTCGCCCTGCTCATCGCCGTTCCGATCGCCATCGGCATCGCCCTCTTCATCTCGCACTACGCCCCACGCAAATTGGCACAGGGCCTCGGGTATCTCATCGACCTGCTGGCTGCTGTGCCTTCTGTCGTTTTCGGCCTCTGGGGCATCGGAGTGCTCGCACCGATGCTTCAGCCGTTCTATACCTCGCTCGTCGAGTGGTTCGGCTGGATCCCCCTCTTCGCCGGCCCCGTGTCCGGAACCGGTCGCACAATCCTCACCGTCGCCATCGTGCTTGCCGTGATGGTGCTGCCGATCATCACCGCGATCTGCCGTGAGGTCTTCCTGCAGACCCCGGTACTGCACGAGGAAGCCGCACTCGCACTCGGTGCAACGCGCTGGGAAATGATCAGGATGGCCGTGTTGCCCTTCGGCCGCCCCGGCATCATCTCGGCCTCCATGTTGGGCCTTGGCCGGGCACTCGGCGAGACGATGGCGGTTGCCATGGTGCTCTCCCCCAGCCCACAGATCATCTTCCAGCTGCTCACGTCGCAGAACCCCACGACGATCGCGGCCAACATCGCCCTCAACTTCCCTGAAGCGCACGGCGTCGGTATCAACATCCTGCTCGCCACCGGCCTGATCCTCTTCATCATCACGCTCGCCGTGAACATGCTCGCGCGCTACATCATCAACCGCCGCAAGGCCTTCTCTGGAGCGAACTGATGACGACGGCCACCTCCACCCCCACGTCTCCGGCTCCCTCGCCGACGAACGGGCTCAGCAACTCGCTCACTGCGGGCAAGCTGCCCAAGCGCTCCTCCCTCTGGATCCTGCTCGGCAGCTGGTTCGCCACCGGGCTCGTCTTCGCCGTGCTGCAGCTCTCCGGTGCCACGAGCGGCTTCAACATCGCCGGCACCCTGTTCTTCGGAACCGTGCTGTACTGCTTCGCGATCTACCTGCTCTCGCTGTTCGTTGAGGGCTCACGCAAGGCCAAAGATCGTCTTGTCACCGCCCTCGTCACCTCGGCGTTCGTCGTCGCGCTGCTGCCGCTCGCCTCACTGATCTACACGACAGTCGTGAACGGTCTGCCCGCATTCCTCACGCCAACGTTCTTCACCGAGTCCCAGCGCAACATCGTTGGCGAGGGCGGCGGGGCTCTGCACGCCATCGTCGGCACGCTGCTCATCACCGGTGTGGCCACGCTGATCTCGGTGCCGATCGGCCTGCTTGCCGCGATCTACCTCACCGAATACGGGCGTGGCCGTCTCGCGCGCGGCATCACGTTCTTCGTCGACGTGATGACCGGTATCCCCTCGATCGTCGCCGGCCTGTTTGCCTTCGCCCTCTTCTCGTTGTTGTTCAACGACCCGGGCATCCGCTTCGGTTTCGGTGGCGCTATCGCGCTCTCGGTGCTGATGATTCCCGTCGTGGTGCGCTCGAGCGAAGAGATGCTCAAGCTGGTGCCGAATGAGCTGCGTGAGGCTGCATTCGCCCTGGGTGTTCCGAAGTACTTGACGATCCTCAAGGTCGTGCTGCCGACATCCATCGCCGGTATCGTCACGGGCGTCATGATCTCGATCGCCCGCGTGATCGGTGAAACCGCACCGCTGCTGATCATCTCGGGCTTCACCGCGAGCATGAACTACAACCTGTTCAGCGAGCGGATGATGACCCTGCCGGTGTTCGTGTACACCCAGTACGCCAACCAGGGCGCAGACACCCAGGCCTACATCGACCGCGCCTGGGCTGGCGCGCTCACCCTCATTCTCATCGTGATGCTGCTCAACGGGCTCGCCCGTCTCATCGCCAAAATCTTCTCCCCTAAACTCGGCCGCTAACGCGTCCGCAACCCCGAAGGAACCACTGTGTCAAAGCGCATTGAAGTCAACGACCTCAACGTCTACTACAGCAACTTTCTGGCCGTCGAAGGCGTCTCGCTGACCATTGAGCCCCGTACCGTCACCGCATTCATCGGCCCGAGCGGATGCGGTAAGTCAACGTTCCTTCGCACGCTGAACCGCATGCACGAGGTGATCCCCGGTGCACGCGTTGACGGCGAAGTGCTCATCGACGGCAACAACCTGTACGGCCCTGGCGTCGACCCTGTACTCGTGCGCCGTCAGGTCGGCATGGTGTTCCAGCGCCCGAACCCGTTCCCCACGATGTCGATCCAGGACAACGTGCTGGCCGGCGTCAAGCTGAACAACCGACGCATGTCGAAGAGCGACGGCGACGCGCTCACCGAGAAGGCGCTGCGCGGTGCCAACCTCTGGAACGAGGTCAAGGACCGCCTCGACCGCCCAGGCTCTGGTCTCTCCGGCGGCCAGCAGCAGCGCCTCTGCATCGCGCGCGCGATTGCGGTGCAGCCTGACGTGATCCTGATGGACGAGCCATGCTCGGCGCTCGACCCGATCTCGACGCTGGCGATCGAAGACCTCATCGAGGAGATGAAGTCCGAGTACACAATCGTGATCGTGACCCACAACATGCAGCAGGCCTCGCGTGTCTCAGACCGCACGGCGTTCTTCAACATCGCGGGCACGGGCAAGCCGGGCAAGCTCATCGAGTATGCCGACACCACGACGATCTTCTCGAATCCGACGGTGCAGGCCACCGAAGACTACGTGTCTGGCCGCTTCGGCTAGGTCGCCGGTTTCTCTGGCGGGGTCACGCGCCGAGGCGCCATCCCGCCGAGTGTCGCCGTTTGTGCCGAGAATCGCCGCTGCAACGGCGACACTCGGCCGTAGCGGCGACTCTCGCCGGGGAACGGCCAGCAAGACTACGCCGTGCGGGCCAACAGATATGCGTTGATCGCGCGGGTGAGCTCGGCGTCGACCGGGAACGACTCGCCGTCGAGTTCGGTGACGGCAACGGCCAGGCGCACGCTCGAGACCAGCCAGGCGGCATCCGCTGACCTGAGCTCATCGACGGTGACATCGCGATACTCGGTCGTCTCGCCCTGTGCCTCAAGGTATCCGAAGACGCTCTGCTGGGTGGTGCCGTGCAGGATGGCGCCGCTCGGCGCGGGGGTCACATAGACGCCGTTCGCGCGCAGGATGACGCTCGAGGTCGGACCCTCCATCACGTAGCCGTCTGTGGTGACGAAGATGGTGTCATCGGCACCGCGTCGGTGCGCCTCACGCAACGCCGCCATGTTGATGGCGTAGCTGAGCGTCTTGGCACCCATCAGCAGCCACGGGGCGCGCTCTGCGACGCCGCGCGGGTAGCCACGGTCCAGAGTGACGACCTTGACGCCGTTCTCGCGCACAGCGGCGAAATCGGGGGCGGCGGTTGCGTGCAACCAGGCGGTCGGAGCCGGGCCGGCTTCTACCCCTCGACTGAGAACGAATTTGAGCGAGAACTGCCCCTCGGCTGGCAATGTGCTCACTGCATAGTCGATGGCAGCGCGCCACTGATTCTGATTGGGCGCCGGCAGGTCGCAGATCCGTGCGGAGTTGCTCAGGCGCTTGATGTGCGGCTCGACCTCCTGCGGGTGCGAGTCGACGACGCTGAGCGTCTCGAAGATGCCGTCCCCCCGCTGCGTGCTGAGTTCGGCGACGCGCAGGGCAGGCTCTGACGAGTCGACCTCATGGAACGTGTCAGTAAAGTCGGTGCGCGCGTCATCGGCGGGCACGGGATCGATCAGCAGCGTGTACGGCAGAGGCATGCACAGAGCCTAACGCGCAGGATCGCACCGAAGATTGAAGCCAGGCCGCAGAACGCCTCTCGGCGCGAGGCCGCTCATAGCGGCGAATATTGGAGCCCGGGGTTACTGCGGCCCGACCAGATACCAGTGTAAAGCAGGCCGAGGGCTGAAAGTGACTGTTCGCTGTCAGCTGTCAGCCGAGCCGTCGGCGTGTTGCGCTGACGCGACTGTGCACCTGCTTCTGTGGCGGGGCCGGCGGCTTTAGTCGAGCGAATTCGTCCGCCACAGACGGGCACAGGATGCGAACTCCTGGGCCGTCGTTGAGAAGCGCAGGGCTCGGGTGGTGAGCTCGGTCGATCGCGCGGGTTCGGTGAGTTCGAGATCGTCGGCGACACTCGTGCAGCCCGCTGCGGTGACCCGGCAGAATGCTGCTGCGCGGTCGAGCGCTACGGCGAAGTCTCCCGTGAACAGACCACGCAGGATCTGGTCGGCCAGCACAATGATCTCGGCGGGGCCCGTCGGGGCAGAGGCGCCGGCGACCAGCGGGTCGATACTCGGGACGACCTCTGTTCCGCGCTGGAACAGGTAGGCGATGCCATCCGGATCCTGTCGGATCAGAACTCGCACGAGGTAGATCCGCCAGAGTGCGCCAGGCAGGCTGCGAGCGGATGCCCGTGACCAGAGTTCGGCGACAGCATCGACGCCGTGGATATCCGTGTAGTCGACAAGTCGGTCAACTACTTCAGGGTCGGGATCGTCGCGTACGCGCGCCAGTAGCGCGTGTGCGGTTTCGTGGGCGATCCGGCTGATGAGTGCGGGATCTTCGCCACCCTTCATGCTCTCGAACTTGCTGCCGGAGAATTTGGTGGGCTTATGGAATTCGTCGGCCATGGAATCCACGCTAGATCATTTTGCGCCACGTCAGAACGCACTATTTGGGCGCCAACCCTGCTGCTGGAGGCCTGTCGAATTCGTCAGGCAACAGATCCACGCTAGATTATTAACCGCGGGCCTCTAGCTCAGTTGGTAGAGCAAAGGACTTTTAATCCTTGGGTCGTCGGTTCGAGCCCGACGGGGCCCACCCAGATACCTGACCGGTGAGCGTTAACCAGATCAGACGAAGACACCGTTTACCTATCCCGAGTGTGTCAGCGACAGAAACCACTGCGATACAGAGCCGGAATTATCGCTGATCAACGCAAAAAATTCAATATCTAGCACTGGGGTAGAAAGAGCGTATAACTGAACACAGGGTGACTTCCTTTACTCACACTGAGCGAAGCCACCCCTTCTGATGGTCGGGTGTCTCCGCACCGGGGGGACAGCGAAGACACCCGTCCATTCAGATCACACTGGCAGTTCAAATCGCATACGAGACACCCAGAGATCCATCGGCCAACGACCGACTGACGTCGGTTCCTCCGCCGTATGAGCGCTCATCCAGCATCGCCAATGGGAGCACGTCATCGTCGGTGAACCCGTCTCGCAGCGCCTCACGAATGAGGTCTTCTGGCCTAGCCGGGTATTCCATATTCGACAGAAAATGCTTCATCTGTCTCGACACTCTCATCGTCTTCCCCTTCCGATTCTGCCAAAAATCGTACGTGCATGAACGACGGTTAGCAACGGATTGACCATGCGCTGCCACAGGGGTTGACTGGGGTAACTGTTCAGGCAACCAGGGCAGAAATCCCTTGCGCGATAGTGAAGATCAGCAGCCCGGCCAGCGACCCGACGATGGTGCCATTGAGCCGAATGAACTGCAGGTCCTTGCCCACCATCAGCTCGATCTTCTCCGTCGTCTCCTTCGCATCCCACCGCTCGACGGTCTCGGTGATGACGCCGGCAAGCTCATGTCGGTACTGCTGCACTGCATAGCTCAGCGAATCGGCGATCCAGCGGTCGATGCGGGCGCCGAGCGCGGCATCGGTCGACAGTTTGACGCCGATATCGACCAGGGTGGAGCGCATGCCTGCACGCAGCGCACTCGACGGATCGGCCAGCCCGCCACGAAGAGACGCCTTCACCGACTCCCACGCCTCGCTCGCGAACTCGCGTAGCCGCTCGCTCTCCAGCAGCCCCGTTTTCAGCGCCTCGGCCCGTGCGATAGTTGTGCTGTCGTTCTGCAGGTCGCGCATCAGGTCGGCCAGGTAGCGGTCGATCGCCTCCCGAAGCGGATGCTCTGGATCGGCCTGCACCGTGTGCACGAATGCCAGTACTTCTTTGAAGGCTCGGTCGTCGACAAGTTTGTCGACGAAGCCCGGCATCCAGCTGGGCAGCCTGGCAGACACCGCGCGCCCGAACGCCTCTGGATGCGTGACCAGCCACCCCTCTGCCTTCTCGAGCAAGAGGTCGACTGCGGCGTGCTGCTGGCCCGATTCGACGAGGCGCGACCCTACCCGCCCGATGGCCGGGCCCCACTCAGGCTCGATGAGATGAACCCGCGCGATGGTTTCGATGAGGTCTTTGATGTCGTCGTCGGCCAGCACATCGAGGACGCCGGTGCCTGCGACAGCGAGCTCGCTGGTGACACGCTCTGCGTTCGCGGGAACGCTCAGCCAGATGCCGACGCGCGCCGAGATGCCGATTGACTCGAGTTTGCCGCGCACCACCTCTTCAGAGAGAAAGTTGGTCTCGACGAACTCGCCGAGAGACGCCCCGATCTCGTTCTTGCGACTGGCGATGATGTTCGTGTGCGGGATCTTGATGCCGAGCGGATACCTGAACAGTGCGGTCACGGCGAACCAGTCGGCGATCGCGCCAACCATGCCGCCTTCGGCAGCAGCGCGCACGTACGCGAGCCACGGATAGGTGTCCTGCAGGGCGAATGACACGGCGAAGACGACGGCCATCAGCAGCAGGAGCCCCGTGGCCAGCCGCTTCATGCCCTGCAGCGCGCGCAGGCGCTCCTGATCGGCCGGGCCGAGTGCCACCGGCCTTCCGCTTTGCGGTGTGGCGTCGTCGGCGTCAGTCCCGGCCTGGGTGCTCATTGTGATTCGCCTCCGGTGAAGCCGTGGTGTGTGATGCCCCAGCGCACAGTCCAATCAGCTCCCGGCTGCAGCCAATGCACGCCCTTGCCCGAGTTGAAGGCATCGGCCGGTGCTGTCATGGGCTCGATGGCGACGGCCTGGTGCACGGACGCGGCTGTATTCGCGATCGTCGGGAAGTTACGCGGCGTGTACAGCTGCACAAAACGCATGCTGTCGTCGCCCCACACGGTGAGACTGCGGCCATCGGGGGCCGCGAGGGTATGTTCGACGCGGCCGTCGATGACGGTGACGTCCTCGAAACCGGCATCGAGATCAAGGTCGCCGACGAGTCGCCCTGCACGCAGGTCGAACGGCGTCCCTGCCACGGACTCTGTGCCGATCGGGTTGCTCCGCTCATCGACCAGAATGCGGGTTGCCGCACTGGTCGTCAGGCTGAGGTCACGTGTTGGCACACCGCCGATCTGGAAGTACGGGTGGGCGCCGACGGCGTACGGGGCCGCATCCGCTCCAACGTTCTGTACCCAGTGCGTCACGTCGAGGCCATCAGGGGTCAGCGTGTACGTGACAGTGGTGTCGAGCTGGAACGGATAGCCGGACTGCGGAAAGACCGTGGCCGCGAGCGTGATTGAGTTCTTGGTGCTGGTCACTTCGCGGTAGGGAGCGAAGCGCAGCAGGCCATGGCTGGCGTTCTGCTTCACCGGCTCGGTGAGAGCAAGCTGCCTGGTCACACCGTCGTGGGTCCAGCGTCCGTCGCGGATGCGATTGGGCCACGGCACCAGCACGATTCCGGATGCCATCGGCGGTTGAACTGATTCGGGGAATGTCTCGACCAGGTCAATGCCGTCAACGGCATATGAGCGAAGCCCTGCTGCCACTTCGGTGATCGTTGCAGTCGAGGTCCCGCTCGGCCCCACTGCAACGAGGTGATGTTGATTCCCAGTCGGTGCACGCATGTTCTCAGCCTATTGCGGTTGCAGCACCAGGAGTCCGGCTTCGCGCAATGGGGCAAGTTGGTCGTTCGTGGCGGTGGCATCCGTCACAAGCGTGTCGAATGCCCCGAGGGATCCGATAGTGCCGAGGTGAGCCTGGCCGAGTTTGGACGCGTCGGCGACGACGATCGCCCTGGCTGCAGCACGCAGCATGAGCGTCTTGACCCCAGCCTCCGGCAGGTTGATGTTGGTGACGCCCGCGGTGGCATCCACGCCGTTGCAGCCGATGAATGCCAGATCGGCGTGCACACTGCTGAGGATCGTCGAGGCCAGTGGCTCGACCAGGGAATGCTGCAGCGGGCGCAGGGATCCGCCGGTCACGATCACCGTAAAGCGGGGAATCGCTTGTTCAAGTTCGAGGGCGATGCTCAGTCCGTTGGTGATGATCACGACGTCGGAGAGGTCGGTACGGGCGACGAGTGCTCGGGCGATGGCGAGCGCGGTGGAACCCACATCGAGGATGATGCTCTGTCCGCTCAGCACCAGTGAGGCGGCGAGCGCCCCGATCTGCTGCTTCGGGATAACCGATGACGCGAGCGCCTCTTCAAACGACGGTTCTCGGTCGGTGCGGCCCCTGGTCAGGGCATGAGTCGGCATCGCGCCGCCATGGACGCGGCTGATGTGCCCCGCTGCGACGAGGGCGTCCAGATCGGCGCGGGCAGTCACCCCGGACACTCCGAAGGTCTCGCGCAATTCGCTGACGCGCACAAAGCCGCGCTCATCGATGAGGCGTCGGATCTGCTCGCGCCGCACCGCGGCAGGCACTGTTTCGCGCTCGGCCATGCTGTGCGCATCCGTCGTCTGGTCAACACCGTTCGCGCCACTCACTTTGCTGGCATCCATCGCTTCGCCCCACCTTCATAACATTGCGTTAGTTTACGCAATCGAAAGCTTACATTTCGTTTGTGCAAATCGGTTACTCTGGTCTTGCTATGGACACCACCACCCCCACATTCGTCAGCGACGAGAGCATCGCCCGGCAGCGTCACACGCTGGCCGATGGCCGTGAGCTGATCTACTTCGATGACCCGGACACCACGCTGGCGCCCGATCGCGCACCCGACCTCCGTGATCTCGCGCCGCGCCCCGCGACGGCAACGATGCGTCAGGATGCCCTGACCGGCGAATGGGTTTCGATCGCCGCGGCCAGGCAGAACCGTGTGTTCCTGCCGCCGGCCCACCTCGATCCGCTTGCCCCGTCGACGCCGGAAAACCCGTCGGAGATTCCGAGCAACTACGACGTTGCAGTGTTCGAGAACAAGTCGCCCTCGTTCGGGCCGCTCCTCGAAGACGACAACGCTCCCACCGATCTCGACGACCTGACGACAATCGGCCTGAATCGCACCCGCACATCGGTCGGACGTTGCGAAGTCGTCTGCTTCAGCCCAGCGACCGAGGGCTCGTTTGCGAGCCTGTCGACCACCCGTGCACGCACAGTGATCGAGGCCTGGGCAGAACGCACCCATGCGCTCTCGCAGATGCCAGGCATCCAGCAGGTCTTCCCGTTTGAGAACCGCGGTGAGGCCATCGGCGTCACCCTGCACCACCCGCACGGCCAGATCTACTCGTACCCGTACGTCACCCCACGCACGCAGCGCGTGATTGAGTCCGTCGAGGCATACGGCCCGACGCTGTTCGCCGACATTCTGGCAAGCGAGCAGGCCGGCGACCGTGTCATCCTGCAGGGCGAGCACTGGACAGCCTTCGTGCCATTCGCTGCGCGCTGGCCTATCGAGGTGCACATGCTGCCGCACCGTCACGTGCCCGACTTCGCCGCGACCTCGCTCGCCGAGCGCGACGAGCTCGCCGTACTGTACCGCCAGCTGTTGCGCGGCATCGACGAGCTGTACGACACCCCGACGCCGTACATCGCTGCCTGGCACCAGGCCCCCGTGGCCACGCATCGTGACGACATCCGTCTCATGCTGCAGGTGACGAGTCCTCGTCGCGCTGCGGACAAACTCAAGTTCCTCGCCGGATCAGAGGCCGCCATGGGCGCCTGGATCGGCGACGTTGCCCCCGAGCAGGCCGCCGCCTCGATTCGGGATGCTGTGGCTCGCGCCGCAGGAAAGGACACAGAATGACCACCTCCACGCCCCTCGGCACCGCGGTACGCGCCGACTTCGAGCGCACTTTCTCACACCAGCCGATCGGCATCTGGTCTGCACCAGGACGCGTCAACCTCATCGGTGAGCACACCGATTACAACGACGGTTTCGTGTTTCCATTCGCCATCAACCGCCGCACGGTGATCGCTCTCGGCGAGCGTGACGACCGTCTCGTCCGCGTTTCCAGCTCGTTCTCGGATGGAGTTGTCGAGATCTCGCTCGACGACCTCTCCCCCGAAAACCTGCATGGCTGGTCTGCGTATCCGCTCGGCGTCGCCTGGGCACTCGGTCAGTTCGGTGCCAACCTGGCGCGGGTGACCGGTTTCGAGATCTACATCGACTCCGACGTGCCGGTGGGCGCGGGGCTCTCGTCATCCGCTGCCATCGAAAGCGCTGTCGCCGTGGCTTTGAACGACGTCTGGGGTCTGGATCTTGACCGCCGCACGCTTGCCAAGGTCGGACAGCTGGCCGAGAACCGCGCAGTCGGCGCCCCGACCGGCATCATGGACCAGTCTGCGTCGCTGCTCGGCCAGGCCGATGCCGGTGTGTTCCTCGACTGCCGCAGCCTCGAATCTGAGGTTATCCCGCTCGGCTTCGATGAGGCGGGCCTTGAGCTGCTCATCATCGACACCAAGGTGAGCCACTCGCACGCGACGGGCGGCTACGCCTCGCGTCGCGCATCGTGTGAGGCTGGCGCTGCAGCGCTGGGCACCGAGTCGCTCCGCGATGTCAGCGTGGCCGATCTCGACAGGGCGGCAGAACTGCTCGACGACGAGACCTTCCGCCGGGTGCGTCACGTGGTTACAGAGAACCAGCGCGTGCTCGACACCGTACGAACGCTCCGCGAACAGGGCCCGACAGCCATCGGCGCGCTGCTGTACGCCTCTCACGAATCGATGCGCGACGATTTCGAGATCTCGGTTGCCGAGCTTGACCTGGCCGTCGAAACGGCCCTGTCCGTCGGCGCCATCGGTGCGCGGATGACAGGCGGCGGCTTCGGCGGTGCGGCCATCGCGCTCACACCTCACGCCCTCATCCCCGCTGTGGAGACCGCCGTCATCGCGGCATTCGCGGCAGCGGGCTTCGGCATCCCTGATCTGTTCGTGGTGCGTGCTGCAGATGGGGCAATGCGTAACGAGTAGCCCCCGCGAGATCGGAGTTGTGGTCGTTATGGACGCATTATTACGACCACAACTCCGATCTCGCGTTGCTAGAACAGCATCAGTCGACGTAGATCGGAGGCTGCCGGCCGCTCCAGGGCAGCGCCTGCTCCAGTTGGGCGGCTATCTGCAGCAGCAGGTCTTCGCGACCGTGGGCGGCAACAAGTTGCACGCCAATCGGCAAGCCCTCGCGGCTCTGGCCGAGGGGCAGGCTGATCGCCGGATTACCTGACACATTGAACGGTGCGGTGAACGGCCCATAGTCGAGAATGCGCTGCAGCCAGGTGCGCATCGTGTACCCGGGATTGTCATAGTCGAGCGTTCCGTGCGGCGCAGGCAACTGCCCCAGCGTCGGCGTGACCAGCAGGTCGTACTCGCCGAAGAACATCCCGACCATTCGGGTCACCCGGTGCTGGGCATCGATCGCCGCCATCAGCTCCAGGGCAGTGGATGTCGCAGTCTCGGCCAGGATGGCGCGCGACACCGCCTCAAGAAGTGCGGGGTCCGGTCGGCTGGGAGCGCGCAGCATCGCGCCACCGGTGGCCAGCGCGCCGAGCATCGCCCCATCGATGATGTCATCGGGATTCAGATCCGGGCGTGCGTGCTCCACAACGTGCCCGATCCACTCGAGCGTCGTACCAGCGGCGAGGGCGGTCGCAGCCACCTGGGCATCAATCGCCACTCCAGACCAGGCGTCGCTCATCAACGCGATCCGCAGGCGACCGGGATCGGCTCGCAGTTCGGACACATAGGGTCGACGAGGCGCTGACGACGTGTATTTTTCGCCGACGGTTGGCGCCGAGACGGCATCGAGCAACACCGCGGCGTCCCGCACCGTGCGGGTCAGCGCGAACTCGGCGACGAGTCCGAACCCGGATTCTCCGACAAGTGGCCCGCTCGGGGTGCGTCCACGGCTGGGCTTGAGACCGACGAGCCCACAACTGGATGCCGGGATCCGCAGTGATCCCCCACCGTCATTGCCGTGAGCGATCGGCACCGCCCCAGCCGCCACGAGTGCCGCCGCGCCGCCGCTCGATCCACCAACGCCGCGAGCGAGGTCCCATGGGTTGCGGGTCGGCCCGTAGAGCACTGGCTCGGTGGAGAAGCTCAGCCCGAGTTCTGGCGCTGTCGTCTGCCCAAGTGTGACGAGTCCGGCAGCACGAAAGCGCGTCATCAGCTCGTGGTCGACCCCGGCGAACGCCCCGCGGATGCTCCGGCTGCCGAGTGTGAATGAGACGCCACGGGCGAAGGGTCCGCTGTCCTTGATCAGGCATGGCACCCCGGCCAGCGGACCCGTCGAGTCGTGGTCAAGCGCGGGGTCGAACAGCGGTTGCGTGAGCGCGTTGAGGTCGAGGTTCACGAGTTCGATGGCGCGCCTGGCGGTCTCTTCGACCTCGCGCGAACTCACCTCGCCTGATCGGATCAGCTCGGCCAGCCCGACTGCATCGAGGCTGGCGTATTCGTGTAATTCCAACGGTGGCTCGCTCCAGATTGAGTGTTATGGCTCGACAGCGACAGGTTCGCCGCCGGTGATGCGCAGCAGTTCTGTGTAATTCGTTGGGAAGACCGTGTGGGCGTGCCCGGCGGCAGCCCAGACGGTGTCGTAGTCGGCGAGCGTCACATCCACCAGGGTACGGATGGGCGACGGATGTCCAACGGGCGCCACTCCCCCAATGACCTGTCCGGTGGCATCCTTCACGACGTCCTTCGATGCGCGGGCGATCGTGCCGCCGAGTTGTTCCCCGAGCCAGGCGGTGTCGACGCGGTGTGAGCCAGACGTCAGCACCAGAAGCGGCTCACCATCGAGCGTGAAGATGAGCGAGTTGGCGATGGCACCGACCTCGATGCCGAGAGCCTCTGCCGCGGCCTGGGCCGTGGGTGTTGCAACCTCGAACCAGCGCACCTCCGGCGCCAGATCGTGGGCGGCGAGCGCTGCTGTGACACGGTCGACGGCCGGATGCTTCGTATTCACCATTCTGGAAGCCTAGACGGCCCGACACGATGCGGCGTGAGCCCTTGGCTAGGCTGGCGCCATGACTATCGATCCCAGCGCCCGCCTACTCACCCTGCCGGGCTTGACGGCACCCGTCGTTGCCGACAGCGCTTTTGTGGCGGCAGGCGCCATCCTCGTCGGCCAGGTGTCACTTGGCGAGAACGCGAGCGTTTGGTACAACTCGGTGCTGCGCGCAGAGGCAGAACCGATCACGATCGGTGCGGGATCCAACGTGCAGGACAACGTCTCATGCCACGTGGACGGCGGCTATCCACTCACCCTCGGCGCCAACGTCTCGGTCGGTCACGGGGCTGTACTGCACGGCTGCACCATCGAGGATGACGTGCTCATCGGCATGGCGGCCACCGTCATGAACGGCGCTGTCATCGGCACCGGTTCACTCATCGCAGCAGGCGCCGTGGTGCTTGAGGGAACGATCGTGCCAACCGGATCGCTCGTCGCCGGGGTACCAGCCAAGGTACGTCGCGCCCTGACGGATGACGAGGTCGCCGGCATCCGTCGCAATGCCGAGAACTATCTCGGCCATGTCGCCCTGCATGCGGCAGCGCTGGCGTAAGTACCCCGCGCACCGTAACCGCGCACAACGCACCCCGCGCACCGCAACCGCGCACAACGCACCCCGCGCAACGCCGAAAGTCGCCGCTCCGGCCGAGAGTCGCTGTTGCAGCGGCGATTCTCGGGCGAAACGGCGACTCTCGAGGTCTCTAGACGGCCGCGAGCGGCCTCCTCGACCAACGGGGAGGTGCCGGTTAGAAGTGACGGATGGCCGCAGCCAGGTCGCGCTCGGCCGCCTTCACCACGTTGCTCAGCAGCATGGCACGGGTCATCGGACCAACGCCGCGCGGGTTCGGCGACAGGAATCCGGCCACCTCTGCCACATCGGGGTGCACATCGCCCGTGAGCTTGCCCTTGCCAGTCTCCGGGTCTTCGACGCGGGTGATTCCCACGTCGAGCACGGCAGCGCCTGGCTTGACCCAGTCGGGCTGGATGAGGTGCGGCACACCGACAGCGGCCACCACGATGTCGGCCCGGCGCACCTCGGCGGCCAGGTCGACCGTGCGGGAGTGCGTCAGCGTGACAGTGGCGTCGAGTCCCTTGCGGGTGAACAGCAGCCCAAGCGGGCGACCAACGGTCAGGCCGCGGCCCACGATGACCGCATGCTTCCCAGCGATCGGCACGTTGTAACGCTGCAACAGTTCGACGATGCCGGCCGGCGTGCAGGGCAGCGGGGAGGCGAGCTCCCCGCTGATTCCGGCGACCAGGCGACCGAGATTCATCGGGTGCAGGCCGTCGGCGTCCTTCGACGGGTCGATCAGCTCAAGCATCGCGTTCTCGTCGTGGCCGGCAGGCAGCGGCAGCTGCACGATGTAGCCGGTGACAGCGGGGTTGGCGTTCAGGTCGGCGATGGCCGCCCGAATTTCAGCGGATGTCGCGGTGGCCGGCAGGTCGACGCGAATCGACTCGATGCCCACCTCAGCGCAGTCACGGTGCTTGCCTGCGACATACGAGCGCGATCCGGGGTCGTCTCCGACCAGCAGCGTACCGAGTCCTGGCACGATGCCGCGCTTGCGGAGCTCAGCGATGCGCTCGGCCAGCTCGGATTTGACCGCAGAAGCGGTCTGGACGCCGTCGAGTACGACAGCGGTCATTACTGAACCAGACCCGGGTACAGCGGGAAGGCATCCGTCAGCACCTTGACGCGTGCGCGCAGGCCCTGGATGTCTGCGCCCGGCTTGAGAGCCTCTGCGATGACGTCGGAAACCTCGGTGAACTCTGCATCACCGAAGCCACGCGTTGCGAGGGCAGGGGTACCGATGCGGAGGCCACTGGTGACCATCGGCGGGCGAGGGTCGAACGGAACCGAGTTGCGGTTCACGGTGATGCCCACCTCGTGCAGTGCGTCTTCAGCCTGCTGGCCATTGATCTCCGAGTTGCGGAGGTCGGCGAGCACCAGGTGCACGTCGGTGCCACCCGTGAGCACGTCGACGCCGCCGGCCTTGGAGTCATCGGCGGTGAGGCGCGAGGCCAGGATGCTTGCACCGCGCAGGGTGCGCTCCTGGCGGTCCTTGAACTCTGGCTCAGCTGCCAGCTTGAACGCGGTGGCCTTGGCAGCGATCACGTGCATGAGCGGGCCGCCCTGCTGACCGGGGAACACGTTGGAGTTGAGCTTCTTGGCCAGCGCGGTGTCGCGCGACAGGATGAAGCCTGAACGCGGGCCGGCGAGCGTCTTGTGAGCGGTGCTCGAGACGACATCGGCGTACGGCACGGGCGACGGGTGCAGGCCGGCTGCGACGAGTCCGGCGAAGTGGGCCATGTCGACCCAGAGCTTGGCGCCGACCTCGTCGGCGATAGCGCGGAATGCAGCGAAGTCGAGGTGACGCGGGTAGGCAGACCAGCCGGCGATGATGACCTGCGGCTTGTGCTCAAGCGCCTTGTCGCGCACGACATCCATGTCGACGCGGAAGGTCTCTGGGTCAACGCCGTATGCAACCGGGTTGTACAGCTTGCCGGAGAAGTTGAGCTTCATGCCGTGGGTGAGGTGACCACCGTGGGCGAGCTCGAGGCCCAGGATGGTGTCGCCCGGCGTGGCGATGGCAGACAGTACTGCCGCGTTGGCGGTTGCACCGGAGTGCGGCTGGACGTTGGCGTACTCGGCACCGAAGAGCGCCTTGGCACGGTCGATGGCGAGCTGCTCTGCGACGTCGACGTATTCGCAGCCGCCGTAGTAGCGGCGTCCGGGGTAGCCCTCTGCGTACTTGTTGGTGAGAACCGAGCCCTGCGACTGCAGGATGGCACGCGGAACGAAGTTCTCGCTCGCGATCATCTCGAGGTAGTCGCGCTGGCGGCCGAGCTCCTGCTCGAGGACCGCAGCGATCTCCGGGTCAACCTCCTCAAGGGGAGCGTTGAAGCTTGAAGGCAATGAACTAGCAGGCACATTCGTAGACACGGGCGTCTCCTTAGACATTTCAAAGTGGATGTCGTAGCCCAGGCGTGCGGCCACTAACCGTGTCAGTCGCTCCCCGATGGTGACCCATCTTTCGTGCTACGCCAGTTGCGACCCTTGGAGCATATCAGCCGCTGTCAACGCACACCGGCATCGGGCTCGGCCCCACTGTTCGTTCAGCGGCCCCGACCGTCTCGATAGGGCTTCAGCTCATCGGCTATGAGCAGATCAGTACGCAGATGCTGGGTGTCATACGCCGCCCTGCCCACCAAATGAGCGGCAAGGGGCGCGGTGAGCGACTGGAAGAAGATGATCGCGACCACCAGCGTGATCGTGCCGATGCTGAGGTTGTTCACCGCGACATCCGCCGTAATAGCCATCAGGCCGAAGATCTGCGGCTTGGTGGCCGCGTGCAGGCGACTGAGCACATCGGGGAAGCGCAACAGGCCGACGCCGGCAGCGAAACACATCAGAGCCCCGGCAAGCACGAGCACTGCGGTGATCACATCGCGTACTGAATCGCTCATGCGCTGTCCTGCCTCGGAAGGAACCGCGCGACGCTGAGTGAGCCGAGCACGCCGAACAGGGCCAGGGCCAACAGAATCGGGAGAGTGTCGATGTGGTGGTTGAACGCCATCTCTGCGCCGAGCGCACACATGATCGTTGACACGAGCACGTCGGATGCGATCACTCGATCGAGCACCGATGGTCCTTTGACGATGCGGTACACAGCAAACAGGGCGGCAGCACCGAACAGGATTCCCGTGATGATGATGATGACTGTCATGAGAGTGTTCCTCCTTGCTGACCGTGATCTTCAGTGGTCGCAGCGGCAACAGCTTCGTCGGCGGAGAGCAACCGCGCCACGTCTTCCTTCGACCCGATAGCAAGAACAATCCTGCGTTCGGTGTCGAGAACAGATTTCCTGAACCGCTCTAGTTCCTCAATGGTCTTCACGTTGAGCACGTGCAGATACAGCGTCGAGTCCATCCGATCGATGTCGACGACGATCGATCCGGGCACGATCGAGGTCGACACGGCGACCCAGGTGAGGATGAGGTCGCTGCGGGTACGCAGGTGGATGGCCTCGATGGCGTTGCTCGCTTTATAGTTTGGGGCCAGTGCGAGGGAAGCGACCTGGACCGATGCCCGCACGATGTCGAACACCAATCTGGCGAAATAGACCGCGAGCCGCCAGAGGTTCAACCGACCGCTCAGTTGAACTGCCGGCAGGTAGAACACCGTCGAAACCACAGCGGCGAAGATCGCGCCGGTCAGCACGTTCAACCACGAGAAGTTACCCCAGAGCAGCATCCACAGCAGCACAAGTCCGAGGAACAGTGGCAGCTGGTTGACCGAGCGAGTCAGGAGCGATTTGGTGGATGTCATGGTGCCCCGTTCGGGAACACAGCATCGATGTAGGTGGCGGGCTGATCGATGTCGCTCGCGGCGCGATCGCTGAGGTCGAAGAGCGGACCGGCGAAGATCGTCAGCGCAACGGTCAGCGCGAGCATGGATGCCGCAGCGCCGGTCATCAGCGGTGAAATTGTCTTGGTCATGACGGTTCCCTCGTCATGCGGGTCTTCCTGCAGGGCACCGAGCACCGGGGAGTCGTAGTTCTTGACCTCGGCGCGTGAACGCCAGAATGCGATGTTCCACGCGCGAGCAAGTGCGTACAGGGTGAGTAGCGAGGTGGCCGCACCGCCAGCGATGAGCACGTAGACGAGCACCCCGCCCTCGTTGACGCCGGCCTCGAAGAGCGCGACCTTGCCGAGGAACCCGGAAAACGGTGGGATTCCACCAAGGTTGAGGGCACCGATGAAGAAGAGGATGGCCACGAGCGGGGCAGTCTTCAGTAGTCCGCCGAGCCTCGAAAGCGAGGTGGTTCCACCGATCCGCTCGATGAGGCCGGCGATCAGGAACAACGTCGTCTGCACACTGATGTGGTGCACGACGTAGTAGATCGTCGCCGCCATGCCGAGCTGGGATCCGAGCGCGATACCGAAGATCATGTAGCCGATGTGACTCACCAGCGTGAAAGAGAGCAGTCGCTTGATATCCGCTTGGGCGAGTGCTCCCAGGATTCCGATCACCATCGTCAATAGCGCAGCGATCATCAGCGCCATCGTGAGAGTGCCGTCGGGGAACAGCAGGGTTTCAGTGCGGATGATGGCGTAGATACCGACCTTGGTGAGCAGGCCGGCGAACACCGCGGTGACGGGTGCAGGTGCCGTCGGATATGAGTCCGGCAACCAGAACGACAGCGGGAAGACAGCCGCCTTCACGCAGAAGGCCAGGAGCAGCAGTAAGTGTAGGATCAGCTGCACGTCGGCCGGCAGGTCGGGGATGCGCTCGGCCAGCAACGCCATCGTGACGGTGCCTGTCGCGCCGTAGAGCAGAGCGATGGCGCTGAGGAACAGCAGTGACGACATCAGGCTGACGACGATGTACGTCACGCCCACCCTGATGCGCGCACCGGTGCCACCGAGCGTCAGCAGCACGTAGCTGGCCGACAGCAGCATCTCGAAGCCCACGTACATGTTGAAGAGGTCGCCGGCGATGAACGCGTCGAACAGTCCAGCGGCCAGTACCAGATAGGTGGGGTGGAAGATCGATATCGGGGTTTCGCGGTCGCCGTCGATGATGCCCTGGCCGACAGCGAACAACAGCACGCCGAGCAGCATCAGCGCCGAGATGAGCAGCATGATCGCCGACAGCCTGTCGACGACAAGTACGATCCCCCACGGCGCCTGCCAATCCCCGACATGCACGACAGCGGGGCCAGAGCGGTCAACCTCGATGAGCAGGATGGCGCTGATCACGACGACCGCCGTGAGCGCAGTCACGCTGACAAAGATCTGCTGGCCGCGACGCCGTCCGAGCATCAGCGCGATCGCAGCGCCGAGCAACGGGATCGTCACGACAAGTGGCACGAGGATGTTTGTCATTTGTCGCCTCCCGCGCTCTCTTCGTGCGCCGCGGCGACGACCGCTGCGATTTCTTCCGGTGTCAGGTCTTCGCGATCGCTGGCATCCAGAAGCGCCTGGATGGCCGCTTCGTCGTCGGTCGACGACTTGAACGTCTCTTCGGTCTCGGCATCTGACTCGGCTGCAGCCTCACCGGCGTGCTCATCGGTGACGTCGTCACCCTCGTCACCCAGTTGGGCGAGCCACCACGAGCGGTAAATGAGCGCGAGCAGGAGGGCTGTGATTCCGAAATTGATGACGATGGCTGTGAGCATGAGCACCTGAGGCATCGGGTCGACTATCGTCTCGTCGAGTGAGGTGCCTGTGACGATCGGCGAACTACCCGAACGCCCGCTCATGATGAAGATCAGCAGGTTTGTCGCATTGCCCACCAGCAAAAAGCCGATCAGCAGTCGGGTCAGGCTGCGCTCGAGCATCACGTACACGCCAGCGGCGTACATGACGGCCATCAGGATGACCAGGGTCATGGATGCACTCATCGCGTGACCTCCCAGGTGGGTCGGCCACGGCCAGAAGAATCAGGCTCGGTCGGCTGGCTGTGGCTGTCGTCGGCATCAGGAGCGATGGCTTCGGAGGAATCGAGTTCACCGCTCTTGGCGCTGGCTTCGTTGTCGAGTGCCCCACCGGTTCCGCCTGTGCCGTCGCCCAGACCGCCAGGGGTGTCACTCTGGCGGTCGATCTCGCTACCGAGTGAACGCAGGATGTCGAGGGCCAGACCGATCACGACGAGGTAGACACCGATATCGAAAATGGTCGACGTGCCGAACGAGAGGTGGCCGAGCACGGGTACGTCGGTCGAGAAGTAGAAGGATTCCAGGGGAACCCCGGTGAAGAAGAGCGAAATGATCGCCATACCGACGGCCAGGATGACGCCAAGGCCGAGAATCTTGCCAGGGTCGATCGGTGCAGCTTCACCGAGCTCGTAGCGTCCGCCTGCCAGATAGCGGCTGACGAGCGCGAGTCCGGCGATCAGTCCGCCGGCAAACCCGCCGCCCGGCGCATTATGGCCGGCGAACAGCAGGTAGATCGAGACGATGATCGCCGGATGGAACAGCAGGCGCACGATCACTTCGATGAGGATTGACCTGTTGCGCTCAGAAAGGGTGCGTCCAGCGAGCAGCCAGGACTGACGGCTGACATCGTGTCCTTCGTTGGACGCGGTGGGATCGACGACAATCCTGCGGCGGTTCTTGGCGCTGCGCAACTTTTTCGATTCGCGCAGGCGCAGCACATCGGGGTTGCGTCCTGAGACGAAGAGCAAGCTGGCCACGCCTGTGGCGACGACGATGAGCACCGAGATTTCGCCCATGGTGTCCCAGGCGCGGATGTCGACGAGCATGACGTTCACGATGTTCGCGCCATGACCCTCTTCAACAGCGAGGCGCGGTAGTTCCTTGGCGATGCTTTCGGCCTGCCGGGCGCCGAGCGCAATGAAGCCGATAGTTCCCATCACGATTCCGACGAGCGCACCCAGCAGCGCCCTGCGCTTGCGGTGCATCGGTCGATTGTGCTGGGCGATCTTCGGGGGAAGGCGGCGCAGCACGAGCACGAAGACCACGAGCGTCATCGTTTCGACAAGCGCCTGAGTGAGCGCCAGATCGGGTGCCCCGTGGAAGGCGAACAGCGCAACCATGCCGTAGCCGGTGACACCGGCGAGCAGCACCGCGGTCATCCGCTGGCCGACACGGGCAGCCATGATGGCGGCAATACCCATGATGATGGCGATGACGACCTGTCCCGGGTAATCCCACCACACGATCTCGCTCGGCCAGGTGCGGTTCAGCACCGCTGCAGCGCCGAGCGCCAGCACGAACACCACGAGGATCGTTGCCAGGTACTGCGGCAGGCCGCCCTTCTGGGCGATGCGAGTCACGTACAAGGCGATGCGGTCGACGCCACGTACCGTGCTGCCGTAGCCGTGACCTGCGTCGACGAGCGGAGGAACTGCATCCTGCACCCTGGCGATCCGTCGCCGCGCAACGAAGAGCGCCCAGCCCACAGCGAGGACGAGGATGGTGATGAACAGCGCGGGTTCGAATCCGTGCCAGAGCGCCAGATGATAGTGACCGCCGCCCGGAACGGTGTCGGCATATGGCGCGAGCAGCGGGTCGAGCATGAAGGCGAGAGGGCCGAGAATCAGCGTGGCTGCAGCGAGGATGCCGGGCGCCAGCATGAAGTCCCAGCGGCTGGCGTGCAGTGGCGTCGGTGCAGTATCCGGGCGAGTGGCGAACGCACCCCAGAAGAACCTGGCGCTATATGCCACTGTGAGCATAGATCCGATCGCCGTGCCGATGAGGGCGACCCAACCCCAGCCGTTGCCGTGCATTCCCGCGTCGATAAACGAGGTGAACACTGCCTCTTTTGCTACGAATCCGAGTAGCGGCGGGATGCCAGCCATCGACGCGACGGCGACGAGTGCGATCGTTGCGAGCACGGGTTCGCGGCGGCCGATACCCGACAGGGCGCGCCAGTCTCTGGTACCTGCCCGGTGGTCGATGATGCCGACGATGAGGAATAGTGCTGCCTTATAGAGGGCGTGCGCGATCACCAGCGCGATACCGGCGAGGGCGGCATCCCTGGTGCCGAAGCCAACGACGATCATCAGGAAGCCCAGCTGGCTGACGGTGCCGTATGCCAGCACAAGCTTGAGGTCGTACTGCCGCAGTGAACGCCAGGCGCCGACGAGCATCGTCCAGACGCCGAGGATCACGAGCACCGGCATCCACCCCGTAGTGTCTGCGTAGCCCGGCGCAAGTCGGGCAACCAGGTAGATACCGGCTTTCACCATGGCTGCAGCGTGCAGATAGGCACTCACCGGAGTGGGCGCGGCCATTGCTGCCGGGAGCCAGAAGTGGAACGGGATCAGGGCCGACTTCGAGAGCGCGCCGGCCAGGATCAGCATGATTGCCCACGTGAGCAACGGTCCGGCTTCTGCCTCGGTCACGGGGTTCGCAACCATCTCGGCCAGCGAGGTCGTTCCGGCCAGATTCGACAGCATCACGACGCCGACGAGCATCGCCAGACCACCGAAGGTTGTGACCAGCAGGGCCTGCAAGGCAGCACCGCGGCTCTCTCGCTTGCTTGTGTAGTGGCCGATCAGGAGGTACGAGAGGATGCTCGTGATCTCCCAGAACATGAACATGATGTAGATGTCGTCGGCAGTGACGAGTCCGTACATTGTGCCGGCGAAGGCAAGCAGGCAGGCGGCGAAGCGGCCAAGGCCCGGTTCAGTGGGCGAGAAATACCTGGCGCAGTACAGCAGCACGAGTGCGCCGACGCCGGTGACGATCAAGGCGAGAACCCAGGCCAGTGTGTCGACTCTGAACGAGAGTGAAATGCCGAGCGCGGGGATCCAGGGAATCTGCTCTGTGACGGCCTGCCCGGCCATCACAGTCGACGTCTGGGTCAGTGTGTAAACGAATGCCGCAGCGGGAAGCAGCGCGATGACATAAAAAACCCTCACCGACAACAGACGAGTCAAAGTGGGAGTGAGTATGGCCACGAGCAGGAAAACGAGGAGGAATGTCGCCATGCGGCCTCCCGGCTTGTTACGGTCGTGGTGTCCCTATAAGACTACCGGGTGGTTTTGACTGGTTTTAGCGCTCTTCGTGTTGCTCAGCGTCATATGTGGGCGCATCGGGGGCATCTTTCGCTGGTCCGATGCCCACGGGAATCTCTACTTCAGGGTGATTGAGGTCGAAAGCCGGGCGTTCTGAACGGATGCGCGGAATCGATGTGAAATTGTGCCGAGGCGGTGGGCACGAGGTTGCCCATTCAAGTGAAGCCCCATAACCCCAGGGGTCGTTCACGGTGACTTTCGGTGCCTTTCGGGCGGTGATGTAGACGTTCAGGAAGAACGGAATCAGAGAGACGCCCAGAATCATGGCGCCCACAGTTGAGACCTGATTCATCCAGGTGAAGTCGTCGGCGGGAGTGTAGGTGGCGTACCGTCTGGGCATCCCGACCACCCCGAGCCAGTGCTGAACCAAAAACGTGGTGTGGAAGCCAATGAAGAGCAACCAGAAATGCCACTTGCCGAGGCGTTCGTTGAGCATCTTGCCCGTCCACTTGGGCCACCAGAAGTAAAATCCGCTGAACATGGCGAACACGACGGTGCCGAAGACGACGTAGTGGAAGTGGGCGACGACGAAGTAGGTGTCGGTCACGTGGAAGTCGAGCGGCGGCGATGCGAGGATGACCCCGGTGAGACCACCGAAGGTGAAGGTGACCAGGAAGCCGATTGCCCAGAGCATCGGAGTCTCGAAAGTCAGTGACCCTCGCCACATCGTGCCTATCCAGTTGAAGATCTTCACGCCTGTCGGCACCGCGATGAGCATCGTCATCAGGGAGAAGAACGGCAGCAGCACGGACCCGGTCGCGTACATGTGGTGAGCCCACACCGACATCGACAATGCACCGATGGCGATCGTCGCGTAGATCAAGGTCTTGTAACCGAAGATCGGCTTGCGGCTGAAGACCGGGAACACTTCTGACACGATGCCGAAGAACGGCAGGGCGATGATGTAGACCTCGGGGTGGCCGAAGAACCAGAACAGATGCTGCCAGAGCAGGGCTCCCCCATTTGCCGGGTCATAGACGTGTGCATTGAAGATCCGGTCGGCCGCGGCGGCTAGCAGCGCGGCGGCAAGAATTGGGAATGCCATCAGCACGAGGAGCGCCGTGATCAGCGTGTTCCAGGTGAAGATCGGCATCCGGAACATTGTCATTCCGGGTGCACGCATCGTGATGATCGTCGTGATGAAGTTCACCGCTCCGAGGATGGTGCCGAAGCCTGACAAAGCAAGGCCCATCACCCAGAGGTTGCCGCCGATGCCGGGCGAGAATGTGGTGCTTGCCAGCGGTTGGTAGGCGGTCCAGCCGAAGGATGCGGCACCCTGCGGCGTGAGAAAACCGGCGACGACCATCAGGCTGCCGAAGAAGAAGAGCCAAAAGGACAGGGCGTTCAACCGGGGGAAAGCGACATCCGGGGCCCCGATCTGTAGCGGCATCAGCGCGTTCGCGAACCCGAAGAACAGCGGGGTGGCGAACATCAGCAGCATGATCGTGCCGTGCATGGTGAAGAGCTGGTTGTACTGCTCTTTCGTCGCGACGATCTCGAGGCCAGGCTCGAACAGCTGCGCCCTGATGATGAGCGCAAGCACTCCACCCAGGCAGAAGTAGAGGAATGACGTGATCAGGTACATGTACCCGATGATCTTGTGGTCGGTGGAGGTGATCCACTTGACCAGCACGTTGCCTTTGCGCCGCGCAGTCGTCGAAACTGCCGGGCGGTTTCCGGCCGTAGAAGCGGGGTTGGCTGTTGTCGTCATTGATCGTCTCCGATTGCTTGGAGCGGTACAGCGTTGGCGATAACGCTACGCCGGTTGCGGCGGTTGATCTAGGGCGCTTTGTCGGTTGGGCTGCTGGTGGGCTGGGGTGCAGGTGGGCTGGTGGGCTGGTGGGCTGGTGGGCTGGTGGGCTGGTGGGTTAGTTTCGCGATACCCGCTTGTTTCGTGACGCGGTCGCCGGCTCTTGCTCTTGCTCTTGCTCTTGCTCTTGCTCTTGCTCTTGCTCTCCCCGTGCGGCATCTCCATTGGGGGCCCCCGCGGGGCTGCCGCCATAGCGGGTCCGCCGCGAGGTGTCCTCCGGCGAGGTGTCCTCCGGCGAGGGGTCCGCCGCGAGGTGTCCTCCCACAGCGAGTCCTCCACAGGCTGTCAGGCCGGAAAGGTATCCACAATTCACCACCTCAACTCGAAGATACTTTCGAAACTGGGATGATTGTGATATGAACTTCTCCACCGCTTCCTCGTCTCCGGCTCCCACTGTGGCGGCCGGAAAAGTCGTGGTGAGCTCATGACTCTCATCGCCCCAGATCCCGCAGCGGGCGGAGTCGCAGCCCTGGCGCGGCCGAGCTCTCTCCCCTCGACGCACTCGATCAGGCCCGCCAGCTCTGTTCCGCGGCCCTGGCGCGCATCGATTTCGACCGTCTCGGCGATGACGACTCGATCAGGGCGCTGGGTTCGGTTGAAGCCCTCGGCCGTCTGGCCGATACGGCCCGTGTGTCGACAGCGACCACGGTGGAGCGTCGCTCCGCGAAGTGGCTGGGTAAGGATTCCCTGGCGCGCCAGCGTGGCTGTCACAACGGCAGCGAACTCATCACCGTGGTGACCCGTGTGTCCGGGCGCGAGGTGGCGCACCGGTTGAAGCTCGGCAAGCATGTGCTGCCCCGCCACGAACTCACCCAGATCCTGCCGCCCCTGTTCCCCGCGGTCGCTGCCGCCCTGGCTGGTGGCGAGCTGGGTTTGGACTCCGCTGAGGTGATCGTGACCGGCCTCGGTGAGCTGCGTTCCCGGGTAGATCCCGACCTGCTCGCCGCCGCCGAGTCCGCATTGGTCGCCGCCGCGACGGGCCACGAGTCGGCATTGACCGAGGGGATGCCGAACGCTGGGTTCGCGTTTGATGCGGACTCGATTCGCGGGCAGGTGACCGTGTGGGCAGCCCGTCTCGACCCCGACGGGGTGGCGCCGAACGAGGATATTTTTGAGGCACGCAGCAACATCGGCTTCGGCCCATTCCGCAACGGCCTTTACCCGCTTCGGGGCGGGGTGACGCCGGAGCTGCGCGGCATCATGGACGGCATTACCGACACGTACCTCTCCGCGCACACGGAGACTCCGGGTAACGGTGGCCTCCTCCCGGATGCCCATCTAGCTGACCCTGACGGCGCTGCCGCACGAGCAGCAATCGCCCCTAAAGGCACCGGCGCTGACCGGGGCTCCGGCCCTGACTCCGACTCCGACTCCGACTCCGACTCCGACTCCGGCACAGACTCCGACTCCGCAGGCTTCACCGCCCCGCTGACCAGCGGCCCGGCGTTCCCGTCGGCTGCTGAGCAAGCCGCGGAGGCCGAGCGTCAAGCCCGCATCGATGCCGGTGACCTCCCGGACGACCCGATCGCGTTCGACGACCGGACTACCGGCGAGAAGCGCGCCGACATCCTCCGCGCCGTTTTCGATCACGCAGCCCGCGACCCACAGACACCGACGATGGGCGGGTCAGCCCCAACGGTCATGGTGCACGTGAATGCCCGCGATCTCGCCGACGACCACGGTGTCGGTTGGATCGACGGCGTCGAAGCGCCGGTCTCGATGCGCACGGTGAAGCAGATGATCTGCGCCGGTGGTTTTCAGGAGATCGTCCTTGGCGAGAACAACGAGGTCCTGGAGCTTGGCCACGAGGAACGGTTCTTCAACCGGAGGCAACGCCGGGCGATGGCCGCCCGCGACGGAGGATGCGCCATCCCCGGCTGCACCACCCCACCCGCCTGGACCGAAGGCCACCACGTGATCCCGTGGGTGATCAGTCAGAAAACAGACATCAGCAACGGAGTGCTCCTGTGTTGGTATCACCACCACAGCATTGAGACATCCGGTTGGAAACTTCGGATGGTGAACGGGTCACCTCAGGTGAAGGCACCGCCCTGGCTCGACCCGACTCGAACGTGGCGGCCAGGCGGACAACACCGCGCCAGTGCCAGCACGAGCACGAGCACGAGCACGAGCACCATTCCCTCGATCTAGCTACCGGGCGAACGCACGCACTGACCCGTTGACTCGACGACGAAGGGGCGACAGCCATTGCTGTCACCCCTTCGCTACATGCCGACTACGTCACACCGATCCGTGACGATTGCCGGCTGACACTTCACACCGTCAGACTGCGGCTACCGGCTACCGGCTACCGGCTACCGGCTACCGGCTACCGGCTACCGGCTACCGGCTACCGGCTACCGGCTACCGGCTACTTCACACTGCCGGCGGTCAATCCCCCGACGAGGCGCTTCTCGATCAGCATGAACAGCACAACTACAGGGATGATCGCCACGATCGAGACACCGAAGACGAAGTGCCAGCTTGTCTCGTATTGTCCGACGAACTTGGTCAGAGCCACGGACAACGGCTGGTTTCCTGCGGTGGAGAGGATCACGAGGCTGGCCGCGAACTCGTTCCAGCACGCCACGAACGTAAAGACGATCGCCGTGACGATGCCAGGCCAGACCAACGGCAGGTTGATCTTGAACAGCACCGTCAGACGCCCTGCCCCATCGATCTGGGCCGCCTCGTCAACTTCCTTCGGCACACTGGCAAAGAAGCTGTGCATGATCCAGGTCGCAAAAGACAGGTTGAACGCAGCGTTCACCAGGATCATCGCGAGCCAGGTGTCAGAGATTCCGAAGAAGCTGAGCTGACGGAAGAGTCCGGAAGTCAGCACTGCGGGCTGCAGCATCTGAGTGACGATGACCAGGAAGAGGAAGACCATCCGGCCAGGGAATCTGAACCGCGCCGTGTAGTACGCCGCGGGCAGCGCCACCAACAACACGAGGAGCGTGGCGAAAACCGCGATGACAATCGTCGAGATCAGGTTCTGCACCAGAGGCGTCTCTGGTGTCGACCACATGTTGATGTAGTTCTCCCAGTGCCACTCGGTGGGGAAATACGTTGGATCCACCGAACGAATCTCGCTCTTGGTCTTCACCGAGCCGAAGAACATGATCAGATACGGGATCACGAAGATGATGAGCACGACGAAGCCGGCCGCCATCCGAAGCACAACCCGGCCGAGCGTCACCTGATCTTCGGTGTAGCGCTTGCGGCGACGCTTGGGGCGCTGGTCCGAGGGCGTCGCCGGACGAGCGGATGTCGCCGGATCGGTGGAGGTCGGCTGGGTCGATGAGGTGAGAGCGGTCATCTCAGACCTCCTTCATGGGCTTGACGAGCTTCACGTAGATCGCAACGATCACGATGACGATCAGGAACGCGACAACGCTGAGCGCACTGGCAACGTCGATCTTGTGCTCGTTCTGGATGTATTTGAAGATCATGGTCATCACGGTGTCCGCGTCGTATCCCGGTATCGACCCGGTCATGGTCTTCAGGATCGGTAACGAGTTGAACACGTTGATGATGTTGATCAGGATCGCCACTGACAGAGCGCCACGCAGCTGCGGCAACACGATGCCGAAGTACGTGCGTACCGGGCCGGCGCCATCCATCTTCGCTGCCTCAAGCACGTCCCCTGGCACTGTCTGGAGACCAGCGAGGATCGTATATGTGGTGAACGGCAACGACACGAAGATTGCGATACCGATCGACCAGCTGAATGCGCTGACGGCATTCTTGGTCCATCCATACGGTTCGTCGATCAGGTTGATGTCGACAAGGAACTTATTGATGATGCCGATGTAGCCCTCGAGGCCGTAGTAGATCACGAGCGTTGTCATCACGACGCTCGCTGCCCACGGGATGATCACGGCGAGTCGAACGAGCTGTCGGCCCGGGAACGCCTTGTTCAGCAGCTGGGCGAGCCCCAGCGAGAGGATCACCGTGATGCTGACGACCGCGACGACCCAGATGACGGTACGGATCATGATTCCGCCGAGCGGCTCAAAGTCGAGCAGCGTCTGATAATTGGCGAATCCGACAGAGCCCTTATCGACACCACTCATACTGATGTCACGAGTCGAGTTGTAGAACATCACCCCGGCGGGGAACAAAACGATTCCGAAGATCAGAATGAGTGCTGGACCGATCCAGGGCAATGCACCCAGCAGATCTGTGAATCGTGTTCCGGCCCGAGCCTTGGCGCGTGCGCCGTCAGCCCCGCGTCGGGGGCGGCCTGCGGCCACCCCCGACTGGGTCGGTGTTTTCTGGATAGTTTCAGTCATGTCCGTCAATCACCGGTATTCGTTGTGTTCTGTGATCAGGTAGCGACGCGTGCTGGTTAGCCTGCGTCTGACTTCGCCTGGATCTCGGTGAGGACTGCCTGAGCGTCCTTACCCTGAGCGAGCTGGCCGACGAGGCTCTTGAACGCAGCATCCGTTGCAGACCAGTTGGGGTTGGTGCTCGGGTAGAACTGTGCGTCAGGCAATGCCGCGAGGAACGGCGCGAGGTCTGCTTCGCCACTGAGCTGTTCCGCGCCGGACTTGGTGGTCGGCAGGAACTTCTCGGTGGTGACCCAGTTCACATACTGATCAGGCGTGTAGAAGAAGTCGAGGAACTTGGTGATGGCTTCCTGCTTCTTGTCGTCATTCTTGAACGCCATCAGGTGGTCAGCAACGCCGAGCGTGAATCCTGAGCCGTCGACGGTCGGAATCGGGTTGATCGAGTAGTTCAGTTCTGGGTTGGCGTCAGCGATCTGGCCGACTGTCGGCGGCAGGCCGATGATCATGCCGATCTTGCCCTGGACGAACACGTCCATCAGCGGGCTGCGGTCAGTTGCACCGGCATCCGGCTGCGTTGCACCGGCGTCAACCATCGTCTGGATGAACTGGGCACCCTTGAGGTTCTCGGGGGTGTCGATTGTGATCTCGCTGGCATCGCCGAAGCCGCCGCCTGCACCGTAGAACCAGATTGCGCTTTCGGCTTGTGCCTCTTCAGAACCAAGGGGCATGCCATAACCGGCGACGCCGCCACCGATGGCCGCAACCTTGGTCGCCGCGTCAAGCAGTTCATCCCAGGTCGTGGGCACTGCTGCAACACCGGCCTGCTTGAGCAGATCCTCATTGACGAAGAGCGCGCGAGCGGATGCGATCAGCGGAGCGCCGTACTGCACGCCATCGACCGAGGATGCCGTCACGAACGAGTCCTGGAAGTCAGCGAGGGTGTCAGCCGATACCACGTCCTTGATCGGGTAGAGCAGGTCGTCGGCCGCAAAGCCAGCGAACGGGCCACCGTTCATGATGTCGGGTGCCTTGCCAGCAGCCACCTTGGTGGTGATGACATCGTTGAGGTTGTCCCACGACTGAACTTCGAGGTTGACGGTGATGTCGCTATTCTCGGCTTCGAAGTCATCGATGACGCCTTCCCAGAGGCCCTGGGTGTTGTCTGAATAACTAGGGACGAGCAGATCGATCGACGTAGCCGAATCTGAGCCGCTTGCTGTGCCGCCGCCGAATCCGCACGATGCGAGCGACAGGGTGGCCAGCGTTGCAGTTGCAACGATGCCTCCGATGCGCAGGGACTTCTTCATGTGATGCTTCCTCACTCTTGGATGGACCCCGTCACGAAATCGCCTCACGCGACGGTGCGTGCAGTCCGCGCTCACCCTGACCCGACGCTGCGGATACGTGATGATTGATGACTGTTTAGATAGCTAAACAATCAAGACCGTTCAGCTATCGCCACAGCATGTCGTGATTCGAATTCACCGTCAATAGGGCAGTAGTAATTTGTTACCCGTCCTTAATATTTCGGAAAAGAATGACTTAGTGATCGCTAGTGAGGGGTTACGATCATAAGTAATCACTAACCTTCACGATTTGGTCGATATGGGTTTCCGACTGGAATTCCCGGAGTCGACCGATCCACGCCCGGCCAAGGAGCATTTCCATGACGATTACCGCAGAGCACATGGCAACCGAATTGGCGTCACAGCCAGAGACCTGGGCGCGCGCCATCGCTCTTCGCGATGAGCAGGCACTGCTGCCGGCATCCGGTCGCAAGGTCGCCATCGTCGGCTGTGGAACGTCGTGGTTCATGGCTCAGGCCTATGCGGCGCTCCGCGAGAGCGGTGGACACGGCGTCACTGACGCTTTCGCCGCATCGGAGGCCTTCGTCAACCGCGACTATGACGACATCATCGCGCTCACCCGCTCGGGCACAACGAGCGAAGTACTCGAGCTCGTCGGAGCCCAGCGCGGCAAGACCAACATCATCGGGATCGTGGGCGACACGACCTCGCCGTTCGTCAACGAGGTCGACACTTTGATTGCGCTTCCGTTCGCCGACGAGCAGTCGGTCGTGCAGACCCGCTTCGCCACCACAGCACTCGCATTCCTGCGGGCCTCCCTCGGTGAAGACCTCACCAAGGCAGTAGCGGATGCCGAGATCGCGGTCGCAGATGACCTCGACGATGACCTGATCAATGCCGAGCAGTACACCTTCCTCGGCCGCGGCTGGAGCGTCGGACTCGCCCACGAAGCAGCACTCAAGATGCGTGAGGCCTCGCAGTCCTGGACCGAGTCGTATCCCGCGATGGAGTACCGCCACGGACCGATCAGTATCGCAGCCCCCGGCCGCGTCACCTGGATGTTCGGTGCAGCTCCCACCGGGATTGAAGCCGACGTGAACGCCACTGGAGCCCGCTTCGTTTCCAGCGATCTCGACCCGCTCGCTGAGCTCGTTCGGGCGCAGAAACTCGCACTCCTGCGTGCTCGCGCCAAGGGCCTGAACCCCGACCTTCCCCGCAACCTCACGCGTTCTGTCATCCTCGACTAGTGAATACCAGCGCGACGAGCATCGATCAGACTCCCACAATCGGCATGGGCGGCGCAGTTGTCGCGTTCGACGTGGGCGGTACTGACACCAAGGCGGCGCTCTTCGACGCATCAGGAACCATGCTCGGTCTCAGCCGTACTCCGACCCCGCACAAGGGGTCGGAGACGGCGACCGCAGTGGTCGACCGACTTCACGAGCTCACAGAGGGATTCGCCCGCGACTTCCCGGACGTGACGCCAGCGGCCGCCGGTTTCCTGGTACCAGGCCTGGTTGATGACGAGCAGGGAATCGGTATCCACGCCGCCAACCTCAACTGGACCAACGTTCATTTCAAGCAGCTGGCCGAAGACCGACTCGGTCTTCCTGTGACGTTCTCCCACGACGTGCGCGGTGCGGGCAAGGCCGAGTTCTTGCTCGGCGCTGCAGAACCGTTTCGGGATGTGGTGGTGCTGGTGATCGGTACCGGCATTGCGAGTGCGCTGTTTCTCGGTGGGCGCGCCCATCTGGCTGACGGCTACGCCGGCGAGATAGGACACTCAATTGTCGACCCTGACGGCCCGCTCTGCCCCTGTGGCGCCACCGGCTGCCTCGAGGCGATCGCATCCGCCGGCGCCATCGCCCGCATCTACGCCGAGCGAAGCGGTGTCACTCCAGATGGCGCGAAGGATGTACTGCAGCGAGCAGCAGCGGGCGACCCCGTCGCCGAAGCTGTCTGGAATGAAGCGCTCGACGCTCTTGCGCTCAGCATTGCCCAGCTCGCCGCCGTTATCGCCCCACAAGCAATCGTCATCGGCGGCGGACTCGCGCAGGCAGGCGACGCACTTTTCGTTCCACTCCGCGCGCGAGTTGATGCCCAGCTCAGCTTCCACCGCCGCCCAGAACTCATTCCGGCCAGGATCGGCGAGAATGCCGGTCTGATCGGCGCTGCGCTGCTTGCCAGAGAACTCGCAGAACGAATCGCAGGAGCCTCATCGTGATCGTTACCGTCACCCCTAATCCCGCACTCGACCTCACCTACCTGGTTCCCGCCATAGAACTGGGTGAGACCCATCGGGTGCCGACCGCCGAGGCGCGTGCAGGAGGCAAAAGCCTGAACGTCGCGCGGGTGCTCCACCAGCAGGGCCACCAGGCGCTGGCTATCAGCGTCGCTGGCGGACTCACCGGCAAGGAGTTTGCCAGGGAACTTGCTGCCAGCGGTGTTCCCCACCGCATCGTCGCGGTGCAGGCCGCCACCCGGCGCACGATCGCCCTCGTCGACGAGAAACATGCCCAAACGAGCATATTTAACGAGTTCGGCGAAGATCACAGCCCGGCAGAGTGGCAACGTCTCACCAACGCAACCCAGGCGGCACTCGAACAAGCACGCTGTCTGGTCGGATCCGGCAGTCTGCCGCTCGGCGCAGATCCCGATTTCTATCCCGAACTGGTCAGGGCGGCCACGTCGCTCGAGATCGCTTCGGTCATCGACACCTCTGGTCCGGCCCTGCTGGCCGCCGCCGAGGCCGGAGCCACTGTCTTGAAGCCCAATCGACATGAGCTTGTCGAGGCGACGGGTGACGCGGATCCCGTGCGGGCTGCGCGCAGCCTGTTGCAGCGCGGGGCATCGCTCGTCCTGGTCTCCCTCGGCGAAGACGGCATGATCGCCGTGTCGCGTGAAGATCCGAAGCATCCGCTGCGGGCACGACTCGGCCGCGTGCTCGACGGCAACCCGACAGGTGCGGGCGATGCTGCAGTCGCTGCCATCGCCGCCTGCCTCGCAGACGGAATCACCGACCCTGAACAGATCTTGCGCCTGGCCACTGCCTGGTCAGCAGCCGCTGTGCTGATGCCCCTGGCCGGCGAGATCTCCCCGCTACATGCCCAACTCGCCGACGAACTGACAATCGACACGACAGACAGGATCACAGAATGACCCTCGCCCCTACCCGCGAACTGATGGATGCAGCAGCAGCGGGTGGAACGGGGATCGGTGCCTTCAACGTCATCCACCTCGAAACGGCCGAGGCGCTGGTGGCCGCAGCCGAACTGGCCGGCCTGCCGGTGATCCTGCAGATCTCCGAGAACTGCTCGAACTTCCACGGCGGACTTGAGCCTGTCGCACTGGCCAGTCTCGCCCTCGCACAAGCAGCATCGGTACCTGTCGCACTGCACCTTGACCACGCAGAAGACGAACAGCTCGCGCTCCGCGCAATCGACCTCGGTTTCGGTTCCGTCATGTACGACGGCGCGCACCTCTCGTATGACGAGAATGTGGCTGCCACTCGTCGGGTGACCGAGTATGCCCACCGGGCCAACGTCTATGTCGAGGCAGAGCTCGGCAAAGTCGGCGGCAAGGACGGCGCGCACGCGCCCGGCGTGCGCACCGACCCGGAAGAAGCTGTGGCATTTGTGGCAGCAACCGGTGTCGACGCATTGGCCGTCGCCGTCGGCTCGTCCCACGCCATGACCAGCCGTTCGGCGTCTCTTGATACCGACCTGATCGCCATCCTCCACGCCGCACTCGACGTGCCACTGGTACTGCACGGATCCTCCGGAGCATCGGACGAGCAGATCGTTGCAGCCATTTCGGCCGGCATGACGAAGATCAACGTATCGACCCACCTGAACGGATTCTTTACCGCGGCCATCCGGGAGTACCTGACGGCGAACCCCAGCGTCGTCGACTCGCGTAAATACGTGGCGGCGGGGCGCAAAGCAATCACCGGTGAGGCTGCCAGACTTCTAGAGTTGTTCGCACTACTACCAGGGACAACAGGGACAAGGGACTAGCCATGAATCGCGCCGAGCGCTTGAATGCCGTGCTCGACTTGCTGGCCGAAACCGGCCAGCTCGACGTCGACGACATCATCACCAAGCTGGATGTCTCAGCGGCCACGGCCCGCCGTGATCTCGACACCCTGGCCAGCCAACAGCTGCTGACCCGCACCCGCGGTGGGGCCATCGGACAATCGGTGGCATATGACCTGCCCATCCGTTACAAGAAAGAGCAGCACGCTCCCGAGAAGTTGCGAATTGCCCATGCTGCGAGTGCGCTCGTTCCTCGTGGCGCCGTCATCGGGCTCTGCGGTGGTACTACAAGCACCGCAATCGCCACCGTGCTCGGTGCCCGCGCCGACATCATGGAGGCTTCACCGCACTCCAGCCTGACTGTTGTCACAAACGCCATCAACATCGCCGCCCAGCTTGCGATGCGCCCGCAGATCAAGACTGTTGTCACCGGTGGCGTCCTGCACCCCCGCTCATACGAACTCGTCGGTCCGTACAGTGACATCGTGCTGGATAGGATCACGATGGACATCGCATTCATCGGCGTCAACGGCATCGACCCCATCGTGGGTCCGACTGTGCACGATGAGCGTGAGGCAGCGGTCAACTCACTGATGGCCCACCGCGCCTCCCGTGCGATCGTCGTGGCCGACTCGAGCAAGATCGGCCACAACGCCTTCGCCACCATGGGTTCGTCCAAGCTCTTCAACACGCTCATCACCGATGCCGGCATCACCGCCGAGCAACTCGCCGCCTTTGCAGAGAACGGCGTTGAGGTGATCGTCGCCACATGAGTGCCACTGTTGTCATTCACTCAGCAGCTCTCGTTTCAGGCGGGTCCATCACAGCGGATGCCTGGGTCGCCTTCGACGGCGACGTCGTCTCAGCCGTTGGTACCGGCGACGGCTGGCGTGCGCATGTCGCCGCGCCTGGGTCTGACGGCCTGGGAGCAGACGCTGCTACCACAGTTGTCACCGATGCCGCCGGACGCTGGCTCACCCCCGGGTTCGTCGATATCCACTGCCACGGTGCCGGCGGCAGCGCATTCGACGACGGTGCCGACGCCATCCGCACCGCGCTTGCCGTGCACCACGCGCACGGTACGACGCGCATCGTGCTTTCCCTCGTCACCGCAACCGTCGACGACCTGGAGACGCGCCTCGACGCGATCGCCACAGAAGCAGAGCAGAACCCGCTGATCCTCGGCGCGCACCTCGAGGGCCCGTTCCTCGACGATGCGTTCCGCGGTGCGCACAACCCCGCACTGCTGCGTGCCCCAAACGCCGATTCCATTGCCCGGCTGATCCGGGCAGGGCGCGGTCACATCCGCCAGATCACGCTGGCCCCCGAGCTCCCCGGTGCACCGGAGGCCATCGCCGCTTTGACGGATGCCGGCATCGCCGTCGCCGTCGGCCACAGTTCAACGGACTACGAGACGGCCCTCGCCGCCTTCGCCTCAGGGGCGTCGATCCTGACACATGCCTTCAACGGCATGCGAGGCATCCACCATCGTGCCCCCGGCCCGGTGTCCGCAGCAACGCACAGCGACAACGTCACGCTGGAGATCATCAACGACGGTGTCCACGTGCACCCTGAGGTCGTTCGACTGGCGTTCGCAGGAGCCCCGGGCCGAATCGCGCTGATCACCGACGCCATGGCAGCCACCGGCTCGACCGACGGCGCATACATGCTCGGAACCCTGGCCGTCACGGTCACCGATGGCGTCGCCCGCCTCACAGAAGGCGGCTCGATCGCCGGTTCGACGCTGACGCTCGACGAGGCGCTGCGCCGCGCGGTGAACGAGGTCGGCGTCAGTATCACCGACGCCATCACCGCGCTCACCGAAACACCGGCCCGCACGGTCGGACGCGCGCATGACCTCGGCCGCCTCGCGGTCGGCTACGCCGCGGACGCCGTGCTCCTGAGCGCCGCACTTGAAATCGACGAGGTTTACGCCGCCGGCATCCGCTTGCGCTAGCAGTGTCGAGCGATTGGTGAACCCAGGCCCGACTCGTTGATCGCGGTCGCGAAAACCGGAAACATTGTCGCAGAGAGCGCGATCTGTCCTGTATTTGGTTACCGTCGCTCGATTCATCCTGTATTAGGTACACGCTGTGTTCGCTACTCGCTGATCAGGATGCCCTTATAGAGTTGGCTCATGGAGGCGCGATCGATTGAACTTGGCAACGGAGTCAGAATTGCCTGCCACTTTTCGGGCGCCAAGAGCGGGCCAACAATGGTCTTGTTGCACGCGCTCGGGGAGCAGGCTGCCAGCTGGGCTGCGGTCGAGCCCACGTTCGCATCGCTGTTTCGAGTGGTGAACGTGGACTTGCGCGGGCATGGCGACAGTGACTGGCCGGGTGTCTACTCGTTCGAGCTCATGCGCGACGATGTCATCGAGGTCTTTGACGCCCTCGGCCTGCATGACGTTTTGCTCGTCGGTCACTCGATGGGAGGCACCGTCGCCTACCTCATCGCTCAGGCGCAGCCGGATCGGATCGCGCGATTAGTAGTCGAGGATGTCCCGCCGCCGTTCCCACGCACGCGTACGGCGCCCGCTCGTCCTGAGGGCGAGCTGGGGTTTGATTGGGCGGTCGTTCCCGCAATCGTTGAACAAGTCAACGACCCCACCCGCAGGTGGTGGACGCGTTTGCCTGACATCGTGTCGCCCACGCTGCTTATCGGTGGCGGTCCCACGAGCCATGTCCCGCAGGAACTACTCGTAGAAGTATCTGGGCTCATCCCCAACTGCACTCTCGTCGCAATACCGGCTGGTCATAACGTCCACGAGACGCGTCCGAACGAGTTCGCCGACGTCGTCCTGCGGTGGCTGGACGACACGGACGCTGTTTCCCTCTAGGCCAGACGGCGCCGGCGCATGACGACGTCGCTGACGACCACGAGGGTGAGCGACGCGAGAAGGATACCCACGTAGACGAACGGGAGCGCCGACAGTCCGGCCACTTCGAGCAGGCCAGCACCGAGCAATGCTCCACCGCCGATGCCCGCGTTGAAGGCCGAGGTGTAGAAGGCGCTGGCGGCATCCCTGATTCGGGGAGACGCTGTGTGCAGCAGTCGGGTCTGCAGCATCGCGGGGATACCGCCAAACGCGATGCCCCAGAGCACGAACGCGCCAATGGCGACGGGCAGGGTGGCCGTGAGAATGGCAAGCACCGTCACGCTGACCGCGCAGACCGCGAGGAAGATCACAAGACCCGCCTGAGGACGCGGACCGAACACCGTTCCGGAGAGCAGAAGTCCGACCGCGCCTGCGATACCGTACGCAAACAGGAGCGGAGCGATCGCCGAGCTGTCGACGCCCATGCCGTCGATGAGGTACGGCGCGATGTACGTGTAGAACGTGTAGTGGCCGATCATGGTGAGGCCTGTGATCGAGCAGAGCAGCACGACGGCCATCATGCTCGGGTCGCGCCAGATGCCACGGTCGGTGGATGCGGGGGTGTCTGTGGCCGGCTTTGTCGCGGCTTCGGCGCGCTCCCGCTTTTGCTTCGCACCGAAGTGCTCGACGGGCGGGAGGCACTTCCACACGATGACGGCGCCGACAAGCATGAGCACGGCCAGCAGCCCGAACGACTGGCGCCAGCCGAGCAGCTGCCCGGCCGCCGTGGCCAGCGGCACACCGAAGACGAAGGCCAGGGTGCCACCGGCGACCGTGATCGACACCGCTCGACCGATCTGTTCCTTCGGCACCAGGTGTCCGGCGTATGCGCCGACTACGGCCCAGAACAGACCGTGGGCCAGACCGCCGATGATCCGGGAGGCGATGACGAACTCGTAGCTCGGCGCGATTGCCGTCAGCACATTGCTGATGGCGAAGACGATAAGCACCGTGACGATAAGTCCGTGCCGCGGCAGGGTACGGGTCAGGTGGGTCATGGGCGCCGTGGTCAGAACGACGGTGAAAGCGAACCAGGTGACCAGCAGGCCCACCTGGGATTCGCTGACGCCCAGGCTCTTGCTCATATCCGGCAGCAGGCCGGTAGGCAGCATCTCAGACGTGACGGAGAGGAAGACGGCAGCTGCCAGGGTGATCAATCCGAGCCAGGGAAACGGCTTCGCATCGGCAGGCGCGGACAGAGGAAGGATTTTTGACATAGAGATCAGTGCTCGCGAACGGCGGATCTTGCACGCCCGTCGTGACAGGCCCAAAATCGACTGCGCGCCAACGTGCGCGCCCGGGGCCAACGTGTTGCGTCGACCAAGAAACAGTGTACCCGACGACGTCGTGCGGCCAGAAAATACGCGGGGCCGGTAATCTGGCTTGATGACTTCTTCGTCGCACATTGCATCCACCCCGGCGGGCGCTCACCACCACTGGGTGATCTCACTCGTGTGTGCAGACCAGCCGGGAATCGTGCATGCGGTCAGCGGTGCCATCGTCAACGCCCGCGGCAACATCACGGAGAGCCAGCAGTTTTCAAGCGCAGACACCGGGCGTTTCTTCATTCGGCTCCAGGTGGAATCCCCTGCCGAGCGTGCCGAGATCGAGGCAGAACTGGCACCCGTCATTGAGCGCTACGGCATGCACTCGATCATCGATGTCGTCGGACGCCCGCTTCGTACCCTGGTGCTGGCCTCCACAGCCGGACACTGCGTCAACGACCTATTGTTCCGCCAACGCGCGGGGCAGCTCGCCGTCGAAGTTCCCCTGGTGCTCAGCAACCACGGCACATTGCGCGACCTCGTCGGTTTCTACGGGGTGCCGTTCGAGTCACACCCGGTAACGGATGCCGCGAGCAAAGCAGCGTTCGAAACCCGCATCATCGAGGCAGTCGATGAGCACGACATCGAGCTCGTCGTACTCGCCAGGTACATGCAGATCCTCTCCCCTGAACTCTGCGAACGCCTCGAAGGCATGGCCATCAACATCCACCACTCGTTCCTGCCCGGCTTCAAGGGCGCGAACCCGTACAGGCAGGCACACGCCCGCGGCGTCAAGCTGATCGGCGCGACGGCCCACTTCGTCACGAGCGACCTCGATGAGGGTCCGATCATCGAGCAGAATGTGGTGCGCGTCGACCATTCCCGCAGCCCGGGAGAACTCGTGGCCATCGGTCAGGACGAAGAGAGCCGTACTCTGACGCAGGCAGTGAAGTGGTTCGCCGAGAACCGCATCCTGCGAGACGGCGCCCGCACAATCATCTTCCGCTAGCCCCCGTAGAATCGACTGGTGACATCGACACCAGCACACGTCAAAATCGGCGCCAACGACATCCTTCGGTTCATCCTCGAACTCTTCGCCTTTGTCAGCCTCGGCATCTGGGGCTTCGTCGCCTGGCCGCTGCCCTGGCCGGGAATCCTCATCGGCATCGGCGCACCACTCTTCGCGATTCTGGTGTGGGCATTGTTCCGCTCCCCCAAGGCAGTCTTCAAGATCGACCCGTTCGGCAAGGCCATCGTCGAGATCTTCGTCTTCGGTGCTGCAGCGTTCGCCTGGTGGGACCTCGGGCAGCCGATCGTCGCAATCGTATTCGCTCTCGTTGCCACGGTGAGCGGCGTCATCTCAGGTCGCAAAGAACTCAGCTAGCCGGACTTCCTGTAAGGACATCCCTCGGCATCCGCAGCGCATACACCGCTGCGGCCAGGAACAGTACAGCCCCCACGCCGAACGCCGCCCCATATGAGAAGGTGTCGGCGAGCAGCCCTGCGACCAGCGGCCCGATGATGGCCCCGATATCGGCGCACATCGAGAACACCGCGACGGCCCGTGCGCTGCGCGACCCAGCGGCATCCCCCACCACTGCAGCGGGAGCCGTGCCCATGAACGCCGCGGCGACGCCGTAGAGGCACAGCAGCACGGTCAACACCACGATGTTCGGAGCGAACGGCACCGCAGCAATGATGATGGCAGCTGCGGCGAATGAACCGATGATGGCGGGCTTGCGCCCCACCGTATCAATGAACCGGGCGGCAGGAGCCAGCGCGATCGTCTGGGCGACGGCGGCAACGGCGAAAGCGAGGCCTGTCCACGCGGTCGGGCCGTTCAGCACCTCGACGATGAGTACAGGGATCAGGGCACTCCGCACCCCGAAAGAGGTCCAGCCCTGCGCGAAGTTGGCCACGCACGCTGCTCGATATCGGCGGTCGGTGAGCACCATCCTGAACGGGATCGGAGCGACGACGTCGGCAGCGGCGGCACTCGCATCGTGACGAATGGTTCTTGGTCGGAGCAAGATGAGTCCGATGATGCCCGCAACGGCCAGCGTGCCGGCGTAGAAGAAGAAGGGTGCCGTCAACGAGATGGCGGCGAGCAGTCCGCCGATGGCGGGTCCTGCCATGCCACCGAGCAGGAATCCGCCCTGATAGACGCCGATGGCCCTCGCACGGAGAGCCGGCGAAGTGGAACCGAGCAGCATTGTCATCGCCGCGACAGTGAACATCGCTGAGCCGATGCCGCCGACTCCTCGCAGGAGCAGTAGCTGCGGATAACTTCCGGCGATTCCGACCAAGCCACTCGACACGGCAACGATGCCGATACCGACGGCCAGGACAAGCCGTTCGCCCATCAAGTCGATCAGGCGGCCGCAGAACGGACTCGCAATCAGGCGCATCAGCGCAAACGCCGAGACGACAGCGCCAATCTCGAAGTTGCCGACATTGAAGCTGCGCACGTAGACGGGCAGCACGGGGATGACGACGCCGAAACCGACCATCACGAAGAACGAGATGACGCCCAGAACATAGACATCGCGGGGCAACCGCGGCTTCGACCCGACTCGGCGAATTTCAGAGCCGGCGGGCCGCAAAGACTTCATTCATCAAGCGTAAGCGCCAGGTGACGCCGGTCAGCCCGGCCCCACCCAGCGCGCAGGGGCTAGAGGCCCTGCCAGGCAGGCTTGTGTGCCCAGGCGTGCTTGTAATACGCGAGGTTTGTGAGCTTGCTCGCCGCAGCCTCATCTACGACGACAGTCACCTGTGGGTGGAACTGGATCGCCGAACCGGGCTGGCTGGCCGTGACCGCCCCTTCAACAGCCGCGGCGATCGCATCCGCCTTGGCATCGCCGAACGCGAGCAACACGAGGTGCTTGGCCCGCAGGATGGTGCCGAGGCCCTGCGTGATGCAGTGCATCGGCACATCGTCAGGCGAGTCGAAGAAACGTGCATTGTCTTCGCGCGTCTTCTCGGTGAGGGTCTTGATGCGTGTGGTCGAGGCAAAAGACGAACCGGGCTCGTTGAAGCCCAGGTGACCCGTACGGCCGATACCGAGGATCTGCACGTCAACTCCCCCGGCTTCAACGATGGCACGCTCGTAATCGTCTCCAGCGGTTTCGATCGAGGCCAGGTCGCCATTGGGAACGTGGATGTTCTCAGCCGTCAGGCCGAGCGGCTCAACGACCTCACGCGTGATAACTGCGCGATAGCTCTCGGGGTGACCAGCGGGCAGTCCGACATATTCGTCCAGGGCAAAACCACGCACACGCGACACGTCGAGCGGATCGGAGACCAGCGAAGCGGCCAGCGCCCTGTAGACCGACAACGGAGTCGATCCGGTTGCCAGGCCGAGCACGGCGTCCGGCTTCTGGGCGATCAGGTCGCGAATCGATGCTGCAATCAGCGCACCAGCGGCCAACTCATTTTCTACAACGACAACTTCAGCCACGACACCACTCCATCACAAAGAATCTGATTTTCACTGCGCTTATCTTATCGAGTTCAATCAGAATCAATCATTCGGTGCGACATCAAGCAGGAGCGTCAGCAGTGCACGGCCCAACAGGCGCGAGGCACCGAACGTGGCGATATCGGCGTATTCACGGTCATCGGATGGCCAACCCATGTCGACGACGAGCACCTCACGGCCCTCGGCCCGCAGCGTGTCGATGATGTCGGTGGCGAATGCGTGTCGATGGTTGTCCTTGCCGATCACCAGCACGGGAGCCAGCGCAGCGAGCACCAGTTCCTGGCCGCTCTCGGCGGTGCACGTGACGACAGGCTTGCCGCTCCAGGCCGCGGCCAGCGCAGAGTCCGGGTGCGCGCCCAGCTCAGCGAACGGCCCCCACGGCGCCACGCCGACTGCGATGTTCGCGACTGTCTCAAGCCTGATCACCGAATATGTCGGATGCCCGGCGGCCAGCCACGCTTGCGCCGTCTGGTTCAGTTCGAATGAGTCGATGACCAGACCGGTGTTGAACTCCGGCTCGTCGATCGAGTTGACCTCAGCCGTAATCGGCGAGAGCGCAGCCACCTCACGTGTGGTCGCAGCCAACGCGAGTACTCGGCCGGCAGCCTGCGCTACCCGGTCTGCGGTGAGATCGCCCGCCACGATAGCGGCCAGCACGGCGTCTTCGATCTCACTCATCTGAGCGTCGGTGTTTTCGGTGCCGATGCAGAGCAGGTCACAGCCGGCGGCCAGTGCGGCAGCAGCAGCCCCAGGAATACCGAGGACGCCGCTGGCCCCCACCATGTCGAGCGCATCGCTCACGATGACGCCCTCGAAGCCGAGTTCCTCGCGCAACAGACCCTCAAGGATGCGCTTCGATAGCGTTGCAGGGAACACCGGGTCGACCCTGGGGAGCAGGATGTGCGAGGTCATGATCGTCTGTGCGCCGGCGGCGATCGCCGCACGGAACGGCACAAGCTCCCGTGCGTTGAGCTCGTCGACCGTGAGGTCGACGACGGGCAACGCCAGGTGTGAATCCTGAGACGTGTCACCGTGGCCGGGGAAATGCTTCGGGCTTGAGGCCACCCCCGTGCCTTCGAGTCCACGTACCCAGGCCGCGCTGTGGGCAGCGACCCGTTCGGGATCTGTGCCGAAACTCCGCACCCCGATGACCGGATTGTTCGAGTTCGAATTGATGTCGACATCCGGCGCGAACGTCAGGGTGCAGCCGGCCTGGCGCAGCTCCCAGCCCACCAGTCGTCCGACGCGCTCGGTGCGCTCAACGTCGTCGAGCCTGCCCAGAATCGCGTTGCCAGGGTATGGTGATCCCGATTCGTAATAAAGCCGGGTGACGTCGCCACCCTCTTCGTCGATCCCGATGACGGCGAGTGGGTTCTCGGCGTGGATCGCGGCAGTGAGCTCACGCAGCTGCGCACGGGAGACGATATTCGGGCCGAAGATGCACACGGCGCCCAGTCCGTCACGGAGGCGCTGCGCAAGCCATTCAGGAACTGTGGTGCCCACAAAACCCGGCATGAGCGTGGACCGGATCTGCCGACGTACAACGTCGACATCCAGCACCGTTTCCACGAGACTCAACCCTTGACCGCCCCACTGACCAGACCACTGGTCATACGTCCCTGAACGAACAGGAAGAAGATGATGACCGGCACTGCAACAAGCGTCGATGCGGCCATGACCTGGCCCCAGTCGGTCGCTCGGCTCGCACTGGCCTGAATGAAACCGCGCAGCCAGAGCGGCAGCGTCTGGTCTGAGTTGTTCTGCAGCAACACAAGCGCAACGGTGAATTCGTTCCAGGCCTGCAGGAACGCATAGACACCGGATGCCACCAGCCCGGGCGCGAGCAACGGGAAGGTGATGCGCATGAACGCCTGGGTGCGGCTGAGCCCGTCGATCATGCCGGCCTCTTCGAGGTCGGCCGGGATCCCGGCGACGAAGCCGCGCAGCATCCAGATGGTAAACGGAACGACGGCAGCGATATAGATGATGCTGACGCCGACGACCGAGTTGAGCAGGTTGAGACTACCCATCATCTTGTACTGCGCGATGAAGAGACCTTCGGCAGGCAGCATCTGGATGAGCAGCACAGCGAGCACGAATGTCTTTCGGCCCTTGAACCTGAAGCGACTGATCGCCAACGCTCCGAAGAACGCAAAGAGCAGGCAGAACGTCACGGTGATGATGGCGATAACAACGCTCATGCCGAGTGCTGGCAAGAAGGTGCCGCCGTCGATGACGGCAATGAAGTTGTCGAAAGAGCCGCCGAACGGCAGCCAGGTCGGCGTCGTCTTCTGCAGTACGACGTTCGGCAGCAGCGACGAGTTGAGCATCCAGTACACCGGGAAGACCCAGATCAGGGAAACGACGACACCGACAATGCCGAGGACGACCTTGCGCGGCTTGAATCGACGGTTGCCGCTTCGTGCCGGCTTACCGGCTCGTCCGGCGGTGTGCGGCGAAGAAACGGGAGGCCCACTGGGGTCGCCAGAGGTGCCGGATGCGCCGGCGCCGCCGAGGCCGCCTGGACCGTCGGTGCGGGGCGATGTCAGTTCCGAGGTCATGATTCGTCCTCCTTGAGCATGCTGCGCACGTAGAACCAGCTGAGTGCGACGGTGAGGATCAGCACGAAGATCGAGACTGCACTCGCCATGGCGAAGTCGCTCGAGCCGACGCCGAGTTGGTAGATGTATGTGCCGAGCAGGTTGGTCTCTGATGCGATCGAGCCGGCATCCTGCAGCAGACGGATCTGGGTGAATACACGCAGGTCCCAGATCACCTGCAGCAGCATGATGATCGCGAGCACGGGGCGAATGATGGGCACGATGATGAAGCGCAGCCGCTGGGTCGGCGTTGCGCCGTCCATTTGGGCTGCTTCAAGCACCTCGGTCGAGACCTGGGTGAGGCCGGCGTAGATCGAGAATGCAACGAACGGCACGCTCATCCAGACGACGATGATCATGGCGATAAAGAAGAAGGAGAGCGGGTTTGCGAGCCAGTTGTGGTTCTGGAAGTCGAGACCCATGCTCACGAGCACGTTGTTCAGCACACCGCGGCGCCAGTCGATCAGCCAGTTCCACACGGTCATCGCTGCAACGACGGGCATTGCCCACGCCAGCAGCAGCGAAATCTGGACCATGATCTGCACCGGCTTGTTCACGACGTTCATCAACAGCGCCAGCAGTGTGCCGACGACCATGGTCACTCCGGCAGTGACGAGGCAGAACGCGATGGACCTCGCGACGACTGTCCACATGTACGGATCGGTGAACAGGGTGATGTAGTTTTCGAACCAGACGAACTCGGCCGGCTGTCCGAACTGCTGGGCCAGGCCAAACTTCTGCATCGAAGTGACGAGCTGCCAGATGAGCGGATAGCCGAGCGCGATTACAAGAATGGCGATGGAGGGAACGATCAGCAGGTACGGGGCGAGTTTCCCCCTCTTGCGTGGTCTGTTGGCGCGGGGCGGATCCGCCCGGTCCAACACGAGGTTCTGCGTGGTCATGCTTCCCCTCCTTTCAATTGTGGTGAGTTGCACGGGAGGAGCCCGACCGGCTCGGCAAGCGGATGTCGCATCCGCCCGCCGAGCCTGTCAGGAACCCGCTGGTGAGGGTGTGTTACTTGCCGTTCAGCATCGGAGTGAGCTTCTCGTCGTACTCCGTTGCGAGGGCCTTGAGGTCGGATGCATCCTTGATCTTGCTGAAGAACTCTTCCATGATGAGCGAGCCCTCAACCGTTGCCCAGCCCGGTGCTGCCGGGGTGAGCTTCGAGTTGGATGCTGACTCGATGAGTGCCTGTGCGAACTGGTCGTCACCGAGCGAGTTCACGTAGTCGCTGTTTGCCGGGCCGAGACCGTTCTCACCGAGCATGTTCTGGTAGTCCTCTGAGTAGATGATCTTCAGAAGGGTCTTAGCCAGTTCAGGGTTCTTGCTCGTGGCGGAGATACCGATGTTTGAACCACCAGCGAAGACCGGGGCCGGCTTGCCGTCGTTGCCTGGCAGTGCGAAGACGGAGTTCTTGGTGTCATCCCAGGTGCGGGTCGCCTTGCCGTCAGCATCGGTTCCGAGGGTTCCGATCGACCAGTGTGCCCAGGTGGGCGCCATGATCGTTGCAGCGGCGAGCGAGGTGCTTGAGGTGACGTTACCCTCGGCATCCTTGATCTCGTCGCTGTCGTTCAGGTAGATGTACTGGTTGGAGTCCTTGGCGTCGTTCGGTGCGTTGGATGCCGACTTGTACAGTTCCTGCAGCTGCTCGAGGCCCTCGAGTGACTTCTCTGATGAGAGTGTTGCAGTCCAGGTGCCGTCCTTGACGGTGGCAATGTCGCCGCCGTTGGCGAAGATCCAGGAGATACCGTTGCGCCAGTCCTGGCCGCCCAGGTAGAAGCCGGAGAAGCCGGGGATGTTCAGCGGGTTGGCTGCGTTGACGGCTGCAACTGCGGTGTTGAACTCATCGAGCGTCGTGGGCTGCTCAACTCCGGCGGCCGCCCAGACATCCGAGCGGGTGAATACTGCACGCGAACCGAAGTAGTACGGCAGCGTGTAGTTCTTGTCGCCGACCTTTCCTGCATCAACGAACGACTGCAACAGCTTGGTGCCGCCGAGCTCGTCGTACATGTCAGAGATGTCAAGGAACGCACCGACGTTGGTGAATGTGGGCGACTGCGTGTTGCCCATCTCGGTGACATCAGGTGTGTTGTTGGCGTCAGGCAGCGAGGTCGTCAGCTTGGTGACGAGGTCTCCCCAGTCCTGCTGCTGGATGTTCAGCGTGCCGCCGGTTTCCTTGTTGAACTCGGTCTTCAGGTACTCGCGCATGGTGTCGGGGGTGTCGCCACCGGCCAGCCACAACGTGATCGTCTTGCCTGCGCCGTCAGTGCTGGCTGCGCCGCCAGCTGGGGCGGAGGAGCATCCTGCAAGAACGAGGGCGGATGCGCTCGCCAGAGCGGCGAGAGTGATGAGCTTTCTCTTCATGAGAGGTTCCTTTCTTGGATTGCCGGCGTGTGCGGATGCCACACCGATTGGAGCAGGGAGAGCCGTGTTAAGAAACCCCGAGTCGACCGGACAAGACCATGACGGCAGCGCCGCGAAGCACGATGTCTTGCCCTTGCGAGGTCATCCGAAGCGTGAGGTCGCTGTGAAAGTCGACCATGGTTCTACTTCGAAGCGTCTCGATGGTTGCTGTTGCCAGCGGACCATCAAGAAGTTGGGTCGGGCCGCTCAGGACGATCTCCTGAAGATTGAGGGCACCGACGACGGGAGCAAGCACGATGCCGAGGCGTCTGCCAGCTTCCGCAAGAATGTGAGCGCGGGCTGCAACCACGTTGGCCGCATCGACGGATGCGGTGACCCGCTCGATCTCGGCAGTCAGGCGGGGCGCTGCCAGCCAGGCCTCAAGGCATCCGCTCTTGCCGCACGCGCAGAGCGGTCCACCGTCTGTTCCGACGACAACGTGGCCGATCTCGCCGGCCGCGAAGCGACCACCGAATACGGGACGGCCGCCGACGAGCAGCCCGGCGCCGACACCGTGACCCACCTTGACGAGCATGAGGTCGTGGTCAACTCCCCCGAAGCTGTGCTCGGCAAGTACCGCCGCATTCGCATCGTTGGCGACGAGCACGGGCAGTGCTGTGTGAAGCTCGAGTCGCTCACGCAGCGGCAGGCTCTCCCATCCGAGGTTAGGAGCGCTGCGCACCACGCCGTCGAGGTCGACGATGCCGGGCGAACCGATGCCGATGCCGAGGATCGGGGCGGTGGCCAGTGCGATGACGGAGTCAAGCAGGCCGATGACCCGAGCGACCGCCTCTTCTCCCGTTGCAGCGCCGCGTTCGACGTCTGCGCGTTCGAGGACCTCGCCGTCGAGGCTAAGCACAGCACCATGGAACACCCGGTGGCCAGACAGGTCGAGGCTGATGATCTGGAATGCAGCCCTGTTGATGTCGACGAGCGTTGCCGGCTTGCCAGGGCGCACCGACTCGCGCTGGCCCAGCTCGATAACGAGGCGCTCCGCGATGAGATCGGAAACCAGGTCGGAGATCGTGACGCGAGTGAGACCGGTCTCACGGGCCAGATCGGCCCTGCTCTGAGAGCCTGCGTGATACAGCGTCTGCAGCACGAGTGAACGGTTGTGCCCGCGGGCATGCTCCGGCAACACCTTTGAGGTGGTGCGTAGCGCCCGACTGTGAATCAGTCGTTGGGCATCCGTTGCCGTCATGTTTGTTAGTAAAGCTTACGAACTAAAGAATGGCAAGGAAAAGAAGTCGATCGGAGCGTGTTCTTTACCGACTTGTAACATTCGAAATTTATCAGCCTTCGAAAACGATCAGCGTGCCGGGGCATACCGTCGGGCGGTTCTAAGCGAATCGTCGTATGCTGGCTGACCGCAGTGCAACCTGAAATTCCGCAAGATAACCCGAAGAACCGCAAAACAACCGAGTACAAGATTGAGGCAGGGTCGGTCGTGAGAGTCATCAGCTACAACCTCCGCAAGAATCGTGCAAGCAGCGAATTGATCGGGCTGGCGACTGAATATCGTCCCGACATGCTCTGCCTGCAGGAATGCGACACTCTTGAGCTGCCGGCGGAAATCAACAACCTCAGGCTTGCCGACTCCACGTCACGCAACCGACTGGGGCTGGCGCTCTACTACCGTGACGACCGCTTCACTGCTGTCACGACCAAGACATTCGCCCTCAAGAAGTCGCTGCACGACCGGGTACTGAAGCCCGCCCATGAGCGCCTGATCGGCACGCGCCTGATCGACAGGGAAGCCGATCGCGAACTCGTCGTCGCTTCGTTTCACGCGGCCCCTCTCACGGCGCTCAATTCGCTGCGGCGCGCTCAGATCCACTCGGCGCTGAGTGAATTGCGCATCCTCGGCCCCGGGCTTCCCACGCTCATGGTCGGCGACTACAACTACCCGATTTTCAAAGAGAATCTGAGCGATCGCGTCAAGGAGTCCGGCTACGACCTCACTCTCAGTGACAACCGGACCTACACGCGCTACAAGTTCTTCAAGGGACACTTCGACCTGGCCACGTCTGTCGGGCTCGCCATCGACAGCATCGAGACGCTGCCTCGGGGCACCTCAGATCACATGCCGATCCTGGTCACCTCGTCATACAGCACCGGAAAACAGGGCGCAGGACTCGATCAGGAGCCCAGCGACATCGCCGCTGCCGGACCGCGGTTCGAACCGCGCACCGACGGCGATTTCATGCTCTAGCGCACACCATGGCCCTTCGACTGGGGGAGGAGCGGTCAGCATCCAGATCGATAGCCTGACGGGTGACCGGAACGGGGCATCTCTCATGTTGTTAGAGGATCTGATGCAGCCGTGCCCGGCCTGCGCTTCGCCGTATGAGTACGGCGAAGAGGCGTGCTCGTCGTGTCTCGCCTGGCTCACCGATCGCCAGCAGCTGGACAGCGGCCCGCATGGATACTTCGCGCGCAAGCGCAGGGCACGACTGGTCACGATCGGGTCGCGTTCCCTGCTTCTCGGCTGCATGATGGGGCTGATGATTATCCGGTGGATGATCGTGGACAGCGTCGGGATCGGTACCGCAGGGCCGAGGCGTGACAGTGCCGCTCTCGTACCCCCGGCAGTGATCGGCATTGGCATGGTCATCTTCGGGATTCCGGGACGCACCATGCACCACTACCCAAGCGGTGGGCCCATCCGGCGCGGCAGGCCGCGCTTGTGGAAGGGGGCGGTGGCCTCTGCGGCCTTCATCACGCTCGCGATCGTCCTCTGTGAGCTCGTCAACCGGCCTATCCTCCAGGCGCGCGCTGGGGGGATATTCGCCCATTCACCCGTCGAGATCGCCGGGGCGATCACCACCCTGAACCTCATTATCTACGCGGCCGTCGCGCTCATCCTGCTGTGGAATCTCAGCGCGCGTCTCCTCGGCCCACAGGACATGGACACCGGCCGCCGAAAGCAGTTGATGCGCATGCAGAAAGCGTCTGCAGTCGTAGCGGATGTCCGTTACCACTACTGAACGGCGGCCACACTCTGCCTGTCGAGACTCGGCAGCGACTTCTCGGCCGCATCCCGGCGCGCGCCAATCGCCCGCAGCGCGTTCAGGATCGTCGCCAGGTCGACCAGCTCCTGAAGGAGTGCGCCGACGGTAGCGGGAATCAGCCCGAAAGCCGCGACGATCATCAGGCAGATACTGAGCGCGATGCCCAGCCAGATGCTCTCGAGCGCAATTCGGACGGTTTGCTGCCCGATCATCACGGCGCGCACGGTTCGCGAGATGTCGTCGAGCATGATTACGACATCCGCTGATTCGCTCGCGGCCGTCGAGCCCTTCGCGCCCATTGCAATGCCGACATCGGCGACGGCAAGTACTGGAGCGTCGTTCACCCCGTCGCCCACCATGATCACCGGACGATTGGTGATCCCGCGCACCGTGTCGACTTTGTCACTCGGCAGGCATTCGGCCTGCACTCGTTCGATGCCGACCTCGTGAGCGATGTGCTCTGCCGTCACTCTCGCATCGCCGGTGAGCATCATCACATCGTGCACTCCGCGGGCGGCCAGGCTGTCGATGGTGGCCTTGGCGTTGTCGCGCACCCGGTCGCTGGCCACGATGCTGCCGGCAAATTTGTCTCCAACAGCCACGTAGATCGCGAGTTCGCCGCCCTGCAGACTCGCCACCGTCGCATCCGTCACCCGTGACGCGATGAATGAAAACTTGCCGACGGCGACCTCGACGCCGTGAATCGAGGCGGCAACCCCGAATGTGGCCACCTCGTTCGCTGCGTCTGCGGCTTCGAGCTCCAGGCCACGCTTCTGCGCCTCCGCGATGATCGAGGCGGCCAGCACGTGAGACGAATACTGTTCGGCCGACGCGGCAAGCCTCAGGAGCTCGCTCTCATCGAAGGGTGCGATGGGCTCGATCCGGTTGATCGACGGCTCCCCGTATGTGAGCGTCCCTGTCTTATCGAACACCACTGTCTTGGCACGGGACAGCAGTTCGAGCACCCCGCCACCCTTCACGATGATGCCGTTGCGGGCAGACCTGCTCATGCCGCCCATGAACGCCACCGGCGCGGCGATGAGCAGCGGGCACGGCGTGGCAACGACAAGTACCTCGGCGAATCGCACGGGATCGCCCGTCACGATCCACGCGGTTGCTGCGATGGCCAGCGAGAGGAGCGTGAACGGAACGGCATACCTGTCGGCCAGCCGTACGACAGAGGCTCGGCTCTCCGCGGCCTCGGTGACGAGTGCGATGATTCGCTGATATTGGCTATCGCCCGCTGTCGCCGTAGCCCGCATCTCAACGGCAGCCTGTCCGTTGACCGCGCCGCTCAAAACGCTCTCGCCCCTGACACGTTCGACGGGGATGCTCTCACCGGTCAGCGACGACTCATCGAACACTGCGCTGTCTGAGACGAGTTCACCGTCAACCGGGACGATCTCGGATGGGCGCAGCAGCAGCAGGTCTCCTACCCGCACCTCATTCGCCGGCACATCGACGACATCCGTCTCATCACGTCCGATGCGGTGGGCGATCTGCGGCACGCGACTGAGTAGCGCATCGAGCTCACGCTTGGCGCGTCCGGCCGCGTAGTCTTCGAGCGCCTCTCCCCCGGTGAGCATCAGCACGATGATCAGGCTCGCGACGTACTCCCCGACGAGCACCGTCGCGACGATTGCCGTGATGGCCAGGATGTCGATGCCCCAGCTCCCGCTGCGCAGCTCCCTGAGCATGTTGACCAACGAGCGGGCGGCCACCAGAAGCGCGTAGATGCCGAAGATCCAGGCGATGGGCCCCGTTAGTCCGACTGCCCACAACACGAGGCCGACAAGCCCGATGATCACCGTCGTCGCAACGAGCGGGTATCGACGAACGAGGGAGAGGAATTCGCGCATGGCTCCAGTGTCCACCTCTTGCCCAATGAGCACTAGGGAGGACAGGCTGGCCAATGATTTCTCCTCAGGAAGCCGGGGGCGCGGTGGCCAGCGTCAAGCTTGACTGAACAGGGCAACTATCTCGACATCGAGACAGTTGGTCGTGAGTACCCACTGAGATTCCGGGGCGTTTACGCGGAATTCACGCTGTGTTCGCTGAGAATTACCTGACGGTACGTGACGCCCCGTTCCGGCATGACTATCGCCAGCTGCGACAGCAGGTTACCCTGTTCACATGGCTGAGCTGAGACTGGAAGAACTGTCCGCACGCAACATCGTTGCTGCAAACAACCTGAGCCTGAAGCCCGGTCAGGAGCAATTCATCGCTCCTGTCACGTATTCAGTTGCGGCGTCGACAATCAACCCGGCCACCTCCTGGCAGCGCGTGGTACTCAACGAAGACAAGGTCGTCGGTTTCATCCACGGCAACTTCGACCCGGAGTCCCCGCAGGAAGAACTGCGTGCGTGCATCTGGCGCATCAACGTGGATGCCGACGCCCAGGGCCAGGGAGTCGGCAAGTTCGCCGCCCACGCCCTTGCCGAAGAGGCGCGCAAGCGTGGCTTCGACCGCATCACGGTCATCTGGGAGTCCGGCGAAGACGGCCCAGAGGCCTTCTTCCACCGCATCGGCTTCACCGATGTCGGCGAGACCCAGTACGGCGAGACAATCGGCGCTCTCGAACTCTGATTCTGAACTGGGCCGCACACCATGCGCCTCGACCCTGACAGTGCGTTCGTTGAGAGCGTGCTCGGCATCGTCGACTCCATCCCACCCGGACGCGTCATGACGTACGGCGACGTCGCTGCGGCGCTCGGGTCACGCGGAGCGCGTGTCGTCGGACAGGTCATGTCGCACTACGGGTCGGATGTCGCGTGGTGGCGTGTCATCCGCGCCGGCGGGCATCCGCCTATCGAGCACGAGAAACGCGCGCTGCAGCACTACCTGGCCGAAGCCACTCCCCTGCGCGGCGACATTACGACAGGGGTCTATCGAATCGATTACGCCCTCGCGCGCTGGTCACCGGCGTAGCGTCGACCCTTGCTCGCTCGCCGCGCCCGCTGTGGCGATTCGCTACCGCTAGAACGGACGCGACTCGCCATACAGGGCGCGGCGAGCTGTGCTGGGCGCTAGGCCAGCTGCACTAGACCAGCGACTCGCGCCAGGCCGCGTGCAGCTTGGCGAAGCGCCCGGTGCCAGAGATCAGCGCATCCGGCGTGCCGTCTTCGACGATCACACCGTGCTCCATCACCAGCACCCGGTCAGCGATCGCCACCGTCGACAACCGGTGAGCGATGATCACAGCTGTACGGTCAGCCAGCAGCGTGGTCAGCCCCTCCTGCACAAGCCGCTCGCTCGGGATGTCGAGTGACGACGTCGCCTCATCGAGGATCAGCACAGCCGGGTTGGCCAGGAACGCCCGTGCGAATGAGATCAGCTGGCGCTGTCCGGCAGAGACCCGTCCACCACGCTTGTTCACATCGGTGTCGTAGCCGTTAGGCAACCCCTCGATGAACTCGTGCGCACCGACGGCGCGCGCCGCTGCCGTGATCTCGTCGAAGGTGGCATCCGGTTTACCGATCGCGATGTTGTCAGACACCGAGCCGCTGAACAGGTAGGCCTCCTGGGTGACCATGACGATCGCTCGGCGCAGGTCCTTCGGGTGCAGGTCGCGCAGGTCGATGCCATCGAGCGTCACGTGCCCGTCACTCGGGTCGTAGAACCGCGAGATCAGCTTGGCGAGCGTCGTCTTTCCCGCACCCGTCGAGCCGACAAGGGCGATGGTCTGCCCCGCCGGAATCTCCAGGTCGAAGTGCGGCAGGACGACCCGGTCTGTCTTGTACGCGAACTGCACGTTGTCGAAACCGATGGTGCCCTGCGCCACGAGGTGGTCGACGGGCTTCAACGGATCGGGCACGCTCTGACGTTCTTCGAGCACCCCTGAGATCTTTTCGAGAGCAGCAGCGGCCGACTGGTAGGAGTTGTAGAACATCGCCATCTCCTCCATCGGGTCGAAGAAACGACGCGTGTACAGCAGCGCCGCGAGCAACGCACCGATCGCGAGCTGGCCATCCGCTACCCGGAAGCCGCCGACCAACAGCACAGCGGCGACAGTTACGTTGCCGATCAGCACCAGGCCGGGATCGAAGACACCGAACAGCTGGATGACCTTGGCGTTGACGTCGCGGTACTCCTCGACGAACTCGCCGAACTCCTTTTCGTTGCGCTTCTCCTTGCGGAATGCCTTCACAGCTCTGATGCCGGTCATCGTCTCGACAAACTGCACGATCAGGCGAGCGGATGCCACCCGCGACTGCCGGAACAGCGTCTGCGAGCGCGACTGGAACCAGCGCGTCAGGAAGAACAGCGGTACAAGCGAGACGAACAGCACCAGGCCACTCATCCAGTCGAGCGAGAAGAGCGCGATGGCGACGAACACCATGTAGAGCACACCCTGCACGAGCTGGTTGATGCCGGAGTCCAGCAGCTCTTTGATCGAGTCGAGGTCACTTGTCTGGCGCGAGATGATGCGGCCAGACGTGTACGACTCGTGGAACTCGAGGCTCAGCTTCTGTGTGTGCAGGAAGACGCGCTTGCGCAGGTCGATCAGAACGGCCTGGCTGATGCGGGCAGACAGCACGGTGTACCAGGCGATCAGCACTGCACCGATCACACCGGTGCCGAGGTAGATGATGCCGGTCGCCATGAGCGGCACCCAGTCCTGCTTCATCAACGAGGGCAGGCCCTTGTCGATTCCGTAGGCGATCAGGGCTGGCCCTGCCACTTGCGCCGCCGTCGACACGACGACGACGATCATCGCCAGCAGCACCTTCCAGCGTACCGGGTACAGCAGCGAACGCAGCAGCACCAGGGAGCGGGTACGGATCTGCGCGCTCTCGGCCTTGGTGAAGTCGTTACGCTCTTCACCCTCAACTCCGGTCACACTCACAGTGAGTCCCCCTCTCGGCGTGCTTCTCTTCGTTGTTCGTCTTCCAGACTTGAGATGACGAATCGGTAGTGATCGTTCGTGGCCAGCAGTTCGGCATGAGTGCCGACTGCGGTGACGCGACCGTCCTGCAGCAGCGCCACCCTGTCGGCCATCATCACCGTCGATGGACGGTGAGCGACGATCAACGCGGTGGTTGCCGCCAGTACGCGGCGGAGGCCGGCCTCGACCATCGCCTCGGTGTTCACGTCGAGAGCCGACAATGGATCGTCGAGCACGAGCACGGCTGGCCTGGCTGCGACGGCGCGCGCCAGGGCAAGTCGCTGACGCTGGCCGCCTGACAGGCTCATGCCCTCTTCACCGACCTTGGTGTCTGCGCCCTCTGGCAGGTCGTAGACGAACGAGGCCTGAGCGATGTCGAGTGCTTCGGCGAGTGCGGCATCCGCTTCAGGGCTGCGCTCTGCGAACTCGGGACGACCGAGCAGCACGTTCTCCCTGACGGATGTCGAGAAGAGCGTCGCGTCTTCGAATGCCATTGCGAGGTGGCTGCGCAGCTCGTTCCTGCTGAAGTCGCGCACGTCGATGCCGTCGAGCTTCACAGCGCCGCCCGTCACGTCATACAGGCGAGTGGTCAGCGCGGTCAGCGTCGACTTGCCCGATCCCGTGAGGCCGACGAGCGCCATCGTCTCGCCAGGCTCGAGCACCAGGTCGATGCCGTCGAGCAGGTCGGAGAAGCGCTCTGGCGAGTCGTGATACCTGAAGTGAACGTCTTCGAACGACAGACGACCCTTCGGGTCTGCCAGCGTCTTCGGCGCCTCAGGGTCGGTGATCTCGTTCGGGGTGTCGAGGATGTCGAAGAACCTGTCGGTCGCGGTGCGCGCGTCGAATGTCATCGAGAGCAGGAAACCGATCGACTCCACGGGGAAGCGCAGTACCGTCGCCGTCGCGAAGAACGCCACGAGCTCGCCAACACTGAGCTGGCCCTCGCTGGCCAGCCAGACACCGGCCATCAGGCAGAGCGCGAATGCGACATCCGGAACCAGCAGCAGCCACAGCCAGATGCCGGCGATCGCCTGTGCCTTCTCGATCTCGGTACCTCGCAGGCTTTCGGCCTGCGTCTCGAAGTTCTTCAGCGCGAACTTGCCACGCCCGAAGGCCTTCAGCACCCGGATGCCGTGCACCGACTCCTCGACGGCGGTCGCGAGGTCACCCGACTGGTCCTGGCTGCGCCTGGCGATCTCCGAGTACTTGTTTTCGAAGATGTAGCCGTAGATCCAGACCGGAATCGAGCAGACCAGGAAGATGAGACCGAGGATCCAGTTCATCGAGACGAGGATGACGAATCCGACAAGGATGGTGAGGAAGTTGACCACGAGCAGTACCAGGCCGAACGAGATCCAGCGCCTGATGAGGTTGAGGTCACTGACCGCACGCGAGAGCAGCTGACCACTCGGCCAGCGGTCGTGGAACGTCACGGGCAGATCCTGCAGGCGGGCGTAGAGACCGTTGCGCATCCTCGCCTCGATGTGGGTGCCCGGCGTGAGCACGAACCAGCGTCGGAGCGCGATCATGATCGCTTCGAGCACACCGAGCGCCAGCACGATGCCGACGGCGGGCCAGATCTCACTGACATCACCGTCGGACAGCGGACCGTCGACGAGACCTGCGAGCACCTGCGGAATCGCCAGGGCGACCAATCCGGCAAGCAGCGCTGCGAGCATGCCGAGGTAGATCCGCGGCAGTGCGGGCTTGGCGTATGGGTACAGGCGCTTCAGCGTCTGGAACGTGTTCTGTCGCGCAGGGCCTGGTGAACCTGCTGGTTGGGGTGGATGGGAGTGTTCTGCTGTCGCAGTCATGGTTGAGACGTCCTGAATGTGTGAAATGGCCGATCAACGCCGCGTCAATGCCGGCCATAAGGCGAGCGGGCAGGGATCAGGAAGCAAGGCTTCCCCACGTGATCAGCGAATGCTGAAAAAGGTTCCGAGACGAATGTGCCTCAGTCGATGGACGGGGTACTCGGGCGTCGCCGGGAGGAGGAGGCAGCAAAGTACGTGCCAGTGTTCGCAATCTCCGCGATCGTGAGCTGTGCTGTCTTTGTCATGTCGTCCCCCTGTGCGCATCGGTACATCGTCGTGCCCTGTTCAGGCAGCCTTCCAGAATAGGGGCAGCGCACAGCAACCCGCAAGCATTTTCTCGAGACGGTCTCCCGCCGAATTACTTCACCAGGTCTCGATGGTGAACCTCGGCCACATTCGGGTGGGCGCGCAGGCGGTAGCGCAGCGCGTTATCGCCGTAGGTTTCCAAAATGGGGCTGTTGGTCGGGTCGACAGACAGACCACGCGTCTGGGCCTCAAGCTCTGGCGAGAGTTCGAGGCGGGGCATCGTCGCATCGAGCGCCGGGTTGAAGAAGAACGGGATGGAGATCCTGTCGTCGCCGAGTAGCGGGGAGATCACCCGGTGCAATGTCGCCTTGAGGTAGCCGTGAGTGGCCAGCTCGAGCATCTCACCGATATTCACCACGAACGCGCCGGGAACCGAGGGCGCCTCGATCCACGCGCCGTCGTGCTCGACCTGCAGACCGCCCTTGCCTGGCTCGACGAGCAGCAGGGTGAGCACCCCGCCGTCGCGGTGGGCACCGACGCCCTGCTTCGGCTCAGGATTGGACTCCCCCGGATAACGCACAATCTTGGTCAACGAGAACGGGTGCGTTGCGAATCCCGCATCGAACACGTCCTCTGGGGCGCCGAGAGAGACCGCCCATGCTTGCAGGAGGCGGAGCGCGAGCTCGTTCAGCTCGTCGTTCCAGCGCACGGCGACCTCGCGCAGTTCCGGAAGGGCATCCGGCCAGAGGTTCGGGCCTTCGAGCCGCCAGTAGTCGGCCACTCCTGGCCCAGGCTCGACGGTCTCGCGCTCGGCACCGATGTCGATTTGCTCACGCCAGTCGATGTCACCGTGTGTGAGCTCCCCGCCCACGCGCGTGTAGCCGCGGAACTGGGGGCTGTTCACGTTCTCGATCGCCAGCTTCGCCTCGGCCGGAAGCTCGAAAAACCGTCGCGACACCGCGAGGAGTTCATCGATCAGTTTTTGATCGACTCCGTGGCCCACCAGATAGAAGAATCCGACCTCGTGGGTGACGCGGCGAAGTTCTACTCGAAATGCGTCGGCCTCAGCGGCGCCGGCATCGAGGCGGGAGAGATCGAGAACGGGGAGAGAGGACAGCATGCTGCCATTCTTGCAGCGCGAGTACTGCTCGAGAGGCATGTTACGTCGCATCTGCCACATCGCGTCGAATGCACACACGAAACGGGTGAACCGGGCCCGAAAAACCCGCGTTCACCCGCTCGTTGTACTGCTGTCCTAGTGGAAGAAGTGACGCTCTCCCGTGAAGTACATCGCGACACCAGCGGCCGTGGCAGCAGCGATGACCTCTTCATCGCGCACTGAACCACCGGGCTGCACGACGGCCTTCACGCCGGCGTCGAGCAGCACCTGCAGGCCGTCAGCGAACGGGAAGAATGCATCGGATGCCGCAACGGCACCCTGGGCACGCTCGCCGGCCCTGCTCACGGCGAGGTGGCAGGAGTCGACCCGGTTGACCTGCCCCATGCCCACTCCGACGGATGCCCCGTCGTGCGCAAGCAGGATGGCGTTCGACTTGACGGCGCGGCACGCCTTCCAGGCGAACTCGAGGTCTGCGCGGGTTGCCGCGTCGACCTCTTCGCCCGAAACGAGCGTCCAGTCGTCAGAGCTGAATTCTTCGAACGTGTCGGCTTCCTGCACGAGCAGTCCGCCCGAGATCTGGCGCAACTCAAGAGAGGAGCGACGGAAGTCTTCTGGCAGTTCGAGCAGACGGATGTTCTTCTTCGCGCTGAGCAGCTCGAAGGCCTCGTCGTCGAAGCCAGGGGCGACAAGCACCTCGGTGAAGATGGTGCTGACGGTCTGGGCCATGGCGAGCGTCACCCTGCGGTTCGCGGCTATGACGCCACCGAATGCCGAAACCGGGTCGCACTCGTGGGCGCGGCGGTGGGCGTCAGCGATCGCATCCGGTGCGTCTGGGCTGGCTACTGCGATACCGCACGGGTTGGCGTGCTTGATGATGGCGACGGCAGGCTGGTCGAAGTCGTACGCGGCGCGCACAGCGGCATCGGCGTCGACGTAGTTGTTGTACGACATCTCCTTGCCGTGCAGCACATCGGCCTGTGCGATGCCTGCTCCACCCTCGCCGAGGTAAATGGCTGCGGCCTGGTGCGAGTTCTCGCCGTAGCGCAGCACCGAACCGCGGGTGGCCTCGATGACCAGCGTGCTGGGGAAGACCGATGCCTCGTCGAGGTCGCCTGATGTGGTGCCGAGCAGTGCGTCGAACTGCTCGAGGATCTCTTCGCCGAGTCCCTCTGTGTCGTCCTGCCACTGGTCGTAGATGTTCTCGGTGAACCAGGCTGAGACGCTGAGGTCGTAGTTTGCGGTGTGCTCGAAGGCGAGCGATGCGAACTTCTGGCGCAGTGTCAGTGTGGTTCCGCCTGCCTTCACGGCGGCGATGAGCTCGTCGTAGTTGAACGGGTCGACGACGATTGCGACGTTGGCGTGGTTCTTCGCCGATGCCCGAACCAGGGCGGGGCCTCCGATGTCGATCTGCTCGATGACATCGGCCGGAGCTGCGCCTGATTCGACTGTCTCGACGAACGGGTACAGGTTGACGACGACGAGTTCGAATGGCGCGATCGACAGGTCGGCGAGCTGGTTCTCGTGCGCTTCGAGGCGCAGGTCGGCCAGGATGCCTGCGTGCACAGACGGGTGAAGGGTCTTGACGCGGCCGTCGAGCGACTCGGGGAAGCCGGTGACGGCTGAGACATCGGTGACGGCAAAGCCCGCTTCGCGGATGGTGGCGGCGGTTGAGCCGGTCGAGACGATCTCGACGCCTGACTCGGCCAGCACGGTGGCCAGCTCGACGAGACCTGTCTTGTCGCTGACGGAGATCAGGGCGCGCTTCACCGGCACGAGATCGCGCTCACGGTAAAGGCTCTGCGGGGTGGTGTGGCCGCTCATGCGTGTGAAAGCTCCTTGAGGTTGACGTGTCCATTGGCGATGTCGACAACTGCCTGAACCAACAGGCGGCGCTCGACGGGTTTGATGCGTTCGTGGAGGGAGCTTTCGGTGTCGTCAGGCAAGACCGGCACCCGCTCCTGGGAGATGATCGGTCCGGCGTCGACACCTGAATCGACGACGATGAGGCTGGCACCGGTTTCTGTGGCGCCGGCGGCCAGTGCATCCCGCACGCCGTGGGCACCGGGAAACTCGGGCAGGTATGCCGGATGCGTGTTGATCAGGTTCGGCGACAGCGCGTCGACAGCTGCCGGAGGCAGCAGACGCATCAGGCCGCTCAATATGACGACATCCGGCTGCCATTGTTGGATCTGAGCCAGCAGCTCGTCACCCCATGCCTCGCGGCTCGGGAACGAGGTGTAGGGCACCATGAATGTCGGGATGCCGAATTCTTCGCCGAGGGCTAGCCCATCGGCGTCGCGATCGGCGCCGATAGCGACGATCCTGGCCGGGAAGTCAGCGTCTGTCGACGCTTCGAGCAGGGCGCGGAGGTTGGATCCTCCGCCGGAGATGAGCACGACCAGTGAGAGCACGTGTTTGAGTTTATCCTGACCAGGCGATGCTCTCTGGTCGTGCAATTTCACTTCCTGGCTGACGACAGGAACGCCGGCTTCCGACCGCCGACCAGCATTCCTGCTGTGGCGCCGATCCCTACCTCGAGGGCCGCGAGCGCGCCGACCAGAAGCGGATTCGGCCCGACTTCGGCCAGCCGCCCCGGTCCCATCGCCCCGGCGGACCACCAGGCGAGCAAGCCGATCAGGATGCCGGCGACAAGGCCCATTGCCACCCCGCTCAGCACGTACTCGCGAGTACGGGAGACTCCGGAGACCGCCTGCGGTCCGGCGGTACCGCCCTCTGGCATCCGCTGCCTGATCAGCACGGCGCCGATGAAGCCGGCGAGCACCGGCACGAGCAGCCCGAGGAAGCCGACCCCTCCGCTCCCCTGCGGCAGGGCACCGAGGATCGGCAGGCCGGGCACCGTGCCGAGCACAGTACCGACCGGCGACACGCTTGTGCCGATACCCACGGCAATGCCGGGACCGATCAGCCACGAGACAGCCCAGAACACCAGGTTGGGAATGAGCGCGAGCTGGGCGAGAGTGATGGCGATTCCGCCCATAACCCCGGCCTGCAATGTCTCATAGAGACCGATGATGGTGGCGTAATTGACAACGATGAGCACCGCAACGATCAATGCCGCAACCGCAACGATCGCTGCGACGATGGCGGTTCCCCCGCGCAGGCCCGCTGAAATGATCAGCCGCACGGTATCTGGCAGCTGCCGATAGCGGTCTTCAACGGCCTCGGTCAGGCGGGAGATCAGGCCGTCGTCGTCGCTGTGTGAGCGTCGCCTGGTCATCTCGGATCCGATGAGTACGCCCAGTGCATAGATTGCCGTGGGCAGCAGGATGCCCTGCACGAGAGCTGGGGTAACCGCACCAGCACCGGCCGACAGCGTGAGCAGGGTGGCAAGGATGCCGTAGACGAGAATCGCCGAGATCACGCCGATTGCACGGTGTGCCGACTCGGCAGCCCTGGCGCCGGTACGCACTCCGAGCAGGGTGGCAAGCACAGCGAACCCGAGCAAGGCGATCGTGAGAGGGAATGGCGCCTCGGCCCCGGGTAGCCCGAGCGATGCCGCGACTGCCGGATCGAGTGTCACGGTGAGGTCGACGCCGTTGCCGAGAAGCCAGATATCGACGGATGCGCGCCAGAAGACAAGCCAGTCGACGGCCAGGTCGAAGTGGGTGGCCCAGAGGATGGTGAGCGGCACCAGGGCGATGCCGACGCCGATAGCGACGACGATCAGCGCCTCGAGTGCGGCAAGCATGGCTGTCGTGATGCGGTTCATGGGCTGGTTCATCCGGCTTTTGAGCCTACCTGCCGGCAACCGAAAACAATCCACCGACAAGCGGTGAGGGCTGGTTTGCCGGTGTCAATACACGCATGCCTCAATGCACGAATGCTTTGAGCAGCACCATGACCATGCCGAACCCGGCGCTACTGAGGGCCCCGAGCAGCCGCACGACCATCGAACTGCCCCTGCGGGCATACACGAGGTATCCGATCACCCCGAGGATGACCACCCCCAGCCACAGCGCCACCCACAGTGCCACCTGGTCGTCAACGATCCTGAGCGTGCCAAGCAGCAACACCAGAGAAGGCAACAGCGCGGCGATGAGCATCCCCAACGATCGCCGGAGGGCGAGGCGGAACGAGTGCGAGAGCGGATGCGGATCACCGTCGTCGGCCACCTGCATAGACAGCGTTCCTGCATACACATGGGCCGCCCAGAACACCAGGACTGTACCGATAACCGTGATCAGCACGTTCCACGCCGTGGCGCGGTAGGTTCCGGCGACGACGATCATTCCGCTGACCAGGATGTTGCCGTACACGGCACCTTCAGTGCCGAAGGCAGAAAGCCAGGCGTTCTCTGAGCTACGGGGGCTCGTCATGCCCTCAGCTTAGAAGAGTGTCGAGTTCGCAGAAAAGCCTGCGGCTAAAAAACCGAACGGCCCGCACTCTGATCGAGTACGGGCCGTCAAACCTGGCAGAGGCCAGATCGAGTTCTACAGTGCTGCGAGAACCTCGCGCAGCAGGGATGCGGTCTCGCTCGGCGTCTTGCCGACCTTGACTCCGGCGGCCTCGAGGGCCTCCTTCTTGCCCTGTGCGGTTCCTGCTCCGTCGGAGACGATGGCGCCGGCGTGGCCCATTGTCTTGCCCTCTGGTGCGGTGAAACCAGCGACGTAGCCGACGACCGGCTTCGTGACGTGCGCCTTGATGTACGCTGCTGCGTTCTCTTCGGCGTCGCCACCGATTTCACCGATCATGACGATCGCCTTGGTCTCTGGGTCGTTCTCGAATGCTTCGAGAGCGTCGATGTGCGTGGTGCCGATGATGGGGTCACCACCGATTCCAATCGCCGTCGAGAAGCCCAGATCGCGCAGTTCATACATCATCTGGTAGGTCAGGGTGCCCGACTTCGAGACGAGGCCGACCGGGCCCTTGCCGGTGATGGTCGCCGGCGTGATGCCGACGAGTGCCTCACCTGGCGTGATGATGCCGGGGCAGTTCGGTCCGATGATGCGGGTCTTGTTGCCCTTTGCCTTGTTGTAGGCCCAGAACTCAGCCGAGTCCTGCACGGGAACGCCCTCTGTAATGATGACGAGCAGCGGGATCTCAGCGTCGATGGCTTCGATCACAGCGTCCTTGGTGAATGCCGGCGGCACGAACGCGATGGAGACATCCGCGCCGGTCTTCTCGATTGCTTCTGCAACCGTTCCGAATACGGGCAGTTCGACGTCGCCGTGCGTGACGGTGGTGCCGGCCTTGCGAGCGTTGACGCCACCGACGACCTGGGTGCCGGCCTTGAGCATGAGGGCGGTGTGCTTGGTGCCCTCACCGCCGGTGATGCCCTGAACGATGACCTTGGAGTCCTTGTTGAGGAAGATTGACATGCTCGGATTCCTTACTTCGCTGCGTTGGCGAGCTCGGCGGCCTTGTCGGCGCCCTCGTCCATGGTGGCGGCCAGAGTGACAAGCGGGTGGTTCGCTTCGGCGAGGATGCGACGACCCTCTTCGACGTTGTTGCCGTCGAGGCGCACAACGAGGGGCTTGTTGGCGGTGTCGCCGAGAGCCTCAAGCGCGCCGACGATACCGTGTGCGACAGCGTCACACGCGGTGATGCCGCCGAAGACGTTGACGAACACGCTCTTGACCTGCGGGTCGCCGAGGATGACGTCGAGTCCGGCAGCCATGACAGCTGCGGATGCTCCGCCTCCGATGTCGAGGAAGTTGGCCGGCTTCACGCCGCCGTGGTTCTCACCGGCGTATGCGACGACGTCCAGGGTCGACATGACGAGGCCTGCACCGTTTCCGATGACACCCACTTCACCGTCGAGCTTGACGTAGTTGAGGTTGTTGGCCTTGGCCTTCGCCTCGAGCGGGTCAGCTGCCGCAGCGTCTTCGAGTTCGGCGTGGTTGGGGTGACGGAAGTCAGCGTTCTCGTCGATGGTGACCTTGCCGTCGAGGGCGATGATGTCGCCTTCTTCGGTGAGGACGAGCGGGTTGACCTCGACAAGCGTCGCGTCCTCACCCGTGAAGACGTTGTACAGCTGCACGAAGACCGGAGCGACCTTCTCGACCAGCTCGGCCGGGAAGCTCGCGGCGATTGCGATCTCGCGGGCCTTGTCCAGGTCGATTCCGGCAATCGGGTCGATCGCGACGTACGCGAGCGCTTCGGGCTTCTCAACAGCGAGAACCTCGATCTCAACGCCACCTTCGTAGCTGGCAAGCGAGAGGTACGAGCGGTTCGACCGGTCGAGCAGCACCGAGAAGTAGAACTCCTGGGCGATGCGGGCGCCACCGGCGACCATGACGCGGTTGACGGTGTGACCCTTGATGTCGAGACCGAGGATCGCACGACCTGCAGCCTCTGCCTCATCCGGCGTCTTGGCGACCTTGACGCCGCCGGCCTTTCCGCGACCGCCGACCTTGACCTGAGCCTTGACGACGACAACACCACCGAGCTTCTCGGCAGCTGCGCGCACCTCCTCAGGAGTGTCCGCGATGATGCCCGGGAGAACCGGGACTCCATACTGTTCAAACAGGTCTCTGGCCTGGTATTCGTAGAGATCCACGCTGCTCTTCCAATCCGCGTCTTAGCGTTCATGCATGGTGAGGTTGAATGACGGCCAGGTCGACAGCGCCGAAATTAGCTCGACATCAAGACAACTGGCCCTGAAGAACTCTACCGCCTGAACGACGGCGGTAATTCTCAGCCCAGGGCTGGTGGGATCCGCTGCGTGCGCGACGCCGATGACAGCTCGCTGTCTGACCGGTGCCTGAGCACGGCGTCCCTGGTTCGGCTGAGTGACTCCGTCATGCTGTCGAACAGGCTCTGGGCGAGGCGCACGAAGAGGACGTCGGTCACGGCAAGTTGGGCTGTCCTGCTCGCCGTCGCCCCGGAGCGGAACGCGTTCTCCCTGGCCTGCGTCGTGAGCAGGATGTCGCACAGCGCAGCCATCGGAGATCCCGCGTCGTTCGTGATTCCGACTGTTGTCGCACCGGTGCGCCTGGCTTCTCGAAGCAGGCCGAGGATCTCTGGAGTGACACCGGAGTGCGACACAGCGATGAACACTCCTCCCGGGCGTAACAGCGCAGTCGACGACAGCGCGAGGTGCACGTCGGCATGGTGTGAGCTGCGGCGACCGATGCGCTGCAGTTTCATGTTGAGGTCGTGCGCGGTCAGACCTGACGAGCCGAAGCCGGCAATGACCACGTCTTCGGCGAGCACGAGCGCGTCTCGAATGCGGTCAACCGCCGCCAAGTCGAGTTCACGCAGTGTGTGCTCGATCGCCTGAGTCTCCTGAAAGAGAACTTTCGCGGCGACATCGGCCACGGTGTCTGCCGGGTCGATGTCACCGGTCGACACGTTGGATCGGTCGAGGTCGGCCTGATCACGGCTTGTCGTTCCGACCAGGTCGAACCTGAACTCGCGATATCCCGAGTAGCCGAGACTTTGGCAGAACCGGGCAACTGTCGCCGCCGAGGTGCCGCAGAGTTCGGCGACCCGGTTGATCGGGTTGTCCACGACGATTCGTGGATCAGCGAGGATCGCAGTGGCCACCTTTGCCTCTGCGGTGCTGAACCGCTCGAGCGAACCCTGAATCCTCGTGAGGGCGCGCACTAGCTCGCCTTCGCCTCGGTGATCGCAGCACGTAGAAAACCACCGTTTGCCTCGAGTGCTGCAACAGCGTCGGATGCGGGGATTCCGGCTTCGATCGCCAGGATCGCTGCCTTGACCCAGCCGCCGGTGGCTTCGAGTGCCGCTGCGGCAACCATCGGCTCTGCCCCTGTCGCGAGAATCACTGTGCGCTCGCTGCGCGCACGCAGTTTTTCATTCGTCGCACGAAGGTCAACCATGAGGTTACGGTAGACCTTCCCTGCCCGAACCATAGCTGCGGTGCTCAGCGTGTTGAGCACGAGCTTCTGTGCTGACCCGGACTTGAGCCTGGTCGAACCGGTGAGAAGTTCGGGGCCGACCTCAGTTTCGATCGCAACGTGCGCAGCGGCGCCGATCGCCGAGTTCGGGTTACACGAGTGCGCGACGGTGAACGAACCTCGCTCACGAGCCCGGTTCAAAGCACCGACGACGTACGGGGTGCGACCAGAGGCAGAGATTCCAACAAGGCTGTCATTCGGTCCCAGCTCGAGCCCGTCAACGTCGTTGGCACCCGAACGGGCATCGTCCTCGGCATTTTCGACAGCGGTGTGGATTGCCGTCGCCCCACCGGCGATCCGCCCGATAATGACGTCACCAGAAATGCCGAATGTCGGCGGGGCCTCACTGGCGTCGAGGATCCCCATTCGCCCAGCGGTTCCGGCCCCCATGTAAATGAGGCGCCCGCCCCGCGCCATCCCCGCGACGATGCCTTCGAGTGCAGCAGTGAGATGGGCAGCCTCGGCGGCTACGGCGTCGGCAACTGCACGCTCACTCTCGATCATTGCGTGCACCAGCTCGGTGTCGCTCAGCAGGTCGAGATCGGGGTAGCGCTCGCCAACGGTCTCGGTCGGTAGTGTGCCGAGGAAGTCGCGCAGCTGCCCCCTGTCCTCGATCGTGTTCGAGTTATCCACGGATGATCCTCTCTTCGTAGCCCAGGTCGGTGCGCGTGATGATGAGCGCGGATCCGTCAAGTGCACTCCCGCGAGACGGGATGGTGGTGATGCCGGCTTGGGCAAAAGTTGCTTTCAGCTCGGCGGAAAAATATGGGTGTTCGGCCACACCGCCCCAGATCGTGACCTCGGCGGATCCAGCGGCGCGTGCGGTTGCAACGAGCGCGTGGCACGCACGCGCAACGATGTCTCTCGCGACGACGTCACCGTCATGGGCGGCGTCGAGCACGTCAGGAGTGAACCGCCCCAGACGACGGGCCGGATTACCCTCGGCACTCACCCATGCGGGCATCGCGGCGAGGTCACCGACAAGGGCTCGAGCTCTGGCCGTCAGCGCCGTTGACGCGCCACGACCATCGAAGTCGTGCAGTGCGGCGATCAGGCCTTCCTGTCCGATCCAGCGTCCGCTTCCCTCGTCGCCGAGCCACGGGCCCCATCCGTCGATCTGGCGAGTGGCACCGTTGTCAGCGACCGCGTATGCGATAGCACCGGTTCCGATGATGAGGATGACTCCCGCACCGCCATCGAACGCACCGGCGTGCGCGGCGAGGGCATCGTTGATCAGGGCGACCGGAGCTCTGGTGAAATTTCGCACCTCGGTAACGAGGCCCCGCGCTGTGGCACCGGCCGCCTCAACACCGGCCGCGCCGATGCCGACCCCGGCCAGAGCCGACCTGGCTGCGGATGGAAGTCGAAAAAACACATCACGGATGGCGTCCGCAGACAGTGCGACACCATTGCGATCTGCGACACCGGGCGCACCGGGTCCTGTCTCCTCGGCAATGACACCGTCGGCGTCAAACAGCCTGACACGGCACGAGGTCTTTCCCAGGTCTACGGCCAGGTAACGCGGTTTAGTCAGCACTGTGTTCTCCCGTGGTGTGCGGCGGAGCGGCCAGGCTCAGCCGGGAGATTCCACGCAGGGGTGCCGGCAGGGTCAGGCCATCCGGTGCCGGGCTGAAGGTACCGGCAACCCGGGCTATTCCCTGCTCAAGGCTCACCGGGATGCGGTGCCACGAGCAGAACCCGAGGAACGCGAACAGCAGCGACTCCTTGAATTCCGGATCGATTCCGACCTCATCACTCGTCCGTAAGCTCACGCCGTCGCCGGCCAGTGCGTCGGCGAGCTCTCGAACCAGACTGGGGTTGCGTACGCCGCCGCCGGATGCCACGACTGTTCGAACTTGTGGTCCGGCGCTGCGCAGTGCATTTGCCACAGTGATCGCTGTATACCGCGTGAGGGTAGCGACCCGGTCGGGGAGCTGGAGGCATACCCCGGCAGCTTCTTCGGCACTCCGCACGACGGCCAGAGTGAACGTTTCCCGACCGGTGCTCTTGGGTGCTGCCTGCTCGAGATACGGATGCTGGAGCAGTGCAGTGAGCACAGCGTCGTTAACCGTGCCCTCTGCGGCAAGCGCACCGTCGCGGTCGAAACCATGCAGACCCTGCGTGTGATCTGCGACGCTGGCGTCGATCAGCACATTCGCGGGGCCCGTGTCGAACGCGAGGGCAGAGCTGTCAGGGCGAAGGATCTGCAGGTTCGCAATGCCTCCAAGGTTGAGGGATGCGACATCGTCAGCTGGCCCGAAGAATGCGGAATCGAACAGTCCCATGAGCGGGGCCCCCTGACCGCCGGCGGCAATATCCGCTGCACGCAGGTTCGCGAGCACGGGGCGCGCGGTGGCCTCGGCGATCCAGGCGGGCTCACCCAGTTGAAGGGTTCCGAGCGCTTGACCATTTTCGACCCAGTGAAACACCGTCTGCCCGTGTGAGACGACGAGGTCTGGCGTGATGCCGCACGCGGCGATCGCGGTGCGCGCTGCTGTGGCAAAGCCTTGGCCGATGTCGGTCGTGAGGGCGGTGTGGGCACCCGCGTCGAGCTTCTCGCCATCGGAATACGCCAGGATTCGAGAGCGCAGATCGGGTTCCCAGTCGAGCGTGCGGGTCCACAGCGAAACGAGCGTGAGATCCGGGGTGAGCGCCTCACCACTGGTTACCGCTTCGACTACGGCGACGTCGATGCCGTCAGCACTGGTGCCGGACTGCAGCGAAAGGATGATCACGCCGGCACCTCAGCACAGACGAGCTCAGCGACGATATCTGACGCCAAGGCAGAACTTGCCCGAGCATCGATGCGATCGAGGTCACTCAGATACTCGGGTGCCGGAACCACACCGACATTGACGACGACAGCGTCCGGTCGCAGTACAGCTATCTGCTCGAGGGCGTCGCGCTGAATGCCAGGCACACCGATGCGGTCGACAAGCACAACGAGATCGGTACCGGCGCGAATTTCGAGAAGCGCAGTGTCGAGGTACTCGAGCAGGTCATGAGGCGGCGCCGAGCGGGTCGGGGGCATCTCGAGCTCACGGTGCGCAGCGAACGCCCGTCGGAAGGCATCTGATTCAGCCGCTACAGCGATTGTCGCTCTGGCACGCAGGTCGAGAAGGAAAATGCGGGACCTGCGGCGCACGACGTTGCCGTGTATCCCGATAGCCGGAACCACGCTGGCCGCCCAATCGCGTTCGGCTTCGTCGGATGGAGCGCGGGTACCCGCGACCTCGAGCTCGGTTGCGAGCGAACTGACCCGTGCAGCCGCGCGACGCAGCTGGTCGAGGTCGAGCTCGCCCGAGGCGACAGCCGCAAGCAGCGCGTCGCGCACCTCAAGGTAGTCCTGGTGATCGGCGTCGGCGTCACCAGAGCTGCCGAGGTTGGTTCGGGGGTTGCCGATGCACAGCAGATCGGCGCCGGCTTGAATGGCAGCGACGGCACCGGGGCCGGCGCCAACGCTCTCTCGGATCGCGGCCATGTCGAGAGCGTCTGTCACGATGATCCCGTCGAACCCGAGGGCACGGAGCTTGCCGAGAACCACCGGATTGAGTGTGGCAGGAGCTTCACCCCACGCCGGTACTCGGATGTGCGCCGTCATGATGGTTCGGACACCCGCGGCGATGGCTGCCCGGAATGGCTCGAAGTGGATGTCTTCGATCTCGCCGACCTCGATGCCCAGCTCGGGCAGTGCGAGGTGCGAGTCTGAGTGGGTGTCGCCGTGGCCCGGGAAATGCTTGGCACACGCGGCGACTGCACCAGAGTTCTGAATACCTCGCACCGTCGCCGCCACGTGGGTAGCGACGGCCTGAGCATCGGAGCCGAAGGAACGCACGCCGATGACAGGGTTTGCGGGGTTGGTGTTCACGTCTGCAACCGGTCCGAAAACGAGGTTGATACCTGCCCGATGGGCTCGAGCGGCGATAGCCGCGCCCACCGCTGTACTGAGTTCGGTGTCGTCCACCCAACCGAGTTGCGCTGGACCAGGAATGCTCGAGCCGTGCACTGATTCCAGGCGGGTGACGGTCCCGCCTTCCTCGTCGGTCGCGATGACCGCGTTGGGGCGGTGTGCTCTGATCGACGCCGAGAGCGTCGCAGTGTGTTCGGAGATGTTTTGACCGAAGTAGACCACACCGGCGAGACCCTCATCGAGGGCATCCGCCAGCCACAGGGGCAGTTCGGTGCCGAAGAAGCCGGGCAGGATGACGCCGTTGACAGCGTCGAGCACGTCCCGATCAGTCGCGGATGTGGCGATGGCGGTGCTCATCCTTTCACCGCTCCCGCGACGAGACCGGAGGAGAGCTTGCCCTGCACGATGATGAAGAAGATCATGACGGGCAGGGTGATGAGCGTTGAAGCAGCCATGACATTGCCCCAGTCGTTCGAGTTCTCACCGAAGAACTGCTTCAGGCCAATGGCAACTGTGTAGTTTTCGCTCGCACCACCGAGCATCGTCATCGCGAAGATGAACTCATTCCAGGCGGTGATGAAGCTGAAGACACTGGTTGCGACGAGGCCGGGCATCACGAGCGGCAGCATGATGGAGCGGAACATCCGCCACCAGCTTGCGCCGTCGAGTGCTGCAGCCTCTTCAAGTTCTACGGGCACTGCGGCGACAAAACCGCGCAGCATCCAGATGCCGAACGGCAACGAGATGGTGATGTAGACGATGACAAGGCCGAGCAGGGTATTGAGGAGGTGCAAGTCCCTCACCTGAACGAACAGCGGGATCACGAGAGCTTCCATCGGCACCATCTGCACGATGAGGATCATGAGCAACACCGCTGTGCGGAACTTGAAGCGGAATCGAGCAACGGCGACAGACGCGAGCAGCGACAGAACGGCGCTGCAGACGACAACTGCGACTGCAACGATCAGCGAGTTGCGCAGGAAGACCGCGAAGCCTCCATCGTCCAGCACGAACGCGAAGTTCTTTAGAGTGAGCTCAGAAGGAAAGAGGCCCTGTGATCCGCTCGCCGCGTTCGCATCGAAGGCGCTCGACATCATCCAATATGCGGGGAAGAGGGTGAAGATCAGGAGGAGCGCTACGAGCACGCCGACGATCGCGTTGCGTCGGACACGGTGCGCTGTGCGGTTCCGGCTCACAGTTCGTCCTCTTTCATAAGCACCCGAATGTAGATGATGGTGATGACCAGCAGCACCAGCGTGAGCAGTACAGCGATTGCCGAGCCGAATCCGTAGCGGTTCTGGCCGAAGGACTCGACGTACGACCAGACGCCAAGGTTGAGCACGCTGCGATTCGTTCCGGAGCCTCCCGGCATCAGGTACACCTGTCCGAACACCTTGAAGTCCCAGATCGTCGACAGGATGATGACGACGCTGAAGACCTGCTTGAGCGACGGGAAGATGATCTGGAAGAACCGGCGGACGGCGCCAGCACCATCCAGCGCGGCGGCTTCGAGCATTTCTTTGGAAACACCGAGCAAACCGGCCATGACGGTGATCGCTACAAAGGGAAAACCGTGGTGAACAACGTTGATCAAAACGATCAGGTAGAAGGTCCAGCGGTTGGTGAACCAGTTGAACGGTTCATCCATCAGGCCGGCGCCCATGAGCAGCTGATTCACAATGCCGTTGTCGGCATCGAAGATCCATACCCACACGTAGGTACCGGTCACTGCGGGCATCGCCCACGCGACCATGATGGCGCTTCCGACGACAGTGCGCCAGAACACCCCGAGGTTCGTCATCAGGATTGCGACGAGAGTGCCAAGCACCACAGTGCACACCACTGAAGCGACAGCGAAAATGACGGTGTTCGGCAAGACAACCGACCACAGTTGGGGATTGGAGAGCGCCTCGATGTAGTTATCGAGGCCAGTGAAGTTGGTCTCTCCACTGACGATCTGGCGAAGTCCGTATTCCTGGAAAGAAAACAGAACAACGCGAATCAGTGGCCAGAGGAGGAGTACGGCCAGCACGATCAGTGCCGGCGTGAGCAGAAGCCACGGCCGTGCGGCGGCGATCGTGATCGCCCTGTCCCGCCGAGGACCGGGGCCGCGGCCTCCGGCCGCTGCGGAACTCGAGGTTCCTGCAGCGACCGGAGGCTGAACCGTGGTGGTCATAGGGTGCGTCTACTTACTTCTCGTTGAGAATCTTGGTCATCTCAGCGGCGGCGTCGGCCGAGGCCTGCTCCACCGTCTTCTCACCGGAGAGAATCGACTGGATCATCGCGTTGGTTGTCTTCTTGGCCTGGACAGCACCGAACTTAGGCGTAACGGGGAGCGAGGCTCCACCGTCAACCATCTGGGTGGCGAAGGCCTTCGTGATCTCATCGGCGCCGGCGACGGTCGCGTCGAGTGCCGAGGTCTCTCCAGGGAAGTAACCGCTCTGGGTCGCCCACTCGGTTGCGAAGTCACCCGTGGTCATCAGGTCCATGAACTCCCATGCGAGGTCCTTGTTCTTGCTGGACTCGAACATGCTGAGGTGCGAACCACCGAGCATCGAGGGGCTGATGCCATCCTTCTGGCCGGGGATCGCGAATGAGCCGATCTTGCCTGCAAGATCCGGGTTCTTCGCGAGGATCGTCGCGGGAGTCCACGAGCCCATGATCGCCATACCGACCTTGCCCTGGGCGAAGTTGTCGAGAATGTCGGTTTCCTTCCAGGTGGTTGCACCGGCGGTCGACGAGCCGTACTTGAGCGCGAGGTCGGTGTAGAACTGGATGCCGGCCTGCGACTTGGCGCTGTCAAGTCCCGAGGTCCAGGTGTCTCCCGACTTCGTGGCAACTTCGCCGCCTGCACCCCATACCCAGGGGTATGTGAGGTATTCGGCGTCGCCGGCGACCGGGAACGGAATCACGTCGGGGTTGCTCGCCTTGAGCGCGACAACCGCATCCTGGAACTGTGCCCACGTTGTCGGCACGGCGATGCCGGCAGCTTCGAAGATGTCAGTGCGGTAGATCACGGAGCGCACACCGGCGTACCAGGGCATGCCGTAGAGAGTGTCGTCAAGCGTTCCGGATGCCACGAGGCCCTCAACGAGCTTGCCGTCCAGACCAGCGTCTGTGACGTAGTCATCGATCGGTGCCAGTGCGCCGGCCTCAGCAAATTCTGCGGTCCACGTGGTGCCCGTCTCGGCCACGTCGGGGGTCGTGCCACCAGCGATTGCGGTGACGAAGCGGTCGTGAGCGTCTGCCCACTGCACCATCTCAACGTTGAGCTTGGCTCCGGTCTCCTCAGTGAATGCGTCGCCGACGCGATCGAAGAAGTCGTCAGACTCGGTGTTGGTGCCCTGCATAATCCAGACATTGAGGGTCTTACCGGTGGCGTCGGTGCCACTTTCGTCGGTAGAACCGGAAGAACAAGCACTCAAACCGAGTGCAGCCGTTGCCAAGATGGCAACCGGCAGATAACGCTTCTTCATTGCAGTCTCCTCATTGATGGACACGTGCCCATGATTGTGTGATGGACACATGCCCGTGATTGCTTGAAAATAGTATTCACGTTGATCAACTTGCGTGTAACTAACTTTCACACATTCTCGTTACGTTCGTGTTTCATACCGTCGCGTTGCGCGAAAACGTGACCGAATTCACAGCAGCCGATGACCGTCCGCATCCAACGAAAAAGACCCCGTGCGATCCAGCGGATCGCGCACGGGGCCTTCACACGACGCGCTGCATTCAGTCCAGCGTGCTCGACCCACGTGCGTCGGCCAGCGCGACTGCGGCAGGGAACTGCTCACGCACAACCCGGCGCAACGTCTTGCCCATCATGGATTTCGGCAGCTCGTCCAGCTGCACGATGCGTTTGGGAACTTTGTACGGGGTGAGCAGGTCACGAACGAAACTGCGTAGCGCCTGCTCGTCGAAGGTCTCCCCCGGTTCGAATTCGACGGCGGCGACGACATCCTCACCGCCGTTCGGGCTCGGGATGCCGACGACCGCGGCATCAATAACGCCAGGTGCCTTTCGAATTGCGTCTTCGACCTCGGAGGGTGAGACGTTGAAACCGCCGGTAATGATGAGTTCCTTGATGCGGTCAACAATGCTGAAGAAGCCATCGTCGTCCATAATCGCGATGTCTCCGGTGCGAAACCAGTCGCCGTCGACGAAGACCGCAGCAGTCTCCTCCGGTCGCTGGTGGTAACCACGGAAGACCTGCGGTCCGCGAACAATCAGTTCGCCTTCGTCGCCCGGCGCTACGTCGACGGTGGGGTTGTCCGGATCGACGATGCGCGCGTCGGTGCCCGGAACGGGAACACCAACGGTGCCGGCCTTGCGGCCGTCACTGACCGGGTTCACCATCAGTACCGGTGAGGCTTCAGACAGACCGTAACCTTCGACGAGGAATCCACCGGTTTGCGCTTCCCACGGTTCGACGATTGCCGTTGGCAGGTTCATGGCACCGGAGATGGCTATCTCAATACCTGCAAGCGAGACGCCCTTTTCCTCCGCCCGAGCGGCCAGCCGAGCACAGATTGGCGGCACAGCAGGGAAAAACGTCGGTGGGCGCTTCCTGATCGCCTTGAGCACGAGATCGGCGTCGAACTTGGGAAACAACACCAGGGTCGCGCCCATGCTCATGGCGAAGGTGAGGGAGAGCGTCAGCCCATAAGCGTGGAACATCGGGAGAACGGCGTACACGACACAGTTTCCCTGTTCGATCGTCGGCGCCCAGGAACGTGACTGTGCGGCGTTGGCCGTGAGGTTGCCGTGGGTCAGTTCAGCGCCCTTCGGCCGGCCGACCGTCCCGCTGGTGTACTGGAGCACAGCAAGGTCACCACGCACCGGATACGTGTGGTCGGGGTCAAGCAGCGAGCTCGCGACGATCTCCTGCCACGACCTGGCGCCGGACACCTCCATGGTGAGTGCCAGGCGTGATTCGCGCGCCTTACGAACGGGCAGCCGCAGCGCAGCCCTCGTGGCGAGCGACATCCCTCGGGTGATATCGACCGAAATGATTGTCGGCGCGCCAACATCGGCCGGCATCTCCTGAAGCGTGGGAACAACCTTGTCCCAGGCGATCGCAACCTGAGCCCCGTGGTCTTCGAACTGGTGGCGAAGCTCCCGCGGCGTGTACAGCGGGTTGTGCTCGACGACGACTGCACCGAGGCGCAGTACCGCATAGAAGGCGACGACGTGTTCGGGGCAGTTCGGCAGGATGAGGGCGACCGGGTCGCCGTGGCGCACTCCCAAGAGGCGCAGCCCCTCGGCCGCGCGGTTGATACGTTCACTGAGTTCGGCGTACGTGACCGTCCCGCCGAAGAATTCGAGGGCCACCTTAGCCGGGTACAGCGAGGCCGAGTTCTCGACCAGGTCGATCAGGGATCCCTCTGGTGGGGTGAACTCAGTCGGAACGTTGGGTGCGTAGCTGGCTAACCAGGGGCGTGCGGCTTCAATAGTCACCGGACAACTCTAAGTGCCGACACCGAACGCCGGTACCGCACGAATTCGGTACCGGCGCTGGGCGTCGAGCGGTGAAATGCCTGGAGGAGGCTGCTGACTGGTTAGACCAGAACGTTCAGGCCGGTGTTCCAGTTGAAGGTGTCGAATTCGGGGTTGGCCTGCAGCGTCATGATCACGAACTGGAAGCCCTCGAGCTCGCGCGCACGGCGCAGCGGGCCGACGTCGATGGGGCGAAGGCCGGCATCCGTCACGAATGAGGCGACAGCGGCCTTGGCATCCGCAGCGTCCGAGGCGATGAAGACATCGAGCGGTGTGCCGGCAACGGCACCGGAGATCAGCGTGCCCGCGAATGTAGTGTTGAACGCCTTGACGACGTTGGATGCGGGAATCAGGGCCGCGATCTCTTCTGCTGCCGAGGTGCCGGGTGCGACGACCAGGGAATCGAACGTGCTGAAGTCGACGGGGTTCGTGATGTCGATGACGGTCTTGCCCGCGAGTGCAGCGCTCTGGGCGACCGCGACTTCCTTTGCCGCGTCGAACGGAAGTGCCAGTACGACGATGTCGCCGTCGATCGGTGAGCCGAGAACGGCGGACGACACAGTGGCACCGAGTTCGCTCGCCAGGCTCTCGGCCTTGGCGATCTCGCGATCCTGAATCTGCACGCTGCGGCCTGCCGCCACTGCGCGGGTTGCGATGCCGCGAGCCATGTTGCCGCTGCCGATGATGGTGATGTCAGTCATGAAGTTCCTCCGAAGAATCTGTGCTGGCCACCGGCCGAGGCGACCGGGGCATCGCTTCAGCCGGCTGGAAACCTGCATTACTTGAAGCGACAACTAAACGCTACGCCGGTTAAGTTGAAGCGTCAAGTTAAATGTTAGAATGGCCACTATGACTGAGACCCGATGGCTGAACGACGACGAACGGCAGGCCTGGCTGCGCCTGATGGCCGTCACGATGTTGCTGCCCAGCCGGCTCGAGGCCGAGCTCAAACGCGACGCAGGCCTCAGCCACTTCGAGTACTACGTCCTCGCGATGATCTCCGAGGCCCCCGGCAAATCGTTGCCGTTGACTGCAGTCGCATCGAAGACCAACTCCTCGCTCTCCCGCTTGTCACACGTTGTCGCTCGACTCGAGAAGGCCGGCTATCTCACTCGGTGCGCCTCGCCGACTGATGGGCGCACGTCGATTGCGACGCTGACCGATATCGGCTGGCAGAAGGTCGTCGCCAGTGCACCTGGCCACGTGGACGAGGTGCGCTCCCTGGTATTCGACTCGCTCACGTCAGAGCAGGTCAGGCAGCTTGACGACATCTGCGCGCGGCTGCTCACCACGCTCGACCCTGATCACCTGCTGCTGGGGATCACTGAGTCTGCAACTGATTAGCTACACGTCCGCCGCGCAGCGAAAACCGAGGTGCGTTGTCGCTGAGTCCTCGGTCTGCGGCGATCGCGCTGCTGGCCGATAACGGAGGCAATACTCAGGGGCACAGAGGTGCGAGCCGCCTTTGGTGACACGACGGCTGCTCGAATCGGGAGATGCTTTCATGGCCGCCGCAACGACGTCGTCGCGCGCCTGTGAAGTATCAGCCGGTCCGCAGCTGCAGCCGCCCGCGCAGCCAGCTGACTGAGTGCCCGTGGCATCCTCTGCCCCCTGCATCTGGTGCGAATCGGTGAATTCAGATGTGGTCCACTCCCAGACATTGCCGATCATGTCGAGTGCGCCGAGGCCGTTCGGCGGGAATTGCCCCACAGGAGAGGTGCCAATCCAGCCAGAGGCACCGCTGTTCAGGTATGGAAACTTGCCCTGCCAGTTGTTGGCCATCAGCTGCCCGTCAGGGTGCAGCTCGTCGCCCCACGCATACGTAGCCCCGTCCAGACCGCCGCGGGCTGCGAACTCCCACTCGATCTCTGTCGGGAGTCGCTTGCCGGCCCACGCGGCATAGGCGGATGCATCGGTGAAGCACACCTGAACCACCGGGTGCTCCTGTTTGTCCTCGATACCGGTCTCCGGCCCATGGGGATTTCTCCAGCTCGCGCCAGGAACCCAGTTCCACCATGCCCGCCAATTTCCGAGATCGACAGGCCCCGTTGTCGGACGAAAGACCAGACTGCCCGGCAGGAGCTCCTCGGCCACAAGCTCGGGGAACTGAGCGGCGTCCAGCGGCCGCTCAGCAACGGTGACGTATCCGGTCGCGTCGACGAATCGGGCAAATTGCCGGTTGGTCACCAACTGGCGATCCAGAGCGAACTCGCGCACGCTCACAGAATGCACCGGGCGTTCCTCTGGATAGAAAGCATCAGAGCCCATCCGATATTCGCCACCGGGAATGATGATCATGTCTTCACGGGATGCAATGTCCAAGCCGTTACCGTCGTCATCGCCATCGCCATCGCCATCGCCATCGCCATCGCCATCGCCATCGCCATCGCCATCGAGCATATGAAGGAAATCGGTCACAATCAGTTCACCCAATCAGGTCAAGGCCCTTCGGCGTCGGCTGGGACTCATGCGGGCTGTCCCCCAATGATGCCTGCAACGTCCACAGTTTTCGAGTGAGTTCATCCCGCAATTCGCGGTGCTCCAGCGACAGGTAGATGTTGTTCAGTTCCTCTGGATCTTCCCGCAGGTCATACATCTCCCATTCTGGAACGAAACTGCGACCCGATGAACCAGCCAGCCCGGCTGCCTCCCCAGATAGCTTCCGCGAGACCGGCGAACCGAGCATTGTTGTCAATGATGATCGGTGCCGCAAAATGAGCAGCGAATGCATCAGACACCAGCTCTCCGATACCTTGATGGTCAGAACCGACCCCGGAAGCAAGAGGCTGGGGCATTCTCGGCGAGAAAGGGCCAGGCACGCCAATACCGACGTTCTGCAGAGCGCCGTAGTGAGTTCCGGTCTGTTTCCCGAGCTCGGCAGCGAGGTCGAAGGCAGCCCGAATTCGGTCAGGCCAACTCGTGTTTTGGTCGTAATGACGCGAACCAGATGCGATCACCTCGTGGGAGGCATCCGCCACCGCAATATGCACGCGGCTGTGACCGAAGTCCACCCCCATCACCTGCCCGGCCGCAGGGTCGAGAGCGAGGCGTTCTGCAGGACGACCTCGTCCGGAGCGTTCCTCTGTTGCCGCTTGAGCGACGATGGCGCCACGATCAAGCAGAACGCTCGTGATTTCAGAAAGGGTAGTACGGGAGAGACCAACGTGGCGAGAGATCTCGCCACGGGTCAACGAACCATGATCCCGGAGCACGCAAATGATGCGTTCCTCGTGCGTTCTTCGAATGAGTGCGTGCACTCCTGGGGGCTTGGTCACATTGAGAAGCTATCGAGCGGGATTTTTTCCGTCAACCTCCCGACATAATTCAGCGAAAAATATGCCAACTTGCTTACAGAAATCCCACCCGAATCGAGAAGCGCGCCTCAGGCCCCGTCCGCAGCGCGGATATGCGACAGCCCCTAGAGATCTGGATCAGTCAGCTCACGCACAGGCCTGTCATCGGCATCAACCTTGACCTCGTCGAAATCGGGGTCTTCCTCGTCAAGAGGCGCGAGCGCCTCGTCAACTTCTCGTTGTTCGTCGATTCCACTGCTTGCTGCGTCTGTGATCCGGGGCCACAAGCCCTCGTCTTCCTTGGCCATCATTCCGCCTCCTCATCTTCGAGTGCTGCTGAATCATCGGATGCTTGAATCATCTGATGGTGTCGGTGCAGGCAACGATACGCCGCGCCCGAATCGCTCACAAGGAACTCTATGTAGACAGATGAGCTGCCCAGCCTGTGTTCAGGAATGCACGAGAATGCTCAGGAAACCGGCGCAGTAGCTGGGGCGCCCGACCCGGCAGCCGACTGAGGCCCGGGCGGAAACAACCATTTGGCCAGGAGCACCAGGGCGATTGCGATGATGCCGCCAAGCGCCGTCTCGACAGCCCGATCGATCAGGAGGCCCGACACCGGAACGGGTGCGGCCAGGTGCGCGACGGTGAGCGCCAGAGGAGTAATGAAAAGCAATGCAGCGCCGTAATGCTTACCGACGAGAATCTCAGCGCCGAATTGAGACACCACGATTACCACGATCAGCACCCAGATCGGCGGGTCGGGATACAACACCAGCCCGGTCACGAGCACCCCGAGGCACGTGCCGATAATGCGGTGGATCGCCCTGGAGATTGAATGCGCAGCACCTGGCGGCGGGGTGACGGCTATGACACTGACGACCGCCCAATACGGATGCCCGATTCCGACAAGCATGGCGAGTCCGCCGGCGAGCAATGCACCGACGACGTTCTGCACGATAGCCAGCCATACTCGCGGGTCACGATACGCATCAAGGCGCGATTCTCGCCCGGGCTTGAGCTCCTTGAACAGAGCGTCGGACCGCTCACTCGAGTACCGCCGCAGCAGCGAGCCCGACATCGTGAGGAGCCAGGCGAAGACCGCTGTGATGAGGGCCGCGAGAAAACGGGGTACAACTTCGTCAGAGGGAGTGGGTGCCTGAGCACAGACCACATAGGCGAAAACGAAGAAGATTGGTGTTGGCGGAAACAGCCCACCCATTGCACCAACAAGCAGACCCCCCGCGATCACGACAACGAGGCCAACGACCTGCACGACCAGGGGTGCGGCCGTCACTGCCATCGCAAGACCAAGACCGATGCAGACCAGCAGGCAGACTGCCCCGATGGTCACGGTGCGCATCCGCACTCGATATACCTCAGCTCGCCCGTACAACGCGGTCATGCCACCGAACGAGGCATAGGCCACCCACTCGATCCGCCCGATCGCTACCAGCACGATCAGCGGAAGCGCCACGGCCAGCGCCGCCCGTGATGCCACTTCGATATCGAGGGCGCGCAACGAAGTCAGTCGTTGTCGCAATCCCTCCGGTTTGCCAGAAGAACTCTCAGTAGCGCCCCCGGCCCCTGAAAGGTCTCGACCGGGCGCCACTAGATCTTCTCGATCGGTGCGATCTTGATCAGGAGCTTCTTTGCGCCCGCCGTGTCGAACTGTACGTGTGCAATGCGCTTGGTGCCGTCTCCGGTGACCTGGTTCACGCGTCCATCGCCGAAATCAACGTGGCGGATGCGGTCACCAGCTTCCAGCGTGAGGTCACCGTTGTCGCGCACCTGCGCTGTGACCCTGTTCGCCCACTCTGTCTTCGGCTTGGGCGAAGGTGGCAAGCCCTGCTGGCCCTTGTCTGCATATTGGTTACCGCCACTGCGGCTACCGAATCCACCGTTGAACTCGCGCCTGGCGTTCAGGGCGCGCGGCTGGGTGCCCCCACGTGAGTTCGCCATGCCTGGCGACTGACGCCATTCGATGAGATCGGCTGGAATCTCTTGCAAATACCGGCTGGGCATTGCCACGTTCACATCGCCGAACTGCGCGCGCGTCATGGCAAGCGACAGGTAGAGCCGCTTGCGCGCTCGCGTGATCCCAACGTAGAACAGGCGTCGTTCCTCGGCGGGCCCACCGGGTTCTCCAGCCGACATCTGGTGCGGAAGCAGCCCTTCTTCGATACCGGTGAGAAACACGGCGTCGTATTCAAGGCCCTTCGCGGTGTGCAGTGTCATAAGCGAGACGGTGCCAGAGGCATCGTCGAGGTCGTCGGCTGCGGCGACCAGCGAGACCTGGGTGAGGAAGTCGACCAGGCCGGCGTCTGGATTTTCGCGGTTGAAGTCCTTCGTTTGTGCCACGAGTTCTTCGATGTTCTCGGCCCGTGCTTCGTCTTGTGGGTCGCGGCTGCTGCGCAGAGTGCTCAGCAGTGTGCTCCCCTCAAGCAGGAACACCAGCACGTCGGAGACACTCGAGACGCCCGCCGGGTTCTCCGGGTCGAGCATGAGAGCGGCCTCGTCGAGCAGCCGCGCCAGCTTCTGGATCGCTCCCGTCACCTTCGGGCCAAGCCCGAGCGAGGCAGCATCGCGCATGGCCTGCCGGTAGCTGATGCCGTTCGCCTCGGCGAAGCTGCCCAGCTGCGTCTCGGTGGCCGGCCCGATACCGCGCTTCGGTGTGTTCAGGATGCGGCGCAGCGCCAGTTCATCCTGCGGGTTCGCCACGGCAATCAGGTACGCGAGCGCGTCTTTGATTTCGGCTCGCTCGTAGAACTTGGTGCCACCGACCACGCGGTATGGAACCGCGGCTCGCACCAGGATCTCTTCAAGTGCACGGGTCTGCGCGTTGGTTCGATAGAACACCGCCATATCGCGGTATGCCATGCCAGCCTTGTGCAGCACCTCGACCTCGTCTGCAACGAACTGGGCTTCATCGTGCCCGGAGTAACCGGTATAGCCGACGATCTTCTCGCCGTCGCCGTCTGCGGTCCAGAGCTTCTTGTCTTTGCGATCGAAGTTGTTGCCGATCACGGCATTCGCAGCCGACAGGATGTTCTGCGTCGACCGATAGTTCTGCTCGAGCAGCACGACCTTGGCACCAGGGAAATCGCGCTCGAACTCGCTGATGTTGCGGATGTCGGCGCCGCGAAAAGCATAGATCGACTGATCGGAGTCACCGACGACAGTGAGCGAGGCGCCGGGAATCGCACCAGTGGCATCTTGCACCGCCCGCACGTGCAGGCCCTGAGCCTCGAGTTCTTCGGCCAGTTCGGGCTCGACCGGGCGCGTCAGTTCGCGCACGAGGGAGTACTGGGCGTGGTTGGTGTCCTGGTATTCGTCGACGAGTACGTGCCTGAAGCGGCGTCGGTAGAGGGCCGCGACCCGTGGGAAAGCGCGGAACAGGTAGACGGTCTCACCGATGAGGTCGTCAAAGTCGAGGGCGCTGGCGGCGCGCAGCCGCTGCGTGTACTGCCGGAATATCTCGACGAACATGACCTCTTGCGGGTCGCTCATGTTCGCGTTGCGCGCGTAAGCGTCTGCGTCGATCAGCTCGTTCTTCAACTTAGAGATTTTGGCTGATGCGCTGGCCGGGGTGAATCCGAGAGTGTCGGCATCCAGAGACTTAATGATGCGCTTGAGCGTGACTCTCGTGTCGGACGAGTCATAGATACTGAACGTGCTGGACAGGCCGGCCTTCTCGGCTTCCTGACGCAGGATGCGTACGCAGGCCGAGTGGAACGTGGAGATCCACATGCCTCGCGCGCTTTGGCCGATCAGTGCTTCGACACGTTCGCGCATCTCGGCCGCTGCCTTGTTGGTGAAGGTGATGGCGAGGATCTGGCTCGGCCAGGCTTCACGACTCTCAAGCAGGCTGGCTACACGACGGGTCAGCACACTGGTCTTACCAGAGCCGGCGCCGGCGATGATGAGCAGTGCAGGACCGCGGTACTGCACCGCCTCAAGCTGCTGCGGGTTCAGTCCGTCGAGCAGCGAGCTTCGGTTGTAGTCGTTGCCGTGCTCCCCCACGATGATCGGCGCGCCGACGACCTGGGTTGCGGTGGATTCGTCCGGGTCATAGAGCGTCGTCATATCGTTCTCAATTGTAGGCGCTGCCGCTGACAGAGAGCCGTAGAGACGATCCTCTTTCGCGTGGTTCGAACCCGGTTCACTCCACGAGTTCAAGCTCCTCGCGCACCGACACCGCAAGGTCCGGGTAGTCCGCGAACACTCCATCGATGCCCGTCGACATGATCGTCTGGAATTCACCCTGCCAGTCGCCGAAGTCCGCGCGCCCGGTTCCGCGTCTAAACGGCTGAGAGAGGAACTTATTTTCGGGCCGCAGCGTCCAGGTGTAGACCTCAAGGCCTGCGGCGTGAGCGTCGTCGACCAGATCCGTCGTACCTGCCACCCGACCCGAATCGTCATTGGCCAGGATGAGTGACTTATTGACGCTGATGCCGTCGACCTTGCCGGCGAGCGCGTACAGCCCTTCCTCGGTCAGGGATGCTGCATAGTCGGCGGCCAGCGTGCCGTGTCTGTTCACTTCATCGAACGGAGCACCCGAGTCCTCAACGAGGTAGATCCGCTTGGCGCGGATCCCACGCTCCTCCACCTTCACGAGAACATCCCGCTCGAAACTCTCAACGATCAACCGTCCGTCGCCGTCATCCCAGCCCGCATTCTTCACCTCGTCGATGAAGAGCTCGTCAAGCGGCAGCCCGATCGACTCGAAATAGGTGGCGAACTTGATCTCGGCCACCATTCCGCGCCAGCGCTGGCTGCTCTCGGCAGCCGCATCGCAGATCTCGAACAGGTCGCGCAAACGCAGGAGGGGAAACCGGCCGTCGAAGCTGGCACTTGAGCGGCGTATGGAAGGCCGTCGTTCACGTGCGCGCAGGGTGCTGAGCTCTGCCCAGGTGAAATCCTCGCTGAACCAGCCGTTCCGAACCACACCGTTGACGATCTTGGTGGTCTCTCTGGCCGCGAACTCCGGCCGGGAAGCGACATCCGTTGTGCCCGAAATCTCGTTCTCGTGCCTGATCACCAGCACACCGTCCTTGGTGGCAACCAGGTCGGGCTCAACGGCATCCGCTCCGAGGGCGAACGCCAGTTCAAAGGCGGCCCTGGTGTGTTCAGGGCGATAGCCAGGCGCCCCTCGGTGCCCGATGATGAGCGGATGTGACGGCGAGGTGCTGGACATGAGAACAAGATTATCCGCCGCCTGCCAGAATTGATGCAATGAGCACAACGACCCTGCCCACTCCGTCTCCCCCCGCGAGGAGGCTCGAATTCTCCGGACGGTATGTCGTCGGTCTCACCCTGATCGTCGTCGGGGTCGCGCTCTCCAATCTGATGAGCACATACACGCTCATGCTGCTGGGCATCGGCCCCCTCGTGCAGCTGATCGGTTGGCTCGTGATGCCCGGCGCACTCTGGCGGCGCCTGCTCGTTTTACTGCCGTGCCTCCTCGCCGGGCTCGTCCTTCGGGCAGGACCCGACTTCGCCGGCGCCTTCGTCGTGCTGTTGGCCGGCTGGCTGCTCGTACGGCACCGGCCACTCCACAGCTACCTCACACTGGCTCTGCCGTTCGTCGCGAGCTTTGCCTTGAAAGCCGCGCTCGACTCCTATTCGATGACCTGGGTGATGTTATTGCTCGGAACCCTGGTCACCGTCGGAGGCGCCTGGGCAGCGTGGTGGTTGGCGGAAACTCGGCGAATACCCAGAAAATCTGTAAGAACTCTCAGGTAGGTTGGTAGTACGTGTTGACTCTCAGCACGTACATACCCCAGCTGTTTATGAGCAGAGGAAACCATGGCACTCGACAATCCCGCATTCTCGCGCAGTCCCGCGTTCAATTCCCAGTCGGCATCGACGGTGGCCACGGTGTCTGCAGCAGAACTGCAGGACATCTACAACCGCCCGGCAGCGAACTCGAACGACACCGACCGGATGAGTGTTGAAGACACCATCGCCAAGTCGGCCCTGACGTTCGTCGTGCTGCTCGCTGGCGCGGCCATCGGCTGGATGTTCGCGTCGACAGGCATCATGGTCATCGCCGGAATCATCGGTTTCGTTCTTGCCATGGTCAACGTGTTCAAGAAGGAGCCGTCACCGGCGCTCATCCTCGCGTACTCGGCCGCACAGGGCGTCTTCGTCGGCGGTATCTCCGCGTTCTACGAGACCGCGTACAACGGCATCGTCATCCAGGCAGTCCTGGCCACGCTCGTCGTCGTCGGCGTCACGCTCGCGCTCTTCGCCAGCGGCAAGATCCGTGCGTCGAAGAAGGCCACCAAGATCTTCCTGATCGCGATGGTCGGCTACCTCGTCTTCTCGCTGCTCAACCTGGGCCTCACCGCCTTCGGAGCAATCGACAACCCGTTCGGCCTCAGGGGCAGCCTCGAGATTTTCGGAATCCCGTTCGGCCTGATTCTCGGTGTACTCGTCGTCATCATGGCCGCGTACTCGCTGGTGCTCGACTTCGACTACATCCAGCGCGGCGTGAAGAACCGGGCTCCCCGCAAGTACGGCTGGACCGGAGCCTTCGGCATCATGGTCACCGTCATCTGGCTGTACCTCGAGATCCTGCGCATGTTCGCCATCGCGCGCGACTAGCCTCACCGCATAGTTTTATTGCTTCACCCCGAAGGGCCGGTCTTGGAGACCGGCCCTTCGTCGTACCCGTCCCGCAGTCTCTCAGCCGCTAGACCGACACTCCCACCGCGGCGACGGCCGCGAGGATGGCGTCGATGGTGACCGATGGCTGCGACACCATCGAGACATGCGAGGCAGCTGCTTCCGTGATTGTTGCTCCGGCGCGCTCCGCCATGCTGCGCTGGGTCGCCGGCGGAATCACCCTGTCTTCGGTGCCAATCACCGCCCAACTGGGAATGGTCTTCCACGCGGGTGCGGCCGAAGGGGTGGTGTTGGCGCTCAGGGTGATCGGTCGCTGGGTGGCAACGATGAGGCCACGGTCTGTCTCTGAGAGGTCCTGTGCGAAAGAGTCGTGCACGGTGGCCGGCTTGAGGAATGCCTCGGCGTCGCCCTCTGGCGCGCCGGGATAGCCGACAACGTCGAGCACCGTGGTGGGATCCGGAACGGCGAGCGCGGATCCAGAGTCGCCCAGGATCTGGAAGACGAACTCGCCCTCCTCGGGGATGAAGGCATCCACATACACGAGAGCACGCACGTCACCGCCGCCGGCCGCGGCATTGGTGATCACGAAGCCGCCGTAGGAATGGCCAACAAGCACCACGGGACCGCTCGTGCGCTGGCTGAGGAATGAGGCGATGTACGCGGCGTCCGAGGCGACACCACGCAACAGGTTCGGCGGAGCCAGCACTGTGAAGCCCTGGTTCTGCAGTTCGGTGGCGACGGCGTTCCAACTCGACGCGTCGGCCCACGCTCCATGGACGAGAACGATCGTAGGTTTACTCACAGCGGTGTTCCTTTCTATCCGGGACAGCCGCATAGCCGCGACCGCTGTCCCGCACAGTATCCCTGCATCACAGGGCGGAACACCCGCACCCGCCCGGCAGCCAGCTCCGCCCCGCTGCCGCCGCTCCCCACAACTTCAGCTCCCCACTGAAAGCGCCCAGCGAAGCGGTGGCGTCGTTGTCCGCGGGGTGTCGAGTTATGACGAGAAAGGCCGGGCCCTTGTCTGCAGTTCGTAATCCGATCTGCACACCGGTGGGCCCGGCCTTTCGTGTCATTGTTTGAGCTGGGGAGCGGATGACGACGCCACCGCTCCCCACCGGAGCCCTAAAGCCCCGTTACTCCCATTCGATGGTTCCCGGCGGCTTCGACGTGACGTCGAGCACGACGCGGTTTACCCCATCGACCTCATTGGTGATGCGGTTCGAGATCTTCGCCAGCACGTCGTACGGCAGTCGCGTCCAGTCGGCGGTCATCGCGTCTTCAGACGAGACGGGACGCAGCACGATCGGGTGACCGTAAGTACGGCCGTCGCCCTGCACACCCACTGAGCGCACGTCGGCCAGCAGCACAACCGGGCACTGCCAGATCTCGCGGTCGAGGCCGGCTGCGCTCAGCTCGAAGCGAGCGATCGCATCCGCCTTGCGCAGCAGGTCGAGACGCTCCTGGGTGACCTCTCCGACGATGCGGATGCCGAGGCCGGGGCCGGGGAACGGCTGGCGCTGCACGATTTCTTCCGGCAGGCCGAGCTCGGCGCCGATCGCGCGTACCTCGTCCTTGAACAGGGTGCGCAGCGGTTCGACGAGCTCGAACTGCAGGTCTTCCGGCAGGCCACCGACGTTGTGGTGACTCTTGATATTCGCGGTACCGCTTCCGCCGCCCGATTCAACGACATCCGGGTACAGGGTGCCCTGCACGAGGAAGCGAATCGGGTCGCCGTCTGTGGCTTCCGCTTCAGCGATGAGGTCGGCCTGAGCCTGTTCGAAGCTGCGGATGAACTCGCGACCGATGATCTTGCGCTTCTGCTCTGGATCGCTGACTCCGGCGAGAGCGTTGATGAACTGCTCGCGGGCGTCGACGGTGACCAGGCGTACGCCGGTTGCCTTGACGTAGTCTTCTTCAACCTGACGGCGCTCGTCCTGACGAAGCAGACCGTGGTCCACGAAGACGCAGACCAGCTGGTCGCCGACGGCCTTGTGCACGAGGGCCGCGGCAACTGCCGAGTCGACTCCACCTGACAGGCCACAGATGACCTTGCCGGTACCGACCTGCGCCTGGATGTTGGCGACCTGCTCGGCAATGACGTTGTCACTGTTCCAGTCGGCGGGGATGCCAGCTGCACGGTGCAGGAAGTTCTCGAGAACATGCTGGCCGTGCTCGGAGTGCTTGACCTCCGGGTGCCACTGCACGCCGTAGAGACGACGCTCGTCGTTGGCGAATGCCGCAACGGGGGTCGACTCGGTCGAGGCCAGGACGGTGAAGCCGTCCGGGGCCTTCGAGACGGAGTCTCCATGGCTCATCCAGACCGTCTGGTCACTCGGCTGGTCGGCGAGAAGGGCGTTGCCGCCATCCGTCACCGTGACAGGGGTCGAGCCGTATTCGCGCGCACCGGTGTGCGAGACTTCGCCGCCGAGGGCCGTGGCCATCACCTGGAAGCCGTAGCAAATGCCGAGGACCGGCACGCCGAGGTCGAAGATCGCCGCGTCGAAGCTCGGCGCACCGTCTGCGTAGACGCTCGACGGGCCACCGCTCAGCACGATACCGATCGGGTTCTTCGCCTCGACCTCTGCCGCGGTGACCGAATGCGGCACGATTTCCGAATAGACGGATGCTTCACGCACACGACGGGCGATCAGCTGCGCGTACTGCGCACCGAAGTCGACGACCAGCACGGGGCGCTGGGCTGTCGCCTGTTCGCTCGGCTGCGGGCTTATCTGCTCGCTCATTACTTGTTCTGCCTCCACACTAGTTATGCCTTGACGCTGGCATCGGGGTTGACGCTCTCTCGGGCGGCCAGGTACACCGTGACCTCCTTGGCGATCTTCGCTTCAACGAAGAACGACAGGGTGGGCACGACACCGCCGAGGGCGATCAGGATAAAGCGAGGGAACGACCAGCGCATCAAGCTCCACAGGTGAAAATCACTGAAGAGGTAAAGCACGTAGAACCAGCCGTGGGCGATCAGGATGCCCGTGCTCAGGTTGACGGCGGTCACCGTGTCGTTCGGCACCATTGCCAGGAAGCCGTTGGGGCCCCCGAGTTCAAGCTCGTAGCCGAAGGCATACTTCGCGATCATTTCGGCACAGAGCAACAGAAGCATGACACCCGTGATGACGGATGCGACTTTGTACAGCTTGAGCGCACCGGGAATCCGGGGAAGGTCGGCGGGCTTTGGTTCGAGAGGCATTGGTCCAGTTTACGTCGCGGGTGGGGGCGGTGAGCCCGCGGTGACTGCCAGAGCGGCCTGCTGGGCTTCCTCTTCTTCGCGTTCGACGGCATCCCTCACCAGTCGATACCAGAGGAAGACGGCAAAACCGGCGAAAACGATCCATTCGGCGGCGTAGAAAATATTCAGCCAGTTCACGGATAGCTCCTCCTCCGGAGGAGGTGAATGAACTGCTTCGAGCCCCGGCGCCGCGGCAGAATCGAGCACGTAACCGAAGTAGACCGACTGATCGGTGAAATCCGTCCACAGGTTGATGAGCGCCGCAACGGACACCGTTGTCATCAGATGCGGGTCGCCACCTGCCGGCGGGAGCACTGGAGCGTTGCTTGAGAGGAACCGGCCTGTCACGGTGACTGTCGCGCCATCCTGATCCGAGACGGCCAGCTCATCGGCAGCCTCTCTGGCCTTGTCTTCGGTGGCCGCCCAGCCGCGCACGATCGGCAGTGTGATGTCGTCGGTCGTCACGAAACGGCTGACAACCCACCACCCGATTGCGCTGTCCTGGTGCGCCTCGGCGACGAGCTGTTCGTCGCCCGCGACATAGTGCCCGGTCAGCGTCACCAACTGAGCTTCAGCCGCCGTCGGGGTCGGGCCGTCAGGCGAGACGACATCGGCGAGCACCACGACCTCTTCTGTGGTGCGCTCCTCGACCTGGGCCGAGGCGATCGCACGGTCAAGCTGCCACTGCCCGAGCAGCGCAAAGGCAGCCGCAATCGCGAGCGCAAGCACAAGCGCACCCACCCAGCGTGGGCGCAACATCATTCTGATCACTAGTAGTCCGTTGTCCGATCGTCTCGCTTGGGCTTCTCGCCAGCGGTTTTGTCTGTGATGAAGTCAGCCATCGGATCAGTTCCGGATGCCGACTGGCCGTCTGGGGTCGAATCTGCTTGGGTCTTGGCCTGTTCGACTACCCGGGCGACTGCACGCTGCGTGCTGTCGTCGGTGACCCGCGAATTGCCGACAGCTTCGACCAGGGCGATTTCTTCTTCGCGCATGCGGTCCCTGACAGGCGGTGCAGGAGGTCGCGATGTCTTACGCCGGAACGCAGCGCCGATGCGCTCCGAGTTGGACGCAAACAGCGGTCCAAGCACAGCCATCAGCAGCACGTAGAGTCCGGCGAACGGTTGCAGCAGATGGTTGAGTCCTGCTCCCACAGACAGCGTCGCGAGAATTAGCGTGAATTCACCGCGGTTCACGAGAATCGCTGCCGCATTGATGCCCTCGACTGGCCCCATCTTGTGCAGCCGGGCCAAAATCATGCCTGACACGACATTGAGCGCGAACGTCATCACCACGGCGATCAGCACAACTACTATTACCGAGCCGAACTCGGCAATGTGGAGCGCGAGTCCGAAGTTCAAGAAGAAGAACGCAGCGAAGACGTCACGCAGGGGTACGGCGACCCGCTCGATCTTGGCACGGTAACTGCTTGCACCGAGCACGACGCCGATCAGGAACGCGCCGATGGCATCCGTCACACCGATGATCTCGCCGATGCCCGCGAACAGCACGGCAAGGCCGAAGAAGAGGATGGTGAACAGCTCGTCGTCCTTGGTGCGCACGAGCCGCGACACCACTTTGCCGCCCCATCTTGCCAGCGAGAACATGACGATGAGGAAGACGAAGGCGATGCCGAGTTGCAGCACGATCGGCCAGACCTCGGTCTTGCCGCTCAGCACGACGGAGACGATCGAGAGGTAAATGGCGATGAAGATGTCGCCGACGACGGTGACCCCGAGGATCATCGGGGTCTCTTTGTTGGCGAGTCTTCGTAGCTCGATCAGCAGTTTGGTAATGATGGCACTCGACGATGTGCCTGTCATTCCAGCGATGACGAGCGCTTCTCGCGTTCCCCAACCGACCATCATTCCGAAGGCGAACCCAAGGCCCATGTTGAGCACGACGTAGGTTCCGCCAGAAATCAAGAGCTTTCCGGCGTTGTTGAAGAACTCTTCCTGGTCAAACTCGAGGCCAAGACTGAACAGAAGCAGAATCAGTCCGAAGACGGCTATCAGCTCGATGTCTGCAGCGTGGAAGTTAAGCGGGAACCAACCGGTATACGGGCTCGCCAGCAGCCCGACGACCATGTAGATCGGAATCGATGGCAGGCCGATGACCTTGCCGAGGCGCCCGAGGACATAGGCGACAACCAGCAGGACGCCGAGAGTGATGAGGTCTTCGCCGAGATGCATACTTAGCCTCCGGGCGGAGCGTCGACGGTCTTCGTTTTAACTGCGCCGGTACGGAAGAACGCAAAGGCCTTCGCGACTTTTTCGGGCGAGCCGGCAACGACAAGGGTGTCTCCGGGGAACACCTTGAAGTCGGGGGCGGGCGCAGGGTTGGCGGACTCGCCGCGAACCACTGCAACAACAGTGAGGCCGGCGATGCCGCGCTCAGCCGGGTTGCCGAGTGGCTGACCGGCGATGTGGTCGTCGTAGTCGACGGTGAACCAGTCGATCGACAGGCCGGGGATCTGGTCGAGCGCGGTGAGCGACTCGGTAATCTGCGTGCCACCGAGCAGCTCGGCGAGCGTGTGCGCTTCGTCTTCACTCAAGCGCAGTGACACCTTGCTGGCATCTGGACCGCCTTCGTCATCAGCGAAGGTAATGAGATCGCTATGACCGGAACGGTGGGCGATAACGCCGACCTTTCCTCCGTCATCCGTTACGAAGGTATGCAGAACACCCACGCCGGGGAGTTTGACCCGCCGAACATCGACCATGGTTGTGACTCCTGAGGCTAGAAAAGGGCAGTTATGCCATTGTATCCGAGGGATTTTGTGCCCTTGCCCAGTGCCGACGTGCTGTCGCGAGCGGCGCTGCGCCTCGGGTGCGCGCGGAAGCGCCACGGGTGCGCGCGCCCGGTATGGCGGCTCGCGCCCGCTCTAGTGGGCGCGGGCCGCCGCACCGGGCGCGGTGATGCGCGACTCCCGCACCATGGCGGGTTCGACCGAGTCGTCCCCAGCGGATGTTGTGAGCAGCGGATGCACAGATGTCGCAGCGACGGCCACTCACCGATCCGCATCTGTGATCCTCTCGCCATGGACGACACCGCACACACACCACACACCCCGCTCACCTCTCGTGCCTCCCACATGCCCCGTACCTCCCACACCGCGCTCGATGTCCTCGAGTCGCTCGCTGGCAGCACCGGATTGATCCTTGCCAGCGACGCAGCACGATTCGGACTCCAACGCGACCTCCGTCGCGAATTCGAATCGAAGAATGTCATTCGCCTGCGCCGCGGCGTGTACATTTCGTCTACGGAGTGGCGTGCGCTGAGTGCCGACGCTCAGTATCTGCGCAAGATCCACGCGCATGCCGCTGTGGCCGATGTTCCTGCGGTGTATTCGCATCACTCGGCGGCTGCGCTCTGGGGGCTGCCCATCGTCGGGGCATGGCCGCAGCAGATCCACCTCGCCACTCCGGCCGCAACCGGGGGCCGTTCCAGGCACGGCATCATCCGCCACCCACAGGACGGCGACCCTGATGTCGCAGAACATGGCGGCCTGCTTGTCACATCAGTCGCGGACACCGCGATATCCCTGGCCCGGATACTCCCATTCGGTCATGCTGTCGCGGTCATGGACAAGGCCATCCACACACCTCGCAACGGAAATCCACTGACGACGAAACAGCAACTCGAATCCTCGTTCACGGACATCGGTCGGGGTCGTGTCGCCGGCCGGTCGGCTGCCAGGCGAGTGCTGGAGTTCGCCACGCCGCTGTCCGGATCGGCCGGCGAATCCATCAGCCGTGCAGGCATCTTCCTGCTCGGCTTCACTCTCCCTGAGCAACAGGTTCCGTTCTGGGACAGCGACGGGCTGATCGGCTTCAGCGACTTCTTCTGGCGAACGATCCGCAAAGTCGGTGAATTCGACGGATACGGAAAATACGTGCGCCACGAATTCACTCATGGACGCACAACTGCCGACATCGTCATCGCCGAAAAGATCAGGGAAGATCGACTGCGCGCCCAGAACCTCGGCGTCTGCCGCTGGGATTGGGCCCTCGCCACCACGCTCCCCGCGTTCGGCGCCTTTCTCACGAGGCATGGGATTCCTCGCTCCCGCGAACTCGCGGGCGCGGTCACGGTCGCGGATGCGGTCGCGGATGCGGTCGCGGATGCGGATGTGGACGGATCACGGATGCCGACGCGTGCGACCCTGTGCCCCCAGAGCGAACGCTGCGAAGATGAATGCATGACTGGAAACCTGCACATCACCGGAGACGACGCCGCCGATCAACTGTTGTCCGAGGATCCACTTGCCCTGCTCGTCGGCATGCTTCTCGACCAACAGGTGGCCATGGAGACGGCATTCGGCGGGCCGCAGAAGATCAAGGAGCGGTTGGGCTCGTTCGACGCAGAGACCATCGCGCATCAGGATGCTGATTCCTTCGTTGAACTCTTTCGCATTCCGCCTGCCGTGCACCGCTACCCGGCCAACATGGCGGGCCGCGTGCAGACGCTCTGCCAGGCGATTATGGATGACTGGGGCGGGGATGCCGCGGCGATCTGGACCCGCGGAGACCCAGACGGCGCAGAGGTCTACAAGCGACTGAAGGCGCTACCCGGCTTCGGCGAGCAGAAGGCGAAGATATTCCTTGCGCTGCTCGGCAAGCAGTATGGCTTCACGGGCGCAGGATGGCGTGAGGCGGCCGGCCACTATGGCGAGGTCGGAAGCTATCGCTCGGCGGCCGACATCGTCGACGCAGAGTCACTGACCCGCGTGCGCGAGACGAAGCGAGCGATGAAGGCCGCGGCCAAGGCTGGCTCCTAGAGCACAGCCCCGCCGCAGAAAAGCGCCGCAGCTACGACTGCGAAACGATGTCAGGAGCCTCCAGGCGCACCCGATCGGCGCGCTCATCGTCAGGCTGCTCCTGCGATCCTCGCTCAGCGGCAACCCGCTTGAGGTAGACAGCCACTTCATGTTCCTCACGTTCGGCGTCCCAGCCGAGGGCATCCGCCATCAGCTTTGCTGCAACCGGCGCAGCAGACACCCCGCGGTCCCAGGCCTCGATCGAGATACGGGTGCGACGAGCAAGCACGTCTTCCAGATGAAGCGCACCCTCGTGCGTGACGGCGTACACGACCTCGGCGCCAACGTAGTCGTCAGCTCCCGGCAGCGGTTCAGCCAGCGTCGGATCGTCCCTGATCAGGTCAAGCAGCTCGTCAGTCAACGTGCCGTAGCGGTTGAGGAAGTGCTCGATTCGGGCCGGGTGCAGCCCGAAAGCCTTGGCAATCTTGCCGCGCTTGTTCCAGGCAGCCTGATATCCCTCGGCACCGAGCAACGGGATGTTCTGGGTCGTCGACTCCGGGATCTTGCCGTCGAGCGCGTCGACTGCGGCGTCGATCGCGTCCTTGGCCATCACCCGATATGTCGTCCATTTGCCGCCAGCGATGACGACGAGCCCCGGCACCGAATGGCCGACCAGGTGCTCGCGTGACAGTTTCGACGTCTGGTCTGACTCACCGGCAAGCAGTGGGCGCAGCCCGGCGTAGACGCCTTCGACGTCTTCGCGGGTCAATGGCACAGACAACACAGAATTCACGTGCTCAAGCAGGTAGTCGATGTCCGCAGCCGTCGCTGCCGGGTGCGCCTTGTCGAGGTGCCAGTCGGTGTCTGTGGTGCCGATCAGCCAGTGCCGACCCCACGGGATCACGAAAAGCACGCTCTTCTCGGTGCGGAGCAGCAGTCCCATCGCTGACTGGAACCTGTCGCGCGGTACCACCAGGTGCACACCCTTTGATGCACGCACCTTGAATGTGCCGCGCTCCCCCACCATCCGCTGGGTGTCATCGGTCCAGACGCCGGTGGCGTTCACCACCTGCTTGGCCCGCACCTCGAACCGTTCTCCGGTCTGCAGGTCGTGCGCGTGCACACCGACGACACGTTCACCGACCTTGATGAAGCCTTCGACACGCACCCGGCTCATGGCGTGGGCGCCGTAGAAGGATGCCGTGCGCACCAGTGACGCCACGTAGCGGGCGTCATCGACCTGCGCGTCGTAATACGTGATGCCGCCCACGAGAGCATCGTTGGCCAGGCTTGGCATCAGCCGCTGCACCTGGGTCTTCGACAGGTGGCGGTGGTGCGGTACCCCGGGCGGGCGACCCCCTGTGTAGCTGAAGATGTCGTAGAGCAGCATCCCGGCACCGATGTAGAAACGTTCAGTGACCCGCTTCTTCAACGGGTACAAGAACCGCACGGGCTTGACCAGGTGCGGTGCGAGCACCTGCAGAAGCAGGCCGCGTTCGATCAGGGCCTCACGCACCAGGCGAAAGTCGAGCTGCTCCAGGTAGCGGATGCCACCGTGCACAAGCTTTGATGACCTGCTCGATGTGCCTGACGCCCAGTCCCGCGCTTCGAGGATTCCGACGCTGAGACCCCGCGTCACTGCATCCATCGCGGCACCGGCACCGACGATGCCACCACCAACCACCAGGATGTCCAGCTCTTTTTCCTTGAGCCGGGCCAGCGCGGCCTCTCGCTCCTCAGGTCCAAGTTTCGTAGACCGTGTCGCCGAATTGAGCTTGCCCATGCTGACTCCCATCCTGAATGGTGGTGGTACTTACATCGACGCTAGTTCACTTGGTACGGCGCTACAACTACCTCGACGCGCTGGAACTCCTTGATGTCCGAGTAACCGGTCGTCGCCATCGAGCGGCGCAGGGCACCCACGAGGTTGGCGGTGCCGTCAGCAACGGGTGCCGGTCCGTACAGGATCTCTTCGAGCGGCGCGACTGTGCCGACCTCGACACGCTTGCCACGGGGCAGCTGCGAGTGATGTGCCTCTGCACCCCAGTGGTATCCGCCACCGGGAGCATCCGTTGCACGTGCCAGCGTCGTGCCGAGCATGACAGCGTCAGCACCGCAGGCGATGGCCTTGACGATGTCGCCCGACGTTCCCAGGCCGCCATCGGCGATGACGTGCACGTAGCGCCCGCCAGACTCGTCCATGTAGTCGCGGCGAGCGCCGGCGACATCAGCTACTGCCGTGGCCATGGGGGCGTGGATGCCGAGGGTCGCGCGGGTGGTGGATGCCGCGCCGCCGCCGAAACCGACGAGAACACCGGCGGCCCCCGTGCGCATCAGGTGCAGGGCAGCGGTGTAGGTTGACGCGCCGCCGACGATAACGGGAACGTCGAGTTCGTAGATGAACTTCTTGAGGTTAAGGGGTTCCTGGTTCTTCGAGACGTGCTCAGCAGAAACCGTGGTGCCACGGATGACGAAGAGGTCGACACCGGCGGCGACGACGGTTTCGTAGAGTTCCTGGGTGCGCTGCGGCGACAGGGCACCTGCAACGGTGACGCCGGCGGCACGGATCTCAGCCAGGCGCGCGGTGACGAGCTCCGGCTTGATCGGCTCGGAGTAGATCTCCTGCATGCGGGCGGTGGCCTTGTCGGCCGGGAGCGTGCGGATCTCAGCGAGCAGAACCTCGGGGTTCTCGTAGCGAGTCCAGAGTCCCTCGAGGTCGAGGACACCCAGTCCGCCGAGCTGACCCATCATGATGGCTGTCTGCGGAGAGACCACAGAGTCCATGGGTGCAGCGATGAAGGGGATGTCGAACTGATACGCGTCGATCCCCCAGCTCACCGATACGTCTTCCGGGTCGCGGGTGCGCCGACTAGGAACGATTGCGATGTCGTCAAAGGCGTAGACCCGACGAGCGCGCTTGGAACGGCCGATTTCAATCTCCATACTCACCACTCCAGTCTAATGGGCGTGCCTGTTGACCGATTCTGGCGTACCGGGCACAATCCCGCACCGGTCTGCCCTCGACCACGCTGTTCTGATGCGGCATCCTGAGTTGCATGGACGTCACAGCCGATCCCCTCCTGCTCCTCCGCGACCGCACCAGCCTGAAATGGCGGAGCTACCCGAACGACGTGCTGCCGATGTTCGTCGCTGAGATGGACTACCCGCTAGCCCCACCGATCGGGGACGCACTCATCGCCGCAGTGCGACGAAGCGACACCGGCTACGTCGCCCCCGAGAATCCGCTCGCCGATGCTTTCGCCGGTTTTGCGTTGCGACGCTGGGGATGGCGGGTTGATCCCGACCACGTGACGAGCACCACGGATGTCAGCGTGGCAATAGTCGAGACCATCAGGCACACCATCACGCCCGGCGAGCGCGTTGTCATCAACCCACCGATCTACCCGCCGTTCTTTGACCTCGTGCCAGAGGCAGGAGGCGAGATTGTCGAGGTTCCACTCCTGTCGGGTGTCGGCGGCTGGGCGCTCGATCTCGACGGCATCGAGCGCGCGTTCGCAGCTGGAGCGAGGGCATACCTGCTCTGCAATCCGCAGAACCCGGTCGGGCATCCGCATTCGGTCGAAGACCTGACCGCCGTTGCCGAGTTGGCCGCGAGATACGACGTCACGGTCATCAGCGACGAGGTGCACGCGCCCCTGACCCACACCGATGGCAGCTTCACACCATTCCTCACCGTCTCGCCTGAAGCGGCCGAGCATGGGATCTGTGTCACCTCGGCGAGCAAGGCCTGGAACCTGGCCGGGCTCAAGTGTGCGCTGATCGTCACCGCCTCTGAGCGGACGCGCCACGTGGTCACCGGCATGCCAGAGGAGGTGCAGTGGCGCACCAGCCAGTTCGGACTGATAGCCAGTGTCGCGGCCTTCACCGACGGCGAGGAGTGGCTTGACGGTGTGATCGCCGCGATCCAGGCCAATCGCGCTCTCCTGGCCGAGCTCCTGGCGCTCATGCTGCCGGGCGTGATCTACGCACAGCCCCACGCGAGCTATCTGGCCTGGCTCGACCTCAGAGCACTCGGCTGGGGAGACGACCCGGCTGGTATCGCCCTCGACCGAGCACAGGTCGCCTTGCACTCAGGGCCGATGTTCGGCACCCAGGGAAACGGATTCGCCCGGCTCAATCTGGCGTGCTCTCCCGAGGTACTCACCGAGGCGATCTCGCGTCTGGCCACCATCGCCTGATGCAACGCAGGAAGGGGCCGCGCACTGCGCGACCCCTTCAGGGAAAGTGACGAAACGACCTGTCGGTTAGCGACGGTAGTTCGGCGCCTCCACCACGATCTGAACGTCGTGCGGGTGTGATTCCTTCAGGCCGGCTGGAGTGATCCTGACGAACTTGCCCTTGTTCTTGAGCTCTTCGATGGTGCGTGCACCCACGTAGAACATCGACTGGCGCAGGCCACCGATGAGCTGGTACGCCACGGCGGACACCGGGCCACGGTAGGGAACCTGACCTTCGATGCCCTCGGGGATCAGCTTGTCGTCTGTCGGAACATCCGACTGGAAGTAGCGGTCCTTCGAGTACGAGGTCTTGTTGCCACGCGTCTGCAGTGCGCCGAGCGAACCCATGCCACGGTATGCCTTGAACTGCTTGCCGTTGACGAAGACGAGCTCGCCAGGGCTTTCGTCGGTACCGGCAAGAAGTGAACCGAGCATGACGGTGTCAGCGCCCGCGACGAGCGCCTTGGCGATGTCGCCTGAGTACTGCAGGCCACCATCGGCAATAACCGGGATGCCTGCCTCGCGTGCAGCAAGTGATGCCTGGTACACAGCGGTGATCTGGGGAACGCCCACACCAGCGACGATGCGCGTGGTGCAGATGGAGCCTGGACCGACTCCAACCTTGATCGCGTCAGCGCCTGCCTCGATGAGTGCCTGGGCACCCGATCGAGTTGCCACGTTGCCGCCGATGACGTCGACGCCGCGGAACGCGGGGTCGGTCTTGAGCTTGCGGATGATGTCGAGCACGCCCTGGCTGTCGCCGTTGGCGGTGTCGACCACGAGTACGTCGACCCCGGCCTCGAGAAGAGAGGTGGCACGCTGCCAGGCGTCGCCGAAGAAGCCGATGGCCGCACCGACACGGAGACGTCCAGCGTCATCCTTCGTCGCGTTCGGGAACTCTTCTGACTTGTCGAAGTCCTTGACGGTGATCAGACCGGTCAGCTTGCCCGATTCGTCGATCAGTGGCAGCTTCTCGATCTTGTGCTTGGCGAAGATTGTGACGGCATCGAGCGGCGCCATGCCGACCTTGCCCGTGATGAGCGGTGAGGTGGTCATAACCTCGCGCACCAGCGTGGTGTGCTTCTTCGTTTCAGAAACGAATCGCATGTCACGGTTGGTGATGATGCCGACCAGGATTCCCTTGGCGTCGACGACGGGCAGACCGCTGATGCGGAACTGACCGCAGATGGCATCCACCTCTGCCACTGTGGCATCGGGTGACGTCGTGACCGGGTTGGTAATCATGCCGGATTCGCTGCGCTTGACGAGGTCGACCTGCTCGGCCTGGTCGTCGATCGACAGGTTGCGGTGCAGGATGCCGAGGCCACCTTCGCGGGCCATGGCGATAGCCATGCGCGTCTCGGTCACGGTGTCCATCGCGCTGGACAGGAGGGGCGTAGCCACGTCGATCCGTCGCGTCAGCCGCGACTTGGTCTCAGCTTCGCTCGGGATGACATCCGTGTGTCCTGGAAGGAGCAAAACGTCGTCGTAGGTGAGCCCGGTGAAACCGAACGGATCTGGCTGATCCATATGTCCCCTTTGCATGCGCATAAGTGTGTGTTTCCGGTCCATGGAGCAGGGCCGGTTACTCAATGTTAAGCGAAATTGCTGAGTGAACATTCCGCAGTCCGCCAATCAGTTCATCCACCCGAAACATGAGCATTTGACAGCCGAAATCGGCATAGATCCTGCTCGTTCACAACTAAATCAATGGTTCGGACATCCCACGACGGCCACGATGTTTACAAACTTGTGATCCCTGCCGCGCGGCTGCTGTACTCACGGCTGAAACAAATGCGACATAATCGGCACGTACTGTCGACATCGATGTCGGCAGGAGAGACCCCGGGGCCCGCTCGGTCAGTGATCATGCAGGCACCACCATGGAGGTGCGGTGAAGTCCATTCATACGGCTCGCAGAGTTTCGCCCAGGATGCTTGTATTAGTCCTCGGATTTCTGTTCGCTGCTCTGACCCTGTCCACTTTCTCCGCCAGTCCGGCTCACGCCGATGAAATCGGCACCGATCAATACGACTACGTATTGGCCGGAAACGTACAGTTCGACGGCGAACCCATCGATGGCGTCCTCATTAGCGTTAAGGGCGATGGCTTCGAATCTGAAGTGAAGACCGGCGTAGACGGCAAATGGAAGATCGGCGTCCCTGACAAGGGGACGTACACCGTGAGCCTCGATGAGCAGACCCTTCCCAAGGGTGTCATCGTCGCCAAGGGCGGCAGCAGCATCGAGGCCGAATTCGGCCTCACCAAGGTCAAGTCGGTGAACTTCTTCCTCGGAGAAGGCACCAGAACGACAGTCAGCTTCTTTGACCAGTTCCTCAACCGATTAGTCAATGGACTCAACTTCGGGCTCTTGCTCGCGCTGGCCGCCATCGGTCTGTCGCTGATCTTCGGTACAACGGGTCTCAGCAACTTTGCGCACGCCGAGATGATCACCTTCGGCGCCTTGATGACGTTCGCCTTCTCCGTGCCGCTCGGGTTACCGATCTGGCTCGCGATCATCATCGCCGTCATCCTGAGCGGTGGGCTTGGCTTCGGCCTCGACGCTGCGCTCTGGAAACCGTTGCGTAAGAAGGGTGTCGGGTTGATCCCGCTGATGATCGTCAGCATCGGCCTCTCGCTGTCGCTGCGCTACATCTACCAGTTCTTCGTCGGCGGTGAAACGAAGCAGCTGCCGGGGTCGGGTATGGCCGACCTGCAGTTCGGGCCAGTCAGACTCTCGCCGATAGACATGGCAAGCATGGGCATCAGCATCGTCGTGCTGCTCGCTGTCTCCTACTTCCTGCTGCGCACCCGGATCGGCAAGGCAACACGCGCCGTGTCAGACAACCCGAGTCTCGCCTCGGCCAGCGGCATCGACGTCGACAGGGTCATCCGCATCGTCTGGATCCTTGGCGGCTCGCTTGCAGGCCTGAGCGGTGTGCTCTGGGCATACTTCCGTCCAGGCGTCAGCTGGGACATGGGCTTCCAGATCCTGCTGCTCGTCTTCGCCGCCACCACCCTCGGCGGGCTCGGTACCGCGTTCGGCGCCCTGATCGGTTCGATCATCGTCGGTCTCTTCGTTGAGCTGTCAACGCTGTGGCTTCCCTCCGACCTCAAGTACGTCGGCGCACTGGTCGTGTTGATCCTTGTCCTGTTGTTTCGACCGCAGGGAATCCTGGGTCGTAAAGAGAGAATTGGCTAGAGGGGCATCCGATGATCGACTGGGGAGCAATTTTCAACAACGCGGCCGTCGAGCTGATCAGCCCGACCACTGCGGCTTACGCCCTCGCCGCATTGGGCCTCGCGGTCCACTTCGGCTACACCGGGCTGCTGAACTTCGGCCAGGCCGGCTTCATGGCCTTGGGCGCGTACGGCTACGCCATCTCAATTCTCACGTTCGGGTTCCCTGTCTGGGGAGCAGTCCTGGTCGGTATCGGGGCGTCGGTGATCTTTGCCTTGATCCTCGGCATCCCGACACTGCGACTGAGAGCCGACTATCTGGCAATCGTCACGATTGCGGCAGCCGAGATCGTACGACTGCTATTCACCACGAACACGTTTGAACGTGTCACCGGTTCGGCGAACGGCCTCAGCGGATACAAGGACGGATTCGCGGCACTGAACCCGATCCCCGATGGCACATACGGCATCGGTCCATTCACATACAACGCGTACGACTGGTGGCTGCGCATCGTGGCCTGGACAATCGTCATCCTCGCCTGCCTGTTCACCTGGCAGCTGATGCGCAGCCCGTGGGGCCGCGTGATCAAGGGCATCCGTGAAGACGAGGATGCCGTCAGGGCGCTGGGCAAGAATGTCTACTCGTACAAGATGCAGTCGCTCATCCTCGGTGGCGTCTACGGCACCATTGCCGGAATGATTTTCATCCTTCCCCGCGCCGTCGTGCCATCGAACTACCAGACGTCGCTCACGTTCTTCGTCTACGCGATCCTGCTGCTCGGTGGCGCCGCGACGATCCTCGGCCCTGTCATCGGGTCGATGATCTTCTGGGTGCTGCTGTCGTTCTTCTCCGGCTTCATCGCCCGAGCAGTCGAGGCCGGCTGGCTGCCATTCATGACCAGCATCCAGGCCGGGCAGCTGCGCTTTATTTTGGTGGGTTTTGCGATCATGCTGATAGTGATCTTCAGGCCGCAAGGCATCTTCGGCAATAAGAAGGAGTTGGCCTTTGTCAAGTGACACGATTCCCACAGCAAAGCCGGTGAAGTCCGTCGACCTGCACATCGGCGAGGCCGTACCCGGCTGCAAGAAGCGCGATCCTATCCTCGTCGCCGACAACGTCACCCGCACGTTCGGTGGCTTGAAGGCAGTGGATGTCGACCACCTCGAGATCCCGCGCGGTGCCATCACGGCGTTGATCGGCCCGAACGGTGCAGGCAAGACCACACTGTTCAACCTGCTCACCGGGTTCGATAAACCGGACACCGGCAGTTGGGACTTCGAGGGGCATCCGCTGCACGGCGTTCCGGCATACAGGGTTGCCCGCATGGGCCAGATCCGCACCTTCCAACTGACCAAGGCGCTGGGCCTGCTCACCGTCATGGACAACATGAAGCTGGGCGCGAAGGGCCAGACCGGCGAGAACATCTTCAGGGCGATGCTCCCTTTCCTCTGGCGCAAGGAGGAAGAGGCGAATGAGGCGAAGGCCATCGAGCTTCTCGCCCGTTTCAAGCTGGACACCAAGAAAGACGACTACGCGGCCAGTCTCTCCGGCGGGCAGCGCAAGCTGCTTGAAATGGCCAGGGCGCTGATGAGCGACCCGACACTGGTGATGCTCGATGAGCCGATGGCGGGCGTGAACCCGGCGCTCACGCAGTCGCTGCTCGATCACATCCTGAATTTGAAGGCCGAGGGCATGACCGTGCTCTTCGTCGAGCACGACATGCACATGGTGCGGCACATCGCTGACTGGGTTGTCGTGATGGCAGAGGGTCGCGTCGTTGCAGAGGGCGACCCGCACACTGTCATGCAGAACCCGGCAGTTATCGATGCCTACCTCGGACAGCACCACGATGAAGACCTCGGCTCGGATGACACCGAGCACGTTGTAGCGATTAAGGAGCTCCTCGATGACGTTCTCTAGCCCTGTGGTCAGCGAGCCCATCGTTGAGACGCGCGTGCCGGTCGTTGACGTGAAAGCCGTCACCGCCGGCTACCTGCCGGGGGTCAACATCCTGAACGATTGCTCGCTCACGGCCTACGACGGCGAGCTCATCGGCATCATCGGCCCGAACGGAGCCGGTAAGTCGACGCTGCTGAAGTCGATCTTCGGACAGGTCAAGGTGCGAGCAGGTGAGATCCTGCTGCGCGGTGAAGACATCACGAACCTCAAGGCGAACAAGCTGGTCTCCAAGGGCGTTGGTTTTGTGCCGCAGACCAACAACGTCTTTCCGACGCTCACGATCCAGGAGAACCTGGAAATGGGAATGTTCCAGAAGCCCAAGGGTCTCGACGAGCGACTTGAATTCGTCACCGAGATCTTTCCAGAGCTGAAGAAGCGTCTCGGGCAGCGCGCCGGCTCACTCTCCGGCGGCGAGCGCCAGATGGTTGCTATGTCGCGAGCGCTCATGATGGGACCGCACGTGCTGCTCCTTGACGAGCCGTCTGCCGGACTCTCCCCCGTGCGTCAGGACGAAGCGTTCCTGCGCGTGAAGGAGATCAATAAGGCCGGCGTCACCACGATTATGGTCGAGCAGAATGCCAGGCGCTGCCTGCAGATCTGTGACCGAGGCTACGTTCTCGACCAGGGCACAGATGCCTACACGGGTACCGGACGTGAGCTGTTGAAAGACCCCAAGGTCATCGGTCTCTACCTCGGCACTCTCGGCCAGGACTGATTCCGAACGCGCTGCACGCAGCGGGGAGCACGCGATTGCGTGCTCCCCGCTGCTTTTTTGTGTGCCGGGGTGCTGGGGTTGCTGGGGTTGCCACCTCCCCCGATGCATAACTCCTGCAATTTGCGGCCGCACACGGCACGGCCCCTGATTTTCCGGGCGCCCAGATCGCCCGGCGGCCAACCAGCAGGAGTTATGCAACACCCAGCTGCCCCCTGCTGCCCACCGACTACGTGATGAATGGCCGTCCGTGCACAACTCCTTCAGGCCGTGCATAACTCCTGCAATTTGCGGCCGCACACGCCACGGCCCCTGATTTTCCGGGCGCCCAGATCGCCCGGCGGACAACCAGCAGGAGTTATACAACACCCAGCTGCCCCCTGCTGCCCCTGCTGCCCACCGACTACGTGACGAATGGCCGTGCACAACTCCTTCAGGCCGTGCATAACTCCTGCAATTTGCGGCCGCACACGGCACGGCCCCTGATTTTCCGGGCGCCCACATCGCCCGGCGGGCAACCAGCAGGAGTTATGCAACAAAAAGCGGGCCAAGGAACAAGCAACGGGCCAGGGAACAAAGAAGGGCCCCGACCGAAGCCGGGGCCCTTCACACGCGGTGCTAATTAGTTGATGCGCTTGTACGTGTTGTCTGCGTTGTACTGGTAGATACCGATGGTTGCTTCGGTCGGGTCACCGTTCTCGTCGAACGTGACCGGGCCGGAGTAGCCGTCGTAGTCGATCTGCTCGCCCTTCTTGAGCAGCTCTGCACCGCTCTTGAAGTCGGTGACCTTCGTGCCGTCACCGGTTCCACCGGAGACCTGACGGAGGTAGTCAGCGATCGACGTGCCAGCAGTGTCATTCGCTGCGTATGCAGCGAGTGCGATGAGAGTGACGGCGTCGTATGACTCAGCTGCGTAGCTGTAGTCGGTCAGCGTCGGGTCGATCTCCTTGAGGCGGTCGGTGAAGTCACCGAGCGTGGCGGTGTCGAGACCCGGCAGGGTGCCCTTCGAGCCGGTGATGAGACCGGGCGCGAAGTCAGCCGAGTAGTCGGCGAGGTTGCCATCGACGAAGTAGAGCTTGTCGCCAGGGAAGCCGGTTCCGACGAGCGCCGGAGTGATGACCTTGGCCTGGTCGAACGTGATCAGTGCGATCGCGTCCGGGTTGGCTGCCGTCACCTCAGAGATCTGCGACGCGAAGTTGGAGTCACCTTCGTTGAACAGCGACGTCGCGACGACCTTGCCGCCAGCACCTTCGAACGCAGTCGTGACTGACTCGGCCAGGCCGGTTCCGTACGAGTCGTTCAGCACGATAAGGCCAAGGGTCGAGTTACCATCTTCAGCGATCAGGTTACCGAGCACCTCGCCCTGCAGCACGTCAGACGGCGCTGTACGCCAGTACAGGCCCTTGTCTGGGTAGTCAGTGAAGTCTGCCGAGGTGTTTGCCGGCGAGAACTGTACGACGCCAGCGCCGACGATCTGGTCGATCACGGTCTTGGAGACACCGGAGGATGCTGCACCGACGATGGCTGAGACCTTCTGCGACAGAAGGTCGGTCACCGACACGGTTGCGGTATCGGTCGTGGTGTCACCCGAGTCACGCAGGATCGCCTCAATGTCGATGCCGAGTCCGGCGTCCTGGATATCCTGAACTGCCAGCTTGACGCCGGCTTCTTCGGGCGGCCCGAGGAAGGCGAGAGCGCCACTCTGGGGAAGGATGGTGCCGATCTTCAGACTGAGATCGCGGTCGCCGGCATCGATCTGGTTTGCGTCGCCGCTTGCAGCCGGGCTACTGGTGTCGGCCGGGGTGTCTGCCGAACCGTTGCTGCATCCAGTGAGCAGGAGTGCGCTGACGCCGACCATGGCGATACCAGTGACTACTGCCCGAACTGAGCGGGAGGCCGAGGCCTTCGCGAATACGCTCATGTTGCTCCTTGGGACTAGGAATACTTAAAGAACACAGCAACCGACTGGCTACCGTCCTGTCACAGTATTGACAGGAACCACCTGAAACAAGACAACCGTGTAACAACCGTGTAAACCGACCCAAATCGTTACGATTTATCATCTGATCGCGGATTCTCTCTCACACCAGACGGTGAGCGGCCCGGTTGTCCCCCTAGACCGGCTCGAGGGTTGCTCGCCGCGGTGCTCGTCCGGCGACAACCATGTCGATAGTGAGCATGACCAGGGCCACCCAAACCAGGCCGAAACCTACCCAACGTTCGACCGGCATCGCTTCGTGTAGTACCACCACGCCCACGAGCAGTTGCAGCACGGGTGCGAAGTACTGGATCAGGCCCATCGTGGTGAGCGGAAGCCGCCTGGCCGCCGCAGCGAAAAAGAGCAGCGGCACGGCCGTAACGACACCGAGTGTCACCAGGCCAAGCGTGTGCCCCGGCGAGATGGTGCCGAATGTCAGCCCGGACAGTGCGGCTACGACGATCAACTGGATGATGGCGATCGGTGCCAGCCAGGCAGTCTCCAGCGTCAATCCGGTTACGGCATCCACATCGTTGCCGACCTTCTTCTTGATCAAGCCGTAGAAGCCGAACGAAAAAGCGAGGATCAGCGAGATCCACGGCACAGCACCGTAGCCGACGGTGAGTACTCCCACCGCCACCACACTGATACCGACTGCAAGCCATTGCATGAAGCGAAGCCGCTCCCGCAAGACGAGCACGCCGAGAAAGATCGTGACGATCGGGTTGATGAAGTACCCGAGAGCGGCTTCGACCACGTGTCCGCTGACCGCCGCAAACACATACGTCTGCCAGTTGACGTAGATGAAGACGCCCGCGAGTCCCATCGTCAGCACCACCCGTGGCTTCTTCAGCACCGCGGTGAGCGCACGCCACTTGCGAGTGACGGTGATGACCAGCGCGCAGAACAGCAGGGAGAACAGAACGCGCCACGCAACGATCTCGAACGCATTCGTCGGTACGAGCAACAGGAAATACAGCGGCAGCATGCCCCACAGCACATAGGCCGAGACGGCGTAGATGAGGCCCTTGCTGTTTTCACTGCGGTCGACCCGTACGGGAGCGGGGGTTACCACTGGTTCTGCTGACATCTGCCAATCCTAGGGCCGGTAGAAACCAGCCTCGCAGAAAAAGATCGGGCCCCGGATAGCGATGCTATCCGGGGCCCGATGATGAAGCGTAAAACTAGCGAACTACCACTGCGAGAACATCGCGAGCCGAGAGAACGAGGAGGTCTTCTCCGCCGAACTTGACCTCGGTTCCGCCGTACTTGGAGTAGATAACCTTGTCGCCGACTGCGACGTCGAGCGGGATGCGGTTGCCGTTGTCGTCGATGCGGCCGGGGCCTACTGCAACAACTTCACCCTCCTGGGGCTTCTCCTTGGCAGTGTCAGGAATGACAAGACCTGAAGCAGTAGTCTGCTCTGCCTCGACCTGCTTGATGACGATGCGATCCTCGAGCGGCTTGATGGAGACCGACACGGTTGACCTCTTTCTTAACTAAGACATAGGGTTGGCAGACTCACGTCGAGAGTGCTAATTCGAGTTTAGGGCGCATCTGGCACTCACGCAACGTGAGTGCCAGACAATGACGGCACCGGCATCGGTGCTACCGTGACGTAATGGATCGCTCAGAGCTCGTCGAGCTGTTATCACCAGAGGGCCTGCGGCTTCTCGATTCCCTTCCCGCGTATGAGTCGAGTGCAGATGTTGTGCGACTTGTCGCCGATCTGCGAAAGGCCGGCCACTCTCCCGGGCTGGTAGCCGCGGTGCTCACCCAGTCGAAACTGCGCGCAAAGGCCCAGGGCAAGTTTGGTGAATTCGCCGCGCGGATGCTGTTCACCGAGGCGGGCCTGGAGCAGGCCACCCGGCTTCGAGTCGCAGCCTTGCACGCTGGCCGCTTTGCCGGAGCAGGCCTGCACAAAGTCGCAGATCTCGGATGCGGTATCGGCGGCGACGCGATGGCGATGTCCGCCATGGACCTCGCAGTGACGGCCGTCGACACCGACGAGATTACCGCCACAGTCGCGAGTTTCAACCTTGCTCCGTTTTCCCAGGCGCACGTCGAGCAGGCAAACGCAGAGACATTCGACCTGACCGGCTTCGACGGCGCCTGGTTTGACCCCGCCCGTCGAACCGCAGGCCATGGCAACACATCCCGGTTGACGCGGCCAGAGGACTACTCCCCCTCGCTCGACTACGTCTTCGGTCTGGCCAACACACTCCCGCTCGGCGTGAAGCTCGGCCCAGGCCATGACCGCGACGCGATCCCAGTGGATGCCGAGGCCCAATGGGTCTCCGTCGACGGCCAGCTTGTCGAGATGGCCCTCTGGTTCGGTGTTCTCGCACGAGAGAACATCCGCCGCTCGGCGCTCGTCCTCACCGCAGGTGGGGTCGCCGAGCTCAACGCGGCCGCAGATACCGAAGATGTCGATGTTGCACCACTTGGGCAGTACGTCTACGAACCTGATGGCGCCGTTATCCGCGCGCGCCTCATCGGCGACCTGGCCCGCTCGGTCGATGCGGGGATGCTGAGTGAGGGCATCGCGTACTTCACCTCTGACACCCTGGCCGATTCACCGTTCGCCACGGCATTCCGGGTGATCGATGAGCTGCCCTTCGACGAGAAGAAGCTGAAGCAGGCGCTGAAGGCACGCGGGATCGGCACTCTTGAGATCAAGAAGCGCGGTGTGGATGTCGATCCGGCAACGCTCCGTACCCGTCTGCGTCTGACAGGCACAGCGTCGGGAACCCTCATCATGACGCGGGTCGGTGGAAAGCGCACTGCCCTGTTGGTCGAACGCGTGGCGCGTCCTGCGGCTTCTACAGTCTCGGAAAAATGACGGCGATCAGCACGATCCAGCCGACGCTGAGCACCAGGCCGATGGCGCCCGTCAGAAACCCGTAGATCCACAGCCCTCCGGCCATCCGCTCGGTGCGCCTCGCTACCAGGCTGAGCACCAGGGCGGCTACTGACAACAGAATCCCCCAGACTCCGAATACCGCGAGCAGCAGACCGATCAGGCCGCAAACCAGCGAAGCGACCGAGAGTTCGCGGCGTTCGGTAAGCGCCTGGATCTCAGCGTTCGTGTAGACGTACGGCACCCACTCTGTGGGAGCCGTCACCGTCGACTCGTAGGCGAGCTGCCCCTCGACGGGAGCTGGCGGACGTGTCAGGTCCAACCGGAAGTCATCGTTTGGCGTCTCAGGTTCCGGGTGCGACCCAGCCTCCGAGGGCGCCCCGGAGTCACTGTGCTGCCCAACCATTGAAACGACCTCCGAGAATGAGCGTGGGCGCCACGCGATGTGGCGCCCACGCTGAATTGAGCGACTGAGTTACTACTGGCTGCTGCCTAGTAGTTGTAGTTGTATCCATTGGACGGGAACGACGCGATAACGATCGCCCAGCCGATGATGCTGATCACGGCGATCGCAAGACCGACGAAACCGGTGATGATGCCGGTCAACCACATGCCCTTGGCCCGCGGCTCCTTCGACCGTCCGAGGAATCCAAGGACGACGGCACCGGCGGGAATGATGAGACCGAGGATGCCTCCGACGATGGGCAGGAAGACCACGGGGAATCCAAGCAGACCGACGATACCGGCGACCAACGAGATGATGCTCAGCACCGGCTGCTTGGCCGCGGGCGCTCCGCCGTATGGCTGCGCACCGGGAGTGCCGTATCCAGGCGGCGGCGGAGTTGGCGCACCGTATGCCGGCGGCTGGCCTCCGGCTGCGTACGCGGGTGGCTGCTGCGTCGGAGCACCATAGGGGCTTCCGGCAGCCGGAGCCGGAGGGGTCGGAGCGACTGGGGGCACCTGAGGGGCTTCCGGAGTGCCAGGTGTGCCGGCGGCGTTGGGAGAGCCTGGGGTATCTGGGGTGCCAGAACCCTCTGGTGTCGAGGGGGTCGATGCCTGTGGGGGCTGCGGGGTAGCCGCAGCAGTCGTGGCATCCGGGGCGAAGGGGTCGGGGATCTCGGGCACCTGCGGTACCTCAGGAACCTGCGGCACATCGGGTACTTCGGGGACGCGGGGAACTTCTGGATTCTGTGGATCACTCATCGGAGTTCGTTCCTTTCAGATGCTTCGCAGTCACATTCGCCATCGCACACGGTTCGCCATCACGAAGATGAACCGTTGTGAACGGCACTAGTTGGTAGTGAACGTATTGGGGTCGACAGTCGCCATGTACGGCAGGAATACCGCAAAGAAGATGATGGTGCCAATGATCGAAGCAAGGATGCCGAGATAGCCGAGTACCAGCCCGGCGATAGCGAGTCCGCGCCCTTGCTCACCGGTGCGCTTGATCTGACTCAGCGCGATGTGACCGGTGATCACTGCGACAAGCGAAAAGAAGAACGCAGAGACCAGTGAGACGATTGCCAGAACGTTGTACTTGCCAGGCTGAGCCGGCTGGCCAGACGTCTGGCCGTACTGCGGTGCGGGCGGGGTCTGCTGGTAATACGTCGGTGCCTGCTGGTACGCAGGCGCTTGCTGCACCGGTGCGGGTTGCGGAGTAGTGGGAGGGAGGTTCGGGTCAGTCATTTTCTAGGCTCCTTCCGAAAGCCGGGCATTCGCGGTGCCAGCATGACAACCCACGATCAAATCTGGTGTCAGCCAGCTATTTCGGCTGGTTATCCCCTACTTCAGGATAGCCTCAGTCCGCCGCCAACGGGAGATTTGAGCGTTTCTTACACCTGAATTTGGGTGACGGGAAGCGTAGAATCCGCGCCGAACTCAAGCGTCGACGGTTCGTGGCCGGCCATGATCAGTTGCGCTCCAAGCGCTGCAATCATTGCGCCATTGTCGGTGCAGAGCGACAACGGCGGAACCCGGAGCGCTATGCCTGCCGCCGCCGTGCGTTCCTCAGCCACGGCGCGCAGCCTCGCATTGGCGACCACGCCTCCGCCCAGGAGCAGGCGAGGTACGTCGAAATCGTTGCAGGCGGCGATGGCCTTCGTGAGCAGCACATCGACCACCGCTTCCCTGAAGCTGGCAGCGACATCCGCGATGGGGACCTCGTCACCGGCATCCTGGCGCTGTTCCACCCAACGAGCCACAGCGGTCTTCAACCCCGAGAATGAAAAGTCATAGCGGTGCTTGGCCATGTCTTTGGGCAGGCCGAGGCCGCGCGGAAAGCGGATCGCCTTCGGATTGCCATCCGCTGCGACCCTGTCGATCTGGGGGCCGCCGGGGTAGGGCAGGCCAAGCACGCGGGCAACCTTGTCGAATGCCTCGCCTGCCGCGTCATCGATGGTTTCGCCCAACAGCTCGACGTCAGAGACCAGGTCACGCACGAGCAACAGTGACGTGTGCCCCCCGGAGACCAGCAATGCGATCGTCGGATAGGCCAGCGGCTCGGTCTCCGAGTCGGCAGACGAGTCAGCGACATCCGTCACCCTGAGTACGTCGGCACCGACGTGACCGACGAGGTGGTTGACGGCATAAATCGGCTTGCCGAGCGATACGGCGAGCGCCTTGGCCGCTCCGACCCCCACCATGAGCGCACCGGCAAGCCCTGGCCCGCTGGTGACGGCCACAGCATCGATGTCGGCGAGGGTGATGCCCGCTTCGGCCACAGCGGCGTTGATCGACGGCACAAGCTCACCGAGGTGGGCCCTGGCTGCGACCTCTGGCACGACTCCCCCGTAACGGGCATGCTCGTCCATCGATGACGCGATGGTGTTCGAGAGCAGGGTCGTTCCACGCACGATGCCGATTCCCGTCTCATCGCAGGAGGTTTCGATACCGAGGACCAGCGGGTCGATGCGGTTCAGCGGTGCGGTGTCGGTCATTTTTCTACAGTCTCTGTTGCAAGTGTCGTCGTCGGTTCGAGGATGTGCAGTCGCATCACAACTGCGTCAACATTGTCAGGCTGGTAATAGCCGCGTCGGATGCCGACTTCTTCAAAGCCCAGCCGCTGATACAGCCCCTGCGCTGTGGGATTGTCTGCGCGCACCTCCAGGAAGATCTCTCTGGCACCACGCTTCTGCGCTTCGGTGATCAAGCTCTGCATGAGCACGCGGCCTAGCCCCTGGCCGCGGGCGTCTTCGTGCACGGCAATCGTCTGGATGTCACCCTCGAGCGCCCCTCGGGGAGCCAGCAGGCCGGCATAGGCCACGATTCGCTTCTGATCGTCGGGTACCTGCTCATCTGGGTTGAACGCCACCAGGTAGTAGCAGGCGGGGTCAGCGACATCCCTGGCCATCATCGTCGTCGACCAGGCATCGTTTTCGAAGATGCTCGTTTCAAGCAGCATGATCGCGTCAACATCCTCGGCGTGGGCGCGGCGCAACTGCCAGCCCATTCAGCTCACCCGCTTGGGACCGGCCGACAGGGTGACATCGGGCGAGCGCAGATAGAGCGGCTCGTCCGCAGCGAATGCGCGCTTATTGGCGAAGCTGATCTCAGCGACCATTCCGAGGTCCCCTGCAGAGATCTCGGTCGCGTCAACCCTGGGCATTCCAGCGTGCACAAACTCGGGCTCGAGCAGCTCTGCCGGCTTCGACAGCGCCGGACCGTCAATGCGGATGGGCAGGCCGACCTCATCGCATCCGCTGTACGCCGACCAGTAGACCTCTTTACGGCGCGCGTCAGTCACCACGATCAACGGGCCGGATGCTCCAGCCAGATACTGCCCATATGCGACGGCGTCGTGGCTCACCAGCGGAACCAGCGGCTTGCCTGCACCGAGCGCAAAGACCCTGGCTGCCGCTATTCCAACGCGCAGCCCCGTGAACGGACCGGGTCCCATGCCTGCGACGACGCCAGACAGCGCCGAGATGGGGATGCCGGCGTCTGTCAGGCACTGCTGGATGAGGTCACCGATCACCTCGGCGTGCCGCATGGTGTCTGGGATGCCGTGTTCGGCGATCACGCCGGCATCGCGGTCGACGACGGCGACACTGGTTCCTGCTGAGGTATCAATTGCGAGAAGCACTGGTTCAGCCTATGCCCAGCTGCTGTCTGCCCAGCGGGGACCATGCGCGGTGATGGTCACAGTGCGAGGTTCATCGAGGTCGAAACCGAGTTCGGCGGCGTCGCTACCATCGGTGCTCTCAGCTCCCTCAGCGCCCTCAGCACCCTCAGCGCTTGAGGCCACAGCCTCAGAAGCACCCACCGGCCGCTCGATCTCGATATCGAGCCAGGAGTCAGTGATGCCTTCGAGCATCCCGCGGCCCCACTCGACAACCACGATCGAGCGGGCGAAGTCGATGTCGAGATCGTCGAGTTCTACAGCGCTGGCCAGCCGATAGGCGTCGACATGCACCAGGGGCGGGCCCCCGATGGTGCTCGGGTGGGTGCGGGCAAGCACGAACGTCGGGCTGGTGACCGCACCGCGCACGGCGAGGGCCTCTCCCAGGCCGCGGGTGAGGGTGGTCTTGCCCGCGCCGAGAGGTCCGGTGAGCACGACCAGATCGCCGGCGTTGAGCATGCCGGCAAGCTCTATACCGAACTCATGCATGCTGTCGGCGTCGGGGATGGTGCGCTTCAGGACGAACGATTTCATGATCAGCGCCCGATCACCGGCAGATACGTGCGGGTCACACGATTACCAATCCTGGTGACGATCTCGTAATTCACCGTCTCGGCGGCATCCGCCCAGTCAGTGGCGCTCGGCACACCCGTCGACGGATCGCCAAACAGCACTGCAGGGTCACCTACACTCGCGCTGTCGTGACCGACGCTGACGACGAACTGGTCCATGGCGATGCGGCCGGCCGCGGTGTACCTCTGGGAGTTGATGACGACCGGCGCCCGTCCTGACGCCTGCCGCGGGATGCCATCCGCATAACCGAGCGGGATCAGCGCCAGTCTGACGTCTTCCGGTGCTCGCCAGGTGTAGTCGTAAGACACTCCGGTACCGGCGGTGACCTCGCGCACGGCAGCGACTGTAGACCGCAGCGTCATAGCGGGAATCAGGCCCAGGTCCGCAGACGTTGCGTCGTCGAACGGCGAGAGCCCATAAATGCCGATGCCAAGCCGCACCATCGAGTAGCGGGCCGCAGGCACCCGGATCGCCGCAGCGGTGGATGCCAGGTGGATGAGTGCGGGAGTCAACCCGACAGACGCTGCGGCGGCGAGGCCGCGATCGAAGCAGGCGATCGCCGCTTCATCGTCCGCGGCAGAGGCATTGGAGAGGTGGCTGAAGATTCCGCGCACTCTGATGCTGCCGGTCGCCTCGAGCTCGGCGGCAACTGCAAGCAACTCAGGCCAGTCCGACTCGGAAACACCATTGCGGCTGAGCCCGGTTTCTAGCTTGATGTGCACGTTCGCCGCGCGCCCAGTCGTTGTCGCGGCCGCCGCGATTTCGCGCAGCTGGAGTAGCGAGGAGATACCTAAATCGATGTCGGCATCCAGGGCAGGCGCCCAGTCGGTCACCGGGTCGTGCAGCCACGCCAGGATTGGCGCGTCGATACCAGCGGCGCGCAACTCCAACCCCTCAGCGATATCAGCGACGCCCAACCAGTCTGCGCCGGCAGCCAGTGCCGTTTGCGCGACAGGGATGGCCCCGTGGCCGTATGCATTCGCCTTGACGACGGCCATGGTGTGTGCCGTCTGAATGTCTGCCCGCAGCTGGGTGATGTTGTGAGCGATCGCATCGAGGTCGATGACTGCTTCTCTGAAACTACTCATGAGTCGCCCTCCGCGACGACGAATGCGCAGGCTACGCCTGCATCGTGGGTCATGCTCAGATGAACGCTGGTGATGCCGCGAGCAGCCAGCGCCTGAAGCGCAGTGCCCTGCAGCAGGAACTCGGGATTGCCCCCGACTCCGCTGACCACTTCCAACTCGTGCCAGGTCACTCCCGCACTGTCACCCATCGCTTTGATCAGCGCTTCCTTGGCGGCGAAACGCGCGGCGAGCGAACGCACCGGAAGGGTGCGTTCGCTCTCAGTGAACAGGCGCGGAATGAGTGCAGGCGTCCGCTCGACCTGACGCTCAAAACGGGCGAGGTCGACAATGTCGACACCTATGCCCTTGATCATCGTCTGACTATTCGACCGTGACGGATTTCGCGAGGTTGCGCGGCTGGTCGACGTCGAGGCCCTTGGCGGTTGCCAGTTCCATCGCGAAGATCTGCAGCGGCACAACAGCCAGCAGCGGCTCGAAGAGCGGTGCAGCGAGCGGGATGTGGATGACAGTGTCCGCAAACGGAAGCACCGCAGCATCGCCCTGCTCGGCGATCGCAATGATGCGAGCGCCTCTCGCGCGGATCTCCTGGATGTTCGAGACAACCTTGGGGTGCAGGTGCGCAGAACCGCGGGGACTCGGCACGACGACGAACACGGGCTGGCCAGGCTCGATCAGGGCGATCGGGCCGTGCTTGAGCTCGCCGGCAGCGAATCCCTCTGCGTGGATGTACGCGAGTTCCTTGAGCTTCAAGGCGCCCTCGAGTGCGATCGGGAATCCGACGTGGCGTCCGAGGAACAGCACAGCCCTGGTGTCTGACATCCATTTGGCCAGCTGGCTGACCGATTCGGCCTGGCCGAGCGTTGTCTGGATCTTCTCGGGGATGGCGAGCAGTTCTTCGGTCTGTTCAGCGAGCTCGCTGGGCGAGAGCGTGCCGCGCACGCGGGCGAGGTGCAGCGCGAACAGGTAGAGAGCTGCAATCTGGGCGACGAACGCCTTGGTCGATGCGACAGCGACCTCAGGACCCGCGTGGGTGTAGATGACGGCGTTCGACTCGCGCGGAATCGTTGCACCCTGGGTGTTGCAGATCGAGATTGCCTTGGCACCGCGCTCTCGGGCGTACTTCACGGCCATCAGTGTGTCCATGGTCTCGCCGGACTGACTGATGGAGACCACCAGGGTGTCAGGGGTGAGTACGGGATCGCGGTAGCGGAACTCGTGGCTAAGTTCGACATCGACCGGAACCTGGGCCCACTTCTCGATTGCATACTTAGCGGTCTGGCCGGCATACGCGGCAGTACCGCAGGCGATGATCACGATGCGCTTGATGTCGGCAAGCATCTCGTCGAACTCGATGAGTTCGGGCACGACAACCACGCCGTCGACGATGCGACCGCGCAGTGTGTTGGCGACAGCCTCAGGCTGCTCAGCGACTTCCTTGGCCATGAAGCTCGACCAACCGCCCTTGTCAGAAGCTGAAGCGTCCCAGGCAATGTCGAATTCTTCGGTCTCGACGGGGTTACCGTCGAAGTCGGTTACCGTGACGGCATCCGGTGTGATGGTGACGATCTGGTCCTGGCCGATTGCGACAGCGCGGCGGGTGTACTCGACGAACGCTGCGACATCAGAACCCAGGAAGTTCTCGCCGTCGCCGAGGCCGATCACCAGAGGCGAGTTGCGACGAGCGCCGACGACGACGCCCGGGGAGTCCTGGTGCACGGCGAGCAGCGTGAACGCGCCATCGAGGCGGCTCACGATCGCGCGGAACGCCTCGCGGAGGTCGCCCGTGCGCTGGTACTCACGGCCGAGGAGCACCGCTGCGACCTCGGTGTCGGTCTCGCTCTCGAAGGTGAAACCCTCAGCGAGCAGCTCGTCCTTGAGCGGAGCAAAGTTTTCGATGATGCCGTTGTGGATCAAAGCCAGGCGGCCGTTGTCTCCCAGGTGCGGGTGTGCGTTGCGGTCCGTCGGTCCGCCGTGGGTCGCCCAGCGCGTGTGACCGATGCCGGTCGCGCCGTTCGGAATCGGGTGCAGCTCGAGCTCAGCAGACAGCATCGCGAGCTTTCCAGCCCGCTTCGCCGTGTTGAGCGTGCCCTGATCATCGATGACAGCGATCCCCGCGGAATCGTATCCGCGGTACTCCAAGCGCCGGAGACCCCCCATGAGGACTTCGACGCTCTTGTTGTTTCCGACATAACCCACGATTCCGCACATGGGGACGATTTTAGTCCGACTAAACTTGGGAAAATGCCCGAGTCGCTGATGAGCCACGGATTCAATGGTCACAGCACCCCTTTCGTGGAACTTGACCGTGCCGCATGGGCGGCACTGGGCCCCACGATGCCGCTCCCCCTTCGAGAGACCGAAATCGTGCAATTGCGCGGAATCGGTGAGCCGCTTGAGCTCAGCGAAGTGACGGATGTCTACCTGCCGCTGTCCAGACTGCTCAACCTGTACGCGGCCGGGGCCAGCCAGCTGCACCGCGCGACAAGCGATTTTCTCGGTGAGCGCGCCAAGCGCACGCCGTTCGTTATCGGTGTCGCAGGATCAGTTGCCGTGGGCAAGTCAACTATTGCCAGGCTGCTGCGCGAGCTGCTCGCTCGCTGGGAAGACACCCCACGCGTCGAGCTGGTCACCACAGACGGCTTCCTCTTTCCGAATGCCGAGCTTGAGCGTCGTGGCCTCATGGAGCGCAAGGGCTTTCCTGAGTCGTACGACAGGCGCGCACTGCTCCGCTTCGTCAGCGCGGTCAAGAGCGGCGCCGAAGAAGTGCGGGCCCCCTTCTATTCGCACCTCAGCTATGACATCGTTCCCGACGCCCAGATCGTCGTGCGCCAGCCGGACATCCTGATCGTTGAAGGCCTGAATGTGCTGCAGCCGCCGGCTAAAGGCCACGGCTTGTCTGTGAGCGACCTCTTCGACTTCACGGTGTACGTCGACGCCCGCACCTCAGACATCGCGCGTTGGTACGAGGAACGATTCCTCAAGCTGCAGCGGGGCGCGTTCAGCAACCCCAACTCGTACTTCCACCGGTATGCCTCGCTCGACGAAGAGCAAGCGCGCACCAGGGCACGAGAAATCTGGGCAAGCATCAACGAGCCCAACCTGTTGCAGAACGTGCGGCCGACGCGCTCACGGGCGACGCTCGTCCTGCGCAAGGACTCGAACCACGCAGTCTCGACGGTACTGCTGCGCAAGGTGTAGCGCGGGCCGCGCGGCCTCGCGCACCGAGCCGACAACGTCGGCTTCGTACTCAGGAGTCTGTGAGCCTAACTACAGCGCGAGCTGCTCGCGGACGACATCCGCCAGCTCGTGCGCCAGACGATCAGCCGTCGGCTGGTCTGCAGCCTCGACCATGACGCGCACCATCGGTTCGGTGCCAGACGGGCGCAAAAGCACGCGGCCGGTGTCACCCAACTCGGATTCGGCCGCGAGCACGGCCTCGGCGATCACAGCGTTCTGGCTCAATGCGTGGTGATTAACACCGCGAACGTTGACGAGGATCTGCGGGAAAACTGTCATGACGGATGCCAGCTCGGCCAGCGACTTCTTAGTCCTGGCCATCTCGGCAACCAGGTGAAGTCCGGTCAGGATGCCGTCGCCTGTCGTGGCGTACTTGGTCATGATGACGTGGCCTGACTGTTCGCCGCCGAGCGAGTATCCGCCGGCGTTCAGTTCTTCAAGCACGTAACGATCGCCAACCTTGGTCTCGATCATTCGAATGTCATTGGCGGCCATTGCCTTGCGGAGGCCTAAGTTACTCATCACCGTTGCGACCAGGGTGCGGTCGTTCAGCACCCCGCGCTCGGCCATCGATACGGCGAGAATCGCCATGATTTGGTCGCCGTCGACGATGTTGCCTGCCGCGTCGACAGCGAGGCAGCGGTCTGCGTCGCCGTCGTGCGCGATACCCACGTCTGCACCGTGCGCGAGCACTGCGCGGGCGAGGTTGTCGAGGTGGGTCGAGCCCACTCCATCGTTGATGTTGATGCCGTCGGGGTCGGCGCCGATCAGCGTGATCCTGGCACCGGCATCCGTGAAGACCTGCGGCGAGATCCCCGAGGCCGCGCCGTGCGCGCAGTCGAGCACGACATGGATGCCGTCGAGGCGGTGCGGCAGCGTCGACAGCAAGTGAATGATGTAGCGGTCTTCGGCGTCAGCGAAGCGACGGATGCGACCGACGTCGCCGCCGGTCGGGGTCAGCTTGTCTTCGTCGAGGTGCGATTCGATGCGATCCTCGACGTCGTCGGGAAGCTTGGTGCCACCGAATGCAAAGAATTTGATCCCGTTGTCGGGAGCTGGGTTGTGCGAGGCGGAAACCATCACGCCGAAATCCGCACCGATGTCCGCAATAAGGAATGCGGCTGCGGGGGTAGGAATAACGCCCGCATCGAGCACGTCAACACCGGAGCTGGCCAAGCCTGCTGCAACGGCTGCTGAAATGAATTCTCCAGAGATACGCGGATCTCTGGCAACGACGGCAACGGGCCTGCGGCCTTCTGCACGTCTCTGCTCTGCTCGTCGTCCCTGCGTCAGGACGACAGCGCTTGCCTGGGCGAGGCCCAGGGCCAGGCCAGCCGTGAGATCACGGTTGGCCAGGCCCCGAACACCGTCGGTACCAAAAAGTCGAGGCACGTTTGTTTGCCTGAGTCGACTATCTGGTTAGCGCTTGGAGAACTGAGGAGCCTTGCGGGCCTTCTTGAGACCAGCCTTCTTGCGCTCCTTGACGCGAGCGTCACGGCTCAGGAAGCCGTGCTTCTTCAGGGTCGCGCGGTTGTTCTCTTCGTCGATCTGGTTGAGCGAGCGTGCAATGCCCAGACGCAGTGCGCCAGCCTGGCCGGAGGGGCCACCACCGGAGATGCGTGCAATGACGTCGTAGCCACCCATGAGGTCGAGGACCTTGAACGGGTCGTTGATCAGCTGCTGGTGCAGCTTGTTCGGGAAGTAGTCCGCGATGTCGCGGCCGTTCACCGTGATGGTGCCCGAACCGGGAACGAGGCGCACGCGGGCGATTGCCTGCTTGCGACGGCCGACGGCTGCGCCGGGAACGGTGAGTACGGCGCGAGGCGCCTTGGTTACAGCTTCAGCGGGAGTCTCTGTCGAGTAGCTCTCCGGAGCCGCGTCAATCTGGTCTGCGATCTTCGCCACGATGGTGTGAATCCTTTTTATCTAAGAGTCGAGAAGTCTGGGGACCGGCGCTACTGAGCGACCTGGCTGAGGGTGTACGGCTTGGGCTGCTGCGCCGCGTGGGGGTGCTCCGGGCCTTCGTAGACCTTGAGCTTGCTCAGCTGCGCACGGCCGAGGGAGTTCTTCGGCAGCATGCCGCGAATCGCCTTCTCAACTGCACGGGTCGGGTGCTTCTCGAGCAGCTCCGAGTACGTCGTGGCCGTCAGTCCACCCGGGTAACCGGAGTGGCGGTATGCCTTCTTCTGGTCAAGCTTCGAGCCGGTGAGGGCAATCTTCTCAGCGTTGATGATGATGACGAAGTCTCCCATGTCCATGTGGGGGGAGAACGTCGCCTTGTGCTTGCCACGAAGGAGGACGGCTGCGTGGCTGGCAAGACGGCCCAGAACGATGTCTGTTGCGTCGATGACAACCCAGTCGTGCTGGACTTCGCTTGCCTTGGGGGTATAGGTACGCGTCACTGTAGTGCTGCTTTCTTTGTCGAACGGAGGTGTTCGTGAATCCCGCTCCGGGCGTGTTCTTGAATAAGAACACAAACGATGGAGGGCTCACGTTCGTGTGTCGCGCTGCAACACGCAGACACCAAGGGTCTATGTTACTGGTATTTGACCCGTCTGCGCAATCCGCTCGGCGCTATGAGGGGTGACGACGATAGGCCCCGACGGCTATTCCTCGGGCAGTTCGCGTCTGGCACGCGTCTCAACCGCACGGATCGCCATCTCGGCGTCTTCTGGATAGCCGACCTGGGTGAGCGTCAAGCCCTGTGCCGGCATCACCTTGAACTCGCTGGTGCGGGCCTTGTCAATCCGAAGGTCGGCGAGGCGCCTGCCGTCGAGCTTGCCCTCCCCCACCGACACCGTTGCGCCCACGAGCGAGCGCACCATGCTGTGACAGAATGCATCGGCCCGAAGCGACGCGACGAGGACGCCGTCGGGATCGCGACGCCAGGTGAAGTCCTGCAGCAAGCGAATAGTCGTCGCACCGGGGCGCGCCTTGCAGTACGAGGCGAAGTCGTGAAGTCCGACGAGGGCGGCGGCCGCGGCATCCATGGCGTCAAGGTCAAGGCGCACCGGATGCCAGGTTGTGCGCATTCGCTGCAGCGGATCGCGCAAAGCCCCCGTATCGGCGATGCGGTATTCATATCGCCGCCACATGGCTGAGAACCGAGCATCAAAGCCGGTGGGCGCGATCGTGGCGTCTTTGATGACGATGTCCGAGTGACCGTTCAGCGCGCCAGACAGCCGCTTCTGGAACAGCGCAGGAAGCTGAAGTGGGTGCTTGTGCTTGCCCACGCCGCGCTTCTGCCTCATGAGGGAATCAATGTGCCCGTCGGTGAGGTCGAGATGCACGACCTGCCCGAGTGCATGCACGCCGGCATCGGTCCTGCCGGCCACGACCAGGGTCGGAGTCGGGGGATGCTTACGGAAGATTGTGGCCAGGCCCTCTTCGATGGCTCCCTCGACGGTACGGAAACCGGGCTGCTTGGCCCAGCCGTTGAACAGGGTGCCGTCGTAGGCGATATCCAGGCGCATCCGAGTCAGCCCGACTACGTCTGTGACCTCTGGTTCGATAGAGGGGTCTGAGGGGGCTGGAAACGTCACTCCGGTAGTTTATGGGCCGCATTCGATGGATCCGAATCCCGCGCGTTGCGGGCATCCGTCCATACAGCGCGCGTCCAGCAACGCCGTCCTCAGGGGTGGGTTATCGTTGATGCCGGGCTCAGCCCACTCTTGCCATGAAACGTCACCATCCCCCTCTGCCCCGCCCCCTGGCCACGCCTCTCGATAGCGACCGACCGCGCTTGAACGGACCCCGGCTTCCGCACAGGCTGGCCGGACTCGACGGCCTGCGGGCCCTCGCCGTGTCGAGCGTCCTGCTCTACCATTTCTTCCCGGATACGCTGCCGGGTGGGTTCATCGGCGTCGATGTCTTCTTCGTCATCAGCGGGTTCCTGATTACCTGGTTACTACTCGCCGAACGGAACCGAACCGGGTCAATCTCCCTCGCTGGCTTCTGGCAGCGGCGGCTGCGGCGGCTCGTGCCGCCGCTGATTCCTCTCATCTTGGTGGGTGCGTGCGCCGCATTAATCGTCGGCGGAGACGTGCTGGTTGGCCTCGGCCGACAACTCCTCGGCGCATTCACCTTCAGCTACAACTGGGTTTCGATCTCGCAGAGCGCGAGCTATTTCAGTGCCGACCAACCTGAGCTGTTCCGCAACCTCTGGTCGCTCGCCGTCGAGGAGCAGTTCTACCTCGTCTGGCCATTGCTGATCGCCGTGCTGTTCCTGATTCGCCGACCCACGCTCCGTGTTGCCCTCGTGGTGCTGCTTGCCGCCGTCTCTGCCACGTGGATGGGTATCCTGTTCACGCCGGGCAGCGATGCGACCAGGGTGTATTTCGGTTCTGACACCCACAGTTTCGGGCTGGCTCTGGGCGCGGCGCTCGCACTGCTGCTGCGCGGCCCGCTCGCAGCCACCGGAGCGCCGTCTCGTATCAGCCGCATTAGACCGCTGCTTGGTCTGGCTGCCCTGGCGGGACTAGTCGCGCTGGCCATCACACTGACGTCCGATGGATCGTTCACCTATCGCGGCGGCCTGGTCCTGGTGAGCGTGCTCACCACAACCGCCATCTGGGCTGGAGTGAGTGGCGACCGCTTCGGTCGGCTTCTCGACGTCCAGCCGTTGCGGGCGATCGGCATCCGCTCGTACGGAATCTATCTCTGGCACTGGCCAGTGCTGGTGCTACTCCAGGCCGCCTGGCCCGTGTCCTCCGTAGCCGCCATTGAACAAGCGATTCCGATTGGGCTGCTCGCTCTTGTTATCACGCTGGCCGCCGCCGAAGCGTCATATCGCTGGGTGGAACAGCCCATCCGTCGGCTCGGCTTCCGGGGTGGCATCCGCAAGGCCATCTCGCTCGTGCGAGGATCGCGCGTGCAGCGCCAAGTGGTGGTTGCCTGCTGCGTCACCGCCGTACTGCTGTGCGCAGGCACTGTGGCTGCACTGGTCTCTGCACCACAGGTCGCCTCCTCAGAAGCAGTCATCGAACGCGGTCAGCAGGCACTGGATGAAGCAGCTGCCGCTGCGGCACAGGCCGATGCTGCCGGGGCAGCTGCGGCGGCACCCGGCACCGATCCTGCAGCCCCTAACGCAGCGACACCGCCGCCTGAGCCCACCCCACCTTCGCCCGGTGAGCGGATGAGCGCAGTTGGCGACTCTGTCATGCTCGCGTCTGCGCCTGAACTCCAGGAGGAGTTCCCCGGCATCGCCATTGACGCTGCGGTATCGCGTGGAATGGGTGCTGCACCGGAGATTCTGGCCGCCCTGGCCGAGGCCGGGCAGCTGCGCCCCGTCGTCGTCCTCGGCCTCGGCACCAATGGACCGATCGAGGACAAAGACCTGGAACGAGTCCGCACCATCATCGGACCCGACAGGCAGCTCATCGTGGTCAATGCGTTTGCCGAGCGCAACTGGACCCCTGGGGTGAACCAGACACTGGCCGAGTTCGCGGCGCGCTCCAGCCTGATCGAGCTCGCCGACTGGTCAACCGCTATTGCCCCGCACACCGACGTGCTGGCAGACGACAACATCCACCCGGGTCCGACCGGTGGTCATATCTATGCTGATTGTGTCTCCTCAGCCCTGCAACGCCTCACCGAGCTTCCGCCGGCCCAGCAGCCAGGCCCCAACCGCCTGATCCGTGGTCTGAAGTAGGAACAGGCGCTAGGCGCGCACCTCCGGGTACGCAAAAAGGGGCCCGACCGAAGTCGGACCCCTTTATGTCAGCGAGAGCTGTGAACTACTTGGTTTCCTCAGCTGCTGCATCTTCTGCAACAACCTCAGCCTCGGGTGCGTCTGCAACCTCAGCCTCGGGAGCTTCCTCGACGACCTCAGCGGCAGCGGGCTTCTCAGCAGCTGCAGCCTTGTTCTTCTTGGGCTTCGGGGTAACGGGCTCGAGAACGAGCTCGATCTGAACCATCGAAGCGTTGTCGCCCTTACGGAAACCGAGCTTGGTGATACGGGTGTAGCCACCCTCACGCTCAGCGACCAACGGTGCGATCTCGGTGAAGAGCTCGTGCACGACGGACTTGTCACCAATGGTGGCAAGTACACGACGACGCGCGTGCAGGTCGCCCTGCTTCGCGAACGTGATCAGTCGCTCAGCGACCGGACGCAGGCGCTTGGCCTTGGTCTCGGTCGTCTTGATCGACTTGTGCGTGAACAGGGCAGCTGCCAGGTTGGCAAGCATGAGGCGCTCGTGCGCCGGTCCACCGCCGAGGCGGGGTCCCTTTGTGGGTGTAGGCATTTAGTTTTTCTCCAGTATCAAAAAATCACAAGGCAGTCGGAAGCGACAAGCCTTAGACGGTCTCTTCGTCGTAACCGCTGTAGAAGTGAGCGCCATCGAATCCAGGAACAGAGTCCTTCAGCGACAGACCCAGCTCGACGAGCTTGTCCTTGACTTCATCCACTGACTTCTGACCGAAGTTGCGGATGTTCATGAGCTGAGTCTCCGAAAGGGCGACCAGTTCACTGACGTTGTTGATTCCCTCGCGCTTGAGGCAGTTGTACGAGCGGACGGACAGGTCGAGGTCCTCAATCGGAATCGACAGTTCGTTCGACAGCACAGCGTCAACCGGCGCCGGGCCGATCTCAATGCCTTCAGCAGCCGTGTTCAGCTCGCGAGCCAGACCGAACAGCTCGGTCAGCGTGCGACCAGCGGATGCGATGGCGTCGCGAGGCGAGATAGCCGACTTGGTCTCAACGTCAACGACGAGGCGATCGAAGTCAGTGCGCTCACCGGCACGAGTTGCCTCGACACGGTAGGTCACCTTGAGTACGGGCGAGTAGATCGAGTCGACCGGAATCTGGCCGGCTTCTGCGTACTCTGCACGGTTCTGGGTCGCGGAAACGTATCCACGTCCACGCTCAATGGTCAGTTCAAGTTCGAACTTGGCCTTGTCGTTGAGGGTTGCGATAACCAGCTCAGGGTTGTGGATTTCGACACCGGCCGGAGCCGAGATGTCTGCAGCCGTAACCTGGCCGGCACCCTGCTTGCGCAGGTACGCGGTGATGGGCTCATCGTGCTCGCTGGAGACGACGAGGCCCTTGATGTTCAGGATGATCTCGGTGACATCTTCCTTCACACCGGGAACGGTGCTGAACTCGTGCAACACACCATCGATACGGATGCTGGTGACAGCAGCGCCGGGGATCGAGGAAAGCAGCGTGCGGCGAAGCGAGTTACCGAGGGTGTATCCGAAACCAGGTTCCAGCGGCTCGATGACGAACCGTGAACGGAACTCCGAAATGTTCTCTTCGGTGAGCGTTGGACGCTGTGCAATAAGCACTATTGATTCCTTTCGGCCAAGTGTCCGCTATATGACACTTCTGTAGCGAGGTTTTAAATTGTTGTCAGATCCGCACCATCCGGTCCGAAGACCAGATCGTGCGGATCGTCGTGCTGAACGGGCAGGCCCCTACGGGGCCCACCCGATCAACGAAAGGAATGACTTAAACGCGGCGACGCTTCGGCGGGCGGCAACCGTTGTGCGCCTGCGGGGTGACGTCGTTGATCGAACCGACCTCGAGGCCAGCGGCCTGGAGTGAACGGATCGCGGTTTCGCGACCTGAACCCGGTCCCTTGACGAAGACGTCAACCTTCTTCATGCCGTGCTCCTGGGCCTGGCGAGCTGCAGACTCTGCAGCAAGCTGAGCGGCGAACGGGGTTGACTTACGTGAACCCTTGAAGCCGACTCCACCTGAGGACGCCCAGCTGATTACTGCACCAGTGGTGTCAGTGATCGAGACGATGGTGTTGTTGAACGTTGACTTGATGTGAGCCTGGCCCACAGCAACGTTCTTCTTTTCTTTCTTACGCGGCTTCCGTACGGCCGACTTTGGTGCTGCCATGATTTCTCCTGAATCCTAAAGGCGAGACGGGCTAGGCGAGGCCTAGCGCGCCTTCTTCTTGCCGGCTACGGTGCGCTTCGGGCCCTTACGGGTACGAGCGTTGGTCTTGGTGCGCTGTCCGCGGACGGGCAGGCCCTTGCGGTGGCGAATACCCTCGTAGCTACCGATCTCGACCTTGCGGCGGATGTCAGCGGCAACCTCACGGCGGAGGTCACCCTCAACCTTGAAGGTTCCTTCGATGTAATCGCGGAGTGCGACGAGCTGCTCGTCGGTCAGATCCTTTACGCGAATGTTTCCATCGATTTCGGTGTCGGCGAGGGTTTTGAGTGCCCTCGTGCGGCCAACACCATAGATGTAAGTCAGTGCAACTTCCACGCGCTTTTCGCGAGGAATGTCAACGCCGGCTAGACGTGCCATTGTGGCTTCTCCTGTTAGTGAGTGGAGGTCTGTAACAACTCCTGTGCATCGGCCTCCAACCGATGGTGTCTCCCCGAAGGAATCCCGGAATTGCTATTTCTGTATTCAGTTATATAAAGCAGAACTCAAATCAGCCTCGATCAGAGATCGAGGCTGAAGAGACTAGCCCTGACGCTGCTTGTGACGCGGGTTCTCGCAGATGACCATCACGTTGCCGTTGCGGCGGATGACCTTGCACTTGTCACAAATCTTCTTGACGCTGGGGTTGACCTTCATGGTAATTCCTTGTGTTCGCTGTCTTCGTACCCGCAGGATGCCGCAGGCCGTTACTTACAGCAGCCGTTACTTGTAGCGGTAAACAATCCGGCCGCGGGTCAGGTCGTATGGGCTCAGCTCTACGATCACGCGGTCCTCAGGAAGGATGCGGATGTAGTGCTGGCGCATCTTGCCCGAAATGTGGGCAAGGACTTTGTGGCCGTTGGTCAGCTCAACACGAAACATCGCGTTGGGGAGAGCTTCGACTACTGCGCCCTCGATTTCGATGACACCGTCTTTTTTGGCCATTTACTCACTGTCGCTCAAGTTGTTGGATGCTGGTCTTGCGTGGATTTCGGTGACGAACGTCCCTTAAAGAAGGGATGCCAGACACCAAGGGTCTATCGTATGCGATGTTTTGCTGTTTCGCAATCCGCCCCTATAATCACACGCCGCGCTCCCAGCTTCAGCTACTCAAGCTCGATAAATGGATTGTCTTGATTGGACGCTACGACAAGCACAACCTCAGGGAAGAGTGGATGCTCATCTTCGAGCCCGCAGACTTCTTCGACGAACCCCTCGGCAGACAACCGGTCAAGGAGGCGACGCATCTCAACACTCTGTTCGTCGCTGGCCACGTCGAATCTAAGGAGCGCCCCGATCGCTTCGAGCAGCGCGGTCGGCCTGGTTCCTGACTCGGCGATCTCGGCAGCCGGCTTGATGAACCGCTCGTTCCTGCCGAGCTTGCGCAGTGGTTCGCGACCGACCCGATCGACATTGTCGCTCAGCGCCTGGTTGGTGAATCGCGAAATGATCTTCTCCCGATACGCCTGCTGCTCTGCAGGGTCGAGGCCGTGTTTGGCCACCAGCAGGGCTGACGTCTCCGCAAGTACGCGCCGCAGCGCCTCGGCGACCTCTGGCAGAGCGATCGCATCCGAGATCTTGTAAGCGCCGGCCATGTGGCCGAAGTACGCGATGGTGGCGTGGCCCGTGTCTACCGTGAACAGCTTGCGTTCGATGTACGGTTGCAGGTCATCGACGAACGTTGCACCCGGAATGATCGGCGGGTGTCCGTCGAACGCGGTCTGCTCGATGACCCATTCGTAGAACGCCTCGACGGTGACGTCGATCCCAGCGTCTTCAGTTTGAGCCGGCACGATCCGGTCAACTGCGGTGTTTGCGAATGCCGCTTTGGCGGCGACTCCCGGCCATGCGTCGATGTCGACATCCGCTCGCACGTGACTGGCCAGGTGCTCGGTGGCATTGGTGTCGTTCTCGCAGGCCATGACAGCGAGCGGCGGCAGCGAGGCATCCCGTCGTTCAAGACCGGCAGCGATGGCTGGTGCCACGAAGCGGAGCGCGTTCGCGCCCACGGCGGTTGTCACCACGTCGGCCGTCGCGATCTCGTCGATCAGGAGTTGCTGCTGGGTGTCGCTGTTGATCGCCCTGATGTTGTCGACCGTGTGCGGCTCTGCGTCTCCACCGGCCTCATGCACCTGATAGCGCCCCCTGCTCGCTAGCTCGTCGATCAGCCCGGAGTCGACATCGGCGAACACGACCTCGTATCCGGCGTCATGCAACAGAAGACCGATGAAGCCGCGTCCGATGTTCCCGGCGCCGAAGTGGATGGCCTTCATTGTGCGCTCACCTGCGATGCAGCGTGCACCGCAGCTCTCGCCTCGGCCGCATCGTCGGCATCCAGTGCGATCCTGGCAAAGGCTTGAGCCTCCACCAGAGAATATTTAGCCAGCTCCGCACGCACGTCAGCGAGAGCCGAGGCCGACATCGAGAGGGTTGTGACGCCCAACCCGACGAGGACCACTGCCAGTTGTGGATCGGCGGCTGCTTCGCCGCAGACACCGACGGGCTTTGCGAGGGTGGCGCCTGCTGCGCCCACCTCCCCAACGAGTCGAAGTACCGCAGGATGCCAGGGATCCTGAAATGCCGCTACCGTGCCGAGCATCCTGTCGGCAGCCAGTGTGTACTGGGTGAGGTCGTTGGTGCCGATCGACGCAAAGTCGGCGTGCACGAGAACCCGGTCAGCCATTAGGGCCAGCGACGGTACCTCCACCATCACGCCGGCGGTTTTCAGCCCGAGTTCATGGGCAAGTCCCACGAAATACCTGGTTTCTTCAACCGTCGAGACCATAGGGGCCATGACCCAGACGTCGGCATCTGTTTCAGCATCGGCCCGCGCAAGGGCAGTGAGCTGGTCGCGCAGGATGCTCTCGGTCACGCGCAGAGCGCGCAGTCCCCGAAGACCCAAAGCCGGGTTCTCTTCGTCCGCATCGTTCAGGAACGCCAGCGGTTTGTCAGCGCCTGCATCGAGAGCGCGAACAACGACCTTCTTGCCAGGGAAATGTTGCAGCATTCGCACGTATTGCTCTTGTTGTTCTTCAACGCTCGGCGCAGCTGCGGCGCCAAGGAACAGGAACTCAGTGCGGAACAGGCCCACACCTTCGGCACCGAGCTCAACCGCATGGGCAGCGCCGTCTGCCGAACCCAGATTCGCCAACAGCGGCACTGGTGTACCGTCCGAGAGCGCACCTGGCAGTGCCGGCGCGTTGATTCGTGCAGCTCTGGCCGCGATCCGCGCCTGGGCGTCCGCAATTTCTGCACCTGATGGACCACTGACAACGACGCCGTTCTCGGCGTCCAGGATCACGGTGTCCCCGTCGGTGAGATCAACGGCACCCTGCACCCCAACGAGGGCGACAATTGACTTCTCCCTGGCCAGGATCGCTGTGTGCGAGGTCGGGCCTCCGTCGACGGTGACGAGACCGAGGACTGCGCCGAGGTCGAGCAGTGCCGTATCAGCTGGGGCGAGATCCCTGGCCACAAGGACAAACGGATATCCAGGGTCCGGCACGCCAGGCGCCGGCAGGCCAGACAGCTCGGCGACAACGCGCTGCGAGACGTCATCGAGGTCGGCGGCGCGCTCGGCCATGTAACCGCCCATGCCGACGAGGAGTTCCCGATAGGTGGCAAACGCCTCGAACACCGCCCGTTCCCCGGTCTTGCCGCTCGCCAGCCGGGCAGTGATGTCATCGACCAGCGAAGGATCCTCTGCCATCATCGCCTGGGCTTCCAACACATCCTGGGCGCTGCCTCCGGCGCGCGCGCCACGGCTATTCAGATCAGCAGCGACCACAGACAGGGCACGTTTGGTACGCTCCATCTCTTCGTGCTGCGACCGGGTGCTCGGCTGGTCAGCAGGTTCGGGCAGCGGATCTGACATCCGCACTACAGGGCCAACAGCGACGCCCTGGCCAATTCCAATTCCACGCAGTTCCATCACAGCTCCTCATTAGCATTCGTGTGAGAGCTGGACGTTTCGGTTCGAGCTGGGGTGATCCGTCGTGATCGGTGAGCAGAAGTCTCAGGTATTCAGCCTGCTGGGGCGATCGTGACGGATGCCCTGATGCGGAAGAGACCTGGCTATGGCGGCTCGCGGGTCTGCGTGCAACCCGTGTGGTGGCCTGATTCGAACTGTGTATTCAGCCATAGCCCGACATTCCGTTCCGGACGTCCATCTGGGATTCACCCTAGCGATGAATGCTGACATGGCATACGGGGAGCTGCAGGTCAGGCGATGGGGACGGGCTTGATTCCGAAGGGTGCAAGACCGGCAGCGCCACCATCTTCAGCCGTCAGAACCCAGATGCCATCCTTGTGCACTGCAACGCTGTGCTCCCAGTGCGCGGCGGCAGCGCCGTCGTCAGTGGCGACGGTCCAGTCGTCGTCACGCGTGTGAGTGTCGATGCTGCCGAGCACCACCATCGGCTCAATGGCGACCACGAGACCAGGCTTCACATCTGGCCCCTTCTGGCGCACTCGATAGTTGAACACCGGCGGGTCTTCGTGCATTGAACGTCCGATGCCGTGACCGACATAGTCGGTGAGAATCCCGTACGTTCCGCGATCCTCGACGTACTCCTCGATCGCGTGTCCGACCTCGTTGAGGTGACGAGCGGTTGCGAGACGGGCGATCCCGGCCCAGAGCGAGCCCTCAGTGACATCCGAAAGCTTCTGGCGTTCAGCCACCAGTTCCGGACGCGACGGGTCAGGGACCACCATCGTGAATGCTGCGTCACCATTCCAGCCATCGATGATCGCACCGCTGTCGATGGAGACGATGTCGCCAGGTACAAGCACGCGATCTGTCGGGATGCCGTGGACGACATCCTCGTTGACCGAGGCGCAGACAGTGTGACGGTAGCCGGGTTCCAACTTGAAGTTCGAGCTGCCGCCGAGGGCAATGATCGCAGCCTCAGCGGCAGCATCGATCTCCAGAAGAGTTGCTCCCGCGCGAATCACACTGCGGGCGGCCTGCAGCGATGCCGCTGTGGCCAGACCGGGCGCAATCATGAGGCGCATCTGCGCCGGCGACTTATAGATCGATCGACGGAGACTCATGATCGTACTTTTCCTTGCAGGTTGATTATTGGCCGAGAAGCCTAGGAGACCGAAATGTCTTCGGCTTCACCGATGCCGCGTGCGGCAAGAGCTGAACTGATTCGACCGGCGATCTCTTCGATTTCGCCAAGACCGTCGACCTCGATGAGCAGGCCCTGCTCGCGGTACACGTCGATGAGGGGTTCGGTCTCACGGATGTAGACCTCCTGGCGGTGCCTGATGGCCTCTTCCGAATCATCGACACGGCCTTGTTCGAGTGCACGCTTGGTGAGGCGACCGACGATCTCATCCTGGTCGGCGACGAGCCGCACAACGGCTTCGAGCGGCCGGCCCTGTTCAGCGAGCAGCTCGTTGAGGAAGGTCACCTGGTCGAGCGTGCGCGGGTAGCCGTCAAGCAGAAAACCATGCTTGGCATCGTCCCGCTCGAGACGGTCCGCAACGATCTGGTTGGTGAGCGAGTCGGGGACGTAGTCCCCCGAGTCGACGATCGCCTTGATCTGCAGGCCGAGAGGCGTCTCGTTCTTGATGTTGTAACGGAAGATGTCTCCAGTGGAGATGTCGGGGATACCGAACTTCTCTCCGATGAACTTTGCCTGCGTTCCTTTGCCGGCCCCTGGAGGGCCGACGATCAGGAGACGTGCTCCCCGTGCTTTGTTTCGTTCGGTGGTGTCGCTCATCGCAGCAACCCTTCATAGTGACGCTGTTGTAGCTGCGCGTCGATCTGCTTCACCGTCTCGAGACCGACACCGACGATGATCAGAATGCTGGCGCCACCGAACGGGAAGTTCTGGTCTGCCCCGATCAACGAGAACGCGATCAACGGCAGCAGGGCGATGATACCGAGGTAGAGGGCACCGGGAAGGGTGATGCGGGTCAACACGTAGTCGAGGTACTCGGCGGTCGGACGCCCGGCACGGATGCCGGGGATGAAGCCGCCGTACTTCTTCATGTTGTCTGCGACCTCTTCAGGGTTGAAGGTGATCGCAACGTAGAAGTAGGTGAATCCGACGATCAGCAGGAAGTACATCAGCATGTACAGCGGGTGATCGCCCTTGGTGAGGTAGTTGGTGATCCAGACAACCCAGCCTGCAGCTTCCTCGCCGGCGGCCGGCTGGTTGAACTGCGCAATGAGTGCGGGGAGGTACAGCAACGATGAGGCAAAGATGACCGGGATAACACCGGCCATGTTGACCTTGATCGGGATGTAGGTGTTGTTGCCACCGTACGTGCGCCTGCCGACCATCCGTTTGGCGTACTGAACCGGAATGCGTCTCTGCGACTGCTCAACGAACACCACAGCGAAGATGACAAGGATACCGATGGCGATGGTGATCGCCAGGGTGTCCCAGCCCTTCTGCGCGGCGATTGCGCCGAGGGAGTTCGGGAACTGTGCCGCGATGGACGTGAAGATGAGGAGTGACATGCCATTGCCGATACCGCGCTCGGTGATGAGCTCACCCATCCACATGATGACACCGGTGCCAGCGGTCATGGTGATGACCATGAGCATGATGGCGTACCAGGCGTCATTGGTGATGAGCTGCGAGCACTCGGGGCTTGCTGACGTGCCGAACAGCGCACCGCTGCGTGCCACTGTGATCAGCGTTGTCGACTGCAACACCGCGAGGGCGATGGTCAGGTAACGCGTGTACTGCGTGAGCGTGCTCTGGCCGCTCTGACCCTCTTTGTACAGGGTCTCGAAGTGTGGGATGACCACACGGAGCAACTGGACGATGATCGATGCCGTGATGTACGGCATGATGCCCAGTGCGAAGACTGAAAGCTGGAGCAGGGCGCCACCGCTGAACAGGTTCACCAGCTCGTAGAGGCCGCTGGCGTTCTGGTTCGCTGCAAGACAAGCCTGCACGTTACCGAAGTCCACGAACGGACTTGGGATGAACGAACCCAGGCGGAACAGGGCAATAATGCCCAGGCTAAAACCGATCTTCTTGCGAAGATCAGGAGTGCGGAAGATCCGCGCTATGGCGCTAAACAACAAAGGCCTCCAGTTAATTGCGTTGGTCGAGCTTGTCGAGGATCCACCATCGAATGACTCGATAGGTGGCCTCGACAAGCTCGACCAGCGTCTAGGACTTACTTGATTGAGCCACCTGCGGCGACGATCTTCTGCTCAGCTGAGCTGGAGACCTTGTCGACTGCAACGTTCAGCTTAACCGTAATGTCACCGTTACCGAGAACCTTGACCTTCTCGTTGTTCCGGACAGCACCCTTAGCAACCAGGTCAGCAACGGTTACGTCGCCACCCTTCGGGTACAGCTCGCCGAGCTTCTCCAGGTTTACAACCTGGTACTCAACGCGGAACGGGTTCTTGAATCCGCGCAGCTTCGGGGTGCGCATGTGCAGAGGCATCTGCCCACCCTCAAAGCCGATACGGACCGTGTAGCGTGCCTTGGTTCCCTTGGTACCGCGACCCGCGGTCTTACCCTTGGATCCCTCACCACGACCGACGCGCTGCTTAGCCTTCTTCGCTCCGGGGGCCGGGCGAAGGTGGTGTACCTTCAGCACGTGCTCGCGGGTCTCAGTCGGCTCAGCCTGTGCGGCAGCCTTCTTGGGAGCAGCAGCCTTGGCCGGAGCCTTTGCAGCTGCAGCCTTGGCAGGAGCCTTCTCAGCGGCAGCCTTGGGAGCTGCAGCCTTCTTAGCTGCCTTTACTTCAGTGGCGGGCTTGTCAGCTGTCTTCTTGACAGCTTCCTTCTCGTCAGCCATTAGTCAATCTCCTCGACCTTCACCAGGTGAGCAACGGTGTTGACGTAGCCACGGTTCTGCGAGTTGTCCTCGCGGATCGTGACGGCGCCAATACGACGCAGGCCCAGGCTGCGAAGCGTGTCGCGCTGGTTCTGCTTCTCACTAATTTTGGACTTGATCTGCGTGATCTTCAGCTGGGCCATTAGGCACCTGCCTTTGCAGTTGCTGCAGCTGCTGCTGCATCGGCGTCTGCACGAAGGAAACGGGCCGGAGCCACGTCTTCATAGGCAAGGCCACGACGAGCAGCCACTGCGCGCGGCTCCTCGAGCTGGTGCAGGGCCTCAACCGTTGCGTGCACGATGTTGATGGTGTTCGAAGAACCGAGCGACTTGCTCAGGACGTCGTGGATGCCTGCACACTCGAGTACGGCGCGAACCGGACCACCGGCGATAACACCGGTACCGGCAGCTGCCGGACGAAGCAGAACGACGCCTGCAGCAGCCTCACCCTGGACGGGGTGCGGGATGGTCAGACCAACGCGGGGAACGCGGAAGAAGTTCTTCTTCGCTTCCTCGACGCCCTTGGAGATAGCGGTCGGGACCTCGCGGGCCTTACCGTATCCAACGCCAACCAGGCCGTTTCCATCGCCAACGACGACGAGAGCGGTGAAGCTGAAGCGACGACCACCCTTGACGACCTTTGACACGCGGTTGATGGTGACAACGCGCTCGAGGAACTGGCTCTTCTCCGCGTCGCGGCTTCCGCGATCGCGGTTCGGGTTACGCTCACGGCCTCCGCGACGAGCCTCACGAGGCTCGTTCTGTGCGGGAGCGGTTGACGCAGCGGTCTCCACGGGTGCCTCTACAGCCACCTCAGGCTCCTTGTTAGTAGGTTCAGTAGTGCTCACAGGTTCAATCCACCCTCTCGAGCTCCCTCGGCGATAGCAGCGACGCGACCCGCGTACTTGCTTCCACCACGGTCAAATACAACTGCTTCGATACCAGCAGCCTTGGCGCGCTCTGCAACAAGCTCGCCGACCTTGTGCGCCTTGGCAGTCTTGTCACCATCGAAGGTGCGCATGTCTGCTTCAAGCGTGGATGCTGATGCGAGGGTGATGCCCTTGCTGTCATCGACGACCTGCACGAATACGTGTCGGGCCGAACGGTTAACGACCAGGCGCGGACGAACCGCGGTGCCCTCGATCTTCTTGCGAAGACGTGTGTGCCTGCGTGTGCGGGCAGCCGACTTGCTCTTACCTCTAGTTCCGAGACCCATGGTTACTTACCACTCTTTCCGGCCTTGCGGCGAACAATCTCGCCGGCGTAACGCACACCCTTGCCCTTGTAGGGCTCAGGCTTACGAATCTTACGGATGTTGGCGGCTACCTCGCCGACAGCCTGCTTGTCGATACCGCTGACCGTGAGCTTGGTGTTGCCATCAACGGTCAGGACGATTCCTGCAGGCGGGTCGATGAGGACCGGGTGCGAGAAGCCGAGGGCGAACTCAACAGAGTTACCCTTCTGGGCTACGCGATAACCAGTACCAACGATTTCGAGGCCCTTGCTGTAGCCCTGGGTCACACCGATGATCTGGTTTGCGATCAGGGTGCGGGTCAGGCCGTGGAGCGAACGCGAAGCGCGCTCGTCGTCCGGACGGGTGACCAGAACCTGGGCATCCTCGATCTTGACCTCGATCGGACGCGAAACGGTGAGCGACAGCTCACCCTTCGGGCCCTTGACGGTGACGAGCTGGTCGTCAGCCGTTACTGTGACCCCGGCAGGGATCTCAATGGGGAGTCTTCCAATACGCGACATTGTTGGCTACCACACGTAGGCGAGAACTTCTCCGCCTACGCCCTTCTTCTCTGCCTGACGGTCGGTGAGCAGACCGCTGGAGGTGGACAGGATAGCAACGCCGAGGCCGCCGAGAACCGTGGGGATCTCAGTCGACTTTGCGTAAACGCGGAGACCAGGCTTCGATACGCGCTTGATACCAACGATTGAACGTTCGCGGTTCGGGCCGAACTTCAGGGTCAGCGTCAGGGTCTGGCCGACCTTTGCGTCGGTCACTTCCCAAGCCGAAATGTAACCCTGAGCCTTCAGGATGTCCGCGATGTGGGACTTGAGCTTGCTGTGCGGCATAGACACTGTCTCGTGGTACGCCGAGTTAGCGTTGCGCAGTCTGGTCAGCATGTCTGCGACCGGATCTGTCATTGTCATTTTTGTGTTGCCTTTCTCGCCTGGTTTCGTGCATCCGTTACACGGATGACGACCTGTGGTGGTGGTGGGGCTGGACGATTGTCCAGCCCCGGTGGTACAGCTTATTAGACCTGAGCGTCGTTCGACTTGAAGGGGAAGCCGAGCGCCTTGAGCAGGGCGCGGCCTTCTTCGTTGTTCTTGGCGGACGTCACGATGGTGATGTCCATTCCGCGAACGCGGTCGATGCGGTCCTGGTCGATTTCGTGGAACATAACCTGCTCGGTCAGACCGAACGTGTAGTTTCCAGCGCCATCGAACTGCTTGTCCGACAGGCCGCGGAAGTCGCGGATGCGGGGCAGTGCCAGGCTGAGCAGGCGGTCAAGGAACTCCCACATGCGGTCGCCACGAAGTGTGACGTGCGCGCCAATGGGCTGGCCCTCACGCAGTTTGAACTGCGCGATGGACTTGCGTGCCTTGTTGATCTGCGGCTTCTGGCCGGTGATCTTGGTGAGGTCTGCAACGGCGCCGTCAATGATCTTGCCGTCGCGAGCAGCCTCTCCGACGCCCATGTTGACGACGATCTTCACCAAGTTCGGCACCTGGTGCACGTTGGTGAAGCCGAGGTCCTTCGTGAGCTGTGCGGAGATCTCGTCGCTGTACTTCTGCTTGAGACGCGGCTGGATTTTGCCAGCTGCAACTGCGGTGTCAGTCATTACAGGTCCTTACCTGACTTCTTGGCGTAACGGATACGGACAGTCTTGGTGACGCCGTCCTTCGTTACTTCCTCTGTGCGAACGCCGACCTTGGTCGGCTTCTTGGTCTCCGGGTCAACGATCGCGACGTTGGAGATGTGGATCGCGGCTTCCTGGGTCTCGATGCCACCAGTCTTCGTTCCACGCTGGGTCTGACCAACGCGGACGTGCTTGGTGACAAAGTTGATGCCCTCTACGAGGACGCGGTTCTTTTCAACCTGTACCTCGAGGACACGACCCTGCTTGCCACGGTCTCCGCCGCGAGCCTGGCTGCGACCGGTGATGACCTCTACGAGGTCACCCTTCTTGATTCTGGCCATGACTTAGATAACCTCCGGAGCCAACGAGATGATCTTCATGAACTTCTTGTCGCGAAGCTCGCGACCGACCGGTCCGAAGATGCGGGTACCGCGGGGGTCACCGTCATTCTTCAAGATCACTGCGGCGTTCTCATCGAACTTGATGTACGAACCGTCTGGACGACGGGTCTGCTTTTTGACGCGAACGATGACAGCCTTGACGACGTCACCCTTCTTGACGTTTCCGCCAGGGATCGCGTCTTTGACGGTGGCAACGATCGTGTCGCCGAGTCCTGCGTAGCGACGGCCTGAGCCACCGAGAACGCGGATGGTCAACAGTTCCTTGGCACCCGTGTTGTCGGCAACCTTGAGCCGTGATTCTTGCTGAAGCACTTTCTAACTCCTTCTTTCAAGCAAGCCGCGAGGCTTACTTGGCCTTCTCGAGAATCTCGACCAGGCGCCAGCGCTTTGAGGCGCTCAGCGGACGGGTCTCACTGATCAGGACCAGGTCGCCGATTCCGGCGGAGTTCGCCTCGTCGTGAGCCTTCAGCTTGGACGTACGGCGGATGACCTTGCCGTACAACGGGTGCTTCACGCGGTCTTCGACCTCGACAACGATGGTCTTATCCATCTTGTCGCTGGTCACGTAACCACGCAGCGTCTTGCGGTAACCGCGCACGAGAGCCTCGGCAGCGACGACCTTTTCGTCAGACTTCGCCATGGCTAGGCCTCCTTCGTCTCGGTCTCAACTGCAGCGTCTTCGACGACTGCGGTCTTGGCCTTCTTGGTCTTCTTCTCGTCCTTGGCTACAGCCGGAGCTGCAACGGGAGTCGCACGAATACCCAGCTCGCGCTCACGGAGAACCGTGTAGATGCGAGCGATGTCGCGCTTGACAGCGCGCAGGCGTCCGTGGCTCTCCAGCTGGCCGGTTGCCGACTGGAAGCGCAGGTTGAACAGCTCTTCCTTAGCCTTCTTCAGCTCATCGAAGAGTCGTTCGTTTTCAAAAGTGTCGAGCTCGTGCGAGGCGAGCTCCTTGGATCCGATCGCCATTATGCGTCGCCCTCCTCGCGCTTGATGATGCGTGCCTTAAGGGGCAGCTTGTGAATAGCACGGGTCAGTGCCTCACGAGCGACGGTGTCAGAAACACCGCTGAGCTCGAAGAGAACGCGACCCGGCTTGACGTTCGCAACCCACCATTCAACCGAACCCTTACCGGAACCCATGCGGGTTTCAGCAGGCTTCTTGGTCAGCGGACGGTCAGGGTAGATGTTGATCCACACCTTTCCGCCACGCTTGATGTGACGGGTCATCGCGATACGAGCGGACTCGATCTGACGGTTCGTCACGTAGGCGGGCGTGATTGCCTGGATGCCATATTCGCCGAACGACACCTTGGTGCCACCGGTTGCATGGCCGCTACGGCCGGGGTGGTGCTGCTTACGGTGCTTGACCTTGCGTGGAATCAACATGGTTATGCCTCAACTCCTGCTGCAACCGCTGCCGGCGCCTCTGCACGAGGTGCACGACGGGGACGGTCGTCACGGCGCTCGGGGCGCGACGACTTTGCGTTCGCCTGCTCGCGAGCGAGTTCCTTGTTTGTGATGTCGCCCTTGTAGATCCAGACCTTCACGCCGATGCGGCCGAAGGTGGTCTTCGCTTCGTAGAAGCCGTAGTCGATGTTCGCGCGGAGCGTGTGCAGCGGCACACGGCCTTCGCGGTAGAACTCGGAACGGCTCATTTCAGCGCCACCAAGACGGCCGGAAACCTGGATGCGAACACCCTTGGCGCCGGCGCGCTGTGCACCCTGCATACCCTTACGCATTGCGCGGCGGAAAGCCACACGTGCGGAGAGCTGCTCGGCGATGCCCTGTGCGACGAGCTGAGCGTCAGCCTCGGGGTTCTTGACCTCGAGGATGTTCAGCTGGATCTGCTTAGCGGTGAGCTTTTCAAGGTCGGCGCGGATGCGCTCGGCCTCTGCACCGCGGCGTCCGATGACAATACCCGGGCGAGCCGTGTGGATGTCAACGCGAACGCGGTCGCGGGTGCGCTCGATCTCGATACGGGAAACTCCCGCACGGTCAAGGCTCGTGCTCAGCAGACGACGGATCTTGACGTCTTCAGCAACAAAGTCGCTGTAACGCTGACCCGGCTTCGTGCTGTCGGAGAACCAACGCGACACGTGGTCGGTGGTGATTCCCAGACGGAAGCCATAGGGATTTACTTTCTGACCCATTACTTCGTACCCTCCTCAGGAGTGGCGAGCACAACAGTGATGTGGCTGGTGCGCTTCAGAATCTGGAATGCGCGGCCCTGTGCACGCGGCTGGAAACGCTTGAGGGTCGTGCCCTCATCAACGAATGCCTGCGAGATGTACAGGTCCTGCTCGTCCAGGAAGGTGTTCGAGGCGTCTGCCTTGACCCGCGCATTTGCGATGGCCGAAGCAACCAGCTTGTACACCGGCTCGCTCGCGCCCTGCGGTGCGAACTTCAGGATTGCCAAAGCTTCCTGTGCCTGCTTGCCGCGGATCAGGTTGACAACGCGACGAGCCTTCTGGGGGGTAACGCGGATGTGACGCACACGTGCGATCGACTCCACCATTTCTTCTCCTCCTTTCGCCACCGCGTTAGCGGCGACGGCCCTTCTTGTCGTCCTTCACGTGTCCACGGAAGGTGCGGGTGGGTGCAAACTCGCCGAGCTTGTGCCCAACCATTGACTCGGTGACGAACACCGGGATGTGCTTGCGACCGTCGTGCACCGCGATGGTGTGGCCCAACATTGCTGGGATGATCATCGACCGGCGTGACCAAGTCTTGATGACGTTCTTGCTTGCGGCTTCATTCGCCGTGACAACCTTGCGAAGCAGGTGGTCGTCAACGAATGGGCCTTTCTTGAGACTGCGTGGCATCGTCTACTCCTACTTACGCTTCTTGCCGACGGTACGGCGACGAACGATGAGCTTGTCGCTTTCCTTGTTGATGTGGCGGGTGCGCCCTTCCTTCTGGCCCCACGGGGAGACAGGGTGACGTCCACCAGAGGTCTTACCCTCACCACCACCGTGCGGGTGGTCGACAGGGTTCATAGCAACACCACGGACGGTCGGGCGAACGCCCTTCCAGCGCATGCGGCCGGCCTTACCCCAGTTGATGTTCGACTGCTCGGCGTTGCCGACCTCGCCGATGGTCGCGCGGCAGCGCGCATCAACGTTGCGGATTTCACCGGAGGGCAGACGCAGCTGGGCGTAGGGGCCATCCTTTGCGACGAGACGAACCGAAGCACCGGCTGAACGAGCCATCTTGGCTCCTCCGCCTGGCTTGAGCTCGATCGCGTGAATGATGGTACCGGTGGGGATGTTCTTCAAGGGCAGGTTGTTACCTGGCTTGATGTCCGCGCCGGCGCCCGACTCAACGATGTCGCCCTGGTTCAGCTTGTTCGGAGCGATGATGTAGCGCTTGCTGCCGTCAACGAAGTGCAGCAACGCGATGCGTGCCGTACGGTTCGGGTCGTACTCGATGTGAGCGACCTTGGCGTTGACGCCATCTTTGTCGTTGCGCTTGAAGTCGATCACGCGGTACTGGCGCTTGTGGCCACCACCGATGTGACGCGTCGTGATGCGACCCTGGTTGTTACGACCACCGGTCTTGGACAGGGGACGAAGCAGCGACTTCTCGGGCGTCGAACGGGTGATCTCTGCAAAGTCTGCAACAGAAGAACCGCGACGACCGGGGGTCGTGGGCTTGTACTTACGAATAGCCATTTCTTATTCCTCTAACCCGTGCCGTTAGCCGACGGCCGTGAAGATGTCGATGGAACCGGACTTCAGCGTGACAATGGCGCGCTTGGTGTCCTTGCGCTTGCCCATGCCGAACTTGGTGCGACGCGTCTTGCCAACACGGTTGAGCGTGTTGATCGAAGCAACCTCGACCTTGAAGATCTTCTCGATAGCGAGCTTGATCTCAGTCTTGTTCGAGCGAGGGTCAACAATGAAGGTGTACTTGCCTTCGTCGATCAGGCCATAGCTCTTCTCAGAGACGACCGGAGCGATGATGATGTCGCGGGGATCCTTGTTGATAGCGGTAGCCATTATGCGGACACCTCTTCCTTCTTGGTCTTGCTCGCCACGAACGCCTCGAAGGCACCCTTGGTGAAGACGATGTCGTCGCTGACGAGCACGTCGTAGGCGTTCAGCTGGTCCCACGAAAGAACGTGAACCGTCGGAACGTTACGAATGCTGCGCAAGGTCAGCTCGTCGGTGCGCTCAAGAACGACCAGAACGTGCTTGCTCGAGGCAATGCTGTTCAGCAGTTCGAGAGCAACCTTCGTGCTGGGGGTCTCACCCGTGAAGAGTGCCTCAACGATGTGAAGGCGTCCACCGCGTGCGCGGTCTGACAGCGAGCCCGTGAGAGCTGCAGCAATCATCTTCTTGGGGGTGCGCTGGTCGTAGCTGCGCGGCGTCGGGCCGTGCACGATGCCACCACCGGTCATCTGAGGGGCGCGGATCGAGCCCTGACGAGCGCGACCAGTTCCCTTCTGCTTGAACGGCTTGCGACCTGCACCGGAAACTTCGCCACGACTCTTGGTCGAGTGCGTTCCCTGGCGTGCGGCAGCGAGCTGCGCGACAACAACCTGGTGGATCAGCGGGATGTTGGTCTGAACGTCGAAGAGCTCAGCAGGAAGCTCAACGGAGCCAGCCTTCTTGCCCTTGGCGTCGACGATGTCGAGTGCGGTAGCCATGGACTACGCTCCCTTCACTGCGTTGCGGACGAATACGAGGCGGCCCTTGGCACCGGGAACGGCACCCTTGACCAGCAGGAGGCCCTTCTCAGCGTCGACTGCGTGAACCTTGAGGTTCAGCACGGTCACGCGCTCTCCACCCATACGACCAGCCATGCGCATGCCCTTGAAGACACGGCTCGGGGTCGAGGAAGCACCGATTGAACCGGGCTTACGGTGGTTACGGTGTGAACCGTGTGAGGCAGAGACACCCTTGAAGTTGTGACGCTTCATGACACCGGCGAAACCCTTGCCCTTGCTGGTGCCCATGACATCGACCTTGGTACCGGCTTCGAACACACCGTCAACGGTGAGTTCCTGGCCCAGGGCGTAGTCAGCGGCATCCGCAGTGCGGAGTTCGGTGAGGTGGCGGCGAGGCGTAACGCCTGCCTTGTCGAAGTGGCCGGAAGCCGGCTTGTTGACCTTGCGGGGGTCGATGGCGCCAGCCGCAATCTGAACGCCGGCGTAGCCGTCTTTTTCAGTGGTGCGAATCTGGGTCACGACGTTCGGCGTGATCTCGATGACAGTTACTGGAACGAGCTTGTTGTTCTCGTCCCAAACCTGGGTCATGCCGAGCTTCTTGCCGAGCAGACCCTTGGTGGTCTTGGTATCGGAGTAAGACATGGGTTCCCTTAGAGCTTGATCTCGATGTTGACGTCGGCCGGCAGGTCGAGTCGCATAAGCGAGTCGACAGCCTTGGGCGTCGGGTCGATGATGTCGATCAGCCTCTTGTGGGTGCGCATCTCAAAGTGCTCCCGGCTGTCCTTGTACTTGTGAGGTGAACGGATGACACACACCACGTTCTTCTCAGTGGGAAGCGGCACCGGGCCGACGACAGTTGCACCCGCGCGGGTTACAGTGTCGACGATCTTGCGTGCCGAGGTGTCAATGACCTCGTGGTCATATGACTTAAGTCGAATGCGGATCTTTTGTCCCGCCATGTCGGACTCTCTTTCTTGTCAAGGCTTCTTACCTCCCCCGAATGTGTCGGGGATGGCATTGGACGCCGTCGTAGTACTACTGCTGTCGCACCACTATTCTTCTGTCAATTTCGGCTGCCACGATTGCTCCCGGCGGCCGGCCAATGCCCGTTCCCTGGTCGAAACCCGGGGGAAGACATGGTTTTACCCACTTCTTCCGCGCAGTTGGTTTGAGCTATGTTCTTCTCCCCGCGGCCTAGCCCGAACTTCAGAAGAAGCGGCTACGCACTGACTGGCAGTGATTCCACCTCTGCGCGCAGCGCAGGACGGAAATGTTGAACTAGACGAGTCTGCCACATGTGAGGGCAGTATGCAACCCGGGCGTGTCGCGTTCGGCGTGTCGAAACTTCCGCGTCATCCTGCGGATCTCGCGGGGTGGCCGCAATGCAAATTCACCTCCGAATCACCCCTGAATTGAGCCATGCTCAGCAATGTTTTTCGGGCCGAATTCGGCTCAACTGCGGGTCGGATTCGGGTCGGATTCGGGTCGGATTCGATGCCTTTTTGGGACATCCTGACTCTACTCGCGGCGCGCCGTCCCATTGCCGTTGCGTGTGTACAGCAGCGCCAGCTCAAACAACCGGGCGAGCTGTCGGCTCAGCGCAACGCTCGAGTCCCCCGAGCTAAGGCAGTGACTGTGTGGCGAATTCCGCCTTCGCTCCCATTACATTTCTTATCCTCTGACCTGCCCTTCTTCCCTGAAGCAAGGCAGCATCGGGACGAGATGCACAGAGACACGGGGCCGCGCAGCGCACGACCCCGACTCTGTCAGTAGAACAGTGAGCTATTCATTGCCGACTGCCTTGTCGGCTTTGTCCTTCGCCTCGTTGATCTGCTCCTCAAACTTGCCGCCGGTGACTTTATTGGCCGCGCCAGCGACGCTGTCGAGCAGCTTGTCGCTGACATCTTCTGCCTTTTCGCTCTTGAGCGCATCCTTGACCTTGTTGTCATTCAGCAGATCTTGCGCCTTCTTGGTGACGTCGTCTAGTCCCACGATCTTCTCCATTCTGCGGCTGCGCCCTGCAGTCTCTCTCCACGATAAGTCGGGCGTGCTGAGTTGGCAATGAATGCCATGAGGCGACGAGCAACGGGCGCTATGCTCAGCGGGAACCGCCAAGTCCGAACCGGCGACGGGGAGCAGATGCGTATCGTCGACGGCCCACGGGTCGCCCAAAGTTGTAGAGCCGGCGCGCCACGCAGGAGCTTCTTTGGCAGCACCGCGATCTTGTCGCAGACAACCTGATCGCCAGCGGACCGCTCTGCGCGTCAGAATGGAAGAATGACTGATTCTTCTCTTCCCCAGAGCACTCGCATCGGCCCAGGCAGCGTCTCTGCCCGCCGGACCGGCACCCGAACGTACGAGGGCAGCAACGAGCGCGGCGACGTCGTACTCATTGGGCCAGCGGATGCCCCCGGCCACTTCACACCGGGCGAACTGTTGAAACTCGCCCTCGCCGGCTGTGCAGGTATGAGCTCAGACCACACCATCGCACGGCGACTTGGCGACGACTACGAGACCACCATCTGGGCGCACGGCCAGTCTGACCCGGCAGAGAATCGCTACAAGGAGGTCGACGAGGAGATCCTGCTGAACCTTGATTCGCTCACCGAGGATGAGATCACCAAGCTGCTCTCCGTCATCCGCGCCTCCATCGACCGCAGTTGCACTGTCGCCAGAAGCGTCACAGGCAGCATCGACCTCGAGAAGAGCGTCAACGGCATCCCGCTCCCCCACTAGTCGCGAGGAGCCGACGCAGATACGGGACCTGCAGCGGGTACACAAAAGGGGGCCCGGCCGAAGCCAGACCCCCTTTTGAAGGGAACTACTTGATGATCTTCGTCACCGTTCCGGCGCCGACGGTGCGGCCACCTTCACGAATAGCGAAGCCGAGTCCATCTTCCATGGCGATCGGCTGGATCAGCGCGACGGTCATGTCGGTGGTGTCGCCAGGCATAACCATCTCGGTGCCCTCAGGCAGCGTGATGACGCCGGTGACGTCGGTGGTGCGGAAGTAGAACTGCGGACGGTAGTTCGCGTAGAACGGGTTGTGACGACCGCCCTCTTCCTTTGACAGGATGTACGCGGTGCCCTCGAAGTCGGTGTGCGGCGTAACCGAACCCGGCTTGACGACAACCTGGCCGCGCTCTACGTCTTCGCGCTTGATGCCACGAAGAAGCAGACCACAGTTCTCGCCGGCCCAAGCCTCGTCGAGCTGCTTGTGGAACATCTCGATACCAGTAACCGTGGTCTTCTGCGTCGGGCGGATGCCAACGATTTCGACCTCAGAGTTGATAGCAAGGGTTCCACGCTCGGCGCGGCCCGTAACGACGGTTCCACGACCGGTGATCGTGAAGACGTCCTCGATCGGCATCAAGAACGGCTTGTCCTTGTCGCGGATCGGGTCCGGGATGAACTCGTCAACTGCAGTCATGAGGTCCAGGATGCTCTGGGTCCACTTGGGGTCGCCCTCAAGTGCCTTGAGGCCTGAAACCTGAACAACAGGAGCGTTGTCGCCATCGAAGCCCTGGCTGGAGAGGAGTTCGCGAACCTCGAGCTCAACGAGCTCAAGGATCTCTTCGTCGTCAACCATGTCGGACTTGTTCAGTGCAACGAGCAGGGACGGCACGCCGACCTGCTTCGCGAGCAGAACGTGCTCACGGGTCTGAGCCATCGGGCCGTCAGTAGCGGCAACCACGAGGATCGCGCCGTCCATCTGTGCAGCACCGGTGATCATGTTCTTGATGTAGTCAGCGTGACCAGGAGCATCAACGTGAGCGTAGTGACGCTTAGGCGTCTCGTACTCGACGTGTGAGATGTTGATGGTAATACCGCGCTGGCGCTCTTCGGGAGCGGAGTCAATCGACGCAAAGTCGCGCTGCACGTTGGTAGCGGACGGGTACGTGTCGGCCAGGACCTTCGAGATCGCTGCCGTCAGCGTGGTCTTTCCGTGGTCAACGTGACCGATTGTTCCGATGTTTACGTGCGGCTTAGTCCGCTCGAACTTGGCCTTGGCCACTGTGGGTCCTCCTCAGGACTCGAGTGATCCACCGCCTGCAAGATTGCAAACGGTGAACCAGCTGGATATGTGTATTCATGTTACTCGGGCCAGGATGGCCTAAGCGATTTGGGTCCGAAGACCCAGGGGGCTATTCGCCCTTGTTCTTCTGAATGATCTCGTCGGCAACAGCCTTCGGGACCTCAGCGTAGCTCTGGAAAGTCATCGAGTAGACGGCGCGACCAGAGGTCTTCGACCGCAGGTCACCGATGTATCCGAACATTTCCGAGAGGGGAACGAAGGCACGAATAACCTTCACACCGCTTGCGTCCTCCATGTCCTGGATCTGACCACGACGCGAGTTGAGGTCGCCGATTACGTCACCCATGTACTCCATGGGCGTACGAACCTCAACAGCCATCAACGGCTCGAGCAGAACCGGGTTTGCCTTACGAGCGGCTTCCTTGAAGCCCATCGATCCAGCAATCTTGAACGCCATCTCCGAGGAGTCGACGTCGTGTGCGGCGCCGTCGAGCAGGCTTGCCCGAACGCCGACCATTGGGTAGCCCGCAAGTACACCGACCTGCAGAGCATCCTGGATACCCGCATCAACCGAGGGGATGTACTCCCGCGGAATGCGACCACCAGTGACCTTGTTGACGAACTCGTACGACTTGTCCGCAGTGATTTCCATCGGCTCGATGGCAATCTGGATCTTTGCGAACTGACCTGAACCACCGGTCTGCTTCTTGTGAGTGAAGTCGTGGCGCTCGACGGTCTTCTTGATCGTCTCGCGGTACGCAACCTGGGGCTTGCCCACGTTTGCTTCGACGTTGAACTCACGCTTCATGCGGTCGACGAGGATGTCGAGGTGAAGTTCACCCATTCCCTTGATAACCGTCTGACCAGTTTCCTGGTTCTGCTCGGTACGGAAAGTGGGGTCTTCTTCAGCAAGCTTCTGAATAGCGAGGCCCAGCTTTTCCTGGTCCTGCTTGGTCTTCGGCTCGATGGCGACCTCGATGACGGGCTCAGGGAACGTCATCGACTCGAGGACAACCTGCTGGTTCGGGTCGCACAGGGTGTCACCGGTTGTGGTGTCCTTGAGGCCGATCACAGCGTAGATGTGACCTGCGGTCACGAAGTCCACAGGGTTTTCCTTGTTGGCGTGCATCTGGAAGATCTTCCCGATGCGCTCCTTCTTGCCCTTGGTCGAGTTGATGATCTGGGCACCACTCTCGATACGGCCGGAGTACACGCGAACGTAGGTCAGGCGACCGAAGAACGGGTGAACAGCAACCTTGAACGCGAGAGCAGCGAACGGCTCGTCTGCGTTCGGGTGCAGCATGACGACCTTCTCTTCGTCGCGAGCGTCGTGCGCCTCAATGGCGGGAACGTCAAGCGGCGTCGGGAGGTAGTCGACAACTGCATCGAGCATCGGCTGAACGCCGCGGTTCTTGAAGGCTGAACCACAGAGAACCGGGTAGATCTCGCTGTTGACGGTGAGCTTGCGGATCGCGCCCTTGATCTCAGCAACGGTGAGTTCTTCGCCGCCGAAGTACTTCTCCATGAGTGCGTCGTCGGTCTCTGCAACGGTCTCGAGGAGGAGCGTGCGGTATTCCGCAGCCTTCTCAACGAGGTCGGCAGGGATCTCTTCGATGGCGTACTTGGCGCCCATCTCGACGTCACCCTTGGAGTCTCCACGCCAGGTCAGTGCACGCATCTCAACGAGGTCAACTACGCCCTCGAAGCCGGACTCGAAGCCGATCGGCAGCTGGATGACCAGCGGCTTGGCGCCGAGGCGGTTGATGATGGTGTCGACGGTGTAGTAGAAGTCAGCACCGAGCTTGTCCATCTTGTTGACGAAGCAAATGCGCGGTACGTCGTACTTGTCAGCCTGACGCCAGACGGTCTCGGACTGGGGCTCAACGCCCTCCTTGCCGTCGAACACGGCAACAGCACCGTCGAGAACGCGGAGCGAACGCTCCACCTCAACGGTGAAGTCAACGTGGCCGGGCGTGTCGATGATGTTGATCTGGTGGTTGTTCCAGAAACAGGTCGTCGCAGCAGAAGTGATCGTGATGCCACGTTCCTGCTCCTGCGCCATCCAGTCCATCGTCGAGGCGCCGTCGTGCGTCTCACCGATCTTGTGGTTCACACCCGTGTAGAACAGGATGCGCTCAGTAGTGGTGGTCTTGCCGGCATCAATGTGGGCCATGATGCCGATGTTGCGGACCTTGCTCAGGTCGGTGAGCACGTCAAGTGCCACAGGTGTCCTCCGGAAGTTTTGATTGTGGTGTGGTCGAACAGGCTCAAGGAGCGTAACCGGCGGAAGCTGAGCATCCGCCGATCACGCTCCAACGCGCTACCAGCGGTAGTGCGCGAAGGCCTTGTTCGACTCGGCCATCTTGTGCGTGTCTTCGCGACGCTTTACAGCGGCACCAAGGCCGTTGGATGCATCGAGAATCTCGTTGGTGAGGCGCTCGGTCATGGTCTTCTCGCGACGCGCCTTGGCGTAGCTGGTCAACCAGCGGAGTGCCAGAGTGTTTGCGCGGTGCGGCTTGACTTCAACCGGAACCTGGTAGGTCGATCCACCGACGCGGCGCGAACGCACCTCGAGGGTCGGGCGAACGTTGTCGAGAGCCTTCTTCAGCGTGACAACTGCATCAGCACCGTTCTTGGCTGAAACGCCTTCGAGTGCATCGTAAACGATGCGCTCTGCAAGGCCCTTCTTGCCATCAAGAAGGATCTTGTTGACGAGCTGGCTAACGATGGGAGCGCCGTAAACCGGGTCAGCGACTACGGGGCGCTTGGGAGCTGGTCCTTTGCGAGGCATTACTTCTTCTCCATCTTCGCGCCGTAGCGGCTACGAGCCTGCTTGCGGTTCTTGACTGCCTGGGTGTCCAGTGCGCCACGAACGATCTTGTAGCGAACACCCGGGAGGTCCTTAACACGACCGCCGCGGACGAGCACCATCGAGTGCTCCTGCAGGTTGTGGCCTTCGCCTGGAATGTAGGCGGTGACCTCTGTACCGTTCGACAGCTTGACGCGGGCGACCTTGCGGAGAGCCGAGTTCGGCTTCTTCGGCGTGGTGGTGTACACACGGGTGCATACGCCGCGCTGCTGCGGGTTGGACTTCAGGGCGGGAGCCTTGGTCTTTGTGACCTTGGGGCTGCGGCCCTTCCGAACCAACTGCTGAATGGTTGGCACTAATTACTCCTTGTTATTGCTGCACGGTGACAGCGTGGTGATGGTTAGCATTCGAACTGCACTTGTTGCCAAGCCGCTCGAGTTCATCTGGACCCGCCAACCATTACAGAACGGATTCTGCATGTATTGGTGGGTATGCCGTGGGGGCTGCTCGGAGAGCAAACCCTGCATGTGTGGCGTCATGAACCCTCGATGCCTTCGGATGTATAACATTTGAAGGCAGAACTCAAGCGCACGACAAAGCGCACACCGGAAAATACTAACCTGCCGGTGGTACCGCAGTCAACTGAAACCAGGCCCCGTGGAGGCCCCTTTCAGCTTGGTTAAGCGCCTCTCGGCCAGAGCGGAGAATCAAGGGTGCTTTCGAGGTCGGCAAGCAGTGCCTGCACCTGCGGTTCGACGTAGGTTGCGACCGCTTCGACGATGCTCGGTTGGTAGGTGAGCAGCTCGGCGCAAATCAGTTTTCCCACCTGGTTTGCGTAGTCGTCCGCAAGCTTCAACTCCACCCTGATCGCTGCCTTCTCCTCAGCACTGAGCGGGGGTGGCGAGGCCGGCACGGGAGCCTCGCTCACGTCATCATCGGCGGGGCTCCCGTCAGGATCGCCATTGGCACCAGGACCAGTACCCGGGCCGACAGATCGCGCCAGTTCGTCGAAGGTGAAGAGGTAGGGAGCGCCAGGCGCCGCGGGAGGGTCGAGCTCAAGGCCCTTGTATTCCGGGTCGAGGCCCTCGGTTGGTCGGTACGACTCCTGAGCCTTGCGTTCGTCGGCCATCCGCATCTCTCGGCGCAGCAGCGGGAGGTTCTTGTCGGTGTACTCGTCGACAGCGGCGTCGATCACCAGCTTCATGCGCATCGCCAGGGCGTGCTGAACCGCGTGCGGAACATCTGTTGCCAGACCTGCGGCCGCGATGATCGGCGAGCCGAAGCACTGGCGACACAAACGCGGGCGACTACGGTGTGTGCCGGGCCGCCAGCGAGGAAGCCAACGCAACCAGTTATCAACCTCATGGTTGACACGCGATTGGATCGACCCGTCCATGACATCAAAGGTTATCCCCCTGAGCCGTGAACGCGGTGAGACCCGCGAAGATTCGGCTATTCTCCGCGACGCTCCCAGGGCCAGAGCGGTCTACCGTTCTTACCCACGCGCGACGCCAGGATGATCGAATAGAGCAGGGTGACCGCTGCAGCGATAATGCCGACGCTCCACGAGAACGGGCTGCCGAGACGGGCTCCGGCGAAGAGCACGATCTCCACTGCCTCGCCGATCCCCACTCCGTAGATGAGTCCGCCCGTGACAACGAACGCCACCAGCGCGATGAGACCACAGAGTAGTGAGCCCGCCACCGCGACGTGTTGCTTCTCTGGGCTGGTACGCATGCCGATCACTGCCATGAAGAGCAGCACGACGACAGCGGATGCGCCGACCATGAAGGGGCCGACGAGAGGGCCGGCATCCGCTTCGGTGACAACGTCGGTATTGGTGAAGAGGCTGATCATGCCAAACGCTGCCACGATGAGCGCAAAGTAGAGCATCGTGGCGAAGAGCGCCACGATGACCGCGTACTTCTGGTAATCGCGCATGGTGTGACTGTTGCGGTGGATTAAGGCTCCGGCTACGCGGGGCGTGTGAGCTGAGGGCCCTCGGCGAGCTGGCGGTCGTAGTCGCGGCGCGCCTCGACGTTGCGGGCGGTTACCTTGCGGCCACGGTTGGCGATCCAGGCTCCGAACCAAATCGGAATCTCGCGAGCGATGATGGCTGCCGCGATAGCACCGGGGTTCAGCCACTGGGTACTGAGGAACTGGGTGGCCTCTGTCGGCGTGAGGTTCCAGGCTGAAACCGTGAGCAGGGCTCCCCCGATGTAGGAAAAGTAGACAACGACGCCCACGAGGAATCCGAACAGTACGTATGCCCACCAGCCACCGCGATTGACGATCGCGATGAGAGCGCTGAAAGCGAGGAAGAAGAAAATGATCGGGATGTAGAACACCGGGAGCACGATGAATGCCGCGAACGTGTCGGTGGCCTGCTCGGCAGTGAAGCTGGTGATTGCCGCGATGACGAAGACAGCGATCGCGTAGATCACGACGAACGCGACAGTGGCCAGGAGGGCGATGAGGATGCCGCCTGCGCGGTTTCCTTTGTCTTTCGGCGGCGTGGGCGCCTGTACGTAAATCGGGGTCGCGATTGAGGCGGCTGCCGGGGCGAAGGCCGGGTTTGTGGTCGCCGCCGCGGCGTTCGAATATTCGGGAGCGACGATCAGCGTGTCAGCTACGACCGGTGCCTCTGCTGCTGCAGGAGCGCTCGAGACCACCGGAGCGTCGGCGAGCGTTGCGGCCCCATCGATGGCTGTGGCCTCAGTAACGGTGGATGCCGGTACATAGGTTTCGCGCTTGACAGTCTCGGCGGCCACGGGCGCCGGGTACTCGGCGTTGGGGTCGATTGGATCGATGGACTGCGTGTCGTTGGCTGCGCTGTAGTCGATCTGGCTGTAGCCAGGCGGGGTCTGGACGTAGTCGGCCTGCTCGGCCTGGGGGCTCTCGGGAGCCTGGGCTCCAGCATCCGTTGACGGTGTGGGCTTCTCGTCGTGTGGTGTGGTGTCGCTCATGCTGTGCTCCTTGTTGACCGGTCAGCCGTAGCTTTCAGGAGCAACCTTAGCAATCCGACCCTCACGACCCGCGGAACCTCGCTGGGAACTCTCACACCTATCCGGCGCCGACCTCCGTGGCGGTTTCTGCGGAAACAAGGGAGTAGATAAAACCGGAAATCGTCGCGGTGACCTCACCGGGTGCGTCGGGGACAGCCGCTGTCTTTAGACCGGTAACCATTAATAGCCGGGTGCCAGACTGCAAGGCGCTGACGAAGTTCAGCACGTTTGTGTAGCTGCCAGAGACATCGATGCTTACGGCGAGTGACGCGAAGTTTGTGGCCGTGATCTGAGAGTTCGTCACCGGTGGAGCCCCGGCAACTGCGGCCTCCGGCGCCGGAACGACCTCGGCCGAGGTTTCTGTGGCTGCCGCATCCGTTCCGTCAGCCTCGACAGCGGCGGGCGGATCCACTGGCGTGTATGCCACTGGATCGGCCATGGTGAGGCCCAACAGCGCGACACCGTGCGCCACGGCCAGCGCGTCGATCTGGCTGACGAACGCCGGCGCTTCTGTTCCGGAGGGAACGGATGCAGCAAGCGGCTCAAGCGAGGCCTTGAGTGCGTCGATTCCCGCGAAATCTTCCTTCAGTTTGGCCAGCGCAGCAGCCTGGATGATGTTCGTCTGCTCGACGGTGGAACGCTCTTCATCGGCTGCCGCCGCGGAAGTCAGCTGAGGCTGGATGCCCGCCACCCAGCCGAGCAGGAGCACGGCGACCATGGCGAGTACCGAGCCGATGACCCACATTCTGTTCTTGTCCATGATTAGTTCCCCTCGGTCACGAAGCGCTTGGAGAACGCGGCATCGTTGACGTGCATCGTGATGTCAACTGTGTAGGTATTCGTGCTGGCGTCGAGGCTGACGGAACCGGGCAACGCATCCGCGTACCCTGGCAGGGTCTTGAGGGCGGTGAGCCAGGTCGGCACATCGGGAAGCACTGCACTCCGGGCAGTGAACTTAACCGTTGCAACGCGCGCGCCCTGTAGCGGACCTGTTGACTGCGCATAAATTGCCATCGGAGAGGCCGACTCAACGTCAACAGCGTCAATCACGACTGTGGCCGGAAGAATCGCTTGCACGGCCTCGAGGTATGTCTTCCAATTGATCTCAGTCGAGACACCGACTTGCTGTGCAGCCTGTACCAGCGAGACCTGCTGCTGCACGTTGCGCACTTCCATGTACTTGCCCTGCTCCTGGAGCAGTTGTGTCGTGCGCGTTTGTTCGCTATCGAGGGCGAGTTGCGACTGGATCGACATCACTGTCGCACCACCACTCGCGGCGACAACGAGCACGACAACCCCGATGACGCCGACGCCAAGGCGGCGACGCACAACCTTTGCCTTGCGCTCGCTTCGTACCTCGGGCGGAAGCAGGTCAACGCGCGGTTCTCCACCGATAACCAACGAGTCGGACTTTTTCAGGCGGCTCATGCTGCACTCCCCAGGGCCAGGCCGAGCGCAACGGTGAGCGCTGGTGCGTTTCGACGAAGGTGTTCGGCATCGATTGATCGTGCGACATCGACGGTGGAGAACGGATCCCCGGCCACGACGCTCACCCTGGTCATCTCAGCCAGTGCTGCGGGCAGTCCGGGAAGCATCGCTCCGCCGCCGCTGAGTACGATCTGGCTTACCGTGTCGCCTGGTCGCGTATTGCTGAAGTAGTTGATGGTGTTGCGCAGGCTCGAGAGCTGCTCACTTGACACCTGGTAGATGATCTCGATTGCCTGCTTCTCCTCAAGCGAAGAGACCTGCGTGGCGAGACCGAGCGTGCGCTTGATGTGTTCGGCCTGCGCGCCATCCACGTCGAGGCCGTTGCGAAGCGCCTGGGTAAGGTCGTCACCCCCGGTGGGAATGATGCGCACGAACTGCGGCACGCCGTCCTTCGCGATGACGACACTTGTGTTGTTGGCTCCGATGTCGACGAGTGCGACGACGCCGGCAACGCGTGGGCGCGAGATGAGCACACGGCTGAGGGCGAAGGGAATCAGATCGACGTCGACCGTGGTGAGGCCGGCGAGCTGGGTGGCCTTCACATTGCCGAGTACGGCTTCCTTAACCGCCGCGATGAGCAGTCCGCTCACTGTTGGGCCGTGCTCCCCCATACCCTCAGAAATCGGGTAGAAGTCGAGCAGAGCGTCGGCGACGGGCACCGGCAGCATCTCCTGCACCTCGAACGGCAGCGACTCACGGATCTGCTTGAGCGTGGTTTTCGGAACGGTGAGGTCACGGGCCAGCACGCGCTGGTTGCCGACGCCGAGCACGACATCCTTGCTCTTGAAGCCGCCCTTTGACCAGAGTTCTTTGAGTGCGCCGGCCACGGTATTCGGCTCCATGACTTCACCACGACTCACCGCGCCCTCAGGCAGCGGAACCTCGTAGTAGCGCGCTACCGTCGGCTTCGCCTTGGCGGGGTCGACGACTTCGACAGCGCGCAGGGCGAGGCTGCCGATGTCAATACCTACGACACTCGATGCCATTGGTTACTCCTCTTGTTACAGAACTTTTGTTACAGAACGAAAATTAGGAAATTAGGAGAGTCCGATGAGCGACAGGTAGCCGCTCCAGACCCAGTTGCCGAAGAAGATGCCGATCCAGGCGCCGGCAAGCATCCACGGGCCGAACGGAATCCCGCTCTTACGGTTGGCACGCTTTGAGACGACAAGAGCGATGGCGAACAGCCCACCGAGCAGGAACGCCGCGAAGGCGCCGATGGCGAGTTCGCCCCAGCCCAGGTAGCCCAGATACAGACCAAGGACCCCGGCAAGTTTCACGTCGCCGAATCCCATTCCGCCTGGGTAGGCCAGCGCCATGATCAGGTAGGCGACCCAGAGAATGGCAAGACCGATGCCGCCGCGCAAAAGTGCTTCAAAGTCGCCATTCAGGATGCTGGCCGCCCCGAGCAGCGCGGCAGCCACGACGTAACTCGGCAGCACGATCGCGTTGGGCAAGCGGTGAACATCAAGGTCGATCAGCGCGAGAGCAATGCTGATGGCGGCCAGATAGAGGAAGGCGACCAAGATAAGCACCGCGGCGATGAACTCGCTGCTTGTCGGTGCGTCTGCTCCGAGGAACAGCATCCCGGTGGTCATCAGGCTGGCCAGACCAGTCTCGAAGTGCTCGACAAGCGAGCTGCTTGACATCCACCAGAGCGCGACGCCGACAAACATCAGCGCCGTGCCGGCTTCGACGAGTGGATAACGCGACGAGATGGTTGCTTTACAGTTTCGGCACTTACCGCGCAGCAACAGCCAGGACAGCACCGGGATGTTGTCGTACGACTTGATCTCGTAGCTGCAGTGCGGGCAGGCGCTTGGCGGTGAGACGATCGAGAGCCCGTTCGGTACCCGATAGACCACGACGTTCAGGAATGAGCCGATCAGCAAACCGAATACTGCGGGGATGAGGGCGAGCGCGATCATCCGGCGACCTCGCGGTAGCCGCCGAAGGTGGAGTCAACATAAGTGGGTGGTGCATTCCACTTCTGTGCCAGCGTACCGTTGCACGTCGCAACACGAACCTTCGAAAACTTCGCACCGGAAGCTTCTACGTACTGATTTGCGGAATCCACCGTCAGACAATTCCCTTGGTTGACGACCAGATAGCTTGTTGAATAGTCACCCGTATCTTTGACCCGCACCCACTGCTGTCTAACCAACGCGGGGTTGCAGGCTGCGAACGTCACATCACCTGCTCCGGTGGCCGGCGCCGTGAGGCATTTCTTGTTGATCTTCTCTTTTTCCGTGTAGATATGGATGTCTTGAACCGCACTTTTTGTCGCGGGGGAAACCGGCTCGGTGTAGTACCACTTGTGGTTCCACAACAAATTGGCTCCGCCTCCAGTGGGATCTTGCTTGCACGGATACGAGATCATGAACTCCTTGCTCCACGTCTCCGCCGTCACGTCGGCACATCGACCGAACTCAAGGTAGTTCACGAGCTGATTCGTGCTGTAGCTGGCAGCCCCAGCTCCAACGGAGGCAGATGGGGAAAAACTTCCAGACGAACCGGCATTTACTCTCAAGAACGAGCCAGCCGCCACGGTGCCCGGCGAGAGGTAGTAGTTACTCACGTCGGTGTTGGTAGCATTCTGGCCTCGCCATGAGGAACTACCTGTCCAGCTCCAAAGCTGATTCCAGCGAGTTGCGTCCGGGCTCGCTTTACACGTCTGCAAGAGCGCGTCCTGGGCCGACTCTCCAGCGTTCTTAGGGCCTGTGATGCATAGGCCCGGCCCCCCGCCTACGAGAGAACTGGCAAGCTTCAATTCGTAGTCAGCAGCGTACGTCCAGAGCTGCAGGGACGTATTCAAGCACTGCGCAGCCGGGACAAACTTGATCTTCTGCCCGGCAGATGCGGACACCGCTTCAATGCAGAACGCGTTTGTCGAGTTGAAGATCATGCCGCCGACGATGTTGACGTTCGTGATTTTGAACTTGTAGATCGCTGACAGAGCGCGGTTGCCAAGTGTCGCGCTAGTAACACCCGGAATCGCCGCGTCTTGCCCTTTCGAAGTAATGTAGGCGTACTTCGGCACCGTCGCCAAGCCCGCGCTGCCATGGCAATAGATCTTGTTGGCGTCGCGCCACACTGCCGTCATATAGGTAGGATCCGAGGAAAAGTACTGCAGAGACACCACGTACGTTGGGCCGCTGGAATCAGCTGCGACATTTCCCGTAAGGTCACAAGGCAATTTGGAAGAGTCGCCGAAGATGCGTCCCTCTGCATCAGGCATTGCGACGGCTGAGCGAAGCACCGCAAGGCCGCTCTGTAACCCGGCCTGCGCCGCGTAAACAGTCCGAGTGTTCTTTTGAGCGGTGTACGCCGGAACGGCCTGCGCGAGGATTGCGCTAAGGAGTACCAGCGAGAGCCCTGCCGCGATGAGCATGAACAACAGTGCAGTCAAAAGTGCAACGCCAGTTTCATCTCCATTTCGAATGCGACGCACCTTGAGGTTAGAAATTCGCGCGCACCTCATGGCCGGTTCCCCGTTACGGTGCATACTGGCGTGTCACTGACCTTGTCATTGTTCTCGTCCTTGTTGCTCGGTGAATCCGTTGAGCTATTGCGTGCGACGAAGGTCGTGCTCATTGCTGCTCCCGCATTCACGTAGGCGTTGCCGGAGTGAAGAATCACAGTCAGTTGTTGCATTATCGAACCGTTCAGACTCGCTGGAGTCAGTTCAAACGGATATCCAGCGCCGCCATCATCGATCATGTTTGTCAGCTTCGTGGTGAAGCGCGGCAATGGTGTTCCTGGAACATCGCTCCACGACCGGGATTGAAGGACTCCAAGGGTCCGCACGAAGCGCCACTGGGTGCAAGTCGTGACGCCGCTCGCCGAGCTGTTGCCCGGTGTCCGGAACTCGATATAGCGCGAGCCGCCGGTCGCGCCATCACCAGGGAAATTGATCGCATCTGCATAGCGGGCCTGCCGGTCAAATGATCCGAATACGGTGAGCGCGGCGTTCGATGCCTCAGCCGTAATCTGCGTCCGAGACGCGCTCTGCGCGAGAGTCACCGTCGTGGTGAGAATCATTGCGATGAAAACCATAAAGACGCCGATTGCCACTACGAGTTCAATGATCGTGAGACCCTGGTCAGCCTTCGCCTCGTGTTCAGACCGGTGTCCGTGTCGCTTAACCATGAGTGTTCCACTGAAGATCGGAGTGCGCGTCGACCAAGCTCGTGGCGACGTAAGTGCACCCATTTGTCGAGCAGCCACTTCCCGCCGTCCAACGCACGACAACGAGAACGCGGTTTATCTGGATCTTGCCTGTCGGGGCAGTCGTTGGCGGTCTGGAATTGCTCGTCAGGGTTGCGTCACCAGTCGCCGACCAACAATTCCCGCCGCCAACTCGAGCGATGTAACAGCTGCCGATCAGGGAGAAGACCGTGTACTTTGTGCCGCTCCGAGTGACATCCCTCGAAATGGCCACTTTGGGATCGGACGTCGACGTCGCGGCTCTATCCCAGCCCGGATAAGTAGCAGCTAGTCCATCTATGCCGGCATTAAGCGCCCAGGCCGCTTCGACCTTGGCTTCAGTACGACCTTGATAGAGGTAGCTTGCGCCCGTGGTCGGATTCGTGGCAGATGACTGGGCGCTCACCAGCTCCATCGCCTCATTCGCGACCGTAACAGCGAGTTCCTGGCGCTGTTGTGACGAAGCGCCTTTCTCACTGGTAATTCCGAGGCCAATTGCAGCAGTCGCAACAATGCCGATGAGGCTGATCGCAACGATGACCTCGATGAGTGTCATGCCGGAGTCATCCGAACGCGCACGCTGTTGCGCTCTCTTCAAGATGAGTTTCACGGCATCTCCTTACGGGTAGGAGGACGATACGGACGTGCGGAGTGCCGCCGTGGCGACACTCCGCACGCTCCTTTTTGGTGAGCTACTTCCAGTCGCCGAGGCCGCCCTCGGCACTGCTGTATTCGAGTGAGTGCGCAACTCCGTAGTCAGAGTTTGTGCCAGTGATCGTGTAGGAGTTTCCGTCGATTGCGACTACGAGACTGTTGGCGGGCGAGACCTTGATGAGGGGGGCGGTTGCATCGGCATTGTTGGCCGGCGTGTACGTACCACCCGTGTACCCGGTGAAGCCACCATTGTTGTTGGTGGCGTACTGCTCCAGTGATACGGCAGCGTTCTTGAGGTCGGATTCGACCGAGGCCTTCCAAGCGTTCTCACGCACGCCCAGGAACACCGGGATGGCGATGGCGGCAAGGATGCCGATGATGATGACAACAACGAGAAGCTCGATCAGGGTGAAGCCCTTTTCGTTCTCGGTCTGCTGTTTGCGGCGGAGGTCCAGGGTTGCAAGGGCGCGTGAAAGCACAGTGAGATCCATTCAGTAGGTGGCAAGGGATCGGACAGGTGCCTCGATCGATTTCCCATGCTATTTGCAGGAGAATTTCAGCGCTGCCCCACGGGAGGGGGGTATTGTGCCGTTTTACGCCCCCAGTGCAGGGGACACTTTGTAGTGTTTGTGCGTGGGGTGGGGTAACCGTCTTACTTGACGGCACCAGCGATGCTGAAGATCGGCATGTAGAGCGCGATGACCATGCCACCAATGACCACGCCGAGGAACGCGATCATGAGCGGCTCAATGGCCGCCGTGAGCTGCTCCGTGGCCGTCTGCACCTCTTCGTCGTAGAAGTCAGCGATCTTGTCGAGCATGACCTCGAGCGAGCCGGCATCCTCACCGACAGCGATCATCTGGGTGACCATCGCGGGGAACACGGGCTGCGCCAGCAGCGGGCCAGAGATGGACTGCCCCTGGCGCACTGATTCGGCGACTTCGTTGAGCGCGTTCTCAATCACCCAGTTACCCGAGGTCTCACCCACGATCTTAAGAGCCTGCAGGATCGGGACACCCGCACCGATCATGTTGGAGAAGTTACGGGCGAAGCGCGCAACAGCAACCTTCTGTAACAGTGGCCCGAACACCGGGAGCTTGAGCATGATGGGATCTTTGACCTTGCGTACCGCGAGTGTGTTCTTGTTCTTGCGCCACCACACGGCAATTACGATGATCACGACGGCTAGTACCGGCACCACCCAAACCATTGATTCAGACAACACAACGAGCAGCTGGGTAGGCGCGGGCAGCTCGCTGCCGAGCCCCGAGAACATGTCTTTGAAGATCGGCACGATGAAGATCAACATGATAAGCACGGCACCGAGTGACATCACGAGCACGATGATCGGGTAGGTCAGTGCCGACTTGATGGTGTTGGTGAGCTTGAGCTCCTTCTCGAAGTTTGCCGCTATGGATTCCAAGGCCCCGTCGAGGAATCCGCCGGTCTCACCCGCTCGCACCATGTTGATCATGATCGGCGGAAAATCTTTACTATGCTTGCCGAAGGCATCCGAGACCGAAGTACCCGTCTCGACGTCGTCGCGGACCTGGCCCAGAACCTTGGCGAGAGGCTTGCTCTCGGTCTGTTCCGCCAGGATGTTGAGCGTGCGCAGCAGCGAGAGGCCTGAACCGATCATCGTCGCCATCTGGCGGCTCATGATCGCGAGGTCTTTGAGTCCTATGCCCTTGCTCAGGCCGGGGATTGCGATCTCTCTATTGAGGCCTGTTCCTTGGACGGACTCCGAAATGGAGATGGGCGAGATGCCCATGGTGTTCAGCCGTGATGCGACTGCCGCCTCGCTGGAGGCATCCACCTTGCCCTTGACCACTTTGCCCTTGGAGTCGCGCCCCGTGTAGGCATACGCCTGTGCTGTAGCCACTAGCGCACCACCTGCGAGTACGAGTCACCGAAGTCGATGCCGCTGGCCGCCATCGCGCGAGCGGATGCCTCGGTAGGTGATTCAACGCGGTGGATGAGACGGCTCAGTCCGTCGGGATCGTGCGCCTTGTCTTCGGCGGCCTTGCGCGTGATCTGCCCAGAGTCGACCAGGTCGGCCAGGTGCTGGTCCATGGTGTGCATGCCGGAGTCCCGGCCGGCCTGCATCATCGACGAGATCTGATAGGTCTTGCCCTCGCGGATGAGGTTGGCGATAGCCGGCGTCGTCATCAGCACCTCGGTGGCGACGACACGGCCGCGGCCGTTGGCCTTCTTCACGAGCGTCTGACAGACGACGCCCTGCAGGGTTGCGGCGAGCTGAGCGCGCACCTGGTCCTGGGCGTGCGGCGGGAACACGTCGATGACGCGGTCGATGGTCTGCGGGGCATCCTGCGTGTGCAGGGTGGCGAACACGAGGTGACCGGTCTCGGCGGCCGTGAGGGCCACGGAAATGGTCTCCAAGTCGCGGAGCTCACCGATGAGGATGACGTCGGGGTCCTGACGCAGCACGTGCTTGAGCGCGGCGGCGAAGCTGTGCGTGTCGTGCCCCACCTCGCGTTGGTTGACCAGTGACATCTTGTGGTTGTGCAAGAACTCGATGGGGTCTTCGACTGTCACGATGTGGTCGGCCCGCGTGCTGTTCACGAGGTCGATCATGGCGGCCAGCGTCGTCGACTTGCCCGAACCGGTCGGGCCGGTCACGAGCACCAAGCCACGCGGCAGCTTGGCGAAATTGCCGACCGACTCTGGCACGCCGAGGTCTTTCAGCTGCTTGATCTCGGTGGGGATCAGGCGGAATGCTGCTCCGACCGCACCACGTTGCTGGTAGAAGTTCACCCGGAATCGGGCGTTCGCCGAGATCGTATAGGCGAAGTCGAGCTCGAGGTGCTTCTCGAAGTTCTCCTTCTGCAACGGGGAGAGCAGGGAGTACAGCGCACCAAGCACCTTGTCGCGCGACCACGGCACAGTGCTGCCGGCCGGACGGAGCCCACCATCGACGCGAAGCATGGGTGGCGCGTTCACGGTGAGGTGCAAGTCGGATGCCCTCTGCAAGACAACCTCCTGGAGCGCCGCAACGAGTTCGGGGTCGGCATCCTTGAGCGCTGCACGCTCGGCGATCGTCATGGTGTCTTCTGCCGACCCAGAAGCGGATGCCGCATCCGCTGTCGGTGCCGGAATCGCCACTGTCGCAATGGGCGTGGTCGGTGCAGGTGCTACGAAGGTCGGCGGCGTGAACAACGGCTCTGACACTGTGAGAACGGGGGGCGTCAGCAGCTCGTCCGGTGCGTCGATGACGGGGACCGTGAGATCAGGGGCAGCAAGCACGGCATCTGCGGCAGGCGCCGTGAACGCGTCGGCTGCAGCAAGGGCTGCACGCCGACCGCCCGGGACGATGCTCGGGGTGTCGAAGTCAGAGGCTGGAGGCGCGGAGACCGGCGGCGCGAATGGCTCCCCCACAATGTCGATAGCCTCGGTCGGCAGGTCGGCTGGCAGGTCGCTCAGGGCGTCCGGAGCAGGGATCGTGTACGAGTTCGACGCGGACAGCGGCGCCCCGAAGATGGCGGCAGCCTGCGCTGCGAGACGAGCGGCAGCGGAGTCACCGGAGAGTGCTGCAGCTGCAGCTGCGGAGCTCGCAAGACTGGCGGCACCCGCCGCACCGGCCGCGACCGCACCGATTGCGTTGGCCGCACTTGTCGCACCCGTCACACCGGCATCAAAGCCCGGCAGTGCTGCCGCTGTGGTGGCCGCAGCCCCTGCAGCAGTTGCTGCGCTGAACGCGGAATCTGGGCTGATCACCGGAATGACCGCCGTGGGTGGATCGAAATCGACGGGTGGCAGCGTGAAGCTGGGCTGCGCGCTGAAGTCCGCTGGAGCGGTGAACCCAGGCACAGTGAGTCCCGGAGCCGAAATGTTGAGGTCATCGAGCGAAAAGGCTGGCGCAGCGGATGCCGCCGCGTAGTCGTCGATCTCATACGTCGGCTGGGTCGACGGTGCCGCATAGGTGTTGGGAATCAGCGAGCTGTCGTCGGAATCGAGAGACCATGCGTTTCGGGCCGGAACGTCAATAACCGAGGTCTCGGCATCCGACAGGTCGTATGTCGGCGGTACGAATGCCGCAGGGATCGACGCTGAGGCATCAGTGGTGAACGACCCTGAGGCCGCTCCTCCGAATGCCGGCGCGCCCGCGGGCGGAACGGAGTATGACGGTGCTTCGAAGGTGGGCGGCGTCAGACCGGGAGCCTCGTCGGCCAACGCCGCGTCAGCGGAGAAGAGACCCTGCAGCATTTCGATGCCGACCGACGCACCCGACTCGGCCGAAATCGGCGCGGGGGTGAGCCCCGGCGTCGGCGCATCGAACAGGATCGAGTCGAACGGGGATGACGAATCCGGATTCGATGGTGTGTACGACGGCGTTGCCAGTTTGGGAGTCCACCCTTCAGCGTCGTCACCGGGAGGTGTCACAGGAATCTCGAAAATAGGCTTGTCCATGTTGCCTCCCCTTTCGTTCGCGAGCGGCACTATGCCACGACTCGCAAAATTTCTTCGATCGAAGTCAGGCCCATTTTGGCCTTCTCCCAGCCGTCTTCGCGGAGGGTGATCATGCCCTGCTCGCGTGCGGTGCGCCCGATCTCGGCGCTGGATGCTCGCGCGACGGCCATCCGCTCGATCTCTTCGCTCACCGTCATGACCTCATGCACCGCGATTCGGCCGCGGTAACCGGTATTCGAGCAGTTGGTGCAACCGATCGGCTGGTACACGGTGGGCAGCGGCAGGTACGGGTCGTAGCTGAAGCGCAGCCTCGTGAGGTACTCGGGATCGAGCACGGCGGGCTGCTTGCAGCGATCGCAAAGCCGGCGAGCCAATCGCTGAGCGACAACGCAGTCGAGCGCGGAGCCGACCAGGAACGGTTCGATGTCCATCTCGGTCAGACGCGTGATGGCGCTCGGCGCGTCGTTGGTGTGCAAGGTTGAGAGCACGAGGTGCCCGGTGAGCGACGCTTCAATGGCGATCTGCGCGGTCTCGTGGTCGCGGATCTCACCGAGCAGAACGACATCCGGGTCGCTTCGCAGGATGGATCGCAGCGCGCTGGCGAACGTCAGGCCGGCCTTCGGATTCACCTGAACCTGGTTGATGCCCTTCATGCGGTACTCGACCGGGTCCTCAACAGTGATGACGTTGATCTCTGGCCGAGCGACAGCACCGAGGGTGGTGTACAGGGTGGTCGACTTGCCAGAACCCGTCGGACCGGTGACCAGGATCATGCCGTACGGCTTGGTATACGAAGACTTGTACGCCTCGAAGTTGCGCTCGAGCAAGGCGAGGTCACGCACGTTGAGGCTGGTGTTGGAGTTGTCGAGGATTCGCATGACGACCTTTTCGCCCCACACCGTGGGCAGGGTCGCCACACGCAGGTCGATCTTGCGGCCACCGTGGCTGACCGACATGCGGCCGTCCTGAGGTTTGCGACGCTCGGCGATGTCGATGTCGCTCATGATCTTGAGGCGCGAAATGACACCGTTCTGGATGCTCTTGGGCGCGCTCTGCATTTCATGCAGCACGCCGTCGATGCGGTAGCGCACTCCGACATCGTGTTCGGCCGGCTCGATGTGGATGTCGGAGGCCTTGTCCTGGATGGCCTGGCTCACCAGCAGATTCACGAAACGCACGATGGGCGCGTCATCGTCGACTGAATCGGTGTTGCCGAACGTCGTTGTCTCTGCGGGGGCACTCTCTTCCTCGAGAGTGGTTGTCAGGTTACTGAGCTCGTCGTCGGCACGGTGGTAGCGGGCGATTGCGGCAAGCAAGTCGGCGCGCTCGGCGACGATCGGGTAGACCGGCATCCGTGCAGCTGCACGCACGTCATCAATCGCGAAGACGTTGCCCGGATCGACCATGGCAAGCAGCAGCCGACCCTGATCGACACCGATCGGGATGACCTCGTGGCGGCGGCAGACAGTGGCATTCACCAGGGCGACGGCCACACGGTCGACGGGGTACTCGAGAAGCTCGACAAATGGCAGGTTGGCCTGCGCTGCGCGCGCCTTTGCGAACTGCATTTCGGTGATCACACCGGAGTCGACAAGTGTGCGCACGGCGCTTTCGTCTGCCGGATCACCGGCCAGGAGCGTATCGAGATGCTCAATGGGCAAGAGGCCGTGCAGAATCAGGATTTCGGTGAGTGTTGCCACGCGTTCCTCCCCCGGGAAGAGAGTTGCATTTCGGTAGCCATCGAGCGCCAGCTACGAACTGGGTAGGCGAACGCACGAGACCTGGTGTTGATACGCAACAATGTGTCGTTACGCAACAGTCGAGCGTATAGCCGGCGGGTGGGTCTGCAATAGAACCCCGATCAGGGGGTGAAAGTGACGGATGTGACGGATCTTGCAGGTGTGACGGACGTGATGTATGAGATCCATGTGACGTGTGTGACAGGTTCGGGGCGAGTTGCGTGGGGGCGTGGAGGCGTGCGTCCGAACCGAGCAGGATTGGAGAAGCACCCCTGTGCGCTTCGGCCTAGCCTGTCAACAACAACCGAGGGCGACGACGCCGGCACAGTCCACCAGGTGCAATGCAGTCGCACAGCAGAAGGGGAACACAGAAATGCTCACTAAAGATGCCAGCTCCGAATCCGCATCCACCGGTTTCACAGCAGCGGAGCACGCCGCGATGAAGCAGCGCGCCGCAGAGCTTCGCGCTGAGGGCAAGTCGGGCGTCAAGAAGGCAGACGGGCTGCAAGGCGTGCTCGACGCCATCAACAAGATGGATCCTGAAGACCGTGCGCTTGCCGAACGCGTGCACGTCGTTGCGACGACCAACGCCCCAGACCTCTCGCCCAAGACCTGGTACGGGATGCCCGCATACACGAACGCCGACGGCAAAGTTGTGTTCTGCTTCAAGAACGCCGGCAAGTTCAGCACGCGCTACTCAACCCTGGAATTTCAGGATGCCGCCCACCTCGATGACGGCGAGATCTGGCCGGTCTCGTTCGCGCTGCAGACCTGGAGTCCTGCGGTGGAGAAACGAGTCGTCGAACTCATCTCCGCCGCTATCGCCTGAGGCGAATGCTGCTACGCAGCGCCGAAGATCGTGTTCACCATGTCGTGCGTGTAGCCGTCCGGACTTGCGTTGACCCACTTGGTCGCGATCCAGATTCCGTCGCGGATGAAGTGGGATTCTCCCCAGCTTGCGCCATCATCGGAGCGCTCCGTGACACAGCGGAGACCGTCCAGCTCGTCGTAGCAGGGAAACCCCAATGACCCGATCGACGCGGTGAGGTCGGCCTGCTGCTCTGCAGTGATCGATGCCACGTTGGTGATGATGCCCTGTCCGCTTCCCCCGACCTCGCTTGCCCAATTGCAGATCAGTACCGTTGCGTCCTGCAGCTGGGTGGACAGGGTGCTGTCAGTGGCAACCCGCGGGCCGCTATCTGGGCCAGAGGTCCATGCCGGGTTGAGTACCAGCGGCGCGAGGGATGACGCCCAGTCAGTCGTGTAGAGATCGGTGCAGTCGGTGGGGATGCGGGAATCGGTTTGCGCGGCATCCGTTGGCACCGGTGTTGCCGGGCCGAGCTGGATCGTTGGGTTGCTGCTGGGCTGCGGACGGCCGGTTTCGCCGCTGGCGCTGGGCGCTGTTGCGCCTCCTCGCCAGACAACGAGGACGACGATGACCGCCGCCAGGAGCACGGCGGCGGCAACGGTCAGCAGAGCCGTGCCCACGCGCTTTCGTGTAGCAGGGGTGATCGGTGTCTTGTCAGAACTCATCCGGCAGCGCCTTCCGTGAAACGTTGCTCCACCTTATCGGGGAGGCGCCTGGGTTCCGCACCCGCCAAACGCACAATGGCCCCCTGCCGAAGCAGGAGGCCATTGCGATCACACGCTAGTGACTAGGTCACACGCTGGTTAGTTGTACGTACCGGGCGTGAAGTCATCCGAGCTGAAGCTGTCGAAATCGACGAAGCTCAGGTCGCCTTCGTTGAAGGCGGCCTCATCTGTGAAGATGCGGTTCGGGTAACGCTCAGCCTTGGCTTCTTCGGTTGCCTCGACGGTGACGTCGCGGTAACGCGGGAGACCGGTTCCGGCCGGGATCAACTTACCGATGATCACGTTCTCCTTGAGGCCCATCAGCGGGTCGCTCTTGCCTTCCATGGCCGCCTGGGTCAGAACCCGGGTGGTCTCCTGGAAGGAAGCGGCCGACAGCCACGACTCGGTTGCCAGTGAAGCCTTGGTGATACCCATGACTTCCTGACGAGCCGAAGCCGTCTTCTTGCCCTCGGTGAGTGCAGCGCGGTTGAGCTCGTTGTACTTCAGGCGATCGACAAGCTCACCAGGAAGCAGGCCGGTGTCGCCGTGCTCGACGACGGTGACCTTGCGAAGCATCTGACGAACGATGACCTCGATGTGCTTGTCGTGGATCGGTACACCCTGCGAGCGGTAGACATCCTGCACGCCACCGACGAGGTGCTTCTGCACCTCACGGACACCCTTGACACGAAGTACTTCCTTCGGGTCAACGGCACCGACGATGATCTGCGATCCGAGCTCGACGTGCTGGCCATCCTCAACGAGGAGGGTCGAACGCTTGAGCACGGGGTACGCGATCGCTTCGTCGCCGTTGTCAGGCGTCAGGATCACCTTGCGGCTGCGGTCAGTGTCTTCGATCGTGATGCGACCAGAGGCCTCAACGATCGGTGACGCACCCTTGGGGGTACGAGCCTCGAAGAGCTCCTGGACGCGGGGCAGACCCTGGGTGATGTCATCTGCTGATGCCGAACCACCGGTGTGGAACGTACGCATCGTCAGCTGGGTACCAGGCTCACCGATCGACTGTGCGGCGATAATACCGACGGCCTCACCGATGTCAACGAGCAGACCGGTTGCGAGTGAACGGCCGTAGCAGACCGCACACACACCGACTGCTGATTCACAGGTCAGAACCGAGCGCACCTTGATATTCTCGACACCTGCTGCAACCAGCTTGTCGATCATCACGTCACCGACGTCGTCGCCAGCTTCAGCGACAACCTCGCCCTTGGCGTTAACCGCGGCGGCAGCCAGGCTGCGAGCGTAAACAGCGTTCTCGACGTTGGGGTGGCGAACCAGTGTCCCGTTCGAGTCGACAGTCGCGATCGGCAGCTCAAGACCCTTGGTCGTACCGCAGTCGTCTTCGCGGATGATGACATCCTGCGAGACGTCAACGAGACGACGCGTGAGGTAACCGGAGTCAGCGGTACGCAGAGCGGTGTCAGCCAGACCCTTACGAGCACCGTGAGTAGCAATGAAGTACTCGGCGACGGACAGGCCTTCGCGGTAGCTCGAGATGATCGGGCGAGGGATGATCTCACCCTTCGGGTTGTTCACCAGGCCTCGCATACCGGCGATGTTACGAACCTGCAGCCAGTTACCACGAGCACCAGAGGTGACCATGCGGTTGATGGTGTTGTCGGCCGGGAAGTTCTCCTGCATGGCCTTAGCAACGTCTTCCGTTGCCTTGGTCCAGATCTGGATGAGCTCCTGACGACGCTCGAGGTCGGTCGTGAGACCCTTCTCGAACTGCGACTGAACCTTAGCTGCCAGCTTCTCGTAGCCGGCAACGATCTGCGGCTTGCTCGGCGGGGTCAGGATGTCGCTGAGAGCAACGGTCACACCTGAACGCGTGGCCCAGTAGAAACCGGCGTCCTTGATGTTGTCGAGTGCTGTAGCAACCTGAACCTTCGGGTACCGCTCTGCGAGGTCGTTGACGATCGCAGAGATGGTGCCCTTGTCGGCAACGTTCTCGAAGTACGGGTAGTCGGACGGGAGCGTCTCGTTGAAGATTGCGCGACCGAGAGTGGTGTTCACCAGAACAACGCCCTCTGCCTTGCCGTCGACGAGCTCGACACCGTCGGGCTGAGTGCCCTCGGTGAAGTACTTGTCGGTGAGGCGGATGCGAACCTTGGCGTTCAGGTCGAGCGACTTCTGGTCGAAAGCGAGGATCGCTTCTGAGACAGAGGAGAACGCGCGGCCTTCGCCGATGACGCCTTCCTTGAGCGTGGTCAGGTGGTGCAGACCGATGATCATGTCCTGTGTGGGCAGGGTCACCGGGCGGCCGTCTGACGGCTTCAGGATGTTGTTCGATGCGAGCATCAGGATGCGAGCTTCAGCCTGTGCCTCGACGGACAGCGGCAGGTGAACTGCCATCTGGTCACCGTCGAAGTCAGCGTTGAACGCAGCACACACGAGCGGGTGCAGCTGAATGGCCTTACCCTCAACGAGCTGAGGCTCGAAGGCCTGGATGCCCAGGCGGTGCAGGGTTGGTGCGCGGTTCAGCAGTACCGGACGCTCACGGATGATCTCTTCGAGCACGTCCCAGACCTGCGGACGTGAACGCTCGACCATGCGCTTTGCAGCCTTGATGTTCTGAGCGTGGCTCAGGTCGATCAGGCGCTTGATGACGAACGGCTTGAAGAGCTCCAGAGCCATCTGCTTGGGCAGACCACACTGGTGCAGCTTCAGCTGCGGGCCAACGATGATGACCGAACGGCCAGAGTAGTCAACGCGCTTACCGAGCAGGTTCTGACGGAAACGACCCTGCTTACCCTTGAGCATGTCGCTCAGGGACTTGAGGGCGCGGTTACCGGTACCGGTGACCGGGCGACCACGGCGACCGTTGTCGAACAGTGCGTCGACGGCCTCCTGCAGCATCCGCTTCTCGTTGTTCACGATGATCTCGGGGGCACCGAGGTCAAGGAGGCGACGCAGGCGGTTGTTGCGGTTGATCACGCGACGGTAGAGGTCGTTGAGGTCAGAGGTCGCGAAGCGGCCACCGTCGAGCTGCACCATCGGGCGCAGTTCCGGCGGGATGACGGGCACAACGTCGAGCACCATCGCGGCCGGCGAGTTGCCGGTCATGATGAATGCGTTGACGACGCGCAGACGCTTGATCGCACGGATCTTCTTCTGGCCCTTGCCCTCAGCGATCTGCAGGTGCAGGTTTTCGCTTTCGGTGACCAGGTCGAATGCCTCAAGGCGCTTCTTGATGGCTTCGGCGCCCATGTAGGCCTCGAAGTACATACCGAAGCGGTCCTGCAGCTCGTGGAAGACCGAGTCCTCAGGCTTCAGGTCGCCGACCTTCAGCGTGCGGAAGTCTTCCCACACGCGCTCGAGGTGAGCGATCTGCTCGTCGAGAGACTTGCGGACCTGGCTCATCTCCTTCTCAGCGGCGTCCTTGGTGCGCTTCTTCTGGTCGCTCTTCGCACCCTCAGCCTCAAGGGCTGCGAGGTCGTTCTCAAGGCGCGCCAGACGGTCAGCGATACGTGAGTCGCGCTGGCCCTCCAGGGTCTTGATCTCGAGGCGAAGTTCGTTCTCCAGTCCAGGCATGTCCTGGTGGCGTCCGTCTTCGTCCACGGTGATGACCATGTATGCGGCGAAGTAGATGACCTTCTCGAGGTCCTTCGGTGCCATGTCCAGCAGGTAGCCGAGGCGGGAAGGAACACCCTTGAAGTACCAGATGTGAGTGACGGGAGCAGCGAGCTCAATGTGGCCCATGCGCTCGCGGCGCACAGACGACTTGGTGACCTCTACGCCACAGCGCTCACAAACGATGCCTTTGAAGCGCACACGCTTGTACTTGCCACAGGAGCACTCCCAGTCGCGGGAAGGACCGAAGATCTGTTCGCCGAACAGACCGTCCTTCTCGGGCTTGAGCGTGCGGTAGTTGATAGTTTCGGGCTTCTTGACCTCACCATGTGACCAACGACGAATGTCGTCAGCGGTAGCCAGGCCAATGCGAAGCTCGTCAAAAGTTGTTACGTCGAGCAATTTCTCTCCTTGGAAAGTTTTTCGGAGTCGATTCAGTGGCCAGGCTTAGATGTCGTCGATTGACGACGACTCAAACCGGGTGGAAATGTTGATGCCGAGTTCCTCAGCAGCACGGAAGACTTCGTCATCCGTGTCGCGCAGGCTCACTGCCGTGCCGTCTGCCGAGAGGACCTCGACGTTCAAGCACAGCGACTGCATTTCCTTGATCAGAACCTTGAAGCTCTCTGGAATACCAGGTTCCTGAATGTTCTCGCCCTTGACGATTGCTTCGTACACCTTGACGCGGCCGAGGATGTCGTCGGACTTGATGGTCAGGAGTTCCTGAAGTGCGTATGCGGCGCCATATGCTTCGAGCGCCCACACCTCCATCTCACCGAAACGCTGTCCACCGAACTGTGCCTTACCACCCAGCGGCTGCTGCGTGATCATGGAGTACGGACCGGTCGAACGAGCGTGGATCTTGTCGTCGACGAGGTGGTGCAGCTTCAGGATGTACATGTAACCGACCGAAACAGGGTTCGGGAACGGCTCGCCGGAGCGGCCGTCGAACAGCTGAGTCTTACCGGAGCGACCGATCAGGCGGTCACCATCGCGCGTCAGAGTCGTTGAGTCAAGAAGACCCTCGATTTCCTGCTCGAGTGCACCGTCGAATACCGGGGTTGCAACCTTGGTGCCCGGTGCAGCGCTGTGCGCAGCCTCTGGCAGCTTGGCAGCCCACTTCGGCTTACCCTCGACCTTCCAACCCTGCTTGGCAATCCAGCCAAGGTGGGTTTCGAGGACCTGGCCGAAGTTCATTCGACCCGGGATACCGAGCGGGTTGAGGATGATGTCAACCGGGGTACCGTCTGCGAGGAACGGCATGTCTTCAACGGGGAGAATCTTGGAGATAACACCCTTGTTGCCGTGACGTCCAGCGAGCTTGTCACCTTCGGTGATCTTGCGCTTCTGGGCGATGAATACGACAACACGCTGGTTGACGCCTGAGCCGAGCTCGTCGTCGCCGTCCTGCGAGTCGAAGACCTTGACACCGATGATCGTTCCACGCTCACCGTGGGGAACCTTGAGGCTCGTGTCGCGAACTTCGCGGCTCTTCTCGTTGAAGATCGCACGGAGCAGGCGCTCCTCAGCGGAGAGCTCGGTCTCGCCCTTAGGCGTGACCTTGCCGACGAGGATGTCGCCGGGGCGAACCTCTGCACCGATGCGGATGATGCCACGCTCGTCGAGGTCTGCAAGCAGATCCGGCGAAACGTTGGGCAGGTCGCGAGTGATCTCTTCCTTGCCCAGCTTGGTGTCGCGAGCGTCAACTTCGTACTCTTCGATGTGAATCGAGGAGAGAACGTCGTCCTTCACCAGGTTCTGGCTCAGGATGATCGCGTCCTCGAAGTTGTGGCCTTCCCACGGCATGAATGCCACGAGGAGGTTCTTTCCGAGTGCGAGCTCACCGTTGTCGGTGGCGGGACCATCAGCGATAACCTCGCCGACCTCAATGCGGTCGCCCGCATTGACGATGACGCGGTTGTTGTAGCTGGTGCCCTGGTTGGCGCGGTTGAACTTGCGCAGGTAGTACTCCTGCGTTCCACCCTCGTCGAGCTGGACGGTAACGACGTCAGCCGAAACCTCCATGACAACGCCAGCCTTGTCGGCGGTGACAACGTCACCGGCGTCAATGGCTGCGTAGCCCTCCATACCGGTACCGACGAGCGGGCTGTCGCTGCGAAGCAGGGGGACGGCCTGACGCTGCATGTTGGCACCCATGAGTGCGCGGTTAGCATCGTCGTGCTCGAGGAACGGGATGAGCGATGTACCGACCGACACCATCTGGCGCGGCGAGACATCCATGTAGCCGATCTCGTCGTGCGGGATGAGGTCGACCTCTCCACCCTTCTTACGGGCCAGAACGCGGTCTTCAGCGAAGCGTGCGTCCTTGGTCAGCGGGGCGTTGGCCTGCGCGACGATGTACTCGTCTTCTTCGCTTGCCGTGAGGTAGTCGATCGTTGCGGTGACAACGCCATCAACAACGCGGCGGTACGGAGTCTCAATGAAACCGAATGCGTTGATGCGAGCGAACGATGCGAGTGAACCGATCAGACCGATGTTCGGGCCTTCAGGGGTTTCGATGGGGCACATACGGCCGTAGTGCGACGGGTGAACGTCTCGCACCTCGACACCTGCGCGGTCACGTGACAGACCACCCGGGCCCAGCGCGGACAGACGACGCTTGTGCGTCAGGCCGGCGAGCGGGTTGTTCTGGTCCATGAACTGCGACAGCTGCGACGTACCGAAGAACTCCTTGATCGCGGCAACGACGGGGCGCACGTTGATCAGGGTCTGCGGGGTGATCGCTTCGATGTCCTGCGTGGTCATACGCTCGCGAACGACGCGCTCCATGCGGGACAGACCGGTGCGAACCTGGTTCTGGATCAGCTCGCCAACCGCGCGGATGCGACGGTTACCGAAGTGGTCGATGTCATCGACGTCGAGACGGATGTCGACCGGCTTGCCCTCGCGGGTACCCGGAAGCGTCGTCTGGTTGTCGTGCAGGGCGACGAGGTACTTGATGGTCGACAGGATGTCCTGAAGGGTCAGTACCGAGTCGGACAGCGGAGCCTCAAGGCCGAGCTTGCGGTTGATCTTGTAACGACCAACCTTTGCCAGGTCGTAACGCTTCGAGTTGAAGTAGAAGTTGTCCAGCAGCGCGCGGGCAGCTTCAGCAGCAACCTGCTCGCCCGGGCGGAGCTTGCGGTAGATGTCCTTGAGGGCCTCTTCCTTCGTGAGGATGGCATCCTTCTCAAGGGTCAGCTCGATGGACGCGTAGCCCTTGAACTCTTCGAGGATCTCTTCGCTCGTGAGGCCGAGGGCCTTCAAGAAGACAGTGACCGACTGCTTGCGCTTGCGGTCGATGCGAACGCCGACCTGGTCGCGCTTGTCGATCTCGAATTCGAGCCATGCACCACGGCTCGGGATGACGCGAGCAGAGTAGATGTCCTTGTCAGACGTCTTCTCCTGCTGGCGCTCGAAGTACACACCAGGTGAACGCACGAGCTGTGAAACGACGACACGCTCGGTGCCGTTGATCACGAAGGTGCCCTTGGGGGTCATCAACGGGAAGTCGCCCATGAAAACGGTCTGGGTCTTGATCTCACCGGTGAGGTGGTTCATGAACTCAGCGTTGACGTAGAGCGGTGCGGAGTAGGTCTTACCCTTTTCCTTGCACTCGTCGATGGTGTACTTTTCCGGCTCGAGCTCCGGGTTCGTGAACGACAGCTGCATCGTTTCGCCGAGGTCTTCGATCGGAGAGATCTCTTCGAAGATCTCGTCGAGGCCGGTGCGGCTCGGGAGGTCTTGACGACCGACCTTCTGCGCCTCGGCGACGCGCTGTTTCCAGCCGTCGTTCCCAACGAGCCAGTCAAAGCTCTCGGTCTGCAAAGCGAGCAGATCCGGAACAGTGAGAGTATCGGTGATCTTTGCGAACGAAAGACGCCCAGCTGAGCGGCCGTTCTTGGGTGAGTTGGTGGTTGCGTTGCGCGCAGCAGCCAAGGAAATAACCTCCGTGGACCCCGTCAGGTCTAGTTACTGGTAGTAATGGAGTACTCCACAGACCCTCTGAGATTTCGCGGGTAATAAAACCGTTGACACCTCAATGAGAGATGTGCGTCAAGGTGGCTTGAGCACGCAAAGCCGACCGCAATATGAAGGCAGAGGTTTGTCTGGGAGCGCAAAGATCAAGCATAGGCGCTCTGACGCGCCGTGTCTACCCAAATGTTGACCTGCTCCGTATTCTCGGGTATAACCCAGCTTCGTCGACCCCTCGGGCCCCATTCCGGCACGCGAAACCGGAGTTGTGGTCGTTATGGCGGGGCCATAA